>NZ_MWLK01000032.1 GCF_002198715.1 Rhodomicrobium sp. R_RK_3 | reverse complement strand
ACCAGACCGTCACCGGGCGCGCCTGGCCGTCGGCGAACTGGTCGGCCTGCGGATAGGCGCCGCAGCGGCGCTTCAGATCGGCAAAGACCCTATAGCGGCCTTCGGCGTGGATCTGGCCAAGCCGGTCGTCGAAAATCCTGTTGTAGTCCATGCTCGCCTCCCATGGGGCGCTTAGGCGCTTCTTAGCGTCTACTCTAGCGGTTTTTCATAGGCTTGTGGATTTTTTGCACAATGAAGCCCCGCAAGCCGTCCCGCATCGCGGTTCAGCATCCGGGGCAAGCCTTGGCTTGTCATCCACCTCATTCGGCCCTGCTCAAATTATTATATGCGCCGCAATGGCATATGTAAGGCCCCGGCGGGGCGTGTTCGAGGCGTTGGACCTTGCGCCGCAGCCATAATTTGCCGGCGCGGCCAAGTGTTCGCCCGCCCGGCGAAGCGATGATATGAAGAGGTCATTGGGACCACGTCAATGGGGAGGATCAAAGATGCCAGACGGGGCCTTTGTGACGGGTAAATGTCTATGCGGCGCAGTCTCTTACGAGGTTGCGGGCGAGCCGGTGCGGATGTCGCAATGCCATTGCCGCGATTGCCAGCGCGCTTCCGGAACGGGTCATATGTCGCTCGCCTTCTTCAAGGCCGACGGCGTCGCCCTTCATGGCGAAACCCGGAGCTTTTCCGTGACGGCCGATAGCGGCAATCTGGTGACCCGGCATTTCTGCCCGGTCTGCGGCAGCCGCCTGTTCAGCGAGAATAGCGCCCGCCCCGGCCTTATCGGGCTCGCGGTCGGCTGCATGGAGGAGCGCGACTGGTTCGAGCCGCAAATGGTGGTGTTCACGAAGAATCGCTCCGCCTGGGACGTGACGCCGTCCAAGGTGCCGAGCTTCGAGGCCGCGGCGCCGGTGCCGCCGCCGGCCCGTTGAAGCGGGGCAGGAAGCCGTAAAGCACGCCGGCAGCCGAGTTCCCTCTCCCGTGGGAGCCCTTTGCAAAACTTCGAATCATTCGCCCCGGCCGTGAGAGCCGGGCCTACTCGCCTCTCCACTTGCCGCCGCGATAGCGGAAATATGATTGGGTCCCGGCTCGGCCTGACGGCCGTCCGGGACGACGGGAGAGGACCTTCGATACGCAAATGTCTCAATGGGGAGAGGGACAGGGTGAGGGGGTAATCCCTATCGGTAGGACGGACCTTGCCAACCGATAGGCATTACCCCCTCACCCGGCACGCTTCGCGCGCCACCATCTCCCGATGGGAGAGTCGATGGCGGCTCGGTACGACGAGAGACGCCGCGCGCTGGGCCGCTCCATCTCAACCGCTCGAAGGCACGCGCTCCGATCGCGTCGGGCGGGAAGCGCGGATTCGCCCCGCGCCTCCCGGCCGAATGCCCCATCGCCCGCCCGCCGGCACCGGCGCGGCGGGCTTTTTTGCGCGGTTTCCGCTCGCGAATAGGCTCCGGCTTGCCATAAACCGTCCCGCTTCCGGACGATAATTTCACAATGTCAAATTTCATTCGATAATGGCGAATGGCGTTTGACATTGCTCGATCAGTCGTGTTTCAAATCGATCACCGACGGAGCCAAGATTTGGAGCCACTCTTCGTGAAGATCCCTGGAGTAAATAACAGTCCAATGGTGGAAAGCGGCGCCGGCGGCGCGGCTCTGCCACAGGCTGTTTCGGAGGGGATCCGGAGCGCGCGCACCATCCAGTCCATCGAGCGGGCGCTCGATCTGCTCGACATTCTCGCCGCCGCCAATTCGGAGCTGCCGCTCGGCGAGATCGCCGCGCAGTCAGGGCTCAACAGCTCGACCTGCCACCATCTGCTGGCGACGCTGGTCAAGCGCGGCTATGTCGGCCGCAACCGCCGCGCCCGCACCTATTTTCTCGGCGCGCGCATCCTGGAGCTCTCCAATTCCAGGCTGAAGCAGTTCAACATTTCCGAAATCGCCATGCCGGAGCTGCGCCAGCTCAACCACACGACAGGCGAGAGCGTGCATCTGGCCGTCATGCAGGGCTATGCGCTGGTGACGCTGGCCAAGCTCGACGCGCGGCTGCCGGTCCGCGTCGGCTCGGATGCGATCGGCAAGTCCAATGCCGCCCATGCGACGGCGACCGGCAAGGCGATCCTCGCCTGGCTGCCGGAGCCGGAGATCGCCCGCGTCATCGCCAATCACGGCTTGCCGCGCTTCACCGAAAAGACCATCGGCACCATCGCCGGGCTGATGGAGGATCTTCGGCTGACGCGCCGCAACGGCTTCTCGATCGACAATGAGGAATTCCAGCCCGGCGTCGTCTGCATCGGCGCGGCGGTGCGCGATCATGCCGGCGCGGTCATCGCCGCCGTGAGCTGCTCGATGCCGCAGATGCGCGCCAAGGGCAAGCTGCGCGAGAAGGTCAAGCTCGCGGTCAAGCTCTGCGCGGCAACGATTTCCGAACGGTTGGGCTCGCCGAAGGACGGCGCGGCACCGAACCGGGTTTAAACGGATAAACGTCCCTTTGAAGGGACAAAGGGAGTTTATGTCATGCCCATGCCTGAAGGCGTAAAAACGAGCCCGGAATATAAAATCCCGGACATGATGAAAGCATGGGTTTTGGGTGATCCCGGCCAGCTCACTTACCAAGATAAGCCAGTGCCGGTTCCGGCGAAGGCGGAAGTGCTGGTGCGCATAGATGCGGTGGCGATCTGCGCTACCGATCTTGAGATCATCCATAATGGCCCCCCTGCCCAGATCCAGGGGGGCCTTCCTTTCAACAAGGGTTTTACGCCCGGCCATGAATATATGGGCACGGTCGTCGCGCTCGGGCCCGGCGTCGACGAGTATAAGATCGGCGAGCGCGTCACCGTTGAAATTCACGCCGGTTGTGGCCAGTGCAAGCGCTGCCGCGAGGGCATGTACACCGCCTGCCACAATTACGGGAAGAATTACGGCGAGGTGAACAAGGGTCACCGCGCCAACGGCTTCACCACCGATGGCGGCTTCGGCGAGTACCAGGTCAACAACATCAACACGCTGATCCATGTCGATGACAGCATGTCGGACGAGGAGGCAACCCTCGTCGTGACCGCCGGCACCGCCATGTACGGGCTGACCGAACTCGGCGGCCTGGTCGCGGGCGAAAGCGTCGTCGTCACCGGCCCCGGCCCGATCGGCCTCTTGGGGGTCGCCGTCGCCAAGGCGCTCGGCGCGCAGCCCGTCATCCTGACCGGCACGCGCGACAACCGCCTCGAGATCGGCAAGAAGCTGGGCGCGGATTACGTCATCAACGTCCGCAACGAGGACCCGGTCGAGGCCGTGCGCCGGCTGACGAACGGCAAGGGCGTCGATTACGTCGTCGAATGCTCGGCCGCCGCCAACGGCATCAACGAAGCCGCGCAGATGGTCAATCGCGGCGGCAAGATCTGTCTCGCGGCCTTCCCGCATGAATCCCCGGCGGTCGATGTCGCGCATATCGTGCGCAACAACATCTACCTCTACGGCATCAGAGGCGAGGGCAAGACGGCGACGCACCGCGCCGAGGCGTTTATGCGCCAGAAGCGCTTCGACGCCACGCTGATCCACACGCATACCTTCGCGATGAAGGACCTGCCCGAGGCGCTACGCTACGCCAAGGACCGGGTGGAGGACGCGATCAAGGTCGTGGTCAAAAACGATCACGCCGCGTCCGTCCAGGCGATCGCGGCGGAATAACCGCCCCGCGCCAATCCTAGGGCACGGTCCTGAAGAGGCCGTGCCCCAATTAACAAGATCGGGCCGCGTTCCGCTCATGCCGGAACGGAAGGCTCCGGCGTTGTTGGGAGACGCCTCCCAAATATTGCGCTTTGCCAGACGACCGAGCTGCCGCGGTTCGACCAGACCCGCTGTGCTTACGGAGTTCTGTATGCTGACATGTGACCACTACCTGATGCCGACCAGCCTCGAAGAAGCGCTCATGCTCTGGAGGGGCGCTCCAAGCGGCAGCCGGCTAGTGGCCGGAGCAACGGATATCCTGCCCTGGGCTCGCGAAGGCCGCGCTGGCGACGTGCATCTGCCATCGCTGATCGACCTCAGCCGCGTGAAGGAATTATGCGGTTACACCGTCGAGGCTGGCAAGGTCCGGCTCGGCGCGAATGTGGTCTATCAACAGTTTCTTGAAGATGAGACGCTGCGGCGGCATCTGCCGGCCATGCCGTTCTGCGCCATCTGGTTCGCCGACGACCAGATCCGGCAGCAGGCGACGCTGGCCGGCAACATCGTCAACGCCTCTCCGGCCGGCGACGGCATCCCGCCGGTGATCGCCATGAACGGCGAGATCGAAATGGCCCGGCTCGACGGCGACCGCATCGTCCGCCGCACCATGCGGGTCGCCGAGTTTCTGCGCGGGCCCGGCAAGACGGCGCTCGGCCCGGATGAGATCGTTACCGCCATCATCTGCGAGTCGATGGAGGGCTATGGCGGCTCGTTCCAGAAGGTCGGCCAGCGGCGCTCGCTGGTGATCTCCTCGGTCTGCGCGGCGGCTTTCGTTAAGACCGATCCGAGCGGCGAGATTTTCGAAGATGTCCGCCTGGCGCTCGGCGGGGTCGGCCCGGTGCCGCTGCGGCTCACCGATATCGAGGACATGCTGCGCGGCCAGCGCATCACCCGCCAGCTCGTCGCCGATGCGGCCGGGCTGCCGGCGGACCGAGTCGCCTCGCGGACGCGGCGGGACTACCGGCGCGCGGTGGTGCGCGGTTTCATCGAAGCAGCGATCGAAGATGCATTGGTGGCTTGCGGCGCGCCCCAGCCCGGCCCCGCGCAAAGGGAGGCAGCGCATGTCTGATCTCGAACTCGAAATGCACATCAACGGCCGGGCAGTGAAGCGCCGGGCCGCGCCGCATCTGCGCCTGCTCGACTTCCTGCGCGACGACTTGAACATGACCGGCACCAAGGAAGGCTGCGGCGCCGGCGAATGCGGCACCTGCTCGGTCTTCGTCGACGGCAAGCTGGTGAAATCCTGCCTGATGCCGGTCGGCAAGGCGAACGGCGCGCGCATCGAGACCATCGAGGGCCTGGCGCCGAAGGGCGGCGACCTCACCGAAGTGCAGCGCGCCTTTCACAAGACCGGCGCCAGCCAATGCGGCTATTGCATCCCCGGCATGGTGATGGCCGCGACCTCGGCGCTGCGGGAGAACCCGGATGCCGGCATCGAGGAGATCAAGGAACGGCTCGGCGGCAATATCTGCCGCTGCACCGGCTACACCAAGATTTTCGAGGCCGTGGAGATCGCCCGCGACGTCATCGCCGGGCGGCTGAGCGCGGCGGCGCTGGAGCCCGACCCGGCCGGCAACTCCTTCATCGGCAACAATGTCCGCCGTCTCGACGCGCCGAGCAAGGTCAGCGGCCGCCTGCGCTATGCCGGCGACATGGTGATGCCGGATATGCTGCATATGCAGGTGCTGCGCAGCCCGCATCCGCACGCCCGCATCCGCGTTATCGATGTCAGCGCCGCCCATGCGCTGCCGGGTGTCGCCTGCGTCATCACCGCCGCCGACGTTCCCGGCGAGGACGGCTTTGGCGTGTTCGTGCATGACCAGCCGATCATGGCGCGCGGCATCGTGCGCTATGTCGGCGAGGCGGTGGCGGCGGTCGCGGCCGAGGATGTGCTGACGGCGAAGGAAGCGCTGCGCCTCATCAAGGTCGAATATGACGAGCTGCCGGCGGTGTTCGACCCGGAAGACGCCATGAAGATCGGCGCGCCGGTGCTGCACGATTACGCGCCGACCAACATCACCAAGCACATCCCGATCCGCAAGGGCGATGTCGAGCAGGGCTTTGCCGAGGCGGACCTGATCGTCGAGGACTATTACGAGACGCAGCAGGTCGAGCACGCCTATCTCGAGCCGGAGGCGGGCCTCGCCTATGTCGATCACGACGATGTCGTCACGGTGATTTCGCCGAGCCAGAACATCACCCATCACCGGCACATGCTGGCCAAGATCATCGACAAGCCGATCAACAAGGTGCGGTTCATCATGAGCCCGGTCGGCGGCGGCTTCGGCGGCAAGGAAGACATGATCTACCAGGGCATGCTGGCGCTCGCCGCGATGAAATCCGGCCGCCCGGTGCGCCTCGTCTACACCCGCGAGGAGTCGATCATCTCGACGGCCAAGCGCCATCCGGCCCGCATCACCTACAAGATGGGCCTGAAGAACGATGGCCGCATCACCGCCGTCGAATTCAAGATGATCTCCGATGGCGGCGCTTACGGCATGTCCACCGAGGGCGTCATGCGCAAGGCGGCGATCCTGGCCTGTGGCCCCTACGACATCCCGAACGTCAAGATCGACACAATCGGCGTCTATACCAACAACACCCCCTCCGGCGCTTTCCGCACTTTTGGGGCGATGCAGGCGCAGTTCGCGACGGAATCCCATCTCGATATCTGCGCGGAAAAGCTCGGCCTCGATCCGTTCGAGATCCGCCGCCGCAACATGATGCAGGACGGGGCGATCACCCATACGCAGCAGACGCTCGGAAAAGTCTCGATCGGCACGGTGCTGGACGCCGCCGAAACCGCCTCGCATTGGGAGGCCGGCGCGCCGGGGCGCGGCGAAAGCCGCTCCGATCTCGGCGGCGAGGGTACGCGCGCGCCGTGTACGCTCGGCGCGCGTTTCGCTCCGGCGGTCGCCAAAGTGAAGAAGGAAGTCGCATGATGATGCAGCGGAAAATGCGCGGCCGCGGCGTGGCGGCCTCCTGGTACGGCATAGCCCGCACGGCGACCATCGACCGCGCTGGCGCCTGGGCCGAACTCGACGACGGCGGCACCGGCAAAATCGTCACCGGCGTCACCGAGATCGGCGAGGGCATCCTGACCGTGCTCGCCCAGATCGCCGCCGAGGAACTGGGCGTCCGCCCCGAGGACATCACCATCGGCGACAACGACACCGCCCGCTCGCCGGAGGCCGCCCATGCCGGCGCCACCCGCCAGACCTACATGATCGGCAATTCCGTGGCGCTCGCCTGCCGCGACGCCCGCACCAAGCTCGATGCCGAAATCGCTAAGGTCTGGGGCGTCGAGACCGAGACCATCCGCGCCTTCAATGGCGAGATCTGGTCCGAGGGCAGCAATCTGCGCATGTCGATGGAGGAAGCCGTCGACCTCTGCAAGAAGCGCGGCATTGTGCCGGTCGGCTCGGGCGCCTTCACCGCGCATGGCACCGGCCTCGATCCGGTCAACGGCACCGGCAGCCCCTGGCAGGCCTATGTGTTCGGCTGCCAGGTGGCCGAAGTCGAGGTCGACACGGTGACCGGCGAAGTGCAGGTGCTCGGCATCTGGGCGGCGCATGATGTCGGCCGCGCCATCAATCCGCGCGGCGTCGAGGGCCAGATCGAGGGCGGGGTGGTGCAGGGGCTCGGCCAGGCGCTGATGGAGGACTATCAGCTCGACAAGGGCCACACCAAGACCCATGGTTTCGCCAAGTATATCCTGCCGACATCTTTGGATATTCCGCAGATCAATACGACCATCATCGAGGACCGCGATCCCAAGAGCCCGCTCGGCGCCAAGGGCATCGGCGAGCCCGCGCTGGTCCCGACCGCGCCTGCCATTATGAATGCGATATATGACGCGGTTGGCGTCAGAATAAAGTCTTTGCCTGCAACGCCCGAGAAAATTCTCGCCGCGCTGGCAGAAAGAGCTATGCGCACTAAGGGCGTTGCGGCCTAAGCCAAAAGATGGCGCTGGACCCTCATTGGAGTTAGAAAACGAGCGTTGGGGCGAAAGCCCGTATTGGAGAGGACGCATAATGACGAAAGTAAATCGTGGAGTAATTCTGGCGTCGGCGGCGGCGCTGGTATTCGCCACTGGGCTCGGGTCGACCCCGAGCCGGGCAGAATTTCCCGAGCAGCCGATCGAAATGACTGTGATGTTCGGCGCCGGCAGCGCCGCGGACGTGACGGCCCGTCATCTGGCCGAAGGCATTGCGAAGCGCCTGAACGTGGCGGTTCCGGTGGTGAATCGCACCGGCGCCGGCGGCGCGGCTGGTCTCGTGCATATCTCGCAGCAGAAGCCGAACGGTTATTCGATCGTTTGGACATCCAACCAGATGTCGACGACCTACTATTCCGGCCAGCTCCCGCTCGCCTATGACAATTTCGCGCCCGTCGCCCGGGTGAGCGTCGAGACGCCGGCGCTCGCGGTCAAGGCCGACGCGCCGTGGAAAGACCTCAAGGAAATGCTCGAATACGCCAAGGCCAACCCGGAAAAGGTTCGCATCGGCAATTCGGGTGCCGGCAGCCACACCCACCTCTCGGCGGCGGCTTTGTTCGCCAGCGTCGGGGCCAAGACCATCGACGTGCCCTTCCAGACCGGTCAGGCGACCGTCAACCTGCTCGGCGGCCGCATCGAAGGCGCCGTGCAGCTTCCGGCCGCCTTCGTCTCGCATGTGAAGAGCGGCGACCTGCGCATCATCGCCGTGCTCGGCCGCGAGCGCGATCCAATCTTCCCGGACGTGCCGACCGCAAAAGAGCAGGGCTTCGACGTCCAGCTCGACATGTGGCGCGGCATCGCGGCCCCGAAGGACACCCCTCCGGAAGTCGTCGCCAAGCTGCAGAAGGCCATCGAAGAGACCGTCGCTTCGCCTGAATTCGTCGAAGCCGGCAAGACCGTCGGTTTCCGCCCGGCCTTCCTGCCGGCGCCCGATTTCGGCAAGCTGATCGCCAGCGACGACAAGAAGCTGGGCGAGGTCATGAGCCAGCTCGGCATGAAGAAGACGCAGTAGCCGACGCGAACAAGGCCGGCCGCGCGGCGCATGATGGCGCCGCGCCGCCGGCACTTTATGGGGAGACTATCCTGTGGCATTGAGCGAGGAATTGCCGCCCGCGCAGAAGTCCGGCTCCTGGCCGCGCTCGGTCTGCACCCGGCGCTGCGGATTGGCCGGCGGTATCGCGCTAGCCGCGATCGCCATGTTCTTCATCATCCAGTCATCGCAGTTGGAGTGGGGCTCGACGGCACTGCCGGGACCCGGCTTCTTTCCGATGCTTCTCGCCTTGGCGCTGCTGTTCTGCAGCGTATGGATCATCGCCCAGACCTGGGCTTCCGAGCCCACCGGCGAGACCCACGATCTCGGACACCGGGACGTCATCATCGTCATGGTCGCGATGCTGTTCGTGGCGCCGCTGTTCGAAACGCTCGGCGCCTACCTCACCCTGGGGATTTTTGCTTTTGTACTGCTGGTTCTGATCGCGCGCATCAACGTCGTCTACGCAGCGCTCTCCTCCGCCGTAAGCATGGTCGCCATCTGGTACTTTTTCCAGATCCTCCTTGGGCTGCAACTGCCCTGGGGCATCCTGCTAGGATAATCACATGTCAAGTTTCGACTATCTGGTCAACGGCTTCGGAACGGCCCTTTCCTGGCAAGGACTGTTATACTGTTTTATCGGCTGCCTCTGGGGGACCATCGTCGGCGTGCTGCCGGGCCTTGGGCCACTCGCCGGCATGACCCTGCTTCTGCCGCTCACCTTCGGCCTCGATCCGACCACCGGCATCATCATGCTGACCGGCATCTTCTACGGCTCGATGTATGGCGGCTCGACCACCTCCATCCTCGTGCGCATTCCCGGCGAAGCGGCTTCGGTCGTCACCTGCATCGACGGCCATGAGATGGCCCGCCAGGGCCGCGCGGGTCCCGCCCTGATGGTCGCCGCCGTCGGCAGCTTCATCGGCGGCTCCGTGTCGATCCTCGGCCTGATCTTCATCGCGCCGCCGCTCGCCAAGCTGATGATCCAGATCGGACCCTCGGTCGAAGTGATGCTGATCCTGTTCGCGCTGGTCGTCATCTCGCTGGTCTCGGCGGGTTCGCGCATCAAGACGGCGGCGATGATCTCGCTCGGCCTCCTGCTCGGCACGGTCGGCATGGACAAGCTCACCGGCTTTCCGCGCTTCACCTTCGGCAGCCTCGGCATCTCGGACGGCCTTTCCTTCGCCGCTCTCGCCATCGGCCTGTTCGGCGTCTCCGAAATCCTGACCAACCTGGAGAAGACCGACACCATCAAGGCGATCACGCCAAAGTTCCGCGACCTGATCCCGCGGGCCAAGGACCTGCGCGAGTCCTTCCCGGCCATCGCGCGCGGCTCGGTGATCGGCTCGATCTTCGGCATCATTCCGGGCGTCAGCCATATCGTCTCGACCTTCGTCTCCTATGCCGTCGAGAAGAAGCTGTCCCGCCATCCGGAACAGTTCGGCAAGGGCGCCATCGCCGGCGTCGCAGGCCCTGAAACGGCCAACAACGCCGTGACCGGCACCGCGATGATCCCGCTGCTGGCGCTCGGCATCCCCTCGATCCCGGCGACCGCCATCCTGCTATCGGCGCTCACCATTCACGGGGTGCAGCCTGGGCCGCTGCTGCTGACCGAAAACCCGCAGGTGTTCTGGGGGCTGATCGCCAGCATGTATATCGGCAACGTCATCCTCCTGATCCTGAACCTGCCGCTGGTCAGCATCTTCGTGAACCTGCTGCGCATCCCTTATGTCTATCTGGTGCCGATCATTCTGGTGATCTCGGTGGTCGGGGTCTACAGCGTGGACTTCAACGCCTTCGACATCTGGGTGATGGTGATCTCCGGTTTCGCCGGCTATTTCCTGCGCAAATTCGGCTACGAGATGGCGCCGCTGCTGCTGGCTTTGGTGCTCGGCGACCGGCTGGAGGAAAACTTCCGGCTCTCGCTCACCATGTCGGGCGGCCATTACTCCACCTTTGTCGACAACGCATCGCTGATCGTGCTCGGGGGATCGATCAGCCTGCTGCTGGCCGTCCAGGGCATCGCCTGGGCCTTCGGCTACCGCAAGACTTTCGCAGACGAGGCAGAGGGCGCTTAACAACAATGCCCTCGCTTTCCAAAGAGGACTGACTGTCATGTTGAACGGCGCAGGCGCGGCAGGTCCGCGCACGCGCATCGCGGAACGGGCGCGCGCCATCTCGGCGGCGGGCGGCCTTTCCGCGGCGCTAAGGACGGGTGCGCTCGACGGCACGCTCGAAGTGACGCTTTCGGAGGCCCTGATCCTGGGCCTCCTGAAGCAAGGCGTCCGCAAATATTTCGCCATCTTCGGCCACGGCTCGACGGATCTGGGCGAAGTGCTCCGCATCTATGAGGAGGCCGGCGTCACCCGCACCATCAATTGCCGCAACGAGGTCGAGATGGCGCACGCCGCCACCTGCCTCGCCTGGCAATATGGCGAGACGCCCGCCGTCGTCACCTCCATCGGGCCGGGCGCCTTGCAGGCCATGGCCGGTTCGCTGGCGGCAGCCTCGAACGGCGTCGGCGTCTACCACATCTACGGCGATGAGACGACGCGGGGCGAGGGCTACAACATGCAGCAGATCCCCAAGCGCGAGCAGGGCCTGTTCGGCCACCTCACCGCGCTGATGGGGGAATCCTATGTGCTGCATACGCCGGGCGCGCTGCGCGACGCGCTGCGGCGCGGGACGGCCTGCGTGCATCATCCCTATAAGGCGGGGCCGTTCTATCTGCTGCTGCCGCTCAACACCCAGCCGGAGCTGACCGAGGTCAATCTCGATACGCTGCCGGAGCGCTTTGCCGTGCCGCCTCTGGCGCCGCAGGGCAATGAAGCCTTCGACGAGGCCGTCAAGCTGATCGCGCAATATGACCGCATCGCCATCAAGGCGGGCGGCGGCACGCGCGGCGCGGGCGATCTGGTGCGCGGGCTGGCCGAGCGCATCGGCGCGGCCGTCGTGCTGTCGCCCGGCTCGACCGGCGTGCTGCCGGACGGCCATCCCCAGAACATGCATGTCGGCGGTTCCAAGGGCTCGATCTCGGGCAATTACGCCATGGAGAATGCCGAGCTGCTGATCGCCATCGGCACCCGCGCCGTCTGTCAGGCCGACTGCTCCGGCGTCGGCTATCCGAGCGCCAAGGCCGTCATCAACATCAATGGCGACTGGGGCGACCTGATGCATTACGCCAATACGGTCGGGCTCCCCGGCCATATCCCGGCGGTGATCGGGCGGCTGCTCGATCGCATCGGCGCGTCGAACGCCGTCGATCCGGCGCGCAAGGCGGATTGGCTCAAGGCCTGCGGCGAGAAGAAGACGGCTTGGCAGGCGTTCAAGCGGCAGCGCTTCGAGGCCGCTCCGCTGCAGGATGAGGTCTGGGGCCAGCCGGTGCTCGGCCAGCCCGCCGCGATCAAGATCGTCGCCGACTTCGCCAAATCGGCAGGCGCGGCCAAATATTTCGACGCGGGCGACGTGCAGGCGAACGGCTTCCAGATCGTCGAGGACGACCGGGCGGGCGACACCTTCACCGAAACCGGTGCGTCGTATATGGGCTTTGCCGTCTCGGCTCTGCTTGCGGGCGCCGCTGCGGAGACCCCGCGCTACGCCATCGCCTTCACCGGCGACGGCTCCTTCATGATGAACCCGCAGATCCTGATCGACGGCGTCGAGCACGGCGCGCGTGGCATGATCGTGCTGTTCGACAACCGCCGCATGGCGGCGATCACCGGCCTGCAAATGGCGCAGTACAAGGCCGAATTCCGCACCAATGACAGCGTGCCGGTCGACTATGTCGCCATGGCCGGGTCGGTGACGGGCGTCAAGGCGGTCTGGGGCGGCACCACGGCGGACGAATTGCGCAAGGCGCTGGCCGAGGCACGCGCCCATGACGGGCTGTCGCTGGTGCATGTGCCGGTCTACGCGGGCGAAGATCCGCTCGGCGGCATGGGTGCTTACGGCTCGTGGAACGTCGGCAACTGGGTCGAGGACGTCCAGGCCCGGTATATCAGGCAGAATATTTAACAAGAACAACAACGAGCCCCCTCACCCGGTCGCTTCGCGCCCGCCCTCTCCCTCGAGGGGAGAGGGCTAAAAAAGCAAGATGGCGCCCGCTTGCCCACTCCCCTCAATGGAGAGGGCTCCCGCCGCAGGCGGGTGGGTGAGGGGGCTTTTTCAGCGCCAGAATCGGAGACTCACATGTATCAGGACCTGCAGCTCTATATCGACGGCGCATGGGCGCCTGCCCGCTCGGGCGCTGTGAAGCCGGTCCATGATCCGGCGACCGAGGAGGCCGTCGGCACCATCAGCGACGCCTCGCCCGAAGATCTCGACCGGGCGCTCGCCGCCGCCGAGCGCGGCTTCGAAATCTGGCGCCGGACCGGCCCCTGGGAGCGCGCGGCCAAACTCCGCAAGGCCAGCGACCTCCTCCGTGAGCGCAACAGCCAGATCGCCACGCTGATGTCGATCGAAACCGGCAAGCCGCTCGCCGAATCCAAAGGCGAGACCAACGGCGCCGCCGACCAGTTCGAATGGTATGCCGAGGAAACCAAGCGCATCTACGGCCAGCTCATCGAGGCGCGGACGCGCGAATCCCGCATGGCGGTGATCTACCAGCCGGTCGGCGTCGTCGCGGCTTTCTCGGCGTGGAATTTCCCCGCGCTGCTGCCCGCGCGCAAAATCGCGGCGGCGCTGGCCGCGGGCTGCTCGATCATCATCAAGCCGGCCGGCGAAGCGCCGGCCTCCTGCGCCGCGCTGGTGCAGGCCTGCCACGATGCGGGCATCCCGGCGGGCGTCGTCAATTTCGTCACCGGCAATTCCGGCATGATCGCCAAGCACCTGATCGCCTCGCCCATCGTGCGCAAGGTCTCGGTCACGGGCTCGGTGCCGGTCGGCAAGCAGATCCTGCATCTCGCGGCAGACGGCGTGAAGAAGGTCTCGATGGAACTGGGCGGCCACGGCCCCGTCATCGTCTTCGCCGATGCCGATCCGCTGAAGGCGGCGGAGGTCTGCGCCAGTACCAAGTTCCGCAATTGCGGCCAGGTCTGCATTTCGCCGACGCGCTTCTATGTGCATGAGAAGAGCTACGACGCCTTCGCCGGACGCTTCGCCGAAATCGCCAAATCGATCAAGGTCGGCCATGGGCTCGAAGAGGGCACGCAGATGGGGCCGATGGCCAACAAGCGCGGGCTCGAAACCATCAAGGGCATGGTCGAGGACGCGGTCGGCCGGGGCGCGCAGATCCTCGCCGGCGGCAAGCCGCCGAAGGATTTCAATCGCGGCCATTTCTACGAGCCGACCGTGCTCGGCCGGGTGCCGGACGATGCCCTCGTCATGCGCGAGGAACCCTTCGGCCCGATCGCCCCGCTGACCTCCTTCAAGGACTATGATGAGGTGATGCGCCGCGCCAATTCGCTGCCCTTCGGCCTTGCCGGCTACCTGTTCACCAACGATCTTGGTACGGCGACCCGGGCCTATGAGGACCTCGAAGTCGGCATGGTCGGCATCAACGAGATGCTGCTGGCGACGGCGGAAGCCCCCTTCGGCGGCATCAAGGAAAGCGGCATGGGCCGCGAAGGCGGCTCGATCGGGCTGCAGGATTATCTCGAGCCGAAATATGTGAAGATGAAGCTTTAGCCGATTCCACCAGCATAATCCCCGCGCAGGCGGGGATCCAGTACTCCGCAGCATTCGGGGTCAGGCACAGCTTCGCAATACGCTCCAATATTACTGGATCCCCGCCTTCGCGGGGATTACGAAAAGTAACAAAAACAAGGACGACGAAGATGACCGACAGCGACGATCACGGCTTTGCGCGCGGGCTGACCAATTACGGCGACCGGGATTTCTCGCTCTATCTGCGCAAATCCTTCGCCTCCTCGATGGGCTATTCGCGGGAGATGCTGGCGAAGAAGATCGTCGGCATCGCCTACACGCCGTCCGGCTTCAACAATTGCCACCGCCATTTCCCGGAGATGCTCGACGCCGTGAAACGCGGCGTCTTGGCGGCGGGCGCGCTGCCGGTCGAATTCCCGACCATCTCGCTGGGCGAAGTCTTCCTCAATCCGACCAGCCTCAAATTCCGCAATCTGATGGCGATGGATACGGAGGAGATGATCCGCGCCCAGCCGATGGACGCCGTCGTGCTGATGGGCGGCTGCGACAAGACCGTGCCGGCCCAGCTCATGGGGGCAGCATCCGCCGATCTGCCCGCGATCCAGCTCGTCGCCGGGCCGATGATGACCTCGCGCTATGGCGAGGAGCGGCTCGGCGCCTGCACCGATTGCCGCCGCTTCTGGGCCAAATACCGCGCCAATGAGATCGATGCGGAGCAGATCGGCAATATCGAGATGCGGCTGGCGACCACCGCCGGCACCTGCGCCGTGATGGGCACCGCCTCGACCATGGCCTGCATCGCCGAGGCGCTCGGCATGTCGCTGCCCGGCACCGCCGCCATCCCTGCCGTCCACGCCGACCGCCTGCGCGCGTCGGAAGCCTCGGGCGCGGCGGCCGTCCGGCTGATCGAGTCGAAACTGAAGCCCAGCGACATCATCACCCGCGCCTCGGTCGAGAACGCGCTGCGCATCCTCTTGGCGCTCGGCGGCTCGACCAATGCGATCATCCACCTCGCCGCCATAGCGGGCCGGCGCGGCATCGACATTCCGCTGAGCTGGCTGAACGAGCTCTCCGACACGACGCCGGTGCTGGTCAACCTGAAGCCGGTCGGCGCGAATTACATGGAGGATTTCTTTTTCGCGGGCGGCCTCGGCGCCGTCTTGCGCGAATTGAAGCCGCTGCTCAATCTCGACTGCATGACCGTGACGGGCGAAACGCTCGGCCAGCGCCTCGCGACCGACGAGGGCCCCGTCGACCGCAAGGTGATCGCCACCGCCGCCGAGCCGCTGGAGCCGGAAGGCGGCCTCGTCGCGCTGTTCGGCTCGCTCGCCCCGCGCGGCGCGATCCTGAAGCGCTCGGCTGCCGACAAGACGCTGTTCGAGAAGGAGGGCAGGGCGGTCGTCTTCACCTCGCTGGAAGACCTCGCCGCGCGCATCGACGATCCCGAACTCGACGTCACAGCCGACGATTTCCTAGTGCTCCAAAACGCCGGGCCGACCAGCCCGTCGGGAATGCCCGAGGCCGGATATCTGCCGATCCCGAAAAAGCTCTCCTCCAAGGGCCTCAAGGACATGGTGCGCATCTCCGACGCGCGCATGTCCGGCACGGCCTTCGGCACCATCATCCTGCACATCGCGCCCGAAGCGGCGGCGGGCGGCCCGCTGGCGCTCGTGCGCAATGGCGACCGCATCCGCCTCTCGGTGAAAAACCGCCGCATCGACCTCTTGGTGGACGAAGCCGAACTCGCCACCCGCCGTGCCGCCACCCCGCTCGCACAACGAGACCCCGCCACATTGCGCGGATATGATAAGCTTTATGCCGAACAGGTCCTGCAAGCCGACGAGGGCTGCGATTTTGCCTTCATGAAACCGGTGCGGAATGGCTGAAACAGCGCAATACACGCCGCGCACGCGGCTCATCATCACCGAAGCGACCCGCCCCGCGCTGCGCCGCTTCGTGCGCCTGCACCATGATGCCGGGCGCGGCCGCACGGTCCTGCTGGCGCCGGAGCGCATCGTCGAGCCGGACGAAATCGCCGTCGATGTGTTGAAGCTTTGCGACGGGAGCATTTCCCTGGGCGCCATTGCCGTCGAACTCGCAAAGACCTACGATGCCCCTGAGCTTGATATCCGCGCAGATATTACCGATCTTCTGCAGGATCTGGCCGATAAGGGTTACATCAAGGACCATTCCATTGGTGATGATCGATGAAAGCACTGCCCGCGCCGAAATAATCTGCGCCAATGCCCCCGAGGGCATGCTTGCCGAGTTGACGCATCGCTGCCCGCTGCAATGCGCCTATTGCTCCAATCCGATCGAGTTGGAGCGCGTTAACCACGAGATGACGACGGCGGAGTGGAAATCCGTCTTCACCCAGGCCGCCGAAATGGGCGTGCTGCAAATCCACCTCTCCGGCGGCGAGCCGACCTTGCGCACCGATCTCGAGGAGATCGTCGCGCATACCAGCGCGCTGGGGCTCTATTCGAACCTCATCACCGCCGCCGTCACCATCGACCGCGCCCGCCTCGCCCGGCTGGTCGATTGCGGGCTGGACCATGTGCAGATCTCGTTCCAGGACGCGGACCCTGAGAATTCCAACCGCATCGGCAACATCAAGGGCGGCTTCGACAAGAAGATCGCGGTCGCCGGCTGGCTCGCTGAGATGGACGTGCCGCTGACCGTCAACGCGCCGATGCACCGGCAGAATATCGACAATCTGGAAGCCGTGATCGACCTGGCCGAGCGGCTGGGCGCGATCCGGCTGGAAGTCGCGCATGTGCAATATTACGGCTGGGCGCTGAAAAACCGCGCCGCGCTGATGCCGACCTACGCCCAGACCATGCGCAGCGCTGAAATCGTCGCCCGCGCGCAGGAGCGCCTGAAGGGCATCATGGGCATCGATTTCGTGGTGCCGGATTATTACGCGCTGACGCCGAAGCCCTGCATGGGCGGCTGGGCGAGCCGGTTCCTGAACGTGACTCCGTCCGGCAAGGTGCTGCCCTGCCATGCGGCGGAGAGTATCGCGGGACTGAAGTTCGACAATGTGCGCGAGCGGCGCCTGCGCGACATCTGGATGGATTCGACGGCGTTCAATGCGTTTCGCGGCACGGAGTGGATGCGCGAGCCCTGCCGCACCTGCGACCGCCGCGAGATCGATTTCGGCGGCTGCCGCTGCCAGGCTTTCGCCGTGACCGGCAATGCCGCAAATGCCGACCCGGCCTGCGCGAAGTCCTCATTCAATCTGGGGCTTGTGGCGATGGCCGAGCGCGAAGCCGAAACCGCCCCGCCGCCCTTCGTCTACCGCCGGTTCCAGAAAGCCGTTGTCTAGCCGCTCCCGTTGTCCCGGACGCCGCAAAGCGGCGAGCCGGGACCCAATCCCGCATCCGCGCGCACCGCGGCAAGAGGTGAGGCGAGTGGGCCCCGGCTCTGACGGCCGGTGCGACGAGTGTTTAAACAAACGCTTCGAAGAAACACTGAGGGGTTCCGACCGTTCGTCAATTCCGGTCGCTGCCTGACGCCCTCTCCCATGCGGAGAGGGCTGGGGTGAGGGGGTAATGCCTATCCGATCGTTTGTAACCCCTCACCCGGCACGCTTGCGCGCGCCACCCTTTCCCCATGAAGACCTTTGCGAAACTTCGATCCCTTCGCCCCGGCCGTTAGAGCCGGGGCCCACTCGCCTCTCCACTTGCCGCAGCAATAGCGGAAATATGATTGGGNGATTGGGTCCCGGCTCGGCCTGACGGCCGTCCGGGACGACGGGGAGAGGACCTTCGATACGCAAAGGTCTCCCATGGGAGAGGGTTTGGGCTGCGGCGTGTCTTATCTTCGCCGCTTTGTCGCCAGCGCCGGTGGCGGTCCGATGGATATGCCGCCAAACGCCAACGGCATCGCCCGCTCAGCTCTGCGACAGATCCCATTCCAGGTTGATCTCGATGCGGCGGTTGCCGTTGCTCTCGCCGTCGGTGACGAAACGCGGATAGGCTTCGCCGAAGCCGCGCGCAGTGAGGCGCTCGCTCGAAATGCCGCGATCCGCGAAAGCCGCCTGCACGGCGATCGCCCTCTTGTCGCTCAGCGTCTGGTTCATCTCGTCGCTGCCGGTCTTGCTAAGATGGCGCAACCTCTATCCCGCGTTGTCAGGCGTCTCCATCTTGTAGGCCACGAATTGCATCCCTAACTAACGATCTGTTGCAGTAACCGTAACGCATTCACAGGGCTGAAAAAACTGGCCCCGAACCTTCCGGTACATGTTTGGCAACTCCGAGCATCACAGGATAAAACAATGTCGCGTTCCCCCGCGCACGAAATCGCAGATCCGCGAGACGAATATGTACTCGGTCATTCCGAGAACGAAGTGCGGCGGCTCACATTGCAGGCAGACATGCTTCGCTCGATCACAGAGCGTCTCATGAGGAATGCCGGCATACGTGAGGGCATGAAGGTACTCGATCTGGGCTGTGGCGCTGGCGATGTGTCCATGCTTGCTGCCGAACTTGTCGGACCTTCCGGACGCGTGGTGGGTATTGACCGAGTTAGCGACGTCCTCGGTTTGGCAGTCGAAAGGAGCAAGCGGGCCGGATATGACAATATTGTCTTCCAAGAAGCCTCTTTGGCAACATTTACGGAGATTGGCACTTTTGATCTTGTGATCGGCCGATATGTGCTCATTCATCAAAGTGACGGCACGTCCTTTGTGCGCGCGGCGGCCAAGTGCGTGCGGCCCGGCGGCGTATTGGCATTTCACGAACTGTGCTTATGGAAACCGACCTATCCGTTCCCGGTGCCGCTTTACGACAAAGCTTTAGGGTGGCTCACTAAAGCAGTTCAATCGGCATTCTTAGGACCTGAAGCGGCAGATCGCCTCGCGATGCACTTCCTTGACGCCGACTTACCGCGGCCGGCAATGTTCAGCGAAATGGTCGTTGGCTGTGTGGAAAGTCCTCTTCTCCTGTGGTTGCCGGACACTCTCCGGAGCATGATGCCCGTCGTAACGAGACTCAATATCGCGACGGAGGAGGAAGTCGGCATCGACACCCTCTCGGACCGCATCCGAGAAGCCGCGCTGGAGACGAAAGGCTTGCTCACGAGTCCCCTGCAGGTGTGCGGGTGGGCGCGGCTCTAATTAGCGCAAGTTCGTCATAAAGCAGTGAGCGGTCGTGTCCCCTTCCGTGGTGTAGCAGGGCTTAGCGGAGCCGGCCGCCGCGCGGCCGTCGCTCCGGCCGCCAGCGCGAAAAGCGCCGTTGCCGCCAATTGTCCTGCATACCGCATTTGGCCTCCACACCAAAAAGTGACTGTCTAAGTGACAGGGCAACCGCCGAAAAATTCGCGAGTTCCGCGCGCGGTAAGAGGGCGTTCACTTTGTTGGGAAGTCGTGCCTTCACGGTTCTGTTGAATTCATGCGTTATAATGCATTGTTTATAATAGAGAAAATATCATCGCTGGCGCCGGGACTGGAGATTTCACCCGCTTGTCCCGTTACGAATTGCGTAAATATGTGCTTTTCGGGACACGCCCGATGTCTCCTTAAGGCGGAACCATCGCCGCCTGGGGCCATTTTAGAGCAGACCCCATAATTGCCCGCGAGATGCGCTATGACACCCACGCCCAGATTGCTGATCCCGCTCTGCCTGGCCCTATCGCTCGGCGCCTGCGAGGAGGCCAAGCTCCCGGTGGTCGCCGGCCAGGGCCCCGCTCCGCAATTGCCCGATCCCAATCCGACCACCATTCCGACCGTCAATATCGCGACGGCGAAAGGCTGGCAGGAAGGCGTCAAGCCGCAGCCGGCCAACGGTCTCGCCGTGGAGGCTTTCGCCGAAAATCTCGATCATCCGCGCTGGCTCTACGTGCTGCCGAACGGCGATGTGCTGGTCGCCGAGACCAACGGCCCCAAGAAGGAGGCGACCGGCCTGCGCGCCTGGGCGATGGAAATCGTGATGGGCTGGGCCGGCGCGGGCGTGCCGAGCGCCAACCGAATCACCCTTTTGCGCGATGCCGATGGCGACGGCGTCGCCGAGCTGAAAACCCCGTTCATCGAAGGGCTGAATTCGCCCTTCGGCATGGTGCTGCTCGGGGACCAGCTCTATGTCGCCAATGCCGATGCCGTGGTCCGCTTCCCGTATAAGGACGGCGACACCCAGATCACCGAGCCCGGCGCCAAGGTCGCCGACCTGCCCGGCGGCCCCATCAACCATCACTGGACGAAAAGCCTCATCGCCAGCCGCGACGGCTCGCGGCTCTACGCCGGCGTCGGCTCGAACAGCAATGTCGGCGAGAACGGCATGGAGGCCGAGGAGCGCCGCGCCGCCATTCTCGAAATCGATCCCGCGAACGGCCAGACCCGCGTCTTTGCTTCGGGCCTGCGCAATCCGGTCGGCATGGCCTTGCAGCCGGAGAGCGGCGCGCTTTGGGTCGCGGTCAACGAACGCGACGAAATCGGCAGCGATCTCGTCCCCGACTATATGACCTCGGTCAAGGAAGGCGGCTTCTACGGCTGGCCCTACAGCTATTACGGCCAGCATGTCGACAGCCGCGTCCAGCCGCCAAAGCCTGAACTGGTCGCCGAGGCCATCGTTCCCGATTATGCGCTCGGGCCGCATACCGCCTCGCTCGGCCTGACCTTCGCCAGCGGCGAGTTGCTGCCGGAGGAATATCGCAATGGCGCTTTCGTCGGCCAGCACGGCTCCTGGAACCGGCGCCCGCACAGCGGCTACAAGGTGATCTTCGTGCCGTTCAGGGATGGCAAGCCGTCCGGCGACCCGAAGGACGTGCTGACCGGCTTCCTCAGCCCCGATGGGGAAGACGCCTATGGCCGCCCGGTCGGCGTCGTCATCGACAAGGCGGGCGCGCTGCTGGTTGCCGACGATGTCGGCGACAAGGTCTGGCGGGTGTCGCCATCCGGCACGCCGCGCACCACGGCCGCGTCCGATCTGCCGCAGCCGGAGCCGGTTGCGGCCCGCTAAACGCCTGTAGAAAGCGAAGCTCTGCAACCATTGCCGTTTGACTAGCTCCCCTCGCCGCGTTACCTGCTCGCTATGAGCGAGACGCCGACGCGCCGAGGGGAGAGCCGACCGCACCGCCCGTCCCCGAATGCCGCCACGGCCAATTCAAGGGGACGCGACCGTGCAAGACCGATCCGGCAAGACGCCCAGATCATCGATCCTCACCGCCTTCTGCGCCGCCCTCTGCCTGACGCTGTTCGCGCCGGCCGCCATGGCCGCCGAATGCGGACGCGACGGCAGCGGCTTCGACGCCTGGCTGGAGCATTTCAAATCCAAGGCGGCCGCCCAGGGCATTTCCCGCGCCACATTGTCCACGGCGCTGGACGGCCTTACCTATGACCGCAAGGTGATCGGTCTCGATCGCGGCCAGCGCTCCTTCAAGCTGAGCTTTGAGCAATTCTATGCCCGACGCGTCTCCAGCGGACTGATCGCGCGGGGCCGCAAGCTGATGAGCACCCACGCCGCCACCTTCAGCCGCATCGAGCAGAAATACGGCGTGCCCGCCCCGATCCTGATCGCGATCTGGGGCCTGGAGACCAGCTACGGCGCCGATAGCGGCAATTTCCCGATCATCCGCTCGCTGGCGACGCTCGCCTATGATTGCCGGCGTACCGAATTCTTTCAGAACGAGCTGATGTCCGCGCTGCGCATCGTCGAGCGCGGCGACCTGACGCCGGCCCAGCTTCGCGGCGGCTGGGCGGGCGAGATCGGCCAAACGCAGTTCCTGTCCTCGTCCTATGTCAAATATGCCGTGGATTTCGACGGCAACGGCCATCGCGACCTCGTGCGCAGCGTGCCGGATCTGCTCGCCTCGACCGCGAATTACCTGAAGGCCAAGGGCTGGCAGGCGGGGCAGGGCTGGCAGCCCGGCTCTGCCAATTACGCCGTGCTGCAGGAATGGAACAAGGCGCAGGTCTATGTGCAGACCATCGGCGTGATGGCCAACAAGATCGCCGGCAGGTCGTAAGCGGCGCGCCTCAAGCCCGCGCCGAAAGGCAGGGCTGCCATTCGGCCAAGCCTCTATCGCGGAAGGCGGCTCCATTCTAAGGTGCCGCCAAATTCTGCCAGCGGAGGCTACGCCGATGAAGCTCTATCACTCGCCAACCTCGCCCTATGCCCGCAAGGTCCGGGTGGTGATCCTGGAGAAGGCCCTCGGCGGCTTCATCGAGGAGATCGCCGTCGACGCCTATGCCGATCCGGCCGTGCTGACCGCCACCAATCCGCTCGGCAAGATCCCGGCGCTGGTGACGGACGAGGGCCTGGCGCTGTTCGACAGCCCGGTAATCTGCGCCTATCTCGACGCGCATCCCAAAGCCGAGGGCCCGCGCCTGAAGCCGCAATCCGGTCCCGAGCAATGGAGCGTCGCGCGCGCCGAAGCGCTCGGCGACGGCATGATGGATCTCGGCCTTGCCTTGCAGATGGAGCGGCGCAAGCCCGAAGGCGAGACCTCGCCGACCAGCGCCCGGCGCTGGCGCAGCCAGATGACGCGCGCGCTCGATACGCTGCCCGAAACGCTCGCCATCCTGCCCCAGGATGTGACGATCGGCCATTTTGCCATCGCCTGCGCGCTCGGCTATCTCGACCTGCGCCATGGCGACATGAATTGGCGCGACGGCCGGGGCGAGCTTGCCGGCTGGTACGAGAGCATCGCCGCCCGTCCGAGCCTTGCCGCGACCAAGCCCAATTAGGGCGCAACCGGGAAGGCCCCGTTTCCTGCCAAAGATGCGACAAAACAACGAGCTGGCCGGTTTGCCCGTCGACGTCCGGCGGCAACAGCCACTAGGATCCCGCGATGGCCTATAATCCCTGGCGGCTCGCCTTTGGCGGCATGGTCGCGCTGGC
Source organism: Rhodomicrobium sp. R_RK_3 (assembly GCF_002198715.1). Taxonomy (GTDB): domain Bacteria; phylum Pseudomonadota; class Alphaproteobacteria; order Rhizobiales; family Rhodomicrobiaceae; genus R-RK-3. The sequence goes on along the minus strand of NZ_MWLK01000032.1, from coordinate 174,942 downwards.
GGCCGCCATGGGCGTCGGCCGCTTCGTCTACACGCCGATTCTGCCGGTCATGGTCGAGGAACTCGGCCTGACCACCTCGCAGGCCGGGCTGATCGCGTCGGCCAATTTCCTCGGCTATCTGGCCGGCGCGCTGCTTGCCGCCTCCCCGGCGTTCAGCGGCTCGCGGCGGACCTATATGCTGGCGGGGCTCGCGGCGAGCGCCCTCGGGCTGCTGGCCATGGGCCTAACCGACAATTTCACGCTGCATCTGATCTTCCGCTTCATCGGCGGCCTCGCGAGCGCCTTCGTGCTGGTCTTCGCCTCGGCGCTGGTGCTCGACCAGCTTGCCGCGAGCGGCGACAGCCGCCTCTCCGCGTTGCATTTCGCAGGCGTCGGAACCGGCGTCGTGATCTCTGCCGTGGCGGTCGCGATCCTGGTGGCGCTGGGGACGGGCTGGAAGTCGCTCTGGTTCGCCAGCGCGCTGATGGGCGTCGCCGGCCTCGCCTTGGCCGCCCTGCTGATTACGCCGCGCGAGTTGCCCGGAAACGGCTTTTCCGGCGCGCCCGCCGCCCGCGTCTCCTTCGCGCTGAAGGCGATGATCCTCTCCTATGGCCTGTTCGGCTTCGGCTATGTCATCACCGCGACCTTCATCGTCGCCATCGTCCGCGCCCATCCCGAGCTGAGCAATCTGGAACCCTATGTCTGGGTGCTGTTCGGCCTCAGCGCCGCGCCTTCGGTGGCGCTCTGGCTGTGGCTGGCCGCGAGGCTCGGCGCGATCCCGGCCTTCGCGGTCGCCTGCCTCGTCGAAGCGGTCGGCGTCGCCAGCAGCATCTTGTGGGCCTCGACGGCGGGTCTCGTGGTGGCGATGGTGTTCCTCGGCGGCACGGTGATGGGCATCACCGCGCTCGGGCTGATCGCGACGCGGCAGCTCTCGACCGGCGATCCGCGCCCGAATATCGCGCTGATCACGGCGGCCTTCGGCGTCGGGCAAGTCGTCGGGCCGGTGTTCGGCGGCTATCTCTACGATCAGCTCGGCAGTTTCGCCGTGCCGTCACTGGTCGCCGCCGTCGCGCTGGTGGTCGCGAGCGGCCTCGCCGGTCTCGCCGCCGCAAGCCAGAGCCGCAAGGCCGCCGAAGCCGCGGCGTCGGTGAAAACGTCCGCGTAGCGCTCAACGGCCGCCGCTGACATTCACGATGGTGCCCGAGACATAGGAGGCGGCGTCGCTCAGCAGCCAGACGATCGCCTCTCCGACTTCATCCGGCTGGCCGGAGCGCCCCAGCGGCGTCGTCACGCCGAGCCGCGTTGCCCGGTCCGGTGTGCCGCCGGAGGCGTGGATCTCGGTCTCGATCAGGCCGGGGCGAATGGCATTGACCCGGACGCCCTCAGGCCCGAGTTCCTTCGACAGGCCGACGGTGAGCGTGTCGATGGCGCCTTTGGAGCCGGCATAATCGACATATTCGAACGGCGCGCCGAGCTGCGCCGCCATCGACGAAATCAGCACGACGGCGCCGCCGCTCCGATGATGCGCCCTGCCGAGCCGCCGGGCGGCCTCGCGGGCGCAGAAATAGGCGCCGAGCACATTGATCTCGAACATGCGGCGCAGGCGGGCGGCGTCCATCTCGGCGAGCTTGCGCGGCGGCGCGACGATGCCCGCATTCACCACCACCCCGTCGAGCTTGCCGAGCTCGCGCTCGGCGGCATCGAACATCGCCAGCACATCCGCTTCGACCGAGACGTCGCCCCGGACCGCGATGGCCCGGCCGCCCGCGCCGCGCACGGCGTCGGCGGTTGCCTCGGCAGCGGCTTCATTGCCGACATAGTTAACCGCCACCGACCAGCCTCGCGCGCCCGCCAACACCGCCGCCGAGCGCCCGATGCCCCGGCTGCCGCCGGTAATCAGGATCGTCTTCATCGCTCCCTCCCAGGGGTTCTACTGTTTTCCTGAGTGTAGCATCAGCAAGGGCGCTATCGCAGCACGCGCAGGGCCAAATCGCCTCCGGCGACATATTGCAGGCCGTAGATGATGAGCAGGAACACCAGCGCCAGTCCGCCATACCAGACGCTGCCGATGATGAGGCCGTCGCGATTGAGGGGAGGCTTTGGCGTGATCTCGCCACGCTGCAAGCGGCGGCGCTCGAAATAGATCTCGACCATGCCGATGGCGAAGAGGATGGCGACGAGATAGATCTTCATGTAGATGGTGAGCGCCAGGACGAGGCCGCCCGCCGCGATCAGATAGAGAATCTGCGCGCCCGGCGCGACCGAAACCAGCAGCGAATTGGCCAGTCTGCCGCCGTCGAGCGGATAGATCGGCAGGAGATTGAACAGGTTCACCAGTGCGATGAAGGCGATCACGCCCGCCCAGAAGGGCTGGCCGGTGAGGATCAGCATCACAGCCGGGGGCAGCGCGCTGAGCAGGCCCCAGCTCGGCCCCATGGCGGTGATGAAGACGTCCTGCCATTCGGTCTTGGAGCGGTCGCCGATGGCCGCGCCGCCGAACAGCGGCACGAAATAGAAGCCGGGCGTCTTCATGCCGGTCTTGCGCATCGCCCAGACATGGCCGAGTTCATGCACGCCGATCGCCCACATGATGGCCAGCGCGAACTGCCAGGTGAAGAGGAAGGAATAGGTGGCGAGCGTCGCCCCCGCCAGAAGCAGCTTGACGCTCTTGAACACCTTGAACAGTTTGAACACCAGAACGAGCAGGCTGCCGCTCTGGCTGAAAAGCGTTTTGGGCATTTTTGCCGGTACCCCCGCATGAAACTGGCGGCATCCTAATGCATTTGCTCCCATAGGGGCGATGCGGTTTGCCGCTTTGAGACTACGCCCAGCCGTCACGGTGCAAAATGATCATGATCACCGAAAGGCTCTCGCTCGACGACAGCGAGATCGCCTTGAGTTTCATCCGCGCCGGAGGCCCCGGCGGCCAGAACGTCAACAAGGTTGCGACCGCCGTCCAGCTCCGCTTCGACGCGCGCAATTCGCCCTCCCTTCCGGACGGCGTGCGCCGCCGGCTGGAGCGCATGGCCGGCGCGCGGCTGACCAAGGGCGGCGAGATCGTCATCACCGCGAGCCGTTTCCGCACCCAGGAGGCCAACCGCAAGGACGCCGTCGACCGGCTGGTCGAGCTGATCCGGGAAGCGGCGGTCGCCCCCAAATACCGGGTGCCGACCCGTCCCAGTCTCGGTGCCCGCCGGGAGCGGCTGGAGAGCAAGTCGAAGCGCGCCGGGGTGAAGAGGTTGAGGGGCGGGAAGGGCGTTCCGGAGGATTAGAGGCTGCAGATTGATCACTCCGCCGAAATCCCCGCGAAGGCGGGGATCTCGTACGCCGCAGCGCTGGTGGATAGGCAGAGCGCGCATTTAGAGTTTGTGAATACTGGATCCCCGCCTTCGCGGGGATTTCGATATTGGGAGTCTGGCATCGGGCACCGGCCGCAAGCACGGTGTTTGAATCGGCCCCCCGGGGCCCACGGCCAAGTGGGCACACGGCCAGCGCGGAGGCGCTGGCCGACGCTAAGAGTCTTGCCGCAAGCACAGTGCTCGCGAGTGACTCAAGGGGCTATCTCGGAGGTTGGGATCAGGCGGCCTTCAGGCACAGCCTTGGGTCTTGCGGCTCAGCGGCGACGTCGTGCCGGCGGGAAGACTGCATCGGCGCATCCGCGCCGATGATTGGCCCACTTGGCCGTGGGCCCCGGCGGGTCAACGGAGACGCTGTGCTGGCGGTCTAAGCCCGGCCCAGGCGCAGCAGAAAAACCTCAGCCCTCGGTCCCGGTCGGGGCGAAGCGCTGCTCTAGCGCCTGCAGCCGCGCCGAGGACGCCTCCACCACCCGGGCAACGTCCCGCGAGGGAATATAGCTCGCATTGTTGTCGGCGGCCTGGAAGGAGCGCAGATTGCAGATCTGGGCGAGGGTGCGCTGCAACTCCTCGCGGACTTCGCCGAGCTGATCCGCCAGGACCAGCGCGGCCATCAGGAAGAGACGATCCTCCTGCACCAGCCGGAAACCACCCTTGATCTCCTGGACGATGCCTTCGACATGGTCGGCGAGTTCGCTGACGCGCTGTTCGGCCCCGTCGTCGCAGGACATCCGATATTTCCGGCCGTTGACGCTCACGGTCACATGGCCCATCACGCTCTCCTGAGAACCGCAGAGCTCAGTAATCTGTGCCTCAGCCCTGCCTAGCTAAAATTGCCTTCACCGATTCAATGGCCGCATCCAGCCGCTCCGCGACGTGGCTGCTGGTCGTCTCGAGCGTGCGCGCGCGTTCGCGCTCCAGGGCAAGCTCGGCGCGCAAACTCTCCGCCTCGCGCTCGATTGCCGCCTTGCCGCTTTTCGCGCTTGCCTCGCCCTTTGGCGTCTTGCGCTCATCCACGGCGGCGCGTCTTGCCCCTTCCGCCCGCATCTTGTCCCCACCGGATTTAACCATGCGCCCCCGCGCCGACATGAACTGTACCACTTTGAATTCAACCGAAACGGCGCCAGCTTTCCACGCCAAGCGGCGCCACCATCACTCCTGGCGGCAAACACACGCGCAAAATATCGAAGACGACGCCGCAATCAGGATGTGATTTCCACCGCTTTAGCATGTAGCCACCGCAAGGCCGCGAAAGTCAATCCTTTGAATCTACACCAGTTTGCCTGTCTAGATTTAAAAAACGATTAATTTACAGGCGCATAATGGGATTGCCCTTGCCCCTGGGCCACTGCGCCACACTCCGCTGATTCGCCCGCTTCGTCACCGTCCGCGCGCATTCTCGCATGTTGCATCTTCCAGGCGGCCCGGCGCGCCATCATGCCCGGCCGCGAAAGGCTTGCCTTTTGACGGAAATGCCAGCATCTAAAAGCTTAACTTTCGGGCGCGGGAGCCGCGTATCCGGACGGCAATAAACAGCCCCAAGCGGAGGGTTTCATGGCGACCAAAGTGGCAATCAACGGGTTTGGGCGGATCGGGCGCAACGTGCTGCGGGCGATGGTCGAGAACCACCGGGACGACCTGCAACTGGTTGCCATCAACGACTTGACCGCACCCGAGACCAACGCGCATCTGTTCAAATATGACAGCGTGCATGGCCGCTTCCCCGGCAAGGTAACGCTGGAAGGCGACACCATGGATGTCGGCATGGGCCCGTTCAAGGTGCTGGCGGAACGCGATCCCTCGAAGCTGCCGTGGCGCGAACTCGGCGTCGATCTCGTGCTGGAATGCACCGGCATCTTCTCCGACCGCGACAAGGCGGCGGTTCATCTGGAGGCCGGCGCCAAGAAGGTGCTGGTCTCGGCCCCGTCCAAGGGCGCCGACATCACCGTGGTCTTCGGCGTCAATGACGGCAAGATCGAAGCCAAGCATCAGGTGATCTCCAACGCCTCCTGCACCACCAATTGCCTCGTCCCGGTCGCCAAGGTGCTCAATGACCTCTGCGGCATCGAGGCCGGCTTCATGACCACCATCCACTCCTACACCAACGACCAGCGCATCCTCGATCTGCCGCATAGCGACCCGCGCCGCGCCCGCGCCGCCGCCATCTCGATGATCCCGACGACGACCGGCGCCGCCAAGGCCGTTGGCCTCGTGCTGCCGGAACTCGCCGGCAAGCTCGACGGCACCTCCATCCGCGTGCCGACGCCGAATGTCTCGGTGATCGACCTGAAATTCATCCCGACGCGCGAGACCACCGTCGCCGAGATCAACGCCGCCATGACCAAGGCGGCCGCCGGCGAGCTGAAGGGCATCCTCGCCGTCACCGACGAGCCGCTGGTGTCGGTCGACTTCAACCACGACCCGCATTCCTCGACTTTCGACCTGAGCCAGACGCAGATCGTCGACGGCCGTCTGGTGCGCGTGATGTCCTGGTACGACAATGAATGGGGCTTCTCGAACCGGATGCTGGACACCGCCGCCGTCATCGGCAAGCTGATCGGCTGAGCCTTGTCCCGCAAGAAGGGCGCGCGCCCCAAGCAGCACCCCGAAGCGCCTTTGGACCAGGGCTGCCGGCTCTATCTGCGTTTCGGCATCGGCGCGCTTCCGGGCGCGTCCGAACTTGCGCGCATCGCCCATGAGGTTGCGCCGGCCGCCCTGCTTGTCACCGGCCTCGCGGGCGGCGCCGGCAGCGAGGCCTTGCGCGACTTCATGGTCGAGGCCCGCCGCCAGAATCTTGCCGTCTTGATTGAAAATGATGTGCAACTCGCCAAAGAGCTTGACGCGGATGGGGTCCATCTGCGAGCCGACAGCACGACGTTGGCGGATGCGCGGCGTCTGTTGGGCGAGGCCAAATCCATCGGTGTATCCTGCGTGCTGTCGCGCCACGAAGCCATGAGCATGGCCGAGGAGGGCGCCGATTACGTCGCTTTCGGCGAATATGGCGTCGGCGATGACGCGGCGGACAGGGACGCGACCGAGGACATGCTGGCCTGGTGGAGTGAGCTGTTCGAAATCCCATGCGTGGCATGGGCGCGAGAGGGATATGGGGTTGACGAGTTGCACGGGCTGGTTCGCGCGGGGGCGGATTTTCTGGCGGCAGGTGACGGCGGCCGGACGGGCGATGCCCGGGCAGAGTGGTTTCTCACGCTCGCGGGGCTGGCCGGCGAAGGCCGCCGCTCCGCGCGGCCGGAATAGGAGCGCTTGTGCCATGCCCCCTCTGAGGCTCCCGGCGCTGCTGCTGGCCGCGTCGGCCGTGCTCGCGGCGGGTCCCGCGGCCGCGCAGCAGAAGCCTGCCGCCCCGGCCCCGGCGCAGCAGAAGACCGCGTCTCCCGCATCGGCGCCGGCAACGGCACCCGCCGCGGCGGGGCAGAAGACCGCCGCCCGTGCCCCCGGCTGGAAGGCGGGCGAGGTCGAGATCCCGAGCTTCGTGCTCGACCCCGCCTATGCCGCCTTCGACGCAGGCAAATATATGGAGGCCAAGACTCTGGCCGAAGCCGGCGCCGCCAAGGGCGACGGCCCCTCGCACACGCTGCTGGCCGAGCTGTATGAGGACGGCCTCGGCGTGCCGCAGGATCTGGGCAAGGCGGCGGAATGGTACGCCAAGGGTGCGGCCATCGGCGACGTGCACGCGCAATTCGCGCTCGGCGTGATGCTGGCGGAAGGGCGCGGCATCAAGGAGAACAAGAAGCAGGCGGCCCAGTTCTTCGAAATGGCTGCGTCCAAGAACCATGCCATCGCCCTATATAATCTTGCGCTGATCTATGTCGAGGGCAATGCGCGTCCGCTCGATCTGGAGAAGGCGGCCGAGCTGCTGCAGCGCGCGGCTGAACTCGACCACGCGCCGGCGCAATACGACCTCGCCGCCTTCTACAAGGAAGGGCGCGGGGTCAAGCAGGACGACGAGAAGTCGACCTATTGGCTCAGCAAGGCGGCGGAAGCCGGCATGACCAATGCCGAGCTGGAATATGGCATCGCCCTCTATCTGGGCAAAGGCACCGCCAAGAACGAGGCGCTGGGCTACACCATGCTGCGCCGCGCCGCCGAGAAGGGCAATCCGGTGGCGCAGAACCGGCTGGCGCATGCGCTCGCCGTCGGCAAAGGCACCCAGCAGGATTCCGTCGCGGCCGGCAAATGGCATTTGCTGTCGCGCCAGGGCGGCATCAGCGATTTCGGCCTGGACCAGTTTCTCGCGTCGCTCTCACCGCCCCAGCGGAAGAAAGCCGAAGGTGACGCCTTCGAATATCAGCGCGCGACGGCCGCGTTACTGGAATAGGCGCGGCGGGGGTCGTCCCCCGCCAGAGGCGGGTGCAGCCCGAAACTTCGAGCGGATTCAGCCCGCTTCGAGGCCCAGCGGATGCGGGCCGAATTTTCTTGCCAATGCATTCACCCGCGATTCGCCGGAAATGTCCGGCTAAACCAATCGCGCGCCGAACGCATTGATTGGGCTAGGCGAATCTGAGAAAATCGATCGCGCGGCGTCCAGAAACATGGTGTTTCCGGCGGGCATTTCTTTTCCAAAACTCAACGGAATTGTCAGCACCCACCGAATTCTTGCCTTTTTTGCGGCCTATGTTTGCCCAGCCAATGAAGACTGTCCCATGGGTCTCCGGCAAGCCTCATTTGATGGCATTGCCAGGCGCTCCCGCGGAGGCGCTGTTGAATTGGCCATCGGTTTTGCTCCGAAAATCTTCAAACTTGCGCAAAACAGATGCAAAAGACACTGGAATAGTCCCGTGCTGATGTGGCAATGTTTCGATACGGGCTTTCCGGCAGGGCATTTTGGAAGCTTTTAGGGCCAGACGCTAGTCCCAGACGGGGTAGTGGATGGTACGGGCAATGGGGCGAAGAGCCGGCAAGATCTGCGATGCGTATCCCTGGGATGTGCGCGCAAAACCTGCCGTGGCGTGGCAGCCAATGCGCTGTCTTCTCGTGGGAGTGGGAACACATGGCGGATGATGATCAGAACGGGCGTCAACCAGAATTGCCGTTCGGGGCCGGTTCGATGCCGCAGCGCCTTTCGGAGCGGGTGGCGCGGGTGAATAGCAGCGATATGGGGATGCCGGTGGAGACCGCCGACACGCTGCCTTTGCACAAGATGCATGACGGCCGCGTGGTCCGTCCCGCCGGCCGCATGATCGTCGGCTCGCGCGCTCCGGCACCGCTCGGCGCGCCGCTCGACCCGGCCAACGCCCTCATGGAGCATCAGCAGCTTTTCTCCAGCGCCCGCGAAGGCAAGCCGCGCCTGTCCGGCGGCGCCACGGTCGCCGTGGTCTGCGCCGTGGCCGTGGGAGCCACCGCCGCGCTGACCGCCATCGTCAACCATGGCGGCGGCCATGGCGGTTCGGCCGACGCCGACCAGCGCCACGCGGCGCAATATCAGGGCGCGGACGTGTCCCATGCGGCGCTTGCCCAGGCGGCCCAGGCCGGCACCACCCCGGTCGCCGCCATTACGCCGTCCGGCATGGAGCGTCAGGTCTCGGCCGATGAGCCGAACCTGGTGCGGATCGCCTCGCAGGAGGCGCCGGGTCTTGCGATCGACAATATTTCCGGTATTTCCGGCGCGCCGATCCCGGTGCGGATCGTCATCACTCTCGGCGATTCCGAGGAATATTCCTTCCTGATGTTCCGGGGCCTGCCCGACAATCTCAGCCTGTCCGCCGGTTTCCGGCTGAAGGATTCCTGGGCGGTGTCGCTCCGCGACGTGCAGAAGCTGGCGCTGGTTTCGCCGCCCGGCTATGAGGGCGCGTTCAAGTTGGAAGTGCTGCTGGTCAAGGGCCGCAACACGCCGGTCGAGAGCCGTCTCGTCAACGTGCGTCTCAGCGAAGGCGCCGGCATCCCGGCGCCGCAGGCCGAGGAGACCGTCGCCAGCATTCCGCGCGACCCGGTTCCGACCTCGCGTATCCTCACCTCCGCGCCCCCGGAAGCCGAGCCGCGCCTGCCGCGTCAGGTCGAGCCCGAGCGCCTGCAGCAGCCTTCGCTCGCACGGCCCGCGCCGGCCGCTCCGAGTCCCGGTTCGACGGCCACCAAGCTGCAGATCTCGCCCGATGCGGAAGCCACCATGCTGGAGCGCGGCGCCCGCCTGCTCTCGACGGGCGATGTGTCGAGCGCCCGCCTGCTGTTCGAGCACATCGCCAAGAAGGGCAGCGGCAGGGCCGCCCTGGCGCTGGCGCAGACCTTCGATCCGGCCTATCTGCGCTCGATGAACACCCTCGGCCTGAAGGCCGATCCCGAGAAGGCGCGCGAGTGGTACACGGTCGCCGCGCAACTCGGCCAGCGCGAGGCCAAGGAGCGGCTGAGCGCGCTCGCCGGCCGGTAATCCGTCCTGAGGATCGGGGCTTTTCCGCATCGGAAAGCCCCGATTTCGTGAGCCTCGAGTTGACAAGGCTGGCGCGCCTTACTAGTGTCGCGCCAGCAGTTTTCCAACACATGGGGAGATGCTTTTCCGCCGGTGGCCGGTTGACTCCACCGCGCGCGGGCTGAGCATTTCGAGAAGATCATGAAGATTAAAAATTCGATCAAGTCCTTGAGGAAGCGTCACCGCGACAACCGCGTCGTCCGCCGCCGCGGCCGCCTCTATGTGATCAACAAGACCATCAAGCGCTACAAGGCCCGCCAGGGTTGAGCCTTGTCGTTAGTGACGCATGCAGGCGGCGATTGAAGATCGCCGCGTCCTGTGTTTCACTATTGGCATGAGATCATTTCGCCGCAGCCTCCCTTTCCGCGCCGCGTTGCTTGCCGCAGCCTTTGCCGCGTTCGCCGGTCCGTCGGTGGCGGCTGAGCCGCAGCCTCCGGCTGAGCTGCCGTCATTGAAGCCGCTCGTCGCGCCCAAGCAGTCCTTGCGCAAGGCGCGGGCTGAGCTGCTGGCGACGCTGTATGATCAGCTCAAAGCCGCCGAGAGCGACGAGAGCGCCGAGTTGATTGTTTCGGCGATCGAGAAGGTCTGGGGATCTTCCGGCAGCGACACGGCTGACCTGCTGATGCAGCGCGCCGGTCTTGCGGTCAAGAACCGCAATTATGACCTCGCCTTGCAGATCCTGTCGGGGCTGACGGCGATCGAGCCGCGCTACACCGAAGGCTGGAACCAGCTCGCCACCATCTATTTCCTGCAGGAAGATTACAAGCAGGCGATGCGCCAATTGCGCCAGGTGCTGGCGCTCGAGCCGCGGCATTTCAAGGCCATCGAGGGCCTTGGCATCATCCTGCGCGAGACCGGCAGCAACGACGCCGCGCTCCGCGCGACGCGCAGGGCGCTGGAGATCAACCCGCACCTGAAGTCGGCGAAACAGGCCGAAGAAGAACTCTCCCGCGAGGTCGAAGGGCAGGGGCTTTAAGGCGTCGCGGCGTTCGGCTCTCTGTTCAAAAGCTCGATCTCGTTCGCGTCCTTTGTGGAGGGGGCTCGGCTGAGAGGCGACGAACGCCTAACCCCGGCAATGCCTCACGCGGGACCTTCCGAGACTTCTTCGAATTCTGAGACCTTACCCGTCGCCCCGGCTGTCAGAGCCGGGGCCCACTCGCCTCTCCTCTTGCCGCAGTGCACGCGGATGCGGGATTGGGTCCCGGCTCACCGCTTCGCGGTGTCCGGGACGACGGAGGGGGCGCTGCGGCCCGCCTGATTTGGTGGGGTCAGTGCAAGACCGCTCCAAACGCTACCGCCCCCTACTCCACCCTCTTACTTCCCATGCCCCGCATGAGCGTTCTGCGCCGCCCGCATGGCGTTCGCCTCGATGCGCACCACGCGCAGCATGTTCGTCGCGCCGGGGGTGCCGAAGGGGAGGCCCGCCGAAACGATCAGCTTGTCGCCAAGCTTCGCCATGCCCTCGACCGCTGCGAGGCGGCAGGCCCGCGTCACCATGTCGGCGACCGAATGCGGGTCTTCCGTCAGCACGCAGTGCATGCCCCAGGCCATGGCGAGGCGGCGCGAGGTGGCCTCGCTGGTCGACAGGGCGAGGATCGGCTGGCGCGGGCGCTGCCGGGCGACGCGGAGCGCCGTGGCTCCCGTCGAGGTATAGCAGATGATGGCGACGAGCCGCGCGTCCTCGGCGATGGAGCAGGCGGCGGCGCTCATGGCGCCGGCGGCGGAATGGTCCGGCTCCGGGCGCTGGCTGTTGATGATGCCGTCATAGAGCGGGTCCTGCTCGACCTCGATGGCGATGCTGTTCATCGTCGCCACGGCCTCGTAGGGGAACTGCCCGGCGGCGGACTCGGCGGACAGCATGATGGCGTCGGCGCCCTCGAACACCGCGGTGGCGACGTCGGAAACCTCGGCGCGGGTCGGCACCGGCGCGGAAATCATCGATTCCAGCATTTGTGTCGCGATCACCACCGGCTTGCCCTGGCGGCGGGCGAGGCGGGTCAGCCGCTTCTGCACGCCCGGCACTTTCTCCAGCGGCATCTCGACGCCGAGATCGCCGCGCGCCACCATGATGGCGTCGGATTCGGCGACGATGCGCTCGATGTCGTGCACGGCGGCCGGCTTCTCGATCTTGGACAGGACGCCCGCGCGGCCCTTGATGAGCTGCTTGGCCTCGATCACGTCCTCGGCGCGCTGCACGAAGGAGAGCGCGATCCAGTCGACGCCGAGCTGGCAGCCATATTCCAGATTTTCGCGGTCGATGGGGGTCAGCGGGCTGACCGGCAGCACCGTGTCGGGCAGGCTGACGCCCTTGCGGCTGGACAGCGCGCCGCCGACCAGCACTTCGGTCTCGATGCGCCGCGCGGTCTTGCTGCGGACGACGAAGCGCAGCTTGCCGTCATTCAGCAGAAGCTGGTGGCCGGGCTCGACGCCCTCGAAAATTTCCGGATGCGGCAGGTAGACCCGCGAGGCATCGCCCGGAGCATCATTGTGGTCGAAATTGAAATAGGCGCCGGCGGGGAGGATGATCTGCTCCTCGAACAGGCCGACCCGAAATTTGGGCCCCTGCAGATCGCAGAGAATGCCGATCGGGGACCCGACCTCGCGCTCGATGGCGCGGATCGCCTCATAGCGGTCGCGCAGATCCTCATGCGAGGCGTGGCTCATATTGATGCGGAACACGTCCGCGCCGGCCTCGAACAGCCGCTTCATCATCTCAGGGGTCGACGAGGCAGGCCCTAAAGTCGCGATAATCTTGACACGCCGGTTTCGTCTCATTGCGTCGCAGCTCCTCCATCACCCGGATCGGTCAACCGCACGGTCCAGTCTTTTTCTTCATTCGTATCGACTTCGAAAAATCCCGAGCGCTTGGCATTGCGCGACGGGCAGTCCTGTACGCCCCGGATCGTGAACGCCTTGTCGCCCGTACACATGAAGGCCTTGCCGCCCCATTCGCCGCCGCGATCGTAATCCAGCGCGTGAATATAGTAGTAGCGCGCGACCAGCGTCCCCTTCAGCAGCACCTCGCAGGTTTGCGACGCCACATTCCACCAGCCTTCGCTGACCCAGCCCTGTTCATCCTTGTAGCCGATGGCGACACCGACGCGGCTCGACGTGGTATTGCACAATTTCAGGTCGGCTGAGGCAGGGAAGGCGAGACCGAGGATCGAGGCAGCAAAGAAGCCGAGAAACAGGACGATGCGGCCGAAATTGTGTCTCTTCATCTCAATTCCAAGAGTTTGACGGATGGTTGTTGTCTTGTTAACGCGCGTCACGCGGGGTCAACGAGGATGGCGCGCAAATCGTTCACGTTGGTGAGCGTCGGCCCGCACAGGATAAGGTCGTCTAACATCTCGAAGAATCCCGTGGAATCGTTATTTATCAAAAATATCGCGGGATTGTGCCCGTTATTCGCGGCGCGCGCGAGCGTTTCCGGACCGATGATCGCACCGGCGGGGTCGTCCGCCTTGCCAGAGCCGCCGTCGCTGCCGTCCGTATCGGCCGCGAGCGCATGGATTCCGGTCGCGCCGCCAAGCGCGATGGCGAGGGCCAGAGCGTATTCCTGATTTGGGCCACCTCTGCCGTTACCCTGGATGGTCACCGTCAATTCGCCGCCCGAGAGGATGGCGACGCGTCGGCTTTTCGCCTTGGCCTCGAGCGCGAGGGCGGCATGGTCGCGGGCGACGTCGCGCGCCTCGCCCTCCAGCGCATCGCCGAGCAGTATAGGCTCGTAGCCGAGCGCCGCGACCTTATCGGCGGCGGCGCGCAAGGAATGTTTCGGCGCGGCGGTGAGGATGAATTCGGCTCCCGCGAAGCTGGCGTCGCCGGGCTTGGGGGTCTCGTTCGCGGGATTGCCGAGCGCGGCCTCGATGGCCGGGGCAGGGCGCACGTTATATTTGGCGAGCATGTCGCGCGCATCGGCGAGCGTGGCGCTGTCGGGCACCGTCGGGCCGGAGCCGATGGTGTCGGGCGCATCGCCCGGCACGTCGGATATGGCCAGCGTCACCAGCCGGGCCGGCATCGCCGCCCGCGCCAGCCGTCCGCCCTTGATGCGTGACAGATGCTTGCGCACGCAATTGATGGCCCCGATCGGCGCACCGGCCTTCAAGAGCGCCCGCGTCAAATCCTGCTTGTCGGCGAGGCTGATGCCCTCGGCGGGCGCGGCCCAGAGCGCCGAAGCGCCTCCCGAAATCAGCGCCAGCACCAGATCGCCTTCGCCCGCCTCTCCGGCCAGTTCCAGCGCGCGCAAAGCGGCCGCCGCGCTGGTGTCGTCCGGAACGGGATGCGAGGCTTCCATCAGCTCGAAGGCCGCGAGCGGCTGCGCATAACCCTTGCGCGTCACGCACAATCCCGTGAAGCGCCCGGCGGCGATCGCCTCGGCGTAATGCGTCTCGGCGGCGCGGGCCATCGATGCCCCGGCCTTGCCGCAGGCGATCACGATCAGGCGGCCCGATTGCGGCGTGGGCGGAAAATGCGGCGGCAGGCATATTGCTGGCTGCGCCGCCGCGACGGCCGCATCGAAAAGCGACATCAGAATCTTGCGGTGCTCGGCCTGTGTCATGTGCTCCCGATGTGGCTTTTCGCGCAGTTTTAAACCACCCAAAAGGTTACGTGTGCAAAAAAGCCAACGTCCTTGAAAATCCGCAGGAAACGTGACACCGCGACCTAGGCGCCGTTCACCTGCATCTCTATATACTAGCCTCATGCTTCACACGGTGCCAAAGAGCGGCACGGCGGCATCCCTTCCCGCCGATGCTCCATATACTATTTTGCAAGGGTCGCTGGCCAGTGGCGTTCTGCTGCTCTGCGATCATGCCGATAATTCCTTCCCGCCGGGCTACGACTCGCTGGGCGTTGCGCCCGCGCAGCTTCAAAGGCATATCGCCTATGATCCGGGCGCGGCGGGGATAACCCGGCTGATGTCGCGTATGCTGGGTGCGCCGGCGGTGATGACGCGCTATTCGCGCCTGCTGATCGACCCCAATCGCGGCGAGGACGATCCGACGCTGATCATGAAGATTTCCGACGGCGCCATCGTGCCCGGCAATGCAGGCATAAGTCAGGCCGAGCGGGAAAAGCGTCTGGACAGCTTCTACCGTCCCTATCACCGGGCCGTCGACGCGCTGATTGACGCAATGATCGAGGCCGGCAAGCCGCCGGTGATCTTCTCGGTGCACAGTTTTACAGAGAACTGGCGCGGCTGGATGCGTCCCTGGCATGCCGGCGTGCTCTGGGACCGGGATCCGCGGCTCGCCATTCCGCTGCTGAACGGTCTGCGTGGGGACCCGTCGCTGGTCGTCGGCGACAACGAGCCCTATGCGGGCGCCCTGCGCGGCGACTGCATGTACCAGCACGGGACGATGCGGGGGCTCGCCAATGCGCTGATCGAAGTCCGCCAGGACCTGATCCGGGACGAAGCCGGGCAGGCCGAGTGGGCCGAGAAGCTGAGCGCCATCCTTTCCCGCATCCTTGCCAATTCGCGGGCAGATGCCACATTCCATGCAATCCGCTATTATGGTTCGCGGTCCGATCGCGCCCCCGGCGCGGCGCCGGCCGCAGGAGAGCATGGCATGGACAATGCGCAAATCGACCCCAGGACCCAGACCGAGCTGGAAGCGGCTGCCTTCCGCCGGCTCGTCGCCCATCTGCAGGGGCGGCCCGACGCGCAGAATATCGACCTGATGAATCTGGCCGGCTTCTGCCGCAACTGCCTCGCCAACTGGTATCAGGAAGCGGCGCTGGAAAAGGGCATCGAGCTGTCGAAGGATGCCGCCCGCGAGATGGTCTACGGCATGCCCTATGAGGAATGGAAGGCGCTGAGCCAGCCTGAGGCCACCCCGGCCCAGCTCGGGCGCTTCGAGGCGGTGGCGGGCGGCAAGAATCACTGAGCGCCCGCTCCCAGCGATTTATCCCTCTTTTCCGCAAGCAATTGCACCACAGGGATAAAACCCCAGGCCGGCTTGAGGCGGAGCCGATTGGCTCTTAGCCTCGCCCCCAGTCTCGAACCGCCGAATCGGCGTCATGTTCAATGCTTGGGGAGATGCCAATGGCCATATCCGATGTCCTTGAAGAGTCAGCGCCCGACCAGAGCCTCGCCGGCAGCGCGAAAGATCACCTGCGCGCCTTCGTCGAGCGCATCGAGCGCCTCGAGGAAGAGAAGGCCGCGCTGAGCGAGGACATTCGCGAGGTCTATGCCGAGGCCAAATCGTCCGGCTTCGACGTCAAGGCCATCCGCGCCATCGTGCGGATGCGCAAGCAGCCCGACAATGAGCGCATGGAACAGGAAGCGCTGCTCGCCACCTATATGCATGCGCTCGGCATGATCGCCGGTCTGGACAGCCAGTAGAATCTAGGGAGCGCCCGGCCATCCGGCCGGGGCGCGTTTTATTTGCGGGCGGACTGCTGCGTATTGTTCTGCGCGGTCTTGACCGGCTCGGCAGGTCCGTCGTCGCGGGCGACGCGGCGAAGCTCCGTATTCACCGCCGTGCCCCGGAAGCGCTGCGCCCAGTACATCTGGGCATATTGCAGCCCCGGCTGGAACTGCGCGTGCAGCATCTCCCGCGATTCCGTGAACATCACATGCACCTTGGCCAGCGTCAGCTCGGCGGAGGCCTCGCCCGTGGTCATGTCCATCGATGCGATCGGCGTATCCGACATGAAGGGCAGGATCGGGAAGGGCTGGTAATCCAGCTCGTCCGGATGATCGTCGTCATAGTCGGGCGCGGCGGCCATCTGGTCTTCGGGGACGAGGTTGGACGGCGCGCTTGCCGTCTCGCCGGGGGCGCCCCGCAGGAATTCGCGGCTGAAATCCTCATCGGCGCGGGCGGCGGTCTGCTGGGTGCGCGCCTGCAGCACCGTGCGCGGCTCCTCACGCGGCGCCGGCTTGCCGCCGAGGCCGCCGAAGGACGGCGTCAGGCTGGCGAAGACCATTTCCGGCTTCTTCGGCTCGCCCGCCGGCGCGACGGCGGCAACCGTGAGCGGCGCCGGAGCGGCGGCCGGGACCGGCGGCGCATAGCTCGCCAGGATCGGGCGTTGCGGCAGCTTGCCGCCATTCATAACCCGCTGCACGCCGATCGGCAATTCGCCGCCGCGTTCCTGCAGATTGGCGAGGGCGATCTGGAAATCGCGCTTGGTGATCGGGCGTCCGTCCGCCGGAACATGCTGCGACTTGCCCGAGGGGAAGAGCAGCGCAAGCTCCTGGCGCGGGATGCGCGGCCAATGCCGCACGCGGCCGGTGTCGACATGCACGAAGGGGATGGCCGAGGTCGGATAATAGCCGACGCCGCCGCGCTCGCGGATCAAAGCGGAATTGCGGAGCTGCTTGGCGGATACGTCGGGAAACTGGATGTCGGCGGCTTTGCCGAGGATGTGCATGCTGTGCTTGGCCTGTCCGCCGCGCGTCCGGCGCAGGCCCTCGTTGGTGGCCTCGGAGCGGTGGCCGCAAATCAGGCTGACCGGCTTTTTCGAGCCAAGCTCCTGATGGATTTCCCAGATCAGGTCGATCAGCTCCGGGTCCATCTTGATGGTGATGTTGCGGCGCCAGTCGCGCATGAAACTGTTGAGCTTCTGCAAGGCTTCCGGCACGAACTTGCCGTCGCGCTTGTAGACGACCGAGATGTTTTCCTTGGTGTGGATATTATAGAACGCGATCTCGCGGTCCTCGGCCGACGCGCCGGTGGTCAAAGCCGCGACAAGCGTCGAGGTCAATAGTGCAAAGGCCGCGACAGCGTGCCGTCTCAGCCCAAGGCCGATTGGAAGTTTGCCCAAAATCCCCTCATGACCGGACGTAAGGCTTTGTCCGATCCCTCTGTACCCAAAAAGCACCACATACACCGCATCAACCTAACCGCACCGTTCGCGGCTCGATTTTCGTCGGCCTGTGGTTAAAAAACAGTATCTGTGGAAATGGGGGCAAAAGATGGCAACCCCCGAAATGAACAAGCTGTGGAAAAACCTATGTCGTCAAAGGGGTTTTTTGCGTCCTGCGGCAGGGTTTATCACCGCTGCCGCAATTCAGCCGCCGTCCAGATCCGGAGCGGCCGCCGCTAATTCTGCAAACCGCGCTCTCCGGCCTCGAAATCGTCACGCTTCGACGCCAGCACCTTCGGCGAGTCGAGTTTCAGCGCCACGCGCACGCTGGCATCGTGACCATAGACGTCGCGAAAGCCATGCAGCTTGCCGTCAGCGGGATCGACCCAGGCGGTGAAATAGGACACATGCACCGGCAGCTTCTTGTCGAGCTTCACATGCTCGTCGGTGGCGCTGTCGAGCGTGCGCCGGACGCGGTCATCGTTCCAGCCCAGCAGCACCTTGGCGAATTCGAGCGGGTTGCGCACGCGCATGCAGCCATGGCTATACGCGCGCACCGGCTGGTCGAACAGGTTCTTGGTCGGCGTGTCGTGCATGTAGACCGAATGCCGGTTCGGGAACAGGAACTTGACCTGGCCGAGCGCATTGCCGGGCCCGGGCACCTGCCGCAGGGCCAGCTTGTCCGGGTTCACCGCCTGCCAGTCGACCATATAGGGATCGACGGTGCGCTGGCCGAGCCAGATCACCTCGATGTTCTGGCGGTCGAGATAGCCCGGATTGGTCTGCATCTGCGGGATGATCTCCTTGACGATGATCGATTTCGGCACGTGCCAATAGGGATTGAACACGACCGTTTCCATCTCGTCGGAGAAGATTGGCGTCATGTGCTTCGGCGAGCCGGCGACGATGCGCTCGGAATAGGTGACCTTGCCCTTGTTCACCACGCGGAACATGAATTCTGGGATGTTGATGAAGACATAGCGCTCGCCCAGATTGCGCGGCGCCCAGCGCCAGCGCTCCATATTGGCGATGATGGCTTTCACGCTGACGGCGATGGTGCCTTCGTTGAGCGCGTCGCGGGTGGTCTTGCCGATGACGCCGTCGCCCTTCAGGCCCTTGGATTCCTGGAACACGCGCACGGCTTCCGCCAGCGCATCGTCATAATAGTTCGACGGATTGCCCTTCGGCGCGCTCGCCGGAACCGGCAGGCCGAAGCGCTCGCGCAGAATGGCCACTTGCGGGTGATAGGTGTTCGGCCCGAGCGAGGGGCCGTCGGGCAGCCTGACGGCCCTGGCGCCGCCGCCGACAGCGGCTCTGGCTTCCGCCAGCTTGGCCTTCAGCAGGCCGAACTGCTCATGCGTCGGGTGGTAGCTCTCCAGATTGGCCGCGAGCGATTTGCCGGATTCGGCAATGCCCGTCAGCACCGCCTTGGGGTTCGGCTTGACCGGGCTGAGGTCGAGAAATTCGGGGTCGATCGAGGTCGGCGCGACACGGCCGGCCTGGGCTTGGGTGGCGTAGGTGACGGCGGCGGTGCTCATCCGAAGCTCCGCATCGGCGAGCCATTCGGCCGGATAGCCGCGATAGCCGGCGAAGGTCGAGCCGTCGACGACGGCATAGTCTGCGGAGTCCAGGCCGAACTCGTCGGCACGCTTGAACACGGTGCGCAGCGCGGCGGCCTTGTCGGCGATCAGCCCCTTTTCACGCACCCAGAGCAGGCGCGAAACGCCGTCGCGGTAATAATCGGCCAGCTCCTTCAGCTCGTCCTTGCCGAGCGCGACCTTACGTTTCGCCGTGCCCGCAAGCTGGTTCTGCAGCGTAATGACGGTGGCGTCCATGCGGCTGATGAGATGGTCGGGGGCGTCGGGCTCGGCCGCCTGCGCCATTCCGCCTATTGCAAGGATGGCAAACACAATTGCCGGCGGCAGACGAAAATCGAACATAGTCCCCTCATCCCAGCTAGCCGCACGCTTACCATTAACGCTTTGCGGCCTACCCAGTTTCATTTGCAGACATTTTCTGCCAAACGAAAGCGGTTTTGCAAGGGCATCCCGACTCGCGGGGGGTGCGTCACTTAATTGTGACGGACTTCAAGACCGAACTCGCGCATCTTCCGGTAGAGCGTCGAGCGGCCGATGCCGAGACGGCGGGCAACCTCGGTGATATGCCCGCGATAATGGCCGAGCGCCAGCCGGATCAGATCGGCCTCGATGTCCTCGAGGCGGCGGATTTCGCCCTCCTCGGTCAGCGCCGGGATGCCGACGGTGGTGCCGTTGGTGAGCGGGGCGAGCGTGATGGCGCGCGTGCCGGAGGACAGCCCGCCGATCATGGCCGGGCCTTCATAGCGCAGCATCGAGGGCATCACCGGCGCGGCCGGGATTTCCGGCCGGAAACCGGGGACCTGCGCGGCGATCTGGGGGAATTCCTGGGTGGTCAGATGGTCGCTGTCGGCCAGGACGACGCCGCGGAAGATGGCGTTTTCGAGTTGGCGCACATTGCCCGGCCAGACATAGGCGCGCATCAGGACGAGCGCGGTTTCGTCGATCTCATCGATGCGCTTGCCGACCTCGGCGACCACCTGGGCGAGGAAATGTTTGGCGAGCGGACCGATATCCTCGCCGCGGTCGCGCAAAGGAGGCAGCCAGATCGGGAAGACGTTGATGCGGTAATAGAGATCCTCGCGGAACTGCCCCTTTTTGACGCGGTCGATCAGGTTCTTGCTGCTGCTGCCGATCAGGCGGACTTCGTTCGACCCATCCTCGCCCTTGGCCGGCAAGGTGAAGCGCTCGGCCAGGACTTCCTGCGCGGCGAGGGGCAGTTCGCTGATTTCCTCGATGAACAGCACGCCGCCCTTGGCCTCTTCCCAGGCGCGGTCGAGCTGATCGACCTCCTCCGCCTCGACGCTGGCCTCCAGGCGCTTGGCATTGCCGGCGCAGCGCAGCACCGCGAACGGGCCGTCCGCCCTGGCGCTGGCGGCGTGGATGGCGCGCGCGATCAGCTCCTTGCCGGTGCCGGGCTCGCCTTCGATCAGGATCGGCAGTTCCAGATCGGCGGCGCGGCGGCCGAGCGTAACGGCCCGGACCATTTCGGCGGAGACGGCGACGATATCGTCGAAGGCCGGGCGCCCGTCCAGCTTGCGGCGGACCCGGGCAAGCTCGCCTTCCAGCGCGCTGATCTTCAGGGCATTGCGGACGGAGGCCTCGACCCGCTCCGGCGTAGCCGGCTTCAGGATGAAATCGGCGGCTCCCGCCGCCAGTGCGGCATGGGCCGCCTCGACGCCGTCCTCGGAGGTCAGCACGATGATGGGCACGCCGAGCGTATCCCGCATCTGCTCCAGCAGGGCCAACCCGCCCATTTCCGGCAGATCCAGGTCGAGAATGACGAGGCCCGGCGGGGCGCCGCCCGCTCCGGCCAGTACGGAGGCGGGCTTGGCGACGGTCTGGGGGACGAGCCCGATCCGGGAAATCGTCTCGGCCAGCCTCTGACTTTCGGCGGGATCGTTTGCGACGATCAGAACGGTGTCGGTCATCACAGGGTACTCGATATGACGTGACGGTACGATGTCACATGGGCTCGCGAAGAATCGCAAGGCACCAACTTAAGATTGTGACATCTAAGGGTAAAAACAGCCTGAATGTTCCATAAGCAGGCAAAAATGGTTGCCGGGGGCCTATTCCGCCTCCCTCCGGTGCATCGCCGTGGAAGCCGGTCGAAGGCGCTTTGACTTTGCCGGACGGAATGCTCATGGTAGGCCCAAGCGCGTCACAACCAGAAAGAGCGGGTCTGGCATGAGCCCTTTTTCCCGATTTTCCGATCTTTTCCGCAACACCGCCCAGGATCTGGCGGCAGGCGCAACGGCGCCCGCCGCGAGCGAAATGCCGGGCTGGAATCTGGCCGATCTCTATCCGGGCACGGACTCGCCGGAATTGAAGCGCGATCTGGAAAAGGGCGTCGCCGAGGCCGACGCATTCGCCACGCGCTACCAGGGCAAGCTGTCCGAATTGGCGGCCAAGGACGGCGCCAAGAACCTGTTCGCCTGCCTGCAGGATTTCGAGCGGCTGCAGGACACGCTCGGCCGTATCGGCTCCTTCGCCTATCTGAACTACGTCACCAAGGTCGACGACCCCGCGCGGGCCAAATTCTTCGGCGACATCCAGGAAAAGCTGACCACCATCGGCGCCAAGCTGTTGTTCCTGAGCCTGGAAATCAACCGCATCGACGACAGCGTGCTCGAGCGGATCATGGATGAAGCCCCGCTCGTCCATTACCGGCCATGGCTGGAAGAGGTGCGCAAGGAGAAGCCCTATCAGCTTTCGGACGAGCTGGAGCGGCTGCTGCACGAGAAGGAAATGACCGGCCGCGCCGGCTGGAGCCGCCTGTTCAGCGAGACCATGGCCTCACTCCGCTTCGAGGTCGACGGCAAGAGCCAGCCGCTCGAGCCTACGCTGAACATGCTGATGAGCCCGGACGAGGCGCAGCGCCATAAGGCCGCCGACGCGCTGACCTCCGTTTTCAAGGCCAATCTGCCGCTGTTCACGCTGATTACCAATATCTTGTCGAAGGACCGCGAGATTTCGCATCGCTGGCGCGGCTTCAAGGACATCGCCGCCGCGCGCCACCTCGCCAACAACGTCGAGCCGGAGGTGGTTGACGCGCTGTTAACCGCGGTGCGCGAAAACTATCCGCGCATTTCGCATCGCTATTACGCGATGAAGGCCCGCTGGCTCGGCAAGGAGCATTTGGAATTCTGGGACCGCAACGCCCCGATCAGCCTGGAGAGCGAGCGGACCATCTCCTGGGACGAGGCGCGCGACACCGTGCTCTCGGCCTATGCCCGGTTCTCGCCCGACATGGCCGGCATCGCGCAGAAATTCTTCGACAAGCGCTGGATCGACGCGCCCGTCCGTCCCGGCAAGGCGCCCGGCGCCTTCGCCCATCCGACCGTGCCGAGCGCGCATCCTTATGTCATGATGAATTACATGGGCAAGCCGCGCGACGTGATGACGCTCGCCCATGAACTCGGCCACGGCGTGCATCAGGTGCTCGCCAACGGGCAGGGTCCGCTGATGGCCTATACGCCATTGACCCTGGCCGAGACCGCGAGCGTCTTCGGCGAGATGCTGACCTTCCAGTCGATCCTCGCCAAGACCACCGACCGCCGCGAGAAGAAGGCGCTGCTCGCCCAGAAGGCCGAGGACAAGATCAACACGGTGGTGCGCCAGATCGCCTTCTACGAATTCGAGCGGCGATTGCACACCGAGCGTCTGAACGGCGAGCTGACGGCAGACCGGCTCGGCGAGATCTGGCTGGAGGTGCAGGGCGAGAGCCTTGGGCCGGCGGTACGGCTCGGCGAGGGCTATGAGGTCTATTGGACCTATGTGCCGCATTTTATCCACTCGCCCTTCTATGTCTACGCCTATGCCTTCGGCGATTGCCTGGTGAACTCGCTCTATGCCGTCTACGAAAAAAGCGCCGAGGGTTTTCAGGAGCGCTATCTCGACATGCTGCGCGCGGGTGGCACCAAGCACCACAAGGAGCTATTGGCCCCCTTCGGCCTCGACGCCACCGACCCCGGCTTCTGGGCGATGGGCCTCGGCGTCGTCGAGCGGCTGATCGACGAGCTCGAGGCCTTCGACGATGAGCCGGCTGTCTGAGGGGTGTCCGGCTGTGCTTCGCGCAGCCCGTCACTCTCGCCTTGCGCGGGAGCCTTCCCGCGAGAGATCTTTGCGAATTCCGAAGACCTCTCATCCGTCGCCCCGGCCGTCAGAGCCGGGGCCCACTCGCATATCCTCTTGCCGCAGCGATCGCGGATCAGCCATTGGGTCCCGGCTCACCGCTTCGCGGTGTCCGGGACGACGGGAGGGGCCATGTGTTGGCTGTGCTCACGCGGCTATTCGTCCGGCGCGGTGCGGCACCCCAAGCTGCCGCTTGGAACGGCGCGGGAAAAACCCCATCTCCGGCATGAACCGAGGCTGAGCTGACCCACCCATGACCGACAACATCCCCCCGCGCGACGACGAAGCCAACCGCCTGAGCCGTCGCCTGCAGCGCTATGCGCAGGTCGGCACCAATGTCGGGGGCGTGGCGGCGGGGATGGCGACGCGCTATGTGCTCGGCCTTGCGCTCGACCGGGAGAAGAACGCGACCGCCCTGGCGAGCGCGCTCGGCGGCCTCAAGGGGCCGCTGATGAAGGTGGCGCAGCTCCTTTCCACCATCCCCGATGCATTGCCGCCCGAATATGCCGAGGAACTGGCCAAGCTGCAGATGCACGCCCCGCCCATGGGCTGGGTCTTCGTCAAGCGGCGCATGGCGGCGGAACTCGGCCCGGATTGGGAAAGCCGCTTCATCGAGTTCTCGCGCGAAGCCGCCGCGTCGGCCTCGCTCGGGCAGGTGCATAAGGCCAGGGCGCCGGACGGCGCGGAACTGGCCTGCAAGCTGCAATATCCCGACATGCAGTCCGCCGTCGAGGCCGACCTCAACCAGCTCGGCTTCGTCCTCGCCATCCACAAGCGCATGGACCCTGCCATCGACACCTCGGAAATCGCGGCGGAGATCTCGGCCCGCCTGCGCGAGGAGCTGGACTACGAACTCGAAGGCCGGCACATGTCGCTCTACGGCCAGATTTTCGACAAGGACGCCCTGATCCGCGTGCCCGGCATCCGTCCGGAGCTGTCGACCAAGCGCCTGCTCACCATGGACTGGCTCGAAGGCGGCCGGCTGCTCGACTACAAGACGCGCGGCCAGGAGGAGCGCAATCAGATCACCCGCGCCATGTTCCGCGCCTGGTGGCACCCGTTCAGCCATTTCGGCGTCATCCACGGCGACCCGCATCTGGGCAATTACAGCATCTTCGAGGAGGACGGCCGCGCCGCCGGTATCAATTTGCTCGATTATGGCTGCGTGCGCACCTTTGCCCCGCGCTTCGTCGGCGGCGTCATCGACCTCTATCACGGCATCTTGCGCGACGACCGCGCCCTGATCGTGCACGCCTACGAGACCTGGGGCTTCCGCGGCCTCTCCAACGAATTGATCGACGTCCTCAACCTTTGGGCAAAGTTCATCTACGGCCCGCTATTGGATAACCGCACCCGCCGCATCGCCGAGGGCGTCTCGCCGAGCCAATATGGACGGCGCGAGGCGTTTCTGGTGCATAAGGGGCTGAAGGAGAAAGGCCCGGTCAAGGTGCCGCGCGAATTCGTCTTCATGGACCGCGCCGCGATCGGCCTCGGCGGCGTGTTTTTGCATCTCGACGCGGAAATGAATTTTTATGAGCTTTTCAACGAGACCATTCACGATTTCAACCTGGACGAGGTTGCGGCCCGGCAAGCCAAGGCCTTCGGCGAGACCGGCGTTCCGCTGCCGGAGTGAGCTTGCGGTAGCCGCCGGCCTCCTGCTCGCGGCGCTGAGCGGCGCAGCCGAGGCGCAGGGGCGGCGGATGGCAGGCGTCGGCGAGATGTGCGGCGGCATTGCCGGGTTTCAGTGCCGCGAGGGCTTGTACTGCGACCCGATGCCGGGCCTGTGCCGGGGCGCGGATATTTCCGGCACTTGCGTCGAAATTCCGCAAATGTGCACGCGCGAATATGCCCCCGTCTGCGGCTGCGACGGCAAGACCTACGGCAATGATTGCGAGCGGCGGGGAAGCAGAGTCGCCAAGGATCATGCCGGGGCTTGCTAGGGGCCGAACCCTTTTCGTCATCCCCGCGAGAGCGGGGACCCAGTGAAGGGCAGCATGGTTGGTAGATCTCTGAGTCGAACGCGAATGCTGCGGAGTACTGGGTCCCCGCTTTCGCGGGGATTACGTCCGAGCGTGTGTCGGGCGCTGAGAATTAGCCCGAGAGCTCTTCACCCAAAAACACCAGCCGCCTTCCGCGCCATGTCGTCTGCGCCTGCTCCGTCAGCCCGCAGCGGCTGAAAAACGCCGCGGCCCTTGTGTCCGCGCCCGTCACCGCGTGCAGACCCGAAATCCCGCGCGCCCGGCAATGCGCCCGGAACGCCTCGACCAGCGCCGCGCCGACGCCGCGTCCGCGCCAATGTCCGCGCACATTCACATGCACATGCGCCGGAAAGGCCGCGATCAGCGCGGCGGGCAGGGCATCGTAATAATCCGGTCCCAGCAGCGGCGGCTCGTTGCTCGCCGGCGCGCCGGTGAGATATCCGGCGACCGCGCCCGCCGGATCGAGCGCCACGAAACACGCCGCCGGGAAATGCCGCAAATACCGGCCCAGCCACAATTCGCGGAAATTCGCCCTGGCCTCGTCCGAGGCGAAGTCCTGCGTCAGGGCACTGGCGAAGAAGATCGCCTCGATCCCGGCCAGGGCCTCCTCGGGCTTGTCCAATGCCGAAAGCGGTACGACCGGGCCCATCAGTCGCGGAAATGCTTTGAAAGCTTCAGCCCTTGCGCCTGATAATTGGAGCCGATGCCCATGCCGTAGATCTGGTCGGGGATTTCGGTGAGCTGCTCATAGATCACCCGGCCGACGATCTGCCCGTCCTCGAGGATGAACGGCACCTTGTGGCTGCGCACCTCGAGCACCACCCGGCTGCCCGCGCCGCCCGCCGCCTCATGGCCGAAGCCGGGGTCGAGGAAGCCGGCATAATGCACCCGGAATTCGCCGACCAGCGGGTTGAACGGCACCATTTCCGCCGCGTGGGTCGGCGGCACGTGCACCGCTTCCTTGGAGGCGAGGATGTAGAACTGGTCCGGGTCGAGGATCAGCCGCCGGTCCTTCAGCGAATGGATCGGCTCCCAAAACTCCTCGGTGGGAAAGCCGCCCGGCAGGTCCATGTCGACGACGCCGGTATGGCGCTTGGCCCGGTAGCCGATAATGCCGCTGCCGCTCTCCCCCGACAGGTCGACCGACAGCGCGATGCCATCGGCGATATCGGCGGTGTCGCCGGAAATCAGCCGCTGCTCGCGGTGGAGCTGGGCGAGCTGCGCGTCGGTGTTCTCGGCCTCGCCGCGCCGGAAGCGGATCTGCGCCAGCATGGTGCCGGGCCGGACCAGCACGGGGAACGTCTGCGGGCAAATCTCGGCATAGAGCGGCCCGTCATAGCCCGCCGGGATCTGGTCGAAGGCTGGCCCGGTGCTGGTGATGATCCGGGTGAACACGTCGAGCCGCCCGGTCGAGCTCTTCGGATTGGCGGCGGCGGAAATGCCGGAAGGCAGCGACAGCCGCTCCTGCAGCGGCACGACATAGACGCAGCCCGTTTCCAGCACCGCGCCGCCCGCGAGGCTGATCTCGTGCAGGCCGAAGGCGGACAGCTTGGCCTCGACGCTCATCCGCGCCGTCGGCAGAAAACTGGCGCGCACCCGGTAGGCGACATCGCCGAGCCGCAAATCGAGGCTGGCCGGCTGAACCTGTCCCGCCGAAATCGGCTCGCGCGCGGAAATATGCCCGGCCGCGATCAGGCCGCGCAGTGCCTGCGCCGGCAGCAGCCCGTCCGGCATCTGCGGCGCGTTGCCGCCTGTCTCGCCTTCATCGCGGCTCATCTCGTCCTGTCTCTCCATGTGGCGCATCATACCCATACGGGCCTTGACGCCAAGCCCCGTGCCTGTTTAATCCACTTCAACCCGTGGTGATTTGGCCGGCCGGCTTGCAGCCACGTAAAATAACTCGCTAAATGGCCGCGTCGAGACTTGTCCGACCCGGCGTTCAAGGCCGGTTTATGCATTGAAGGACAAGCACATGGCTCAGCATAGCGACGATTCTCCCGAAAAATCCTGGGGTCAGGCGACCGCCCTGGTGCATGGCGGCACGCTCCGCACCCCCTTCGGGGAGACCTCCGAGGCGCTGTTCCTGAATTCCGGCTTCGTCTACGAAACCGCGCACGATGCCGAACTTCGCTTCAAGGGCGACCAGGAAGGCTACATCTATACCCGCTATTCCAACCCGACGCTGACCATGTTCGAGACGCGCATGGCCCTGCTCGAAGGGTCGGAAGTGGCGCGCTCGACCGCCTCGGGCATGGCGGCGGTGACGGCGGCCTTCTTCGCCTATATGAAGGCGGGCGATCATGTCGTTGCAAGCCAGGTGCTGTTCGGCTCCTGCCGCTATGTGATCGAGGAATTGCTGCCGCGCTTCGGCGTCTCCTGCACGCTGGTCGATGGCCGTGATCTGGGCGCCTGGCGCGCCGCGGTCCGGCCCAACACCCGCGCCTTCTTCTGCGAGACGCCGGCCAATCCGACGCTGGAGCTGGTCGACATCGCCGCCGTCTCGGCGATCGCCAAGGATTGCGGCGCGCTGTTCATCATCGACAATGTCTTCGCCACGCCCATCCTGCAAAAGCCGCTGACGCTCGGCGCCGATATCGTCGTCTATTCCGCGACCAAGCACATTGACGGCCAGGGGCGATGTCTCGGCGGCGTCGTGCTGTGCTCGGAGCAGTTCCTTAACGATTACCTCAAGGTCTATCTGCGCCAGACCGGCCCCTCGCTCAGCCCGTTCAACGCCTGGGTGCTGCTGAAGGGCCTGGAAACGCTTCCCCTTCGGGTCGAGCGCATGGCGGCCACGGCGGCCAAGCTCGCCGATGCGATGGCGGAATGGCCGCAGATCGAGAGCGTGCTTTACCCTGGCCGCGAGGATTTCCCCCAGCGCGAACTGGCGGCAAGGCAGATGGCCTCGGGCGGCACGCTGCTGACCTTCTCGGTCAAGGGCGACAAGCAGACCGCCTTCCGCATCGTCGATGCGCTGAAGATCATCAAAATCTCCAACAATCTGGGCGATGCCAAAAGCCTGATCTCGCATCCGGCGACAACCACACATCAGCGCTTCACGCCGGAGGTGCGCGGCGCTATGGGTATTGGCGACAACATGCTTCGCCTGTCGGTCGGCCTGGAGGACGCCGCCGATCTGGTGGGCGATCTGGAGCAAGCCTTCCGCGCCGCCGTCTGAGGCGCGACTTGCGGGGGCGGGAGACGGCCGGTGACTTACGAAGCCACGACGCACGATATTACGGTCAGCGTCGTCCCGAGCTTTCTCGAGGACGATTCCGCGCCCCTGCGCGACCATTATTTCTGGGCCTATATGGTCGAGATCACCAATAACGGCAAAAGCCGGGTTCAGCTTCTGTCGCGCTACTGGCGCATCACCGACGCCGCCGGCCGGGTGCAGGAGGTGCGCGGCGCCGGCGTGGTCGGCGAGCAGCCGACGCTCGAGCCGGGCGAGAGCTTCCGCTATACAAGCGGCGCACCTTTGCGCACGCCGTCCGGCATCATGCATGGCTGGTACACGATGGAGGCCGAGGACGGCGAGACCTTTGACGTAATGATCCCGGCATTCTCCCTCGACAGCCCCTATGCCGCCCGGAGCCTGAACTAGGCTGGTCCGCCTGCGGGAAGCGCCGTGTGCCGGGGAACTTTTGCGGCCAGGGGCGCTTGATCCAACAGCAAGACCGCCCGGCGCGGGAGCCGGGCAAGGAGGAGATGCGGTGAAGATTTCAGCCACGCCTTTCAAGCATCCAGGCCGCGCGGCGGCCGCTTTCGCACTGGCTGCGGTGCTCGGCGCCGGGGGCGTCATGGCGCAAGCCGCGCCGGCCGCCTGTGTTGCCGATCTGCGCAAGGAATATGCCTCGAGCAGCGCGCTGCGCGCCGAATGCCCGTCCGATACGGATTGCACCTTCCAGGCGCCCGAGGGCAATGCCTCGGCGCTGGCTCTGATCGGGACGATGGTGAAGCGTGCCGAGGCCTGTTTCACCGCCGCCGGGCTGAAAGTCACCAAGGACGACACCGCCGCCCAGGGCACCACCCGCTATTACGGCACGGCCGACACGGCGGAGAAATGCGCCCTGCTGATCGCGGCGAACGAGACCGGCGTCGCGCAAGGGATGCGGGCGGCTTGTCAGTAGGCCTCGGACGGGCGGCCGGGGCGCTATTTCCCGCCGCCTCTTCCCCGCCGAATCATGCCGATGATCTTCAAGCCGATCGCCGAGAACAGGATGATTGCAAGTAACCCAGAGACGATGACCTGCCGATTGCGATCCGCTTGGCGTGGCCGGGCAGGGGCCTGCGAGCGGGACGGGTGAACTTGCGGCGTCAGCGGTTTGCGCTGCAAGGTGCAAATCACATCGTCTGTTTGGTAGTCGTAATAATATGTGAAATTTGGATCAGCCCCGAGCCACGAATAGCGGCTGGACGGCTTCTCTGTTTCCTTACGGATACGGGTAACGGCAGGGATATAAAGCGTCCAGTCGCAAGTGACTTGGGAAATAACAACGCTTTCCTGCGACTTCGTCTGCCCTAAATACTGATTCAGTTCCAGTAAAAATGCGCCGATTGTGCAAAGTCCGCCCAGAATTCCAAATATCTTGAAGAAATTGGACGTTTCCATTTCCTCCATCCTTGGCCACACGGGTTCACTATGCGGCCGCAACACGTTCCGGATCTCACTCGATCCGGTTTTATCGTAATAATAATAGTAGGGTGGACGTAACTGGCAGCAAAGGCAGAGCGGCAATGCGCCGGTCGCGGCAGGGAGGGGACGGCTAGGCTTCTCCTGAGCGGCGCAAAGCTGGCCAATGGCGGCCATTGGCGGCCAGTACCGGCCATGGCCGGTACCCATGGACCTTGCCCCATGACGCGTAAAATGACATATTGCGCGTTTCGTAATATGTGATAGACGGACAAGTTTCCGTGCCATTCGATTCTTTTGACCAGGACGAGAACCTGGTTTCGCCTGCCGAGGCGAGATCACGTCGCGCCGCATATTTAGAGCAGATCATGCGAAATCTCGCACAGAACGCCGGTGAGTTGCCGTCGCGCTACGATCTGTTTCCGGGCGCGCTGCTGCATGACCTTCAACTGGTATGGCGCCAGCGATCCCGGCAAAGCGGTGATGCCCGTTACAAGAGTATTTTCGAGAGAGCCTACGCGGATCGGCATACCACAATCGCCGAAAAGACGTTCCGTAACTGGATCAACGGCACGACTCAGATCGACCGCAGGAAAGCCCAGGCCTTACTCACGGTGATGCTCGAGAATTGGACAGATGACATGGACAAGACGCTGTGCGTCTGCCCGCTCTTGCGCAGGGAGGAAACGCGTCCGGCGAGCTGCGCCCTGCATTGCGATCAATTCCAAAAGTGCCGCGAGAATATTCTAGACAAGATCTTCAGCTTTAATGGCAGGCCTCAAGATCAAATATCGATACTTCCGGCGCCAGGCTATTCCTCGGAGGCGGTCTGCCGCCATTACGCCGAAAAAGGCCATGACATTCTTTTCCCCGTCGATACGGCGCATGCCCATAGTTGGGATGAAGAACATTTCTTCAGTTCCTTCTCCATGCTCGAATTGTTTATTCGCCACAGGAACATGGAGAAACGGCCCCGCTTCGTCTATTTAATGAGGCCATTCGCACTATCCTATCTCGACGCCAGATCGCGCCAACGGGCAACCGGTGAGGCCATCTACCGTGCCGCCTTCGAGCGGCTGGCTCGCAACAACCCGGAAATCGGGCGCGCGGAATTTTCTGATGCCGTAAAATTCCTGGTAAAAACCGAGGGCCGCGAAGAACTTGACGCGTCCGGTTATAGGGTGCCCGAGGATCTCATCATGCCGACGCGTTTGGCGGATTCCCTGCCGGCGCAATCCCCAGCCAGGCTTGCCGCTTTGCAGATGGACAAGTATATCCACAAGCAAATGAGAATACATGGTGCGAAAGACTATCAATTTTTGGCTGCCACCTCTGACGGTGGAACTATTACGTATTACTTGACCTGTATTCCAGAGCGGCGAGAAGAAGGCAAGTGGATTGCAGCACGTTACCCGCTTCTACCTTTACGCTCGTTAATTCCCGGCCTTGACGAGCCTGTAAAAAAATTGTTATCTGCCGCTGGAGAGTCGCCTGGAACCCTTTCAGGCTGGAAAGTATTGACCTTCGAAGAATTCTTGGCTCTTCCCAGCCAGCGCGCGTTTAACCTTCATTAAAAATGAATACGACGGGGATTAGCATGGGTGCAGCAGCTCTAACAGCTTTCTTATCAAGCTATGATTACTGCCCCCCGAGCGGGGTTATCGTTACGGCCGTGCTACCCGGCGGATGCACTCTGGATTGCCCTTTTTGCTTTGTTAATCAAAGAGATGAGCGGAGTGAAACGTCCACGCTCACACCTCGTCACCTGACCGGGTTGCTGGATAGCGTGTCCCGGGCGGGCGTTTTAGGCGGTGCCGCGATCGTTGGCGACGAGCCGCTGCAGCCAAAAGCTTGGCCCTATACCCAGGCATTCTTGGCCAGGGCGACAAAGGCA
Organism: Rhodomicrobium sp. R_RK_3; assembly: GCF_002198715.1. Lineage (GTDB taxonomy): Bacteria > Pseudomonadota > Alphaproteobacteria > Rhizobiales > Rhodomicrobiaceae > R-RK-3. Next base: position 143,151 of record NZ_MWLK01000032.1, on the reverse strand, counting down.
AAAGTTCCGACCGCTTTGATCACAAACGGATATGATCTTGAAAGATATGTTCTAGATCTCGAACAATTTGATAATTTGAAGATACTTGTAAGTTTGGACGCTATTGGTCCGGGGCACGATTTAATCAGGCGGCGCGAGGGAGCATTTACCCGCATACAGGCCGGCATCGAGGCCGTCATGCATTCGCAGATTTTGCGAGACGGGCTGATCATCGCCACGACGCTCATGCCGCAAAATCGGCAGACGATTTGCGATATCATCGATTTCGCGGCCGAACGCTCAGTCAAACAGGTCATCGTTTCGCCGCTCCTGGTAACGGGGCGATCGACGCAGTTGAGAGTTCATCCAAAAATCATCCGTGATCTGCCTTCCACTGCGACCGCCTTGCTGCAGCGTGCCCGCAGCAGCGGCGTTGCCTTGAAGTTCGCCGATGAATTCGGTGTGCTGGGCGATTGGACCGACGCGCTTCGCGCAACCGGCATTGCCGTCGCCACACCCAAGACCCCGGCGCGGCTTATCCGGGCGGACGCCTCAGGCCGCATCGAAACGCTGGATACGATACGCAACGGCACGTCGATGAACCTGAAGCTGCCAGACGATGTCGAGGCCATCGACGCCTTCGTGGCCGGACTTCTGAATCCCCTGTCAAGTGAGGCCATGATCGCGGCCTGACAGCGCCGCGTCGACTGCCTCCCCCAGCCGCTCGACGATGGTGCCCATCAGCATGTCATCGCCGATGAAAGGCGGGGCGATCAGCACGTGGTCGCCGCGGACGCCGTCGATGGTGCCGCCCATCGGGTAGACCATCAGGCCGCGCGCCATCGCTTCCGATTTGATCTTGGCGTGCAGCCGCAAGCCCGGATCGAACGGCGCTTTCGTCGCCCGGTCCGCGACCAGTTCGATGGCCTGGAACAGGCCGCGCCCCCTGATATCGCCAATATGATGGTGGTTGCCAAAACGCTCCTGCAATCGCTCCGACAGCACGCCGCCGGTCCAGCGGACATTGTCCAAAAGCCTGTCGCGCCGGATGATCTTCTGCACTTCGAGCGCCGCGGCGCAGGCGACCGGATGCCCCAGATAGGTATGCCCATGCTGGAACAGCTTCGAGCCGCCGAGAAAAGCCTCCATCACCTTGCGCGACACCAAAGTCGCCCCCATCGCGGCGAAGCCGCCGCCGAGCCCCTTCGCGATGGTCATTAGGTCCGGCGCGATGCCTTCCTGCTCGCAGGCGTGCAGCGTGCCGGTCCGGCCCATGCCGCACATCACTTCGTCGAGGATCAGCAATATGCCGTGCCGGTCGCAAATCTCGCGGATGCGGGCGAAATAGCCGGGCGCCGGCGTCAGCGCCCCCGATGTCGCGCCGCCGACGGTCTCGGCGATGAAGCCGATGACATTTTTCGGCCCCAGCTCGGCGATCTTGGCCTCCAGCTCCGCCGCCAGCCGCTCGCCATAAGCCTCCGGCGTCTCGCCGGGCGCGCGGCCGCGATAATCGTACGAGGCCGAGACATGGTGCGTCTCGATCAGCAGCGGGGCGAATTGCTTCCTGCGCCATTCATTGCCGCCGACCGCCAGCGCGCCGAGCGTATTGCCGTGATAGCTCTGCCTGCGGCCGATGAAGAAGCGCCGCTCCGGCTCGCCGGTCTCGACGAAATATTGCCTCGCCATCTTCAGCGCCGCCTCGACCGCCTCCGAGCCGCCGCTGACGAAATAGACATGGCTGATGCCGGCGGGCGCATGGGCGACGAGATCGTCCGCCAATTCCTCGGCAACGTCGGTGGTGAAGAAGCTGGTATGGGCGTAAGCGACCTTCTCCATCTGCGCCCGCATCGCCGCCAGCACCTCGGGATGGTTGTGCCCGAGGCAGGAAACTGCCGCGCCGGAGGAGGCGTCGATATAGACCTTGCCGTCGCTGTCGGTGATGGTCGCGCCCTTGGCGGAGACGGCGGCCGGGGGCGTATTCGCCAGGCTCCGATGCAGAATGCGGGTCATGGCGGGGCCTTCGCTGACGGGGTTCGAGCAAAATATTAGCGAAAAACAGACTTAGACTCTTCCATTCCGCCTGACAACGCCCGTAAGCTTGCCGAAAGCACAACAAAGGCGGGTGGAATGAGCGGCACGAACGAGAAGCAAGAACAAGCCAGGACCATCCTTGCCGTGGCGCCGAATGGCAGCCGGCGCGGCAAGGCCGACCATCCGGCCATCCCCCTGACCCGCGACGAGATTCTCCGCGAGGCCGCCGAATGGCGCGACGCGGGCGCCAGCGTGCTGCATCTGCATGTGCGCGACCGCGACGGCCGCCACAGCCTGGACGCGGATGCCTATGCGGAACTGTTCGATAAGCTGCGTCCCATTGTCGGCCCCGAAATGGTGCTGCAGATGACGACCGAATCCGGCGGCATTTTCGGCCGCGAGGCGCAAATCGAGGCGCTGAAAGCCGTGCGCCCGGAAGCCGTGTCGCTCGCCTTGCGGGAAATCGCGCCGGAGGAGTGCGACGCCGCCGAATTCGCGGCGCTGCTTGGATGGATGCGCAAGGAGCGCATCGCGCCGCAAATCATCCTCTATGACCGGGCGGACCTGAACCGGCTGCTGGCTTGGGCGCGGCAGGGCGACGTCGATGCCTCGGCGCTCTCGGTGCTGTTCGTGCTCGGCCGCTACAGCGCCGACCAGCGCAGCAATCCCGTCGACCTGCTCGGCTTTCTCGGCGTCGAGACGCTGCCCTTCCGCGATTGGATGGTCTGCGCCTTCGGGCCGAATGAAGGGCGCTGCGCCGCGCTTGCCGCGCTGCTCGGCGGCCATGTGCGGGCGGGTTTCGAGAACAATTTCTACCTCGCCAGCGGTGAAGTCGCCCAAAGCAATGCCGAGCTGATCGGCGCCACGGCCGCGATGCTGAAGGCGCTGCATGTCAACCTCGCCGCGCCCGCCGACGCCCGCGCGTTATGGCGCATTGGATAATCGGGCCGGCGGGTCTATCTTCGCCTTCAGGAAAGGCGAAAGCGGCACTTGCGCCTCCAGGCGCTCTCGGTTAAGCCCTAGCCAATGAGATTTGAAGCCGGTTGCGGCCGCGAAGGTGCGGGAACGCTCGGCTGGAACGCGGTGGACCATGAATCTCCTTCTCGCGGACTATCTGCCCTTGGTGATCTTTTTCGGCGTGGCGATGTTCATCGGCCTGGCCCTCCTGGCCGCGCCGTTCCTGATCGCGCCGAACCATCCGGATTCGGAAAAGGTCTCCGCCTATGAATGCGGCTTTCCCGCCTTCGACGATGCGCGGATGAAATTCGACATCCGCTTCTATCTGGTGTCGATCCTGTTCATCATTTTCGATCTGGAAGTCGCCTTCCTTTTCCCCTGGGCGATTTCGTTCAAGGAGGCGGGTTTGTTCGGCTTCTGGTCGATGATGGGCTTCCTCGGCGTGCTGACCATCGGCTTTGTCTATGAGTGGCGGAAAGGTGCGCTCGAATGGGATTGATCACGAACCCGAAAGAGGCAGGCGGACCCTTGCGCGATGCGGGCGGTCGTCCGATTGCTCCGGTGGCAGGCGCCGGCGCGCCGCGCAACGATCCGTTCTTCGCCGACGTCACGGGCGAGCTGGCCGATCGCGGCTTCCTCGTCACTTCGGCCGACGATTTGATCCAATGGGCGCGCACCGGGTCGTTGATGTGGATGACCTTCGGCTTGGCCTGCTGCGCCGTGGAAATGATCCAGGCCTCGATGCCGCGCTATGACCTGGAGCGCTTCGGCTTCGCGCCGCGCGCCAGCCCCCGCCAGTCCGATGTGATGATCGTCGCCGGCACGCTGTGCAACAAGATGGCGCCCGCGATCCGCAAGGTCTACGACCAGATGGCCGAGCCGCGCTACGTGATCTCGATGGGCTCCTGCGCCAATGGCGGCGGCTATTACCACTATTCCTATTCGGTGGTGCGCGGCTGCGACCGGGTGGTGCCCGTCGACATCTATGTGCCCGGCTGCCCGCCGAGCGCCGAAGCTTTGGTTTACGGCGTCATGCTGCTGCAGAAGAAGATCAGGCGGACGGGTACGATCGAGCGGTAAGTTTGCCATGGGGGGAAGTAATGGCAAGGTCCGCCTATACGGTGTGCCATCATTTCACAGCCGCGTTGTTGACCCTGCCGTTCCTGTCGACCGTGTCCGACGGGGCCAGCTCGGAGCTCTTCAAGATGGGAGCACTCGCGGCGGTTTGGATGGGTTCCGCTTATTACTTCTTCCTGTATAAATATGACGTAATGCTGACTCTGGGTCTTGTCGTTTCTTCAATATTTGGGGTTGTGTTCCTATTTGCACTTGTTTGGGCTGCTTTATGGTCATGTTGGATAGGCTGTACCTGGGATAGTTTTGAGCGTCTCGTCTATGGTCCGCTTCATGGCATTGCCGCATTGGGTTTGTTCGCTGTTTTTGGCTTTTTGAACTTGGCTTTGTTATTGGCTTACTGGTTCGCAGGCAGAAGGCTGGGCTTGAGAGAGAGTTACGAATAGATGGAAGAAAAGCTCAAGGAACTCGGCGCCGCGCTGGCGCAGGCTCACAGCCAGGCCATCGAGAGCTGGCATATCGCGCATGGCGAGCTGACGCTGAGCGTCGCGCGCGACCAGATCGCCAATGTCCTGCGCTATCTGCGCGACGATCCGCGCTGCCTGTTCACCCAGCTCATGGACATTTGCGGCGTCGATTATCCCGGCCGCCCCTTGCGCTTCGATGTCGTCTATCATCTGCTCAGCCCGCAGCTCAATCACCGCATCCGGCTCAAATTGCAGACCGACGATTCCATGCCGGTGCCGAGCGCCGTCTCCATCTATCCGGCCGCCAACTGGTATGAGCGCGAGGCGTTCGACCTCTACGGCATCCTGTTTTCCGGTCATCCCGACCTGCGCCGCATCCTCACCGACTATGGCTTCCAGGGGCATCCTTTGCGCAAGGATTTCCCGCTGACCGGCTTCGTTGAAGTGCGCTATAGCGAAGAGCAGAAGCGGGTCATCTACGAGCCCGTGAAACTGCCGCAGGAATTCCGCAATTTCGATTTTCTCAGCCCCTGGGAAGGCGCCGAATACAACCTTCCCGGCGATGAAAAAGCTTCCAACTCCTAGCGCTTGAGGGAGACGCCCAGAATGACGACCGAGGCGATTTTTACATTGGCCGAAGCCCTTGCCGTGCAGAAGGCGCTCCGCGAGGCCGCCGGCGCCAAGGAAGAGACGTTCGACCTTGCCGACGTGATCGCGATGGCCAGCGACGAGATCGAGATGCTGCAGGAAGCAGGCAAATCGACGGCCGCCATCGCCGCCATGATCCAGACCGTGATCGGCAAGCCGGTGACGGCCGGTGATGTCGAGGACAATTATGTCGGCCCGGAAGACCGCGAGTGGGACGACGACGAGTTCGACGAGGACCAGGCCAAGAGATGAAATCCACGCTGCAGCCTGGCATCAAGGCGCGCTACTCCTATGTCGTGCCGGTCGAGAAGACCGTGCCGCATCTGTTTAGCGATTCGCCCGAGATGCAGGACATGCCGGCGGTGTTCGCCACCGGCTTCATGGTCGCGCTGATGGAGCTGACCTGCATGCACGCGCTCGCCCCGCACCTCGATGAGGGCGAGGGGAGCGTCGGCGTGCATGTCGATGTCTCGCATGATGCGGCGACCCCGGCGGGTTTCACGGTGACGGTCGAGGCCGAAGTGACCGAGGTCGACGGGCGGCGGGTATGGTTCCAGGTGATGGCGCATGACGGCGTCGAGATGATCGGCGAGGGCTATCACGCGCGGTTCATCGTCAACCGGGACAAGTTCGACGCCAAGATCGCGGAAAAGCAGGCGAAGGCGGCCGGGTGATGGATTTCGCGGCGAGCGTTATCAATCTCGCAATTGCAGCTCTATCGTTTTTTGCATTGACGATAGTTCTCTTAAAAAAGAAAAGGTCCGCGCACTATAATGCTAAGTGCGTGGGTGATGGGTAGTGATAATGGCTGACGGAAGCGCGGTGGATACCGCCGAAAAGCCCGTGGTGATCGAGGAGACGCAAGGGGCGCCGGCCGATACCGGCGTCGAATTGCGCAATTTCACCATCAATTTCGGGCCGCAGCATCCGGCGGCGCATGGCGTTCTGCGCCTCGTGCTGGAACTGGACGGCGAAGTCGTCGAGCGCGTCGATCCTCATATCGGCCTTTTGCATCGCGGCACCGAAAAGCTGATCGAATACAAGACCTATCTCCAGGCGATCCCCTATTTCGACCGGCTCGATTACGTCGCGCCGATGAATCAGGAGCACGCCTTCTGCCTCGCCATCGAAAAACTGCTCGAGATCGAGGTGCCCCGGCGCGGCCAGCTCATCCGCGTGCTCTATTGCGAAATCGGCCGCATCCTCAACCATCTGCTCAACGTCACCACGCAGGCGCTCGACGTCGGCGCGCTCACCCCGCCGCTCTGGGGTTTTGAGGAGCGCGAAAAGCTGATGGTGTTCTACGAGCGCGCCTCGGGCTCGCGCCTGCACGCCAATTATTTCCGACCCGGCGGCGTCCACCAGGACCTGCCGCAAGCGCTGATCGACGACATTGCCGCGTGGTGCGAGACTTTCCCGGTGGTGCTCGCCGACATCGACAGCCTGCTCACCGACAACCGCATCTTCAAGCAGCGCAATGTCGATATCGGCGTCGTCGCGCTGAAGGACTGCCTTGCCTGGGGCTTTTCCGGCGTCATGGTGCGCGGCTCCGGCGGCGCCTGGGACCTGCGCAAGAGCCAGCCTTATGAGTGCTATGCCGAGCTGGATTTCGACATCCCGGTCGGCAAGAACGGCGACTGTTTCGACCGCTATCTGATCCGCATGGAAGAGATGCGCCAGTCGGTGCATATCATGAAGCAGTGCATCGAGCGGCTGAATGCCGAAGGCCCCGGCCCGGTGCTCGCCCCGAACAACAAGGTCACGCCGCCGCGCCGCGCCGAGATGAAACGCTCGATGGAAGCGCTGATCCACCATTTCAAGCTCTACACCGAGGGCTTCCACGTCCCCGAGGGCGAGGTCTACGCCGCCGTGGAGGCGCCCAAGGGCGAATTCGGCGTCTATCTCGTCGCCGACGGCACCAACAAGCCCTATCGCTGCAAGATCCGCGCTCCCGGCTACCCGCATCTGGCGGCGATGGATTTCATGAATCGCGGCCACATGCTCGCCGACGTCTCCGCCATCCTCGGTTCGCTCGACATCGTGTTCGGCGAGATCGATCGGTAGTTTTACGCACTTGCCGCAAGCCGGGCCTGAGCGAAGCTGAGTGATGAGCTGTCGCAAAGAAGCCCTCTCCCTTGGGGAGAGGGTTTGGGTGAGGGGTTGGTGCGCCTCGGAACGAAGACCGCCCGACGCTTGCGCCGGGACCAGACTGATGCCGAGCGCGCGCTTTGGGCCAAGCTGCGTAACAGGCGGCTTTGCGGTGCGAGATTTGCCCGACAGGTGCCGATTGATCGCTTCATCGTGGATTTCCTTTGTGATGATGCGAGGTTGATCCTGGAACTCGACGGCGGCCAACATGCGGAAAGCCGAAGCGACGAGGCCCGGACGGCCTTTCTGGAAGGGGCGGGTTTCAGTGTGCTGCGGTTTTGGAATAATGATGTGCTGGCGAATGAAGCGGGCGTTTTGGAGCGAATAAGAGAGTCGCTGCTGATCAGCGGAACCAAGATAACCGACGCCTGAACCCCTCACCCTGTCCCTCTCCCCTGGGAGAGGGGACGAAGCGGCGAGGATACGGCAAGACGGGCGAACACCGGGCATCCCGACGCCGGAGGCCGGAGTGGGTGCGAACGGCCTTCTTTCCAGTTGACGCGGGGGAGGGATGATAAGAGGTTGCGGCAATCGGAGCGCTCGTCCGGTCTCCGCATCTAGTCAGATGAATGCGGCGCGAAGGCAGCAAGCCCGAGCGCGATAGCAATGGAATGTGGGTCCATGTCCGTCCGCCGTCTCGATCCCGAGCAGCCAGCGAGTTTCGAATTCAACGCCCAGAACCTGAAATGGGCGCAGCAGCAGATCGCCAAATATCCCGAAGGCCGGCAGGCGGCGGCGGTCATCCCGCTGCTGTGGCGCGCCCAGGAACAGCATGATGGCTGGCTGCCGGAACCGGCGATCCGCGCCGTGGCGGAGATGCTCGGCATGCCCTATATAAGGGTGTACGAGATCGCGACCTTCTACACCATGTTCAACCTGTCGCCGGTCGGCAAATATTTCATCCAGCTTTGCGGCACGACGCCTTGCATGCTGCGCGGCTCCGAAGAGCTGCGCGCGATCTGCCAGAAGATGATCGGGCCGGAAAAGAAAGTCACCGCCGACGGGCTGTTCTCCTGGATGGAAGTCGAGTGCCTGGGCGCCTGCGTGAACGCGCCGATGGTGCAGATCAACAAGGATTATTTCGAGGATCTGACGCCGGACATCTTCACCAGCCTGCTGCAGAAGCTGAAGGCCGGTGTCGCGGTCAAGCCGGGTCCGCAGATCAACCGCCAATTCTCCGCGCCCGCCAGCGGGCTGCGTACGCTCAATACGGATCGCTGACATGCTCACCGACAAGGACCGCATCTTCAAGAACCTCTACGGTCAGCTCGACTGGCGGCTGAAAGCGGCGCAGAAGCGCGGCGCCTGGGACGGCACCAAGGCTTTTATCGAAAAAGGCCAGGACTGGATCATCGAGGAAGTGAAGGCGTCGGGCCTGCGCGGACGTGGCGGCGCGGGCTTCCCGACTGGCCTCAAATGGTCGTTCATGCCGAAGAACGACGTGCGGCCCTCCTATCTCGTCGTCAATGCGGATGAGTCCGAGCCGGGCACCTGCAAGGACCGCGAGATCATGCGGCACGATCCGCAGCTCCTGATCGAGGGCTGCCTCTATGCCGGCTTTTCGATGCGCGCCCATGCCTGCTACATCTACATTCGCGGCGAATATATCCGCGAGCGCGAGCGCCTTCAGGCCGCCATCGACGAGGCCTACGAGGCCAAGCTGATCGGCAAGGGCAACATCCACGGCTGGGATTTCGACGTCTATCTGGTGCACGGCGCCGGCGCCTATATTTGCGGCGAGGAAACCGCGCTGCTGGAAAGCCTCGAGGGCAAGAAGGGCCAGCCGCGCCTAAAACCGCCATTCCCGGCCAATGCGGGCCTGTGGGGCGCGCCGACCACCGTCAACAATGTCGAATCCATCGCCGTCGTGCCCGATATTCTGCGGCGCGGCGCGCCCTGGTTCGCCTCGCTCGGGCGGCCGAACAATACCGGAACCAAGCTCTTCTGCATCTCCGGCCATGTGAATGAGCCGTGCAATGTCGAAGAGGAAATGGGCATCCCGCTGCGCGAGCTGATCGACAAGCATGCCGGCGGCGTGCGCGGCGGCTGGGACAATCTGCTGGCCGTCATCCCCGGCGGCTCCTCGGTGCCCTGCGTGCCCGCCGCGATGTGCCAGGATCTGCTGATGGATTTCGACTCGCTGCGCGACGTGCAGTCGGGCCTCGGCACGGCGGCGGTCATCGTCATGGACAAGTCCACCGACATCATCAAGGCCATCGCCCGCATCGCCTATTTCTACAAGCATGAGAGCTGCGGCCAGTGCACGCCCTGCCGCGAGGGCACCGGCTGGATGTGGCGCGTGCTGGAGCGCATGGTCAAGGGCGAGGCCGCGCCGCGCGAGATCGACATGCTGCTCGACGTCTCCAAGCAGATCGAAGGCCACACCATCTGCGCCCTCGGCGATGCGGCCGCCTGGCCGATCCAGGGTTTGATCCGGCATTTCCGCCATGTCATCGAGGAACGGCTGGAAGAGCGCAAGGCCCCTGTGCGCGGCCCGAGGGTGATCGCGGCGGAGTAGAGTCCGAACTGCCGGCGCCACCTGCTCGGCTTGCGCCCGATCCACTCCCAGACGTCATCCCGCGAAGGCGGGGATCCAGTATTCACAACCTTGAATTGGTTTTCTGCCCAACCATTTACGCTGCGGCGTACTGGATACCCGCTTTCGCGGGATTTCGAAAAGCTGGGCCAAGCGACTTTGACCGCCCGATTTTGAGGCGTCCGTGCCCGACTGTGGCGCGAATCACGCTGGGATCGGGCGCCGTGGCCCACGCGCCACAGCCAGGGTTGCGAACGGGCGGAAGTGGTTTAAAATCATAGGAAACACATTGTCCGTTGGGAGGATTTGGTGCGGCTGCCAAGGGCGCACCAAGGTCCGGCGGTGGCGAATGCGCGTCTTTCGATGGGGAGTGTGGGAGCATGGGCAGAATTGGACGTTTTTTCACGGCGCTGGGACTTGTGCTGCTGGCCGCGGCTTGGCTCTGGTGGCTGTATATCTACCGCTCGGCGGCGGCGATCGACTGTCTTTATCTGCCGGGAACTTGCCCCGCGCGGGACGGGCTGCTCTTCGCGGTGCCGCCCTATGAACCGGCGGTGCTCTGGGCCGGCGCTGCGGCGGCGATTCTGGGAACGATCCTGCGCCTCGTCGCGCGGGACTGAGGACGATAGGAGTTCGAAGGCCGAGGCGACGCGGTCCGGGCCCGCGTTGCCGCTCGCGTTTCCTCGGCGGAACTGCGCGAAATGGTGTAGAAAGCCCAGGGTAGCGCCCCGCCCGTGACCAGCGCCGCACGGCCCGGCCAAATAAGGACGGTGCGTCCTTCCGCCGGTATTGCCCGACGATCATTCCCGACATACAAGCTGTTGCCAGGGGACTGGCATCTGAGAGATAAGCGGCCCATGCCAAAACTGATCATCAACGACAAGCCCATCGAGGTTGAGGACGGTCTCAACCTGTTGCAGGCGTGCGAACTGGCCGGCGAGGAAATCCCGCGCTTCTGCTATCACGAGCGCCTGTCGATCGCCGGCAACTGCCGCATGTGCCTCGTCGAAGTGGTGGGGATGCCCAAGCCCGTCGCCTCCTGCCACATGGCGGTCAACGACATGCGCCCCGGCCGCGACGGCTCGCCGCCCCAGGTGCGCACCGACAGCGCCGTGGTCAAGAAGGCGCGCGAAGGCGTGATGGAGTTCCTGCTCATCAACCATCCGCTCGACTGTCCGATCTGCGACCAGGGCGGCGAATGCGACCTGCAGGACCAGGCCATGGGCTACGGCACCGACGGCTCGCGCTTCAAGGAGAACAAGCGCGCCGTCGAGGACAAGAATATCGGCCCGCTGATCAAGACCATCATGACGCGCTGTATCCAGTGCACGCGCTGCGTCCGCTTCATGACCGAGGTCGCCGGCGTCTCCGAGCTCGGCGCCATCGGGCGCGGCGAGGACATGGAGATCACCACCTATCTCGAGCGCGGCATGACCTCCGAGCTGTCGGGCAATGTCATCGACCTCTGCCCGGTCGGCGCGCTGACCTCCAAGCCCTATGCGTTCAAGGCGCGTCCCTGGGAGCTGCGCAAGACGGAATCGATCGACGTCATGGACGGGCTCGGCTCGAACATCCGGCTCGACGCGCGCGGGCGCGAGATCCTGCGCATCCTGCCGCGCAACCATGACGGCGTGAACGAGGAGTGGATTTCCGACAAGGCCCGCTTCGTCTGGGACGGCCTGCGCCGGGGACGGCTCGACCGCCCCTATGTCCGCCGCGAGGGCAAGCTGCGCGAGGCGAGCTGGGCCGAGGCCTTTGCCGAGATCGCCGACCGCTTCGAGGCGGCGGGGCCCTCGAAGATCGGCGCCATCGCGGGCGATCTGGTCGCGGTCGAGGAGATGTTCGCGCTGAAGTCGCTGTTCACCGCGATCGGCTCGCCGCATCTGGACAGCCGCCAGGACGGCACCAGCTTCGATCCCGCCAAGGGCCGCTCGACCTATCTGTTCAATTCCACCATCGCCGGGCTGGAAGAGGCAGACGCGCTGCTGCTGATCGGCAGCAATCCGCGCCGCGAGGCCGCGGTTTTGAATTCGCGCATCCTGAAGGGCTGGCGCAGCGGCCGGCTGAAGATCGGGCTGATCGGCGAGCCGGGCGACCTTACCTATGATTACGACTATCTGGGCGCCGGCCCGCAGACGCTCGCCGATGTGGCGGCGGGCAAGCATCCTTTCGCCGACGTCCTGAAGGCCGCCAAGCGCCCGATGCTGATTCTCGGTCAAGGCGCATTGGCGCGACCGGACAACGCGGCGATCATCGCGCTCGCGGCGCAGGCGGCCAAGAACCTCGGCATGCTGCGCGAGGAAGAGGGCTGGAACGGCTTCAACATCCTGCATGATGCGGCGGCCCGGGTCGGCGGCCTCGACCTCGGATTCGTGCCGCAAGAGGGCGGGCTGGCGCTCGACGCCATGCTGGAAGGCGCGCGCGACGGCGACATCGAGCTGCTCTATCTGCTCGGCGCCGACGAACTCGACATGAGCGCGACGGGCGATGCCTTCGTCATCTACCAGGGCAGCCACGGCGATCGCGGAGCGCGCTTTGCCGACATCATCCTGCCCGGCGCCGCCTACACCGAGAAAAACGGCACCTATGTCAACACCGAGGGCCGGGTGCAGATGGCGCAGCGCGCCGTCTTCCCGCCGGGGGATGCGCGCGAGGATTGGACCATCATCCGCGCCCTGTCGGAGCGGCTGGGCCACAAGCTGCCTTTCGACAGCCTCGCCGAATTGCGCGCCAGGCTGTATGCCGAGCACCCGCATTTCGCCGCCTCGGACGACATCGCGCGCGGTAACATCGCCGATGTCGCGGCGCTGGCCTCGGGCAAGACCACCTTCGAGGATCGCCCCTTCGGCGCGGTCATTGAGGATTTCTATCAGACCAACCCCATCGCGCGGGCATCCAGCATCATGAGCGAACTCTCCGCTCTGGCGCGCGAGGACGATCACGGAGCGACCGGCACCGATGGTTGAGTTCTGGAATTCATACGGCTTCCCGCTGACCATCATTTTGGTGCAGAGCCTGGGCCTCCTGGTCTCGGTGCTGCTCGTCGTCGCCTATCTGCTGCTGGCCGACCGCAAGATTTGGGCGGCAGTGCAGATGCGGCGCGGCCCCAATGTCGTCGGCGCCTACGGCCTGCTGCAAAGCTTCGCCGACCTTTTGAAATTCGTGCTGAAGGAGCCGGTGATCCCGGCGGGCGCGGACAAGACCGTCTTCCTGATGGCGCCCATCGTGACCGCCGTGCTGGCGCTGTCGGCCTGGGCGGTGATCCCGCTCGACGACGGCTGGGTGGTCGCCAATATCAATGTCGGCATCCTCTATATCTTCGCCATCTCCTCGCTCGGCGTCTACGGCGTCATCATGGGCGGCTGGGCGTCGAACTCGAAATATCCGTTCCTGGGCGCGCTGCGCTCGGCGGCGCAGATGGTCTCCTACGAGGTCTCCATCGGCTTCGTCATCATCACCGTGCTGCTCTGCGCCGGCTCGCTGAACATCAGCGAGATCGTCAAGGCGCAGGACACCGCTTACGGCGCGCTCGGCTGGTACTGGCTGCCGCTGTTCCCGATGTTCGTGATCTTCTTCGTCTCGGCGCTGGCGGAGACCAACCGGCCGCCGTTCGACCTGCCTGAGGCCGAATCGGAGCTCGTCGCCGGCTTCATGGTCGAATATTCCTCGACGCCCTATCTGCTGTTCATGCTCGGCGAATATGTGGCCATCACCACCATGTGCGCCCTGATGACCGTGCTGTTTCTCGGCGGCTGGCTGCCTCCGGTGAACTATGCGCCCTTCACCTGGGTGCCGGGGGTGATCTGGTTTCTGTTAAAAGTTTGCTTTGCCTTTTTCATGTTCGCGATGGTGAAGGCGATCGTTCCGCGCTACCGCTATGACCAGTTGATGCGTCTGGGCTGGAAAGTCTTCCTGCCGATCTCGCTGGCCATGGTCGTGATCGTGGCGGGCGTTCTGCAGATCTTCCAACTCGCGCCCTGACAGGAAGCCGAAAATGGCCCGAATTGCGCAATCGATCAAATCCGCCATGCTGGCCGAGTTCTTCTCGGCCTTCTGGCTCGGCATGAAATATTTCTTCCGCCCCAAGGCGACCGTGAACTATCCCTTCGAGAAGGGCCCGCTGTCGCCGCGCTTTCGCGGTGAGCACGCGCTGCGCCGCTATCCGAACGGGGCCGAGCGCTGCATCGCCTGCAAGCTGTGCGAGGCGATCTGCCCCGCCCAGGCCATCACCATCGAGGCCGGCCCTCGCCGCAATGACGGCACGCGGCGCACCACGCGCTACGACATCGACATGGTGAAATGCATCTATTGCGGCTATTGCCAGGAAGCCTGTCCGGTCGATGCCATCGTCGAGGGGCCGAATTTCGAATTCGCCACCGAGACCCGCGAAGAGCTGCTCTACGACAAGGAAAAGCTGCTCGCCAATGGCGACCGCTGGGAGCGGCTTCTGGCGAAGAATCTCGAGCTGGATGCGCCCTACCGCTGAGCGCCGGCGGTATCGTGAAAGGGGCGGGGACAGCATATGGTTGAGCATTCTGGGGCCACGGTAGCGTCGGCGCGCAGCCCGTGGCTGACGCTGTGGCTCCACCCACAGGCCACCATCCGGCGCATCGTGCGCCAGCCGCGAACGGCGGTCGTGCTGCTGCTGGCGGCGGTGGTCGGCGTCTACGGCGTCGGCGATGCGCTGGTCGAATCGACCGGCAGCTTCAACCCGGCCCGCATTTCGCTGCCGGCCCTGCTGCTGCTGGTCGGCGTAGCCGGTCCGCTGCTCGGCATTCTCAGCGTCTACGTCTATTCCGCGATCATGGCCTGGCCGGGGCGGCTGCTCGGCGGCAAGGCGTCGCAGCGCGAATTGCGGATGGCGATTGCCTGGTCGCAGGTGCCGCTCCTGGTGTCGCTGCTGCTCAGCCTCGCCATATTGGCCGCCTTCAGTTTCGACGCGCACCGCGTGCTCGAATTCGGGCAGCGGCCGGAGATCCTGGTGCTGGACGGCGCGCTGAATGTCTGGAGCCTGTTCCTGCTGGTGCGGATGACCGGCGCGGTGCAGGAATTCGGCATCATCAAAAGCATCGTCAATGTCTGCTTCATCCTGCTGCTGTTCCTGACGGTGTTCATCTTCCGCTGCCTCGGCTTCCAGCCCTTCAACATCCCGAGCCTGTCGATGGCGCCGACGATGCTGGTCGGCGATTATTTCTTCGCCAACAAATTCGCCTATGGCTACGGGCCGTTCTCCTTCCCGTTCCATGTGCCGATCACCGGCCGGATCTGGGGCGCCATCCCCAAGCGCGGCGACATCGTCATCTTCCGGCTGCCGCGCGACACCAGCGTCGATTACGTCAAGCGGGTGATCGGCCTCCCCGGCGACGAGATCGCGATGAAGGAGGGCGTCTTGCAGCTCAATGGCCGCCCGGTGCCGCGCCAGCGCGTCGAACACCCCGCCGCGCCCGATGAGCTGGACGCCACGTTGACGCGCTACCGGGAGACCCTGCCGGGCGGCGCGTCCTACGAGATCTTCGAATTGTCGAACACCGCGCCGCTCGACAATACCGAGATTTTTAAAGTCCCGGCCGGGCATTATTTCGTGATGGGCGACAATCGCGACAATTCCACCGATTCCAGACTTGCCCAGGTCGGCCTGATACCTTACGAAAACCTTGTCGGCCGCGCCTCGGTGATCTTCTATTCGCATGACGAGGCGGGGACGACCTCGATCCGCTGGGGCCGGATCTTCCACAGGCCGCGCTGAGGGGCGGCGGCGGGAGGGTTTGGGCGCCGATAAAATTCTTGAACTGAGCGGGCCGGGCCGTTAACCCGGCAGCATTCCGGCCGCCATCGCGACGCGGCGTTTGACGTAGCGCGCGATAAGCGAAATAACAGCGCCAGACCGCCCGCGCAGATGATGATGACGTGTCACGCCGCTCAAGGGCTTGAGCGGCGGCCAGCAAGCAGGTAAGACGCAAAGCATGTCCATCGCGACCGCATTTTTCTACATCTTCGCCGTCGTCACCATTGCGTCGGCGATCATGGTCATCACCGTGCGCAATCCGGTGCATGCCGTGCTGTTCCTGATCCTGGCGTTCTTCAACGCGGCGGGTCTGTTCGTGCTGCTCGGCGCCGAGTTCATCGCCATGATCCTGGTGATCGTCTATGTCGGGGCCGTGGCGGTGCTGTTCCTGTTCGTCGTCATGATGCTCGACGTCGATTTCGCCGAGCTGCGCGCGGGCTACGCGAAATACCTGCCGGTCGGCGGCCTGATCGGCGCAATCCTCCTGGCCGAGCTGCTGCTCGTCGTCAGCGCCTGGACGATTGCGCCCGAGAGCGCGCTCCGGATTGGCGAGCGCATCCCGGGCGATGTCACCAATGCCGAGGCCATCGGCCGCGTGCTCTATACGCGCTACGTCTATTTCTTCGAGTTGTCGGGCCTCGTGCTGCTCGTCGCGATGATCGGCGCCATCGTCCTAACCCTGCGTCACCGCGAGGGCGTGAAGCGCCAGAATATCGGCGATCAGGTCGCGCGCGACCGCACCGCGATCGAGATCAAGAAGGTCGAAACCGGCCGGGGCATATAGGCGGATTGATGAGTTCAATGCCACCCTCAGACGAAATCCCCGCGAAGGCGGGGACCCAGTACGCCGCAGCATACGAGGTTGGGCAGAGCGCCAATTTCGAGTTTGTGATTACTGGATCCCCGCCAGCGCGGGGATTTCGAAAGCAAAAAGTGATGACGCTCTAGCGGCGACGGAAGGCAACAATGGAAATCGGACTGCCGCATTATCTGAGCCTTGCCGCCATCCTGTTCACGATCGGCGTCTTCGGCATCTTTCTCAACCGCAAGAACGTCATCGTCATCCTGATGTCGGTCGAGCTGATGCTGCTCGCCGTCAACATCAATCTCGTCGCCTTCTCCTCCTTCCTCGGCGACCTCACCGGCCAGATTTTCGCCCTGCTGATCCTCACGGTCGCGGCGGCGGAAGCGGCCATCGGGCTCGCCATCGTCGTCGTCTATTACCGCAATCGCGGCTCGATCGCGGTCGACGACATCAATCTGATGAAAGGCTAGCGGCCGCATGTATTCGGCGATCGTTTTCCTGCCGCTGATCGGAGCGCTCATTGCCGGGCTGTTCGGCCGCTGGCTTGGCGCCAGGCCGGCCGGGCTGATAACCAGCGCGCTGCTGACCACCGGCGCTGTCCTGTCCTGGGTTGCCTTCTACCGTGTCGGCCTGTCGGGCGAGGATGCCCGCATCCCGATCATGGAATGGGTCCGCTCGGGCGAGTTGCAAGCCAACTGGTCGCTGCGCATCGACACGCTGACCGCGGTGATGCTGGTCGTCGTGAACACCGTCTCGGCGCTCGTCCACATCTACTCCATCGGCTACATGTCGCATGACGACAGCCAGCCGCGCTTCTTCGCCTATTTGTCGCTGTTCACCTTCGCTATGCTGATGCTGGTGACCGCCGACAATCTCCTCCAGCTCTTCATGGGCTGGGAGGGCGTGGGCCTCGCTTCATACCTGCTGATCGGCTTCTGGTATCACAAGCCCTCCGCCAACGCGGCGGCGATCAAGGCCTTCGTGGTCAACCGCGTCGGCGATTTCGGCTTTGCGCTCGGCATTTTCGGCGTCTTCACGGTCTTCGGCACGATCTCGTTCGATGCGATCTTTGCCTCCGCGCCCGACCATGTCGGCAAGACCATGGAGTTCCTCGGCTATCAGCTCGACACGCTGACCACGCTGTGCCTGCTGCTTTTCGTCGGCGCGATGGGCAAGTCGGCGCAGTTCCTGCTGCACACCTGGCTGCCCGACGCCATGGAAGGCCCGACCCCGGTCTCCGCCCTGATCCACGCCGCCACCATGGTGACGGCGGGCGTGTTCATGGTGGCGCGACTGTCGCCGCTGTTCGAACTCGCCCCGGTCGCGCTGCAAGTCGTCACCGGCATCGGCGCGCTGACCGCGATCTTTGCCGCAACGGTCGGCATCGCCCAGAACGACATCAAGCGCGTCATCGCCTATTCGACCTGCTCGCAGCTCGGCTACATGTTCGTCGCCATGGGCGTCGGCGCCTATTCGGCCGGCATGTTCCACCTCTTCACCCACGCCTTCTTCAAGGCGCTGCTGTTCCTCGGCGCCGGCTCGGTGATCCACGCGCTGCATGACGAGCAGGATTTGCGCAATATGGGCGGGCTTCGCAAAAGCATCCCGCTGACCTTCGCGCTGATGGTGATCGGCACGCTGGCGCTGACGGGCTTCCCGTTCACGGCGGGCTATTTCTCCAAGGACACCATCATCGAGGTTGCCTATGCGCGGGAGACCGAAGTCGCCAATTGGGCGTTCTGGCTGCTGTTGGCGGCGGCCTTCCTGACCAGCGCCTATTCCTGGCGGCTGATCTTCATGGCCTTCTTCGGCAAGCCCCGCTATGACGAGCACCATGTCCACCCGCATGAATCGCCCTGGGTGATGCTGGTGCCGCTGTTCGTCTTGGCGGCGGGCGCGCTGTTCGCGGGCTATCTCGGCAAGGATTATTTCGTCGGCGAGGATTATGCCCATTTCTGGCGCGGCGCGCTGTTCACCGGCCCCGACAACCACATTCTGGAACACGCGCATCACAGCCCGGCCTGGGTGGTGTGGAGCCCGACCGTGATGATGGTCGCCGGCTTCGTCGTTGCCTGGTTCTCCTATATCGCGGTGCCCTCAACCCCGGCGGTTCTGATCAAGACGTTCAAGCCGATCCACGCCTTCCTCTATAATAAGTGGTATATCGACGAGCTCTACGACCTGATCTTCGTCCGCCCCTATATCTGGCTCTCCCGCCAGCTCTGGAAGATCGGCGATGGCCGCATCATCGACGGGCTCGGCCCGGACGGCATCTCCGCCCGCGTCATCGATGTGACCAATCGCGTCGTGCGGCTGCAAACCGGCTTCGTCTATCACTACGCTTTCGTGATGCTGATCGGGATCGCGCTGATCGTGTCCTATTTCGCCTATGTCTACTGGGCGCAGTTCTGGAAAGGCTATTAGTCCCATGACCGGCTGGCCGATCCTTTCGACCATCATTTTCCTGCCCCTGGTGGGCGCGTTCTTCATCCTCGTGCTGCGCGGCGATGACGGCGCCGCCATCCGCAACGCCCGCTATATCGCGCTGTGGACGACCATCGTCACCTTCGTCGTTTCGCTGCTGATCTGGCGCGATTTCGACGCCTCCACGGCGGCCTTCCAGTTCGTCGAAAAGCGCGACTGGATCGGCGGCACCATCACCTACCACCTCGGCGTCGACGGCATTTCGATGCTGTTCGTGATCCTGACCACCTTCCTGATGCCGCTCTGCATCCTGGCGAGCTGGCAGTCGGTCGAGAGCCGGGTGAAGGAATATATGATCGCCTTCCTGGTGCTGGAGACGCTGATGATTGGCGTCTTCTGCGCGCTGGACCTGATCGTGTTCTACCTGTTCTTCGAAGGCGGCCTGATCCCGATGTTCCTGATCATCGGCGTCTGGGGCGGCAAGCGGCGCGTCTACGCCTCGTTTAAATTCTTCCTCTACACGCTGCTCGGCTCGGTCTTGATGCTGCTCGCCATCATGGCGATGTACTGGCAGGCTGGCACCACCGACATCCCGACGCTGCTCGCCTTCGACTTCCCGCCGAAGATGCAGACCTGGCTGTGGGTCGCGTTCTTTGCCTCCTTCGCGGTGAAGATGCCGATGTGGCCGGTTCACACCTGGCTGCCGGACGCCCATGTTGAAGCCCCGACCGCCGGCTCCGTCATCCTGGCCGGTGTGCTGCTGAAAATGGGCGGCTACGGCTTCCTGCGCTTCTCGATCCCGATGTTCCCGCTCGCCTCGGCGGACCTCGCGCCGCTCGTCTATGTGCTGAGCGTCGTCGCCATCATCTACACGTCGATGGTCGCCTTCGCGCAGGAAGACATCAAGAAGCTGATCGCCTATTCCTCCGTCGCCCATATGGGCTTCGTCACGCTCGGCGTCTTCACGCTGACGGCGCAGGGCGTGCAGGGCGGCATCTTCCAGATGCTCAGCCACGGCATCGTCTCGGCGGCTCTGTTCCTCTGCGTCGGCGTCATCTACGACCGCATGCACACGCGCGAGATTTCCGCCTATGGCGGCCTTGCCGACCGGATGCCGCTCTATGCCGCCTGCTTCATGGTGTTCACCATGGCCAATGTCGGCCTGCCAGGCACCAGCGGCTTCATCGGCGAGTTCCTCTCGCTGACGGGCGCGTTCCGCATCAACACCTGGGTGGCGCTGTTCGCGACCAGCGGCGTGATCCTGTCGGCAGTCTATGCGCTCTGGCTTTATCGCCGGGTGATCTTCGGCAAGCTGGACAAGCCGAGCCTTGCCGGCATCCTCGATCTCGATGCGCGCGAGATCGCCGTCTTGGCGCCGCTCGTGTTGCTGACGCTGCTTTTCGGCATCTATCCCAAGCCGGTAATGGACGTGACCGCCGTTGCGGTCGACAAGCTGATCGCGGACTATAAGCAGGATCTGGCGGCCGCGATGCCGCCCCAGCTCGCCGCCGCGGAGGAGAAATAATGCCGCCGGCCCTCGCAATCTACGCGCCGATCTTCCCGGAAATCTTCCTCGCCCTCGCCGCGATGGCGCTGCTCATGTACGGCGTCTTCGGCGGCGACCGGGAGAGCGAAGTCCCCGGCTGGCTGGCCGTCCTCATCCTCGCCGCCACAGGCGCGCTGGTGCTCATGCAGGCGCCCGGCGCGGTGCAGCTTTTCGACGGCGCCGTCATCGTCGATGATTTCGCCCGCTTCATGAAGCTCCTGATCCTCGGCGGCTCCGGCTTCGCGCTGATCCTCTCCTTCGACTATCTGCGCGATGCCAAGATCCTGAAATTCGAATTCCCGGTGATCGCGCTGCTCTCGACCGTCGGCATGATGCTGATGGCCTCGGCGAACAACCTGATCTCGCTCTACATGGCGCTGGAGCTGCAAAGCCTCGCGCTCTATGTCCTCTGCGCCTTCCGCCGCGACTCCGTGCTCTCGGCGGAAGCCGGGCTGAAATATTTCGTGCTCGGCGCGCTGTCCTCGGGGCTGCTGCTCTATGGCTGCTCGCTGGTCTACGGCTTCACCGGCACGATGAGCTTCGCCGGCATCGCCTCGGTGCTGCAAACCTCCGGCAGCAATATCGGCCTCGTCTTCGGGCTCGTCTTCATCCTCTGCGGCGTCGCCTTCAAGCTCTCCGCCGTGCCCTTCCATATGTGGACGCCGGACGTCTATCAGGGCGCGCCGACGCCGGTCACCGCCTTCCTCGCCGCCGCGCCGAAGGTCGCCGCCTTCGCCATGCTGATCCGGCTGGTCGAGGACGCCTTCCCGGCGGTCGCCACCGACTGGAAGCAGATCGTCATCGCGGTCTCGGTCGGCTCGATGCTGCTCGGCGCCTTCGCCGCCATCGGCCAGACCAACATCAAGCGCCTAATGGCCTATTCCTCGATCGGCCATGTCGGCTACGCGCTGGTCGGCATCGCGGCGGGCACGCCCGAAGGCGTCAAGGGCGTGATGATCTATCTCGCCATCTATGTGGTGATGACGCTCGGCACCTTCGCCTGCATCCTGGCCATGCGCCGCAAGGGCGGCCATGTCGAGGACATCGCAGAACTGTCCGGCCTGTCGCGCCACCAGCCGATGCTGGCCTTCATGCTGGCCATGCTGCTGTTCTCGATGGCGGGCATTCCGCCGCTCGCCGGCTTCTTCGCCAAATATTTCGTCTTCACCGCCGCGATCCAGGCCGGGCTGTTCTGGCTGGCCGTGCTCGGCGTGCTGACTTCGGTGGTGAGCACCTTCTATTACCTCGCCATCATCTCGAAGATGTACTTCCAGGAACCGGCCGCCAATTTCGAGCCGATGCCGGGCAAGCTGCGCTTCGTGCTCGCCGTCACCGGCGTCATCACGCTGTTCCTGTTCATCCCCATCAATCTCCTGGTGACCGCCGCCGAGGCAGCCGCCAGGTCGCTGTTCTAGGGCGCCAGGGCCATGGCGCATGGTGGCATCGATCTGCCGACCGGCTACAGGCTGGTCTTCCATGAGACGATCGATAGCACCAATGCCGAAGCGCTGCGGCAGGCGGGGCAGGGCGATCCGGGCGGCGTCTGGATCTGGGCCGGCGCGCAGGGCGCGGGGCGCGGGCGCTCCGGGCGGGGCTGGACATCGCCCGAGGGCAATCTCTACGCCAGCCTCCTGATCCGGCCGCGCGTGCCGCTGGTCACCGCCTTGCAGCTTTCGCTGCTGGCGGGCGTCGCCGCCTATGATGCTATCGGCGCGGTCGCGGCGGGCTCCGGCCTGCGCCCCGCGCTGCGGCTGAAATGGCCGAACGACATCCTCTTGGACGGCGGCAAGCTCGGCGGCATCCTGCTGGAGAGCGCCGCCAGCCCCGCGACAGACGCGGCGGCCATCGTCATCGGCACCGGCCTGAACCTGGCCGAGGCGCCCGGCAATCTCGGCCGCGCGGTCGCCTCGCTGGCGGCGGCCGGCATCGACGCCACCCCGGCGCAGACCTTCGCGGCGCTCGCCTGGACCACGGCGGAGTGGATCGCCCGCTGGCGCGACGGCCAGAATTTTCACGAAATCCGCGAGGCCTGGCTCGAACGCGCCAAGCCGCTCGGCGGACCGATCTCGGTCAATCTCGGCGGCACGCGGCTGACAGGCAGCTTTCTCGGCATCGACGAAGCCGGCGCGCTGCGGCTGGCACTGGCCAGCGGCGAGGAGAAACGCATCACGGCGGGCGATGTCGCCATTGGAATCGAGGCTTGAATGGCGGCGCGCGGCAATGAGAACGAGCTGGTCCTCCTCCCCCTTGGCGGGGTGGGCGAGATCGGCATGAACGTCTATCTTTACGGACTCGGCACGCCCCGGCGGCGCAAATGGCTGATGGTCGATCTCGGCGTCACCTTCCCCGACGACCGCGAGCCGGGCGTCGATCTCGTGCTGCCCGACCTGCGTTTCATCGAGGAGGAGCGCAACAATCTCGTCGGCATCCTGATCACCCACGCCCATGAGGACCATTTTGGCGCCGTCGCCGAGATGTGGCCGCGGCTCGGCGCGCCGGTCTACGGCACCAAGTTCACCATGGCGATGCTGAAGGAGAAGCTGCACGAGACGCCCTGGCGCAACGACGTGCCGCTGCATGAAATTCCGCTCGGCGGACGGCTGAATATCGGCCCGTTCGACGTCGATCTCGTCACCATGGCGCATTCCATCCCCGAGACCAGCGCGGTCGCCATCCGCACCGAACTCGGCACCGTGCTGCACACCGCCGATTGGAAGATCGACCTCCATCCGGGCCTCGGCGCGCCGACCGACGAGAAGAAGCTGAGGCTGCTCGGCGACGAGGGCGTCGATGTCGTCGTTAGCGACAGCACCAACATTCTGAGCGACGGCGTCACCGCGTCCGAAAAGGACGTGGCGCTGTCGCTGGCGCAGATCATCAAGCGTGCGCGCGGCCGGGTGGCGATCACCAGCTTTGCCTCGAGCGTCGCGCGGCTCTTGAACATCGCCCACGCCGCCGAAGCCGCCGACCGCCATCTGGTGCTGGTCGGCCGCTCCATGCACCGCATCGTCGATCTGGCGCGCGAGACCGGGCTGTGGCCCGAGAGCGTCAAGACGCTGAACGAGGAAGATTACGGCCATCTGCCGCCGGAAAATGTCGTCGCCCTTTTGACCGGCAGCCAGGGCGAGCCGCGCGCCGCGCTCGCCCGCGTCGCCGAGAACCAGCATCCGCAGGTAACGCTGAGCCGCGGCGATCTGGTGATCTTTTCCGCAAGGGCCATTCCCGGCAATGAAAGCGGCATCATCCGCATCCAGAACAAGCTCGCCGACATGGGCGTCGAGGTGATGACGGAATGGGCCGGCGGCCCGATCCACACCTCAGGCCATCCGCGCCGGGGCGAGGTCGGCCAGCTCTATGACTGGCTGCGCCCGAAAGCCGTCGTCCCCGTGCATGGCGAGTCCCGTCATCTCGAGGCGCATGTGACCTTCGCCCGCGAGCGCGGCATCGCCGCCGTCAGCCAGATGCGCAACGGCAATATGCTGCGCCTGCTGCCCGGCGAGCCCGAGATCGTCGATGACGCGCCGGTCGGCCGCATCTATCGCGACGGCGGCATCCTCATTCCGGGCGACGAGGACTCCATCCGCCAGCGCCGCAAGCTGAGCTTTGTCGGCAGCGTCGTGGTCGCCGTGACGATGACGGCGGCCGGCGAGATGGCGGCGGAGCCGCAAGTGTCGATGTCGGGCGTGCCCAAGCTCGATTCCGGCGGCGATAGTTTCGAGGAGATCGCCATCAAGGCCGCCTTCGGGGCCATTCAGAGCATTCCGCGGGCGCGGCGGAAAAGCCCGGAGCTGGTCGGCGAGGCCGTGCGCAAGTCGGTGCGCGCCGCCATCAACAATGCCTGGGGCAAGAAGCCGATATGCAGCGTCATGGTTTCTGTAGTTTAATCGGCTAGAGACTGACGACCGGGAGGTGGCCGCCATGATCGGACGTTTGAACCATGTCGCCATCGCCGTGCCCGACCTGACCGCCGCCAGCGCGACTTACCGGGACATGCTGGGCGCTGTCCTGTCCGATGCGGTGCCGCAGCCGGATCACGGCGTAACGACGGTTTTCATCGAGCTGCCGAATACCAAGATCGAATTGCTGGAGCCGCTCGGCGCGGAGTCGCCGATCGCGAAGTTTCTGGAACGCAATCCGAATGGCGGCATCCACCATATCTGCTATGAGGTGGACGACATAGGCGCGGCGGCGCGCTCGCTGGTCGAGAAAGGCGCCCGTATCCTCGGCGACGGCACTCCGAAGATCGGGGCGCACGGCAAGCCGGTGCTGTTCCTGCACCCGAAGGATTTCTGCGGCACGCTGGTGGAATTGGAGCAGGCTTAGACGGAGAGGATCGGATCGCCCGGGTTCTCTCAGCGCAGTTCCCGCGAAAGCGGGGGATCCAGTACGCCGCGAGGGGTGAGGCCGGAGCAAGGTTCGATTTCTGAAGATTTGCTCCCCGCTTTCGCCAATTGCGGAAAGGTTCACGTCTAACTGAACCGGCAGTTGCGGGATGATCGACACGCAGTGTCCGGCATCTCCCCCTCACCCGGTCGCTTCGCGCCCGCCCTCTCCCTCGAGGGGAGAGGGCAAAAGAAAGCGGCGTCTCGTTCTTCGCCCTCACCCCTTGCGGGGAGAGGGCTCCCGCCGCAGGCGGGTGGGTGAGGGGGGCTTTCCTCTCACCTCGCGCAAGACCTAGCACCCTGCCGCGGGCAGGCCGGAGACCCAAATGAGCCTGCCCATCGCGCTCGGCATCTATTTCATCTGCTGGTGGCTGGCATTCTTCATCGTGCTGCCCATCGGCGTGCACACTCAGGCCGATGCCGGCGCCATCGAACCCGGCACGGCGGACAGCGCCCCCGTCACGCATCACATCCTGCGAAAAGCTCTCGGCGCGACGGCGCTCTCCATCGTCATCTTCGGCGCCGTCTACGCAATAGCCACGTACCACCTCATCCCCTGGGAGCGCATCCCCACCTCGCTCTATTAGCGGCGCCCCAAACTCGTCGCCCCGGCCGGAGAGCCGGGGCCTACTCGCATCTCCTCTTGCCGCAGTGAGCGCGGGTCGGCCATTGGGTCCCGGCTCGCCGCTTCGCGGCGTCCGGGACGACGAGGCAATGCATTATTCCCCCCCTGCCTACTCCAGCGCCAGCAACAGCCCCGCCATCAGCCGCCCGCGCTCGGCGAGGCTCGCCACCTCGATATGCTCATTCAGCGTATGATAGCCCGAACCGCGCAGGCCGAGGCCATCGAGCGTCGGAATGCCCGCCGCGCCGGTGAAGTTCCCGTCTGAGCCGCCGCCCGAGCTGCCATGCGGCAAGTCCAGCCCCAGCGAGGCCGCGACCGTCCGCGCCGTCTCGTAGAGCCGCATGGTCGCCGCGTCCGCCTCCCAGACCGGGCGCACCACGCTCAGCTCGACCTGAAAGCCGACGCCGTCCGCATCGCCATGGCTCAGCGCCAGCATCCGCTCGATGCCGGCGTCGAGATCGGACTGGCGCTTGGCCATGCTCAGCACCTCGGCGCGGCATTCCGTGGCGACGCAATTCACCCACTGCCCGCCATGCACGACGCCGACGCTGAAGGTGCAATCCTCGCCGGTCATCGCCTCGATGGCGAGGATCTGCTTCGCCATTTCCCGGATCGCCGAGCGCCCGTCCTTGAGCCTCGCGCCCGCATGGCTGGCGCGGCCTGTCGCCGTCAGCTTGAACCGCGCGATGGCGTAGCGCCCGGTGGTGACGCCGTGGCCCTGGCTCGCCGGCTCGGGCACCAGCACATTTTTGTGGCGGCTGGCCTCGGCCAGGATCAGCTCGCGCGTGCCTGGACTGCCGATTTCCTCGTCGCAGGTGAGCAGTACATGCACCGGCAAGGGCGTCGCGGCACCCGCATTGGCGAGCGCGTGCACCGCCTGCAGCGCGATGAAGCCGCCGCCCTTCATATCGAGAATGCCAGGGCCGTAGCAGCGCCCGCCATCCAGCCGGAAGGGCAGCCTGCCCAGCGTGCCGATAGGGTGCACCGTATCGAGATGCGCCATGATGAGGATGCCCGGCTCACCGGCGCGCGGATGCGGAAAGGCCGCCCGCGCGCAGGCTCCGAGACCGGGCGGGGCAGGCAGCGGCTCGACCAGCGCGCCCATGTCCCACAGGTCGGCGGCGGCCACCCCGACCATCCGGCTGACGGCCGCCGCGTCGTAAGTCGGGCTCTCGCTCTCAACCCAACGCCTCAGACCTGCCAGCATGGTTTCGGTGTTGAAGGCCAGTTGCGTTACATCCATATGGGAGGGGTCTCCTGTGGCTGCGGTTGAGGCGAATGTTCGATCGTCACGCAAGCGGCTTCAGAGCCTTGCTGACCGCGTCCGGCGCGCGCGCAATGACGGTCAGATAGGCGCGGGCCGCCTGATCCGGCTCCGAGCGGCCTTGCTCCCAATCGCGTAAGGTGCCGATCGGAATATGAAATCTGGCGGCAAATTCCTCCTGGCTCAGCCCGAGAGCGCGCCGGATGATCCGCGCCGGCGGCGTCCGCTTCAGCCGCGCGAAATCGGCATCCGTGAGGGGCTGGGCATCGGGATCGCTCTCGGCCGCAATCCGCCGCTCGGCATCCGTCATGGCGTCGAAGCGCTCCCAATCGGCTTTGGATGCGCGCGCGCGCTCAGCGGTTTTCTTCATCATATCGCCGTTGCTCACGAGGTTCGGCTCCCCTAGCGGATCGCTTCACCGCGAAGCGCATAGGCGACGCACAGGCAGCGCTGTTCGACCAGGCCGCTGATAACATAGCGGTCTTCGCCGTAATCAGGCCGATCATCGCAGAACTCGACTGCGAACGGGTCACGGACAATCACGCTGGCCGTCTCAAACCCGATGCCGTGCTTGGCGAGCTTTTCGGCGGTCTTGGTGGCGTCCCATTCGAATTGGGCTTGGATCATCATCCTACGGTCTACCCGTAGTTTGTCAAATCATCTATTCGGGCGATCACGGAGCGGCTCAGCAAAACTGATATCTCCGCAATACTGTCCCTCCTCCCCGAAGGTAAGGCTTGATTTTCGCCAGGACCTTGGGTCAACTAAATTGGTAATAATTTAGCCGGGGCAACAGCCGGCGCCAGGGAGAGAGACAATGAAACAGCGCCTTGCTCTGCGGAGTCTGGCGGCGGGAGTGTTTTGCCTGCCGTTACTTGCCGCCTCCGCCCATGCCGCCGACCCGATCAAAATCGGCTTCATCGATCCTCTCTCCGGCCCCTTCGCGACGACCGGCGAGAACGGCCTCGCCGAGTTCAAATTCGCGGCGGAGCGGCTGGTCAACGAGAAGGGCGGGGTGCTCGGCGGGCGCAATTTCGAGATCGTGCCCTTCGACAATCAGGTCAGCCCGAAAGAGACGCTGATCAAGCTGCAGGCCGCCATCGACGAGGGCGTGCGCTTCGTGGTGCAGGGCAACAGCTCGGGCGTCGCCAACGCGCTGACGGACGCGGTCAAGAAGCACAATGAGCGCAATCCCGACAAGCGCGTGATCTATCTCAACTATTCGGCGGTCGATCCGGCGCTGACCAACGAGAACTGCAATTTCTGGCATTTCCGGCTCGACGCCAATGCCGACATCAAGATGGACGCGCTGACCGATGTGATGGCGAAGAACAAGGCCATCACCAAGGTCTATATCGTCGGCCAGGATTATTCCTTCGGCAAGGCGGTGGCGGACGGCGCGGTTCGCGACCTTGCCAAGAAGCGGCCCGAAATCGAGATCGTCGGCAATGAGCTGCACCCGATCGGCAAGGTGAAGGATTTTACGCCCTATGCGCGCAAGATCATCGCCTCGGGCGCCAATGCGGTCATCACCGGCAATTGGGGCTCGGACATGGTCGGCCTCGGCAAGGCGATTATCGACGCCGGCTATAAGGGGCCGATCTACACCTATTACGCCGCCTCGAACGGCATCACCAAGACGTTCGGGGCGGACGGCAAGAACGTCATCCGGGTGGTCAGCGAAGGGCAGGGCAATCCGCCGCCGTCGAAATCCGGCGCCGAATACATCACGGCGTTCAAGGCCAAGAACCCCAATAATGACGTCGTCCAGCCGCGCGTCGCCAACACCATCCAGTTGCTGAAATCGGCGATCGAGAAGGCCGGTACGACGGAGGCCGTCGCGGTCGCCAAGGCGATGGAGGGGCTGGAGATCGACGGCGTGCTCGGAGGCAAGGTCAAGATGCGCGCCGACGACCATCAGGCCATCCAGGACATCCACATCCAGGTGCACACGGATGAGGGCATCACCTTCCCGCTCGACAATTCGGCCTATGGGCTGCTGGTCGAGAACACGGTGACGAATGCGGGCGCGGATTCGCTGACGACCTGCAAGATGGAGCGGCCTGCGAACTGATCGCGGCGCCGTGCCAGCGGCCCCCCTCACCCGGTCGCTGACGCCCCCGCCCTCTCCCTCAAGGGGAGAGGGCTAAAACAAAAAGCCCCGTTCTTCGCCGATAAGCGGGTGGGTGAGGGGGCTTTCTCAGCGAAACCATCGGCCAAGGCACCCATGGAACTGATCGCCATCACCCTGTTCGACGGCCTGGTCATGGGGCTGTTGCTGTTCATGCTGTCGAGCGGGCTGACCCTCATCTTCTCGATGATGGGGGTTTTGAATTTCGCCCATGCCAGCTTCTACATGCTCGGCGCCTATTTCGGCTTCCAGATCAGCCAGTCGATCGGCTTCTGGCCGGCCCTCGTCATCGCCCCGATCATCGTCGGCATAGCGGGCGCGCTGGTCGAGCGCTACGGTCTGCGCCGCGTCCACAAATATGGCCACGTGCCCGAGCTGATCTTCACTTTCGGCCTCGCGCTGGTCATCGAGGAATTCGTCAATTTCGTCTGGGGACGCGACCAAAAACCGTTCCAGGAGCCGGACTCGCTGCATTTCGCGCTGTTCCATCTGCATGGCTACGCCTTCCCCGCCTATAAGGTGTTCATGATCTTCGTGGCGGTCGGCATCTTCCTTGTGCTGCTCACCATCCTGACCCGCACGCGCATCGGCCTCGTCATCCAGGCCGCGCTCAGCCATCCCGAAACCGTGCAGAATCTCGGCCATAATGTGCCGCTGGTCTTCATGGGCGTGTTCGGCGTCGGCACGGCGCTGGCGGGGCTGGCGGGCGTCATTGCCGGACCGGCGCTCGGCACCTTCCCCGGCATGGCCTTCCTGCTCGGCTCGATCGTCTTCGTCACTATCGTGGTCGGCGGGCTCGGCTCGCTCTGGGGGGCGCTGATCGCCTCGCTGCTGATCGGCTGGCTGCAAACCTTTGCCGCCTCCTACAATCTGCGCTTCGCCGACATCCTGACCGCGCTCGGCTTCACCCGCCCGCTGCGCATCGCCGACAGCGTCTTCCGCGATCTGTGGACGCTGACCTTGCCGCAGATCGGGCCGATCCTGCCTTACTTCGTCATGGTGCTCGTCCTCGCCATCCGCCCGCAGGGCCTGTTCGGGAAGCGCGAGCTATGACCATCGCCCCCACCTCGGATCGCCAGCCGCAAGACACCCTGACGGGAAGCCAATGGCGGGCGGCGCTGCCCTGGCTGATCGCCTTCGCGCTCTTGCTCGCCTTGCCCTTCGTCTTCCGCTCCAGTTCGGCCATCACGGTCATGAACCAGATGGCGATCACGGTGATCTTCGCGCTGAGCTACAACATGCTGCTGGGCCAGGGCGGGATGCTGTCCTTCGGCCACGCCGTCTATATGGGCCTCGGCGGCTTCTTCGCCGTGCATGTGATGAACACGCTGCTGGTGCCCCTGCCGCTGCTGCCGCTGTTCGGCGGGCTGTTCGGGCTGATCTTCGCCATCATCGTCGGCGCCTTCTCGACGCGGCGCGCGGGCACCGTCTTCGCCATGATCTCGCTCGGCGTCGGCGAACTGGTCGCGGCCTCCTCGATCATCATCGTCTCATTCTTCGGCGGCGAGGCCGGGGTCAAGGGCGACCGCACCGAAGCGCCCGCCTTCCTCGGCATCAATTTCGCGTCGCAGACGCAGGTCTATTACCTGATCGCCGCTTGGATGTTCCTCTCGGCCCTTGCCATGTATCTGTTCACCCGCACGCCCGCCGGCCGCATGGCCAACGCCGTCCGCGACAATGAGGAACGCGCTGAATTCCTTGGCTATTCGCAGCGCACCGTCCGCTTCATGTCCTTCTGCGCTGCGGGATTCTTCGCCGGGATCGCCGGCGCCCTCATCGCCATCAATTTCGAGATCCTGACCGAGGAAAACCTCAACCTCACCTCCTCCGGCGTCATCCTGCTGGTGACCTTCCTCGGCGGTGTCGGCTTCTTCATCGGCCCGATCGTCGGTGCGGTGGCGTTCACCCTGCTGCAATCGGTGCTCAGCCTGCAAACCGACCTCTGGCAACTCTATGTCGGCCTCCTGTTTCTGCTGGCGGTGATGTTCTTCCCCGGCGGCCTGACCGGCGTGCTGGCCATGCATGGCCCAGCCTGGCGGCACGGCAAGCTCGGCCTGCTGACCGTGCCCTATCTGAAGCTGACCGCCGTCGTCGTGACGGGGATCCTGGCGGCGGCCTGTTTCCTCGAAATCCTGTTTCATGTCCGCCATGCCTCGGTCGGCGAGAACACGATGCGCCTGTTCAAGCTGACCATCGACACCCATGCGGTCTGGCCCTGGCTCGCGACCGGCGGCGTCGCGCTGATCTGCCTTGCCCTCGCCAACCGGCTCGCACCTGACGTGAAAGCCGCCTGGGATGCGGCGAACCTGCCTGCAAAAGGGAGCGCGCGGCGATGAGTATCCCGGCGGTCGAACTTACCGGCGTGCACAAAAGCTTCGGCAAGGCGAAGATCATTTGCGGCGTCGATCTCAGCGTCGCGCCGGGCGAGCGCCATGCCATCATCGGTCCGAACGGCGCGGGCAAATCCACCCTGTTCAACCTCATCACCGGCCGCTTCGCCCCGACGCAGGGCACTATCCGCCTGCATGGCGAGGAGATCCAGGGGCGCCCGCCCTATGAGATCAACCGGCGCGGTCTCAGCCGCTCCTTTCAGATCACCAACATCTTCCCGCAGCTCAGCGTCTTCGAAAACGTCCGCTGCGCGCTGCTCTGGCCGATGGGCCTCCGCTATTCCTTCTGGCACCTCGTCTCCGGCCAGTCCGAGCTGAACGCCCGCGCCGACGACATTCTCGAGCGCATCAACCTCGCCGGGCGCCGCAACGTCCCGGCGGGCCTGCTCGCCTATGCCGAGCAGCGGGCGCTGGAAATCGGCATCACCATCGCCGGCGGCGCCGAGGTCATCATGCTCGACGAGCCGACCGCCGGCATGAGCCATTCCGAGACCGACGCCATCGTCGCCCTGATCCGGCAGGTGACGGAGGGCAAGACCCTCATCATGGTTGAGCACGATATGGGCGTCGTCTTCAACCTCGCCGACCGCATCTCCGTGCTGGTCTATGGCCAGATCGTCGCCAGCGACACGCCGGAAGCGGTGCGCGCCAACGCGAAGGTGCAGGAAGCCTATCTCGGCGCGGCGCTGGAGGCGGCGGAGTGATGCTCGAAATCCACGACATGCACGCTTACTACGGCAAGAGCCACATCCTGCGCGGCGTCGATATGCGCATCGGGGCGGGCGAGATCGTCGCGCTGCTCGGCCGCAACGGCGTCGGGCGCTCGACGACCTGCAAGGCGATCATCGGCGAAGTGCCGCCGCTGGGGTCGATCCTGTTCAAGGGCGCCGAGATCGCGGGGCGCAAATCCTACGACATCGCCCGGCTCGGCATCGGCTACGTGCCGGAGAACCGCAACATCTTCGCCGGGCTGACGACGCGGCAGAACCTCATCCTCGGCATCAAGCCGGGGCAGGACATTGCCGCCAGCCGCTGGTCGATGGAGGACATGTTCGCGCTCTTCCCCAATCTGCGCGCCCGTGCCGATGTCGATGCGACGGTCTTGTCCGGCGGCGAGCAGCAGATGCTGACCATGTGCCGGACCCTCATGGGCGACCCCGATTTCATCATGATCGACGAGCCGACCGAGGGATTGTCGCCGCAGATGACTCAGCGCGTCGCCGATCTCCTGCACGAGATCGTGCGGCGGGGCGTGTCGATCCTGCTGGTCGAGCAGAAGCTGACCATTGCCATGAAGGTCTCGGCCCGCGTCTATGTGATGGGCCATGGCCGGGTGGTGTTTGAAGGCACGCCCGCCGCGCTGGATGCCAACCGCCAGATCCGCAGCGAGTGGCTGGAGATTTGAGGGCATGAATGGGTTGTTTTTTCGCAATCCCAGCGAAGGCGGGGATCCAGTACGCCGCAGCATTTGAGGTTGAGCAGAGCGCGACGGCTGGTTCCGGGATTACTGGATCCCCGCCTTCGCGGGGATTTCGTCAGAGCATTGTATTGGTCCATTCAATCCAATCCCGCCCCAGCTCTTTCCAATCCGGGCGAACGCTGCCATTTCAGTAGGCTGAGGACTCAAGGAGCGCAGCCATGACGGACCAGAAACAGGCGCGCAATGCGACGGTGGCCGTAGTCGGAGCGGGCGATTACATCGGCGCGGCCATCGCCAAACGGTTCGCCATCGAAGGCTATGCGATCTTCGCCGGACGCCGCACGGCGGACAAGCTGGTGCCCTTGCAGCAGGCCATCGAAGCGCATGGCGGCGTCTGCGTCGCGCGCGGGATGGATGCGCGCAAGGAGGAGGATGTCGCCGCCTTCCTCGCCGCAGCCGAGGCCCACGCGCCGCTCGAAGCGGTCATCTTCAACATCGGCGGCAACGTTAATTTCCCGCTGCTGGAGACCACCGAGCGCGTCTTCCGCAAGGTCTGGGAAATGGCATGTTACAGCGGCTTCCTCACCGGACGCGAGGCCGCCCGGCTGATGCTGCCGCGCGGAAAAGGCTCGATCTTCTTCACCGGCGCGACGGCCAGCCTGCGCGGCGGTTCGGGCTATGCGGCCTTCGCCAGCGCCAAGGCCGGGCTCAGGATGGCCGCGCAGAGCATGGCGCGCGAACTCGGCCCCAAAGGCATCCACGTCGCCCATCTCGTCATCGATGCGGGCGTCGATACCGCCTTCGTGCGCGAGCGGATCCGGGCGCGCGGCGGCGACGCGGCGGTCGACGCCCTGCCGTCCGATGCGCTGATGGACCCCGCCTCCGTGGCCGAGGCCTATTGGTACATGCACAATCAGGCGCGGGACGCCTGGACCTTCGAGCTCGATCTCAGGCCCTTTGCGGAGACATGGTGATGCAGGTTGATTTCCTCTTCGATTTCGCCAGCCCGAACGCCTATTTCGCCCATAAGGTGATCCCCGAAATCGAGGCGCGGACCGGCGAGACATTCGCCTACAGGCCGGTGCTGCTCGGCGGCATCTTCAAGTCGACCGGCAACAAGGCGCCGATGTATCAGTTCGCCGGCATCCGCAACAAGCTCGCCTATGAGGAACTCGAAACGCGCCGCTTCATCGCGCGCCATGGGCTTGCCGCCTACAAGCACAACCCGCATTTCCCGGTCAATTCGGTGCTGATGATGCGGCTTGCCACCGCCGCCGAGATGGACGGCAATCTGGCCGCCTATGTTGAGGCCGGTTTCCATTTCATGTGGGAGGACGAGAGGAAGATGGACGATCCCGAGATCGTCCGCGCAGCGCTCGTGGAAAGCGGCTTCGACGCGGACCTGATGCTCGCCCGCGCCGTCGAGGACGAGGTCAAGACGCGGCTGCGCGAAAATACCGACAACGCCGTCGCGCGGGGCGCTTTCGGCATTCCGACCGTCTTCGTGGATGATGAGATCTTCTTCGGCAAGGACCGGCTGCGGGATGTCGAGGAGCTGATCCTGGCGCGCCAGGGGGGCTAGGGCTCGGTGGCGCGGCGGTCGGGCCGTGTGGCCTTGCCGCCGCGCCGCTTCCTGAGCCGCTACTTGCGATCCGCCGGAATGGTGGCTTGCCTGTGGGCGCCGAACGGATGGCTGATGGTCGATTCCACCGCGCCCATCCGGCCGCCGAGCCAGGCCGCGATCGCGCCGAGAACCAAGGAGATCGCCGCGAACAGGGCGCCTCGTGACACGGCATGAGCGGCTACGTCGGCGGCTTCGGCAGCCCTGGCCTTGGCGGTTTCCACCGCTTGCCTGTATTGCTGCTCATATTGGGCGACCTGCGTGCGGGCCTGCTCGACCGAGATGTTCTGCGCGCGGGCGAGCGCCTGGGTTGCGCGCTCGCGGGCTTCGCCCGCTTGGGCGGGGTCGCCGCTTATGACGGCCCGCATCGCTGCAATCGCGTTGTCGCGGAGCGCACCCGGATCGTCGCCGCCGGACGTGCCTCGGACCGTCCGCTCGATCGATGCGAACGGATCGGTTCCGTCGGCAACGGCGCTCTGAACCGCGCCGCCGGCGGTGGAGGCGGCTGTGCCGACGGCGTTCGAAAGAGTGTTGTACGCGCCGCCGATGATGCCGCCGATGCTCGAGGTGAGCAGGTAGAAGATCACCAGCGTGGTGAGGGCCCAGGCGGTCAGGCCATGCCAGCCCGCAATGGCTTCTTGCGGCCGGCCGGCGAGGCGCCCCGCGGTATAGCCGCCGGCAAGGGCCGCCAGGATGCCGGACAGCGCCCACCAGATCCCGGCTCCGACCGAGAAGCTTGTCACGGACGGATTGTTGACGGCGCCGCCCGAGGGATCGAGCGTCGCCGCGCCGATGCCGATGCCGAACATGTTGAGAATGAGCTGGGTCACGAGCGCGACCACCACGCCGCCCAGCACCGCGCTCCAGGAGAGGCGGTTGAGCAGCATCGTGCGCGCATCGTCGGCCGCGGTTGTGGTCGTGAAACGCGCGGCGTCGGGATCGCCGCGGTCGCGCAGCGTGTCGGGGTGAACGTCAACCATGGTGTGGCTCCTCCTGGGGCGGATTGCTTGACAGCTCGCGGGACGATTGCCGCGCACGGCTGCCACGGAAACATCAAGTCCAGAAAGAATGTTCCAATTATTCAACCCGTGCCGGAAATAGAGCCGGAATACCTTCGAATATCATGTGTTGAAACGGCAAATGCTCGCAACATTGTTAGAACATTTATTAGGATCGGGGCAAATGAGGGAGAACATCTCCGCAACAAGCGTTGCCGCGCTTTCATTTATAGTTAACGGGTTTGCCCCTCTCTAGCCGGTCCCGCCGCGACCCGGGCGGGCTCACAAGAACATCGCGGCCGTCAGCTCGCCATACCAGGCGGCGGACTCAGCGTAGGTGTCGCGGCGGACCTCCGCGCTTTCGTCCGGCTTCGACAGGAAGGCGCTGCG
Organism: Rhodomicrobium sp. R_RK_3; assembly: GCF_002198715.1. Classification (GTDB taxonomy): domain Bacteria; phylum Pseudomonadota; class Alphaproteobacteria; order Rhizobiales; family Rhodomicrobiaceae; genus R-RK-3. Next base: position 107,530 of record NZ_MWLK01000032.1, on the reverse strand, counting down.
CTCGGTGATCTTCGCCTCGGACGGAGCGTAGGCGCCGCCGATCTTCACGCTGTCATCGGCGGCGATCAGGCTCCAGCAGGTATTGGCGAATTCCAGCGCGGGCTTGGCGCCGCCGGTGAGTTCGGCGCGGATGACGCTGGCGGCGGCGCGCGCCTGGCTGGCGGCGGAGAAGGCGGATTTCGGCATGTCGCCGGGGATGCAGGCATCGCCCACGACGAAGACCGCCGGGTCCATGCGCGAGGCCATGGTGAAGGCGTCGATCGGGCAATAATTGTCGCCATTGGTCAGACCCGCCTCGCGGGCGATGCGTCCCGCCGTCTGGCGCGGGATGACGTTGACGAGCGCCGCGCCCGCATAGGTCTCGAAGCCGGTGACGACGGTCATCGTCGCCGGATCGACCGACTGCACGCCGCCATGGATCGATTGCGGCAGCCACTCGATGACGCCGGGATAGTATTTCTCCCAGCCGGCCTGGAACAGCCCCTGCTTGGAGAACCGCTCCTTCGGGTCGAGGATGACGATGCGCGCCTTGCTCTTGCCGGCGGTCTTCAGCGCCCAGGCCATCATCGAGGCGCGCTCATAGGGGCCGGGCGGGCAGCGATAAGGCGCGGGCGGCGCGATCATCACGATCAACCCGCCGTCCGGCACCGCCTCGATCTGGCTTTTCAGCAGCCGCGTCTGCGCGCCGCCCTTCCAGGCGTGCGGCATCCGCTCCTCGGCGGCGGCGGACCAGCCGGGCACCGAGCCGTAATCGAGGTCGATGCCGGGGGCCATGACCAGCCGGTCATAGGGCAGCCGCGCGCCGCCTTGCAGCACGACTTCGCGGCGCTGGCGGTCGACGGTGGCGGCGAGGTCGTGTGCGACGGTCACGCCCGGCAGCTTGGCGACGATTCCGTAATCGAAGGTCAGCGTCTCGATGCGCTGGAATCCGCCGAGATAGAGGTTGGAGTAGAAGCAGGTGGTGTATTGCCGCTGCGCCTCGACCAGCGTGATGTCGAAGGCGTTGGCGCCCGCATTGACCAGCTCGCGCAGGACGATCAGCCCGCCGGGGCCGCCGCCGATGATGACGACCTTCGGCTTGGCCTGCGCCAGGGCAGGTGTCGCCAGACGGGCCGTCGCCAGCCCCGCGCCGAGCATTGCCGTGCCTTTGAGAAAGTCCCGTCTTGTCGCGCTCATCGCCGTCCTCCAGCCCTCTGCGGTTCAGCGTTTATTTCCGGATCGCGGGGGCGTCGATGGCGAGGCCCTCCGCGCGTTTGGCGAGATAAAGTTCAAGGCTCAGATAATCGGGCGAGCCGGAATCGGCCTGCTCGGCGCGCACGCCGAAGGCGCAGGCGCGCAGCCGCCGGTGCAGCGACCCGGCGCTTTGCCACTCGATGCGGTAGACCGGATAGCCGACGCCGACGCCATGGCTGATCGTATCGCCGCGCAATCGCTGTCCGGCCCGGTCGACATGGCACTGCGCGCAGGACAGGTTCAACTGGCCCTGGCGCTGGCTGAACAGCGCCTTGCCGCGCTCGAAATAGGGCGCGGCGGGACCGGTGACGTCGACCGCCATGGGCCGCCCGCGCGATTGGGCCGCGATATAGGCGGTCAGCGACAGCAGCTCGTTGGTTTCGTAGCGGTAGGGCTCGGCGACCATGCGGCGCGACCGGCAATCATTGATCCGCAGCTCCAGGTTGAGCAATTTGCCGGAAGCTGCATCGAACGCGGGATAGCGCGCGGCGACGCCCTTCATGCTTTGCTTTGCATCGCCATGGCAGCTCTGGCAGGATTTGCCCGCCTTACCATCCACCGCGCTCCAAAGCCGCTCGCCTTCCTCCAGCCAGAGCACGCCGGGATTGGCGAACGCGTCCGCCTGCATGGCCTTCAGCTCCTGCGACAGGAAGGCCGAGCCCGAGACCGGCGCGCGCGGCACCTCCTGCGCCCCCGCGGGGACCACGGACAGCGCCGTCAGCGCCGCGAGCCACCCAGCGCCGATGGCCGCCCGGAATGCGTTCATCCCACGACCGCCAGCAGCTTGCGCTCGACCGTCGCCGCGCCCTTCTGGTCGGTCCAGGTGAAGACGAGTTCGCCGGTTTCGGTCGCGACGGTCGTGAAGATCACATAGGGGTTGGCGGAGACGCCCGGGTTCAGCTCCATGCCAAAGACCTCCTCGCCCGCATAGGTGACGGTGAAGCTCTTGATGATGTCGCGCGGGATCGGCTGGCCGCGATTGTCGGTGCGGTAGCCGGTCTCCATGACGTGGCGGACGAGCGCCTTGATCTCGACGATCTCGCCCTTTTTGGCTTCGGCGGGCATCGATATGCGGGCGGGTGCGAGCGCCATGTCTAACCTCCGTCGATGCAGGCGGCGATGGTGACGACGACATTGCGCTCGTCGGAATAGAAGCGCCCGTCGCTCATTTCCGCGATGGCGGTGACGCGCTGCGAAGCGGCCAGCCGGATGTTGGTGGAGACTTTTGCGCGCCCCGCCCGCGCGCCCAGCCGGAAGCTGGCAATGTGGGCGATGGGGTTCTTTTCCGAAAAAATGTGGATCGCCTTGACGTGGTCCTGCGCCGTCATCGGGCTCTCGACGCTGACGGTGGTGAAGACCGAAAGCCCGTTCTCCGCGATCTGGGGAATGCCGAGCGTGACCCGCCCGCGCTCGACGGCCGCGCCGCGCGTCTTCTCGGCGATGGCGTCCTCGAGCTGGGTCGCGGCACGGGCCTCCGGCGCGCGCACGAGGGCAGCGCCCGCGAGAGCGGCGGCGGCTTGCATGATCTGCCTGCGCGTCGGCATGGTCACTCCTTCAGCCCGGCCAGATAGGCGACAACGTCCTCGATCTGCTGCGCGTCGAGCGCCGGACGCCCGCGATAGTCGGCGGCGACATTGGTGAGGCCACCCACTCGATAGTAGGGCGGCATCACCGTCTCCGCATTGATGCGCGACTGATCGACCAGCCGGAGCCGGATCTGGCCTGCCGTCAGCCGGTTGCCGACGCCGCCGAGCGAGGGTCCGATTTCACCCTGAAACAGCTCGTCGGGCAAGGGCAGGGCGTGGCAGATCAGGCAATTGCCAACGGCGCGGTCGCGGATGATGGTAAGGCCCCGCGCCGCGTCTCCGGTCAGGCCGGCCAGCGGCGCGGGGATGGCGTCGCCGGCGATTTGGAAATCGGCCAGCGCGCCGCCAGCGCGAGACTCATGGGCGGAAAGGCTGGCGATGGCGGCCGCGAGCATTGCCGCCGCCATCGCCGGTTTCTTCGTGCGCATCAAGCCGTTTTCAGGTCGTGATGCCGCAGCGGCAAGGTGCGGATGCGCTTGCCGGTCGCGGCGAAGATGGCGTTCAGCACGGCGGGCGCGGCAACGGCAATCGTCGGCTCGCCGACGCCGCCCCAGAAGCCGCCCGAGGGCATGACGATGGTCTCGACCTCAGGCATTTCGTCGATGCGCATGACCTGATAGGTGTCGAAATTCTCCTGCTCGACCCGGCCATCCTTGATGGTGATCTCGCCATAGAGCGCCGCCGACAGGCCGTAGACGAAGGAGCCTTCCACCTGCGCCTCGATCTGCTGCGGGTTGACGGCATAGCCGCAATCCGTCGCGGCGACGATGCGGTGGACCTTCAGCTTGCCGTCCGTAACGGAGACTTCCGCGCATCCGGCGATATGGCTGCCGAAGGCCGTGCAATGGGCGAGGCCGCGATAGACGCCCGGCGCGGCAGGCTTGCCCCAGCCGGCGCGCTCGGCCACCGCGTTCAGCACCGCGAGGTTTTTCGGGTGGTTCTTCAGCAGCTTGCGGCGGAATTCGAGCGGGTCCTGCTTTGCTTCGTAGGCCAGCTCGTCGATGAAGCATTCCGTGTAGATGGCATTGTGGTTGGCGTTCACGCCGCGCCAGAAGCCCGGCGGGACGTGCGGATTGCGCATGGCGTGCTCGATCAGCAGGTTGGGGAAGCTGTAGCTGATGGCGTGCTCGCCCTTGGGCTGGAAGGTCTGGAAGGCGACCGGATCGACGCCGTTGGCCATCCGCTCCGGCGCGACCGAGGCCAGGATCGACTGGCCGGACAGGCGGATATGCAGGCCGACGATATCGCCCTTCTCGTCCAGGCCCGCCGACAGCTTACACTGCGTGATCGGGTGGTAGGCGCCGTGCAGCATGTCCTCCTCGCGCGACCAGATCAGCTTGACCGGCGTGCCGGGCATTTGCTTGGCGATCAGCACCGCCTGGCGGACATAATCATGGAACGCGCCGCGCCGGCCGAAACCGCCGCCGAGATGGATCTTGGTGACGTCGCATTGCGCCTGCGGCAGGTCGGCCGCCTCGCTGCACGCGGCCAGAGCCGCCTCGCCATTCTGCGTCGGGCACCAGACGTCGCAGCGGTCCTGCGTCCACAGCGCCGTGGCGTTCATCGGCTCCATGGTAGCGTGGTTCTGATAGGGATAGCCGTAGACCGCCTCATATTTCTTCGTCGCCTTAGCGATCGCGCCCAGCGCATCGCCGTTCTGGTTGCCGACTGCCGCCTTCTCCGCCGTCAGCCCTTCCTTGAGGAATTCGCCGATCGACGCGCTGGAGACTTTCTCGTTCGGCCCGTTGTCCCAGACGATCGGCAGCGCATCGAGCGCGGTCTTGGCCTGCCACCAGGTCTGCGCGACGACCGCGACGGCGCTGTCGCCGACGCGCACCACCGCCTTGACGCCCGGCATGGTCTTCACCGTGCTGTCGTCGAAGCTGGCGAGCTTGCCGCCGAAGACCGGGCAATCCTTGATCGCCGCATTGAGCATGCCCGGCAGCTTCAGGTCGATGCCGTAGACCTGCTTGCCGGTCAGCTTGTCGGCGGTGTCCAGGCGCTTAAGCGGTTTGCCGGCGATCTTCCAGTCCTTGGGGTCCTTCAGCTTGACGCCTTCCGGCACCGGCAGCTTACCCGCCGCCGCCGCGACCTTGCCGAAGCTGACTTTTTTGCCCGAAGCCGTGTGGGTGATGATGCTGTTCTCCGCCCGGCATTCGGCGGGCTTGACGCCCCATTCCTGCGCGGCAGCCTGGATCAGCATTTCGCGCGCCGTCGCGCCGCCCATGCGGACATATTCATGGCTTTCGCGGATGCCCCGGCTGCCGCCGGTCGAATAGCTCTGCCAGATGCGGTTGCGCTTCAGGTTGGTGCCGGGGGTCGGATATTCGGTCGTCACCTTCGACCAGTCGCATTCCAGCTCCTCGGCGACGAGCTGGGCGAGGCCGGTCAGCGTGCCCTGGCCCATTTCCGAGCGGGCGACGCGCACCACGATGGTGTCGTCCGGCTTCACCACCACCCAGGCGTTGACTTCATCGGGCTGCGCGGCATCGGCCATGGCGGCGGTGGCGACCGGCAGGCGCATACCGAGCGTCAACCCGGCAGCGGCGGAGGCCGCGCCGATCACGAAGCCACGGCGGGAGAGATTCAAACTCTGTGTCATGATGCGCGCTCCCTATGCCTTGTTGCCGGCCGCGAGGTGGATGCCCCGGCGCACGCGGTTATAGGTGCCGCAGCGGCAGATATTGGTGATCTCGGCATTGATGTCGGCGTCGGTCGGCTTCGGGTTTTTCGCCAGCAGCGCGGCGCTCGCCATGATCATGCCGGCCTGGCAATAGCCGCATTGCGGCACGTCCAGCTCCGCCCAGGCCTTCTGCACCGGATGCGATCCGTCCGCCGACAGCCCTTCGATGGTGGTGATCTTGTCGCTCGCCTGGACCGAGCCAAGCGGCAGCACGCAGGAGCGCTGCGCCTCGCCGTTGACATGCACCGTACAGGCGCCGCAGGCGGCGATGCCGCAGCCATATTTCGTGCCGGTGAGGCCAAGCTGTTCGCGCAGCACCCAGAGAAGCGGTGTCGCTTCATCCGCCTCGACCGTCAGCGTTTGTCCGTTCACGTTGATCTGCGCCATGGAACCGGCACCTCCTCCTTGTGCGAGCCACGCGTTTTCCGCGCGTTTGAAAATGGGGATGGCCGCCGCCTGCGTCTTGCGCGAAATCGGCGGATCGGCAGATGCCCCCGCAGCTTACGCGGAATTGGGGCCGGGAGCAGCTCGTATTGAAGTCGTGGATTGCGCCCGGACAGGTGTGTGCCGCCTCTCGCCACGCGTCGATCTATGCGGCGTTTTCAGCTCCCATTTCTGTCGCCCCGGCCGTAAGAGCCTTACCGCTTGCCGCAGCGTTCCCGGACGGGCCATTGGATCCCGGCTCGGCCTTCGGCCGTCCGGGACGACGGCCGGTCGGCTTAGCCCAAGCGGATCTGCCGCCAGCGCGCGGGAGGCGAACCGGTATGACGGGCGAAGGCGGTGGTGAAATGGGCCTGGTCGGAATAGCCGACCGCGCTCGCCACGGCGGCCAGCGGCAGATCGCGCCGGCGCAGCAGGGTTTTGGCCTGCTCGACGCGCATGGCGGTGAAATAGCGGTGCGGGGTCACGCCGGTCGATTGCCGGAAGGCGCGGCCGAAGGCGCTGATGCTCAGGCCGCATTCATCGGCCAGCTCGGAGAGGCCGATATTCTCCGCCAGCCGCGCCCGCATCAGCGCGAAGATGCGCCCGAGCGCCGCCGGGGCAAGGCCGGTCGCGACGCGCCCCGGCGTGCCGGACGAGCGCCGTAGATGGCGCGCGAGCGCCAGCGCCAGCCCTTCGCATTCCAGCGCCTCGCCGCCTCGCGCCGCCGCGGCCTCGAAGGCGCCGCCCGCCCGCCAGAGCCAGTCGTCGCGCTCATTCTGCGCCAGCCGGATCTCAGCCCCGGCGCCGTCATCGGCGGCAAAATCGGGGCCGAGCGCGATGCTGAGCAGGGTCATGGCGCCGTCGCGCAGGCGAACGCTGCGCCGCGTCCCGGCGGGGACGATGGTGATGCTTCCGGCGCGGTCCGGGCGATCGACGGGTGCGGCTCCGTCGGCCTCCGCATAGGTCATCGCGGTGCCGCCGCTGAGGGTGATGAGGATGCGGTGGTGCGGCTCGCAATGTTCGAAGAGGATTTCGCCGTCATAGCGGGAGGCGACGATGGACGCCTCGAAACCCGGCATGGCGAAATTGAAGAGGTGGGCGCCGCCTCTGCTGTTCCGCAACCGGTAATAATGCGTCATCCGCGCCTCGTTCCGCCTTGGCTCGGGGAATGGGGTCATGCACCTCAGTCCCGGCAGGCTACGACGGCGCCGATTTTGGAACAGTTCAAATCTCGGCCAGGGCGTTCAACTTATCGAGAGCGGACCGCTTACAGAAGGATGTCGCTCGCATGCAGCATGGCGATGTTGAGGATGTTGATCTGGAAATCGGCGGCGCTGTCGCCGTCAATGTCGCCCGCGAGGACGCCGCCGGCGAAATGCAGCTCGCCCGCCGTGCCGGAAAACGCCGCCCCGCTGATGAAGCTGAAAGCCTGATCGCTGCCCGCATTGGCATCGGCGTCGATGAGGCGCAGATCGATCTTGTCGGCGCCCTGGGCAAAGTCCCAGATCGTATCCGCCGCACCGGCCTGGGAATCGCCCGCCGCGATATAGAGGAACACATCCGCCCCGGCATTGCCGAAAAGCGCGTCGGCGCCCTCGCCGCCGATGAGAAAGTCGTTGCCGCCGCGGGCATACAGAATGTCGGTGCCGCCGGCGCCATAGAGCACGTTGGCGTAATCGTCGCCGCGCAAACTGTCGTCGAAACCGGACCCGTAAAGGCGCTCGATCGCGCTGAAGCGGTCGCCGGCGGCTTCGCCCGTGTTCAGGCTTGCGAACTGCATGTCGACCAGCACGGCGCCGGCGGCATTGACGTAGCTCGCCATGTCGATGCCGTTGCCGCCCTGGAGCATGTCGGCGCCTTCGCCGCCCATCAGCGTGTCGTGCCCCTCGCCGCCGGCGAGGATGTCATTGCCGGCACGGCCGCTCAGCATGTCGTCGCCGCCGCCGCCATAGAGGATATTCGCCATCGCATCGCCGCGCAGGTCGTCGCCGAAGGCCGAGCCCATGACGTTCTCGATGGAAAGGTAGCTGTCTCCCGCCGCCTCGCCGGTATTGATGCCCGGCGTCAGCAGATCGGCCATCAGGCCGGTCGGCGCATAGGCGTAGCTGGCCAGGTCCATGCCGTTGCCGCCATCGAGATGATCGGCGCCCGCCAGCCCCAGCAGCGTGTCGTTGCCCTCGCCGCCCAGCAGCGTGTCGTTGCCGCCCCGGCCGAACAGGGCGTCATTGCCGCCCGCGCCGAAGATCACATTGGCCGCGTCGGTGCCCCACAGGCCGTCGGCAAAGGCCGATCCGAATAAATTCTCGATCGAAACATAGCCATCGCCCCGCGCCTCTCCCGCATTGACCATGGGGTTGAGCAGATCGGCGATCACATAGCTCGCCGCGATGCCGTAACTGGCAATATCCACGCCGGCGCCGCCATCGAGCAGATCCATGCCCAGCATGCCGATCAGCGCGTCATTGTCGTTGCCGCCGAACAGCGCATCATTGCCGCCCCGGCCGTAAAGCACGTCGTCGCCATCGCCGCCGATGAGGGTGTTGGGCATCTCATTGCCGCGCAGCGTGTCGGCAAAGCTGGTGCCGACGATGCCCTCGATGGTGGCGTAGCGGTCGCCGGCCGCCTCGCCGGTGTTGTAGGCGGGGAGCAGCAGCTCGGCGAGCACGCCCGTCGCCGCGCCGGCGTAGGATGCGATGTCGAAGCCGGCGCCGCCGGTCAGCATATCGCCGCCGGGGCCGCCGATGAGCGTATCGTGACCGTCGCCGCCGGCCAGCGCGTCATTGCCGCCATTGCCCCAGAGCGTGTTCGCGGTCTGATTGCCCAAGATGGCGTCGTTGCCGGAGCCGCCTTCGGCATTTTCGATGAGCGACATCCAGCTCCCGGTGTAAAGCAGGGCATTGGCGATGTTGCCCACCGCGACCCGCGAGCCGTCATAAAAAAGGCTCGCCAATTGCGCCGCCGAGGTCGTGGTCCATTCGCCGGGCCGCAGATCGATCCGCAGGTTGGTGCTGTAATTGGACAGGTCGTAGCTGTCGATCCCGCCGCCGTCCCAGAGGGTCATGAAGATCTTATTGCCGCCGGCATCGCTCTGCGCGGCGCCGTTGATCGACATCTGGCCGGTGGTCGGGCTCCAGCTATAGACGCTGTCGCCCGCATTGGTGGCGTAGTTCGCGCCGTAGAGATATTGCAGCGCGGCGATGTCGTACATCATCAGCGACTGCGCGAAGCCGAAATTCTCGTTGGTATAGCCCATATTGACCGACGCGCCGGCGAAGGACCGGTAGCTCATGACCGTGTATTCCATGGAGTCGCGTCCGACCGGAACGGCGTAGCCGGAATGGGCGTGGTCGAGGCCGAGCGTATGGCCGGTTTCGTGCAGGAAGGTCATGTAGGCGTAATCGCCCTTGACCGGGCTGTCATATTGGCCGGAGGAATTGTTGTACCAGGAGTCTCCCGCCTCGGCGTCGGTGTCGGGGTAATAGCCCCAGGCGGTGCCGGGCGCATCGGAACTGGCGTAGCGCAAGGTCGCGCCCGGCGCGGCGGATCCGGTCAGTTCGGTGAAGGTGAGATTGACGCTCGAGGCGATGTTCGCGAGCACGTCCCGCGTCGCCGTCTTCTGCGCGGTGTTCAACACGCCGAAGGCATCCTGCGGCTCGCCGTCGCCATAATTGGCGCCATAGGCGCCGGCGGAGGCCGGGAAACTATAGGTGAGCGCGGTGGACGCCCATTTCACGCCGGACATGACGCCGTCGATATAGGGGTTGCCGGTGGGGCCGTAGCGGCTGATTGCGGGCATGTCGAATTCCTTTTTTCTGGCGAGGGCGGTGAGGGACGGCGGGAAGGCCCGGCGGCTCAGCTCTCGCGCAATGACCGGTTGAGGGATTTCATGAACGGGGCCGTGACATAGGCCAGGAAGGAGCGCTCGCCGGTGGTGATGAAGACGTCGGCGGCATGGCCCGGACCGACCCTGGCGGGATCGAAGCCGGCAATCGGATCGGGCAGAACTTTCAGCCGGGCAAGGTAATAGACCTCGCCGCTGCGCTCCTCCTGCAGCCGGTCGGCGGAAATATAGACGACCTCGGCGGGGACGGGCGGCGTCGTGCGGGCATCGAGCGCGGGGAAGGTCAGGCGGGCTTTCTGGCCGATCTTGACCTCGGCGATGTCCTGCGGCCGGATGCGGGCCTCGACGATGAGGCCGGTGCCATCGGGGACGATCTTCATGAGCTCCTGGCCGGGCGCGATCACCGCGCCGGGATTGTATTTGCTGAGTGTCATCACCGTGCCGGCGGCGGGCGCGCGCACGACGACGCGGCCGCTAATGTCCTCGGCGGTGCGAAGCTGTTCGATCAGCTCGGACTGCCGGGGCCGGATCTCGCTCAGCCGGGCCGAGGCATCCTCGACGCGGCCGGTCTTGAGCTGCGAACTGCGCTCCCGGATTTCGGCGACCGATTGCCGGCCTTGCGCGATGGCGGCGGCAAGCTGCGCCTCTTTGCCAGTGAGCTCCGCTTCGGCGCGCCTCAGGGCGAGCACCTGGCTTTTCCGGGTCAGCCCCTTCAGCAGCAGCCCCTCGGCGGATTGGCGTTCTTCCACGACGAGTTCGATCTGATGGCGCGTCTCGGTCTTCTGCGTTTCGTGGCCGGCGCGCGCGGCGTCGAGCGCCCCGATCTGGCGTTCGAGCACGGCGAGCTCGATCTGATGCTTTTGCAGGCGGGTTGCGAATTCGGCGCTCTGGTCGCCGATCAGCGAGACGATTTCCGGCGCGCGCTCGGCGGTCAAGGCGGCGGGGAAGGCGATGGTCTTGGCGCCGTCGCGCTCGGCGAGGGCGCGGGCTTCGAGCGCCTGCAGCGCAGCGAGCTGGAGTTTGATGCGGCTCACCTGCGAGCGCGAGGCGGTGCCGTCGAGCACCAGCAGCGGCTCGCCCTCGCGCACGCGCTGGCCCTCCGTGACCAGGATCTCCCGTACGACGCCGCCCTCCAGATGCTGCACGATCTTGTTGTGGCCATCGGTCATCACCGTTGCGGGGGCGACGACCGCGCCTTGCAGCGGCGCCAAGGCCGCCCAACTGCCGAAGCCGCCGAAGATCAGCGCCAGGGTGAAGGCCCCGGCGGCGACCGGCCATGCGATGCCCGTCTCGACGCCGTCATGCCATGCCATGGCTTTTCACCCTCGCGGTCATCGGTGCGGGCACCGGCGGAACGGGTAGCACCGCCCCTGCCGGGCGGATCTGGCTTTGCAGAACCTCCTCTTTCGGCCCGAAGGCTTCGATGCGGCCCTCGCGCAGCACCATCATCTTGGTCAGCGCCGAGACGACGCTGGCGCGCTGGGTGATGACGACGCAGGTGATGCCGGCGGCATGGGCTTGGCGCAGCGCGGCGATCAAGGCCTGTTCGCCCTCGCTGTCGAGCGAGGCGTTCGGCTCGTCGAGCACGACGATGCGCGGATGGCCGTAGAAGGCGCGGGCGAGCGCGATGCGCTGGCGCTGGCCGCCCGACAGCATGTGCCCTTGTGCCCCGAGCGGCGTGTCGTAGCCTTGCGGCAGGCGCTGGATCAACTCGTGGCAATTGGCGAGCTTCGCCGCCGCCACCACGGCCTCCGGGTCTGGCGCGCCGTGCATCCGCGCGATGTTCTGGGCGACGGTCGCGGGCAGCATCTCGACATCCTGCGGCACATAGCCAATGAAAGGGCCGAGGGCTTCGGCCGGCCAGTTGGCGATGTCGTCGCCGCCAATGCGGACGATGCCCGAATTCGGCGCGAGCGCGCCGACCAGCAGCCGGGCCAGGGTCGATTTGCCCGCGCCGCTATGGCCGATGATGCCGAGCATGTCGCCCGGCTCGATGGCGAAGGTGAGGGTTTTCAGGATCGGCTCGGCGCCGGGCGATGGCCGGTAGACCAGCCTGTCGGCGGAGAGCGTGGCCTGCGGGGCGGGCAGCGCCATCGGCCCGTCGTCTTCCTTGGCGCGCGCGAGCTGCGCCTTCAGCCGCCGCCAGGCCTGGCGGGCGGAGACGATGCTGCGCCAGCCGCTGACCGCCTGGTTGAGCGGCGCCAGCGCCCGGCCGGAGATCAGCGAGGCGGCGAAGATGATGCCGGCGCTGAGGGCATGGTCGTTCAGCACCAGATAGGCGCCATAGCCGAGCATGCCGATCTGCAGCAGCAGGCGCAGGAACTGGCTGAAACCGTTGAGGATGGCATTGTGCCGCCCGGCCGCGTCCGAGGCGATCAGGGCGCGGGTGTTGTCGGCGCCCCAGGACTCCGTGCAATGGCCGAGCATGCCCATCGAGCGGATGGCTTCGGCATTGCGCAAATGCGCGTTGGCCTTGCCGAGCGCCGAGGCCGCGTGGCGCGAAGCGTCGGAAAGGGGCGCGCGGGTGAGGTGCTGGTTGAGCAGCGCGATCAGCACGATGAGGCAGGCCGCGCCAAGCGCCAGCCAGCCCAGATGCGGATGCACCAGGAAGACGACGATGAGGAACAGCGGCGCCATCGGCGCGTCGAACATGCCCGCCGCGAGAGGTGAGGTGATGAATTGCCGGACCTGGGCGAGGTCGCGCAAGCCCTGCATGTCGGCGGCGCCCGCATGGGGGGCGTGCAGCGACGCTGTGAGGACCCGTCCGCCGAGCGCGGTCTCCAGCCGGGCGCCGGTGCGGTTGAGGATCATCTGGCGAACGCCGTCGAGGAGCGCCGCCGCCGCGATGGCGCCGACGGCGACGATGGTCAGCATCAGCAGCGTCTCCTCGCTGCGGCTCGACAGCACCCGGTCGTAGACCGAGATCATGTAGAGCGGCACGGTCAGCATCAAGAGATTGAGCGCGAGCGAAAAGCCAAAGGCGATCAGCAGCCCGCGCCGGCACGCCAAGAGGCCAGAGCGGATGCTGTCGTCCCTATGCATAATGTGTCCTTGAACCGGCCTTTTCAGGCGAGTGGCTGCGGCAGCGCTCTGCCGCGCCCTGGACGAGAGGCGCGGGTCTTCGGCTCGTCGAAGAGCACAGGCGTCCAGGGCCAAATCTGCGTCCCAACAGATTTACAAATCAGCCTATGGCGGCTGAATATTTTTAAGAAATCCGGTTTGCACTTGGAAAGTTTATTCGTGATGAATGGCTTCCAAATTGCACGTGTCTGGATGGCGCAGGCAATGATCGGACTGCTGTGGGCAATCTAACGTGGATCAATATTGAATTGTCCGCTCGCAAAGCTTCATCCGTTCGACGCCGCCCGCGACGACATTCTCCGCACGCAGGAGCCGCTCAATGGAGCGCCTTTGCCGGCATGACCCATCGCTCCGCGCGGCTGCCCGCGCCAAGGAAAGGGTAAACTACGAGCATCTGCGGCCTCAAACGCCTAGCCCGCGCGCGAAAATTCCTTTTCCGTCCGCGCGAAATAGTCGTTGATCGCGCCTCTGATATGCGCGAGCAGGCATTCGGCGGCGGCATCGGCGTCGCGGGCCTGGGCGAGGCGGGCGACCTGCCGGTGCTCGTCGAGCGAGCGCCAGTTCTGCGCCTCGAGCGAGAGGCGGTTGCGGAAGGCCTGCACCCGCAAGGCGATGATGTTGTAGGCCGAGCCGATGAACGGATTGCCGCAGCCGTCGATGATCGCCTGATGGAATTCGGCGTCGCAGACCCGGTAGGCGACCGGGTCCTTCACTTCCGTCGCGCGCGCCATGGCGTCGATGATGCGGTCCAGGGTCCGCGCAAAGGCCTCGCCGCCGCGGCGGACGGCGAAGCGCAGGGCGTTCACCTCCAGGAGCTCCCGCATTTCCGTCAACTGGCGCAATTGCGGGCCGGTCATCTGGAAGACGAAGGTGCCGCGCTGGGGCAGAATTTCCACCAAGCCCTCGTTCTTGAGCTGAAGGAAGGCCTCGCGGACGGGGGTCTTGCTTACCCCCAATTCGGTCGCCAGCGCGATTTCGGACAAGGCTTCGCCGAAATGAAATTGCCCGCTGATAATGCGGGAACGGATGGCATCCGCCGCTTGTTCGGTCAAAGTCTTGTAACGTTTGATGGGTCCCAGGGCGTTCAATTTAGCCTCGGTATGTTTTGGTTTAAATCGATCTGTGAAGCAAAGCGTGGCATGTTTGTGAGATGCCAGATTAGTAATCTTACACAAATAGTCGCCGGCGTCATGAACGAGGGGTGAAGATATTAACCGCATGCGTGTTTATTTCAAGGCGGCGCGGCAGGGGCGGGGGCCGCTCAACGCCCGGTAGAACGAATCTAGGACAAAGCTGTGCAAAGCCGGTATAAAACGGGCGATGCCGAACAGCCTTGCCGATCGCAGCCATGACCGAATCTGACGACCGCCCGACCCCCGAGGCCCTGCTCGAAGAGGTCAACCGGGAGCGGCGGGGAAAACTGAAGATCTTTCTCGGGGCCTTTCCGGGCGTCGGCAAGACCTACGCCATGCTTCAGGCCGCCCAGGTCCATCTGACCGACGGGCTCGACGTCGTCGTCGGCGTGGTGGAAACGCATGGCCGCGTCGAGACCGAGGCGCTGCTGCGGGGCCTGGAGATCGTGCCGCGACAGCAGATTCATTACCGCACCCGTTATTTCGGCGAGATGGATGTCGAGGCCGTCATCAAGCGCAAGCCGCGCATCGCCCTGGTCGACGAGCTTGCCCACACCAACATTCCCGGCAGCCGGCACGAGAAGCGCTACCAGGATGTCGAGGACCTTCTCGCCGCCGGCATCGACGTCTATACGACGCTCAATATCCAGCATATCGAGAGCCTGAACGATGTCGTGGCGCGCATCTCCCGCATCCAGGTGCGCGAGACGCTGCCGGACAAGGTGCTGGAACTGGCCAGCGAAATCGAGCTGATCGACCTGCCGCCCGACGACCTCATCCAGCGCCTGCGCCAGGGCAAGGTCTACATGCCCGAGCAGGCGGGCCGGGCGATCACCCATTTCTTCAGCAAGGGCAACCTCACCGCCCTGCGCGAACTGGCCATGCGCATCGCCGCCGAGCGGGTCGACGCGCAGATGGTCAACTATATGCGCGCCCATGCCATTCCGGGTCCGTGGCCGGCGCAGGACCGCTTGCTGGTCTGCCTGAATGAATCGCCGGTCGCCAAGCGGCTGGTGCGCACCGCGCGGCGCATGGCCGAGCGCCAGCGCATCCCCTGGATCGCGCTCTACGTGCGCACCCCGCAATATGAAAGCCTGTCCGAGGCCGCCAAGGACCGCATCGCCGACACCATGCGCCTCGCCGAAAGGCTGGAAGGTGAGGTCGTCACCATCCATGCCGAGTCGCGCATCGCCGGCGAGATCATCGCCTATGCGCTGAAGCGGAACGTCACGCGGCTGCTGGTCGGACGCCCGAGGCCGCGCCGCTGGACGGGCTGGCTGCGCGAGACCGTCGCCCAGGAGCTGTTGCGCAAGGCGACGCAGTTCGAGTTGACCATCGTCTCGCCCGAAGAGGACAAAACGCGCCGCGACGTCATCAGCGGCGGCTTCATGGTGGCGCTCGGGGAATGGAACGGCTATGCGCTGGCGACCGCCGTGGTGGCGATGGCGGCGACGCTCGCTTACGGCGTCTCCTTCGTGCTGCCGCTGCCGAATGTCTCGCTGATCTTCATGACCGCGGTGATCTTCATCGCCATCTATTTCGGGCGCGGACCCTCGATCTTCGCAAGCATTCTGAGTTTTTTCGCCTACAACATCTTCTTTTCGAAGCCATACTACAATTTCTCCGGCTTCCGCCGCGACGACCTCCTGACCATCGTCTTCTTCCTGCTGGTATCGGTCGTCGTCGGCAATCTGGCGGCGCGGCTGAAATTCCAAATCCAGGCGATGCGGGTCTCGGCCCAGCGCACGGCGAACCTTTACGAGTTCAGCCGCAAGATCGCCGCCGCCGCCGCGCTGGAGGACGTGCTGTGGGCGGCGGTGCATCATGTCGCCTCGACCTTGCAGTCGAGTTCGCTGGTGCTCCTGCCGCAAAAGGACGGGCGCTTGCAGATCGCGGCGGGTTATCCGCCTGAGGATCAATTGGCGCTGAAAGATTGGGGCGCGGCGGAATGGGCCTGGGAACATGCGAGCCCCGCGGGGTGGAAATCCGAAACGCTCCCCGCCGCCGACTGGCTGTTCCTGCCGATGCGGACGCGGCGCGGCATGGTCGGCCTGCTCGGCGTCTCCTTCAAGGACCGCCAGCGGCCGCTCGCGCCGGATCAATGGCGGCTGTTGGAAGCGCTGGTCGATCAGGTCGCCGTCGCCGTCGAGCGCACCAACCTCGCCTCCGACATCGAGGAGGCGCGGCTGCTCACCGAAACCGAGCAATTGCGTTCGGCCCTCCTCTCCTCGGTCTCGCATGACCTGCGCACGCCGCTGGTCTCCATCCTCGGCTCGGCGACGACGCTGACCACCGTCGAAAACCTCACCGAAGCCGGCCGCCGGGAACTCGCCCAGACCATTCTGGACGAAAGCGAGCGGCTGAACCGCTTCGTGCAGAACCTGCTCGACATGACGCGGCTCGGCTATGGCGCGCTTCAGCCCAAGCGCGAATGGTGCGACATGCGCGAGATCGCGGGCCGCGCCTTGAAGCAATTCGCCAAGCAGCTTGAAAAGCGCGAGGTCATTTTCGACATCCCGCCTACGCTGCCGCTCGTCCATATCGACCCGGTGCTGATGGAGCAGGTTCTGGCCAATGTCATCGACAATGCGCTAAAATATACCGGCGAGGGCGGCCGCGTCGCGGTGCAGGCGCTCAAGAAGGACAGCGATCTGGTCGTGCGGATCAGCGATAACGGCCTCGGCATCCCGCCCGAGGCGCGCAACGCCGTCTTCGACATTTTCTACCGCGTCCGCGCCAAGGATTCGCAGATCGCCGGCACGGGGCTCGGCCTTTCCATCTGCCGTGGCATCGTCGAGGCGCATGGCGGCCGCATCGTCGCCAAGGACGGGCCGAAGAACAAAGGCACGACGATCGAAATCACGCTGCCGCTCACCGACGCACCGCTGGTGTCGCTTGGCGAGAGTGAAGAGCAGCTCAGCGAGGAAGTGGGCGTCACCTGATGGGAAAACGCATCCTGGTCGTCGATGACGAGCCGCAGATCCGCAAATTCCTGCGCATCAGCCTGAGCGCTGAAGGCTATGAGGTGGTCGAGGCGCCGCGCGGCGAGGATGGCGTCGCCAAATGCGCGACCTCGCAGCCCAACCTCGTCATCCTCGATCTCGGATTGCCCGATCTCGACGGGCAGCAGGTGATCGGCCGCATCCGCGAATGGTCCGACGTGCCGATCATCGTCTTGTCGGTGCGCACCAAGGACCAGGAGAAGGTCAGCGCGCTCGACAGCGGGGCCAATGACTATGTGACAAAGCCCTTCAGCATCGAGGAATTGCTGGCCCGCATCCGCGCCGCTTTGCGGGCTAAGCTGCAAGGGGTGGCGGCGTCATCGGAATTCGTGGTCGGCGAGCTGGTGGTGGATGTGCCTCGCCATAAGGTGGCGGTCGCCGGCGAAGAGGTGAAGCTGACCCGCAAGGAGTTCGATCTGCTCCGGATGCTGGCCCAGAATGCCGGTCGGATCGTGACGCACCGGCAGATTTTGCGTGAGGTCTGGGGCCCGGCGCATGAGGACGATGTGCATTATCTGCGCATCTATATCGGCCATCTCCGCCAGAAGCTCGGCGACGATCCGGCCAACCCCAAATATATCGAGAGCGAGCCTGGCGTCGGCTACCGGCTGATTCTGGATGCGGCTTAGGCGCGGCCTGAGGCGGTTTGCATAAGCTGGTCCAGCAGCGAGAGACCGGATGGTCGCAGGCCGCGCCGAAATCCGTATCCATCAATCGAGGCGATCCGCTACACCCCCGGTTGTCATTCCCGCGAAAGCGGGGATCCAATACGCCGCAACGGTCGCGTAGAAGGCGGAGTCTTGCCTTTTACTGGAACGCCGTTCTCCCGGGGATGAAACGTAAACCGGACGGCGATCTAATAAAAAAGCCGGCTCTCGCCGGCTTTTTGTCGGTCTGGGCCGAGCCTATTTCAGCGGCTCGAGTTCCGGCTCGGCGCCGCCCCAATGATATTTGAAGCTGGCCGAGATGATGTCGATGTCGCCGCTGGATTCCGCGACAAGAAGCGTCGTGCCCGAGGACACCGTCTCGATCGGCGCATCCTTGACGAAGAGATGCGTGTAGGCGAGGTCGATCGAGGCGTTGTCGGTGAGCTTCGTGCTTGCGCCGAAGCTCAGCCAGACGCGGTCGTTGTCGGGCAGCGAGACGTTGCGGATATCGTCGGAAATGGGCGACAGCTCGTAGCCAAGGCCCATGCGCAGGGTGGTGTCCGGCGTCCAGGCATATTCGAGGCCGGCGGAGAAGAACCACCCGTCGTCATATCCAAGCGGGAAAACGTCCACCACCTGTCCGGCGTCGTTCTTGAACTCCGCCTTTTCTCCGACGCGGCTCCAGTTGGTCCATTCCACGGTGCCGAGCAATGTGAAGCGATCGTCCAAGCGCTGGCGGATACTGCCCGTCACCATGTCGGGAAGGGTCAGTTCAGATGATACATTCACGCCGCCGGGCACTGCGCATCCACCCGGCGCCCCAGCCGCGAGATTGGAGAGTCCAGCGCCCGTGCAGGTGCCTTCGCCGGTGACTTCGATGGCGGAGCGATAGCCGACGCCGATGCTCGTGCCGGGCGCGGGCTGCCAGATCACACCGGCGGTGGCACCGAACGCCCAGTCGTCAACGTCATCGGTACGGCCGGGGAATGCGCCACCTGCGGCAGGGCCGTTGAGATCGACGGCGCTGCTGCGCAGCCGGACGCTGGCATACATGATCTGCGCGCCGACGCCGACCGTCAGTTCCGGGGTCAGCTTATAGGCCAGGTTCGGATTGAAATTGATCGAGAAGATTTCCGAGGTCGTGGCGATCGGCGTGCCCGCGAAATTCAGATTGTCCGGCTTGGTGGTGAAGCCGAACTGGCTGTTGGTCGCGAGGCCGAAATACAGGCGGTCGCTGAGCTGATAGTTGACATAGCTCGCCGGGACGGCGGTCGGGTCGCCGATATCGCCGCTGTCCCGTCCGAAGCCGAGACTGACCAGGGCACCGCCGGTCGCCTCGATGTTCGACTGCGGGACCACCAGCGATATATGCGTTTCGCTGTTGATGCCCGGCGCGGCCGCAGCGGCGGCGGAGTTCCAGAACATCGAGCTCAACGCATCGCCCGCAGCGGCGCCGGCAAAGGCCATGCCTTGGAAATAGGCGGACTGCTCGCGAACCGCGAAGGCGCCGGCCTGGGCGGCGGTGATGGCGGCAAGGCTCGCCCCGAACAGCGTGGCGGCGCCGACGCCAAACCTCAGTCCCTTCCTCGAAAGGATATGCATTTTTATTCCCCCCATCAGGCCGCGCCTCTCACAACGCGACCGTAAATTCATGCCCCTCTAGTCATTGCGCAGCGCTTTGGTTTCCGCAAGCTACCGTCGTAACAATGCCTGTAACAATCGACAAATCCGTCACGCCTTGTCCGCGCCGCGAATTCCCGTTGCCTTGCAATGGCCTGCCGCCCGCTAAGCTCTTAAAATCATTGCATCAATGACAAAGTCGTCAGCGCTGACGGCCTTCACGATGCGACTGGAATAGCACAGGCTCGGCCGAGATGCGGCGCTCATTTTTTCGGCCGATTGTGGCCCGCGTGCCGCAATCTTTCGCCGCCGGCCGCAAAAAAGCCGGCGTCTCCGCCGGCCTTTCCCCGCGAATGCGCTCGCGCCGTTATTTCATCGGCTCGAGCACTTGCTTGACGCCCCAGCGATAGGTGTAGCTGGCGGAGACGATGTCGATGGACGTGTCGGCATCGGCGCGGATCAGATCGTCCAGCCGTGTGGCCGTGTTGCAAGGACCGCCGACCGGGGCTTCCCGGCAGATCGGCGCATCGTCGACGAAAATATGGCTGTAGCCGATATCGAAGCTGACCTTCTCGCTATAGCGGTAGCTGCCGCCGACGCTCAGCCAGATGCGATCGGCGTCGGGAAGCAGCACATTGCGCTCGTGGTCCGAGATCGGCGATTTCTCCCAGGCGAGGCCGATGCGCAGGGTGGTCGCGGGCGTGTAATCATATTCGAGGCCGCCCGAGACGAATTGCCCGTCATCATATTCGAGCCGCAGGAATTCGGTCGGCGAGTTCTGCGCCCGCACCGGAATGGTGTCGAGCATGCTCCAATTGGTCCATTCATATCCGAGCAGCAGATCGAGGCGCGGGCTGAGCGCCTGCCGGAAGCCGACCGTGACCATGTCGGGCAGGGTGAGATCGGCCCGGGCATGGTTGTCGATGCCGTTGTTGAAGGCATTGTGCAGGAAGCCGTCCAGTTCGAAATCGACCTGCGAGCGGTAGCCGACGCCGAAGCTGGTGCCCGGAAGCGGAGTCCAGTTCAGGCCCGCCGTGCCGCCGACGCCGACATCATTCAGCTCGGCCCTGCGGCCGATATCGCCTGGAACCGGCGCGGGCAGACGCGTCAGCCTGACATCGAGATATTCGACCTGCACGCCGACGCCGACGGTCAGGTCCGGCCGGAGCTTATAGGCGATGGTCGGGTTGACGTTGACGGAGAACAGGTCCGAGGTCAGGGCGAGCGGCGTGCCGGCCCATGGCACATTGTCCGGCTTGGTCTTGAAGCCGAAAGACGAGTTCATGGCGAGGCCGAGATACCAGCGGTCGTCGAGCTGGTAATTGTAATAGCTGGTGGGGATCACCGTCACATCGGAGATCTGGTCCGAATCCCGGCCGAGGAAGCGGAAGGCGCCGCCATTGGCGGTGATTTCCGAATCCGGGATCACCACGGCGACGTCCGATTCCGAATTGAACCCGTCGACCGAGGCGGCCGCGGCGGAATTCCAATACATCGAACTGAGCGTGTCGCCCGTGCCCGAGCCGGCAAAGGACATGCCCTGGTAATAGGCGGACTGCTCGCGCACCGCGAAGGCGCCGGCATGGGCCGCGGTCATCGCGGCGACGCTGGCGCCGAGCAGCGTGGCGGTCGCGGCGCAAAATCGGCTTTCGTTCCTCGAAAGGATACGCATTTTCATTCCCCCGTGTGCCGCGCTCGCCCCCGGGCTCGAACGCGGCGGTTCCTTCAATCCCGCTCCACTCATCGCGCAGCGCTCAGATTCTTGCAAGCTGTAGCTGCAATAACCACAACTACAACCTATGGCATTATCAATGTCTTTCGCGGATGTGGGAAAAGCCCGCGCTCCGGCGGCGCCGCCCGGCTCTAACTGCTTAAGATCGTTGCAGGATTGGTCGGGAAGGGCGGATTTTGTGCAGCCGTCTTTCGCATTCAAAATGCACCGGCCGGCCTTAAGCCACGGAGACGGCGTGAGAAATTTGCTTCCGATTGTGGCGCGGCAGCCACAAGCTCCGGCGCTTGCCGATGACCGGGAAGCCGCAAGGCGCGCGCAACGCGCATCAGTTGCACAGAGCAATTGGCGCGTTCGATCCGAAAGGCTATGTTGCGGCGCCGAATCATCGACATCGCCATACCCATAAGGACCCGCAATGGGCGTTCTGCGCGCGAGCATCATTCTCGCTCTGTTCATGCTGCTGACATTTGTCCTGCTGCCGATCCAGGCGGTGCTGCTCGCGCTGCGCCTGCCGCTCTCGCGCTATCTGCCTTGCTGGTATCACCGTATGGTCTGCGGGCTGCTGGGCGTGCGCGTGCATCTGAGCGGCGCGCCGATCGCGCCCGGTCCGGCGCTGCTGGTCGGCAATCATATTTCCTGGCTCGACATCCCGGTGCTCGGCGGCATCGCGCCCTTGAGCTTCGTCGCCAAGCGCGAAGTCTCGACCTGGCCGCTGATCAGCACGCTCTCCAAGATGCAGCGCACGCTTTTCATCGACCGCAACCGCCGCTCCTCGGTCGCTGAGACCCGCGCCCAGATCCTTGCGCGGCTGGTGGCGGGCGAGCGCATCATCCTGTTCGCCGAAGGCACCAGCAGCGACGGCAATCAGGTGCTGCCGTTCAAGAGCTCGCTCTTCGCCGCCATCGAGCCGAACGGAACCAATGGCGGCGGCTATACGCTGCAGACGGTCGCCATCGTCTATACGCGCGTGCATGGCTTGCCGATGAACCGGCAGCAGCGGCCGGCTGTGGCGTGGTATGGCGACATGGACATGGCGAGCCATGCCTGGGGCGTGCTGAAGGCCGGCCCGCTCGACGTGCATGTCCGGCTCGGCGAGCCGGTGGCGCTGGCCTCGGTCGGCGACCGCAAGAAGCTGGCGGTGCACGCCTTCGAGAAGGTGCGCTTCGATTTCTCGCAACTCTTGACGGGGCGGACCCGACAGGATCATGGTGCGGCCAGTATAACGGCCGAAACCACCGAAACGGCGCCGGACCGGCGGACGGGTTAGCTTTGACGAAGAAAGTCCACATCAAGACCTATGGCTGCCAGATGAACGCCTATGATTCCGGCCGCATGGCGGAAGCATTGGCGCCGGAAGGTTATGCCGAGACGGACGACGTCGAAGCCGCCGACCTGATCGTGCTGAACACCTGCCATATTCGTGAGAAGGCGGCGGAAAAGCTCTACTCCGACCTCGGCCGCCTGCGGGTGCTGCGCGACCAGCGCCGGGCGGAGGGCTCGGAGACCACCATCGCGGTCGCCGGCTGCGTCGCCCAGGCCGAAGGCGCGGAAATCGCGCGCCGCGCGCCGGTTGTCGATCTCGTCGTCGGGCCGCAGAACTATCACCGCCTGCCGGACCTGCTGACGCGCGCCAAGGCGGGCGGGGCGAAGATCGTCGACACCGAATTTCCCGAAGAGGACAAGTTCGCGCGGCTTCCCGCGCGCCAGCCGCGCCTCGCGCCGGCAGCCTTCCTCACCGTGCAGGAAGGCTGCGACAAGTTCTGCACCTTCTGCGTGGTGCCCTATACGCGCGGCGCCGAATTTTCGCGCCCCGTCGCCGACGTGCTTGCCGAGGCGAAGCGCCTTGCCGGTTTCGGCGTGCGCGAGCTGACGCTGCTCGGCCAGAATGTGAACGCCTATAATGGCGAGGGGCAGGACGGCAGCCCCTCCAGCCTTGCCCGCCTCGTCGAAGCCATCGCCGCCATTCCCGGCATCGCGCGGCTGCGCTACACCACCAGTCACCCCGCCGATATGAGTGACGACCTTATCGCCGCCCATCGCGACATCCCGGCGCTGATGCCCTATCTGCATCTGCCCTTCCAGGCCGGCGCCGACCGCATCCTCGCCGCCATGAACCGCAAGCACACCGCCGCCGATTATCTCAAGCTGATCGACCGCATCCGCGCGGCGCGTCCCGAGATCGCACTTTCCACCGACATTATCGTCGGTTTTCCGGGCGAGACCGATGCCGAATTCGAGGCGACGCTCGACATTGTGCGGCAGGTGAATTTCGCCCAGGCCTATTCCTTCAAATATAGTCCGCGCCCGGGGACTCCCGCCGCGGCGATGGATCACCATATAAGCGATGCAGCAAAGTCACAGCGGCTGGCAATTCTGCAATCACTCCTGAATGAGCAGCAATTCGCCTTCAATCGGGCTCAGCAGGGGAAGACACTGCCGGTATTACTGGAAAGGAAAGGGCGCAAGCCCGGCCAGTTGACCGGACGGTCGCCGTTTCTGCAATCGGTGCATGTTGAATGCGGCGAGGACCGGATCGGTGAAATCGCGGCGGTCGAGATTACGCAGACTGGCGCAAATAGCCTGACTGGTGTCATATTTCCGAAAACCGATTCCGCTAGGGTGGCCGCGGAACCGGAAGCAGGGCCGGGCCGTTCGCAGCCGACCGGCCATATTATGGTGGGATAATCAGGAGAGGTTTATTGCCTCAAACACGTGGATCCGCGTCCCAGATCGTCAAAAGTGGAGCGAAAGCCCCAGTGCAAGGCAAACCCGCCTTCAGAACCGAAATTCGTTTCGACAATAACCGTCTCCTTGCAGATTTACTGGGCGAGTTCGACGCCCATCTTTCGATGCTCGAGGATAAGCTCGGCGTCGAGGCCGTCGCGCATGGCAATGTCATCGTGGTTAAGGGCACCGAGACGGGCTGCGTCCTCGCCAAGGACGTGCTCCAGGATCTTTATGAGCGGCTGAAGGCCGGACACACCGTGGTGCTCGGCGACATTGACGGCGCCATCCGCCACGCCCATGCCGGCGCCCGCGACGACCGCAAGAAGGGCGAAGGCTCTGATGGCGCGGGCCAGCTCCGCACCCGCAAGAAGCTGGTGACGGCGCGCACGCCCCTGCAATCGCGCTATATCGAGGCGCTTCAGGCCGAACAGCTCATCTTCGCGACCGGCCCCGCCGGCACCGGCAAGACCTATCTGGCCGTTGCCCATGCGGCGGGGCGGCTGGAGCGCGGCGAGACCGAGCGGCTGATCCTGTCGCGCCCGGCGGTGGAGGCCGGCGAGCGGCTGGGCTTTCTGCCCGGCGACTTGCGCGAAAAGGTGGATCCGTATTTGCGCCCACTTTATGACGCTCTTTACGATGTGTTACCCGCCGAGAAAGTGGAACGGGACCTCGAAAGCGGTGTTATCGAAATAGCGCCACTCGCCTTTATGCGCGGGCGGACGCTGAGCCATGCGACAATCATCCTTGACGAGGCGCAGAATTGCACGTCAATGCAGATGAAGATGTTTTTGACCCGCCTCGGCGAGGGGAGCAAGATGGTGGTGACAGGCGATCCCTCGCAGATCGATCTGCCGCCCGGTCAGACCTCCGGCCTCGGCGAAGCCATCGGGATTTTGAAAGACGTTAAGGGTATCGCGCATATTCCGTTCACTTCGGCTGACGTGGTGCGGCATGAACTCGTCGCCCGTATCGTGGAGGCATATGAGAAGGCCCGCTAAGGGCTTATCGCAGTAACTCGATGATTATGACAATGCCAACGCCCAGCTTCATCATGGCCGCCGACGATCTGGACGGCGCGGCCGACGACGATCCTGGACCCAGTCCCATCGCCTTGCTCATCGCGCATGATTCCTGGCGCGAGCTTGGCGATGTCGAGACCGTGATTCGCCGCGCCTATGACGCGACCGCCCTCAAGGCGCCGTCGGTCGTGGGGCGCGACGTGTCGTTTCTGCTGGATTCCGACGAGGCCATCGCGGCGCTCAACGCGCAATATCGCGGCCTCGACAAACCCACCAATGTGCTGTCATTCCCGGCGGGCGATCTGCCCGAGGGCGCGATCATGCCCGAAGGCGAGGCCCCGCCGCTCGGCGATATCGTCATCGCCTATGAGACGGTGTTGCGCGAGGCCGCCGAAGAGGCCAAGCCGCCGCTCGACCATCTGGCGCATCTGAGCGTGCACGGCCTGCTGCATCTGGCCGGTTTCGACCACGAGACCGACGACGAGGCCGAAGAGATGGAAGCGCTCGAGCGCGAAATCCTGGCCGACTTGGGCGTGCCCGATCCCTATTTCACACCTTCCGATGAACTGCCGTCCGCGGCCGGCATATGACATTCACATGGCTATGAGCAACTCCTACGGTAACCCCAATAATGGCGAACGCCAGGACAATGGTTTGAGCTGGTTCGATCGCCTGGCGGCCAATCTCGGTTTCTCCAACAATGTCGATACGCGCACCGTGATCGAGGAGGCGCTGGCGGATGATGACGGCGCCAGCTTCACCGCCGCCGAGCGCGCCATGCTGCAAAAAACCCTGCGCTTCCGGGAGTTGCGGGTCGAGGACGTGATGGTGCCGCGCGCCGAGATCGTCGCCGTCGACGCCGATGCCCCGCTGTCCGAGCTGCTCGCCGTGTTCGCCGATGGCGGCCATTCGCGGGTGCCGGTCTATCGCGATACGCTGGATGAGCCGCTCGGCATGGTCCACGTCAAGGATCTGATGAACTGGATCATCGCCCAGGCGAGCGCCGCCGCGCCGGGCAATAATTTCGACCTGGGCGCCGCCGACCTCTCCAAGACCATTGCCGAGGCCGACATCAAGCGCGACCTGATCTTCGCGCCGCCCTCGATGTCCGCGCTTGACCTGCTGGTGCGGATGCAGGCCAAGCATGTGCATCTGGCGCTCATCATCGACGAGCACGGCGGCACGGACGGCCTCGTCTCGATCGAGGATCTGCTGGAAGAGGTCGTCGGCAATATCGAGGACGAGCATGACGCGGACCATGTGCCGCTGATCGCCCAGGAAGGCGGCGAGCTGATCGCCGATGCCCGCGCCGAGATCGAGGAGGTCGAGCAGAAGATGGGCGTGCTGCTGACGTCGGAGAATGACGACGAGGTCGACACGCTGGGTGGGCTGATCTTCACCATGCTGGGGCGCGTGCCCGTGCGCGGCGAGGTCGTACAGCACCCCTCCGGCCTCGAATTCGAGGTTCTGGACGCCGACCGCCGGCGGGTGAAGAAGTTCAAAGTCCGGCCGACCCCCGGCTCGCCCGGCAACGGCGCGGACGGGTCGCAGTTTCAGGCCGCTTGAGGCCGCGCCGGTGCCTGCATTGGCCGGTCAGGGAGCACGAGGAACCGGGCAGGATAGATCGCCTTCCTCGCACCGCAGATAAGCCTCGAACGTCTTGATCCGGTCCCGCGTCATGCCGTCCAGGCAGCTCGCGAGGATGGCAGGCTGGACAGAGCCGCCCGCCGTGGCCGACGCCGAGAAGCGGCATTCCGCGTCCCGGAAGGCCAGCCAGGCCCGTTGCGATGCAACCAGCGGACCGCTGTCCGCTTTGTTTTTTAGCCTCCCCTTGATTTCATTGTAGAGCGCGTTCAGCCGGGCGTCGTTCTTCTTGTAGGCGCTGGCGAAACAGCGGTTCATGGCTGCTTGCGTCGGAGCGCTGCCACAATCCTGCGCCCAGGCGGCGGCGCATGAAACCGCGCATGACAGCATGAAAATGAGGGCTGCAAGCATCTGTCTCCGCATTGATCTCTCCCGGCGCCGATCTAGAACTGACCATTTTATGCAAATAACAGAGAGCCAGGCCCGGCGGATTTCAGACAGCACGCCGTCTGGCTACGCGTGAAATGCTTGGTAACGGGCAACGATCGTTCGGCCCGCCCTGGTCGGTTGCTCAGGCCCGGCAGCCTTTGATCGGGTTCATCGCGATTGCAATTTGCGGCTCGTATTTGTTCATCGCGCCGCTCGAGGCATCGACGGCCAATCCGACGACGCCGCCGACCAGGATATTCCCGGCGGTCATTTCCTCGGTGGAGCTGGCGATGACGCCTTCGCCATTGGTGAAGCATTTCTTGCGGCAGGAAACCTGAACGCTATGCATGCTCTTTTCGAGCACGACGCTGGCGGGCGTCACGATGGTGAGGGTGCCGATGCCCTCCGAGCGGAGTTCGCATTCGGCCTTCTCGACGCCGGGCGTGTTGATAGCGACGGCCTGGGTGGTCCCGCGCGTGATCGTCGAACAGGCCGCCACGCATAATACACCCATCAGCAACGCAAACACACGCATGACACCGGCCCCCGCCCCTAAGATTCCCCTGAGGGTTATATCTTAGGCATCGGGGGCGGGCATCCGGCGGTTTCGGCGCTGAGACCGAAAACCGTTCTGTGTGATCTTTTTCGCGCGGCGCCGGCGGTCCGGCTAGCGGAAGCGGAACGGGATGGCGAATTGCAGGTGGGCGGTCTTGGCGGCCTCCGGAGCCTTGGGAAACGGCGCGGAGCGGCGGACCGCATCGAGCACGCTCTCGTCGAGCTGGGTGCGCCCGCTGGATTCCAGGATGCGGGCCGAAACCAGCTTGCCGGTGCGCGACAGGGTGAAGCCGACCACGACATTGCCGGAGCCCGGTCCGCCGTTCGGCCGGTGCTCGGCGAGATGGGCGCGGACATTGGCGCGGTAGCTGTCGATGGGATCGGCCTTGATTTCGGCCTGCGGCCCCAGGCTGGCGACGGAGGACAGCGCGGTGCGCCGGACCGGCAGGGGGACGCTCAGCGGCGGAGCGATGGTCTCCCGCGCCGGCGGCGTCAGCATCAGAGCAAGGCGCGGCGGCGTCGCGGAGCCGGCGGGGGCTGGTTGGCCCGGCAGCACGGCCCGCGCCGCGCCGCCATCTTCGGGCAGCGTCGGGGCGAGCCAGACGGCGCCGGCGCGCTCCGGCGGCGGGACGGCATGCGCGGCGGTCGGCATCGGCGGCTCGGCAAGATCGGCTTTTTCGCCGCGCGAATCCTGCAGCAGCACGTCCTTGCCGCCGCCGTGGAACGAGAGCCGGGTCTCGTGCGGCGCAGCCTCGACGGCGCGCGCATCGTCGAGCCTTGCCTCGATTTGCGCGGGCGGAAGCTGCGGCGCGTCGCCCGGCCGGTTGAGCACGGCGAGGGACGGCGGCCCGCTGGGTCTGAAAGGCGGCGGCTCGCCCGGCAGATCCGCGATCGGGCGGTGTTCGGCGGCGGAAGGGAACGGAGCGTCCAGGCCCTCGCCCGGGGCGGCTTCCGCATGGCGGCTTTCGCGGTCGGTGCGCGGCAGGGCTTCGCGCTCGGCCGTGCCGATGAAGGTCATGCCTTCCGTGGCCTCGGCCCGGTCCGGCACCCGGCCGAAGCCGAGCACATAGGCGAGAAAGGCGCCATGCGCCAGGATCGAAAATGACATGCTCATCCAATAGGCCGTCCGCCGCTTGACGCGGGGCGGGGGGCCGAAATCGATCAGGTTGAAATTCTTAGCGGGCGCCCTCCAGAATAAGACGGAGCGCCAGTTTGGCAGGTGGATCATGCTCACCTCCCTGAAAGCCGGGAGCCATTTCGCGTTTCGTCGGTCGGACATGCGCTAGGCCGGTTAGCAGCTTAAGGATGCATGAAGATTTATATACAACCTATACGGGAAAAACCAGATGCGTCGCCGCTTGGACGAGCATTTTCAACGGAAAAATGCAGGTTTGCGGCGCCCCCGGGACGAAATTGGGCGGTTATTTGGACCCGATTGTGCTCAGACGCACAAAACCGGCCGATTCGCGCCAGGGCTGCAACCGTGGGTGTGTGGACAGGCGCCACCCATTTGCCAACATGAATGCATTCGTTTTGGGTATTTTTGGGGAATTAAGAGGGGCCAATGCGCGAGGGACGCTCTTCCTTGGGGGGAAGCGGGTCGGTCGGCGCTTTCGTTTTCAGTGCGCTTATTGCCATTGGGACGGGTGGCGCGGCCTTAGCCGCGGATGACGCAAGCAGCGCGGCACAGTCCGGGCTTAGCAATAATCAACGACAGGAATCGGTCAGAGAGCGGCGCGGCCATCGTCACTGGCATCACCGTCATCATCGCCACGACAACAATGGCAATACCGAAGGCGGCGAGGGCACCGGGGGTACTAATGGTGGCAATAATGGCGGATCCACTGGCGGAGAGGGAGGTGGAAAGGGCGAGGATCCGATAGAGGTCGGTTGCAGACTTTTGCCGGCCCAAGCCAACCCGTCGCGATCATCGGGCCTCAAAATGCCGGAAACGCCGCCGCGGCAGGAGCAGCCCACCCTCGATTGCTCCGCCCGCCAGCAGGCGCGCGCCGCGCTCGGCGGGGCGGCGAGCAATTCCGCGCTCGTGGCGGCGGGCGTCACCCAGGACATCATCGCCGCCGCGCTCGACGGCGACCTCCAGCCCGAAGTGACGGCCTTTGGGCCCATCGG
This sequence comes from Rhodomicrobium sp. R_RK_3, assembly GCF_002198715.1. Classification (GTDB taxonomy): domain Bacteria; phylum Pseudomonadota; class Alphaproteobacteria; order Rhizobiales; family Rhodomicrobiaceae; genus R-RK-3. Next base: position 78,105 of record NZ_MWLK01000032.1, on the reverse strand, counting down.
CTCTGGCAGCCCCGGCCAGACCTCGTCGAGCTTCATGGTATCGGGCTATAAGTTCCTCTCCCATGACGGCTTCTCCTCGACGTCGTCCGGACAGTCGTCCTTCAAGAACCCGGAATTCGACGAGCAGAATTACGGCCTGACGGTCGGCCTGCGCTTCGACGGCTCGGCGCTGTTCGACGCGTCCCCGCGCAGCGTCACCTTCGGCGTCATCGGCAATTACACCCATACCGAGATCGATGTCGGCCGCGTCGCCGGGGTGCCGGGACCGTCCGAGAGCGGCGAGGCGACGGTGGAAAGCTGGACCGCCGGCGGCTTCGGCCTGGTGACGGACGGCACGCGCTACGGACTACTGACCGTGACCGGCACTTTCGGTGCGCCCGAGACCAGCGGCAAGGTCTTGCCCCTCAGCGCCGAGTTCAACAATTTCGCGCTCGCCACTTCGGCGGTCGCCGGCATCATCGTGCCGCTGGGCGACAGCAAGCTCGATCTGCGCGGCGGGGTGAATTACATCCATGCCACCAGCGATGACTATGTCGATTCCGGCGGCTCCCGATTCACCGACGGCCGCATGGAGGAGTTTTCCGGCAGCATCTCGGCGCGGCTGTTCCAAACCGTGCAACTGGAAGACGCGGTGCTGCGGCCCTTCGTGCAAGGCGGCCTCAATCACCGCTTTCATTATGAAAACGAGCTGACCGTCGACGGCGAGGACTTCTCCTTCGACGATGCCGACACATCGATCTTCGCCCGCGCGGGCATCGATTTCGACATCGGCAGCTCGACCCAGGCCTATCTGGCCGTGCGGGGCGATGCCAGCGAGGATTTCCGGGCCATCGCCGCCCAGGTCGGCTTGACCTTCAAGCTGGATTGATTCCCCCGCGTGGGGACCGGCGGGCTAAGGCTTGCCGTCACCCCCGCCGAGGGAGGCGACGAGCCGGTCGAGGAACGGGCGCTGGCTGGCCAGGATCTTGTCATGCGCTTCCGCGAGGCCGAACCAGCCGGCACGGTCGACCTCCGGATAGGTTTGGATACGGCCGCTGCGCGGCGGCCATTCCAGCTCGAAGGCATTGCTGCGGATGGCGGCGACGTCGAGATCGCCTTCGAGCGCGAAGGCGGTGACGCGCTTACCGCCGCGCTGGCGCACCTCGCCCAGCGCCTCGAGCGGGCCGATGGCCGCCCCGCCGAGCTCTTCGGCAAATTCCCGCCGCGCCGCCGACTCGGCGTCCTCGCCCTCGCCGAAGCCGCCCTTGGGAATCGACCAGGCGCCGAAATCCTTGTGCCGCCAGAATGGGCCGCCGGGATGCACGAGCAGCACTTCGAGCGCGCCGCCCTGCCGCCGATACATCAGAATGCCTGCGCTTGCCGCCGTCATCAGCCTTGCCCCATCCGGTGAGGGGGCCCTCAGCATCACCAATGCCTTCCGACGCGACGAACGCCCGCACGCGGTTTCGATGGACTGGTGGTATTTTGCGGGTCGCCACACGCGGCGATGAGGCGCCCGCGGACCTCTCGCCAAGACAGTCTAATCGCAATCTCGAGCCGGGACCAATGCCGAAGCTCATGAAGCGGCTCATTTTCGCTGCGGCAAGGCGGACCGGCTCTTGCGTGTGCAGGGCCGTCCAAGCCCCGCGCCATCCGCGCGGTTCACACTGCACAGGCGCCTGCTGCAAGGATTCGGCCTGACATGCCCGCCCTCATCCCCGTCATCGCCTTGAGCTTCGTGGCGGGCTTCGTCGATACGGTCGGCTTCATCGCGCTGTTCGGCCTGTTCACCGCCCATGTCACCGGCAATTTCGTGCTGATCGGTTCCGGCATCGCGGGGAGCCCGACCGGGCTGATCGCCAAGCTGCTGGCCCTGCCGGTGTTCATCGCCGTCGTCGCGGCGGTCGCCGTCGCGGTGCGCCGGGCCGAAAGCGCCGGGCGCGATCTGGCGCGGCCGGTGCTCATCATCGAGATCGTGCTGCTGGTCGCCTTCATGCTGGCCGGGCTCTTTGGCGAGCCGTTCGGCAATGCCGACACGCTGCCCGCCGTGCTGACGGGCCTCGCCGGTGTCGCCGCCATGGCGGTGCAGAATGCCGGCGGCCGCCTGACCCATCCCGGCACGCCGACCACCGTGATGACGGGCAATGTGACGCAAGCCGTGATAGACAGTGTCGATCTCTTGCGCGCCGGGCCGAAAGCCAACGCCGCGCGGACGCGGAACCTTGCGGCCGCCGTCGTCGGTTTCGCGGTGGGCGCGCTGCTCGGCGCGATAGGCTATAGTGTGGTGTCCTATCTAAGCTTGGCGGTGCCTGTCATCGTGCTTGTCTATCTGGTTCTTGCGACCCGGCCCAAACCTTGAGGAGAGCGGAATGAGCGGCGATCTGGGCTTCATCCACCGGTTCGAGCCGGGCGATACCGGCAACACGCTGCTCCTGCTGCACGGCACGGGCGGGGACGAGCGCGACCTGATCGGCCTCGCCCAGGAGCTGGCGCCGGGCTGGGCGCTGCTGTCGCCGCGCGGCAAGGTGCTGGAAAACGGCATGCCGCGCTTCTTCAGGCGGCTCGCAGAAGGCGTGTTCGACGTCGCCGACCTGAAGGCGCGCGCCGAGGAGCTGGCCCAGTTCATCGAAGCCGCCATCGAGCATTACCGCATCGACCGGACGCGGCTGTTCGCGCTCGGCTATTCCAACGGCGCCAATATCGCGGCGGGCATGATGCTGCTCCGGCCCGACGCCATCGCCGGCGCGGCCCTCTTGCGGCCGATGGTGCCGTTCGAACCGGACGCGCCGGTCAACCTCTCCGGGAAACCCGTGCTGCTGCTCTTCGGCAGGCTCGACCCGCTGATGCCGCCGGGCCAATCCGCCCGCCTCGAGGCGCTTTTCACCGAGCGCGGCGCGAAGGTGGAGCGGCATGTGCTCCCCGCCTCGCACGGCCTCACCCAAGGCGACGTCGATCTGACCCGGAACTGGCTGGAGACGGTGTAGCGGCGCCAAAGAAAAGGCGGCCTCAGCGGCCCGCTGGCCACAAGCTGTGCGCATTCGCGCGCCAAGGCTCGCAAGCCGGTCCCCCAACGCTTATTTAATTCACTATGATATCGCCGATCGCCCTCACCATCGCCGGCTCCGATTCCTCGGGAGGCGCCGGCATTCAAGCGGATCTGAAGACGTTTTCGGCGCTCGGCGTCTATGGCGCTTCGGTCATCGCGGCGCTGACCGCGCAAAACACCAAGGGTGTCAGCGCCATCCATATGGTGCCGCCGGATTTCATTCGCGCCCAGATGGACGCCGTCTTCTCCGATCTCGATGTGCGGGCGGTGAAGATCGGCATGCTCGGCACCGAGGCGGCGATCATCTCCGTCGCGGAGAAACTGACCGCCTGGGCCGGGCCGCAGATCGTGCTCGATCCCGTCATGGTGGCGGGAAGCGGCGATCCGCTGCTCGATGGCGGCGCGGAATTTGCCCTGCGCGCCCATCTGCTGCCGCTCGCCGATATCGTCACGCCGAACATTCCCGAAGCGGCGCGGCTGCTCGGGGCGGCGGAGGCGGTCGACGAAAAGATGATGGTCAGCCAGGGCGAGCTGCTGCTCTCGCTCGGCGCGAAAGCCGTGCTGATGAAGGGCGGCCACGGCAGCGGCCCTGAGGCGGTCGATATTTTTCTCGACGGCAGCAACATCGTCCGCCTCGCCGCCGACCGCATCCGCACCAAGCATACCCATGGCACCGGCTGTACGCTTGCCTCGGCCATAACGGCCTCGCTCGCCAAGGGCATGACCATGCTGGACGCCGTGCGCGAGGCCAAGGTCTACCTCACCAATGCATTGATAAAGGCGGATGATCTGGCCATCGGACATGGCAGCGGGCCGGTCCACCACTTCTACGCGCTGTGGCCGAAAATCGCCTGAATCCGGGAAAATGCGCGAACGCGCGGCATTTGGCTATTTTCCGCAGGCGATTGGCAACCTATTTCATCGTGAGGCATTCATCAATCGTTTGGACCCCATCGCGCAAACTCCCCCCGCCGGCTTTTGATTCCGGAAGAATTGGTTCAAACGAACGCGGCGACGGTGCGCCCAAACTTTAGGCAGGGAAGCTTCATGACATTTGCAAAAATCGCACGACCCATTTGCGCCGGACTGGTCCTCGCGGCCGTCGCCGGAGGCGCGTTCGCCAGCCCCGCTTTCGCCGCTTGCGGCGCCTCGGGCACGGAACTGATCAAGAATCTCAACGGCGCCTGGCGCGGCTCGGGCACGGTGAAGCCCATCGGCGGCGCCGAGGAGCGGATTTCCTGCCGCGTCAATTACAACAATTCAGGCGGCAAGGTCGCGCAGAAGATTTCCTGCGCCGGCACCGATTATAAGTTCGAGGCGACCGCCAACGTCTCCTGCGAAGGCGACAGCGTGTCGGGCCGCTGGGAAGAAAAGGTTGCCAACAATACCGGCAGCGTGGCCGGCAAGATCGGCGGCGACCGCATGAATATCGAAGTCGACGGACCCAATTTTAAGGGCCGGTTTGCCGTCCGCGTCACCGGCGGCAAGCAGTCGCTAACCATCACCCAGTTCGATCCCGGCGCCGGCCGCCACGTTCCGGTGGCAACCGTCTCGCTGTCGAAATAGCATTGTCCGACCCCGGCGGGAGGCGAGAAAGCGCCCGCCGGGATCGCGACCAGCCGAGGTTATATGCCAGGCATCGACGAATCCCGCCCATTCAAGCCCGTGCGCATCGCCGTGCTGACGGTGTCGGACACGCGCAAGCTGGAGGACGACAAATCCGGCGCGCTGCTCGCCTCGCTGTTGACCGAGGCGGGCCATCAGCTCGCCGACCGCGCCATCTGCCGCGACGAGACGACCGAGATTCAGGCGCTGGTCAAGCGCTGGTCGGCGGATAGGGAGATCGACGCCATCATCACGACCGGCGGCACCGGCCTTACCGGCCGCGACGTGACGCCGGAGGCTCTGCGCCCGCTTTTCGAGAAAGAGATCGACGGCTTTTCCGTCGTCATGCACCTGATCAGCTTCCAGAAGATCGGCACCTCGACCGTGCAGTCGCGCTCCTTGGCGGGCGTGATCGGCGGCACCTATGTTTTCTGCCTGCCCGGCTCGCCTGGCGCCTGCCGCGACGCCTGGGACGGCATTTTGAAGTCGCAGCTCGACTTCCGCCACCGGCCCTGCAATTTCGTCGAGATCATGCCGAGGCTGGAAGAGCACCGGAAGTAGGCGAACTTCGTCGTCCCGGACGGCCGTCAGGCCGAGCCGGGACCCAATGGCAGATCCGCAAGCACTGAGGGTAAGGGAGAGGCGAGTGGGCCCCGGCTCTTACGGCCGGGGCGACGGATGAGGGTTGGCCGCCTATTTCCCCCACCGCCCAGCCGCCGCGTCATCATCCGCCTTGGCCTCGACCCAGCCATCACCTCCGGCGAGGCGCTCTTCCTTTTTCCAGAACGGGGCGCTGGTTTTCAGGTAATCCATCAGGAACGAGGCCGCCTCGAATGCGGCTTGCCGGTGCGCGGAGGCCGTCACCACCAGCACGATATTCTCGCCGGGCATCAGCCGGCCATGGCGATGCACCACCAGACTCGCGCTCAGCGGCCAGCGGTCGCGGGCTTCGGCTTCGATGCGTTCGAGCTCGCGCTCGGTCATGCCGGGATAATGCTCCAGCGTCATGGCGCGGATGGCGCGCTCGCCGCTGCCCCCGCGCACGATGCCGGTAAAGCTCACCACCGCGCCGATATCCTCGCGCCCGGCGGTCAGCCCGGCGATCTCCGCGCCGACATCGAAATCGTCCCCTTGAACCCGGATCACGGCCTGTCTCCTGTCGAAAGTCCTTGCGGCCTCCGCCTCTCCCTCCACAAAGCCGCCGCGCCGGACTATGCTGGCGCTCGCAAATGCTGGGAGTGAATCATGGCCAAGGCTTATTGGGTTGCCCGCGTCACCGTCAACAATGCCGACATCTATCCGCAATATGTGGAGGCGACCAAGGCTCCATTCCAGAAATATGGCGCGCGCTTCCTTGCGCGGGGCGGCCGCTCGGAAGCTGTCGAGGGCGAAGGGCGCCCGCGCAATGTGATTATTGAATTCGACAGCTTCGAACAGGCGCTGGCGTGCTACCACTCGCCGGAATATCAGATCGCCGCCGCCATCCGGCAGACCTGCGCCGATGGCGAGATCGTCATCGTGGAAGGCGCGAGCTGAGGTTTTCGATCCGGGGGGAACTGGGCATGGGCGTGCTGTCGGGCAAGAAGGCGCTGGTCACCGGCGCGAGCCGTGGCATCGGGGCGGCGATCGCGCGGGCGCTCGGCGCGGCGGGCGCCGATGTCGCGCTGACCTATTTCAGCTCGCCCGCGCAGGCGGAGGCGACGGCCGCCGCGATCCGCGCGCATGGCGTCACCGGCGAGGCTATCCGCGCGGACGCGGGCGACGCCGAAGCGGTGCGCGCATCGGTGGCGCTGGCGCATGAACGGCTCGGCGGGCTGGATATCCTCGTCAACAATGCCGGCATGTTCAGGCGCTGCCTGCTGCAGAGCACCAGCGACGAGGAATTCGACCGCGTCATGGCGGTCAACATGCGCGGCGCCTATATCGCCATCAAGGCGGCGGTGCCGCTTCTGCCGCGCGGCGGCCGCATCATCAACGTCTCGAGCACCTTTGGCGCGCGCGTTCCGGCGCCCGGCGTCGGGCTCTATGCGATCAGCAAATTCGCGGTCGCCGGCATGACCCGCGCCTTCGCCCGCGACCTCGGTTCGCTGGGCATCACCGTCAACGCCATTCAGCCCGGCCCCATCGCCACCGAAATGAACCTGGAAGAGAGCCGCCACGCCCGGCTGATGACCATGATGACCGCGCTCGGCCGCTATGGTACGCCGGAGGAAACCGCGCATACGGCGGTGTTCCTGGCGAGCGAGGCCGGCACCTATATCACCGGCGCGACTTTCAATGTCGATGGCGGTTTCGAGACCTGACCGGCCGCTTTTCTGCCCCTTGGGAACTCTGTCGCCGCTTGATTGCTTCGTTATGGGACAGTCGTTCAGCGCACAGTCACAAAAAACGCGCGATGGTCGGCATGAATGACGCGGCGTGATCTTCCACGATGAGGCCGCGCGGCTTGAAATTTCCAAAAAGGGGCGAGGAAATGCTTCGGATAGGCACAAGAGAGTTTTTGCTGATCGGAACGGCGATGGGGATTGCCGTGGCCGGTTCGGCGCGGGCGGAGCCGCGCGCCCTTGGAGCGACGCAGTTCCAGCTCGCGCAGGCGCAAGGCGATCAGGACGATGACAAGCGGCGCCGCGAGAGGGCCCGCGACCAGCAGGACCATCGTGGCGGCGGCGGCCAGGACCAGCGCGGCGGTGGCGGCGGCGGGCAGGATCATCGCGGCGGCGATGACCGTCAGCACCGAAGCCAAGGCGGCCAGGGTGGCGGCGGCGATAATCAGCGGCAGCAGTTCCGGCGCGAGCAGACGGAGCAGGGCGGCGGCGACCGGCAACAGCAGCAGGGCGAAGATCGCGGCCGCGCCTTGCGCGAAAGGATCGAAGAGCAGCAGCGCAATGGCGCGCGGCAGGGCCAGGGCGGCGACCGGCGCGAGGATGACGGTCCCGACCGGCGGATCAAGACGCCGCCGCAGCAGAGCGGCGAGCAGCTTCGCGAGCGCCAGCAGGATGAGCGCGAGCGGGCCTTGCGCGCCCAGCGCGAAAAGGAAGAGCAGGAGCGGCGCCAGCGCGCCGGCCAGAAGCAGGATGACGGCCAGCGCGGCGACAAGCGCGAGGGCGGCCCGGGTGCCGAGCGGCGGACGCTGCAAGGGCAGGGCCAGCCCGGTCAGGGCGGCGACAAGCGCGAAGGCGGCCCAGGTGCCGAGCGGCGGACGCTGCAAGGGCAGGGCCAGCCGGGTCAGGGCGGCGACAAGCGTGAGGGCGGCCCGGGCGCGGAAGGCCGCACCCTCCAGGGCCAGGACGGCCCGGGCGATCGGCGCGACAGGTTCAAGCCGGGCGGGCGCGATGGCGGTCCGGGCCGGGGTCAGGCCGAAGGCGGCAGCGAGGGCGATCCGCGCCGGACCTTCACCAATGACCAGATGCAGGAGCGCCGCCGCGACCGCCGGGAATTCTCCCGCGAAAGGCTGAAGGACATCACCGGCCAGCGCCGCGAGCGGCGCGAGGAAGGCGGCCGCATCGTCATCGAGGAGCCGGGCAAGCGCCGCATCGAGCGCGACCAAGGCAAGGTCATCATCCGGCATGACGAAAATGAGCGTTTTCGTGGCGGCGCGCGCGATTATCGCGTCGAGCGAGAACAGGGCGGGCGCGACCGCACCATCGTCACGCGGCCGAACGGCGTGCAGATCATCAGCATCCAGGACGACAAGGGCAATCTGGTCCGCCGCATCAAGGTGCTGCCGAACGGGCGGCGCATCGTGCTGATCAACAATGAATTTCGGCGCGGCGGCCGCAATTTCCGCGACTGGGACGATGACCGGCGCCGCCGCGGCGGCTTCGGCTTCTATGTCGAGCTGCCGGAGCCGGTGATCGGCATTCCGCGCAATGAATATTACGTCGAAGCCGAAGGCGCCTCAGAAGACGCGCTGGAGGAAGCCTTGAGCGCCGATCCGATCGACGATGTCGAGGGCGACTACACGCTCGACGAGATCCGCTATAGCGACAATCTCCGCCGCCGCCTGCGCCGGGTGAATTTGAACACCATCAATTTCGAGTTCGGTTCATGGGAGGTGCGCGAGGATCAGGTCGGCAGCCTGCAGGAGGTCGCCGATGTCATCAAGCGCATCCTCGATCGCAATCCGGAGGAGGTCTTCCTGATCGCCGGCCACACCGACGCCGTCGGTTCGGACGAGGACAATCTGTCATTGTCGGACCGCCGCGCCGAGACCGTCGCCCGCGTGCTGACCGACGAATTCGGCGTGCCGCCGGAAAATCTGGTCACGCAAGGCTATGGCGAGCAGGATCTCTACGTCCCGACGCAAGCGCCTGAAGTGCGCAACCGCCGGGTAGAGTTCATGCGCATCACGCCGTTCCTGGCGCAGAAGGAAGAGTAGGGCGGGGACTCTCGGCGCCCGCCTAGTCGTCGCCCCGGCCGGAGAGCCGGGGCCAATCCCACATCCGCTAGCGCTGAGGCAAGTGGAGATGCGAGTAGGCCCCGGCTCTCCGGCCGGGGCGACGAACAGTGTTCGGGTTGTGGAGGCCGCGAGCAAGACGTTTGTGTCGGCCCCCCCGGGGCCCACGGCCAAGTGGGCAAACACATCGGCGCGGATGCGCCGATGCAGCTAAGACTCTTGCCGCGAGCAGGGCGTTTGCGGGGGTCTCCCGGAGCGAGTCGGGTCTTTCCTACGGCACCTCACCTACCCCCGCGCGGCTGCGGCAACGGCCCTTGACAGCGCGATGTTGAGCCGGAACGCCTCGGCGGCGGCGTCCACCGCCAGCCCAGGGTCAGCGATCTCCGACGCGGCGCGTTCCAAGGCTGCGCGGTAATCGGCCTTGAAGCCGGGGACATCCGCAATCGCAGGGAAATCGTAGAAGGCCAGCGCCTCGGGCGGCAGGCGCAGTGTTCGCGACAGGAGCCGTTTCAAAATCTGGCCGCCGCTGAGGTCGCCCATCGAGCGGACATAGGCATGCGCGATCAGCGCGGCCCCGTCGCCCGTCGCGGCGGTGCCAACATGGGCAGCGTAACACTCCGCCGCTGCCAATACAGGCAGCGCCTCCCGCCAACCCGTGCCATGCAGGCGCATCAGGTCCGAGCCAATCGCCGCCGACCGGTACAGCGCGGGCAGCGCGATCCGTCCCGGGCCCAGGCCGCCGCGCCACCGCTCCAGCCCTGCCTCCAGCGCCTCGTATACCGGCAGTAAATTCCGCAGCAGCAACGCATAGGCACCGACACTCGCCGTGCCCCGCAAAATCTCGCCGATGACGCCGGTCCGCTCCGCCTCACGATGCAGCGCGTCCGTCCGGGCGCGGATCCGCGCGAGCAGGCCGTCCGCCTCGCCGCTTAGCCGCGCCGTGTCGATGCCATCCGGCAATGCCGTCCCCTCAAAGCAGCATCCCGCTACAAATTCGCCTGCCAAGCATATAACTTTTCGAACGAATCGGGCCAGTGCTGGTTTTTCGACAGAGTTGTTCATCAGTCCATAGCATTGGCGCGGCGGGAAACAGGAGGGGACAGCTATGGCGGATGATCTCAGCGTGAAATGCTGCATTGCGGGAGGCGGCCCGGCGGGGATGATGGCGGGATATCTTCTGGCGCGCGCGGGGGTCGATGTCGTCGTCCTCGAGAAGCACGCCGATTTCCTGCGCGATTTTCGCGGCGATACCATCCATCCCTCGACGCTGGAGGTCATGAACGAGCTCGGGCTCTATGACGCGCTGCTGAAGCGCCCGCACCAGCAGGTGACGCAGCTCAAGGGACGTTTCGGGACCTACGAGACGGTATTTGCCGATTTCTCCCATCTCCCGACGCGGGCGAAATTCATGACGCTGATGCCGCAATGGGATTTCCTCGATTTCCTGGCGGGCGAAGCGCGGCGCTATCCGAAATTCAAGCTGATGATGAACACCGAAGCCGTCGACCTGCGCTGGCAGGATGAGCGCGTCGTCGGCGTCGTCGCGCGGGGGCCGGAGGGCGAGTTCAACATCGCCTCGACGCTGGTGCTCGGCTGCGACGGCCGCCGCTCGACGGTGCGCGAGAAGGCCGGGCTCAAGGTCGAGGATATCGGCGCGCCGATGGACGTGCTCTGGTTCGCCCTGACGCGCCTCCCCGACGATCCCATCGACCCGGTCGGCAATTTCGGCGCCGGGCGCATCTTCGTCATGATCTATCGCGGCGATTATTGGCAATGCGGCTATGTCATCGCCAAGGGCGGGCTTGAAGACGTGCGCCGCCGGGGTCTGCAAGCCTTCCGCGACGACATCGAGGCTCTGGCGCCGTTCCTGCACGGCCGCTCGGCCGAAGTGACGAGCTTCGACGACCTGAAATTGCTCAGCGTCGGCGTCGACCGGCTGACGGTCTGGCACCGGCCGGGGGTGCTCTGCATCGGCGACGCCGCGCACACCATGTCGCCGGTCGGCGGCATCGGCATCAACCTTGCCATCCAGGATGCGGTCGCCACGGCCAATCTGCTGGCCGGGCCCTTGCGCGACGGCACGCTGACCGACGCCGATCTGCAGCGCTTGGAGGACCGCCGCGAATCGCCGACGCGGCGCACGCAGTCGCTGCAAGTCGCCATCCAGAACAATGTCATCAAGGCCGCGCTCGGCCGCCGCGGGCAGCCTGTGAAGCCGCCTTTCCTGTTGCGGCTCATCGGCTGGGTGCCGTACCTGACGCGCATCCCGGCGCGCATCGTCGGCCTCGGCTTCCTGCCCGAGCATGTGGACAAGGCCGTCATCCCCTGAGGCCGAAGACCTCGTCGGGTGAAACGGGGCCCGCTTATTGGGCTCGGCAATCAATATTTAGTAACGTATAAGTCCCAGCGTCATCGCCGCTTCCCTGAGGCGGAGATAGACCTGCCCCTGCGCCTGTGGTCTACTTACAGAGCGCCTGGGCCTCGAACATTGCCCAGCAAAACCGGATAAAATATCCCCGCGATGCTCTGTGCTCGCGGCAGATGGGTCTGCGCCTGCGACGTGCGGCTGAAGCGGGATCGCCTCATTCGGAGGAAGCATAAGGCTGCCTCTTTCCCTCTCCCAGCGGCAGAGGGTGGCGCGCTGAAAGCGTGCCGGGTGAGGGGTTACAAACGATAGGTGAGCATTACCCCCTCACGCTAACCCTTTGCCCATGGGAGAGGGAGTCAAGCTGCGGGTGACGGCCCGGGCGGTGCGCCGCACGAAAACGGTTCCGTATGAAGGACGCGGGAAAACACGCGCCAAACAACCAAGCGTAACAGGAGGAAACCATGCTCGATAAAGCACCCAACAGCCTGGTGAGCGGCGTGCTCGCCCGGCTCGGCGACGCGCTGACCCAAGGCGACATCGAGGCCGCGCTGGCTCTGTTCCAGGAGGATTGCTACTGGCGCGACCTGATCTCCTTCACCTGGAACATCAGGACGATGGAGGGCAAGGACGCCATCCGCGCGATGCTTAGCGCCCAGCTCGCCGCCATTAAGCCGTCGGACTGGGCGCTGGCCGAAGGCGAGGATGCGGTCGAGGATGACGGCGTCGTCTCCGGCTGGCTGACCTTCGAGACCGGGGTCGCGCGCGGCTACGGCCATATCCGCCTGAAGGACGGGCTGATCTGGACGCTGCTGACCTCGATGACCGAGCTGAAGGGATATGAGGAGCCCTCCGGCTTCGACCGCCCGCTCGGCGCCAAGCACGGCGCGGACAAATACCGCAAGAGCTGGAAGGAAGAGCGCGAAGACGAGGCGCGCAGGCTCGGCTATGAGACGCAGCCCGAAGTGCTGGTCGTCGGGGGAGGGCAGGGCGGCATCGCGCTCGGCGCGCGGCTGCGCCAGCTCGGCGTTCCCACCATCATCGTTGAGAAGAACGCCCGGCCCGGCGATAGCTGGCGCAAGCGCTACAAGTCGCTCTGCCTGCATGATCCGGTCTGGTACGACCATCTGCCCTATCTGCCATTCCCGGCCAACTGGCCGGTCTTCTCGCCCAAGGACAAGATCGGCGACTGGCTGGAAATGTACACGCGGGTGATGGAGCTGAATTACTGGGCCTCCACCACCTGCAAGAAAGCGAGCTGGGACGAGGCCAAGAAGGAATGGACGGTCGTCGTCGAGCGCGATGGCGAAACGGTCGTGCTGCGGTCGAAACAGCTCGTGCTGGCGACGGGCATGTCGGGCAAGCCCAATATTCCGCATTTCGAGGGCATGGAGCGCTTCAAGGGCGATCAGCACCATTCCTCGCAGCACCCCGGCCCCGACGCCTGGCGCGGCAAGCGGGCGGTCGTTATCGGCTCCAACAACTCCGCCCACGACATTGCCGCCGCCCTCTGGGAGAACGATGTCGACGTCACCATGGTGCAGCGCTCGACGACGCATATCGTCCGCTCGGACACGCTGATGGATATCGGCCTCAGCGGACTCTATTCGGAGAAGGCGGTGAGGAATGGCGTGACGACGCAAAAGGCCGACATGATCTTCGCCTCCATCCCCTACAAGATCATGCATGAGTTCCAGATCCCGCTTTACGAGCAGATGCGCGAGCTCGACGCCGAATTCTACGCGGGACTGGAGAAGGCCGGCTTCATGCTGGATTGGGGGGCGGACGGCAGCGGGCTGTTCATGAAATATCTGCGGCGCGGCTCGGGCTATTATATCGATGTCGGTGCCAGCCAGTTGGTCATCGACGGCAAGATCAAGCTGAAGGCCGGCTCGGATGTGCGAGAGATCACCGAGGATGCGGTGATCCTGCAGGACGGCACCGAGCTGAAGGCGGATCTCATCGTCTATGCCACCGGCTACGGGCCGATGAACGGCTGGGCGGCGGAGCTGATCTCGCCGGAGGTGGCGGCCAAGGTCGGCAAATGCTGGGGCCTCGGTTCGGACACGCCGAAGGACCCGGGGCCGTGGGAGGGCGAGCAGCGCAATATGTGGAAGCCGACGCAGCAGGAAGCGCTCTGGTTCCACGGCGGCAACCTGCACCAGTCGCGGCATTATTCGCTCTATCTGGCGCTGCAACTGAAGGCGCGGGCGGAGGGCATTCCGACGCCGGTCCACGGGTTGCAGGAGGTGCATCACGCGAGCTGAGGAACGGCCTCTGTCCCGGGCGGGCGTCAGGCCGGACCCGGGCCCATTGGCCGAGCCGCCGGCACTGTGCTCGCGGGGAGGCGCCCAGGCCCGGCTTTAACGGCCGGGGCGACGGAGTGAGATAGCGGCGTTTCGGCAAGCGCTCCAGGCGGAGAAGGCAGGGCCGCAGCTATATCCGCTGCGGCGGCAGCTTGACCTTCAGCAGCCAGAATTCGTTGATGCTGTTCACCAGAGCCTCGAAATCGTCGAGCTGCACCGGCTTGCTCAAATAGCAGTTCGCGTTGAGCTGGTAGCTCTTCAAAATATCGGCGTCCGCCTCCGAGGTCGTCAGGATGACCGTCGGTATCATCTTCAGGTTCTCGTGCTCCTTGATATGGGCGAGGATCTCGCGGCCATCGATTTTCGGCAGGTTGAGGTCCAGCAGAATGAGATCGGGGCGCGGCGCCTTGTCGTAGGCGCCCGTTTGCGCCAGAAATTCCATCGCCTCCACGCCGTCGAAAGCCACATTGAGGTTGATCGCACAATTGGCGTCGCGGAAGGCCTGCCGCGTCAGGCGGACATCGCCGAGACTGTCTTCGACCAGGAGAACCTCGATGGGCCCTACCTCAAACGATCTCATGAGCTTCCTCCGTTGCGCGGGCTGCGGCGGCCGGTATGGGTGCGTCGCCGCTACGATTGCGTGTTCGGGTTAAGATCCGAGCGCTTGCCGCTGTCCCGCAATGTGGAGACCATGCATTTCCGCATTGCTGGTTAGAGGAAGATGAAGAGTCCTGACCGGCCTTATGTTTGGTGATTATCGCCGGAGATTGCCGGTCAATCCGCGTTATATTGACTTTTAGTAGATTTGAGCCCGTTTGATTCATCCGCCAGAGTCAAAACTGTTGCTGGCCGTCCTCTTGCGGAGAGCGACGCGACGCAACGGACACGGCCCGCCACCCACTGACCGAAGAGCCCATGCGAGCGGGATGAGGCCGCCTGCTCCTTGCCTGCGGCGGTAAGTTTGAAAAGGCGGAAATGACGATGTTCGGTGACGCTCCCCCCATCGAAGTGCTGCTGGTCGAGGATAGTCTTGGAGACATCCGGCTGACGCTGGAAGCGTTCAAGGGTGCCAATCCGAGCATCAATCTTCACGTGGCCATGGATGGCGTGGAAGCGATGGCGTATTTGCTGCGGCAGGATGCCCATAGCGAGGCTCCGCGCCCCGACCTCATCCTGCTGGATCTGAACCTGCCCAAGATGGATGGGCGCGAGGTGCTGGCGCGGATCAAGCGAGACCAGACGCTCCGGAGCATTCCCACGGTCATCCTGACGACATCCGACATGCACGACGACATCGTCAAAAGCTATCAGCTTCAGGCGAATTGCTTCCTTACCAAGCCGGTCCAGTTGGACGAGTTCGAAAGCCTTATCAGAAACGTCAACGAATTCTGGCTGACCCAAGCCAAGCTGCCCCATTCGCAGGAATTTTGAACGGGGCAGCCAAGGGGGGGAGGGAGAGGCGTACGGGTAGAAAATCGGCGGGCCAACGCGGCCCGCCTTATCAGGCGTGGCCCGGCACGGTGAGGTTCGGCCGGACCTTGCGGATCTGGGGCATCGCTTCGAGAACCAGCGGGCTGAGGCCGGAGCCGCCCTTCTCCGCAATCGCGAAGAGCTGTTCCCGCATGCGCGGGTCCCAGAAACTGTTGATATGCTCGACCACGCCCTGCACCGCTTCCTCTTGCGGCTGCGATGCGAAGAAGGTCGCGATCTGGTTGGCCATGTAGACGAGCCTGTCAGCGGTCGACGACGACATCGGGTCCTCACTCCGCCGCGTTCAGGATGCGGCGCGACCGGCGCGCCTGATCGTTGTAATCGCGCTGCCAATCCGCCGGACCGTTGGACGGCGAGACCTGCGCCGCCGTGACCTTGTATTCCGGGCAGTTGGTCGCCCAGTCGGAATAATCGGTGGTCACGACATTGGCCTGGGTCTCGGCGTGGTGGAAGGTCGTGTAGATGACGCCCGGCGCCACGCGGTCGGTGATCTTGGCGCGGAGCGCCGTTTCGCCCGCGCGGCTGGTCAGGCGCACCCAGTCGCCGTCGCGCACGCCGCGCTCCTCGGCGTCATGCGGATGGATTTCCAGCATATCCTCCGGATGCCAGGCGGTGTTCGCCGTGCGCCGGGTCTGCGCGCCGACATTGTAATGGGCAAGGATTCGACCTGTGGTCAGCAATAGCGGGAAGCGCGGTCCGGTCTTCTCGTCGGTCGGCACATATTCGGTGACGATGAACTTGCCCTTGCCGCGCGAGAAGCCGCCAATATGCATGATCGGCGTGCCGCTCGGCGCCTTCTCGTTGCACGGCCATTGCACGGAGCCTCCCTGGTCGAGCATCCGGTAGTTCACCCCGGCAAAGCTCGGCGTCGTGGCGGCGATCTCGTCCATGATCTGCGAGGGATGGGCATAGTTCCAGGCCAGCCCCATCGCCTTGGCGAGCAATTGGGTGATCTCCCAGTCGCCATAGCCGTTCTTCGGGGCCATCACCTTGCGGACGCGGTTGATGCGGCGCTCGGCATTGGTGAAGGTGCCGTCCTTTTCGAGGAAGGTCGAGCCGGGCAGGAAGACATGGGCGTAATTCGCCGTCTCGTTCAGGAACAGGTCCTGCACCACGACGCAGTCCATGGCGGCAAGACCGGCGGCGACGTGCTTGGTGTCCGGGTCGGACTGCAAAATGTCCTCGCCCTGGATGTAGATGCCGCGGAAGGTGCCGTCGACGGCGGCGTCGAGCATGTTCGGGATGCGCAGGCCCGGCTCGGCGTCGAGCGTCACGCCCCACAGCTTCTCGAACAGGTCGCGCGTCGCGTCGTCGGAGATGTGGCGGTAGCCGGGCAGCTCATGCGGGAAGGAGCCCATGTCGCAGGCGCCCTGCACGTTGTTCTGGCCGCGCAGCGGGTTCACGCCGACGCCGGGGCGGCCGAGATTGCCGGTCGCCATGGCGAGGTTGGCGATGGCCATCACCGTGGTCGAGCCCTGGCTGTGCTCGGTGACGCCGAGGCCGTAATAGATGGCGCCATTGCCGCCGGTGGCGAACAGGCGGGCGGCGGCGCGGATGGTCTCGGCCGGCACGCCGGAGATTTTTGACACCTCCTCCGGGCTGTTGCGCTCCTCGGCGACGAAGGCGGCCCAATGCTCGAATTCGGACCAGTCGCAACGCTCGCGGATGAAGGCTTCGTCGAACAGCCCTTCGGTGACGATGACATGGGCGAGCGACGTCACCACGGCGACATTGGTGCCCGGACGCAGCGGCAGGTGGTGCGCGGCCTGGATATGGGGCGAGCGCACGAGGTCGGTGCGGCGCGGATCGACCACGATGAGTTTCGCCCCGGCGCGCAGGCGCTTCTTCATGCGCGAGGCGAATACCGGATGACCGTCGGTCGGGTTGGCGCCGATCACCATGATGACGTCGGAATGCTCGACGCTGTCGAAATCCTGCGTGCCGGCGGAGGTGCCGTATGTGGTCTTCAGCCCGTAGCCGGTCGGCGAATGGCAGACGCGGGCGCAGGTGTCGACATTGTTGTTGCCGAAGCCGGCGCGGATCAGCTTTTGCACCAGATAGGTTTCCTCATTGGTGCAGCGCGAGGAGGTGATGCCGCCGATCGAGGCGCGGCCATAGGTGTTCTGGAGCCGCTTGAACTCGCTGGCTGTGTGCGCGATGGCCTCTTCCCAGGACACTTCGCGCCAGGGATCGGTGATCTTTTCGCGGATCATCGGATTGAGGATGCGGTCCTTGTGGCTGGCATAGCCATAGGCGAAGCGCCCCTTGACGCAGCTATGGCCGCGATTTGCCTTGCCGCCCTTGAACGGCACCATCCGCACCAGCTCGTCGCCGCGCATCTCTGCCTTGAACGAGCAGCCGACGCCGCAATAGGCGCAGGTCGTCACCACCGAATGCTCGGGCTGGCCGATCTCGATGACGGATTTTTCCTGCAAGGTCGCCGTCGGGCAGGCCTGCACGCAGGCGCCGCACGAGACGCATTCCGATTCCAGGAACGCCTCGTGCATCCCCGCCGAGACCCGCGAGCCGAAGCCGCGGCCCTCGATGGTCAGCGCGAAGGTGCCTTGCACTTCCTCGCAGGCGCGGACGCAGCGCGAGCAGACGATGCATTTGGACGGGTCATAGGTGAAATAGGGGTTGCTCTCGTCCTTCGGCATCCATTCGGTGTTGACGAGGCCGGTGCTGGTGCGCGCCTTGACGTGATTGTCGCCGTCATAGCCGTAGCGCACATCGCGCAGGCCCACGACGCCGGCCTGGGTCTGGAGCTCGCAATCGCCATTGGCGGCGCAGGTCAGGCAGTCGAGCGGATGGTCGGAGATGTAGAGCTCCATCACGCCGCGGCGCAGATCCTTCAGGCGGCCGGTCTGGGTGTGGACATTGATGCCTTGCGCGACCGGGGTCGTGCAGGAGGCGGGCGTGCCGTTGCGGCCCTCGATCTCGACGAGGCAGAGGCGGCACGAGCCGAAGGCGTCCACCATGTCGGTGGCGCAGAGTTTTGGCACCGCGATGCCGGCCTCCATGGCGGCGCGCATGATCGAGGTGCCTTCGGGCACGGTGACTTCGAAGCCGTCGATGGTGAGCGTCACCGCCTTTTCGGCTTTGCTGGCCGGGGTGCCGAAATCAATGGTCTGCATCAAGCCCATGGGTCTTACTCCGCTGCCACGGCGAATGTGCGCGGCTGAAAATCTTCGGGGAAATGGGTCAAGGCGCTCATCACCGGATAGGGCGTGAAACCGCCCAGAGCGCAAAGCGACCCGAATTTCATGGTGTTGCAAAGGTCAGTCAGCAGCGCGATCTGCTTGGCCGGCTCCTCGCCATGGAGGATCTTGTCGGCCACTTCGACGCCGCGCACCGCGCCGATGCGGCAGGGCGTACACTTGCCGCAGGATTCGATGGCGCAGAATTCCATGGCGAAGCGGGCCTGCTTCAGCATGTCGGCGCTGTCGTCGAAGACGACGATGCCGGCATGGCCGATGAGGCCGTCCGCCTTGGCGAAGGCTTCGTAGTCGAAGGGCGTATCGAACAGCGCGCGCGGGAAATAGGCCCCGAGCGGTCCGCCGACCTGCACCGCCTTCACCGGCCGCCCGGTGAAGGTGCCGCCGCCGATGCCGTCGACGATTTCGCCGAGCGTCAGGCCGAAGGCGGTTTCGTAGAGGCCGCCATGCTTCACATTGCCGGCGATCTGCAAGGGGATGGTGCCGCGCGAGCGGCCCATGCCGAAATCGCGGTAGAAGGCAGCGCCCTTGTCGAGGATGATCGGCACGCTGGCCAGCGAGATGACGTTGTTGACCACGGTCGGGCGGGCAAGGAAGCCCTGATGCGCCGGCAGCGGCGGCTTGGCGCGCACGACGCCGCGCTTGCCTTCGAGGCTGTTCAGCAGCGAGGTTTCCTCGCCGCAGACATAAGCGCCCGCGCCGGAGCGGATTTCCATGTCGAACGCATAGTCCGAGCCGAACACCTTGGGCCCGAGCATCCCAAAGTCGCGGGCGAGCTTGACCGCCTCGCTCATCACGGCGATGGCATCCGGATATTCGGAGCGCAGATAGACATAGCCCTTGGTCGAGCCCGTCGCGATGCCGGCGATGGCCATGCCCTCGATCAGCACGAACGGGTCGCCCTCCATAATCATGCGGTCGGCGAAGGTGCCGCTGTCGCCCTCGTCGGCGTTGCAGACGATGTATTTCTGTGGCGCCTTGGCCTCGGCGGTGGTCTTCCATTTGATGCCGGTCGGGAAGCCCGCGCCGCCGCGTCCGCGCAGGCCGGATTCGGTCACGGTCGCGACGATTTCGGCCGGGGGCATGGCAATGGCTTTGTGCAGGCCCGCGAGGCCGCCATGCGCCTCGTAATCGGCGATGGAGAGCGGATCGGTGATGCCGCAGCGGGCAAAGGTCAGCCGCGTCTGGGTCTTGAAGAACGGGATCTGCTCGGTGTGCCCCTGGCCGAGCCGGTGCCAGTCGCCCTTAAGGAAGCCGAAATCGAACAGCGAGACGACATCGGCGACGGTGACCGGCCCGTAGGCCACGCGGCCATGCGGGGTTGCCACTTCGACCAGCGGCTCGAGCCAGCTCATGCCGCGCGTGCCGTTGCGGATGATGGTTACGTCGAGCTTGCGTTTGGCGGCCTCGCGCGCGATGGCGGCGGCAACATCGTCGGCGCCGACGGCAAGCGCGCCGGAATCGCGGGGGACGTAAACGAGCGTGCTCATGCGCGCACCTGCTCGATCACTGCGTCGATGCGGTCATCGTTGAGCCGGCCGACGACACGGCCATCGACCATGGCGGCGGGGGCGCAGGAGCACAGGCCAAGGCAGAAGACGGGTTCCAGCGTAACGGCGCCGTTCGGCGTCGTTCCGTGCCAATCCACGCCGAGCTGCGCCTTGGCGCGCTCGGCGATCTCGTCGCCGCCCATGGACTGGCAGGCCTCGGCCCGGCACAGTTTCAGCACATGCCGCCCGGCGGGCTCCTCGCGAAAATCATGGTAGAAGGTCATCACGCCATGCACTTCGGCGCGGCTGAGATTGAGCCGGTCCGCAATCAGGCGCAGCGCCGTTTGCGGCACGAAGCCGAATTCGGCCTGGACGCCGTGCAGGATCGGCAGCAGCGGCCCTTCAAGGCTCGCGCAAGCGTCGACGATGGCGCCGACCCGGTCTCCGATCTCCCGAGCGGAAAGCTCCACTGCCATTCACAATCCTTCCTGGGTTTCCTGCGAAGATTTTGCTTGGAAACGCATCCCATAATCAATGCAGCTCTCCCGTTGTGCGATAGCAAAAGCCTATCGACGGGGGCGGTTGAAGAGGGGTGGTGGAAGGTGTTGCGGGGCGGAAAAAGCCCCCTCACCCACCCGTCTTGCGGCGGGAGCCGCTCTCCCCTCGAAGGAGAGGGCGGACGCGAAGCGGCCGGGTGAGGGGGCTTTTTCCGCGCCCCAACAAAAAGCCCCGCGCCGATCGCTCGGAACGAGGCTGCGTCTTCATATGGCGCGCCCGAAGGCGCGGGGGCCGCGTCTAGCGCTTGCTGAAATGGGTCTTGAAGACCGTCTGGATCGCCTCCTGCGGCTGATGATGCGCGGAGAGACGGCGGTAGTCGTGCGCGGCCTTGCGGCCGGTGGCCATGGCCTCGAAAACCGTGCGGACGGCGTCGAGCGTGCGCTTTCCCCAGTCACCCGTATCGACATTGTCGAAAAGGCCAGAGGCGACATTGCTGTGATGGGTGCTCATGATCATTCTCCGTCTTGTGCGTTGCAGCATTGACCCAGAGATATGATGAATTGGCGTGGTATACAATATGCCCAGTGCCGATTTTCGGGGACAAACAACCGTCTGCACAGAGTGCTACAGGGAAAAGTGGCCGGAAACAAGACGTTGGCGGATTGACCATGCAGCGCCCGCCTAGCAGCTATGCGCTGCAGTGCAGCATTGGCGGGGACGCATCCGCGAAAGCGGGCGGGCAGGCGGAGCGCGCCGCGCGCTATCGGCGACTCGCGGCCTGACCCCATCCGCTTTGTCATTCCCGCGAAGGCGGGAATGACAGCACTGATGTCAACCCAACCGACCCGGTTTTAGGGCAGGGCCTGCAACCGCGCCTCGACACCCGGCGCGCCGAGTTCGCGCGCCCGCTCGTACCATTTCTTCGCCAGCACCGGATCGGGCTGAACGCTGATGATCTTCAGCCGCGCCAGCTCGCGCGGGTCATAGGTCGCGGCGAGCGCGAAGGCGGCTTCCGGCAAGCCGCGGTCGGCGGCGCGCTGGTAGAATTGGCGGGCGGCGGCGACATTGCCGGCACCGATAAATTCATTGCCCTTCTCCATCAGTTTGCTCCCCAAAGCCCGGTCGGCGGGAAAGAGTTGCGGGACCGGCAGGGCGGCGGTCGGCAGTTGATCGTCCTTGCCCGGCGGCGGCGCGACGAACAGCATCACGCTGGCCTGGGCGAGCGGCTTGCCCTCGATCGTCACCAGACTCAGCGTGACCGGGTTCTGGCTCATCCTGGCGGGGGCGCGCAGCCGGAGCCGGGGCAGGGCGTTCAGCGGCACCACCCAGACCCCCGGTCCGAATTCACGGCCCTCGCTCAGCGTGACATCGGCCGGCAGATTGCGCACCAGCAGCATCGCCTTGGAGGGCAGCGGCTCGCCCGAGCGGACGAGAATCACCAGCGGCAGCTCGCTCTCGGGCGCCACCCAGACCTCCGGAATCGTCACGATCTCAGGGCCTTTCGCCAGCGCGCCGTGCGGGGCGGCGCCGAGGCCGCAAAGCAGCGCCGCGACGGCCGTCAGGCCGGGGCGCGGCCATCCGGCCCAGCCAAGGCGAACGGCGCGCATCCCGAACAGCACTCTTGCCGTGCGTGTCATCTCAAACCGCGCTATCGCTTGCCCTGCTGCTTCTTCCACTCCAGGAATTCGTTGAAGAGCTGGCGCTGTCTCGGGTCCATCAGCTCCGACGCCGTCTCGACCCCGGCGGGCGGGTTGGTTCCGGTGATCAGCTCATGCCGGGCGAGTTTTGCCAGCGCCTCCTCCGCCACCGGATAGCGGGTCCAGCCCGGCACCTTGGCGCCGAGATTGACGCCTTTCCAGTCGGGCTGATAGGGCGGCTGCTTCAGCTTGTCGAAATTGGTGAAGTAATATTGGATGAAGCGTTCCACGCGCCGGTAGCGGTCGGTTTCGCGCGGCCAGTTATAGACCGCGAGCACGGCGGGAAGGCCAAGCGTTTCGACCTTCTGCCCCGGCGGGATGAGGTTGGGATATTCGGCCTGCTCGATCGTATAGGGCGTGTAATAGTCGGCGAATTTGTCGTCATATTCGATGTTCAGCAGGTGCAGGCCCAGCTCCGCCGGGATCTTGGTCAGGAAGACGTCGCTCCGCGTCAGCAAATGCACCAGTCCCGAGATCTCGCCGTTCTTGAGCTTTTCCAGCCCGACCGAGTTCGGCACATTGACCTTCACCGGCTTGACGCCGAGCCTTGGAAACAGGATCGAGGCGGTGGCATCGACGCCCGAGCCGACGCCGTGAAAGCCGACCTTCTTGCCTTCCAGATCCTTGAGGGTCTTGATCTCCGGCCGCACCAGCACATGCACGCCGGAAATGTGAAGCTGCGAAATATATTGCACCCGCTTGTCGATATTTTTGATCTGCCCTTCCTTTTTCAGCTCCTCGAAGACGTCGGCATGGGTGATGGCGATATCGGCGCCCTTGAGATAGAGCAGGTCCAGCACGTTCTGCTTGGCGCCGTGGCTGACGATGGGCAGGATGCGCAGCTCATCGCCATCCTCGAAGGCGGTTTGCAGGTCGACGGCCATGCGGATGAGCACGCCGGTCATGTAGCCGCCCAGAATCGACACCGACCAATTGTTGGTGCGCAGGCGCAGGTCGTTTTCCACCTCGCTGCCCTTGCCCGCCAACGCTCCGCCTTGCGGGGCGCGGCCCGGCTGGGCCTGCGCGAAGACGAGCGGGGTCTCCGGCGCCTGCGCCGCCGCCGGCTGGACGAGCGGCAGGCACAGCATGAAAAGCCCGGCAAGGCCGATCCTCCCCCTGGCGTCCTTCCGGTGCAATCGGAGCCAAGGCCTGCTGGACAGTGCTTTTATCATGGAATCGCCCTAACCTATTCGCCCCAGTGAATAAAAGCGCTTGCCCTGCCGCTTCCGGTCAAGGTTACGATCTATTCAGGCGACGATGTTTCCTTGAGAATTTTCAATATTTTGTGCGAATGCTGTACTCTCTTGCATCTGGAGAAATACTGATATGATCGATTGGAAGTTCTATCTTTGCTGGAGCAAATGTGATCTTCAAATGCCACGAAGAAACGGCAAATCTCAAATAAAAATCCGATACGTAGTTCTGCTTATGGGGATGTTACGAAAAAGTATTTCGCATTCAAATTCCTAAGCTTAGGATTTGTTTGAAGATGTGTTTCGCACAACCTTCGATTTATTGACCAAGTGGGTTACAGGGCCGCACTCTTAGTAACGCAAATCGCGATGCTTGAGAGAAGGTGGCAGGGCATGGCCGACAATATCGCGCAGAGTCACTACGCAGCGCCGGGCGGCCTCTTCGAAGACGGCTGGCGGTATGTCTCCGATAATATCCGCGCCTCCGGCCGCCAGCCCTCCAGCGTCGTCGCCGGCTTTGCCTGCGCCTGGCTCGGCTTCGTGCTGATCCTTGCGGTCATGCCGCTGCCGGCCGGGCTCTCCTGGGAAGGCAAGGCGGTGCTGGCCGTGGTGGTCTGGGCCAGCATCATGTGGGTGTCGGAGGCGATGCCGGTGGGCGTCACCGGCATTTCCATTCCGCTGCTGCTGGTCCTGACCAAGGGCCTTGCCTGGACCGACAACAATCCGCCCATGGCGACGGCCTTCGCCGGCTTCACCAACGAAGTCGTGTGGCTGTGCCTGTTCGCCTTCATGGCGGGCGCCTTCCTGCAGCTCCTAAAACTCGACCGGCGCATCGCCCTCGCCATCCTCGACAAGGTCAAGGCGACCAATGCCGGCCGCGTGGTCTGGGGCTTCTTCGGCGTCAACCTGGTGCTGGCGCTGTTCGTGCCCGCCGCCAACGCCCGCTCGGCAACGCTGCTCAGCATCGTCGACGGCGTCGCCAGGCTGTTCGGCGACACCGAGGAGGAGCGCGCCGCCAGAAAGATGATCGTGATCCAGTCGCTGGTCTACGGCGCCATGATCTGCGGCATGGTCATCATGACCGCGCATCTGCCGAACCTGATCCTGGTCGACATCTTCGGCAAAGCCAATTTCAAGCTCGGCTATGTCGACTGGTTCGTCATGCAGGTGCCGTATCTGGGCATGTTCGTGCTGACCCAGCTTTGGCTGCGCTATCATTTCCGCGCCAGCAAGGTCGCCATTTCAGGCGGCTATGAGCAGGTGCACAAGATGCACCAGGAGATGGGGCCGATGAGCCGGGCGGAGTGGCTGCTGCTCATCCTGCTGATCGGCGGCGCGCTGATGTTCGCGCTCGGCAAGGGCAGCCCGATCTACCAGCTCCACCAATATCCGCTCGGTATCATCGGCCTGATCGGCATCATGATCCTGTTCATTCCGGGCCTCTTCCCCTTCACCTGGAAGGAGGTGCAGGACCGCACCATCTGGGGCACCTTCCTGCTGCTCGGCGGCGCGCTGACCATGACCGGCGCCATGTCGAAATCGGGCCTCGCCGACTGGCTGGCCTCGGGCATCCAGACGGCGGTGGTCGGGCACAGTTGGTGGATGATCCTGCTCATCATGATGGTCGGCACGCATATCATCCGCATCGGCATGCTCTCCAACGTGGCGGCGGTGGCGCTGCTGGCGCCGATCCTGTTCGCCATGGCGCCGAAAGTCGGCCTGCATCCGGTCGCCTTCACCATGCTGGTCGCCGACACCGACAGCTTCGCCTACATCCTGCCGACCCAGATCACCGCCGCCGTCATCGCCTATGGCGCAGGGCATTTCTCGACGGCGGACTACGCGCGGGCGGGCTGGGTGTCGGTGCTGATCGGCATCGCCTACGGCATCGTCGTGATGACGCCCTGGTACGCCTATCTCGGCGTGCCCTTGTGGGACCCATCCGCGCCCTGGCCGTTCTGAGGGGCGCGCCATGAGGAAGCGTACGCGCGAGGAACTGGATGCGGCGCTCGGCCCGCATACCGCGCCGGCCGGGCTCTACGAGATCACCAAGGACATGCCGTTCCTTGGCCGGGTGAGCTGCAATCTGGACCGGATGGAGGCGGGCTCCTGGCAGGAGATCGTCATCGACTACGAAGTCGGCGCGGCCGGCATGGCCGACGGCTCATGGTTCAAGGCGACCATGAAGTTCTATTCCGACTGGGCGCTGTTCCAGACCAGCGAGCCGGCGGGAGCCAACTATATCAGCGCCGAATATCAGGCGGGACGGCTGGTCGAGGGCCAGTCGCCCGCGACGGTGCAGGCGCTAAAACTCCGCTTCGACCAGAAGGGGCATGAGCGGCCCTATCAGAAGGCGATCATCGTCGATGTCGTGGACGGCTATCTGAAGGCCGGCGACCATATCCTCATCCGGCTCGGCGACCGCCGCCTCGGCGGTCCCGGCACCCGCGTGCAGACCTTCGTCGAGCAGGATTTCCGCATCCGCTGCTATGTCGATCCGCTCGGCACCTCGCGCTTTGCCGCCGTGGCGTCGGACATCGTGCTGCAGGTCGAGCCGGGGCCGCCGGCGCAGATCCAGTGGACCGGCTCGCGCATCGTCAAGGCGGGCGAGCGGCTGCCGCTGCGCCTGCGCGCGGAGGATGCCTGGGGCAACACCTGCTGGGCGCTGCGCGAGGATTTCGAGGTCACCGCCGCGCTCGACGGCGAGTCCTTCTACGCCCGCAAGATCACCCATCCGGGCAAGGGCTGGTGCGTCACGCTTTTGGAGGACATGCCGACAAACCGCGCCGGCGAACTCGTCGTCACGGCCCGCCTGCCAGGCCGCCCGCGCGTCGCGGCAAAATCCTTCTATGTCGCCATCGAGGAGAATTTCGAGGCGCCGCGCGTCTTCTACGCCGATCTGCACGTTCATAGCGAGGACACCATCGGCACCAATTCCACCACCTACAACCTGACCTATGGCCGCGACGTCGCCGGGCTGGACGTGCTGGCCTTTGCCCATAATGATTTCAACATCACCACGCCGCGCTGGGAGAAGACCGTCGAACTGATCTCCGAGATCAACCAGGACGGCCGCTTCGTCGCTTATCCCGGCGTCGAATGGTCGGGCAGCTCCTGCGCCGGCGGCGACCGCAATGTGGTCTTCCTGCATGACGGCACGCCGGAATTTCCCTATCTGAAGACCGGCGAGCATGTGCGCTCGGTCGAATGGAACGAGGACATGAAGGGCGGCGCGGCGGTGCCGGGCGCCTGGCCGGTCGAGGAACTCTGGGCGGCTTACGCAGGCGACCCGGAGGGGCATTTGCTGATCCCGCATGTCGGCGGGCGGCGCTGCAATCTCGACTGGCACCATCCCGGGCTGGAGCGGCTCGCCGAGATCGGCTCGTCCTGGGGGCATTTCGGCTGGCTCTACCAGGAGGCGATGCAGCGCGGCTATCAGCTCGGCGCCTCGATGGCGGGCGACGAGCATCGCGGCCGGTGCGGTGGCGGGGTGCCCGGCACCGCGGTGTTCGGTACCAAGGGCGGCATCACCGGCGTGATCGCCCCGGCCCTGACCCGCGCCGCCATCGCCCGCGCCCTGCGGGCCCGGCACACATTCGCGGCAACCGGCGAGCGGACATTCGGCCTCACCCGCTGCGGCAGGCACAAGATGGGCGACGCCTTCGCCCATACCGGCCCCGCCATCATCGCCTATCGCTTCCTCGGCGATGCCGGCTGGGACGAGATCATCGCGTCGGACCATGACGGGCCGTTCTGGCACCGCGATTTGCAGCAGGAACTCGGCTATTCCGAGCGCAAAATCCGCCTGCGCTGGGGCGGCGCGCGGATCAAGGACCGCTACCGTTCGGCGGCGTGGAAGGGCAGGATCACGGTCCATAACGGCGTCATCAACGCGTTCCAGGCCCTCGGCTTCGAGCATCTGGAGGAGAGCTGCTGGCGCGAGGGCACCAGCGTGCTCGCCTTCCGCAGCGACACCTTCGGCGACGCTGACGCCATCGAGCTGGACGTGTCGGGCCTGGGGGGCGCCCGGATTTCGGTCGAGGGCACCATCGACGGCTATGTGAAGGTCGGCGACCCGGCCAAGGGCAATCCGTTCGCCCATTGCCCCAGCTTTGCCTGGGAGGTATCGGGCGGGGAGCTGATCGCCGCCTCGCGGATGCGGAAAGCGCTGCCGGGCGTCGAGATGTTCCTGGCTCTGGAGCGCATGAGCGAAAGGCCGGCGCCGCGCGATGTGTCCGGCACCATCGAGATCGCGCCGGCAAATGGGCCGCACGGCTTTAGGCCGGTCTATTTCCAGGCCCGCCAGATCGACGACGCCAAGGTCTGGACCTCGGCGATGTTCATCGCCTTCGCGGGGTGAGGGCGGGCGCCAGGCTTCTCACCCCCATCACCGCCGGTCCGTCTCGCCCGCTGGCTCGACAAGATGCGCGCGCGAGGGGGCAGGGTCGAAGCGGTCGGCGAAATATTGCGTCTCGCTGGCGACCAGCCCCTCGCGGAACTGCATGATGCTGACCGCGTAAGAGGGGATACCGTCATAGGTCAGGATGAATTCGGTGACCCAGAGCGCACCGCTGCCGATGATGCGCTTGACGGTAAAGCGCTTGTCATCCGGTTGCACCATCCGGCTTTCCTGAATATTGCTGCGGCCGCGAATCCGTTCGCCCGATTGCGGGTAATCCAGCACCGCGTCCTCGCGGTAGATGTCGTGCTCGGCCTCGAAATCGCCCGCGTCGGACGCCGCCCAGTGACGCTCCAGGGCCGCCCGCAGGTTTTGATCGTCCATCTTAAGCTCCCATTTGCGCTGTGGCCGCCGCGGCCAACGCTCCGCCGCTCGCGCCGGTCGGGCGCGCGCGGGCCGTCGCGTGGTGCAAGGCTAACGCGGGAGCGCGCGCATCGTTGAGCGAAAGCCTCGAAACGCCGCGCAAATGGGCAACGGCAATCAAACCGCAGCAAGCGCCAGCAAAAGCCGCGGCGGGGATCTTCCCATCTGCCTGGAGCCGGCATCGCGGTCCGGCCGTGACGGAGGAGAGGTCCCATGACGATTCCATGCCGCAATCGCAGGCGCGCCAGACCGGAGCGCGCCCCGTGCCTCCCGCCGGCATGGAGGGTCTCCCATGGCGCTTGATACCCCCCGGGCGACGGCGCGGGTCGCCAAGCTGCCGATCCATCCCATCCTCGTTCCCTTCCCGATCGTCTGTTTCGTCGGAGCTTTGCTGACCGATCTGGCCTATTGGCGGACCGCCGATATGATGTGGGCGGACTTTTCCGCCTGGCTGCTCGCCGCCGGCGTCGTCCTGGGCTGGCTCGCCGCGCTGGCCGGACTGTTCGATTTCATGGGCGACCGGCTGATCCGCGAGCAGGCGCCCGCATGGCCCCATGCCCTCGGCAATATCATCGCGCTGCTGCTGGCGACGCTCAATCTGCTGGTGCACACGCGCGACGCCTGGACGTCGGTGGTTCCCTGGGGGCTCGTGCTCTCCGCCGCTGTCGTCCTCATCCTTGTCTTCACGGGTTGGATGGGCCGGTCCATGGTCTACCGCCACAGCGAGGGAGTCATGGCTCATGACTAAATTTTTGACCGGCAGGCGCCTCGGCCTCGCCCTCGCCGCAACGGCCGCTCTCAGCCTTGCCGCCTGCAAGGAGGAGCCGTTCGACACCGCCAGCCAGATCGGGCCGAACCCGAAACTGCCCGCGCCGCAGCAATATCTCTTCCCGCCGATGCATCTGGCGCCGGTGGTCGGCTGGAAGGCCGGCGAGAAACCGGTGGTCGCGGAGGGGCTGAAGATCGAGGCGCTGGCAACCGGCCTGCAGCATCCTCGCTCGCTCTACACGCTCCCCAATGGCGACATCCTGGTGGTCGAATCGAAGGCGCCCTGGCCCAACCCGATCCACCGGCCCAAGGACATTGTCATGGGCTGGATCGAGTCCTGGGTCACCTCGGGCGGCGATACCGGCCCGAGCAACCGCATCACGCTGCTCCGCCCCGGCGGCGACGGCAAGCCGGAGACGCAGAGCGTCTTCCTCGATCACCTCACCTCGCCCTTCGGCGTGGCGCTGGTCGGCAACGATTTCTATGTCGCCAACACCGATGCCATCGTCCGCTATCCCTACACGACGGGCGACACCAAGATCACCGCCCCGGGCACCGTGCTGACGCCGCTTCCCGGCGGCCCCATCGACCATCACTGGACCAAGAGCCTGGTGGCGAGCCCCGACGGGTCGCTGCTCTATGTCGGCGTCGGCTCGAACAGCAACATCACCGAGAACGGCATCGGGGCGGAGTTGAACCGCGCCGCCATCTGGGAGGTGGACCGCGCGACCGGCCGCTGGCGCATTTTCGCGAGCGGGCTGCGCAATCCCAACGGCCTGACCTTCGAGCCGGAAAGCGGCGCGCTGTGGACCGTCGTCAACGAACGTGACGAGCTTGGCCCCAATCTCGTGCCGGACTACATGACCTCGGTGAAGGATGGCGGCTTCTACGGCTGGCCCTACAGCTATTTCGGCAAGAACATCGACCCGCGAGTCATGCCGCAGCGCCCGGACCTCGTCGAGAAGGCGATCGTTCCCGATTATGCGCTGAGCTCGCATGTCGCGCCGCTCGGACTCGCCTTCAACACGGCTGAGACCCTGCCGCAGAAATACCGGGGCGGTGCCTTCGTCGGCGAGCATGGCAGTTGGGACCGTGACCAGTTCAACGGCTACAAGGTCGTCTACGTGCCGTTCAGCGGCGGGCGCCCGAACGGCATGGCGGAGGACGTGGTCACCGGGTTCCTGAATGCCGATGGCGAGGCGCGCGGCCGTCCGGTCGGCGTCGCCATCGACAAGAGCGGCGCGCTGCTCGTCGCCGACGACGTCGGCAACACCGTCTGGCGCGTGACCGGCGGCGACCAGAACGTCACGTCCGTGGGGCAGTGAGGCCCGCGTTAATTCGGGCGCTCCTGCCTATCCTCTCTCGTCGTCCCGGGCGGCCGTAAGGCCGGACCGGGACCCATTGGCAGGACCGCTGGCACCATGCTCGTGGAGCGGCGAGTAGGCCCCGGCTCTAACGGCCGGGGCGACGGAGTTAATTCTACTGGGAGTGGGCTGGGCTGCGGCGCATTCGAGCGCGGAGCGCAGGGACCGGCATCATGGCTTCGGCCTGATCTTGCCCATTTGCTCGGCCATTTCCGCGCACCGGTCGACGAGATCGGCCTTTGGCGTGAAATAGATGAAATCATAGGGCGCGCCGAGGCCGGCGATGGGGTCGACATAATCGGCGGCGGCGGGGCGCTCGGGATCGACCTCGAAAAACGCGATCGATATCACTGAGGCATCCGGCAATTTCTGCTTGATAAAGGTCGGCACCGCCCAGTCCTTTCGCGCGTGGCCGGAGCCGGCGATCAGCACCGCGCCGTCTTTCGGCGTGGCGCCGAGGAGGATTTTCGCCAATTGGGCGTCCACGGCCCGCTGCACCATGATCATCGGCTTCACGGCGGATTTGGGCAGCATGTTGCAATGGCCGTCTTCGATTTCCCTGGCAAGCCCCGCCACGGCCTCGGGCCTCACGGGCTGGTCGAGCCCGAGATCCAGGATCAGTTTTGCCTGCGACGGGTCGGATTTGCCGATGGCCCGGCTGGTGTCGCGATCGAGCGCGCCGCCCCGGAGCGGCAGCTTTGCCGCAAGCGCCGCCTCGGCGACCGGCTGATAGATGGCCCAGTCCGGCCAGCCCCGCTCCTCCCAGTTCAGGAACTTGCCGAGCCCGGCGGCGTCGGCCGGGCTGCTTTGCAGGTGACGATCCAATCCGGCCTGCAGGCTCGCGGGGATCATTTCGAACACCACCGCCGGACGCCGTCCGGCGCGGACCAGCGCCTCGATCATCTGCGCCTGCAGCCGGTGATGGTCGGCATTATTATGGATTTCGCCGAGCAGGACGAAATTGGCCTGCGCCGCCGCGGTCTCGAGCTGCTGCGCGGTGACGGGCTTGAAATCGGCGGTCCAGACGGTGCCGGCGAGGGGATGGTCCCGGTAATTGGGCGAGAGCCATGGCCTTTCGGCGCAGGCGAGAGGGGCGGCCATCCATGAGGCGATGACGAGCACGCTCAACATGGTGAGGCAGCGCCATTTTCGGCTTGCGCCACCGGCCTTGTCGGGGAGCGGCGGACTGTTCTGCATGGGATGGCCTTTCGAGATGCGGCTTGCGGTTTCCCGTCGGCCAGCGGATCGGATTCGCCGCGATGTCCGCCACCTCGACCGGCGGACATACGGGCCTGAGAGTCCGGTTCTATCTGTCTTTCTCGGCGTATATGGGGCGCTAGATCGCCCGCAGCGCGTCGGGAAGCGCCTCCGCCAGCGCGTCAAGATCGGCAGGCTTGCCGGCGGAGATGCGGATGCAGCGGTTTTGCGGCGCGGCGAAAGGCATGCGCACGAAGATGCCGCGCTTGCCGAGCTCCTCCACCACCCGCTTGGCGTAAACGCCGTCCCGGCCGCAATCCACGGTGACGAAATTGGTCGCGCTCGGCAGCGCCGAAAGACCGCTCGCCGCCGCGATCTCGCCGATCCGGTTCCGCGCCTCGCCGACCCAGCCGCGCACCTTGGAGAGCCATTCCTGATCGCCGAGCGCCGCCATCGCGCCGATCTGCGCCACGCGGTTGATGCCGAAATGGTTGCGCACCTTGTTGAAGGCCAGCGCGATGTCCTCATGCGCGATGCCGTAGCCGACCCGCGCCCCCGCCATGCCATAGGCCTTGGAGAAGGTGCGGAAGCGGATCACCCTCGGATTGGCCACGTCGATCGGCGGCGCGACGCCATCGGGCGCGAATTCGATATAGGCCTCGTCGAGACAGAGGACCGCCCCGTCCGGCACCGCGTCGATCATGCCCTGGACCGCCTCGGCGTCGCTCCAACTGCCCATCGGATTGTCGGGATTGGCGAAATAGATCAGCGGCGCCGATGTCTCGATGGCGCGGGCGATCAGCGCCTCGGGGTCTTCCCGGTCCCCGCGATAGGGCACGAATTCGAAGCGGCCGCCATAGCAGGCGATGTGGTAGTTGAAGGTCGGATAGGCGCCTTGCGAGGTGACGACCGGCGTGCCCTCGCGCACGATCATATGGGCGAGATAGCCGAGCAGCCCGTCGATGCCCTCGCCGACGGCGATATTGTCCGGCCCGACGCCGTGATGCTTGGCGAGGGCCGTGCGCAGCTCGAAATTCTCCGGATCCGCGTATTTCCACACCTCCGGCACCGCCTCGCGCATCGCCGCGATGGTGGCGGGCGAGGGACCGAAGACGCTCTCATTGGCGCCGATGCGGGCGGCGAAACGGCGCCCCATCCGCCGCTCCTGCGTCTCGGGGCCGACGAAAGGCACGGTCGCGGGAAGGGATTGCACGAGCGGCGTGAATGGACTGCGGGCGGGCATCGGCGATGGTTCCTGACCAAATTTGTGGCACGGGCCGCAAATTAGCAGGCTCAGCGCCGGTCGATAAGCCTTTCGCGATGCGGCCGCCGTCCCGGCCTCACCGGGACGGGCTTCGGTTCGTAGCGCCGGCGCGCCGGTCGGTCCGCTAAAGCAGGCCGGCCGCCCGCGCCCATTTATATTTCGCGCCGAGCACCTCGACCGGCACCTCCGTCGTGTAGGGATAGGCGACGATGCCATGGTCGTAGAGTTTTTGGCAGGCGTCCTCGACCTCGACGTCACCCACCAGCGAGGCGACGATCGGCTTGTCGATGCCCTTGGCCCGCGCCTCGGTGACGACCTCGATCATCTTGTCGGCAAAGACCAGCGGCGGCGTTACGATGGTGTGCCAATAGCCCAGGATCAGCGCATGGATGCGCTCGTCCTCGAGGCCGAGCCGCACCGTGTTCTGATAGGTCAGCGGTGGCTCGCCGCCGGTGATGTCGACCGGATTGCCCGCCGCGCCGAAAGGCGGGATGAACTTGCGGAAGGCGGCGTCGAGGTCGTCCGGCATCTTCATCAGGGTGAGGCCGTTGTCGAAACAGGCGTCGGACAGCAGCACGCCCGAGCCGCCAGCGCCGGTGATGATGAGCACGTTCTCGCCCTTCGGCGTCGGCAGCACCTGCAGGCCGCGCGCGAATTCCAGCATCGAGCGCAGCGAGGGCGCGCGGATGACGCCGGCCTGGCGCAGCACGTCGTCATAGATCTTGTCGTTGCCGGCCAGCGCCCCGGTATGGCTGGCGGCGGCCTTCGAGCCGTAGGAGGTGCGCCCCGCCTTCAGCATGATGACCGGCTTCTTCTTCGAGACGCGGGCGGCGACTTCGGCGAAGGCGCGGCCGTCCTTCAGGTCCTCGCAATGCATGGCGATGGCCTGGGTGTTCGGGTCCTGCTCGAAGAAGGTAAGCAGATCGTCCTCGTCCAGGTCCGACTTGTTGCCGAGGCCGACGATGGCCGAGACGCCCATCTTGGTCGAGCGGGCAAAGCCGATGATCGACATGCCGACGCCGCCCGATTGCGAGGACAGCGCCGCCTTGCCCTTGACGTCGAAGGCGGTGCAGAAGGTCGCGCAGAGATTTTCCGGCGTGTAGTAGAAGCCGTAGATGTTCGGCCCCATCACGCGCACATCATGCTTGCGGGCCGTGGCCAGCAGCTCGTCCTGAAGCTCCTGGTTGTTGGTCTCGGCGAAGCCCGAGGGGATCATTACCGCGCCGGGCACCTGCTTGCGCCCGACCTCGTCCATGGCGGCGACGCAGAGATGGGCGGGCACGGCGAAGACGGCGACATCGATCTCGCCCGGATAATCCAGGATCGACTTGTAGGCCTGCACGCCGAGGATCTCGCCGGCCTTGGGATGCACCGGGACGATGGTGCCCTTATAGCCGCCATTGATGAGGTTGCGCATGACCGAATTGCCGATCTTGCCGGTCTCGGCCGAGGCGCCGATGACGGCCACCGCCTTGGGATGGAAGATGCGGTTCATGGCGCGCAGGATTTCGGTCTCGTCGGGACGGTAGCGCGCGGTCTTGGCTTCGAAATCGCACACGATGCGGGCATCGACGGCGGTCGCGCCCTTGGGGGTGGCGAAGATCGGGTTGAGGTCGACTTCGGCGATCTCGGGGAAATCGGTGACGAGGGCGGAGACCTTTTCGATGATGTCCGTCAGCGCCTCGCGCTTCACGCCCGGCTGGCCGCGCACGCCGTGCAGGATTTCCGACGCCTTCAGCCCGTCGAGCATGGCTTCGGCGTCGGACGTGCTGGCGGGAGCGAGGCGGAAGGTGATGTCCTTGAGCACTTCGACCAGGATGCCGCCGAGGCCGAAGGCGACCAGCTTGCCGAAGGAGGGATCGGTGATGGCGCCGACGATGACTTCGGTGGCGCCGGACGGCAGCATCTGCTGCACCTGGACGCCGTCGATCCTGGCGTCGGCCTTGTAGCGCTTGGCATTGTCGAGGATGGTCTGGAACGTGGCGCGGGCCTGCTCGGCGGAGGCGACGCCGACCACCACGCCGCCGGCATCGGTCTTATGCAGGATGTCCGGCGAGACGATCTTCATCACCACCGGGAATCCCATGCCCTCGGCGAGTTCGGCGGCGGCCCCGGCCGTGGTGGCGATGCCTTCCTGCGGCACCGGGATGTCGTAGGCGTCGCAAACCTGCTTGGCTTCGGGCGCGGTCAGAGCGGTTCGGCCTGACGCCTTGACGGCATCGAGTACGCGGCGGACGGTTTTCTTGTCGCTCATTCGGTTCCTCCCTAAGCTGCGCCGGTTTGCGCGCCAAATTCGGTGTTCGTGATTGGTGAAGGCCCGTCTCGCGACGGGCCCCATGCTTGATGGAAAAATTGCGCGGGGGACGCTACTCCGCCGCGGCGGCGCGTTGTGCCTCCTCGGTTGCGCCGGCCGCCTTGATCGCGGCGACCTGCTCCTCCGAATAGCCCAGCACCGCCGTTAGGATTTCGTCCGTATGCTCGCCCAGCAGCGGCGAGCGCGTCACCTCGACCGGGCTGTCCGACATCTTGATCGGGCAGCCGACGCTGAGATATTTGCCGCGCGTGGGATGATCGACCTCGACCACGGTGCCGGTCTTGCGCAAGCCCTCATCCTCGGCGATTTCCTTCATCGACAGGATCGGGCCGACGGGGATGTCGAGCGGATTGCAGATGTCCATGACCTCGAACTTGGTCTTGGTCATCGTCCATTGCTCGATGGTCTCGAAAATGTGGTTGAGGCGGGTCAGGCGGGCGGCGGGCGTCTTGTAATCGGGGTCGGTCTTCCATTCCGGCTTGCCGATGACGTCGCAGACCTTCTCCCAGACCGGCGCTTGGGTGATGAAATAGGTATAGGCGTTGGGGTCGGTCTCCCAGCCCTTGCAGCGCAGGATCCGCCCTGGCTGGCCGCCGCCGGAATCATTGCCGGCGCGCGGTACCGCGTCGCCGAAGGGGATGCCCTCGCCATATTGCGAATATTCGGTCAGGGGGCCGGCCGCCAGGCGCTGCTGGTCGCGCAGCTTGACGCGGGCAAGGTTCAGCACGCCGTCCTGCATGGCGACGAGCACTTTCTGGCCGCGCCCGGAGGCGTGCCGCTGATAGAGCGCCGCGACGATGCCGAGCGCCAGATGCAGGCCGGTGCCGCTGTCGCCGATCTGCGCGCCCGTCACCAGCGGCGGGCCGTCGCGGAAACCGGTCGTCGAGGCCGAGCCGCCCGCGCATTGGGCGACATTCTCATAGACCTTGCAGTCCTCGTATTTGCCCGGCCCGAAGCCCTTCACCGAGGCCATGATCATGCGCGGGTTGATTTTCTGCACCTGCTCCCAGCCAAAGCCCATCCGCTCCATGGCGCCGGGGGCGAAATTCTCGACCAGCACGTCGCATTCCTCGATGAGGCGGGTCAGCACCTCCTTGCCGGCCGGGTTCTTGGTGTCCAGCGTGATCGAGCGCTTATTGTGGTTGAGCATGGTGAAATAGAGGCTGTCCGCGCCCGGCACATCCACGAGTTGCTTGCGGGTGGCGTCGCCGACGCCGGGGCGCTCGACCTTGATGACGTCCGCGCCCAGCCATGCCAGGAGCTGGGTGCAGGTCGGCCCGGACTGCACATGGGTGAAGTCGAGGATCTTGACGCCGTCTAGAGCTTTCATTGCGTCCTCTCGCATTTGAGGAAATTCATTGCATGAAACGGGATTAAGTCCGGGAAGCCGCCCCGATCCGGCCGCCATTGGCGGCGGCGCCGGCGGCGGTCCGTTCACGCCGGGGCGAGATCGGGCGCAGGCCGTGTGCCCGCGCCGGGCGGTCATCATGCGCGGCATTGATGCCGGGCAGGCCGCAAATCATTTTTAAGCGATTGCGTTCAAGCATTTGGCCGGCGGCGAGAAGGCGATGCTCCGGCGCGCGCGCCGGGTCGGCTTCGTCCCTGCTGGCATCGGCTGTGGCTATTGCCATTGCAGTCGACATTGCATTTCTCCCTAGATCCGCTTTTGTGCCCTCGACCCAGATCAGTCGAGATTCACATTGCGATCGACGTGCTCGCGCAGCTTGAGCGTATGCTCCCGCACGAGCCGCTCGGCCCGCTCCGTGTCGCGCGCCTCGAGCGCCGCGATGATCTCCTTGTGGTCGACGATCGACCGCTTGACGCGTTCATTCTCGAAAATCGTTCGCTGCCGGATGGCGCGGACATGGAAGAACAGGCCGTTGGTGATCTCCTCGATCAGCTTGCAGCCGCCGAGCGCGATGATGGCCTGATGGAAGCGGATATTGGCGTCGGAATACTCTCCCATGCGCTGGGAGACTTCATCGACGTTGAAGACATCGACCAGCGCATGCAGGCCGGCCAGTTCGGCGTCGGTCGCTTCCTTGGTGGCGAGCCGCGCCGCCATGCTCTCGAGCGCGGCCCAGACGGTGATCATGTCGAGGATTTCCGCCTTGGTGCGGCGGTTGATATAGATGCCGCGCCGCATGACGATGCGGACGAGCCCCTCCGATTCGAGCTGCGCCAGCGCCTCGCGCAAGGGTGTGCGGCTGACGCCGAAACGCTGCGACAGGTCGCGCTCGTCCAGCCGGAGCTGGGCGTCGGGCGCGTAGATGTTCATGTCCGTGATGGCCAGCTTCAACGCTTCATAGGCCCGCGCCTTGAGGCTCGGGTTTTGCTGGATAGGGGCAATCTTAAGATGGTTGGTCACGGCCGATCCTCGATTCGGTTGTTCGGCACATTATCCGCATTAGACCGATTGCGCCCACACCCGCTAAGCTGCTGATCACTCATCCCTCGTCTGCTTTATACCGCCAGCAAGGCGGTCGCGCGCCATGTTCGTGGCATCAGGCATACCATATGCCAAGACGCACTATCCTGCAAGGAGGACCGTCAAGAGTTGTAATGAAAATTTACAAATCGCGGGAACTCCTCAAAATGCGGCGATAAAGTTAAGCGTATCAACACTTTACAGAACGGCCGCGTCGGCTCCGAAACGCTCTTTGCCTGATATTTTTGCATAAACTTCAGATTTATTATATTGGCGACGGACAAAAAAACGGTATGCTGCATACCAGATCGTGAAGAGATAAACCCTCTTGAAGGGCACTGGTGCGGAAGCGATCCAGCTCACGGTCGGAGGAAGCCGGCAATAAGGAGAGCTGCCCCGTGGAAGACGTCGTTTCCCTTCTACATGGTTTTTCGATCGCGCTGACGCCTTATAACATAGTACTGATGGTCATCGG
This sequence comes from Rhodomicrobium sp. R_RK_3, assembly GCF_002198715.1. Lineage (GTDB taxonomy): Bacteria > Pseudomonadota > Alphaproteobacteria > Rhizobiales > Rhodomicrobiaceae > R-RK-3. The sequence goes on along the minus strand of NZ_MWLK01000032.1, from coordinate 40,192 downwards.
CATCGTGCTCGGCGTGATTATCGGCGTGCTGCCTGGACTTGGCGGCGCCAACGGCGTGGCGATCCTACTACCCCTCACATTCTCGATGTCGCCGACTTCGGCCATCATCATGCTCTCCTGTATCTATTGGGGCGCGTTGTTCGGCGGTGCGATCACCTCCATTCTTTTTAATATACCAGGAGAACCCTGGTCTGTGGCGACAACCTTCGACGGCCATCCCATGGCCCAGCAGGGCAGGGCGGACCAGGCGCTGACAGCGGCCTTCACTTCGTCCTTCGTCGGCGCACTGGTCGCGGTGATCATGATCACCTTCCTCGCGCCGCTGATCGCCAAATTCGCGTTGCGATTTGGACCGGCTGAGTTCTTCGCGGTCTTCTTCCTGACATTTGCAAGCTTCATCGGCACCAGCCGGGGCTCGCCGTTCAAGGCGGTCGCCTCGATGTGCCTCGGCTTTGCGCTCGGCGCGGTCGGCCTCGACCAGATGACCGGCTCGCTGCGCCTGACCTTCGGCAGCCAGGAACTGCTCGCCGGCTTCGACTTCCTGATCGCGGTCATCGGCCTGTTCGGCATCGCCGAAATGATGTCCTCGGTCGAAAGCGGCCTGCAATTCCGCGGCAAGCACGCCACCATCCGCCTGAGCGTCGTGCTCCACACCTGGAAGAGCCTGCTACGCTACTGGGCGACCTCGATCCGGAGCTGCATCATCGGCTGCTGGATGGGCGTCACCCCGGGCGGCGCGACGCCCGCCTCGTTCATGAGCTATGCGCTCGCCAAGCGCTTCTCCAAGAACGGCAACAATTTCGGCAAGGGCGAAATCGAAGGCGTCGTCGCGCCCGAGACCGCCGCCCATGCCGCCGGCACCAGCGCGCTCCTGCCCATGCTGACGCTCGGCATTCCCGGCTCGCCGACGGCGGCGGTGCTGCTCGGCGGCCTGATGATCTGGGGCCTGCAGCCCGGACCGATGCTGTTCATCGAGCAGAAGGAATTCGTCTGGGGCCTGATCGCCTCGATGTATCTCGGCAATGTCGTCGGCCTGATCATCGTCCTGACCTGCGTGCCGCTGTTCGCCGCGATCCTCCGGGTGCCGTTCTCGATCATCGTGCCGGTCATCCTGGTGATCTGCGCGGTCGGTGCCTATACCGTCAACAACAACATGTTCGACATTTGGCTGATGCTCGGCTTTGGCATCATGGGCTATGTTCTACAGAAGCTCGACTATCCGCTGGCGCCGCTGGTGCTTGCCATCGTGCTCGGCGACAAGGCGGAGGAAGGGTTCCGGCAGGCGCTGCTCGGCAGCCAGGGCAGCCTCACGGTGTTCTGGTCGAACTGGCTGGTCGGCTCGATCATGACGCTGGGACTGCTCTTGCTGTTCTCGCCGCTGATCACCTGGGCGATCTCCAAAATCCGGACTGGCCTCGGCGGCCATCCCGCCGCCGCCATCGACTAGCCGCAAGCAAAGGGCTCAATCGAATGAGCCGGTGAATAAAGGCTCGAAGCGAGCCGCAGACTTAACTAGGGAGAAGCAACTATGCGTAAACGTCCATTAGGCGTGATGACCGCAATTGCATTGGCGGCCGGTGCGACGGCCGGCCCGGTGGCAGCGGCGGCGTGGGAACCGGCAAAGCCCATCACCTTCATTATCCCGGCCGGCACCGGCGGCGGCGCCGATCTGATGGCCCGCTTCATCCAGGGCATCGTCACCAAGCATAATCTGACCAAGCAGCCGATCGTCGTCGTCAATAAGGGCGGCGGCGCGGGCGCTGAAGGCTTCCTCGACGTCAAGGGCAGCAAGGGCGATCCGCATAAGATCATCATCACGCTGTCCAACCTGTTCACCACGCCGCTGGCGACGGGCGTCCCCTTCAACTGGAAGGACATGACGCCGGTTGCGATGCTGTCGCTCGACCAGTTCATTCTCTGGGTCAACGCGCAGGCGCCCTACAAGACCGCCGCCGAATATGTTGCGGCCGTGAAGGCGGGCGACGACAAGAAGTTCAAGATGGGCGGCACCGGCTCCAAGCAGGAAGACCAGATCATCACGGTGGCGCTCGAAGCCAATACCACGCCTAAGAAGTTCACCTATGTGCCCTATAAGGGCGGCGGCGAAGTCGCCACCCAGCTCGTCGGCAATCACGTCGACTCCACGGTCAACAATCCCATCGAGGCCGTGTCGCAGTGGAAGGGCGGCAATCTCCGTCCGCTGTGCATCTTCGACAGCAAGCGCAGCACCTATACGGAAAAGGTGACCGCGGATATGGCCTGGTCCGACATCCCGACCTGCAAGGAAGCGGGCGTCGATACCGAATATCAGATGCTGCGCGGCATCTTCACCTCGCCCGGCGCCACGCCTGAGCAGGTCGCCTATTATGTCGATCTGTTCAAGAAGGTCGCCGAGACCGAGGACTGGAAGAAGTTCATGTCCGACGGCGCCTTCAACCAGACCTTCATGAGCGGCCCCGAATTCACCACCTGGCTGGAAGCTGCCGAGAAGCGCCACCTTGCGCTGATGAAGGAAGCCGGCTTCCTGGCCGCCGCCGCGAACTGATTGATCGGATCCGTGGGGGCGGCTGAGCCGCCGTCCCCCCACGGGCTTTCAAAAGCGCCGGAGATGCGCCGCAAGGGAGGAATTGAATGTCGAATTTGAATGAAGAGGCTGATCCGGGTCCGACGCTCGCCACCAACCGCACCATGGACATGGTGGTGTCGCTGCTGTTCATCGCGCTCGGCAGCGTGTTCATGGTGGATAGCTGGCGCATTGGCATCGGCTGGATCGAGGGCTCGGGCCCGGCCTCGGGGTTTTTCCCCTTTTACATCTCGCTGTTCATGGCGCTGGCGAGCCTCGTCAACCTGCAGCGGGCCTTCGTCCATGCCGAGCCCGGCGGCGAGGAAAGCTTTGTCGGCAGGGATTCCTTCAAGCGCGTGCTGTTCCTTTTGGGGCCGACGCTCATCTATGTGCTGGCGATCCAGTATCTGGGCATATATGTTTCTTCCGCGATCTTCATAACAGCGTTCATGATCGCCTCGCGTGCCCATATTCAGCAGGCGGTTCTGGTTGGCATCGGCACCTCGGTTGCGCTGTTTCTGATGTTCGAAGTCTGGTTTCTGGTGCCGCTGCCCAAAGGGCCGCTTGAAGCGCTGATCGGCTATTAAACAGCCCTGGTATTTGGCATGCCCAATACCCAGCGGAGCGCGTAAGGTCAAATACGCGCTTCGCCTTTTAGGAAGACTGCTTGCCTCATAGAAGGCCCTGCAGCCATGCATATGCACGAATTCCTGGCCAAGGAGCTGCTCTCCCGGCGCGGCGTAGCCATCCCGGCGGGCCGCGTCGCGGCGACTGCGGAGGACGCGCAGAAAGTCGTCCAGTCTATGACGCCCGGACGCTATGTCGTCAAGGCGCAGATCCATGCCGGCGACCGCTTCGCCAATGGCGGCATCCGCTTCGCCGACAATGCGGGCGACGCACGCATCGCCGCCGCCGCCATGCTCGGCAAGCCGCTGGTGACGCGCCAGACCGGCCTGGCCGGCGAGATGGTGCGCTGGGTCTATGTCGAGGAAGCCGTCACCGCCATCACCAATCTTTATATCGCCATCGCCGTCGACCGCGCCGCCGGCGAGATCGTCGCGCTCGGCGCGAACGTGCCGGTCGATGACGGCAGGGTCGGCGCGGTGATGGATCGCGGCCAGTTGCAGCGCACCGCCATCCGCATCGAGGACGACAAGGCGGTCGCCGATTTCGCCGGGCTCGCCGCCCGCATCGCCCCGGCCACCGTCTCCGCCGCCGAACTCGCCGCGCTGATCGAGCGGCTCGCCAACATGCTGATCGAATTCGACGCCATCCTGATCGAGATCAACCCGCTCGCCGTCGCGCCGGGCGGCGGCTTCATCGCCGTCGACGCCAAGATGACGGTCGACGACAATGCGCTGTTCCGCCACCGCGATCTCGCCTCGCTGCGCCAGGTCGACGCCAATGTCGACGGCGACCCGACCGAGCTCCAGGCCGACCGCCGCCACATCAACTATGTCGCCCTCGACGGCAATATCGGCGTCGTCGTCAATGGCGCGGGGCTGGCGCTGGCGACGCTCGACGCGCTGGTCGAAGCCGGCGGGCGGCCTGCCAATTTCATGGATGTGCGCACCACCGCCACCAGCCTCGACATCGCCTATGCCTTCAATCTGGTCCTGGCCAATAAGGCCGTGCGCGCCGTGCTCCTGAATGTGCATGGCGGCGGCATGCAGCGCTGCGATACCATCGTCGAGGGCATGGCCATCGCCATGCGGCGCGGCAACCGCTCGCTGCCGGTCGTTGCGCGGCTTGCCGGCAACAATGCCGATTTCGCCCGCGACCGGCTGAAAAGTTTCGGCATCAAATTCGTCGAGGGCACGAGCATCGGCGATGCCGCCCGCCGTGCCGCCGCGATGGTTTCGAAAGAGGTGGTGTGATGGCGATCCTTGTCGGGCCGGATACCCGCGTCATCTGCCAGGGCATGACCGGCCATGCCGGCAGCTACCACACACAGCGCATGATCGCCTATGGCACCAGGATCGTCGCCGGGGTGACGCCGGGGAAGGGCGGCCAGACCGCGCTCGATCTGCCGGTGTTCAACACCGTCCGCGACGCCAAGGCGGCGACCGAGGCCAATGCCAGCATCATCTTCGTGCCGCCGGCCACTGCCGCCGCCGCCATGATCGAGGCCATCGAGGCGGAACTCGGGCTGGTGGTCTGCGTCACCGAGCGGGTGCCGGTGCTCGACATGATCCGCGTCAGGCAGGCCCTCGAGGGCTCCAAGACGCGCCTCGTTGGGCCGAATTCGCAAGGCGTGCTGGCGCCGGGCGTTGCCCAGCTCGGCGTGATGTCGACGGTGAACGCCAGGAGCGGCGGCATCGGCATCGCCTCCCGCTCGGCCTCGCTGACCAGCGAGGTGGTGGCGCAATTGACGGCGGCGGGCCTCGGCCAGTCGACCACGGTCGGCGTCGGTGGCGATCCCGTCCACGGCATCGACCTGAAGAGTTGCCTCGCGCTGTTCCTCGATGACCCGGATACGCGCGGCGTCGTGCTGATCGGCGAGATCGGCGGCACCGAGGAAGAGGAGGCGGCGGCGCTCACCGCACGCCTCAAGCCGCGCAAGCCGATCGTCGCGCTGGTCGTCGGGCGCGACGCGCCGCGCGAGCGCCGGATGGGCCATGCCGGGGCCTTCATGGCGGGCAGCGCGGGCAATGTCGAGAGCAAGATCGCGGCGCTGAAGGCGGCCGGAGTGCGCATCGCCCCCAATGCCAGCGTGGTCGGCGAGACCATGCGCCAGGCGCTCGCGGCCACGACGGCAATCCCGGCCTGAGGGACTGCCTCGGGGGCAGGGTCTCAGCGCGGGATCAGTTCAACGCCCGCACTTTTCGAAATCCCCGCGAAGGCGGGGATCCAGTATTCACAAACTCGAAATTGGCTTTCTGCCTAACCACTTACGCTGCGGCGTACTGGATCCCCGCCTTCGCGGGGATTTCGGCTGAGGGGCGCATTAAATCCGGTCCAAGCCGATGCCGCTCTAACTGCATCGGCGCCCCGTGCCGGCCTCACCACCAAAAACACCCCGCAACCTTTCCGACTGTGCCTGCGTTGACAGTCACACCTTGCGCGCGGAACGCGTTCGCTGGGGATGAAATCACACCCAAACCAAGGATAAACGCGCTATGGGACTGTTTTCAAACGACATTCACACACTCGATGACTTGTTCCTGCACAATTTGCAGGACATTTACTACGCCGAACACCAGATCACCGACGCTCTGCCCGACATGATGGACAAGGCAACCGACCCGCAGCTCAAGCAGGGTTTCCAAACCCATCTGACCGAGACCGAAGGCCAGATCGCACGGCTTGAGAAAATCTTCGAAATGCTCGGCCAGACCCCGAAAGAGGTCACCTGCCCGGCCATCGACGGCATTCTCGAAGAGGGCGAGGACGTCGCGGGCGATGTCGATGACAAGGTGCTCGACGCCGCGCTGATCGCCTCCGCTCAGGCCGTCGAACATTATGAGATCGCGCGCTACGGCACGTTGATCGCCTGGGCCAAGCAGCTCGGCCGCAATGACGTCGTCGCCCTGCTTCAGCAGAATCTCGGCGAGGAAGTCGCCACCGACAAGAAGCTGAGCTCCATGGCTGAAGGCTCCGTCAACCAGAAGGCAGCGTAACGGCTGGCGCGTTCGCGCGCAGTCTCCGCTAGTTGGATCAAGTCACCGGGCAGCAGGCCATCCGCTTGCTGCCCGGTGGCTTTTTTTGCGTCCGATGCGCAACGCCGCGCGGCTCACCCGGCGGCTGCCAGCGCCCGGCTGAGAAAGCTGCGGATGCTGGCGTCGATGTCCCCGGAGACGGCGCTGTTGGTGCCGCGATACCAGCCGCTCGTCGTCAGCAGCGGCAGACGGGCCGGCGGCGGGTCGTAAGTGCGGTACCAGATGGCGACGAGGTCGTCGCGCCCCGGATCGATCCGCCTCAGCTCCAGCGGGCCGCCCGCCGCCGCATAGGCCTGGCGCGCGACGGCGAAGCGGCTGGCGCGGCCGATCCTCAACAGGAGATATTCGCCTGGCAGCGCGGCGACCGGCTGGGCCGGGGGCGCGGAGCCGCGGGCCGGCGGCCGGTCGAACTGCATGAGGCCCGAGCCGTAGGCGCCTTTCGATATGACGCGCTCGATGCCGGGGATCGCCCAGGCCTCGCGCAAGCCCGCGACATGCGGCGACTCGACCACCAGCGTCGCGGGAATGCGCGTGAGGCGGGTGGTCGCGATGGCGGCGATGGCGGCGCGCTCCTTCTCATGCGCTTTCGTCGCCGCCCAATGTGCATAGGCCCATTGGGCGAAGGGCAGCAAGGCAAGGGCGAGCAGCGCGAAGCTGGCGGGCCGGGGGCGCGTCACGGCGAGGAAGACGGCCGCCACCAGCAAGCCATAGAGCAACAGCGTCGGGGCGACCGCCGTCGTCGATTGCGTCAGCAGAGCTATCGGCCATGCCGGGCCGTGCACCGCAATGAAGACGCCGACGGTGACGAGCAGCGCCAGCGCCAGCAAAGTCCGGACGGGCAGCCTGGGGCCCGTAGCGCGCGGGTGGGCGGGTCCGGATCTGCCGGTGCCGCGCGCCCGCCATGCCATCCAGGCCAGCAGGATGACGAGCGCGATCATCGCCATCGGCAGCAGCGGCAGGGTCGGCGCGAGCACCTTCCCGAGCGCGATGACGGCCGGGAATGCCGCCGGGATGCTGGCGAGAATGACCAGCGTCGCATGGGCGGCTATGAACAGCGCAAGGCCGAAGGCGATCCAGCCCGGCGCGCCGAACGAATTGCCGGACGCCGTCTCCCGCGCCGGCAATGCGCACAGGAAGGCGATGCAGGCGAGGCCGAGCAGGAGGAAGCGCGGCACCTGCGGACCCATCGCGCCAGAGATGAAGGCGAGGGACCAGGGCGCGCCGGTCAGCACCAGGAAGCCTTGATCGGCGGCAAGCAGCAGCGGCACGAACAGGCCGGCCCAGCCGGGCAGCCCGGCATCGCGGGCGCGGCGGACGGATATGCCGATGAAGGAGAACACCAGCAGCGCGAAGGCCAGCGGCTTGAAGGCAACGGAGGCGACGAGGCCGAGCGCCCCGCAGGCGCCACCGACGCTCTGGCACTTGGTGACGATTGCGAGCGCCTTCAGCAGGAAGGGGAAGCCGGCGACGCTCGCGACGAAGAGGCCGATCCTGACCGTGGCGGCCCAGAAAAACCGCCGGCGGCCGATGCTGCCGTAGAATTCGAACATCCGCGCGGCCTCTGACCCGCGGCGACCGGATTACAGCATTCGGGTTGACCGCTGCCTAAAGCCGCCGATCAAACCGGCAAATATCGTTTCGCGCGGATTAACGGGACGGCCCGCCGGCGGCGGCTTCCATCTTCGCCACCATCGCCTTGGTCAGCGATTGGCTGGCCTTGCCCATATCCGCCCAGGGGTCGGGCTCGCGCAGCCGCGCGGCGGCATTGCCGAGCGTGAAGATGTGAGCGCTTGCGATGCTGGGAAGCTCGTCCCAGGTGACCGGCATGGCGATGGGCGCGCCTTCGCGGGCGCGGGTAGAGTAGGGGGAGATGGCGGTTGAGCCGCGGTCATTACGAAGCCAGTCGATGAAGATGCGGCCCTTGCGGCTGGCCTTGCTGGCTTTGGCAAGGAAGCGCTCCGGCTCCGCATCGACCAGCGTCCGGGCAAAGCCGCGCGCGAAAATCTTCAGATCGTCCCAGCCGCCGCGCCGGGCGAGCGGGGCGACGACGTGGATGCCCTTGCCGCCGGTCAGAAGCGGCCAGCTTTTCAGGCCGAGCGCGGCGAGCCGGTCGCGGACGTCGGCCGCCGCCTGCTGCACGTCGGCGAATTGCAGCGTCTCGTCCGGGTCGAGGTCGAAGACCAGCCGGTCGGGCTGCTCGAGCCGGTCGATGTGGCAGCCCCAGATGTGGAATTCCAAGACGCCCATCTGCACCCCGGCGATGATCGAGGCGAGATTGTCGAGATAATAATAGCTCGCGAGCGTGCCGGAGCCTTCGGTGATCTCGATCGATTTGATCGCGTCGGGGAAGCCGCCCTGGTCGTGCTTCTGGAAAAAGCATTTGCTGGAGCGCCCTTGCGGACAGCGCACGAGGCTGAGCGGCCGACCGGCGCTCTGAGCCAGCATCCGCTCGCCGGCGATCTCGTAATAGGCGGCGAGGTCCGCCTTCGTCAGTCCCTGCTTGGGAAACAAAACCTTGTCGGGGCTCGACAGCCGCACGCCCGCCACTTCGCTGCGCGCCGGCGCCTTGACGTCCGTATCCTGAACCACGCTGCCGCTCCTGTGCTTACGGGGAAGAGCGGCGCACCGCGCCGCCCTCCTTGATGCCAAGTCCTGACCCTCAAGCCGCCTTCTTGTTGAGCTTATCCTCGGCGAGCCGGTTCAGCTTGCTGTCGGTGTCCTTCTCCTCGCCGAGCGTATCGCGCAGCAGGTTGCGGGCGTCGGTCATGCCGAGCTCCTTGGCCCAGGCCACCAGCGCGCCATAGCGGGCGATCTCATAATGCTCGACGGCCTGGGCGGCGGCAATCATCGCCGCGTCGAGGGTTTCGCCCGGCTTGATCTCGCTCATCAGCTCGGCGCCTTCCTCCAGAATGCCCTCGATGGCCGGGCATTTCTCGCCGCTCGGCTTCTCCCCGCACAGCTTGAAGACCTGTTCCAGCCGCTTGATCTGCTGCTTGGTCTCGGTGAGATGGGTCTCGAAACCCTTGCGCAATTCGGCCGATGTCGCCTTGGCCGCCATTTTCGGCAGCGCCTTGGTGATCTGGTTTTCGGCGTAATAGACATCCTTCAGCGTGTGCATGAAGAGCTCGTTCAAATTCGTGGGTGCTTCTGCCATTTTAGTGGCCTCCGATGGCGTTTGACTGCTGCGAGCTGGATTAACCCCGCGCAGACCTCCGGCGTTCCGTGGCCGGACATCGCGCGCGCCGGGAATCGCGATGCCCCCAAGGCGCCTGGAGCGGCGGCCCGCCGGGCGGTCTGCGGCGGAACTTTCATCCGACCCCCGGCATTAGCCTGACCGAACGGTACTCGTGTCCGCGCAGCCCGCGTCAGCACTCTCAATTCATCCGAGGAAATGCCATGTCTCCAGCCATGCAGGCCGTCCCTGCCGAGGTCATTACGGTCGAGCCGACCTCCTATATCGATTGGTCCGGCATCATTGTCGGCGCCATCACCGCCACCGCCCTGTCGTGGCTGCTTCTGACCTTCGGCTCCGCCATCGGGCTGATCTCGGTTTCGCCCTATGAGTTCAACTCGGACTCCGCCGTCAAGCTGACCATCGCCGCCGCCGTCTGGTTCGCGCTGGTGCAGATCTATTCGATCGGCATGGGCGCCTATATCGCCGCCCGCCTGCGCCCCCGCACCCCCGACGCCATGCCCGATGAAGTCGCCTTCCGCGACGGCGTCACCGGCATCGCGGTCTGGGCTCTGGCGATCGTCGCCGGCCTCGCCATCGCCGGCATGGCCGCCAGCAGCGCCGCCCGCACCGGCGCGCAGGTCGCCGGACAGGCCGCCCAGTTCGTCGGCCAGACCGCCGCGACCGGCGCCCGCGAGGCCGACCCGGCCTATATCGTCGATACCCTGCTGCGCCCGAGCGGCGCTCAGCCCAATACCGGCACCCAGCAGCAGCCCGAGACCACCGAGGCAACGCGCCGCGAGATCGGCCGCATCCTGGCCAATGGCCTGGCGCAGGGCTCGCTTCCCGATCAGGACCGGCAATATCTCGCCCAGCTCCTGCACGATCGCACCGGTCTGACGCCGGAAGAAGCCGAGGCCCGCGTCCGGCAGGCCTATGACAACGCCAAGGCCAAGGCGCTCGAAGTCGCCGACAATGCGCGCAAGGCGACCTCCTTCGCCGGCTTCTGGATCGTTTTCATCATGTTCGCAGCAGGTCTTGCCGCCTGGTGGGGCGGCACGTCCGGCGGCAGACACCGGGACGACGGCACCTGGCGCTAAGCCAGGCTGCCTCGGTCTTTCAGCAAAGAAGGGGTAATCATGACGTCTTCGACTTTACTGCTCGTCATTCTGATTTTGTTGCTGGTCGGCGTATTCCCGGCGTGGCCCTATAGCCGCGCCTGGGGTTATGGACCCTCGGGCATTCTCGGGCTGGTGCTCGTGGTGCTCTTGGTCCTCGCCTTGGTCGGCCGCGTTTAGATTTCGCAGGAACCGCATTCGCCTTCGGGCCGGTCGGGCAGCAATGTCCGGCCGGCCCTTTGCGTTCAGGAGATCTGATCGCCAGTCCGCACCTCAGTGGACTGAAGCTTTTTATTCAAATTGAGAATATTTCACTTTTCTTTAATTCCCGCGCGGGAAACTCCGGCTTAGGTAAGGAGTCTGGTCATGAGTTTTCCCGCGTTCCGGTCCGCGCTTTCCCGCGCGTTCAACCGATCTGTCCCCGCATCCGGCAGCGCGGTGATCGCCGCGGCCTTCTGCGGATGGCTGGCCGCCGGTCATCCCGCTTATGCCGGTCCGCAAAACGACAGCGGCATGTTCAACACCCCCGGCGAGGGGCAGCCCTATGAGCCGCTCTACGCCCCGCGCGTCGGCTGGCCGCCGCTGCCCGAGCGCAAGACCTATTACGGCCGCCCCGATTTCGTCGAAAGCGGCCCCGGCGACGAGGGCGCGCCCTATATCACGCGCTCCGTGCCATATCCCACGCATAAGCGCTTCTTCGCCGAAGAGCGCCGCTATGAGGAGCGCGAGGAAGAGCGCGACCGCGAGCGCGACGACCGGGACTTTGACCGCGACGAGGATCACGCCCCGTTCCGCAGCTATGCCGAGAAACAGGCCCGGGGCTTTGGCCGCCTCTTCCCCGAAGCCGGCGAGCACGCGCCCTCGATCGGCGCGCTGAAGGCGCTCGGCCGCTCGATGGTCGAGGATGGCGAGCCGGGCGATCCGGCCGGCGACAGCGAGACTCCGGCGGGCTACACGTTTTTCGGCCAATTCATCAATCATGACGTCACCTTCGACGCGCGGAGCCAGCTCGGCCGCGAGATCCGGGGCGATGACGACCTGGAGAATTCCCGCACGCCCGATCTCGACCTCGACAGCGTCTATGGCGGCGGCCCCGAGCGCACGCCGCATCTCTACCGGCTGCCCTATATCCGCGTCGGGCGGCTGCTGACCGAAGGCGAGGCGCCGCGCTACGACCTGTTCCGCACCCGCGCCGGCCATTATGACGGCCCGGCCGGCGGCGATGCCGTCGCCCTGCTCGGCGATCCGCGCGACGACGAGAATGTCGTGCTGTCCCAGCTCCATGCGGCGTTCGTCGCCTTCCACAACCGCACGGTCGATATTCTGGTCGAGCGCGATTTCGGCGACGAGCGGCGCGAATTCTGCCGGGGCGAGCGCTCCTGCGACACGCAGGAGCTGGCCGAGGCGCTGCCCGACAACGCCAAGGCCAAGATCTTCGCCATCGCCAAGGACCACGTCATCCATTTCTACCACCGGATGATCGCCGAGGATTATCTGCCCTGGGTGATCGGTCCGCAGCACACCGCCAGCCTGTTCAAGAAGGGCCGCGACTTCTACTTCCCCGGCGGCTTCCGCGATCATGACGGCCGCGTGCGCGACGCCTATATCCCGGTGGAATTCTCCGCCGCCGCCTTCCGCTTCGGCCACAGCCAGGTGCGCGACCGCTATGTGCTGCGCGAGGGCGTCGAGACCTATCTGCTCTCCGATGGCCGCGACGGCGCCCCGCGCGCCTTCGAGCCGGTGGCCCCGCGCCATCTGGTCGACTGGCGCTATTTCTTCCATCTCGACCGCGAGACGCCCTACGGCTTCAACTGGGCGCGCCGCATCGATCCCGAACTGGTGCGCAGCCTGCACAGGCTCGGCCGCAGCAATGTCGTCGGCGAAGACGATCTCGGCTCGCTGGCGGCCCGCAACCTCATTCGCGGCGTGACCCTGCGCCTGCCTTCGGGCCAGCGCGTCGCGGAGGAGATGCTGCCGGCGCTCGCCTCGCGCGGGTTGCTCGGCCGGGGCGCGCCCTATCGCGGCGAGCCGTGGCGCGCCTATCTGCTGCGGCCGGACGAGCGCGTCCAGCATTTCCTCGGCGATGGCGAGACGCCGCTCTGGTACTATGTGCTGCAGGAAGCCAGCGTCTTCGGCAGCCGCACCCATCTGCACCGCCTGCAGGATGGGGACGGCGAGCGGGTCAGCGGCGACTTCCGGCACCGCGATGGCGGCTTCCGGCGGACCTCGGCGCAAGGCCCCTATGGCGGTCCGCGCCGCTATGACGACGAGGACAACGGCTATGATGGCGGCCACCGCCTCGGCCCGGTCGGCGCGGCCATCGTCGGCGAAGTGCTCACCGGCCTGCTCGAGCATTATCGCGAGGCGACCGGCAAGGGGCTGGACTACCGTCCGCAGATCAAGGGCAGCGGCTCCTATCCGACGCGCTACGGCCGGGATGGCGGCGACCGCTACGCGATCGCCAACTTCCTGCGGGATGCCGGCGTTGCCTACGGCGATTAATCCGCGCCCGTCCCGATCAGCTTGAGATCAAATCGCAGCATCCTCCCCCGAAGAGGAGTGAAGCTGCGATTTATCAACAGTAAGGCGCATCTTTACTTATGGCCATCGGTGTAATGCCGATGGCCGTTTGTTTAAACTTCCACTATTATGCCAGGCCGCGGCTGACCTAGGGCTGTCCTGGGGCTCGCCATTTGGTGGAGCTCCCAATTCTGTTCCCCCAAAGGGGTGGCTTGACGTTTGGAGGAAGCGGACATGCATTCGGCCGATAGCATCGGGGGCAGCCCCGCCATCCCGGGCGAACCGGACAGCACGGATGCGGGCGGCAAGAGCGGAGCCGCCGCGCAATTTTCCGACGCCATCCAGATCGAGCAGGAGAAGCGGGAACGGCATTCCGGCGACGGCGACGACACGCCGGATGGCATGGCGGCGAATGGCGCCGGCGGTTTCCTGCTCACGGTTTTCAGCGAGAGCGCCCATGGCGACGGCGGCACGAAGCGCCCGGCCGCCGACGGCACTTTCGGCAAGACGGAATATGTCACGGTGTCCGGCGACCGGCTGGCCCAGATCGCCGGGGAGCACGGGCAGAGCGTCGCTGACGCATTGATTGCCAACCCGAATTTGCGTGAGGACACGCCCCTCGCGGCCGGGACGGTGCTGGCCTTCCTCGACGAGACCCGCCTTGCGCTCGCGCGCGAAATGGCCTCGGCCGCCGATCCGGCCCGGCTGGAAACGCTGGTGCTGGACGAAATCCTCTACGCGACCAGCCTCGCCTCGACGCCGGAGGATCTGCTGCCCGCCCTGCAGGCCGATCTGCTGGCCCGCCGGCCCGAGGGCGAGGAGGCATTCGCCGCCATCGTCGACAGCCGCGGCGCGGCGGCGGTCCAGCTTTGGCGCAGCCAGGGCCGGACGCACGAGATCATCGACCGGCTTCACGATCTGACCGATACGGGCGACAGCGACGCGCTGGAAGCGGAGATCCTGGCGATCTTCATCGCCGTCGCCGACGCCACGCCCACCCCCCAGGCGATCGACGGCCAATACCGGATGCTGTTCGTCTACGGCCCGCAGGACCAGCTTTTCTTCGACGCCTTGGACATGGCGGAGGCCGATTTCCGCACCGGTCATCCACAATATGCCGCCGCCCAACTCGCCATCGCCTATGCCGAGCACGGACCCGCCGCCGCCGCGCAATTGCTGGCCGATCTCGCCGCGTACGGCCCGGCCGATCCGCTCACCGCCGCGCGCATTCTCATCGCCGCCGAGCCGACGGTTTCGCATATCGTCACCCATCTCGGATTTGGCGCGTGGCATAGCTGGACCGGCAATCCTGCCGGCACGCCCGCTTTCTACATCGATCCCAGCATGAAGGAGGCGGTGTTCGGCGATCTCGCCGCCGTCGCCGACAATGCCAGCCGAGGGCCAATGGGCGCCGCGCCGGTCGCCGCCATCGCGCGGCAGGTGAACGATCAGGGTTTTCACCATGTCTCGCGCTCGATCATCGACGGCGACGGCATCGCCCTGCCGCTTGCCATGCTCTGCCTCGGCCAGGACCCGGCGCTCGCCGCCACCATCACCGTCGCCATCGACGCGCTGAAGGAGCGCGTCCGCGCCAGCGTGCGCGAATTCGCCGAGACCGCCTATCCCGCCGCCGGCCCCGCCGCCGCCTGGGGCGGGTTGATCGCGCAGCCGCAGGTGGCGTTGCGGCGAACGCTCGAGGTCGTCGGGCCGTATGGGGTCAGCCTGCGCCGTGAGCTGAGTGAGGATATCGAGCGTCTCGACGATGACGGGCGCCAGCTCATGCGCGTGATGCTGGCGCTGGGCGAGAATGCGCAGGACCTCATCGGCTTTCCCAGTCTTTTGGCGGCCGGCGGCTTGCCCGGCGAGGGCCGCGACGATGAGATCGAACTGGTGCTCGGCTCGCAGGCGGCGTTCTTCGAGGCGCTGCGCAGCGAGACCCTGCGCGGGCAGGAGAGCGGCAGTGCGGCGGATCCCTATGCGCTGGTCGGCCCGGGCCGCTTCTTTGCCCGTATGCTCGCCAATTGCAGCCGCAGCGCGCCGCGTGCCTTCCATGGCTTCACCGCCGCCGATATCGGCTCGGGATGCGGGCTCGGCACCGGGCTGTCGCGCGGCCTGGAGGATTGCACGCCGCAAGGCATGACGCTGCTCGACGCGCTGGGCCTCCGGCTGCGAGACGCGCTGGCGCTGACCGGTATTCATGCCGGGCGCCATGGACTGGCGGGGCTCACGCGCAGCGAGATCACCGCGCTATCGCCCGCCATGCGGCCGTCGGCGCCCGGGGCGCGCCATCCCGGCGGCTTGATGATGACCGCCTTGCGCTGGCATGTGCGGGCCTTCGGCGTGCTCAACCTGGCCTCGGGCGTCGATGTGCTCGCGGATGACGCCTTCCTGCGCGGCGTCGCTTCGCTTGCCGCCGGGACGCCGCAGACGGCTGCCTCGATCCCATGCCTGGAGAGCGCTGCGGCCGCGCGCCTCGTCTTCTGGGGCAATGCCGTGACGCAGGTCGGCAGCGGCGTGCTGACGCTGGTCGCGATGGGCGAGCAGCGGGGACAGCGCGTTGCGCTCGAGGCGATGCATGTCAGCTATCTGGAGCGGGCCGGGGTCAGCACGGAGATCGCGCGGGCGCTCGTCGATTTCGGCAGCGGGCCGATGCCGGCGCGGGTCATGCAGGCGCTCTCGGATCATCTGCAATTGCGACCGGGCGAGTTGCTGGCCTGGTTCGGCGAGCAGGATGCGGGGCTGGTCGAGGGCTACCGCTATTGGGGCCTGCAATTGCTGGCGCCGGACGAGAGTGGCCGTTTCGCGGTGGTGGATTCAGGCACCTCCTCGCTGCCGCCGGATTCGCTGGAGGATTTGATCCGCTTTGCGAGGAATGGCGGCCTGCCATTACCCGACCGACGTTTCCGCCGCACGGGGTGGCTGGGGTAGCGGGAAAGAAGGCCCCCTCACCACCGGCCTTCGGCGGGAGCCCTCTTCCTCGAGGGGAGAGGGCAAGTGTGCAGGGCGGCGATATTGTGGATCTCATCTGGCGCGGCATGGCCCTCTCCCCTGGTGGGAGAGGGCGGGCGCGAAGCGACCGGGAGAGGGGAGCAACGCGCCCGGCCTCTCCGGCGGAAATCGGTCCCGCTAGGCCCGCCGCGTCTGCGTTCGCTGCGGCTGGCGGAGGGTGGCGGCGTCGGTATGGTCCGTGTCGGGGCGTCCGTTCGCCTTGGCTTTCGCCTTCGGTCCCGGCCCGCGCATGTAATGCTGCTCCGGCCGGTAACGCTCGGTGGCATCCTTGATGGAGAATTTCGACAGTAACGCGTTCAGCATGTTCATAATCTGACCCATTGGATTCCGGAGGTCCTCTCAGCGGTATCCGTAGTAGAGCGAGACCACATGTTCGGCCTCGGCAAAAAACAGCCAGCGCGACGCAGCCACGCCAGCCAGATGAACCGGTAATGCAAGCCACAAGACCGGCGACCAGGACGGCATCGCAGCGGCGATGCCGAGAAGCAGAAGCGGCAGGATGAAGGCAGCGCCAAATGCCAGGCGGCGCAGCTTGTCCGCATGTTTGCGCCCGATGCGGAAGACCATTTCCTTGAACAGGTAATTCGGCGAGGAATGCGGGGATTCGAACAGCCGTGCCCGGCCGAGAGCCGGCAGGCCGATGGCGGTCTCCGGCGTCGACCCGTCGGCGTCGAGGCCGATGGCGGCGGCGCGCATCCGCCACCACAGCGCGACGGCGGCGGCGGCGATCAGCAGCGCGGCGCTCACGGCGAGCGTCGCCAGCGGCGGGTCGGTGAAGGGGAGCGCGGCCACGGTCACGCCGAGCCCGCCGCCTGCCGTGGCATAGGCCACGAAAAGCGCGGGCGTCGGCGATTTCGACCAGCGCGGCACCGCCTCGATGCCGGCATAGATCATCGACGTTGCGTAGATGGTCGCGAGGGCAAACATAGCCCCGCATACGCCTGGGAAGATGAACCTACCCTGACCGGCCGCCCAAAGCAGGGCGTAAATTCCAAAACATGCGAGGGCGGCGATAGAAAAAATCCCTTCCCTGGACAGCCAGGAGGAGCGCCACTGCGACAAAGCGCGCCAGGCGCGTCGCGGATTGCCCAAATGCCACAGGGAGGCAAAGAGCCCGGCGGTCGCCAGCGCCAAAGCGAGGCCGCAGGCGAAGAAGGCGAAGCCACGGCTGGACGGTCCAAAGCCCGCGCCGAGCCAGATCATCATGCCGAAGCCTGCGCCCGAAAGCGTCGAGAACAGGATGATGGAGGGGGCGGGATGCATCTCAGCCGAGCCTCTCCAATGCGCGGTCGAGCCAGCCGAGAAAGCCCGTCGCCTCGGGCATGGCGAGTTCGGCCAGCCGGAAATTGCCGTCGATGTCGATGTCCGCCTTGGCGCGCGGCGGCAGATATTTATTCACCGGCCTCGTCCCTTGCTCAGGCATCAGATCGACGCCGCCCCGTTCGGCCACCAGTTTGCTCACCGCCGAGCCCGGATCGCCGAGATCGCCGAAATGTCGGGCACTCGCCGGGCAGGCGCGCACGCAGGCGGGCACCTGGTCGGGCTCGGGAATGTTGTCGTTGTAGATGCGGTCGACACAGAGGGTGCATTTCTTCATCACGCCCGCCGCCGCGTCCATCTCGCGCGCGCCGTAAGGGCAGGCCCAGGCGCAGAGGCCGCAGCCGATGCACATGCTTTCGTCAACCAGCACGATGCCGTCTTCGGCGCGCTTATAGCTCGCGCCGGTCGGGCAGACGGTGACGCAGGGTGCATCGTCGCAATGGAGGCAGGACTTGGGAAAATGCACGATCTGTGCAGATTGCGCCGGTCCTTGTCCTCCCTTACAGCGTGTGGCGGCCGGCGTAATCTCAAAGCTGTGCACACGGTTAAGCCAGGCGCCGGAGGGGCTGGCGCCATAGGCGTCCTGGTCGGAGAGCGGCGCGCCATAGCCGCCGGTGTTCCACTCCTTGCAGGCGACCACGCAGGCATGGCAGCCGACGCAGGTGTCGAGGTCGATGACGAGGCCGAGCTTTTTGCGCGTCGCGGAGGGCAGGGTGGTCATGTCCACTCCTTGCCATAGGCGACTTGGTACGGGCCTTCGGGGACCGGCGAGTCCAGTTCGGGGAAGGCGGGCTCGCTGGCATCTTCGGGCGCGGCCTTTTCCAGCCGGACGCGCAGGTCGTACCAGGCGGCCTGCCCGGTGATCGGATCGGAGTTCGACCAGCGCATACCGTCCGGCTGCTCGGGCATCAGCTCGCCGATGAGATGATTGAGCAAAAAGCCTTTCGTCGCCTCAGGCGCGTCCGGCGACAGCGCCCAGGCGCCCTTGCGCTTGCCGATGGCGTTCCAGGTCCAGACCGTGCGGCCGTTGACGGCGTCCATGCGCGCGACCGGCACCTTGATCCGGCCATGCCGCGAGGTCAGCCAGACCCAGTCGCCGTCGCGGAGATCGTGTTCGTCGCAGACGATGCCGGGGACATAGAGCGGATTCTTGCCGTGGATTTGCCGCAGCCAGGCATTCTGCGAGCCCCAGGCGTGATACATGGCGGCCGGGCGCTGGGTGATCGCGTGCAGGGGGAAGCCGCCGTCCAGCTCGCCCTCGAAGGGCGGATACCAGACCGGCAGCGGATCGAAACTCTTGGCGATGCGGTCGCGCAGATGGTCCGGCGGCTGGCGCTCGCCGAAGCCTTGCGCGGTGAGGCGGAACTTGGCCAGCGGCTCAAGATAGAGCTGGTAGGCATAGGGCACCACCGCGTCGAAGAAGCCCATGCCGATCGCCCATTGCTGATAGTCGGCGTTGAAGGCTTTGAAATAGCGCGCGCTTTCCGGGACGTGGGTGGTCGAGAAGCCGCCATTCGCGATATAGCGGTCGAGCTGCCCCGGATTGGGTGCGCCCCGCCCGGTCTCGCAGCCATTGCCCCGCCATCCGGAGAGCGGACCGACGCCGGGGCGGCGCTGATGGTTGACGATGTAGTCGGCGTAATCCTTGTAGACCGCCTTGCCGTCGGCATCGGTGAAGCCCGGCAGCTTCAGCCGTGCGCCCAGGTCGATCAGCACCGATTGGAAGCCGCGCACCTCACGGTCGGGCTCGATCACCGGCCAGCGGATGGCATCGCCCGCCGCGTCCGGCTCCGAGATCGGGCGGTCGAGCAGCGAGATGCAGTCGTGCCGCTCCAGATAGGTCGTGTCCGGCAGCACCAGATCGGCATAGGCGACCATCTCCGAGGAATAGGCGTCCGAATAGATGATCTTGGGGATGACGTAGTCGCCGCTCTCATCCTTGTCGGCCAGCATGGCCATGACGCCCGCCGTGTTCATTGAGGAGTTCCAGGCCATGTTGGCCATGTACAGGAACAGCACGTCGATGCCGTAAGGGTCGCGCGCATGGGCGTTGGAGATGACCATGTGCATCATGCCGTGCGCGGCGAGCGGCGCGTCCCAGGAGAAGGCCTTGTCGATGCGCGTCGGCTGGCCATCGGCATCGATGGCGAGATCCTCGGGGCCGCGCGGAAACCCGAGATGCGGCCCGCTCAAGGGCGCATTGGGCGACCAGGCGTGATGCGGGCGGGCGTGCGCGTCGATGCCCTTCGGATAGGGCGGCTTGAAGCGGAAGCCGCCGGGGCAATCGACGCTGCCGAGCAGCAATTGCAGCACATGCAGGGCGCGGCAGGTCTGAAAGCCGTTGGAATGGGCCGAGATGCCGCGCATGGCATGGAAGCTGACCGGGCGGCCGATGAAGCGCTCATGGCGGACGCCGCGCAGATCGGTCCAGGGCTGCTCGACGATGATTTCCTCGCGGAAGGCGGTATGGGCCAGCTCGGCGGCGATGCGGCGGATGGTGGCGGCGGGGATGCCGCAGCGCTCGGCGACCGCGTCGGGGCTGTGCTCGGCAAGCAAAAGATGCTCGGCAAGCAGTTCGAAAACGGGCCGCGCCGTCCTGCCATCGGGCAAGGTGACGGCGCCTTTCAGCGCGGGCTTGGCATCCAAGGCATCGAAGGCGCGCAAAGCACCTGTGGCGCGGTCCAAGATCAGCGCCTTGCCGTCCGCGTCCCGCGCGAACAGGCCATGCCCGTCCTTGCCCTCATCGCAGACGACCAGCCAGGGAGCGTTCGAATAGCGGATGAGGAAATCGACATCGACCTCGCCGCTGCGCATCAGCTCATGCGCCAGCGCCAAGACGAACAGCCCGTCCGTCCCCGGGGTTATGCCCACCCATTCATCGGCCACGGCGTTATACCCGGTCCGCACCGGATTGACCGCGACGGTCTTCACGCCGCGCCGCTTCAGCTTGGCCAGCCCCAGCTTCAGCGGATTGGAATCATGGTCCTCCGCGATGCCGAACAGCATAAAGTACTTCGTCTTGTCCCAGTCCGGGGAGCCGAACTCCCAGAACGCGCCGCCGAGCGTATAAATCCCCGCCGCCGCCATGTTCACCGAGCAGAAGCCGCCATGCGCGGCGTAATTCGGCGTGCCGAATTGCTGCGCCCACCAGGAGGTCAGCGACTGGCTCTGGTCGCGCCCGGTGAAGAAGGCGAGCTTGCACGGATTGGTCTCGCGCACCGGCTTCAACCACGACACGGCGAGCGCCAGCGCCTCGTCCCAGGAAATCTCCTTGAATTCGCCGGAGCCTCGCGGGCCGGTCCGCAGCAGCGGCGCGCGCAGCCGCGCGGGCGAGTAATGCTGCATGATCCCCGCCGACCCCTTGGCGCATAAGACGCCCCGGTTGATCGGATGGTCGCGGTTGCCCTCGATATAGCGGACCTTGCCGTCGCGCAGATGCACGTCGATGCCGCAGCGGCAGGCGCACATATAGCAGGTGGTCTTGGCGATGCGGTCGGAGACGTAGGGCGAGCGGTCGAGGCTGTGGCGCTGGGCGTCCTCGCGCTCGGCGGAAACCAAATCCCTCTCGGACGGCACGAACGCCATCGCGTCACCCCAAAACGGCAAATTACGAGCACCAGATTCTATCGACAATGGCAGCACTCGATTCATCGATCCAACAATTTAATATTGTCAGACCAATCGGAAATATCTCTTAATCCGATCATGACACTCGATCAGCTCCGCATTTTTATCGCCGTCGCCGAGCGCGGGCACATGACGCGGGCGGCCGAAAGCGTTGGCATGACCCAATCGGCGGTCTCGGCCGCCATCGGCGCGCTGGAGACCCGCTACGGGGCAAAGCTGTTCGACCGGGTGGGGCGCGGCATTGAGCTGACCGAGACCGGCCGCCGCTTCCTGCCGGAAGCTCGCGCCGTGCTCGACCGCGCCGCGACCGCGCGCTCCGTGCTCGAGGACCTTTCGGCGACGCCGCGCGGGAGCCTTGCCATCGCCGCCAGCCAGACCATCGCCACCTACTGGCTGCCGCGCCGTCTGGCGAGCTTCCATGCCGCCTATCCTGACGTCCGGCTGAGCGTGACCATCGGCAATACGCGCGGCGTCGAGATGGCGGTCGCCGAGGCCGCCGCCGATCTGGGGCTGGTGGAAGGCAGCACGGCGCATCCGGCGCTCACCCGCCAGCGCGTCGATCTCGACCGGCTGGTGCTGGTCGTCTCATCGAACTATCCGGCGCCGCCGATGCTGCCCTCCGGCGGCATCGACCTGCGCGCCGTCTCCTGGGTGATCCGCGAGGAAGGCTCCGGCACGCGCGGCGTACTCGAGGCGCTGGCCCGGCGCGAGGGCATCCCGCTCGACCAGCTCCGGGTTTTCCTGGAACTTCCGAGCAACGAGGCCGTGCGCGAGGCCGTCGAGGCGGGGGCGGGCGCGACGATCATTTCGGAGCATGTGGTGGCGCGCGACATCGCGGCGGGTGTGTTGAGGCCCATCGCCATCGACCTGCCGCAGCGCGAATTCGCCTTGGTGCGCCACAAGAACCGCACGCAGAAGACGGCCGAACGCGCGCTGGTCTCGATGCTGAGCGCGGGGCTGTAAAATCTCATCCGTCGCCCCGGCCGGCAGAGCCGGGGCCTACTCGCCTCTCGGCTGGCGCCGTGCTGGCTGCCCGGCCATTGGGTCCCGGCTCACCGCTTCGCGGTGTCCGGACGACGGGAGGGAGAGGTCCTAAATATCCGGAAAAGCTTGGCCCTCTCACTTTGCGGGAGAGGGCGGACGCCGTCAGGCGGCCGGGTGAGGGGGAGCCGCATTTTCAGCGCGCGCGGCACGGCTAATCCCGCTCGCGCGCCGATTGGCCCTGGACTTACAGCCACATCGGGACAATATCGCTTGTGCCGTCACCGGCTTGGCGGACAATCTGCGCGACCCCTTGGGCAAGATGGAGAGCGAAGCCTTGGCCGCCGAAAGCTTGCAAACCGATCAGGCCCTGCGCATCCTCGTCATCGACGAGGACCCGGCGAGGCGCGCGATCCTGGAAGCGGGCTTGCGCGAGGCGGGCTTTGCCAATGTCACGCTGGTCACCAAGACCACCGGGCTGATCGAGCAGGTCTACGCCATCGACCCCGAAATCATCATCATCGACCTCGAAAATCCGAGCCGCGACGTGCTGGAGCAGATGTTCCAGATGTCGCGCGCGGTCAAGCGGCCGATCGCCATGTTCGTCGATCAGAGCGACCGTTCCACCATCGAGGCTGCGATCGATGCGGGCGTTTCCGCCTATATCGTCGACGGGCTGAAGAAGGAGCGCGTCAAGCCGATCCTCGACATGACCATCGCCCGTTTCCGCGCCTTCGACGCGCTGAAGGCGGAGTTGGAATCGGCCAAGGTCGCGCTGAAGGAGCGCAAGATCATCGACCGCGCCAAGGCGCTGTTGATGAAGAGCAGGGGGCTCAGCGAGGAAGACGCCTATGCGCTGCTGCGGCGGGCGGCGATGAACCAGAACAAGCGCATGGGCGAAGTCGCGGAAAGCCTGATCAGCGCTTATGAATTGCTGAAGGAATAGGCCATGCCGGACGACACGGAAGACGGCGGCCTGCCCATCATCCATGCGGGCTTCATCCCGCTCGTCGATTGCGCGCCGCTGGTCGTCGCGGCGCGGAAGGGTTTTGACACCGAGCAGGGTTTTTCGCTGCGGCTGCATAAGGAAGCGTCCTGGGCCAATATCCGCGACAAGCTCGAGATGGGCATTTTCGATTGCGCGCATCTGCTTGCCCCGATGGCAATCGCATCGACGCTCGGGCTCGGGCGCCCGCCGACGCCGGTGATCGCGCCGATGGCGCTCAATCTGAACGGCAATGTCATCGTGGTCTCGGAGGAGCTATTTGCCGAAATGCACGCCGCCGATCCGGCCGATACGGATGCGGGCGGAATGCGTGCTGCCTGGGCGCTGGCGCGCGTCGTCACGGCCCGGCGGGCGGCGGGTGCGATCCCGCTGACGCTGGGCATGGTCTATCCGTTCTCCTGTCATAATTACGATATGCGCTGCTGGCTCGCCTCGGCCGGCATCGACCCGGATAATGACGTCAACCTCGTCGTCATTCCGCCGCCCTTGATCGCCGACAGTCTCGCCGAAGGCCGCATCGACGGCTTCTGCGTCGGCGCGCCCTGGGGGCGGATCTCGGTCGAGGCAGGGCAGGGGCGCATCATCGCGGCGAAGAACCACCTCTGGCCGAACAGCCCGGAAAAGGTGCTCGGCGTGCGCGAGGATTGGGCGGCGAAAAAACCGGATTTGCTGATCGCGCTGGTCTGTGCGCTGCTGAAGGCGGCGGCGTGGCTGGAGGATCGCGGCAATTTTGTCGAGGCGGCGCATCTGCTGGCCGAGCCGCGCCACATCGGCGTCGCCGAGCCGATGCTTTACGACGCGCTGGCCGGCAATCTGGTCCGCGCCAAGGGCGAGGCGGCAAGGCCCAACCCGGATTTCCTCGTCTTCTCGCGCTATGCCGCCAATTTCCCCTGGCTTTCGCACGCGGAATGGATGGTCCGGCAGATGGAGCGCTGGCGGCAGATCGAGCCGGATATGGACCCCGCTTTAGTGGCGCGGCAGGTCTACCGGCCCGACATTTTCCGGCTGGCCGCCGCCCGGCTCGGCCTGTCCGCGCCGCTTTCCGATAGCAAGGACGAGACCCTTGCAGGGCCATCGGATATACCCGGCAGTCTCGGCCCTATTCGGCTCGGCGGCGGGCTTCCTTTCGGCGTGCCCGGAAAATAGCCACCCATCGCCAATGGCGTGTTGCTAAGCAAAAAATTTCCGCACTGCACAAAACTCCATCAACCCCGATTCCGTCAGATCGCACGGCTTCCACTAGCGCGTTGCTTTCAGCATATTATTTAGCCGCACCGAAACTGGCACGTTTTTTGTATACAACCTGCCGTCGGTGCGTGGCCAATGACGGCCCGGAGAGCGCACCCATCGAACATAACGGCCCGATGAGGGGCCGCTGAGGCAGCGCCGCCAGTCGAAGGAGAGCTTGGGCATGTTCCAGGCCGGCCTTTCGACGCGGCGCTTTTTGTTTGTCCGGAGCCCGAGCGTCCGGACGCGGGATGTTCGACGGCAGCGGGGAATGCCCGGCGCAACCACAGGGGTGATCGAGAAGGATGAGCAAAGTGACAGGCGATCTGAAGACCATTCTGACCAAAAAACATGCCTCGCGCCGCGCCGTGCTGAAGGGCGCCGGCGCCGCCGCCGTGCTGGCCGCCGCCAAAACCGCCTTCCCCTTCGGCGCCCATGTCGCCTGGGCGGCCGGTCCCGAGACGACCAAAGCCGTGCTCGGCTATATCGCGCTGATGGATGCGGGCCCGCTCGTCGTGGCGAAGGAGAAGAAGCTCTTCGCCAAATACGGCATGCCCGATGTCGAGGTGAACAAGCAGGCCTCCTGGGGCGCGACGCGCGACAATCTCGTGCTCGGCGGCGCGGCGAACGGCATCGACGGCGCGCATATCCTGACGCCCATGCCCTATCTGATCTCGACCGGCAAGGTTACGCAGAACAACGTGCCGACGCCGATGTACATCCTGGCGCGGCTGAATCTCGACGCGCAGGCGATCTCGGTCTCCAACGAATATCAGGACCTCAAGGCGAGCGTCGATGCCTCCTCGCTGAAGGCCGCTTTCGCCAAGAAGAAGGCCGAGGGCAAGGAGGTCAAGGTCGCCGTCACCTTCCCCGGCGGCACGCATGATTTGTGGATGCGCTACTGGCTGGCCGCCGGCGGCATCGACCCGGACAAGGACGTGCAGACCATCGTCGTGCCGCCGCCGCAGATGGTGGCGAACATGAAGGTCGGCAATATGGATGCCTTCTGCGTCGGCGAGCCCTGGAATGGCCAGTTGGTCAACCAGGGCATCGGCTACACCGCCTGCGCCACCGGCGAGATCTGGTCCAAGCATCCGGAAAAGGCGCTGACCCTGCGCGCCGATTTCGTCGACAAGAACCCCAACGCCGCCAAGGCCATCCTCACCGCCGTGATGGAAGCGCAGATCTGGTGCGACAAGATGGAGAACCGCGCCGAACTCGCCGAGATCGTCGGCAAGCGGCAGTGGTTCAACGTGCCCGTCGCCGACATCGTCGGCCGCCTCAAGGGCGATTACGATTACGGCAATGGCCGCGTCGAGACCGGCACCAAGCAATATATGAAGTTCTGGGAGGGCTTTGCCTCCTATCCCTATAAGAGCCACGATGCCTGGTTCGTCGCCGAGGATATCCGCTGGGGCAAGTTCGAGGCCAAGACCGACATCAATGCCCTCGTCGACAAGGTCAACCGCGAGGACATCTGGCGGGCGGCCGCCAAGGATCTGGGTGTCGCCGCGCCGGAGGGCACGTCGCGCGGGGCCGAGACCTTCTTCGACGGCAAGGTGTTCGATCCGGCCGATCCCATGGCCTATCTGAAATCGCTCTCCATCAAACGCGCCGAAGTCTGATGCCTGGCCGTCCGGCCCTCTCCAAGCGGCGGAGAGGGCCGGCCTTTCACGGAGCTTGCCATGACCCGACCTCTGATCAATGCCGAAGCGCTCCGCGGCGCCGTCAAGGTGACGCGCGCCGGTTCCGTGCCCCTCCCATCAGACGCGGCCCCCCCGGCCGCGCCGCCCGCGCGCTATGATTTCGCCGGCGCTGCGCTGAAACAGGCCAAGGCCGTAGCGACCGCCGTCGTGCCGCCGCTGATCGTGCTGTTCCTCATGCTGGTCTTCTGGCAGCTCGCCACATCAGCCCCCAATTCCAGCCTGCCGTCGCCGACGAAAATCTGGGCGGACAGCAAGGATCTGATCGTCTCGCCCTTCTTCAATTACGGCCCGCAGGACCTCGGCCTCGGCTGGCGCGTGCTCGTGAGCCTCGAGCGGGTCGCCTATGGCTTCGGCCTCGCCGCCATCGCCGGCATCGCGCTCGGCGCGCTGGTCGGCCAGAGCCAATGGGCGATGCGCGGGCTCGATCCGATCTTCCAGGTGCTGCGCACCGTGCCGCCGCTCGCCTGGCTGCCGCTCTCGCTCGCCGCCTTCCGCGACGCCAACCCTTCGGCGATCTTCGTCATCTTCATCACCGCGATCTGGCCGATCATCATCAACACCGCCGTCGGCATCCGCAACATCCCGCAGGATTACCGCAACGTTGCCGCCGTCTTGCGCCTCAACCAGCTCGAATTCTTCTGGCGCATCATGCTGCCGTCGGCCGCGCCCTACATCTTCACCGGCCTGCGCATCGGCGTCGGCCTGTCGTGGCTCGCCATCGTGGCGGCGGAAATGCTGACCGGCGGCGTCGGCATCGGCTTCTTCATCTGGGACGCGTGGAACTCCTCGCGGCTGTCCGACATCATCGTCGCCCTCGTCTATATCGGCGTCGTCGGCTTCCTGCTCGACCGGCTTGTCGCGCTCGTCGGACGGATTGCCGCGCGCGGCGCACCTGGCGTTTGAGGAGACCAGCATGATCCCGCAAAAACCGCTTCTGAAACTGGAACAGGTCGACAAGGCGTTCGAGCGCGGCGGCCAGAGCTCGGTCGTGCTGAAGGGCGTCGACCTCGCCGTCGAGAAGGGCGAATTCGTCTCCATCATCGGCCATTCCGGCTGCGGCAAATCCACGATGCTGAATCTCATCGCGGGGCTGACCCGCGTCACCAGCGGCGTGGTGTTCCTGGAGAACAAGGTGGTCGACGCGCCCGGCCCCGACCGCGCCGTGGTGTTTCAGAACCACTCCCTGCTGCCCTGGCTCAGCGTCTACGACAATGTCCGCATCGGCGTCGACAAGGTGTTCTTCCGCACGAAATCGCGGGCCGAGCGGCATCTGTGGACCATGGAGAAGCTCGAACTGGTGCAGATGGCCCACGCCAGGGACAAGCGCCCGTCCGAAATCTCCGGCGGCATGAAGCAGCGCGTCGGCATCGCGCGCGCCCTGGCGATGGAGCCGAAGGTGCTGCTGATGGACGAGCCCTTCGGCGCGCTCGACGCGCTGACCCGCGCCCATCTCCAGGATCAGGTCATGGCCATCCATGCCGGGTTGCAGAACACCGTCATCATGATCACCCACGACGTCGACGAGGCCGTGCTGCTCTCGGACCGCATCGTCATGATGACCAACGGCCCGGCCGCCAAGATCGGCGAGATCCTGACCGTCGATCTGCCGCGCCCGAGGAAGCGCCTCGAGCTGGTCGCGGACCCGGCCTACATCCGCGCGCGCCAGCGCGTGCTGGAATTTCTGTATGAGCGCCATGGCTTCGTCGAAGCCGCCTGACCCGAGGAGGAGATCTGCATGAATGCGCATGACGTTGCATTGATCCAGTCCAGCTTTGCCCAAGTGAAGCCCATCTCCGATCAGGCGGCCGCGCTGTTCTACGGCCGGCTGTTCGAGATCGCGCCCGAGGTGAAACCGCTCTTCCAGTCCGACATGACCGAGCAGGGCCGCAAGCTGATGGGCACGCTCGGCTATGTCGTCGGCGGCCTGAGCGACCTCGTGACGATCCTGCCGGCGGCGAGCGCACTCGCCAAGAAGCATGTCGGCTATGGCGTGCAGCCCGACCATTACGGCCCGGTCGGCGAGGCGCTGCTGTGGACGCTGGAAAAGGGCCTCGGCGATCAGTGGACGCCGGATACCGCCACCGCCTGGGCGAGGGCCTATTCGACCCTCTCCGGCTACATGATTTCCGAGGCCTATGACGCGGCGGCGATGGCGGAATGAACAGGGCAGGGTGAGCAGCATATGACGAAATCCATCGTCGTCGTCGGCAATGGCATGGCGAGCGTGCGGTTCCTGCAGGAATTTTTCGCGCGCGATGTCGATGCCTTCGCGGTGACCGTGATCGGGGCGGAGCCGGAGGCGGGCTATAACCGCATCCTGCTCTCGCCCATGCTGGCGGGCGAGATCGCCTGGGCGGACGTGCAATTGCGCCCGGCCGAATGGTATGCCGATCTCGGCATCGAGCTGGTGACGGGCGATGAGGTCGTGACACTCGATCCGGCGGGCAAGAGCGTGACCTGCGCCAGCGGCTTGGTGCGCCATTTCGATGCCTGCGTGCTGGCGACCGGTTCCGATCCGATCCGGCTGCCGGTCCCTGGCGCGAACCTGCCCGGCGTGGTGACGTTCCGCACGGCGGCCGATGTCGCGGTCATGCTGGCGGCGGCGCGGGCCGGAGCGCCGGCGGTGGTGATCGGCGGCGGCTTGCTCGGCATCGAGGCGGCTTACGGGCTGGCCAAGCTGGGCATCAAGGTCACGCTCATCCACCTCATGGACCGGCTGATGGAGCGTCAGCTCGACGCCGAAGCGGCGGCGTTGCTGGCTGATGCCCTGCGCGCGAAAGGCATCGAACTGCTGCTCGGGGCGCAGACCGCCGCCATCTCAGGACAAGGCGCCGTGGCATGCGTCACGCTGAAGGATGGCCGCGAATTGCCATGCGGGCTCGTCGTCATGGCGGCGGGCGTCCGGCCGCGCACCGGGCTGGGCAAGAGCGCCGGGCTCGCCGTCAATCGTGGCATCCTGATCGATGACCGCCTAGCGACCTCGCGGCCCGGCATCTACGCCATCGGCGAATGCGCGGAGCATCGCGGCGCCTGCTATGGCCTCGTCGAGCCGGCCTATGAGCAGGCGGCGACGCTTGCCGGGCATCTCTGCGGGGAAGCGGTTGACTATGCGGGGTCCGTGCCGGCGGCGAACCTAAAGGTCTCCGGCGTGCCCGTGTTCTCGGCGGGCGACTTCGAAGGCATCGGCGCGGAAGCCATCATCCTGCGCGACGATCTCATCCCGGCCTACCGCAAGCTCGTCATCCGCGACGGGCGGCTCGCGGGCGCCATCCTCTACGGCGATACCGACGATTCCTTCTGGTATCTCGACCTGATCCGCTCGGGCGCGCCGCTCGGCGCGCGCCGCGCCATGCTGGCCTTCGGCCAGGCCTATGCGGAGGCCGCATGATGGGCGCACAGGATTTTTCCGAGGAACAGCGCCGCTATCTCGAAGGCTTCGTCTCCGGCGTGCAGGCGGGACGTGTCGCGAAAGGGCTGAAGCCGCTCGGCGCGCTGGGCTCCGGCACCGCTGAGCCGACCGGTCCCGACGCGCCGCATCTGAAGGCCATGGCGCGTACCGAGGCCGATGGCAAGAAGCTCGTCAATGAAGAGAAGGCCAAGCGCGACGATCACCCGTTCGATGCCTATACGCGGCTGAAATCGGAGGCGGAGGCCGGGCAATTCCCGAAGGGCGTCGATAATTTCCGCTGGCGCTTCCACGGCTTGTTCTACGTCGCGCCGAACGAAGATTTCTTCATGTGCCGGCTGCGCATCCCGAACGGCATCCTGAAGCACTGGCAATTCGCCGGTGTCGCGGATCTCGCCGAGCGCCATGGCGGCGGCTTCGCGCATGTGACGACCCGGGCCAATCTGCAGATCCGCGAGATCCCAGCGGCGCAGGGCCCCGCGCTGATCGAGCGCCTGTCGGAGATCGGCCTTGCCTGCAAGGGCGCGGGCGCGGACAATATCCGCAATGTCACCGGCGCGCCGACGGCGGGCATCGACCCGCAGGAGCTGATCGACACGCGCCCTTATGCGCGGGCGTGGCATCACCACATCCTCAACAACCGCACGCTTTACGGCCTGCCGCGCAAATTCAATGTCGGCTTCGACGGCGGCGGCATCATCCCCGTGCTGGAGGACACCAACGACATCGCCTTCACCGCCGTCACGGTGACGG
This sequence comes from Rhodomicrobium sp. R_RK_3, assembly GCF_002198715.1. Taxonomy (GTDB): domain Bacteria; phylum Pseudomonadota; class Alphaproteobacteria; order Rhizobiales; family Rhodomicrobiaceae; genus R-RK-3. Next base: position 10,125 of record NZ_MWLK01000032.1, on the reverse strand, counting down.
GTGGCGCGGAGCCGGGCGTCTGGTTCCGGCTCGGCCTCGGCGGCATCACCGGCCATCAGGATTTCGCCCGCCCGACGGGCGCGTACGTCAAGCCGGACGAGGCCGTCAGGGTGGCCGACGCCATCGTGCGCGTCTATATCGACCACGGCGACCGCACCAACCGGACCAAGGCGCGGCTGAAATATCTGCTCGACGCCTGGGGCTTTGAGAAATTCCTCGCCGCCGTCGAGGAGAAACTCGGCCGCAAGCTCGCCCGGCTGCCGGATGAGGCGGTGATCGCGCCGCCGCGCCAGGATAGGCAGGCGCATGTCGGCGTGCATCCGCAATCGCAGGACGGACTGGTCTGGGTCGGCGTGGTGCTGCCGGTCGGCAAAATGACGTCGGCCCAGATGCGCGGCATCGCGGAAATTTCCCGCGCGCTCGGCGACGGCGATATCCGGCTGACGGTCTGGCAAAACTTGCTGATCTCGGGCGTGCGCGCCGAGAATGCCGAGACCGTTGAAGCGCGGCTGCGCGAGATCGGCCTCACCGCCAAGGCGACCAGCGTGCGCGCCGGGCTTATCGCCTGCACCGGCAATAAGGGCTGCAAATTCGCCGCCTCCGACACCAAAGGCACGGCAATGGCCATCGCGGATTGGGTCGAGCCGCGCGTCGCGATGGATGCGCCCGTCAACATCCACCTGACCGGCTGCCACCATTCCTGCGCCCAGCATTATATCGGCGACATCGGACTGCTCGCCACGCGCGTGCCGCTGGAAGGCAGCGACGACACCGTCGAGGGCTTCCATGTGCTGGTCGGCGGCGGCTTCGGACCGGATGCCATGATCGGCCGCGAGGTCTTCCACGATGTGAAGGCAGAAGATTGCCCGCGCCTCGTCGAAAAAATGCTGCGCGGCTATATGGCCGGACGCGCGGGCGCCGGGGAATCCTTCCAGGCTTTCACCCGCCGCCACGAGCCGGAGGCACTAAATGCCCTCTTCGACGCGGTGGAGGCCGCTGAATGACCATCCAAGCGCCGCAAGCCTTCGTGCCGCCGCAAGATGCCCCGCTGATCCCGCCGACGGCGCCCTTTTCGGATGCGCAGCGGGCATGGCTGAACGGCTTCTTCGCCGGGCTGCTGTCCTTTGAGACGCCGCAAACTACCCCCGCACCAGCCGAGGCCGATGACGGCGCGCCCTGGCACGATCCCGCCATGCCTTTGCCCGAGCGTATGACCCTCGCGGAGAACCGCCCCTTGCCGAGAAAGCTTTTCGCCGCGATGGCGCAGCAGGATTGCGGCCAATGCGGCTATCTCTGCGAGAGCTATGCGGAGAAGCTGTTCAAGGGCGAGGAGGCCCGGCAGAATCTCTGCGTCCCCGGCGGCAAGGAAACCAGCCGGATGCTGAAAACGCTGCTGGCCGAGGCAGGGGGTGTGGCTCCGGCGGCAGTCGTGGCGGAAACGCCGAAACCCGCCGCGATCCCGGGCTATTCGCGTGAAGCCCCCGTCGAGGCCACCTTCCTCGGCGCCCGGCGGCTCACCGGCGAGACCTCCGAGAAGGACGCGCGGCACGTCGAATTCGACCTCGATGGCTGCGGCCTCGACTACGCGCCCGGCGACAGCTTTGGCCTGTTCGCCCAGAACGACCCCGCCCTCGCGGACGCGGTGCTCGCCGCCATGCGCGCGCCCGCCGATTTCCCGGTCGGCGGCAAAACGCTGCGCGCCGCGCTGATCGAGGATTATTCGCTCGGCCTCGCCCCCGACATGCTGTTCGAGCTGATGGGCTACGTCACCGGCGGCGAGCGGAGGCGCAAGGCGAAGCTTCTGGCCCAAGGCGGCGACCCGGACGGCGATGCCGCGACGCTCGACGTGCTGGCGGCGCTGGAGAAATTCGCGCCCGTCCATCCCGACCCGGAAGCCTTCCTGGAAAGCCTCGAGCCGCTTCAACCGCGCCTCTATTCCATCTCGTCTTCCCCGGCGGCGACGCCCGGCAAGCTCGCGCTGACTGTCGACGCCGTCCGCTATGCCATCGGCGAGCGCGGCCGCCTCGGCGTCGCCTCGACCTTCCTGGCCGACCGGCTGACGCCCGGCGCACGCGTCAAAGTCTACATTCAGAAGGCGCACGGCTTCGGCCTGCCCGCCGATCCCGCGACGCCGATCATCATGGTCGGGCCGGGCACCGGCATCGCCCCCTTCCGCTCCTTCCTCTGGCACCGCAAGGCGACCGCCGCGCCGGGCAGGAACTGGCTGTTCTTCGGCCATCAGCGCGAGCATTGCGACTTCTTCTACCGCGAGGAAATCCACCAATTCGCCGTCGACGGGGTGCTGACGCATCTGTCGACCGCCTGGTCGCGCGACGGCGAGCGCAAGGTCTATGTGCAGGACAAGATGCGCGAAGCGGGCGCCAAACTCTGGGCGTGGCTCGGCGAGGGGGCGCATGTCTATGTCTGCGGCGATGCCAAGCGCATGGCCAAGGATGTGGAAAACGCGCTGGCCGAGTCCGTCGCCGTGCATGGCGGCATGAGCGAGACGGCGGCCAGGGCTTTTGTCGGCAAGCTCAAGGCGGATGGTCGCTATCAGCAGGATGTCTATTGATGCGGCTCCATGAGACAAAGCCGGTGAAGACGACCTGTCCCTATTGCGGCGTCGGCTGCGGCGTGATGGCCAAGCCCGACGGGCTCGGCAATGCGGTCATTCTGGGCGACGTCACCCATCCGGCCAATTACGGGCGGCTCTGCGTCAAGGGCGCCGCCCTCGGCGAAACCATCGATCTGGAGGGGCGGCTGCTCCACCCGGAAATCGGCGGCGCGCGCGTCGGCTGGGACGCGGCGCTCGCGGAATTGGCGGCAGGTTTCCGCCGCATCGCGGCGGAGCATGGGCCGGAAGCGATCGCCTTCTACCTCTCCGGCCAGTTGCTGACCGAGGACTATTACGTCGCCAACAAGCTGGCCAAGGGCTTTATCGGCACGCCGCATGTCGACACCAATTCGCGGCTGTGCATGGCGTCCTCCGTCGCGGGGCACAAGCGGGCTTTCGGCGCGGATGTGGTGCCGCAATGCTATGAGGATTTGGACGTGGCCGATCTGATCGTGCTGGCGGGATCGAACGCCGCCTGGTGCCACCCCATCCTCTATCAGCGCATCCAGAAGGCGCGCGAGCGTAGCGCCCGCGTCGTCAATATCGACCCGCGCGCCACGGCGACCACCGAGGGCTCGGATCTGCAGCTCTCCATCGCCCCCGGCTCCGACATCGCCTTGTGGAACGGGCTGCTGGTCTGGCTGGCGGACCACGGTGCGCTCGACGCGGAGTTCATCGAGGCGCATACGAACGGGTTCGAAACCGCGCTGGCCGAGGCGCGCGCGCAGTCGGGTGACGTCAGCGCGGCGACCGGCCTGGACGCCGCCGAGATCGAGCGCTTCTACCGCTGGTGGGCGGAGACGCCGCGCGTCGTCTCCTGCTACAGCCAGGGCGTCAACCAGTCGGCGCAAGGGACGGACAAGGTCAACGCCATCCTCAATTGCCATCTGGCGACCGGCCGGATCGGCAAGACCGGCTGCGGCCCGCTCTCCTTGACCGGCCAGCCCAATGCGATGGGCGGCCGCGAGGTGGGCGGCATGGCCAACATGCTCGCCGCCCATATGGACTTCTCCGAAGCCGAGCGGAGCCGCGTGCGCCGCTTCTGGAACGCCCCGAACCTCGTCGCCGGGCCGGGGCTGAAGGCGGTGCAGATGTTCGAGGCGATCCAGCGTGGGCAGATCAAGGCGCTCTGGGTGATGGGCACCAATCCCGCCGTCAGCCTGCCCGACGCCGATGGCGCGCGGGCGGCGCTTACAAAACTCGAGCTGTTCGTGATCTCGGAAAACGTCGCCTCGACCGACACGGCGGCGCTTGCCCATATCCGCCTGCCCGCCGCCGCCTGGGGCGAGAAGGACGGCACCGTCACCAATTCGGAGCGGCGGATTTCGCGCCAGCGCGCCTTCCTGCCGCTGCCCGGCGAGGCGCGGCCAGACTGGCGCATCCTCGCCGAGGCCGCCGCGCATCTGGGCTGGGGCGGCGATTTCGCCTATGCCGGCCCGGCCGATATTTTCCGCGAGCACGCGGCGCTGTCGGGTTTCGAGAATGACGGCCAGCGCGCTTTCGACATTTCCGCGCGCGAATGCATGACCAAGGCCGAATGCGAGCAGATGCGCCCGTTTCAGTGGCCGCATCCACGCGGCGGCGCGCCGACGCGGCGGCTGTTCGCCGATGGCCGCTTCTTCACGCCGGACGGCAAGGCGCAGTTCGTGGCGGCGGGCGGCGCGGGGCTGGCGGCGGCGGTGTCGGCGGACTGGCCGCTGGTGCTGAACACCGGCCGCATCCGCGACCAGTGGCACACCATGACGCGCACCGGCAAATCCGCGCGCCTGTCGCAGCACATTGCCGAGCCGTTCGTCGAGATCCATCCCGAGGATGCGGCGCGGTTCGGGCTAGCGGGCGGCGGCCTTGCCGAAGTGAAGACGGCCTATGGCGCTGTGGCGCTGCGGGTGGTGCTGGCTGAGGGGCAGCGGCCGGGATCGTTGTTCGCGCCGATGCATTGGTCGGCGGAAAATAGCGGCGCGGCGAGGGTCTGCGCGCTGGTGCAGCCGCTCACCGATCCGGTGTCGGGGCAGCCGGAATCCAAGGCGACGCCGGCGCACATCCGGCCGCTGGCGGCGTCGCATTGGGGCTATTGCCTGTCGCGGGAGATGCTGCGGCCCGATGGCTGCGCCTATTGGTCGGCATCGCGGGTCGCGGGGGGATTCTTGACGGGTTTCGCGCTGGAGGCGCCGGAGGAGGGACTGGCCGCATGGGCGCGCGGGCTGGCGGGGCAGGGGGACTTGGCGGAGTTCGAGGACGCGGGGCTCGGCATTTTCCGCGCGGCGCGCCTCGATGACGGGCGGCTGATCGCCGCCATCCATGTCGCGCCGGAGCCGGCTGAGCCGCCGGGCGAATGGCTGACCTCGCTGCTGTCGAAACAGCGGCTGACGCCGGAGGATCGCCGCGCCATCCTCGCCGGGCGTCCGGCGAGCGGCGCGGTCAACCGGGAGGGCGGCATCGTCTGCGTCTGCTTCCAGGTGCGCGCGGCGCGGATCGCGGCGGCCATCGCCCAAGGCGCCGACAGCGCCGAGGCGGTCGGGCTGGTGCTGCGCGCGGGCACCAATTGCGGCTCCTGCGTGCCGGAGATCAAGCGGATGCTGAAGGACACGCCGCAGACATTCAGGGCGGCGGCGGAGTAGGCGTCACTGTCATCCCCGCTTTCGGGGGGATGACAGTAGAGGGGAGGAGAGGCCGGATCGTACCGCTGGCATTGCGCGCCGAGCCATTATTCCACTTCGCCCGCCGCCAGCGCCACGCGGAACAGGGCGAACACCGAGCGCGCGCCGAACTTGCGCATGATCGCGGCGCGGTGGTTGTCGACCGTGCGCTGGCTGATGTTGAGCTGCTGGGCGATCTTCTTGCTCGGCGCGCCGGCGAGCACCATGTCGAGGATCTGCCGCTGCCGCGCGGTCAGGCTGCCGATCTTGGAGGCGGCGACGACACGCTCGGTCGAGACGCGCGACCCCTCATGCGAGAAGCGCAGGGCCCGCTCGATGCTGGCGAGCAATTCGCTCTGCTGGATCGGCTTTTCGATGAAATCGAAAGCCCCCGCCTTCATCGCCGTCACCGCCATCGACACGTCGCCATAGCCGGTAATCATGATGACGGGCAGAGCCGGCTTCATGCCGGCCAGCCGCTCGATCAATTGCAGGCCGCCGATGCCGGGCATCCTGACGTCGGCGATCAGGCAGCCGCCCTGGTCGGGCGAATAGGAGGCCAGGAAGGCGGCGCCGTCCGGGTAGGTCTCGGCGCGGTAGCCATGCGTCTCCAGCATCTCGCCGATGCTCTCGCAGAGCTGGCGGTCGTCGTCGACGACGAAGATCGTCGGCGCCATCGATTTGCGGCCGCCCAGCATGCCGTTGATATGGCGGATCAGCGTCCGCGCATCGGCCGGCTTGTAGAGATGCACGAGGCCCTTGCCGGCGATGTCCAGGAGCGTCGCGGCGGAAATGTCGCCGGTCAGCAGGATGGCGGGGATCTTGCGGCCCGCCGCCTCCTCGATCTGGGCGACGACTTCGAGGCCGTTGGGGCCGGGCAGATTATAATCGGCGACGATGAGGTCGAGATTCATGCCGCGCTCGGCGGCGATGGCGAGCGCCTGCTCACCGTCATAGGCGGCATAGGTGGTGCAGCCCCGGCTGTCGAGCAGCAGTTTCAGCGTATTGCGGACCTCGGCATCGTCCTCGACGACCAGGATGGTATGGGCACGCTCCGAAATCACCGCCGGCGCCGGCGCCGGCTCGGCTGGGGCGGGGCTGGCCCGTTCCAGGAGCAGCGGCGGCGCCATGCCGGCGCTCGCCGAACCCGGCACCACTGGCACCTTGACCCGGAACACCGAGCCATGTCCGACGCGTGATTGAACGCTGACCGGCGCATCGAGCAGATCGGCGAGGCGCTGCACGATCGACAGGCCGAGCCCGAGCCCCTTGGAGCGCTTGGCGACGCGATTGTCGAGCTGGTGGAATTCCTTGAAGATCGCGCCCAGCTCGGTCTCGGGAATGCCAACGCCGGTATCCCAGACCTCGATGCTCAGATCGGCGCCGCGCCGGCGGCAGCCGATCAGCACCCTGCCTTCGCTGGTGTATTTGGTGGCGTTTGACAGCAAATTGCGCAGGATCTGGCCGAGCAGGCGCGGATCGCTGTGCACCGTCAGGCTGCACGGCACGACGCGCAGGTCGAGGCCATGGCTTAGCGTGTGAAGCTCGAATTCGGTCTGCAACTGGCCGAGCAGGTCGTTGATGGCGAAATCGGTGAAGCGCGGCTGCACGACGCCGGCTTCGAGCTGGTTCACGTTCAGCAGCTTGTCCAGCAGGCTCGACATCGCCACGACGGTGTTGTCGAGCCGGTCGATCAGCTTCGAGGTGACCGGGTCGGAGACGCCGTCGGCGAGCATCCCCTGCAGCAGGTTCATGGTCTGCAAGGGCTGGCGCAGATCGTGGCTGGCCGCCGCGAGGAAGCGCGATTTGGCCAGATTGGCGCGCTCGGCTTCGTCCCTGGCGGCGGCGAGGGCTTCGGCCTTGACCTTGTCGTCGGTGACGTCGTCGATGGAGATCAGCAGACGCCGCTGGTCGGATACGCTGGTGACGATCTCGCGCGCGCTGAGCCGCATGGTGCGGGTGCCGAGGTTGGGCAGTTGCAGCGTCAGCTCCAAATCGTCAGCGTGCTGGCCGATCTTGACCGGGGCGACGAAGGCGGCCAGCACCTCCGGGTCCAGTTGCCCGCCCAGCGTCAATGGCTTGCCGACGCTGGACGCGGCATTGCCGAACACGGAGAAGAAGGAGGCGCTGGCGGACAGGATGCGCAGATTCTCGTCGAGCACCACGAGCGGCTGCTTGATGGTGGCGATGATCGCCTCGGCATAGGCCTTGGCCGCCTCGATCTTCTGCTCGGCCGCCTTCATCTCGGAAATGCCGGCGAAGGTGATGACGACGCCCTCGACCTCATTGCCGTTGATGCGGTAGGGCAGGATCGAGCGGATATACCAATTGCCGTCATGGCTTTCGATTTCGCGCCGGATCGGCTCGGCCTTGGCGAAGACGGTGCGGGCGTCGGCCAGGAGGGCGTCGTCGTCGAAGCGCTGGGCGAGATCGTCGAGCGGGCGGCCGATATCGGCGCTGATGACGCCGAACAGCGAGCGCGCCGCCGGCGTGAAGAAGCGGATGTTGAGGCCGGCATCCAGGAACAGCGTCGCCACGTCCGACGAGTTCAGGATGTTCTGCATGTCGGCGGCGGTGGCGCGCTGCTGCTCCAGCGTCTCCTGCAATTGCGCGTTGAGGGCGGTCAGCTCCTCGTTCAGCGACTGCAATTCCTCCTTGGAGGTCTCCAGCTCCTCGTTGGTGGACTGGAACTCCTCATTGGTCGACAGCGCCTCCTCATTGGCGGCGCGCAGGTCTTCGTTGGAGATTTCCAGGTCGCGGATGGCGGCGTTGAGCTCCTTGCGGGTCTCGTCGAGCTCCTGCTCGAGCTGCATGACGCGGGTCGCGTCCTCGGGCGCCTGCAGGACGTCGGAGGCCGGGGCCGCGCGCTCGGGCTCCTCGATGAAGCTGACCAGAAACACGCCTTCCGCCGGAACCGGCTGGACGGCGATCTTCACGCCGAAGGCAGCGCCGTCGCGGCGCACCTGCGCGCCCAGCTTCCAGGTCAGTTGCTTGGTCTCGCGGGCGCCTTCGAGCGCGGCGCGCAGCTTTGGCCTGAGGCCGTCGCGCGCCATCACCAGAATGCTGCGATTGGCCTCGCCGGGCACGACATGCAGGAAGCGGTCGACGGCGCCGGAATAGAACAGCGCCTCATATTTCTTGTCGACCAGCACGGCGGGCGGCGCGAAGGCGTTCAGCAGCAGCTTTGAGGCCAGATCCTCGAAATTGGTCCGGTGCACCATCTTGCGGATGGTGAGGGCGGCCGGCGGCCCTGGGCGTTCCCTGGCTGGGCCGCTCGGCGGGAATTCGACCTCGCCGGGGCGGCTGTCGGTGATGTGGCGGTAGATGCGCTGCTTCTTGCTGATCGCCTCGAAGCGGTCGGAGAACTTGCCGACCGTCTCGGAGCGGCCGAGGAACAGCACGCCGTCGACGCGCAAGGCGAAGTGGAACAGCGACAGGATCTGCTCCTGCGCATCGGCGCGCAGGTAGATGAGCACATTGCGGCAGGAGATCATGTCGAGCCGCGAGAAGGGCGGGTCGGCGAGCAGGTCCTGCACGGTGAAGACCACGGCCTCGCGCAGGTCGCGCACGGCGCGGAAGCCGTCGCCCTCGCGCGAGAAGAAACGCGCCAGCCGCTCCGGGCTGATCTGCTGCTCGGTCTCGCGGCCATAGACGCCGGCGCGCGCGAAGGCGACGGAATGCGCATCGACGTCGGAGGCAAAGACTTGGAGCTTGACGTTGCGCTTGGATTTGCCGATCGCCTCCAGGAACAGGATGGTCAGCGAATAGACTTCCTCGCCGGTCGAGCAGCCGGGCACCCAGATGCGCAAGGGCCGGTCGAGCGGCTGGGCGGCGATCATCTCGGGGATAATGTTGGCGGCGAGCACTTCGAAGGCGGTCGCATCGCGGAAGAATTGCGTGACGTTGATCAGCAGATCCTGAGCGAGGCTGTCCAATTCGCCCGGATCGCCCCGCAGCATCTCGACATAGGCGGCGGCGTCGGTGATGCTGGCGAGCGACATGCGCCGCTCGATGCGCCGGGTCAGCGTGCCGGTCTTGTAGAGCGAGAAATCCTGGCCGGTCTTCTCCCGCACCAGTTCGAGGATTTCCATGAACTGCTTGTCGCCGCTGGCCTTTTCCCCGGTCTTGGCGTTGGTCGAGCGCAGGTTGGCGCGCGCCGCCTGCACCACCAGCGCGGCCGGGATCTCCGCCACCGGCAGGATCAGATCGACCTGCCGCGTCTTGATGGCGCTTTTGGGCATGCCGTCGAAGGCGGCGTCGGCCGGATCCTGGACGATGGCGAAGCCGCCCTTGGCCTTGATCGCCTTGATGCCCTCGGTGCCGTCCGAGCCGGTGCCGGACAGCACGACGGCGATGGCGCGTTCGCCGCAGTCGGCGGCCAGCGAGCGCAGGAAGAAATCGAAGGCCATGCGCGCGCCGTGGCGTTCGGTCGGCTCGGTCAGCCGCAGCCTGCCGCCCTCGATGGCGAGCGAGACGCCCGGCGGGATAAGATAGATGCGGTCCGGCTCGACCACGGTGCCCTCGGTGGCCTGCGTCACCGGCATGCGGGTATGGCTGGCGAGCAGGTCGCCCATCAGGCTGGCATGTAGCGGGTCGAGATGCTGGACGAGGATGAAAGCCATGCCGGTATCGGCCGGCAGCGGCGCCAGAAAGGCCTTGAAGGCGTCGAGACCCCCGGCGGACGCACCGATCCCGACGATCGGAAACCGCCGCGCGGAGGCGGCGCCGACTGCGCTTGTCACAGCGTGCTCGGCGTGAGCCGTATCGGCATCCCGCGCTTGCCCTTCGTGTTGCGACGGCATGAAACCATCCTTCCGCCCCGTTTGGCGGATCCGCAACGAAAACGACTCATATCACGATTGCGGTGATCTCGTA
>NZ_MWLK01000031.1 GCF_002198715.1 Rhodomicrobium sp. R_RK_3 | reverse complement strand
GCTTCGGCGGCGCTTCGGCCCCCGCCGCCCCGCCCGCGCGCCGTGAGATCGCCAAGGCGCCGGAGGCCGAAGCGCCGCCGAAGCAGGCGCTTTCGGTGCCGAAGGAGACGGTGATGAAATATCAGGGCCGCCTGCGCAAGTCGAACGAGGGCCAGCAATCGGTGGTTTCGCTGAAAGCGGCCCGGCAGGAGACCGTGCTGCGGCGGACCTCGATCGCCCGCACGCCGCGTTCGGAGCCGCCGCTCCAGCGCGAGGATCGCGGCGACATCGCGGTGCGCAGCGCCCGCTATTATGGCGGCGACAGCTACAGCAGCCGCTGGGTGCCCGATCACGACCATTATCACGACTGCGCCGGCGGCGAATGCGCCTGCTCCTGCAGCCGCCCCTACTGGTCCCAGTCCGACATCTGCTCGGATTATTAGGTCTCCGGCCGACGCCCTGGCCGGAGTGCCGGGGACTACGCGCCTTGCCGCTCGCGGCGGCGATCGCAATTCCGCGAGAGCGCCCCGCCTCCGGAGGAGGAGGAGGAGGGCTGATAGGTGAGGCATTGCGCGCGCTTGTAGATCAGGCGCGCGAGGAGGCGGCCGCACCTGTAGCGGGATCGGGAACTTCGCACACCCCTAACCCATTCCGCAGCCAAGCTCCCTCTCCCATGGGGAGAGGGCTGGGGTGAGGGGTTCGTGCCTCACGGTTGAGTCAAAAACCCCTCACCCGGCAGGCTGGCGCGCGCCACCCTCTCCCCACGGGAGAGGGCTAGGCGGCGGCGACGTTGGGCGCTGAGAGTCATCGCGGTTGCACGAGCCAATTCCATCTCATGCGATCCCGCTCTAAATGTAAGAACCAGATCACCGTTCATGATTTTGGATTGATTCAACCCAAAATCATTGTGATCTGTGCCCCGAATGACCGGCTGCGGGGCACTTTGCCGGCCATCAGCTTCCGCCCTTACGGCTTCGGCGCCTTGCCTCTGGCGGCGAGGCGGGCGAGGCGGCCGTGGACCGTCTCGCCGCTCGGGATGCGCATCTCGTCGACCAGTTCGAGCGTGGCGGCGTCGGGGCTCGGCGAGAGCAGGCTGCCGGTGAAGGCGGCCAAAGCCGAGGCCGGGACGCCGAGCAGGCCGGCGGTCAGGCCGTCGACGCCGAACCAGGGATAGGCGCCGCTGGCGGAGGCGGCGATATAGGCGGCGGTCGCGGCGAAGCCGGCGGCCATGCCGCAGAGCGCGCCGAACGAGGTCAGGCCGCGCCACCAGATCGCCATGGCGAGCGGCGCGAAGAAGGTGCCCGCGCACAGCGAGGCCGCCCAGATCATCAGCCGCAGCGGGTCGACGCCGTCGCTGCTCGCGATGGAGAAGGCGAGGACGGCGAAGCCGATCATGGCAAGGCGCGCCACCAGCAGCCGCCGTCCCGAGGAGGCGGAGCGGTTGAACAGGTAATAGACGTCGTTGCTGAGCACATTGGCCATGGCGACGAGCTGGCCGCCGGCCGCGGCCATCACCGCCGCGACCGCCGCCGCGCCGACGACGCCGATCATCACGAAGGGGAAGCCGTTGATGACCGGCAGCATCAGGGCGACGCTGTCGCGGTCGAACAGCACCTTGGCGCTGCCGAGCGCCGGGTCGAGCTGATTGGCCGAAAGCGTGATCAGGCCGAGCTGCGCCAGCGCATTGCCCCAATCCGGAATCTGGGCGAGCGGCACGCCGAGCAGCTCCTTGGCGATCTGGAATTTGACGAAGGCGGCGTAAGCCGGGATGGTCAGCACCATCAGCCCGACCAGCAGCGCCGCCCAGCCGAAGGATTTGCGCACGGCGGAGACCGTCGGCGGCGTGCTGAGGCGGGCGATCTGCGTCGGCAGCACGGCGGTGCCGAGCGCGATGCATAAGGTGAGCGCCAGGAAATCGCCGCTGCTCATGGCGCCGAACAGCTCGACGAACGGCCGGGTCAGCGCCTGGTGGCTGGCGCCGGGCAGCGCCTTGCTCAGGATCAGGGTGCCCTGGTCGGTGCCGAGCGATTTGGCCAGCTCGAGCTGGGTCAGGTCGTTCAGCACGCCGCCATGGGCAAGCTGCGGCAAGGGCAGGTTGGTCACCATCACCGAGACGGCGATCAGCGGCACGGTGATGCCGAGCACGACGACGATGAACTGGGCGCACTGGGTCCAGGTCAGCGAGCGCATGCCGCCGAAGACGACCGTCACCACGAGGAAGAAGACGCCGACTTCGAGCACGAATTGCCGGTCGAGATTGAGGAAGACGCTGCCGACCATCTGGCCGACGCGGAACTCGGCCGCCAGCAGCATCAAAAGCGGCGGCAACAGGGCCAGCGCGGCGACGAGCCGCAGGATGCGGCTGGAGAAGCGGATGCCGAAAAAGCCCGGCAGCGTGTAGGCGCCGGTCTTGCGCAGGTAAGGCGCGAACAGCACCGACATCACGCCGAGCCCCGCGCACCAGCCAAGCGCGATCGGCAGGGCGTCGTAGCCGATGAAGAAGAAGGCGCCGATCAGGCCCATCAGCCCGGCGCCGCTGACGAGGTTGGCCGATAGCGCGAAGCCATTATAGAGCGGCGGCACGCGCTGGCCGGAAATGAAGAAATCCTCGACGCTCGAGGTGCGCACCAAAAGGCCGATGCCGGCATAGAACAGCATCGGCAGCACGATGATGAGCTGGCTGATCCAATCACGCTCGAGGCCGAGCTGCTCCAGGATGATGAGCATCAGCACGAGGCTGGCGAAGGCACTGGTGAAGATGCCGAAAGAGGTGCCGAGCCGGGGGTTGACCGAGGGATAGCTGCTATTCAGGGACATGGCTTATTCCGGTCTGGAGCGGGGCAGGGCAGCGGCGGCGTTCGATCCGGGCATCAAAGTTCGCTGGTGAGGCCGTAGCGGCGGTCGAGCCGGTCCTGGCGGGCGGCGGACCAGTAGATGACGGCGATGATGCCGAAAATCGTGCCCTGCGCGGCAAAGAAGATGCCGAGGGGGAAGCGCAGGAAGGACGAGCCGTTCAGCGAGGGCGCGATCAGCGGCACGAACAGCGCCAGAAAGCCGAACAGCGCCAGGGTGATGAGGACAAGCCTCAGGGAGCGGCTCGCATGGCGCTTGCGTTGTTCTTCGTCGATCATGGCTGTCCTCAAATCTGCCCGGCGCGGCCCGGCGCTCCGGCCCGCGACGCCTCGACACAAGCAAAAGCACGGCGTTGAGGCGTAAACAAGCCGGAACAGCGCTTTTGGCGCCGAGGTGAATTCCATATATGGTAAAACGAAGGCGGCACTTGGCCTTCTTTGCGAAATCCGGCTAAAGCTTCGGCGACAGCTTGCCCTGGCATCCGGCGACCGGCGGCGGTACACATAGGTTGCGATGACCCAGCATCATATCGCCATTGTCGACGATCATCCGCTCTTCCGCGACGCGCTCAAGCAGACGCTCGCGGCAAGCTTTGCCGATCTGCGCCTGAGCGAGGCCGGGTCGCTGACGGATCTCGGCGGCATCCTGGACGCCGGCGACGTCGATCTGGTTCTGCTCGATCTGACCATGCCGGGCGTGCAGGGCTTTTCCGGGCTGATCTATCTGCGCTCGCTCAACCCGTCGATCCCGGTGGTGGTGGTGTCGGCCAATGAGAGCCCGTCGGTGATCCGGCGGTGCCTGGATTTCGGCGCGTCGGGCTTCATTCCGAAATCGCTGCCCGTCGCCAGCATCCGCCAGGCCATCGCCAGCATTTTGCAGGGCGAGATCTGGGTGCCGCCCGGGGTCAGCACGGAAAAGGTCGACGATGTCGACACCGCCGCGCTGGTCGAGCGCCTGGCCACGCTGACGCCGCAGCAGGTGCGCGTGCTGATGATGCTGGGCGAGGGCCTGCTGAACAAGCAGATCGCCTTCCATCTCGGCGTCTCCGAGGCGACGGTCAAGGCGCATGTCTCGGCGATCCTGCAGAAGCTGCGGGTGGAGAGCCGGACGCAGGCCGTGATCGCGGTGAAGAAGATCGAGAGCGGCGAGCTCGGCGATTTCAAGGGCGAGCAGTTCGATCCGCAGAAATAGCGGCGGCGGACACTCCGTCGCCCCGGACGGCGCATCGCGCCGAGCCGGGGCCCAATCATCCAACCGCGCGGCATGACATTGAGGATGGGCCAATGGGTCCCGGCTCGGCCAGCGGCCGTCCGGGACGACGAAAGGGAATGGGCCGCGCTGTTTCGAAACGAGCCTCTATCGAAATCCCCGCGAAGGCGGGGATCCAGTACGCCGCAGCGCAAGTAGTTGGTCAGAAAGCCAAATTCGAGTTTGTGATTACTGGATCCCCGCCTTCGCGGGGATTACGTACGAGAAAGGACGAGCGCATCCGGATTTTCGCCCCGTGCTACTCCGCCGCCTGCCGCTGCAGATGCAGCCGCGTCATCAGCGCGCGCAGCGCAGCGGGCTTGATCGGCTTGCGCAGCAATTGCAGCTCGCCGCCGCGCGCTTCCTCCTCGACGCCCGGCGAACGGTCCGCCGTGATCAGCACGGCGGGGATGGTGTAGCCGGCCTGTTTGCGGACGGCGTCGATGCAGTCGATGCCGGTTTCGTGCTCGAGATGATAGTCGGCGAGGATGATGTCGGGCGTGGCGCCGGTTTCCTCGACGATCTGCAAGGCCTCGATGGTGTCGGAGGCCTGCAAGACCTTGCACTGCCAGTTCTCCAGAAGCGTGCGCATCCCATCCAGGATCGCAGGCTCATTGTCGACGCAGAGCACGATGCAGCCGGTCAGATAGCCCCATTGCGTCGCCATCGGATAGGAGACCTGCCGGTCGGCGGCGGCGCGGTCGCTGATCGGCAGCGTGACGCCGAAAACCGAGCCCTCGCCCGGTTTCGACGACAGATGGATCGGATGGTCGAGCATCCGCCCGATGCGCTCGACGATGGAGAGGCCAAGGCCGATGCCATGCACGCCCGGCATGCCGGTGTTCAGCCGGTGGAATTCCTTGAAGATCAGCTCGTGCTTGTTCTCGGGGATGCCGGAGCCGGTGTCGTGGACTTCGATGGTCAGCGCATCCTTCGACCGGCGGCAGCCGAGCAGCACCCGCCCGTCGCCGGTATATTTGACCGCGTTGGAGAGGAAGTTCTGCAGCACGCGGCGCAGCAATCGCCGGTCGGAGCGGACATAGAGGCTGCACGGGACCGCCAGCAGCTCCAGCCCCTTTTCGCTGGCCTGCGGCTCGAACTCGACCTTGAGCTGCTGCAGCAATTCACCGATGGCGAAAGTGCCGATTTCCGGCTTCAGCGCGCCGGTGTCGAGCCGGGCGATGTCGAGCAGCGCGTTGAGGATTTCCTCGACCGCCTCCAGCGAGGCGTCGATATTGCGCGACAGATGCTGGATGTCGCCCGGCGGCTTGCGCTCGACGAGGCTGGTCGTGTAGAGGCGCGCGGCGTTCAGCGGCTGCAGGATGTCGTGGCTGGCGGCGGCGAGGAACCGGGTCTTGTCGAGATTGGCCTCGTCCGCCTTGATCTTGGCTTCGGCGAGCGCGAGATTGACCGTGGTCAGCTCGGCGGTGCGTTCGCGGACGCGCCGCTCCAGCGTCTCGTTGGCGCGCTCCAGGGCGCTGGCGGCGGCGACGCGCTCGGTGATGTCGGTGAAGGTCGTGACGATGCCGCCTTGCGGCATGGCGTTGGTGCGCACTTCGATGACGCGCTTACCCTCGTCCAGCTTCTCGTGGAAGGTCTCCAGCGTCACGACATATTTGCGGATGCGGTTGGAGACGAAATTCTCGAAGGCCGTCGCATCCTTCGCGGTCTTGGCCGCCATATGCCGGACGATCTGGTCGAGCGGCACCCCGACCCGGCCAAGCGCCGCCGGCAATTGCAGCATCTCGCGAAATTCGCGGTTCCAGCAGATGAGCTGCATGTTGCGGTCGAACACGGCGATGCCCTGATGCACATGGTCGAGCGCCGATTGCAGCAGGTCGCGATTGTACTGGATCGCCTCGGAGGCATCGTCCAGCAGTTTTAGCGCCGACTTCATCCCCACGTCATGCCGCCTGAGCGTCAGCGACATGACGAGGCGCGAGGAGGCCGAGCCGATGGCGCTGGCGAGCAGGTTTTCGGCGAAGCGCATCATGTGGATGTCGGCTTCGGCCTTGACCGCGAGCGGCATGTTGTGGGTGGCGGCGTAATCGGCGAAGGAGCGGTGCGTGCGCTCTTCGCCGAGATACCGCCCGACCGTGCGCATGAGGTCGCCGACCGTGACGGACGTCCGCCAGGCGCGGAACGAAGGCACCGTCGCGCGGGCAAAATCATTCTCGATGAAGATATTGGCTTGCAGCCGTTCGATCGGCTCGGGCGCGCGCAGCATCGAGACCACCACATAGGCGGTGATGTTGACCAGCATGCTCCAGATGACGCCATGCGTCAGCGAGTCCAGTTCGACGCCGAACAGCGCGTCCGGCCGCAGGAAATGCAGCCCGAACGGGCCGTTACGCATGATGTCCGGGCCGATCAGGCCCGCTTCGACGAAATAGGGCACCAGCAGCGTGTAGATCCAGACCGCAAAGCCCGAGAGGATGCCGGCAATCGCCCCCCGCGCCGTCGCCCCGCGCCAGACCAGCCCGCCGAAAAAGGCCGGCGCGAATTGCGCGATGGCGGCGAAGGAGAGCAGGCCGATGCGGGCAAGGCCGTAGGTGTCGCCGACCACGCGGTAGAACAGATAGGCGAGCAGCAAAATGCCGAAGATCGCGAAGCGCCGGATATAGAGCACCACGGTGCCCATGTCGCGCAGATCGCCCTCGTCGCGCCCCATCCGCCGCAGGATGATCGGGATGACCAGATCGTTGCAGACCATGATCGACAGCGCGATCGACTCCATGATGACCATCGCCGTCGCCGCCGACAGCCCGCCGAGAAAGGCGAGGATGGTGAACGTCCCCGCGCCCTGGCTGAGCGGCAGCTTCAGCAAAAACATGTCCGACTCGGCCGGATTGGGCGGGAAGGTCAGCATGCCCGCGATGGCGATCGGGATGACGAAGATGTTGATGGCGATCAGGTAGAGCGGGAACAGCCAGGAGGCGCGGCCGACCTCGCGCTCGGAATTGTTCTCGACGATGGTGACGTGGAACTGGCGCGTCAGCAGAAGGATGCAGATCGAGGACAGGAACGTCACCGTGATCCAGTTGCCGCCGTGAAAGCCGCGCGCGAACAGGCCGATGATCTCGGGATATTCGGCGGCGCGCTCGATCAGCGGGCCGACGCCGCCGAACATCGAATAGGTGATGAAGGAGCCGACGATCAGGAACGTGGCGATCTTCACCACCGACTCTGCCGCGATCGCCAGCATCAGTCCTTCCTGGTGCTCGGTCGCGTCGATATGGCGGGTGCCGAACAAGGCCGCGAACACCGCCATGATCATGGCGATGATGAAGGTGACGTCGCTGAACGGGTCGCCGCTCGGCAGATAGGGCGCGTAGCCGCCCGGCTGCACGATGGTGGCGACCGATTGCGACACCGCCTTGAGCTGCAGCGCGATATAGGGCAGCACGCCCGCCACCGCGATCACCGTGACGATGGCGGCGACGGCCGGGCTCTTGCCGTAGCGCGCCGCCATGAAATCGGCGATGGAGGTGATGTTCTGCGATTTGGAGAGTTTGATGATGCGCTCGATCAGCGGCCGCCCGAAGGCGAAGACGGCGATCGGCCCGAGATAGACGGCGAGGAAGTCGAGCCCCGTCGTGGTGGCGAGGCCGACGCTGCCGAAAAAGGTCCAGGAGGTGCAGTAGACGGCCAGCGACAAGGCGTAGATGGTCGGCCGGCCGTGCGTTGACTTGCGCGACTTTGCGTATTTATCGCCGAAATAGGCGACCGCGAACAGGAAGCCGACATAGGTCAGCGCCACGGTTACGATCAGCCAGCCGTTGATCATCGGGATGTCATTCCTCGCCGCCGGGCTGCGATTGGCTGCGGCCGGCCGAGAGCTTCGCCGCTCTTCTGCTCCAATTCACTAACCATCCTAGCACAAGCGCTTGTTTTTGAGGAATGATGTGGCCGCGCGGCGCATGCGCCCGATTTCCCGCTTGGCGCGGGCGGCGAATATTGGCTAGAAACCTTCCCAGGGGGCGCGTAGCTCAATTGGTTAGAGCCGTCGGCTCATAACCGTCTGGTTGCAGGTTCGAGCCCTGCCGCGCCCACCACAGCGTTCGCCAACAATAAAACGCCCTCGTCATTACCGATGTAATGAATTTCGTCCATCGGACATGCATCGGTAATTTGGGTTTTCTACGAAAGGACTGAGACTCGCCAAGTCAGGCGTGCCAGCAGTCAGCGTAGAGCCAGATGAGCGACAGGCCTTGCGGAGTTCCGGGGACGGATTTGCCCCTCGTCGCATCGGGGGAGGCATTTCCCAACTTGTCCATCGCGTTCGCTTGCCTCGCCACGCCCGTCGACCCCGACGCGCCACTTGCCATGCCGATGCCTGTCCGTCGTCCGCGCGACCCGCTCGTCGAGGGCGCGGTGCCGCTATCGCCCGGCGAGGCGCACCCGGCCGCGCGTTCCTTGCGGGACCGTCCGCGTAGGCATCGGAAAATTCACGGGTTGGATCGGGTCAGCCTCGGCCGGGTGATCGGCTTCATCGCGGATGAGATGGGCAACGGGATCGCGCTGTCGGATCTGGCGGCAATCGCCGGGGTCAGCCGCTTCCATTTCATACGCCTTTTCAAGGCCAGCACCGGTCTGACGCCGATGGCCTATCTGGAGCGGGCAAGGATCGCGCGCGCGCAGGAGATGATGGGCCGTGGCGGCCTGTCCTTGTCGCAGATCGCGCTCATGGTCGGCTTTGCTGACCAGAGCCATTTCACCCGCCGTTTCCGCCGCCACGCCGGATGCACCCCGTCCGTCTTCGCGAACCGGATGGGGCAGCAGCCCCCGCGCGGCGATCGATCATAGTCCCGGCGCGCCGATCCGCACCGGGACCTCCGGTGCTCACGCGGTGACGGCGCCGCTTTGCGCGGCCTTTGTTCCGGGCGCCATGCCGAGCAGGGCCAGCCTGAACGTCTCCGCTTTCTCGTCGTAGGTGCCGATGAAGGTCGAATGCGCAATATCCCTGGCGAGCCATGCAAGCCGTTCATCGCCATTGGCTCTGGCACGGTTCTCCAACTCGAAGGCCCAACTGCGAACTTGGGTGATGTCGGCGCTGCCCTGCATTTCGGCAAGCAAGGCATTGTAAGCCTTCAATTCGTCGGACATGGGCGCCTTGTCCGCATCGTCGGGGGCGGGAGAGCCAAAGCCCAAATCCGCATTCGTCGCGCCATTCCACATCAGGTCCAACTCGCTCGCCACCGGGTCGAACGAGCCGTCCTCGATGCTCTTGATGATCTTGTCCGCCGCCCCGGCCAGCTTGTCGTTGCCGCTTTCTTCCGCGAGCTCCTTGACGGTCTTGGCCCGCTCCAGGATCACGCTGGGATCCTTCCCGGACTCCACAGCATATTCCAGGTCGAGATAGGCTTGACCGAGCGCGTTGGGATCGGCCATGGTCTCGTCGTCGAGCTGGGCCGGGGTGAAAATTGCTCCTGCCGTTTCCGGCGCCGCACCTGCCAGCGCCCGCAGCGACCCATCCGCGGCATATGACCCGTTGCCGATGGAATTGCCGATGTTGCGCGCGACATAGGCCAGCCGATCATGGCCATTCCGGGCGGCGACGACCGCGAGCAGCGCGGCATCCTCAACGATTGCGTCCGCGTTGCCCGCTTTGATGTCGTCCACGAGCTTCTGGTATATGGCGAGCTCGGTATGCCGGTCGAGCGCGCTGACCGTGGGGGATTTTTCGCCATCCTGCAAGGGCGCGAGCTCCGATTGGCCCCTCTCGAAAATCTCCGTCCCAGGACGCACGATTGGGATCAGCTTCTCAGGATCTGAGCGGGGATATTCGGAGGGCGCGATCGGCCCGCGGGCGGGATGCCTGACAAGCTCGCCCCCAAAACTGCCCGGGCGACCAGGTTCGAGCGGAACGAGCTGTTCAGCGCAAAAATTGGCACCAACATTGCTAATCGGCATCCGATACTCCCTTGATCCGCCGCATGGGTCTTACCGCCATCGTGCGTTGCGAGCCTAATCCCGGCGGTCATCATGGACCAGCCAGGCGCTATTCATGCGGACATGAGCAACTCTCATGTGCGCGGCCAGCGTTGTTTCCGGCCAAATCGGCGGGACTGGCGCAATGGGATGCAAGACCGGCCGCCGAAGATCCGGCTACGCTCAATCCGCATTGCACCTAGTCGGAGATGAAAGTGGGCGGGGCCTCTGTCACAAACGGTCTTTTTCTTCGGTCTGTCCCGGCCGCATGAGCATGAGCCAGGCCAGCAATATTGATCTGAGGCTCTTGCCGACGCTTGAAGTGCTGCTCGAGGAGCGCAGCGTGACGCGGGCGGCCGCGCGCCTGGGCGTCACGCAATCGGCGGTGAGCCATGCCTTGCGTGAATTGCGCGCGACCACCGGCGATGCGCTGCTGGTGCGATCGGGGCGGGCGATGGTGCCGACGCCGTTCGCGCTCGGCATCCTGCCGCCGCTCCAGCGCGGCTTGCAGGAATTAAGGCGGGCCTTCGTGGCCGAGGAGAGTTTCGATCCGGCAAGGTCGCGCCGGCCGCTTTCGCTGGCGCTTCCGGGCGCCTGGCTCTACACGGTGCTGCCGGGCTTGATCGCGAGGCTGCGCGAACAGGCACCGGCCATGCGGCTGGATGTGCGCACGCTGAGCCCGGATGTCGTCGACGAGCTCGCCAATGGCCGGCTCGATCTGGTGCTCGCGCCCGCCGAATTGGAGGCGCCGCTCAATCTGGGGCGGGACATGATGCGCAAGCTGGTCGCTTCGGAGACGTATGCCTGCGTCTTCCGGTCGGCGCACCCGGCGCTGGAGCACGATTTCGGCCTCCCCCGCTATCTGGACTGCACGCATGTCGTCATCGAGCTCGCCGGGCGGCGCAGCGAGCGGATCGACGATGTGCTGAAGGGCATGGGCGGGGTCCGGACGGTCGGCCTGACGGTGCCGAACTACCTCGCCGCGGCTTATGCCGCCGCCGGGTCCGATCTGGTCTCGACGATGCCGCGCTCTCTGGCGGATTGGGCGGCGCCGCGGCTCGGCATCGAGCTGCGGCCGGCGCCGGTCAAGCTGCCGCACAGCGAGAGCTGCCTGTGGTGGCACCCGAGTTTTCAGACCGATCCCGCCCATAGCTGGTGGCGGCAATTCGTCATCACGGCCTTCGCCGGCCAGCATAAGAGCGGGTCGCATGCGCCAAGCCCAAAATGGGCGAAAAGCGCCACCTAGACGGCGAGGCCCAGCTACCCGGCGGCCCGCATATGGGTCAGCAGATATTGGATCCCCAGCGCCAGCGCGACACCGCCGGAATAGAGCACCCATTTCACCGCGAACGGCACCGCCAGATCCGCGATACGCGGTTTCAATCCGGCCATGTCCCGCCAAGCCGCGATCGAGCTGATCAGCGAGAGGGCAAATCCAATCCCGACAATCAGCATTACCGCCTGAACCAGCGTCATCTTAGATCCTCCCGAAGCTTTTTGCGGCGGAACCATATACCGCACCCGCCGCGACGGCTACCGAAGGCTGCGGCCGCAAGCCTCCGCTGCGGTGGCGGCACGGCCAAACGGGCCAAAACCGAGCAATTCGGGGGATTTTCGATCAAGTCCGAAGCGCGGCGCCCGCCTATCTCAGGTAGGTAAAATTCAGCTTATCAGGAGATCGATATGAGCAAACTCATCCGCTTGGCGCTCGTCGCCATGGTCGTCACCGGCGCGTCGGGCGCGATGGCGCGCAACCGGGCCGACCAGAACTGGGTGGACATGTCCAAGCAATGCGGCGGCTTTTCCTGCGACAGCCAGCAGGGCAGCCGCGCCTTTTGGGCCACCGAGTCGAGCCACGGCGGCCGCTGACGCCGCGCGCGGCGGCAGGTCCCGCGGACTTGCCGCCGCCGCCCCGGTCACTGTCCCAGCAGCGCGTCCCGCTCCTTGATCAGCGCGTCGAGCTGCTCGCTTTGCTGGGCGATGCGGTCGGCGTTGCGTTCCTCGTCGCCGGCGCCGGAATAGCCGGCGGCCTGCTCGGTCAGCTCGGCGATGTTCTCGCGCAGAAGGGCGATGCGGTATTCGAGGTCGGACAGCGATTGCGAATTGCCATTGCTCATGATGTCGGGTCCCGGCTCAAACTCTCGTTGCGTCAGCATATCCGCTCAGGCGAATTTGGACGAGCCTTCCTCTTCGAAGCTCACAGCGACATCGCCATTGGCCGACAAGCGCACCTTGTCGCCTTCAACATCGGCGACCAGCCCCAGATCGATGAAATGATGATGGCCCTTGTGCGCGCCCTCGCCGCTATCGGCCTTGATGAGCTTGATCTTGCCGTTCTCGACGCGGTCGACGGTGCCGACATGGACGCCGTCGGCGCCGATCACTTCCATATGCTCTTTGATCTCGCTGGCATGCATTTGATTTCACTCCTCGAAACGGTTTGGGGCGACAGTGCTGCGCTAACGTTCGGCAGTGGCCCGCGGTTCACGTCAAGCTTTGCGGGCGGCTGCTCCCCGGCGAATCACACGGCCGGCAAGGGTGCGCCAGCGACATTAGGATGTGTGCAAATCATCACAATGCCGCTCGGATCGGATTTGGTGCGAAAAAACATTCTGAGCTGAAATAGCGCGCTATTTCAATGGCTTGGCTGGCCTCTTCTAGGGCGAAAAGCGCCCTTCCCGACAAGCCTGCAACCCTGGGTCGGTGTCGCTGGTATTGAGGCTCCTTTATGCATTGAATATTCGATTTCCGGGGGGAGCCGATGTTTCGCCGCACCTGCGCGCTATTTTCGTTGATTGCCACGACTGTCTTGCCGTCTCAGCTTTACGCCGCCGACATCTACGCCAAGGACGGCGGAAGCTTCAAGGACGCGCCGGCCTATGCCAGCCCGGCGATCTGGTCCGGTTTCTATATCGGCGCTCATGCGGGCTATGGCTGGGGCGACACCAGCATCGGGGACGGCGGCACCAAGCTGGGCCAGCCGACGGTTCCGGGCGGACCGCCGCCCTTCGGCGCCTTTGCTTGCGGTCCGGCATTGACCGGCAATTATTGCGGCACGCCGATGGAGATCGACTCGGAAGGGGCGTTCGGCGGCGTCCAGCTCGGTTATAACGTGCAGCGCGGCCGTTTCGTCTTCGGCGTCGAGGGCGAACTCGGCTGGCTGAACATCGAAGAGGACAAGCTGCTGTTTCGGCCCAATGACGACCAGGATTTCGGCTCGGTCGAATATGGCATGTACGGCACGCTGACCCTGCGCGCGGGCTACGCCATCGACAGGGCGCTCGTCTATGCCAAGGGCGGCCTCGCTTTCGCCGACATCAAGCACACCGCCTTCGACATCGACAACGGCGCGCTCGCCGAGGGCAGCCAGACCAGCACCAGCGATGTGCAGACCGGCTGGGCGCTCGGCGCCGGCATCGAATATGCGCTGACCGATCGCGTCTCGGTGAAGGCCGAATATCTCTACATGGATTTCGGCACGGACGATTCCCGGAGCCCGCAAGGCGACATCTACGACTTCGAGAACGCGCTGCACACGGCCAAAGTCGGCGTCAACATCCATCTGACGCCGGATGCCGAAGTGCTGAAATAGAACCAAGCGGGGGGCCGAGGCCCCCCTTTCATTTCTGCCCCGGTTTTGCCGCGCATTCCTGTTCCCACGACCCAATCCGGCGCCGCCGCGGCCGCGCGACTGCTGGCGGCTGCGGTAGCGCCGCGGGTGGGGCGAAATTTTAAGGGAGTTCAGGACAGACGGGGGGCTATTTCACCAATTGGCGCAGGGCGGCGACGAGCAGGTCCTGCTGGAACGGCTTCACCACGCGCGGCGCCGCGTCGAATTCGGGCCGGACGCCGCCGGCGCCATAGCCGGTCGAGAAAATGAACGGAATACCCCGGCCACGCAGAATTTCCGCGATCGGATAAACATCCTCGCCGTTGAGATTAATGTCCAGCACCGCAAGGTCGACCGCCGCATTCCTCGCCAAGTCGATGCCGGTGTCGAGCGAATTGGCCACCGCCTCGACCTGCAGGCCGGCATCGGCGAGCATGTCCTGCAGCATCAGCGCAATCAGCACTTCGTCTTCGACAATGAGGACTCGCCGCGGCGAGGCACTGTCATGGTCCATGGCAATTTCCATGTTCATGGGATAATCCTTCACCAGGAAGATACACGGCCCCGGCCACATAGCAAGCGGCGCAAGCGGGCCGCCCTGCCGCATGCGCCTAAAGTCCGGCCGTGTATACGGGGGACGGCGAGGGAAATGAGTTTGAACCTTCCTTTGCCGGAAACGTTATGCCGCCAGTAACAACCCGACGGAGGACGACATGGATAATTCGACGAAAGCTTACGGCAAGGAAGCGATGTCTGCGGCCGAAGATGCCGCCGAGCGCCTCAAGCACAAGGCCAACGAAGTGGCGGACCGCGCCCAGGAGAAGTTCGGCGAAGCGTATGATGAAGTATCCGCGCGCGCCAGCGAAGCCCGCGACGCGGTGCGTGATTACGCCAATCAGGCGGCCGACAAGCTTGACGAATCGCTGAAGACCCGTCCGATGTCGACATTGATCGGCGCGGTTGCGGTCGGTTTTCTGCTTGGCGCGATCTGGAAGCGGTAAACGCCCGAGGCCGTTGCGTTCCGGCTTGGCCGGATCGAGGGTTTTGGGTCCGGCGCTTGGTCGCGTTTCGCGCCCGGACTATGCATTTGCTCGAAATTGCTTGAGAAAGCGCCCCGATGTTTGGCTCGCTCATCGACTATGTGAAACTGAGCGCTGCCTCGGCCACGACGCGGATTATCAGCGTCCTGGCCGTCGCGGTGCCGTTGCTGATCGCCGCCTCATTCGGGCTCGCGGCGATCTATATCGCCATCAGCAACCGCTATGATTCCCTGACGGCGGCGATCTCCTTGGCGGTCGCCTTCGTCATTCTCGCCGTCATTGCGCTGATCGCGGTCACGATCTGGCGCAAGAAGCAGGAAGCGCTGAGGCAGGAAGCGTTGATGCGGGCCAGGCGCACGGCCGCCGCATCGGCGCTGATGGCGGTCAACCCGGCATTGCTGCTCGGCGCCGGACGCATGGCGGTCGGGCTCGCCCGCCGGGCGCCGCTGCTCATCATGCTGCCGCTCGCCGCCGGCTTCATCTTCGCCCTCACCCGGTCGTCGTCGCCGGATGAGGAGAAGGATCACGTCGCCTGACCGGCGATCAGGCAACAGGCAGTTCGTCGGAAACCTCGGCCGTCGCGCCGAGGTTTTCTATTGCCGCATCGACTTCCGCGCCCGCCAGCAGCGTCGTCACCGTCAGCCATAGCCAGGTCATGAAGATCGCCGCCGCCCCGAGCGTGCCGTAGGTGACCGAATAATGCGCGAAATTGGTCAGGTAGAACGAGAACAGCATCGACATCGCCACCCAGAGCAGCGCCGCCAGCATCGCACCCGCCGTCAGCACCTGCCAGTTCTTCTGCCGGCCGTTCGGGGCGAAATAATACAGCGCCGCGATCAGCACCTGCACCCCGAATAGCAGCGCCAGCCAGCGCAGGCTGAGCAACTGGCTTCCCAGCTCCTGCCGCAGCCATTCCGAGATCGGCAAGAGCATGATGTTCACCGCGATAATCATGAAGGCGAGAAACGCCGTGGTCATGATGGCGGCGAGCACGTTGATGCGCAGGAACGAGCGGGTCTCGCGCCGCTCATAGACCACGTTCATCGCCTCGATCAGCGATTTCATGCCGGAATTGGCGCTCCACATGGCGATGCTGAAGCTGAACAGGAAGGTGCCGAGATTGGCGCGCGGCCGCGATATCAGCTCGCGCAGGAAGCCCTGGAGCAGGCCCAGCACGTCGCCGGGCACGACGGCGGGCATGGTGGCGAGGAATGTTGTGATGTCGGCGGGGTCGCCCAGGAAGCCGTAAAGCGCGACGAGCGCCGCAAGGCCGGGAAAGATCGCCAGCACCAGGAAGAAGGCGCTCGAGGCCGCGACGCTGAGAATATTATGCGTCATGAAGCGGTGATAGATGCCCGCCGCAAGTTCGGTAATCAGCGAGCCGGCGGAGCGCGCCTCGGTGCGCGCGCTCTCCCGTTTCGATTGGAACACAAGGCGCCGGAGCGCCCGGTCGAACCATCCGCGCACGCGTGAACGGGGTTTCTGGAGCACATTGGCCGCCACAAACCCCGCCGCGAAAAGTCCGATCGTCGTCAGCACCCTGGTCGCGATGCCGCGCTGGATGCTCGGTCTAGGCGTATCGCCGTCAGCCACGTCTCACGAGACCTGCGACCAGCGACACGACGAATAGGATCACCGCGATCCAGAACAGCAACGAAGCGCCGGACGCCGCGGTCCCGGCGATGCCGCCGAAACCGAGCACCCCCGCGACGATGGCGACGACGAGAAAGATCAGTGCCCAATAAAGCAAATTACCCATGACGACCTCCTGTTTATGATGGTGGAGGACAAACGGCTGGCGAACATAGGGGTTCCCACCCGCCAGCCTCGGGATCATAAGGCGGCTTGCCGCCGTTGGCGAGGGCGCTAAAAGCTGTTGGATGTGCGCAAAAGCACAGCTTCGGTGAGGGGTTCCGGGCCGAAATCCTGCACCGCGTCGATACCGAGGATTTCCACCAGCCGGTTGCGCGCCCGGTTGACCCGGCTTTTGATGGTGCCGACGGCGCAATTGCAGATGGCGGCCGCCTCCTCATAGGCAAAGCCCTCGGCCCCGACGAGGATCAGGGCTTCCCGCTGATCCTCGGTCAACTGGCCGAGCGCCTTCATTAGATCCTGTGCGTCCATCCGCCCCTGTTGCGGTGGCGGCACGCTGAGACGCGAGACATAATCGCCGTCCTGGTCGGGCACTTCGCGGCGCCGGCGGCGGCATTCGGAAAAATATGTGTTGCGCAGGATCGTGAACAGCCACGCCCTGAGATTGGTGCCCTCCTGAAAACTGTCCAGGCTGTTCCACGCTTTCAGCATGGTCTCCTGCACCAGATCGTCTGCGCGGTCGGCGTCGCCGCACAAGGCGATGCCGAACGCCCGCAGATTGGGGAGGTAGGACACCAATCCTTGTCGCACAGCTTCCGAACTCAAGAGCGATCCTCCTGGCATTTCAGCTCGTTCAGAAGTTGTAAAAGGTGATCTGGTAAAGGTTCATGCAGGAGCTTGTCGTAGGAGGTTTTCAATTGAACGATCACCTGCTCCCCCAGCTCGGCACTATGTTCGCTTTGCCGGCTTTTGGCCGATTGGCCCGCCTTCAAACGAATTCCCTTGTGTTCCTCGGTATCTGACATCATCATCGCCGTGTCCCTGCAACCTGAGATCGTGCCACCTTCAGCCGTTCGCACGGCCGAAGTAAAAGGCGTCACGAAATTCAGGTTTGCTTGACTTGATTATCCCTCGATTGGTGCGTAAGTCTTGATGCACCCGCGTAGACTTTTGCGCATCATGGCCTCGGGAAAACTGAGCGTTTTAAAGCCCTCAAGGGCATGTAGCTTCAGGAAAACTCAAGAGTGGCCATGAAAGTTCCAGCCTTTGGCAGGGAACAAAGCGGCGCGTGGTGAGTTACCACGATCGGGCTTGCAACATCGGGAGTGGCATATGCGTTTATCCTCAACAGTGGCGTCAACCTTGCCAACGCTGCGGCGGTACGCCAGGGCGGTGACCGGGAGTCAGGCTGCTGGCGACGACCTCGTCGCGAAGGTTCTGGAGCGCTTGATCGCCACCACGGATCTGCTGCCGGCCGACCAGCCGGTGAGAATTGCGCTTTATCGTGAATTTTTGCGGCTCTTGAACGAAGGCGAGCCGGACGAGGCCGCCGAGCGGGACGAAGACACCGCCAGCGCCGCCGACAAGCGTCTCGGCCGGCTGTCGCCGCGTCCGCGCCAGGCCTATCTGCTGCGCGCGCTCGAGGGCTTCACCCCCGAGCAGGCCGCCTTCGCGCTCGACACCACCGTGCAGAATGTCGCGGCTTTGTCGGAGCAGGCCAACCGGGAGATGATCGGGCAGGTCGCGACCGACGTGCTCATCATCGAGGACGAGCCGATGATCGCGCTCGACCTGAAGGAGATCATGACCAGCCTCGGCCACCGCGTCACCGCCATCGCCCGCACCCATCGCGAGGCGGTTGAGGCCGTCGCCGAGGGCCGCTGCGGCTTGGTGCTCGCCGACATCCAGCTCGCCGATGGCAGCTCTGGCATCGAAGCGGTGAACGACATTCTGGAGACCATCGGCGTGCCGATCGTCTTCATCACGGCTTTCCCGGAGCGGCTTTTGACTGGCGAGCGGCCGGAGCCGACTTTCCTCATCACCAAGCCGTTCCAGCCCGAAAACATCAAGGCCATCACCAGTCAGGCGCTGTTCTTCAATCTGAACGCCCGCGCCCGCCAAGCCAAGCTCGGCACCGGCGCCGACGCGGCTCCGCCGCTGGGGTCTTAATCGGCGGGGCGGTTTGCGCCTCTGAGGCCGCGATACCCCTCACCCACCCGCCTATCGGCGAAGCCCTCTCCCTCAAGGGGAGAGGGTAAGGGCGCAAGGCTTCGAAGCTGTGACTCCCATCTGGCACGGCGCAGGCATCTCCCGTCGAGGAAGAGGGCGGGCGTCGTCAGGTTGAGGGGTGAGGGGGCTTTTGCTTCCTCTCTCCCGTCATCCGCTCAGCACAAAAAAAACGGCGGCTCGCGCCGCCGTCAAATTCCAATCCGGACCCCAGCTTACAGCCGGTTGGCCCATTCCTTAACCTGGCGCTCGGCTTCTTCACGGGCGATGCCGTAGCGTTCCTGTACGCGGCCGACGAGCTGCTCTTGGTTGCCCTCGATGCGGGCGAGGTCGTCATCGGTAAGATCGCCCCAGGATTCGCGAACCTTGCCTTTGAACTGCATCCAATTGCCTTTAATCTGGTCCCAATTCATCAAAGTCGCTCCCATCTGATTGAACTTGCGGAATCTTGCATCCCACTGCGCAATTAACGCGGATTGAACTCGAATAGTTCCGTTATCGCGAAGATGACTTTGGGGGAAGGGGGAGCGGCTTACGGCGTAATCGCCGCAAGCCGCTGGTACATGGACTGGGCAACGTGAGGGCATCGGGGAAGGGAGACTAGTCACGTGTCCATATACTTGCCGGGTCAACACACAGCTTCGGGGGTTGGTTCCCAAAAAATTTGAAATTCTCGCGGGGGCCGTTTGGCCGCACCCCGAAACCCTTCAACCTCCGTCTGAGCCGGCCCGCGTAAGCTGTGCCGCCGCGCGGGTGGAGCTGCGGTGAAATCGCCGCCGCGGGGGCAATCCCTATGCCGGAACTCAGGGCAGGCCGGGACGTTAATCGCGCATCCACGCCGTGCTATTTTGGGTTCATCGACATGCGCAACAATACCGGGATTGAGCGTCCGGCCGTCGCTGTCTCGTCGACATCCCGCTGGGCGAGCGCCGCCAATGTCTCGGTGGTCGGCCTGTTCTTCATCGCCGTGATGGTCGTGCTCTATCTGACGCGCGCCATCGCCGTTCCGGTCGTGCTGGCCCTCATCATCGGCACCATCCTCGCGCCGATGGTCACGCGGGTCGAGCGGCATGGCGTGCCGCGCGTGGTCAGCACCATCCTCATCGTGCTGTTCCTGCTGGCGGCGCTGGTGTTCTTCGCCATCGCGCTCACGGCACCTTTGACCGATTGGATCGGGCGCGCCTCCGAACTCGGCGCCCTCCTGAAATCCCGGCTGCAGGATTTCCGCCAGCCGCTCTCGGCGCTGCAGGATCTTTACGGCGCGCTGCAGAATATCGGCGGCAATGCCGGCCAGGGCACCGAGGCGATCAAGATCGAGGCCTCGGCCAATGCCAGCATCATCGAGACCGCCATCTCGGTGCTGACCCCGGCGCTCAGCCAGCTCCTGATTTTCTTCGTCTCGCTGATCTTCTACCTGATCTTCAAAAACGATTTCAAAGCCTCCGCCATCCTCGCCTTCTCGACGCGCGACACGCGGCTGCGCATCCTGCGCATCTATAATGACGTCGAATCCCGGCTGGCGCGGTTTTTCACGACCTTCACCATCATCAACATCACGCTCGGCGCCGTCATCACCCTGGCGATGTGGATCGTCGACATGCCCAACCCGCTGCTCTGGGGCGTGCTGGCCGCGGTTTTGAACTTCCTGCCCTATCTCGGGCCGGCCATCGTGACGATCGCGCTGATCGTCGCCTCGATCCTGTCCTTCCCGACGCTGGCGCAGGCCGCGCTGCCGCCGCTCATCTACACGGCGCTGCACGTGCTGGAGGGCGAATTCCTCACCCCCAGCGTGCTCGGCTACAGTTTGGCGGTGAACCCGTTCCTGCTCTTCCTGTCGGTGATCTTCTGGACCTGGATGTGGGGGCCGATCGGGGCGTTTCTGGCCGTGCCGATCGCCATGGTGACCGTCGGCGTGCTGCAAAATCTCTTCCCCGGCCCCGAACATCCGAGCCTGCCGTGAGGCCGGGGCGCATGAGCAACAGGAACGAAGATCCGATGCGCGGGCTTCTGCATAGATACGGTTCGTTCAGGGTCGTCGAACCAAAGTCGCAAACGGCGTGAGACGCGACCATCAGAGTCGCAACAGGGAACGGGGACCGTCATCGATGGGCGGCGCGGGGAGGGCAATAGCCAGCCGCGCGCTCAATCTGTCGGCTTTGGTCCCCAAAGCGGATGAAAGCAGTGACATGCGCGAGGAAAGTTGGCCCCTCAGCACGCATTTGATCGTCCTTGCGCTGGCGATCATGGTGCCGCTTCTGGGCCTTGCCGGATTTGCCCTCCGAAGCAGTTTCGCCACGGAGCGCGCGGCTGCGTTCGAGAGCACGCAGCGCATGGCCGATGCCGTGACCGACAGCCTCGACCGCGAATTCATCAGCGTCAAGACCATCCTCAACGTCCTCGCCCAGGACACCGCCTTCGACCGCGGCGAATACCGGACGCTTTATGACCGCGCCAAGGAGGGCCTGAAGGGCCGCCACGGCAATCTGGCGCTGGCCGGGCCGGACGGCGCGATGATCTTCTACACCCGCTATCCCTTCGGCACCGACCTGCCGCCGCCCCGGCTGGCCGACGATGTCGACCGGGATGCCGGCAAGACGCTCTCGCCGTCGCTGACCAATCTGTTCACAGGCTCGGCCTCGCAAAAGCAGCTCTTCGCCACGGTGGTGCCGATCGAGCGCAACGGGCGCGCTGCGGGCTGGCTGCATTTCACCATGGAGCCGCAGGAGCTGGCGACCGCCATCGCCGAGCCGGCGCTGCTGCCCGGCGCGGATTACATCCTCGCCGACGGCGCCGGCAAGGTCGTGCTGACCAGCTCGAAGATGCTGGCCAGCCCCGATATGCTCCCCGCATCCATATTGGACGCCGCCAAGGGCGATTTCGGGGTCTTCGAAACAAAGGTCGGCGACAGCCCGATGCTGGTCTCCTACCGGCGCTCCGCCCTCACCGGCTGGACGGGCTACTCGATCATCCCGCTCGCGGCCATCGAGGCGCCGCTGTCGCGGCTCTGGCACGATTTCCTCATCACCAGCATCATCGCGCTCGGGCTGTCGATCATCGCCGCCTTCCTGTTCAGCCGCACCATGACGCGGCCGATGCACGAGCTGATGCGTGCCGCCACCGCCTTCGGCCTCGGCGAGAGCGCGCCCCTGCCGCATTCGACCTTGCGGGAAGCCAACCTGCTCGCCGAGACCTTGAGCGAGGCCTCAACCACGCTGCGCACCCGGACCGACGAGTTGCGCCAGAGCGAGCGCCGCTTCCGCCTGTTCGCCGAGCGCACGCCGGACGCGATCTGGTTCCTGAATGTCGAGCGCGACCAGATGGACTATGTCAGCCCCGCCTTCGAGACCATCTGGGGCAGGCCGACCGCCGAGCTTACCGGCATGGCCGCCTGGAGCGAGACGATCTACCCCGACGATCTGGCCGCGCTCGGCGGCAAGCTCGAGCTGAAGCCGTCCGACAAGCAGATCGAATACCGCATCGTTCGGCCGGACGGCAGCACGCGCTGGGTGCGCGACACCCGCTTCCTGCTGCAGGCGAGCGAGGGACAGCCGGGCGTCCTCGCCGGCATCGTGCGCGATTTCACCGCCCGCAAGGAAGCTGTCGACGCGCTGACCGCCGCCCGCGTCGAGGCCGAGAACCGCATGGCGGAGCTGGAGCATCTCTACGAGAACGCCCCGATCGGTCTCGCCGTCATCGGCACCGACTACCGCATCCAGCGCGTCAATGATTTCGTCGTCAAACTCAGCGGCAAGCCGCCGGAGAGCCATGTCGGCCAGCCCATCTTCGATCTGCTGCCCAATATGCAGGAGGCGGCCGAGGGGCCGTTCGAGGAGCTGCAGAAGACCGGCAGGGCCATCCGCGGCATCGAATTCCAGGCCAGGATCGGATCGGAGCAGGAGGCGCGCTTCTGGTCCGCGCATCTCTATCCGATCCACGGCGCGGACGGCACGGTCAAATGCATCGGCATCATCCTGGAGGACATTTCCGCCGAAAAGCTGCATCAGCGCGAGCTGGCGCGCCTTGCCGCCATCGTCTATGCCGCCAATGACGCGATGTTCAGCGCCAGCCCGGACGGGGTGATCCTGAACTGGAATCCGGCGGCGGAGACGCTGTTCCAATATTCGGACGCCGACGCGGTCGGCAAGCCGCTGTCGATGCTGTTCCCGCCCCGCGCCGATGGCGAGCATGACGCGCTGATGCGGGAGCTGAAGAAGGGCGAGAGCTCGCGCATCGACACCGAGCTGCGCCGCAAGGACGGCAAGCTGGTGCCGATCTCGATCAGCCTCGCCCCGATCAAGCGCGGCGAGGAAACCATCGCCGTCTCGATCACCATCGAGGACATCACCGAGCGCAAGCGCTCCGAGGCGCGGCAATTGCTGATGAACCGCGAGCTGGCGCACCGGGTGAAGAATTCGCTGGCCGTGATCCAGGCGATGGCGCGGCACACGCTGCGCTCCTCCCCGAGCCCCGAGGCGTTCACCAAGGCGTTCGAGGGCCGGCTGCAGGCGCTGTCGACCTCGCATAATCTGCTCACCGCCTCGCAATGGGAGGGCGCCGAGCTGCGCGACCTGATCCGCGAACAGCTCGCCCCGAGCGGCGCCGGCACCGGCCGGCTGAAGCTGAGCGGCCAGCGGCTGACGCTGCCGCCCGGCATCGCGACTTCGCTCGGCCTCGTGCTGCACGAGCTGGCCACCAACGCGGTGAAATACGGCTCGCTCTCGGTGCCGCGCGGCCGGGTCGAAATCGCCTGGACGGTCGATTCATCGGGCAAGGAGCGGCGGCTGAAGCTGGACTGGCGCGAGGTCGGCGGCCCGCCGGTGACGGAGCCGGCCGAGAAGGGCTTTGGCTCGACGCTGATCGCCCATTCCGGCCGGGTGACCCAGCATTTCGACCCGGAAGGCCTGCATTGCACCGTCGAGATGGCCTTCGCGGAAGACGCCCCGCCGCTGTTCTGAGCGGGAAGGCGGCCGGAGCGGCGCTGGCTCACGGCAGGCATCACCGATCCGCAGCCAAGTCCCCTCTCCCATGGGGAGAGGGCTAGGGTGAGGGGGTAATGCTTTCCGGTGGTTTGATGCCTGTCCAAGAACACCCGGATGGGGCGGTGTGGCAAACCGATCGTTTGTAACCCCTCACCCGGCACGCTTTCAGCGCGCCACCCTCTCCCACTGGGAGAGGGTTTTGGCTGCGGCCACGGAAGGGCGGATTGCACCGTAGAGATGGCTTCCAATCTTGCGGCAGCGCCCCTGGTAAGCAACTCCGCAAAAATCCCTCTCTCGTCGCCCCGGCCGTCAGAGCCGGAGCCGACTCGCCTCGCCGCTTGCCGGCGCTCGCGGATCGGCCAATGGGTCCCGGCTCACCGGCTGCGCGGCGTCCGGGACGAAGCGGGGCTATTGAATGACCGCCGCCTTGGCGCGGAGCGTATCGGCGTCGAAGTCGTAGTGGGTGTTGCAGAATTCGCAGGTGACCAGCACGTGGCCGTCCTCGACCATGTCCTCGATCTCTTCCGGCGAAAAACTGGTCAGCATCTGCTCGACGCGGTCGCGCGAGCATTGGCAGAAAGCCGAGATCGGCGTGGCGTCGAAGGCGCGTACCCGCTCCTCGTGGAACAGCCGGTAGAGCAGCCGCTCCGGCTCAAGGCTGACGTCGAGCAATTCGTGGTCCTCGACCGTCGCCGCCAGCAATTGCGCGCGCAGCCAGGCATCGTCGGCGTCATGGCCGTTGCTGCTCGGCGCGCCGCCCTCGCTGGTCAGTTTCTGCACCATCAGCCCGCCCGCGCGCCAGGACCAGGAGCCGGGCTTGCCGTCCCGGCCGCCCTCGAACTGGCGCGCGACGGCGATCTTGATGAAGGTCGGCAATTGCTCGGACTGGCGGAAATACAGATCCGCCGCCTCGGTGATGTTGCCGCCCTCCAGCGGCACGATGCCCTGATAGCGCTCGCTGTCGGGGCCCTGGTCGATGGTCATGGCCAGATGCCCGTCGCCGAGCAGCTTGGCGCCGCCATCGGGATGCGCCGCATTGGCCGCGTCGAAGGCCTCCTGGTCGAAGGAGGCATAGCCGCGAATATTGCCCGGCGCGTAATAATGGGCGACGAGGAAGCGCACCGGCCCCTCGCTCGAGGTTTGCAGAATGAACTTGCCGTCGATCTTGAGGGCAGCGCCGAGCATCGCCGTCAGCGTCATCGCCTCGCCGAGGAGGTTGGAGACGGGGTCGGGATAGTCGTGCTGACCCAAAATCGTCGTGATGGCCGGTCCCATGCGCACAAGCCGGCCCCTTGCGCCTGACGACTCGATCTGAAAAGGGATCACGTAGTCGTCGGCGCCGCGCGTAAAATCATCCGCCATGGGCTATTGTCTATTGTCTCAGGTTTTTTCGAGGCACCATGCCAGGATCGCCCTCTGCGCATGCACCCGGTTTTCAGCTTCATCGAACACGACGGATTGAGGACCGTCAATCACCTCATCGGTGACTTCTCTTCCGCGCTGAGCGGGAAGACAATGCATGAATATGGCATCGGGGTCGGCAAATTTCATTAGCGCCGCGTTGACTTGATAATCTTTTAGCAGCGTGAGGCGCAGATCCTCGTCCTTCTGGCCCATCGAGATCCAGACATCGGTGACGATGCAGTCGGCGCCGGCGACCGCCTGGCGCGGGTCCTCAAACAGCACGAGCCTTGCGCCCTCGCGCGCCGCCCAGTCGAGCGTTTCCTTCGCCGGCTGCAGCGAGGCGGGCGCCCCGATATGCAGGGTGAAATTGAAGCGCGCGGCGGCATGGATCCAGGACGTTGCCACATTGTTCGCGGCATCGCCCACCCAGGTGATGACCCGGTTCGCCACCGGGCCGATCTTTTCCTCGAAGGTCATGATGTCGGCGAAGATCTGGCAGGGATGCGAATGGTCGGTGAGGCCGTTGATGACCGGCACGTCGGCATGGGCGGCAAGCTGCACCAGATTGGCGTGCGAGGTCGAGCGCAGCATCAGGACGTCGACATAGCGCGACAAGACGCGGGCGGTGTCGGCGATGGTCTCGCCGCGGCCGAGCTGCATGTCGGTGCTGTTGAGCACGATCGACTCCCCGCCCAGCTTGCGCATGGCGACGTCGAAGGAGACGCGCGTGCGGGTGGAGGGTTTCTCGAACATCATCACGAGCATCTTGCCGGCGGCGAGCTGGCCGTATTTGGCGCCGCCGGCGCGCAGATCGGCCTTCATCGCATGGGCGAGCTTCATAAGCTCTTCGAGCGTCGCGCGGTCGAAGGGCTCGATGTCGAGAAAATGCCGGATAGCCATGTCAGGCGGATTCTTCAGCTAAAGGCCTGCCGCTGAGCGCGGCGCAGGCGGAGGAGAGTTTCTGACAGGCCTCGGCAATCTCGGCATCGCCGATGATCAGCGGGGGCGCCAGACGGACGACATTGTCGCCGGCGCCGACAGTCAGCATATGCTCGGCGAGCAGCGCCTGGGAGAGCTTGGTGCTCGGGATCTTGCATTTGAGCCCGATCAGCAGGCCCTCGCCGCGCACCTCCTCGATGATATCGCCATAGAGGTCGGTGATCTCGGCGAGCCGCTGTTTCAAGAGCAGCGCCTTTTGCTGGACGGCTTCGAGGAAGCCGTCTTCCAGCATCACGTCGAGCACGGCGTTGCCCGCGCTCATGGCGAGCGGATTGCCGCCGAAGGTCGAACCGTGGCTGCCGGCCGTCATGCCGGCCGCCGCCCGGTCGGTCGCCAGGATGGCGCCGGTCGGGAAGCCGCCGCCGAGACCCTTGGCGACGCCCATGATGTCGGGCGTGATGCCCGCCCATTCATGCGCGAACAGCTTGCCGGTGCGGCCCATGCCGGTCTGGATCTCGTCGAGGATGAGCAGGATGCCGTGCTCGTCCGCCAGCGCGCGCAGGGCGCGCAGGAACGGCCAGCCGACGGGGCGCACGCCGCCCTCGCCCTGGATCGGCTCGATCAGGATGCCGGCAGTCTCCGGCCCGATCGCGGCGCGCGCTGCGGCGATGTCGCCGACAGGCACCTGGTCGAAGCCGTCGACCTTGGGGCCGAAGCCGGCGAGGTGCTTTTCCTGGTTGCCGGCGGCGAGCGTCGCCAGGGTGCGGCCATGGAAGGCGCCCTCGAAGGTAATCATCCGGTAGCGCTCCGGCGCGCCATTATGGCTGTGGAACTTGCGACCCATCTTGATCGCGCCTTCCATGGCCTCGGCGCCGGAATTGCAGAAGAACACCTTGTCTGCGAAACTGGCCGCGCAAAGCCGCTCGGCCAGCCGCTGCTGGCCGGGGATCTGATACAGGTTGGAGGTGTGCCAGAGTTTGCCGAGCTGTTCGGTTACGGCCGCGACCAGATGCGGATGGGCGTGCCCCAGGGCCGACACGGCGATGCCGGCGCCGAAATCCAGATATCGGGTGCCGTCGGCGGTATAGAGAGAGGCTCCCTGGCCGCGTTCGAAGGCGACATTGGCTCTGGCATATGTGGGCAGCACCGCGGACATGGCTGGATCAGGACGCTCCGTGTGTGAATTGGAAAAAGCCGCATCGCGGCGCATGGGTTAATAGTAGGATCATTCAGCGATTGCGGCTGGGCTGTCAATTGGCACAAAAGACACAGCGGGTCAAAAAACCAGCCCCCTAACAGCCGTTTAACCCTTCCTTCATTTGTTTTCCAAGGCCAGCCGTGTCATTATGATTTTAGTGATGACGGCGCGCGGTTGTTTTGTTCCCGCAAGTGCTTAGTTCCCTGTCGTCACAATCCAGCAGCTTGTTGTTGTTCACAGCACTCGTCCCGCTCGCTGGTTTTCTCAAGTACAGCGTTTGTATCTGCGTTTGACGTAAACCGGGCTTTTGCTCCGCGTAGCCGCGCCGCGTTCGCTTTTTTGCGACGCTGGTCTGCCGCCGCGGAAGCTGGGTGCACGTGCCAACATCAATTCGCTTTAGAAGTACGAGGAGGCAGAATTATGGGGTGGACCGAAGAACGCGTAGAGCTTCTGAAGAAGCTTTGGGCCGATGGGCTCAGCGCAAGCCAGATCGCTGGCCGTCTTGGCGAGGTCACACGCAATGCCGTCATCGGCAAAGTTCACCGTCTCGGTCTCGCCGGCCGGGCAACCACGTCCCGCATGCGCTCGGCCCGTCCGCGCAACCGGGTTTCGCACCTGCCGCTGCGGCCGACCCGCGTGCAGTACCGCACGCAAGGCAATGTGGCGCTGAAGCCGATCTTTGCCCCGATGGAGCACACCCACGTCGCATTGGCGCTGGTGCCGTCCATCGTCGAGGAGCTGAACATCCCGTCGGCTCTGCGCATCGATCTGCTCGACCTGAAGGAATGCATGTGCCGCT
Organism: Rhodomicrobium sp. R_RK_3; assembly: GCF_002198715.1. Taxonomy (GTDB): domain Bacteria; phylum Pseudomonadota; class Alphaproteobacteria; order Rhizobiales; family Rhodomicrobiaceae; genus R-RK-3. The sequence goes on along the minus strand of NZ_MWLK01000031.1, from coordinate 149,077 downwards.
GGCCGGTCGGCGATCCGCAGGACGACAATTTCCATTTTTGCGGCCGTCCGAAATCGTCGGGCGTGTCCTATTGCGAACATCACGCCCGCGTCGCCTTCCAGGCCGCGCCGCGCCGCAAGCGCTAGCCGGATCTCCGGGGAAGCCTGTGGGTGAGCAGGTTGGGGGAACCGAGATTCGGTCCCGGATTACGGCGATGCCAAGCAGTCAAAGCGGGGGGTGAGGGCCGGAAGCGATTGAGGGATTTCGCGCTTCCGGCTCTCCTGTTTTTTGCGCAGGGGCGCTGCCTGGCCCGGACTTGGTAAGGGCTATGAACTTCCAAACGTTTCCGCGGATCGCCCTGTCGCCTTGGCGGGCGTGATCGTCTTTGAGATCACCGAGAGGCATTACCCCCTCACCCGGCGCTGCGCGCCGACCTCTCCCCATGGGAGAGGTGAAGGCGGCTCGGAGATTTGGTTCTACTGCCTGTCGGATTCGCCTTTGAGCTACGCGGTATTCCGCCGGTTGGGGTGAGGGGGTTATGCCTCTCGGCGCAATCTTCAGCCTATCGGCCGCGCCAATACGCGGCCCAGCACTCACCCCGTCATGATCTGCGAGCGCTCGCCGAAGGCGTAGCCTGAGCCGCGCACCGTCCGGATCGGGTCCTTGTCCCGGCCGCGATTGATCGCCTTGCGCAGCCGGCCGATATGCACATCGACCGTGCGCTCGTCGACATAGACGTCATGGCCCCAGACGCCGTCGAGCAATTGCGTGCGCGAGAACACCCGGCCCGGGCTCTGCATCAAGAACTCCAGCAGCCGGAACTCGGTCGGGCCGAGCCGCACCTCGCGCGTATTGCGGGTGACGCGGTGCGCTTCGCGGTCGAGCTGCATGTCGCCGACCGCCAGCACGCTCGCGATGCGCTCCGGGCTCGCCCGGCGCAGGATCGCCTTGATGCGCGCCATCAGCTCGGGCACCGAGAACGGCTTCACCACATAATCGTCGGCGCCGGTGGTCAGGCCGCGAATGCGGTCGGCCTCCTCGCCGCGCGCGGTCAGGATGATGATCGGGATGCCGCGGGTCGCCCGGCCGCTGCGCCAGCGACGGCACAGCTCCAGGCCGGACAGGCCGGGCAGCATCCAATCCAGAATGATGAGGTCGGGCGGCGTCTCGGCGACGGACAGCTCCGCCTCCTCGCCGCGGCGGGCGACGGAGACGAAATATCCCTCGGCCTCGAGATTGTAGCGGAGGAGGAGCGCCAATGGCTCCTCATCCTCCACGACGAGGATCTTCGGAGTCATCGCCGCCATCGCACCGGCCTCGGCGCGTTACGCAGTGGGCTTTTCAGGCATGACAAAGCTGGTCGTATCCCCTTTTGGTCGCTGCTCCGTGACGGGCCTTCCGGTGACGAGGAAATGGATCATCTCGGCGATATTGGTGGCGTGGTCGCCGATGCGCTCCAGGTTCTTCGCCCCGAACAGGAGGTGGGTGCACAGGCCGATATTGCGCGGATCTTCCATCATATAGGTGAGAAGTTCGCGGAATACAGAATTGTAGATCGCGTCCAGCTCTTCGTCGCGCCGCCAGACGCGCAAGGCTTTCTCCGCGTCGCGCTGCGAATAGGCGTCGAGCACGTCGGTGAGCTGCTCGAGCGACTTGTTGCCGATATGGCGGATGCCGATCATCAACTGCTTGGGCCGGTTCTCGGCGGCGATCGCCATGGCGCGCTTGGCGATGTTCTTGCCGAGGTCGCCGATGCGCTCCAGATCGCCGGCGACGCGCACCGCCGTCATGATCTGGCGCAGGTCGACCGCCATCGGCTGACGGCGGGCGATCATCGAGATCGCCATGTCCTCGACCTCGCGCTCCAGCCGGTCGATCTGCTCGTCCTGGCGGATGGTCGCCTCGGCGAGGCCGGGATCGCGGTTCTCGAGCGAGTCGATGGCGCGGCCGAGGAGCTGTTCGGCAAGACCGCCCATCTGCGCGATCCTGTTGTCGAGGGCCTTCAGCTCGTCCTCGAAGGCGCTGACGATATGTTCCGTGACCATGCTGGGTGCCTCCTGGGCGTATGCGCGCGGCGGCTCAGCCGAAGCGCCCTGTAATATAATCCTGAGTGCGTGTCTCGCGCGGGACGGTAAAAATCTGAGAGGTCTCACCTTCTTCAACCAATATGCCGAGGTGGAAAAACGCCGTGCGCTGAGAGACGCGGGCGGCCTGCTGCATGGAATGGGTGACGATGACGATGCAGAAATTCTGCCTGAGTTCGTCGATCAGCTCCTCGATGCGGGCGGTGGCGATCGGGTCGAGCGCCGAGCAGGGCTCGTCCATCAGGATGACTTCCGGATTGACCGCGATGGCGCGCGCGATGCACAGGCGCTGCTGCTGGCCGCCCGAAAGGCCGGTGCCGGCTTCCAGGAGGCGGTCCTTCACCTCCTTGTAGAGCCCGGCCTTTTCCAGGCTGGTGATAACGATCTCGTCGAGGTCCGCCTTGGACTTGGCGAGGCCGTGGATGCGCGGGCCATAGGCGACATTGTCGTAGATCGATTTCGGGAACGGGTTCGGCTTCTGGAACACCATGCCGACGCGCGCGCGAAGCTGCACGGGGTCGATGCTCGGGTCATAAATGTTGACGCCGTCGATTTCGACGCTGCCGGTGACGCGGGCGGCGGGAATGAAATCGTTCATCCGGTTCAGGCAGCGCAGGAAGGTGGACTTGCCGCAGCCGGAGGGGCCGATAAAGGCCGTCACCGACTTGTCGCGGATGTCGATGCCGACATCGATCAGCGCCTGTTTCTCGCCGTAGAACACCGAGACATCGTGCGCCTTGATCTTGGCGTCGGTGCTGACCGGCGCGGCGGTCGGCTCATGCAGCGTCACCGCGATATTGGCGAAGCGGCCCTGTTCCATAGTCGGTACCTCGTTCACGGGGTCCTCCAAGCTCATCTCTTCTCTTCGCCCGTCTACCATTTGCGCATGAACCGCTGGCGCAGCACGATCGCGACGGCGTTCATGACCACCATGAAGCCCAGCAGCACGAGCGTCGCCGCGGCGGTGCGCTCGATGAAGCCGCGCTCGGCTTCGGTTGCCCACATATAGACCTGGACGGGCAGGGCGGTGGCGCTGTCCAGCGGGCTGGTCGGATAGTCGATGACGAAGGCTACCATGCCGATCATCAGGAGCGGCGCGGTCTCGCCCAGCGCCTTGGCGAGGCCGATGATGGTGCCGGTCAAAATGCCCGGCATCGCCAGCGGCAGCACGTGGTGGAAGATCGTCTGCACCCGCGAGGCGCCGACGCCGAGGGCCGCTTCGCGGATCGAGGGCGGCACGGCGGCGACGGCGGCGCGGGTGGCGATGATGATGGTCGGCAGCGTCATCAAGGTCAGCACGAGGCCGCCCACCAGCGAGGCGGAGCGCGGCAGCCCGGCGAAATTGATGAACACCGCGAGGCCCAAGAGGCCGAAGACGATGGACGGCACCGCGGCCAGATTGTTGATGTTGACCTCGATCAGGTCGGTGAAGCGGTTCTTCGGCGCCAGCTCCTGCAGGTAGATCGCGGCGGCGACGCCCAGCGGCACGGCGAGCAGCAGCACCGTCGCCATCATGAAGAACGAGCCGATCAGCGCGACGCCGAGGCCTGCGGTTTCCGCATCGCTCGAGGCGCCGTTGACGAACAGGCCGGTGTTGAAGCGCTTGACCATGCGGCCGTCGGCGACGAGCTTGTCGGCCCAGCCGATCTGGCGGTCATTGACCTTGCGGCGATCCTCCGGCGTGTCGCGGCTGATCGAGCCTTTCAGCAAAGCGTCGATCTCATCGCGGGCCAGCACCCAGACCGGCTGGGTCGTGCCGATCAGCGCCGGGTTCTTCATGACCATGTCGCGGAGCTGGATATCGACGCTTTGCGACAGCATCTGGTTGGCGTCGCGCCGCACCTTCCGGTCGCTGCTCTCGAGGCCGATCAGCTTATACAGGGCGGCCTGGGCAAGCTTGGGATAATTGGCGTTGCGGATATCCTCGGGCTTTTGCGTGCCGGAGGGGTCGATCTCGGCCGGGTCGAAAAACACGTCCAGCTTGATCGAGGACTGCACGAAGGCCGGATAGCCGTTGCGGACGATGGTGGTGAACAGGATGGCCAGCGCGCCAAGGCTGATGGCGATGGCCACCATGCCATAGGCCTTGAAGCGCCATTCGGCGAATTTGCGGCGGCGCGCCAAGGCGGCGGCGACATCGGCGCGCGTCGCGGAAGCGGGCGGGTTGAAGGACGTGCTGGCGATCGTCATTCATATTGCTCCCGGTATTTGCGCACGATGTGCAGCGCGTAGATGTTCATGCCAAGCGTGATGGTGAACAGCGTCAGGCCGAGCGCGAAAGCGACCAGCGTCTGCGGCGTGTTGAATTCGAGGTCGCCGGTGAGCTGGCTGACGATCTTCACCGTGATCGTCGTGACCGATTCCAGCGGGTTGAAGGTGAGATTGGCGGCGATGCCGGCGGCCAGCACCACGATCATGGTCTCGCCGATGGCGCGCGATCCGGCGAGCAGCACCGCGCCGACGATGCCGGGCAGGGCGGCGGGCAGCACCACCTGCCGGATGGTCTCAGATTTCGTCGCGCCGAGGGCGAACGAGCCTTCGCGCAAGGCCTGCGGCACCGCGCTGATGATGTCGTCGGAGAGCGAGGAGACGAAGGGGACAATCATGATGCCCATGACGAGGCCCGCGCCGAGCGCGCTGGTTGCCGAGATCTGCAGGCCGAACAGCGCGCCGGTGTCGCGCAGGAACGGGCCGATGGTGATGAGCGCGAAGAAGCCGTAGACGATGGTCGGGATGCCGGCGAGGATTTCCAGGAGCGGCTTGAAGGCGGCGCGCACCCTGGGATGGGCGTATTCCGACATGTAGACCGCCGAGAACAGGCCGAGCGGCACGGCGGTCGCCAGCGCGATGGCGGAGATGAACAGCGTGCCCCAGAGCAGCGGGACGAGGCCGAACTGGCCGTGCTCGGCGGCTTCGCCCGCGCCGGCAAAGCGCGGGTCCCAGACGGTGCCGAACAGGAATTCCAGCGGATTGACGGCCTTGAAGAAATTCACGCTCTCGCCGAGCACCGACATGATGATGCCGAGCGTCGTCAGGATGGCGACGGTCGAGGCGGCGATCAGCCCGGCCCGGATCACGCTCTCGACGGAGTTGCGGGCGCGGAACTGCGCGCTGATGCGGCTGAAGGCATAGACGAAGCCGGCAAGCGCAAGCAGGGCGGCGATGCCGGTCATCAGCCAGCGGCTGGTCGCGCGTACGGCGTTCAGATGGTCGGCGGCGGCGATGACATAGGGCTCGGGCTCGGAGGCGAGGATCACCCCGGCCTTGCCGAGAATATCGCGGACGGCGGCCGGATCGCTCGCGATCTGGCTGCGCTCGGCCGGCGTCAGATAGGGCAGGCCGCGCGCCACCGCATCGATCGTGCCCATGATCAGCGAGACCTCGCCCTGCCGGTGCTCCAGCACGGTGGCGGGCAGCTCGGCGCGCACCATCATGTTGATGGCGGTGGGGGAGAGGACGGCCCAGAGCAGGGTGAAGATCAGCGCCGGCAGCACGGTCCAGAGCGCCAGGTAGCCGCCATAATAGCCGGCCCGCGAATGCATCGCGCGGGGATTGTCCTCGGCGATACGCCTCGCCTTGAGGAGGCCGATGATGAAGGCCGGAATGAGCGCGATTAGCAGGATGGTCAGGAGAACGCTTATACTCACTGGTGTCTATCCGCTTTTAGAGGTTTCGCGCGGTATGCGGGGAGGGCGGCCCTTGCGGACCACCCTCGATATGCGCATCAGATCAGGACTTGGCGCCCATGGTCGTCAGCTTGTCGACCGTCTCGCGCACGGCCTTGGCCTCGGCGTCCGGCAGCGGCACGAGGCCGTTCTCGACCAGCGGGCCGTCGGCGCCGATGACCTTGTCGGAGACGAAGAAGTTGGCGTATTCCTTCAGGCCGGGAATGACGCCGACATGCGCCTTCTTGATGTAATAGAACAGCGGGCGCGACACCGGATATTTGCCCGACGCGATGGTCTCCTGGGACGGCTTGATGCCGCCCATGGTGGCGACGCGCAGCTTGTCGGCATTGTTCTCGAAGAAGAACAGGCCGAACACGCCGATGCCGGTCTTGTTGCCGTCGATGCGGGCGAGCGTCTCGGGATAGTCGCCGTCGATGTCGACCGCGTGCTTGCCGCCGTCATCCTTGCGGACCTGCAGGCAAGCCTTCTCGGCCTTCTTCTCGTCGCCGAGCTTGGCGGTCAGGGCAGCCAGCGTGCCGGTCGCCTTGCAGCCGGCGCCGAGGACCTTTTCCTCGAACACTTCGCGCGTGCCGTGCTTCTCGCCGGGGATGTAGGCGGCGATTTCCCAATCCGGGAAAGCGGGGTTGATCTGGTTCCACTTGGTGTTCGGATTGGCGACCAGCTTGCCGTCGACGACCACTTCCGGCGCGAGCGCGAGGAACCAGTCCTTCGGCTCGAACTTGAAGTCGGGGCCCTTGACGTCGCTGGCGAAGACGATGCCGTCATAGCCGAACTTGACCTCGACGACGTCCTTCACGCCGGCCGCCGCGCAAGCTTCCAGCTCGCTCGGCTTGATCGGGCGCGAGGAATTGGCGATGTCGATGAATTCGGGGCCGACGCCCTTGCAGAACTGGTTGATGCCGGCGCCCGAGCCGCCGGACTCGACGATGACCTTGAACTTGGAATTGCCCTTCTGGAACTGCTCCGCGACGATTTTCGCATAGGGCAGCGCGGTCGAGGAACCGGCGACCTTGACTTCGTCGCGGGCGAAAGCGGGGCTGGCGGCGAGCGAGGCGGCAGCGGCCGTCGCCGCGGCGAGCGCGATAAATCCTGGTTTCACGGGGTGGCACTCCTTGATTTCGTTTTTGGAGGGAGGGGCCGCTAACCCGCTCCCCACGCCAGACCTTAGCAACGGCGTCATAGAAGCAGTATGACAGTTGCATAAACTTATGATGACAGGTTAAGGCGTTGGTTTTGAAAGGGTATTCGCAGAAGCGTTAATGTTTTTGCGAAGATGGGGTAAGGCGGACCGCGGAGGGTCCGGCGTCCCGCGACTGTCCGCGCGGTCACGTCGCTCAAATCGGCGGCGGCGCCTCGGTCAACGTCACCGTAAAAATCGAGCCTTCGCCGAGGCGCGAGGTGATCTTCAGGTCGCCGCGATGGCGGGTGACGACGTGCTTGACGATGGCAAGGCCGAGCCCGGTGCCGGATTTCTCGCCGCCATTGTCGTTGGCGCGGTAGAAGCGCTCGGTCAGGCGCGGCAGGTGCTTCTCGGCGATGCCCTCGCCGTCGTCGCGCACGGCGAGGGCGAATTTGCCGCCCTCCGCCTCGCCCGCCCGCGCGACGCTCAGCCAGACATTGCCGCCCGTCCGGCCGTATTTGATGGCGTTCTCGACCAGATTGGAGGCCATCTGCACCAGCTCGTCGCGGTCGCCGAGCACCCAGGCCCCATTGCCGTGAACGGCCAGATGCACCGTGGCGCCGGCCTTCTCGGCGGTCGGCTCGAGGCCCGTCACGACCTGGCGCGCAACGTCGTTCAGGTCGACGCGGGCCTGCGGCTTCAGATGCAGCCGCATCTCGACCCGGCTCAATGACAAAAGATCGTCGATCAGGCGCTTCATGCGGTAGGCCTGGCGCGCCATGATCTCCAGGAAATGATCGCGCGCGGCCGGGTCGTTGCGGGCGGCGCCCTGCAGCGTCTCGATGAATCCGAGCACCGAGGCGAGCGGCGTGCGCAATTCATGGCTGGCATTGGCGATGAAATCGGTGCGCAGCCGGTCGAGCCGTTCCTGCTCGGTCAGGTCGCGCAGATGCACGAGGATGGCGGGCGTCGCATCGCCGGGGATTTCGCTCGCCGGGCCGATCCAGGAGATCGTCACCTCCATATGGCGCTCGATCGGCACGCGCGGTTCGTAGGAGACGACCTGCCGGGGGCGCAGCGCCGCATTGACGCGCGAGATGCCGCCGAGCACGCCGGGATCGCGGATGGCGCCGGACAGATGCTGGTTCTGCCGGATGGTCGGGAAGAAATCGCGGGCGAGATTGTTGAAAGCGAGCACCCGCCCTTGCGCGTTCAGAATGATCGCCGGGGCGGGCAGGCCCTCGAGCAGGCCCGCGACGGCGCGGTCGGCCAGCATCCGGTCGTTGACGCGCAGATCGAGCCGGACGGGCCGCATCACGCCTTCGCGCGGCAGCAGGGCGGCACCGGCGAGAATCGAGAGAAAGCCGGAGATGGCGGGGACGGCGGGCAACTCGTAGATCAGCACGAAGATCAGGATGACGCTGCTGCTCAGCGCCAAGAGCCAGCGGCGGAGATAGAGCCGCTGCGCCACCCGGGTCGCGAGCGCTTCGGCGCTGGGGGGAAAATCAGGCAACACGATATCGCCGACATAACCGCCAAAACGGCTGTCCTCGTCTTGCAGATGGTCCACCATGAGGAGCGTGATCTTCCGGGTCTGTCGTTGCGGCGCGGTGAGCCGCGATATGCGGCCGAAACTTGCCCCCGGGTGTGATTGCTAGCATGGGAATGCGACAGTTTGTTCACAAGGACCGCCGAATCCGTGCGCGGACGGCGAGGAAATTTTTGCCATAAGAGCAAAGTTGCCGGAGGATCGCAAGCGTGTGGGGCAGGGCGGGCTACGATCAGCGGTAGGCCGGGCGCGCATATTCCTTATAGGCGCCGCCGAAAGCCGCGGCGACATAGCCCGCGCCGCGGCAGGCCGTGTAGAAGCTCGAGGTGACCCGGTCGGGGCGGCGCCAGCCATGAGCCAGCAGCGCATAGGCGATGCGCGCGCTGCCCGCGCCGAGGCGGGCGAGGCCCTTGGCGAGGCTCCCGAGGCGTCCGGCGGCCGAGGGCCTCGCGGACATCGCCAGATGCGCCTCGACATTGCCGGTGCGGTACCAGCGGGTGAAGATCCAGCGGCGGCTCATGCGGCGCTCGGGCACGAATTCATGCACCCGCGCGTCCTCGGCCCAGGCGATGCGGTGGCCGCGCGCCAGCAGCGATTTGAAGAACATGGTGTCTTCGCCGCCGGTCTCGTTGAAGCGCGGATCGAAGCCCGCGCCTTCGCCGAGCGCCGATAGGGCGATGATGGCGTTGCAGGTGAAGCCGTCCTCGGCGAAGCCCCCGCGCTCCGCGACGCGGTTGACATAGCGATGCACCGGCAGCCAGGACGGCGGGGTGCGCTCGAAGATCGGGAAGACCGGGCCGAGGGCGGCGGCGGCGCCGCTTTCGATGAGCCGCCCGTAAAGCGCCTCGAGCCAGAGCGGTTCGGCGGCCTCGTCATCATCGATGAAGATAATATGCGTCGCCTCGTCGGCGCGCGCGGCGGCGAGACAGGCGTTGCGGGCATGGACGAGCCCCTTTTTCGGCTCATGCACGGCCCGCAGCGTGAAGCGGCCGCTCCCGGCATAAAGCCGGCACAACTCCGCCGCCGAGCCCTCCGCCGAATTGTCGACCACGACCAGCACGATGTGGTCGTCCTGCAGCCGCTCCAACCGCTGCCGGTCGAGCGAGGCGAGCAGGGCGGCGAGGCCCGTGGGGCGGTTATAGGTGCAGACGCAGAGGGCCAGCAGCGGGGTGGCCGGGGCGAGCACGGTCATACGGGAACGAGCCTCCTCAGCCGCTTGCCGATGGCCGCGCCGCCGAAGCGCAGGATCAGCGGCCAGATGGCGGGATTGGTGGCAACGAGTTGCAGCACGGCGCGGAGGTCGCGGGCCTTGGCGGCATCGACGGCGGCGACGAATTCGGCCGCGCGCTCAAAACTGCGTACATAGGATTGGGCGGCGAGCGCGATGTCGGAACGGGTGCCGAAGCGTTCGGCGAGCCTTTCATCGCCGATCATCTGGTGCAATTGCGCCAGATGCGACGCCTTCAGCCGCCAGCTCTGCGATGCCGCGTGCATGCGGTAGCGGTAAAAGCTCTCCGACGTTACGACGAACCGCGCGCCCGCCAGCAAGCCATTGAGGCAGAACAGGAAGTCCTCGCCGAAATCGAGCCCTTCGCGATGCCGGATGCCGTTCGCCTTCAAGAATTCGGTGCGGAACATGCCCTTCACCGCGCCGAGCGTGAAACGCGGGGAGCCGAAGGCGCGGTTGGCGCGCAGGAAGGCCGGGGCATCGACGATGAAGGCGTAGGGCTCGGCTCCGGGCGGGATCATGGTGGCGCCGCCGGTTTCGCCGTCGCGGTGGAAGCGCCGGAAATTGTCGGCGACGATGTCGGCGGAGGTGGCGGCGGCAAGATCCAGCAAACGGCGGCTGCGCTCGGGCGCGATCAGATCGTCACCGTCGAGAATGGCGAGCCAGTCGCCGCCCGCCCGCTCCATCGCCGCGTTGCGGGCGGCCGAGGGACCGCCATTCGCCGCACGGCGGATCAGCATAATGCGGGCGTCCTCGCGCGCCATCGCCTCGACGAGATCGGCGGTGCCGTCGGTGGAGGCGTCGTCGGCGACGATGACTTCGATGCAGACGCCGGTCTGGGCGAGGGCCGAGCGGATCGCATCGCCGACAAAGGGCGCAGCGTTATAGGTGGCGACGATGAAGGAGATGTCCGCGCGGACGGCGCCGTCTTGCGGGCCGGGCTTGTCGCGCGTCTCGATAGCCGCCTCGATCATCGCCTAGCCTCTCGCGCCGCGCTCATTGGACCGGCCGGTTCTCGGTCGGCTCGAACACGACGCTCATCGCTTCGCGCTCGCGCAGCCAGCGGCCGTGCGGGCGCCGCGTCACGGTTTCCAGCACGATGTCCTTCAGCCGCTCGAAGGGATGATCCATCTGCAGGAAATGCTCGACGGGCGGCAGCAAGGCGGCGAGCGGACGCCGGCTGAAGGCGAATTTAAGCAGGTTCCAGCCGACCGCCGTCTTGCCGCGCAGAATATGCGACACGCCGGACCAGTAGGTCTTGGCGGCGAGCTTGCGGCGCAGATTGCGCATCAGCCCCGCCGATTGCGGGAAGCCCTTGCCCTCATTGGCGAAGAAGCTGACGAAGGTCGCCTCGCGCTCGATGATGTCCTGGACGGGCTGGGCGTAATAGAAGGAGCTGTGCGCGCCCGGATGCAGGCGGCGGACGGCCTGGACGGCGCCGGTCTCGGCCACCTTGCCGAAGCTGGCCATACGCAGCATCAGTTCCCAATCGTCGTAGAAGCGCAGCGCGGGGCGGTAATAGCCCGCGGCTTTCTGCACCGAGGTGCGCCGGATCATGGTGCTCGACCCGACGGTGCAGAAGCCGGCCTCGATCTGCGAACGGACGAAATCCTCGCCGGTCATGACGCGCCAGCCATCGCCGTCGCCGGTGTCGTAGCGGGGGACGACGCCGGGGCCGAATTCGAGGCGCAGCTCGGTGCCGTAGGTCAGGCCGATCCCGGGATCTTGCTGCATCAGGCCGACCGCGCGGCGCAGCGCGCCGGGGGCGAGCAGGTCGTCGGCGTCCAGCAGCAGGAAATAGTCCGAGGCGGCCCAGTCGAGGCCGAAATTATAATTGGCGTGGCTGCCGATATTTTTCGCATGGCGATGCACCGCGATCCGGGCGTCGCCCCTGGCAAGTTCCTGCGCGACCTCGAAACTGTCGTCGGTGGAGGCGTTGTCGAGCACCAGCACCCTGAGGTCGGTCACGTCCTGCGAGACGATGCTTTCCACGCATTCGCGCAGAAAGCGGCCGTAATTATAGCAAGGAACTGCGATGTCCACGGTCGCCATGGTCAAAATCCCTTTGAATATAGTGTTTTGGATTCAACGCTCGGTTCGATGATTTCGCTGGTTCCCGAGGCTTCGCAGAAACGGGTGTTGGGGAAGCCGACCAGGAAGCGCGGGGTGGGGGGCGCTTCGCCGATGCCCGGGCGCAGGCGCCGGATCATGGCATGGCGCTTGGCGCGGGCGGTCTCGGCCAGGATATAGGGCAGGGCGCCTGGATGCTCGGCGAGGACGCCAAGTCCTGCGCGCAGGCCCTTCTCGCGCTTGCGGTCGAGCATCAGGCCGTGCAGGTATTTCTTCTCGGTCGCGGCGCGGTGGCGGAGCAGGGCGCGCCGTTCCGGGGCGGCGAGACCGGTATGCGTCGCCAGGATGGCGTCGTCGAAGGCGGCGATGCGGCGCAGATCCTCCGCCGAATGGCGCGAGCTCAGCGAATCGTGCCGCTCCACAGCGACGTAGCCGCAGGCGCTGACCAGCCGGAAGCGGGCGCCGCAAAGCAGGGCCTGCACATAGAGCGCGTAATCCTCGCCGAGCCGCAGGCCCTCGTCATAAGCGAGGCCGTGCTGGTCGATGAAGGCGCGGCTTATGATGGGCTTGAGGAAGCCGAGTTCGGCCCGCGGCCGGCCGGGGCGGGAGATGTTGCCGTTGACGAAGGCTTCGAGGTCGAGGGTGCGGGCGCCGGTGTCGCCGTCGCGGCTGACCGAAAAGGCGTGGTTGGCGCGCTGCGGCACGATGACGATGTCGTCGGCGATGAGGTCCCATTCGGCCGGGGCGCTGGCCATCAGCCGCGCGATGCGGCCGGCCATCATATAGTCGTCGGCGTCGAGCACGCAGAAATAGGGGGCGGAGGATTCGCCGAGCGCCATGTTGCGCGCCGCCGCCGGGCCGACATTCTGGGTCAGCCGGATCAGCTTCAGCCGGCCGCTGCCGTCATCCTGCGACAGCGCGGCGGAGGCAGTGGCGTCGCCCGAGGCGTCGTCGACGACGAAGAGCTCGGCGACCGGCGGCTGGGCGAGCGCCGAGCGCACGGCTTTGGCGATGGTCGCCTCGGCGTTGAAGGCGGCGATGACGACGCAGATTCCGGTCACGCCCGCCTCCATCCGCGGCTGCGGATCTGCGTCCTGGCAATCGTTCGAGCGCTTTCGATCATGGTGCCCCCCGCCGCCTCCGGCTCATGTATTGGCGGCGATCGGCTCGCCGCGGCGCATCCGGCCGAGACCGGCCCGGCCGATGAGGATGATTTCGTCCCAGAGCGGATGTTTGGTGAACCAGAGGCCGAACACCCAGCCGATCCCCGCCAGCACCATGGCGCCCAGCGCCGCGAGAAATGGCAGGTTGAAATGGCCGCCATTGGCGATGCCGGCGGCGACCGGCCCGGCGAGGGTAAAGACGGTGACGACGGCGCTCGGCCACAGGGCGGCGAACAGCTCGCGCAGCGAGAACGGCACCACGCGGCGGATGACGTAGAGCGAAACGGCAATTTCCATCGGCGCGATGACGAACATGGCCCAGGCCACCATCGTCACCCCGTAATGGGCGGCGACCGCGACCAGCAGGATCGACAGCGGCACGACGATGAGATTGAGCAGGAAGAAGGAGCGCACGCCGCCCGAGGTCAGCAGCACCGAGGGGGTCAGATTGGCCGAGAAATTGAACATCGAGGCGGCGGCGATGATCGAGACCAGCGGCGCGACGCCCTGCCAGTTGGGACCGAGCAGGATATTGACGATCGGGCTTGCGAGCACGGCGAGCACGGCCAGGCTCGGCCATTGCACGGCGGTGACGAAGGTCGCGGCGCGCAGATAGCTGCCCTTGAGATCGCCGTCCTCGCGGGCGGTTGCTGAGAAGATCGGCAAGACGATCGCGGCGATGCCGCCCAAGATGGCCTTTTTCGGGATCTGGCTGAGGGTCTGCGCCCGGTTGTAGAGGCCGACCGCGGCGGCGTCGAGGAGACGGCCGAAGATCAGATAGGGGATGTAGTCCCACAAGGTCAGCAGCAGATGCGCGCCGGTCTTGTAGCCGCCGAAATTGACCAGCGTGCGCCAGTCGATCAGCGAGATGCGGAAGATCGAGAAATCCGGGCGGAAATAGAAGCACAGCAGCATGCCGCAGGTGCCGGATATGAAATTGGCCCAGGCAAAGCTCATATAGCTGAAGCCGAGCGTGGCGAAGACGATGGTCGAGAGCGCGTAGATCAATGTGGTGGTGACATTGATGGTGGCGATCCGGCCGAAGGCCATTTCACGGTGCAGCAGCGCCGAGATCGGCGAGACGAAGGGGCCGACGACATAGGAGAGGGCGACGACGCAGAGATAGAAAGCCAGCCCGGGCTCATTGTAGAAGTTCGCCAGCGGCGTCGCCGACAGCAGCAGCGCGCCGGCCAGCACGGCCGTCCACATCAGCGTGATGGTGAAGGAGGTGCGCACCCGCTCGGTGGTGAGCTCGCGCTCCTGTATGATATAGGCGGTGCCGCCGAAATCGCGAACCGCTTCGGCGATGGCGAGCGCCGCCATGCCGAGCACCGATATGCCGAATTCCGCCGGTCCCATCAGGCGGGCGATGATCGGAACCATGGCGAGATTGATCAGGATGATGATGTAGCGCTCCCCCGAAGCGAGGAACAGGGCGCGTCTGACTGAACTCATGAACTCGTCCTTGTGGAACTCGACTGGGCGGCCAACTCCATGCGTTACGAGTTGGTGCCGATTGGGTCTGCCCTGTTAAGACATGACAAACGCTGGGCAGACCTGCTGTTCGCGAAAGAAATTGCGAATTCATTACCGGCACAAGGCTAAGCAATCAGCAAATCAATCATCAAAAGCTTGGACGAGCAATAAGTCCGGCCTCAAGGCGTTAAGTTCAAGCGCATCTGCCCGTCAACGTTAAGATCGCGCATTCTGGCGGCCGGGGGGCAGCGGCCTCGCCGGCCAGGCGCGAAGACGGCCGGTTCAAGCCGTTTCGTCGAATTTCAGCACGGCCGGTATGGTCTTGAACAGGATGATGAAGTCGAGCAGCAATGACCAGCGCCGGACGTAGAAACGGTCACAATTCACCCGGTGCGCGTAGCTGGTGCTGCTGCGGCCGTTGACTTGCCACATGCCGGTCAGACCCGGCTTGGCCCGCAGATAATCCTGGGCATGCTCGCCGTAGCGCTGCAGCTCCTCGGCGATGACCGGGCGCGGGCCGATGCAGCTCATCTGGCCGAGCAGGACATTGAAGAGCTGCGGCAATTCGTCGAGGCTCGATTTGCGCAGAATATGGCCCAGCCAGGTGATGCGGGGATCGTATTTCAATTTCTGCGTTTCCTGCCAGGCGCGGGCCGCCTCGGGATGGGTCGCCAGATGCAGTTTGAGTCGCGCATCGGCGTCGGTCACCATGGTGCGGAATTTGTAGCAGGAGAAGGTGGCGCGGTTGAAGCCGATGCGGCGCTGCGCGAAAAAGACCGGGCCGCCGGTGGTGGCATAGATCAGCGCCGCGATCAGCAGCATCAGCGGGGCCATCAGCACCAGCGTGGTGAAGGCGATGGTGATGTCGAAGATCCGTTTGGCGGCGCCGCCGATCGGGGCGCCGGCCACAGGGTGAAAGCCGGCCTCGGCGGATTGCTCCGCGTTCTGCGCATGAGCGGAGGCCCATGCCGAGAGGCTGGAGGCAGTTTCCTCACCGAGACGGGCGGCGGGGTCGCGGCCGAGCAGCATGACCGGGTGCGATTTTACCAGCGGTTCATTATGATTTTGGCCAATACGACGGCCAGTGAGATTGGAAACTCTTAGCATATTCAGTCGTCCCCGTAGCAATTAGGCCCATTGGAGGAGTGTGTGATCGACGTTTTGTTTTTGACGTCTTTTGATGCTTAAGTTTTATTGTTGTTGTTTTGCAGTCTCGTGACGATATAAGCGACTTCGGTTCTATTGCGCGCTTTCAGCTTCTTCATGATGTTGCGGATGTGCACTTTGACGGTGCTTTCTTGCAATTGAAGCTCATAGGCAATGGTCTTGTTGGCCTTGCCTTGCCGCAGCGCTTCCACGACGGCCGCCTGGCGGGCAGTAAACATGCTGCTCCAGGCGGTTTTAGGGCTCCGCGCCACGGCCGGGTCGTCGGTGGCCCTGAGGCAGCTTGCGGGGATGAAGACCCCGCCCGCCCGGACCAGCCGCATAGCTTCGACGGCGACGTCGAGCGAAAGGTTCGTTGGAATGTAGCCTTTGACGCCTTTATTCAGCGCGCTGAGCACATCGCCGGCCTCTTCCGCATCGGCCAGCACCACGGTCGGAAGCCGTTTCTTGGCGCCCGCAAGCCGTTGAATTTTATGGCAGAGATCGCCGTCGCCGGCTTGCTCGAAACCGCTCAGCAGCACGACCGCCGCCGGCGTGTGCTCGCAAATATTCAGCCATTCGTCGATAGAGGCGACGGCGATGACGTCGTGCCCGCAAGCCGCCCGCAGAGCGCGCGCCAAGCAATCTCGAATGAGTTGGCGTGGTTCTATAATGACGGCCGACAGTTGAGGTGCAACATTCGAAGCAGGTCTGGAGGCTATATTAGCGGTCGCAAATCGGTTCTCAGAGTCCCGATGTACATGTCCCGGCTCTCTATAGGTGATACTCATCAACGGACTCGTGCCTAAGGTCGGGGCTTTGGGTAGAACGTAATGATGAACGAGCGCTAAATCTTACTCCGGACTATAACTCCGTTTCATCCTAGCGCAAGATAGATTGTGCACCGCAGCACCACGTTCCGGCAGCGGTAAGCAGGAAAACTTTTGCTTAGGTTAACAGTAGCCCCGAAATTTATGTTTGTCTGACTTTAAAATTAATGATCCGCCTTCTCGCGGAAGACGGTTAATTCACGCGGCTTATTTAAGCAATATATTCAACACGGGTCAACTTTGTTTCGTTCTGAAACGGGATTGTAAGAAAACCGCGCGAATACGCTATGACAAATTTCAGTTTCTCACCGATATTTAACAGTTTTCGACGCATTGTTGTCTTTATGCAACGGGGGCTAAGTCTTTCTTCCTTAACGAAAAATGGCCGGGGATTAACCGCTAAACCCCTATTGACGATCCGCGAACGCACGAATTCACCGCGAGGGTGATCGCGAATTGGCACGGCGCTGGCTTAAGCGGGGATGAAGTTAAGCAAGGCCGAATCGGCCACCCGGCGATGTGGCCGGGCGGCGAGCCTTGAGCGGAAAATTCGTTAAGCGTAAGAAGGGGTTCGGTCGGCGGCGACTTCGCCTGGGCCGTCGGCGCGCACCAGCGCGGCCACCGCTTCGCGCCAGCTTTCGAGTTCGGTCTTGCCGGGTTTGCGCTCGCCGAAGAACTGCACGAAGCAATGTCCCTCGCGGTCGAACAACTCCAGCGAGGTCACGATGCCGTCTCTTGTGGGCTTCCGCACGACCCAGGCTTCGGCGACCGCATCCTCGCGCAGGTGGAGATTGAAGCTGGGGTCGAGAATATTGAACCAGGGACCCATGATCTTCAGCGTCTGGATCGGCCCGGTGTGGATCTGGATGCAGCCGGAATTGCCCACGAAGCACATGATCGGAATCGTGTCCGTGGCGCAGCGCTCCAGCGCCGCGCGGAAGGCGTCGGTCTCGATCGGATAGGCGAATTCCCGCTCGGCGAGCCGCATGGCCTGGGCGCGGCCCACCCCGAACTCCTGCAGCAGGCCGAAGAAGTCATGGGTATCCTGCAAGGCGCGCCAATGCTTGCGGAAGGTCGCGATGTCGATCTGGTCGTCGGGCCGGTCCGGCAGGCGGGCGGGCAGGGCGGCGATTTCGATCTCGGCCGTTTGGGTGGGCGCCTTGAAGCGCTCGACCAGCGCGTCATAGGCGGCGCGGTCGGTATCGCCCACGGCGTAGATCTTATGCACGGCCGTGCCGTCGATATCGAAGAATTGCAGGCTGGAGCGGGTGCCGGACTGCACCTCCTCGGTGACCGCGAAGCCGAACCGCCAATGGCTCATGAACAGCCGCAGGTCGACATCGTGATTGAGCACGATGCCGTGGCCGGGGCCGATCGAGACATGATCGAAGACGCCATGTTTCTCATGCACGCAATGTTCGTTGCGGGTCAGCACCATGACGCGGCCGAGGCTGGGCGCGGCGCGCAGCACATCGGCGAAATCGGCGTCCAGCCGGACCACGCCGTTGCCGACGCGGCAAGCGACCAGCTCCGCCTCGCTCACCCCCAGCTCCCGTGCCGCATCGCGCGCCCGGATGCCCGGATGCTTCTCCTTGCACAGCGCCAGCGCCTGCCGCAAGGCCTCGCCGGATAGGCGCGCTCCGTTCGCCTCGATCATAATCTTTCGATCTCCCTCTCAGGACCACTTTTGCGGCGGGACCTGCCGCCGCGCGCAATTCTGGCGGTATTGTAAGGCATCGGCGGGGCGTTGCCTCCCGCTTTATGCACAGGGAGTGGATTGAGCGGCGTTCAAAACTGCTCGGCAAAGCCTCTTTCGCCTTTCGGCGTAATGGTCACCAGCCGGCTGCCGGGCGTGCGCCGCGCCCAGCCGAGCGCCTCGAAACGGCTGAGAAAAGCCGCGCCCAGGCCGCCCGCGAGATGGCTGCGCCGCTCGCTCCAATCCAGGCAGCCCTTGCAGAGCGGCCGCCGGCCCTTCGGAAGCGCGGCCAGATCGATGCCGAATCCGGCGGCAAATTGCTCGCCCTCGGCCGTCAGGTGTAAGTGTTCGCCCTCATGACGGATCAGACCCCGCGCGGCGAGCCGGTCGAACATGCGCACCGCCAGATCGCCGGCGAGATGGTCGTAGCAGACCCGCGCCCGCCTAAGGGCGGGGTCCCTCGGCCCGGTGCGCAGGCGCAAATGGCCGCTGCGCGCGGCAAGCCCCGTCAGACCTTCCAGCACCGCCATGACATCGGGTCCGCTCAGCCGGTAATAGCGGTGACGGCCCTGCTTCTCGATGCTAATGAGGCCGCCCTCGTCGAGCTTGCCGAGATGCGAGCTGGCGGTCTGCTGGGTGACGCCGGCTTCCTGGGCAAGTTCGATGGCGGTCAGCGCGCGTCCGCTCATCAGCGCGGTGAGCATGGCGGCGCGGGCAGGATCGCCGACCAGCGAGGCGATCAGGGAGATGTCGGGTTTAGCTGTCATACATCGATGCTAGTCGAACTGTTCGAAGCAGGCAATGGGCGACGCGACCCCTGGGCGCGCCTACCCGGAGATCGCCCGAAGGGTCATGACGCGTGCTCCATTATGCTTTCGGCTTCGACGGCCTGCGGCGTGCTGCGGAAGCTGATGGCCATGCGGTTGTAGCTGTTCATCAGGCTGATGGCGATGGTGAGGTCGACCAGTTGTTTCTCATTGAAGACGGCCCGCGCGGCCTGGTAGGCGCTGTCCGGCACGCCGGTCGCGGCGACGAGCGTCACGCTCTCGGCCCAGGCGAGCGCGGCGCGTTCGGCCTCGCTGAAGAGATTGCCGCCTTCCTCCCAGGCCTGCACCAGCGCCAGCTTCTCGGGTTTCACGCCCCGCTTGAGGAGGTCGCGGCTGTGCATGTCGAGGCAATAGGCGCAATTGTTGATCTGCGAGATCCGCAGATAGACGAGGTCCACCAGTTCGCCGGGCAGACCGCTCTGCAGCACATAGCCGTAGACACCACCGAGCGCCTTGGCCCCGTTGGGAGCCACTTGATTGTAATCGAGCCTCTTGGTCATATTTCGCGTCCTTGATCTTATTTGACGGGGGTTGTGAGCGCCGTTTCGCCGGAGTCGACGACGAAGACCGCGAGCAGCTTTGCCGGCTCGGTCTTGCTCGCATTGCGGCTGATCGGATGGGTCGCGTCCGGCGGTTCGAACCAGCCCTCGCCGGCCTTGTAGATGCGGGTCTCGCCGTCATTCACCTTCGACTCGATCGCGCCCGAGACGACGTAGGCATAGATGAAGGCGGACTTGGCATGACGATGCGGCACGGAGGCCGCGCCCGGCGGGAAGTCGACTTCCAGAACAGCGAGCGACTTGCCGGGAATGTTCGGGATCGCCTGATGGAATTTGGGCGTGACGGTGTCGGTCTGACCGTCATGGGCCGAGATCGGCCCGGCAGCCGCGAGAGCCAGCGCGGCGCAGCTCGCGGCGATGATGATGCGGATTCGCATGGGCTTTCTCCTTTTCGTCAGCCTAGGAAATGGCGCGCGCTGGGCTAGAAAAAAGCACCAAGAAGGCGAAGAAATCGTGTACTAGGGTCGCGTGACCAAAGCGCTGCAGCTCAAGCTCGACCGAACAACAAAGATCCCCTTGGCGGAGCAGATCCGCCGGGGCGTCGGCACGGCCATCGAGACGGGCGTGCTGGCGCCCGGCGCGCGCTTGCCGTCATGGCAGGATCTTGCCGCCCAGCTTGGCGTGGCGCGCGGCACGGTGCGGACCGCCTATGAGAAGCTGGCCGCCGCGCAGTTGATCGTGGCCTCGCGCGCGGCCGGCACGCGCGTCGCCCAGCGTCCGCGGGCGGCCGAGGAGAGCGAGCAGCCGCCGGGCGCAGGCTCGTTCATGCAGACCTATCAGGAGATGACGCGCGGCCCCGCGCTCTTCCAGATGGGCGTGCCCGCGACCGAGACCTTCCCGGCCACCCTGTTCGCGCGGCTTCGCGCCCATGCGGTCCGCGCCGAGGCAAACGCCGCGCCCATCTATCCGGACCCGCGCGGCGAGCCCGAGCTGAGGCGAGAAATCGCGGGCTATCTTGCGCTGGCGCGCGGCATCAATTGCTCGCCGTCGCAAATCATCGTCACCAGCGGTTTCAGTGCGGGGCTCGGCCTCGCGCTCAACGTCCTCGGCCTTAGCGGCCACACCGCCTGGATCGAGAATCCGGGCTTCCCGTTCACCAGGAAGGGCCTCGAGCTTGCGGGCTTGTCGCTCGCGCCGATCCCGGTCGATGCCGGCGGCATCGATATCGATCACGGGCTGCGCCATCATCCGGGCGCCAGGCTCGTCGTCGTGACCCCAGGCCAGCAGGCACCGCTCGGTTACACCTTGTCGCTGGAGCGGCGGCTTCGCCTGCTCGAATGGGCGGCCGCAAACAGTACATGGGTGATCGAAGACGATTATCTGAGCGAGTTGCAACTGTACGGCCGGGCCGCGCCCGCGCTAGCCTCGCTCGACCGGGACGGACGCGTCATCCACATCGGCTCGTTCAGCAAGACCATCAGTCCGGCGGTCCGGCTTGGCTTCCTGGTCGCGCCGGTCGAGTTGATCGCCCGCTTCGCGGAGATGTCGGCCTGTCTCGCGCCGGCGCCCGGACCCGCGGTGCAACTGGCAACCGCCGCGTTCATGCATGAGGGCCACTACATGCGCCATCTCCGGCGAACCAAGCGCGCCTATGCCGCCAAGCGGCAGGCGCTGCTGGATTATTTGCAGGCATCCGCCGGCGCCGATCGGGTTGCCGCGCCGGGTCTGGCCGTGCTGCTCAAACTGCCGAGGGGGGCACCTGACGTGGCCATCGCGCGCGAGCTGTCCGCATTCGGCATGTCGCCGACGCCGCTTTCAGCCTGGTATGCCCCGCCCGGCGGCGCCGAATCCGGGCTCCTGCTCGGCGTCGCAACCGCACCGGCACGCAACCTTGGCCGCTCCTGCGACCGGCTCTTGGACGTGGTTCGCCGGTTCGTCTGATCGGCTCGGAATCTGCGGCGATGAGTTTTGGGGGATTTTGGATGCCACCGGGATTCGGCTGGCTGGGGCGCTAGGAGCAACATTATTCGATATTTCTTAGTTATTTCAGATGGTTAGTTGGTGTAAAAAATAAAATCACCAACTCCAATACCAACGATTTTCGGGGAAGCCTGCGGACGCCATTGGAACGCGCGTCCCGCGCACCGACATTTGATCTCCCACTCGGGTTTTTGCTCTCATCGCGAACACAGGATGCGCGCCGGTCAGGAGTTGGCGGCGAAAAAGCTCGCGCCCCGCCCTCGTCGCCGTCGGGGTTGCGCCCTCCCGCGCGGGAATGCTCCACGCCGGCGCCATCGGCACCACGTCCTCAGCAATCGGCCGGGCCGGCTCCGCATCACCGGCGATCACTGGGCCAATGTGGCTGATGCTGATGCTCGGCTCCGCGACGCGCGGTTCCGCATCCTGCGCAACGTCAGAAAGCTGCCAGCTTGGTGATGGCGACGGGGATGGCTCGCGCTGGGGCGCAACCCTGACGCGTTCTTGGCCATTTCGCGTAATCATTGGTTGACGATGGAAATTGCTTCCATCATCAGCTTTCGATTGTATTTCTTCTCGAACACTACCAACTAGCGGATGGCTCACCCCCAACTCTTCCGCATGCTGCCTATCTGACTTACGCGGATCTTCCACCAGCGCCGCCGCAATCAGCTCACGCTTCTGCTCGCGTGTGAGATGCCGCCGCGCGAGATTCAGCTGACGCGCGTGGATGCGCTTTTGCTGCTCTGTGAAGCGCGGCCCAAAATGCCGGGCAGCGGAAACGGCTGTCGCGGAAGCCCGCAGCGCGCTCGTGGCGACCGCACCCGTCACCGCAGCGGATCCCGGCGCCGAGCGCCTGGCGGCCGTGCTCGGCATCGACGCCGGCGACGTCCGGCTATACCTGCCGCTGATCCTGCCGCTCGGCCTCGAGCTGGGCGGCTTCATCTTCCTGGCGCTCGGCCTTGCACCGCGCCGCCGCGAGGATGCAATTGCAACGCCTGCTCAGGACGTTGCAACGCCGGATGCGGACGCTGTTGCAGCGCCTGCACCGCAAGCCGTTGCAGTGGCTGCAAAGCGCGGCAGCGCCGCCTACTACCTCGCGCGGCTGCAAGCGGACCACCCGGCCATTGCAACGCGCGTCGTCGCTGGCGAGATCAGCTGCTACGCCGGATGCATTGAAGCAGGGTTGCGGAAGGCGCCGGCGAAACGGCGCTGGGATGCAAACGAGTATGCGGCGGCCACGGCCTAGCAGCGCCGCCAGTGGCGCCCAAAACCAAGCCCGTCGCGGATCAGCTCTGCGGCGGGTTTTTTTTTGCCCGCTGGTCCGCGAGCCATTCCCGCAATGCGAAAACTATGAGGTTCGCGACGGGGCGCCCTTGCTCGTCCGCAATGGCGCGCAGATCGTCCTTCATCTCGTCATCGAGCCTTATCGCCATGGAGTGCAGGCGCTTCTTGCTTCGCTGTTCGTCGCGTTTCGTAGCCATGCCAGCAGCATAATGACTACGTATTGACGCCACAATTTCCTATGCGTACACATTAGTGGATATACGTGGATGTGTGTGGAGATATCCTGATGGTGACCGACGAATTCCCCTCTCAATCCGAAGCCGAATACGAGCAAGCCGCCAGCCGCCTCATGTCGCTCAGCAAATCGCTGCGTGTCGTGCTGGCTGGCGCGGCCGACTGCCAGAACAACGGCGAGCACGTGGCCAGCGCGATATTCCTGGTTGGGGAAATCGAGCGCGAGCTCGACCATTCATTTCGAGCCTGCATCGACTGATCGCCGATGGCCGTGCCGCCCGTGAGGCAAGCCTCACGGGCGGCGTTTTCTTGATAGCGGCTCACGCATAGGGCGGCAGGTCCGCGAAATCCAAGGCGACGGTCGGGTCAGGGTTGCCGATATCCGTCAGGTGCAGGCCGTTGCCGCTGGTATCGTTGAAACCGTCCGAGCCATCGTATCTGCTGCCGAGGGTGCCGTAGCTCACCGAAGGCGCCATCCGAGCTGACCATACGCCGCTGACATCCGCAGCAAATGACGACGGCGCATAAATGTTGCCGGGGCATATGTCCACGAATGCCAGCTTTCCGGCTATGGGGAAGAGAGCACCAAGGCTAAGAGCCGCACCCGAAAGGAAGAACGCCGACAGCCGGTTCTGCGTCATGACAACCGGATCAAGCGGAAATATCTCGGCGTTGTCCTTGAACACTTTGAGCCTATCGGCTTCAACTGCCTGCGATGTGTCGAGCTGAAACACAAAGTGAGACCAAACGTCATTAGGAATGCCAGAGTAAATCGCTCCGTCTAATCCGCCGGCAGCGTAGCTAACTTGCAACCCGGTAATGGCGGCAAGACTAATGGCAGAGAAATCTCCGGTAAGTGCAAAGATCGCCGCGCCGGTGCCATCGTCACCAGCGAGATTTCTTACCCAACACGACAGAGTAAAACGCCTTCGATCTGCATCTGACGCCGTGCCAGGGTAGCCCACTTGCAGGACGCTACCGCCGTCTGCGGCATATAGAAATCTCATGGAAGCCGGTAGCGGCGCAGGCCGTGGGCGACGCCGTACATGAACAATGCGCGGTTGCATCATCACGAAGCCTCAAACTTCAAATCCACGATCAGCCCCATTGGCGGCGAGGATTGCACCGTGTCGACGTCGATCACGATCAGATCGCCGGTCGCGACGTCATCGTTCGCCGTGTCAATCGTGCCGGGCTGCGCGCTCGTCTGCGTACCGCTCTCGCCGCTCTCAATCCTCATGGCTGTCGAGAGCATGTCGGCCGCCTGCATGGCGTTCCGAACCTGAATGTCAAGATTTCCGGTCGTGCCGGGCGTCGCCACCGATGCACCGACGCCGGCAAGTTCGAACCCGTCCAGATCAGCCGGAACGCGGAAGGCAACGCCACCAGCTGCATTCGAGATGACGACATTCTCATTGGCGAGATAGACTTGCAACGAGACGATGATGGGAGCGTCGGCGCCAGACGCGCCTTGCTCGCCCTGCTCCCCCTGTTCCCCTTGCTCGCCCTGCATGCCCCGCTGGCCGGCGATGCTGAAGGTCCAGTCAGCGTGCGTTCCGCCGCCGCCGATGAGATCGACGAGCACTTCGAGCGCCGTCCCGCTATAGCTGGTGATGACGCCTTCCATGAAGTTCACAGACGGATTTGCGGCGCTGCTTGCGCGCAATCGAGCGCCGACGCCTCAGCCCCGATCCGTCTCCGCCACGGTGAACGCTTTCGTGCCGGTCCCGATGGCAACCGATGATGTCGAAGTGCCGACCACATCGGAGGCGCCGGGCGCACCGTCCGCGCCGCTCGTTCCCATCGTCCCGACATGCGTCCAGTCGGCATCCGATGAAGGCGCCGCAGGCGAGCCAGACACTTGCGGCTCGTTCCCGACATTGCCGCTCCCGTTCGAGACGAAAGCGAAGCCGTCATGCGAAACGAGATCATTCTGCGCGTAGGTCGTGCCGCCCGCCCATGCGCCGCGTGGCAGGAATGCATCGACGAAGTCCCGCTCGGCCATGAGGCCCATGGCGACATAGCGCCAGGTCCGCGACACGGTGCCGAGCTGGGCCGTAATCCGATAAGCCCCGCCCGGCGCATGGAAGGCGGCAAAACCCTCGCTATCGGCCGGGAACGGATTGCCGAGCGGCGTTGCGCCGGACCGGTCGGAATAGATCCGAGCCAGCGGCGCGCCCGGTACTTCGCGCCGAACGGTAATCTGTGCGGCGGGCAGCACATTGCCTTTGCTGTCGACGATGGTCGACTGCCAGCGTGCCATGGTCATGAGGGGGATTCCTTACACGCAAAACGCGAAATTCTTACGGTTTAGAGTTTTTGCAGTCTCACGCCGGTGTCCGAGGCGACGGGGAAAAGCTTGTGCATCCCCCCGTCGCCGCGACGCGCCGATGCCAGCTAACTACTGGATCGTGCGAAGAAATTTCACCGCATCATTGTTCAGCGGCCTGCCGCCCTCGCGGCGGCGCACATAGAATTTGGTCAGACCAGGCGTCGTCACCTCGTCGCGCGTGATGCGCAAGCCTACGCGGTCCATGAGTAGATAACCGCGCCTGAAATCACCGAACCCGACAGGGAACGCGTTGGCGCCGATGTCCGGCATCTGCTCCATGATTTCCACCGGATAGCCGAGCAGCGACGCCGGCTGACCGACAATCAGGGAATCGCCCCAGATATACCGGCCATCGGCAGTCTTCAGCTTGCGGATGGCGCCGGCCGTGGCGCTGTTCATGATCCAGTTGGCATTCGACCGGTAAGCGCTGTTGACAGTGTAAACGAGATCGATGAGGGCATTGGCGCTAATGCCGATCGGCGCAGGCGAATCGTCCACATCGGCGTCCGAATTGACATATTGGTACGCATCCTGCGCGCGCAGCGGCGAGGCGCCGTCGGCGGTCAGCACCGGAGTGGTGTTCAGCATCCCAGTAGGCCTGTTGGATCCGTTGCCGCTGATAACCGCGAGACCTTCCTGGAAGGCGAATTCGGTTGCTATCTCCTCGGTCAGGAACGCCGAAAGATCAAAAAAGACGTCGTCCAAAGACCAGTTGCTAACTGTCGGATAAGCGTAGAGCTCACCCTGCGTCGGCGCGACGTCGCGCAGCTGCGGCGTCGCTGTCGCCGAGCGCGTGCCGGTCTCGCTCGACCAGCCGCTTTCCGTTCCGCCAACACTGACGATGTGATGAAAGTCGGAAGTTCCCGCCTGCACGATCTTCACGAGGCGGCGCACCGGCGAAAGTTTCAGCTCGAGGCGTTCGATGTCAGCGGCGATCTGCTGCGGGACGGCGAATCCGCCGTTCGGATCGCTTCCGATGGTCATGTCCTTCTTAGCGAGCCCGTCTTGAAATTCGCCGAGTGCAGAGATCGTTCGAGGATCGCTGGGCTTCCGGAGCCAAGCCTCAAACCTCGCTTTGTGCTCGCGGGCTTCGGCATCGCCGCCCGCGCCGGGATTTCTGGGGTTTGCCCCCTTAGCCTCGATCGTCTCTATGCGGTCGACCAGGTCGGCCTGGATTGCTTGGCTCGTCGATCGGTATTCGTCGAAGGCCTTCGAATTTTCGTCGATGGCGGCTTTGATTTCAGGAAAAACGGAGGCCAGCGCCGGGCGCTGTTCACGATTTTGGAAAGTCATGGATTGCGGTCTTGCGTCAGCTCGCGCCTGGCTCGCGGCGTCCAGCATCCCGCCGGCGTTTCGCTCGCCCGCGTGGAGCGGGTAAATCACAGGGGGGTGGCGATGGCTCTGCATCCCGCAGGTTCCCCGCGCAGCGTCCCACTGGCGAAGTCCGCATCGTTGCTCATGAGATTCAAAGAGAACCCCGGCGCGGGCATCCCGCGCGCGCCGGGGCGCCTAAAGGGTCGTCAATGAGCGAATCAAATCTGCACCGCTCAAGTCCCGCCGTCAATGCGGACGCCCGTTGCTGGCAACGCCTTCCGTCAAGGTTTTCAACAAGATCCCCTCGGCCGTGTTGGCCGCGAAGCTCGCCGTCGCCGGAAAACCTTTAGCGCCGAGGTGATGCAAAATCCCAGCTTCCATGGCGCCAGCGGCGAGGTCTGCGGCGGCGAGGCCATGCTCCCGCTCGAGCCTCGCCAACATCCGCAAAATGACGGCGGCAACGCGGCGGCCTACATCCGACTGCTGGCTCATGGTTTTTTTCTCATCATCAAAATTTGATCTTCCTTCGGACGGCATCGTTTTTGGCATCGTTTCCCCCTTCGGGGGAAAATTGATCTCCCCCTTCGAAAATCGCTTTCGGTGCAAATGCAGGATGCGCGCCGGTCATGGCTTGGCGACGAAAAAGCTTGGCATCCCCCCGGGCCCACAACTCAGCCACCGGCGAGCGCTTGCTCGATCAGCGCGGCGCCGACTTCATCGAGCCAGGCCGCAGTCTCCGCCGCGCTCGCTGAGGCAAGCTTGAGATTGATGGCTGCCAGCAGCGCGCCGGCTGCCATCGAGGCGGAGCTGGCCAGCGGTTCGTGGCGATAGGCCAGCATCACGATCGCGCCGGCGATGCGCTCGGCGGCTGGTTCGTTGATCTGCATCCTGTCACCCATGTCCAACGAGCCTCGCCGTCAGAAAATGCCTCATGGTCTCGAACTTGGTTCCTTCGTCATCGACGCTGCCGTCAGGGCACAGGATCGCGCCACTGTCGTCGCCGATGACGGTGATGGGCGTCACCGCGTCAAAGCCGTCGCCGGCCTGGCTGCGGCGATGCTCAATTCGCCAGGCGATAACGTCGCGGCATGGCCAGGACGGCCAGCGGCGCGGATCGTTCAGCAGCGCCTGCATTTCCTGCACATCAATGTTCTTGATGACCTTGTAGCCCGGCGCCGCCGGCACATGGTTCACGGTCAACAATCTGCCTTGCTCGTTCATGCTCGCGTCCTTTCACTCCTTATGCCCGCCGGGTGACGCATATGACGCATGGTGACGCATTCCCCGGTTATCGCCTCATACGCGCGTACGTGAGCGTATAAGCGGAAAATGCGTCACCATGCGTCATATGCGTCACCCAAGCGAAATTTTCAGCTGTATTCCCAGCCACTTACGAACGCCCTTCGCGCCTCGATGCGAGACACAGCCCGCATTTTCAAGCGATTTTGCAAACGCTTTTTGACTGCCAGAATCGATACCTGCGTTCGATGCAAACGCGCGCCAAGAGTCGAAGAGGTGGGCGGCAAACGCCTCAAAGCGGGTGCCGCCCGGCGCCAGCTCGCAGCACTCCTTTAGCCACTCCGCGAACGGCTCCGAGACGGCCGCCTGCGTGTCCAGGTAAGTCGCCGTCTCGCTTGCCACGCTAGCCGGCAGAACGAGGCCGTTGGCGAGCCAGTCAGCGCAGCCTTCGATCATCCAACGGAGTATAGCGGGATACTCGCCACGCAACTTTTCCGGCAGTGCCGTATCCGCCGTCACCGGCTTGTGCTGAAACGGGATGATTCGGACGCGTCGCCTAATCGCATCGTCAACGTTCCGTAACGTCGGCACGTGGTTGCCGCCGGTCAGCAGCTTGAACTGGGGCACATAGGTGAAAAAGTCTTGGCGCATAAACCGCGCCGTTATGGGGTCGGCGCCCGTCACCTGTTTAATGCGCGCCTCGGCCCATGCGCGGCCGCTTTCCGTCTCAATTGCTGTGACGAGACGGGCACCGCGCAGCATCGCCAGGTCAGTCGGATGCTGATCGTATGGCGCGGCCGTGAACGTCGTCATGGGCGCCATCATCGCATACGCAGCAAGGATGTCCGTGAGCACGCGCAGGAACGTCGTTTTGCCATTTCCGCCCGGCCCGTAGAGGAACAGCAGGATGTGTTCGCGGACAACGCCAGTGAGACAATATCCGCAGATCTGGGCGAGGTAGCGCACGAGCTCACCATCCCCGGCCGTGGCCTCCCTCAGAAACGTTCGCCAGATCGGGCAATTTGCTTTGTCGGCAGGCGGAATAGCAGTCACCCTGGTGATACCGTCAGCGGGATCACCAGGCCGCAGAACGCCCGTCTTGAGGTCGACAGTGCCGCCCGGCGTTCCGAGTAGCCAAGGGTCGCGGTCCCAATCGCTGGCCGTGCGCGCTACAAACGGGTCGGACCGAGCAAACCGCTCGACGCCGGCTGCGAATGTTGCCCGCCGAATCGCCTTTTGATCATCGTCACCCAGCCGCTCCGACAGCTCGCGGGCCACTTTTCGCGCGAAATGAAAGGCGAGCTGGCGCTCATCTTTGTGCCACCAATGCCCCTCCCAAAAAAACCATCGGCCTTCGCTGTGGCAGTACAGTAGGCGCCCGTCCGCCGTCCCGACAAATGCAGTTGCGATAGCATCTTGAGAGACGGTGCCGACGATCTCGCCATGGAGCGCTGGCGGCGCGGCAACGCGGTCGGGTTGCGACACCGAGTCGGCCGTCCTCGAGCGCCCGCGCGGCCGCTTCGCCTCCGGGGCCTTTGCCGGTGCCGGCTTCGCCTCGGCCTTGGCCTTGAACTCATCGCGCATCTTGACGCGCCACAGCACCATTTCGGCCGCCCCGGCGAGATCCATATCGGCGATCCCCCCGTTTTGCTCGGCCGGATGAGCCGCCGCGATCAGCGCCAGGATCTCCGTTGATCCGTCTGAGCCGCCCCACACGCCGCATAACCGGGCGATTTCGTCCTCGCGGCCCCGCGCCAATTCCCGCGCTGCCTCGATCTGGCCCTCGGGCGCCACAGCCTTGCCACTGCGCTTGCGTGGCCTCGACGCAACCATCGCCGCCGCCGCCGCCTCGAACGCGAGGCGGTCCAACTCCGAATCGTCGAGCATGCGCTCAGCGCCCCCGCCCAGATCTACGCGGATTGACGTCAGCCAGCGTCGCAGTTATTTTGGCGGGGCTCGTCTGCCGATATATGCCTGCCAGCGCCGCCCGGGATCGCGCCCGCGGCGGCGTTGCCGTGTCTAGAGGGTCACGCATCGGCGGCGGCCTGATCGCGCTCAGCGATGCGCTGCGCCTGCCACGCGCCGATTTCGGCGGCGTCCCACACAACGGTTGCCGATCCGATCTTGATGGGGCGCGGAAACTCGCCTGCCTCAACGGCGCGGTAAAGCCACGATTTCTTTTTTCCGATTGCCGCTTCTACCGCGGGCAGGCGCAAAAATTTGCGCAGTGGCGCATCAGCCATATCGAGCTCCTACTGGGTACGAGGTGGAACACAGGGGGAGCGGGACATTGAACGATCCGCTCGACACACAGCGCGACGGGCTGGTGTGCCGTGGCGCACCGACATTTTTTGTGATTCCTCCTTGGATAGCAAGCGCCTTTTTTCGCTATCCCCGGAAGGCCTTGGACAGCTTTTTTATGACAGGAAGCGAAACGACTTTGTCGCCCGGGGTGGCAGCCTTCACCACGTCGAGGTGGTCGGCGTACCACTGCAGCATGGCGCGGCGCTCCGGTAGATATTCGGCCGAATTATAGGCGCCGCGGATTTTGTCGTCATCGTCATGCGCGAGTTGGCGCTCGATCGCATCGGAATCGAAACCGCGCTCATTAAGGATCGTGGATCCGATGCCGCGAAAACCGTGCGTCGTCATCCGAGAGTGATAACCCATCCGATACAATGCGAAGAGCATGGTGTTATTGGACATGATGCCTTCGCGTGCCGGCGATGTGAACAAAAGCGGTGAGCACCCGGTGAGGGGGCGCAGCTCGTCCAGTATCGCCACGGCCTGCTTGGGCAATGGAATTAAGTGCTCGCGGGCCATCTTCATTCGCTCTTTGGGGATGCGCCAAAGCGGTTCCGCCGTGTCGAGACCTTCGAATTCTGCCCACAGCGCGCCACGCACTTCGGTGGTCCGAGTCAGAGTCAGAATGACAAGCTTCAAGGCAAGGCGGGTCGTTGCCTCGCCATCGTAACCGTCAATCGCGCGCAATAATTCTGGCAGCTCATTCAGGTGAACCCGGCCGCGCGGCTTCACCTTAGGCGAAGGCTTCAGCGATCCCAGAAGATGATCGCACGGATTTTCCGCCTTTGGGATAATGCCCTCAGATACCGCAAAACGAAAAATTTGACTGACGTGCTCCCGGACCCGCTTCGCCATCACCAGCGAACCGCGCGCCTCGATCTTGCGCAACATCTGCAGCAGCTCAGGCACTGTGATGTCGGCAATCAAACGCTTCCCGATTACGGGGAAAACATCCGCTTCGAGCCGGTCCATGATCTGGCCGGCGTATCGCGGCGCCAGCGACGCTTTCTTGTTCTCGTGCCACATTCGGCCGACAGCCTCGATTGACCGATCTGCCGCATGCGTCAGTGCCATCTTTTCGAGTTTGCGCACTTCCCCGGGGTCGATGTTTTCGGCGAGCTGCAGCTTTGCCGCATCGCGGGCCTTCCGAGCAGCGCTGAGGGTCACAAGTGGGTAGACGCCGAGCGCCATCGTCTTTTGCTTGCCTGCGAATCGATACGAGAGGCGCCAATATCGCTTGCCGTCCGGCTGCACCAATATGAAAAGACCGCCGCCATCCGCCAGTTTCCAGGGTTTTTCACGCCCCTTTGCTGCCCGCAAAAATGTGTCTGTCAAAGCCATGTTGGTATCAAAGCCCCCGCTCGCGGTTGGTACTATCAAAGGTACCAACCGCTTTACCAACATATTTTATGGATGCCAATGGACCAATGCGGAAGGGATTGGACGCGCACACGTTGGTTTTTAAGGCTTTCCAATGTTTGGAAGCACGCCTTTGGAAGGTCGTGGAATTGAAATTGGCTGGGGCGCTAGGATTCGAACCTAGGAATGACGGGATCAAAACCCGTTGCCTTACCACTTGGCGACGCCCCAATTCCTAACCGTGAGATAGCGAGGTTTCCCCCTATTGTAAAGCCGTAGAGTTGGCCGGTGGCGAGGTGAACAAAATAAGAACGTCGATCGCGCTGCGCGGCCTCGGAGAGGGGACGGCCTGCTTATGGCTTCATCAAAAAGGTCACGGGCGGAGGATAGGTGGATGCCCATACCGAAATCTGATTGCGCACCGATTTCGCCCCAATTAAGACTCCCCGCGTCCACAGTGTTTGGACAGGTGGGGACCTTCAGGGCATGTCGAAGATTGGATTAGGTATCGTAATCCCAAGTCTGGTTCTGTATTTTATAATCCTATTCTGGCTCGTGAAGGATCTTTATATTTACGACTGAGTGAATTTTGCATTCTTTATTTAAAGAGCAAGCACCGCAACTCACATTATAGTCTGAAAGCGATCAGCCCGGCGGCGCGTCGATTGCGCCGCCGGGCCATGGTCACTCTTTCTTCGGCTCCGGTTCGGCGTCTGGCGCGGCGGCCGGCGGCACGCTATCGCTCGCCGGTGTCGGTACGGCGGCGGGGGCGGGCAGGGCGTCCTGGTCCGCGGCGGCGGCCGGGGGGGCGTCTGGAGCCTTGGCGGCGGGAGCGGGGCGGCTGTCCGTGGCGCTTTGGCCGAGGTCGCCGATCACCGGACCGCTATAGCGCGTCGAGGCATCGGTCGTGCCGCCGCCCGAGTGCGGCGCGCCGCCCGCGCTCGCAGGCTCGCTTCTGCGCGCAAGGAAATAGGTCAGGATCGCCGTCAACAGCCCGATCAGCGCCGCGCCGATGGCATAGACCGGCTCCAGCGTGCGCGCCTGGATCACCAGCCAATCCCATGTCGTCACGTCGACCTTGATGCTGGCGTCGAGCGTCTTCACCAGCAGCGGCGGCATGGTGCCGTCCGGGCCCTGCAAATGGGCGTAGAGCCGCAATTTCAGGGTTTTGTCAGTGCCGGTTTCGGTCGGCGAGACCTGCCAGTTCCAGCTCACCGGCTGCGGCGGCACCACCGTGCGCTCCTGGCGCGCGGAGGGGGTGATGTCGAAATCGCGGCCGGTCAGCTCGGCCGACATCACGCGGGTGATCTTGCTGATGCCCTGCTGCACCGCGCCGGGCAGGCCCTTCAGCTCCTCCGAGACTTCGGCGGGCAGATCCTTGCCTTGCCAGTCGGTGCGCAGGACGAGGGCGATCTCGGTCTTGCGGCCGAGCAGCATGGTGTCGGGGCGGTTGAATTCGAGCGGCTTTTCCAGCAGCCGGTCGAGCGCCAGGTTGAGATCGGGGCAATTGCTCAGCACGCCGAGCGCGCGGCATTCCTCCTCGCCCAGCGTGCCGGTGACGCTGCCGCCGGGAGCGGCGGCCTTGGTTTCCGGTGCGGGCGTCGCGCCATCCGGTGCCGGAGCCATTGCAACGGGCGGAGGCGGCGGTGCGGCGGCTTCAGGCGCGGCTGCGACGGGCGCCGGTTCCGGAGCGGCAGGGCTCGGCGCGGCGGCCGTCTCGCTCGGCGCGGGCGTTTCGGCGGCCGGGGCACTCTGGCCGGCCTGCGGCAGGGCGCCCGGAGCGCTGTCCTGCGGAGCGGGAGCGGAGGGCGGCTCGGCCGCGGCCACGGGCTGATTCTCGCTCGGCGCGGGGCTGGCGGACGGCTGCGGCTCCGCCGGTGAAGCGTCCGGTCCGGCCGCGACTTGCGGCGGCGCGGGCGTTGCTTCGGGCGCAGGCTGAGCGGCCGGCTGCGGCTCACTCGGAGCGACCTCGGGAGCTGGCGCGGGGCTGGGGCTTGCCGTTTCCGGCGCGGCAGCCGCTTGCGGCGATGCCGGTATAGCCTCCGGCGCGGCCGGGGCAGGGCTCGTCGGCTCGGGAGCGGTCGCGACTTGCGGCTCGGGAGCGGGCGAGGGCGCCGCGGGCGCGGCTTCCGGCGCGGCGGGCGCGGCCTCCACCGGCTTGGCTTCGGCGGACGCGCCGGTCTCCGGCCCCGGATAGGCGACGCCGAGTGCGGTGGCGACGGCGGTCAGCGCGGATTTGGCATCGCCGGGAGCCACGGTTTTCTCGGCGAGCCGGGCGCAGACCGCGCCAAAATAGGCGCGCCGGACGAGCGCTTCGTCCGCCCCGTGCGTGCTCGCCAGCGCGGCGACGCTTGCCTTGGCGGCGTCCGGCAGCTCGGCGAGGCGGTCCGCGAGCGCATCGGCATCGGCCTGGGCCTTCGCCGTGATCGCGCCGGACGCATCGGCATTTTCGATTGTCACCGCCGGGCCGCATTGCAGCGCATCGGCGCGTTCGGCGGCGACTGCCGGTGTCGCCCGCAGGTCGGCCGCTGAGGCGATGGTGGATAGGACAGACAATATAATGGCTGCAGCTAGGCGCATTGCCGAGACCTCCCCTAGACGTCCCGCCACGCGAGTGCGGGCTCCCCGCGCCTCCCATAGCACGGCGACGGCGACGGCGTTAACCCTTTAGCGGAAGGTTTTCGCGGCTGTCCGCAGACTATGGCCGTTCGGCATCGTCGGCGCCGGGCGTCGCCGGGGGATAGGCGGCGGCGACCCGTTCGGCGAAGGCGGCGAAGCGCCGTTCGGCGATGGCGAGGCGTGCTTCGGCCATAAGGTCTTGATAGAAATGGACATTCGCCCAGCTCACCAGCATCGCGCCGAGGATTTCACCGGCCTTGAACAGGTGATGCAGATAGGCGCGGGAATAGTCGCGGGCGGCCGGGCAGGCGCTGGATTCATCGAGCGGGCGGCTGTCCTCGGCATAGCTCGCATTGCGTAAATTCATTTTCCCCGCCCAGGTGAAAGCCTGGCCGTGGCGGCCGGAGCGGGTCGGCATCACGCAGTCGAACATGTCGACGCCGCGCGCGATGGCGGCAACGAGATCGGAGGGCGTGCCGACGCCCATCAGATAGCGCGGCTTGTGCGCGGGAAGCAGCGGCGTGGTCGTCTCCAGCGTGCGGAGCATCGCGGCCTGTCCCTCGCCGACCGCGAGGCCGCCGATGGCATAGCCTGGGAAATCCATCGCCGTCAGCGCGGCGGCGGAGCGGGCGCGCAGATCGGGAAAAATGCTGCCCTGGACGATGCCGAACAGCGCCTGATGCGGGCCGGCCATTTCGGCGAAGGCGGCACGGGAGCGCTCGGCCCAGCGCAGCGACAGTTCCATGGATGAGCGGGCGGCCTCCGAGGTCGCCGGGAAGGGCGTGCATTCGTCGAACTGCATCTGGATGTCGGCGCCGAGCAGGGTCTGGATTTCGATCGAGCGCTCGGGGGTGAGCGTATGGCTGGCGCCGTCGATATGGGATTGGAAGGTGACGCCCTGCTCGGAGATTTTTCTGAGCTGCGACAGCGACATCACCTGGAAGCCGCCGCTATCGGTGAGGATCGGGCCGGTCCAGTTCATGAAACGGTGCAATCCGCCGAGCCGGGCGACGCGCTCGGCGCCGGGGCGCAGCATCAGATGATAGGTGTTGCCGAGGAGGATGTCGGCGCCGGTCGCCTTGACGCTGTCGGTCAGCATCGCCTTGACGGTGCCCGCCGTGCCGACCGGCATGAAGGCGGGCGTGCGGATGGCCCCCCGCGAGGTGGTGATCTCGCCGAGGCGCGCGGCCCCGTCCTGGGCTTTCAGGGTGAAGGCGAAGGGCGTCGTCATGCGCGCAAGGGTTCGGGCGCGAGCAGGCAGGCATCGCCATAGGAATAGAAGCGGTAGCCGTCGGCGATGGCGTGGGCATAGGCGCGTTGCATGAGATCCAGACCCGAGAATGCGGAGACCAGCATAAATAGGGTGGATCGCGGCAAATGGAAATTGGTGATGAGCAGGTCCGCAGCCTTGAAGCGGTAGCCGGGCGTGATGAAGATCGCCGTATCGCCGGAAAACGGCTCGATGCGGCCATCCTCGGCGGCGGCGCTTTCGAGCAGGCGCAGCGAGGTGGTGCCGACGGCGACGATGCGGCCGCCTTCCGCCCGCGCGGAGTTGAGGCGGGCGGCGGTTTCGGCGGAGAGGGTGCCCCATTCGGCATGCATGCGGTGATCGGCGGTGTCCTCGGCCTTGACCGGCAGGAAGGTGCCCGCGCCGACATGCAGGGTCAGCAGGGCGGTGCCGATGCCGGCGGCGGCGAGCTTGGCGTTCAGCGCGTCGGTGAAGTGCAGGCCGGCGGTCGGCGCGGCGACGGCGCCTGGTTCGGTGGCGAAGACGGTCTGGTAGTCGTCGAGGTCGCGCGCATCGGCGGGGCGGCGCGAGGCGATATAGGGCGGCAGCGGCATCTTGCCGTGTTCCGCGAGGCGGGTCTCGAACGGGGTATCGCCTGCGTCGAAGACAAGGGCCAGTTCCCCGGCATCGAAGCGCTCACGGACGACGGCCTGGAAATCGGGGCCGAAGGCCAGCCGGTCGCCCGTTTTGAGTTTTTTCGCGGGCCGCGCGAAGGCGTGCCATTCGGTGTCGGAAATCCGCTTATGCAGCGTGATGCCGATCGGCGTCGAGCCCTCGGGGCGTCCCAGATGGCGGGCGACGAGCTGAGCCGGCAGCACGCGCGTGTTGTTGAACACCAGCACGTCGCCCGGCCGCAGGAACTCGGGGAGGTCGGCCATCCGGCGGTCCGCCAGCTCCGGCTCCCCGCCCGGCGCGACGATCAGCAGACGCGCCGCCTCGCGCGGCTCGGCCGGGCGGAGCGCGATGCGCGCCTCCGGCAGCTCGAAGTCGAACGCATCGACGCGCACGGCCCGGTCAGGCCGGGTCGGCGGCGACGCGCAGCGTGTTGATCTTGTCCGGATTCTTCACCGGCTCGCCGCGCTTGATCTTGTCGACATTCTCCATGCCCTCGATCACCCGGCCCCAGGCGGTATATTGCCGGTCGAGGAAGGTGGCGTCGCCGAAGACGATGAAGAACTGGCTGTCGCCGCTATTGGGGTCGCTGGAGCGGGCCATCGAGACGATGCCGCGCTCATGCGGCGTTGCGTTGAACTCGGCCTTCAGCTTCTGGCCGGAGCCGCCCATGCCGGTGCCGGTCGGGTCGCCGGTCTGCGCCATGAAGCCGTCGATGACGCGGTGGAAGACGATGCCGTCGTAAAACCCCTTGCGCGCCAGCTCCTTGATGCGCGCGACATGGTTCGGCGCGACATTGGCGAGCATTTCGATCACCACGCGGCCATGCGTCATGTCCATGATCAGCGTGTTTTCGGGATCTTTGATCGTCGCCATGAGGGTCATCCTTTTCTGGTTATCGAGGGGTTAGCCCCGCTTATTTTGCGTCCGATGCCAGCTGCATCTTGACGATGATATCGGGATTAAAGACTTCGCCGCTGGAGCTGTTCCCTTTTTTTATCTTGTCCACGAACTGCATGCCGTCAACCACCTCGCCGAACACCGTGTACTGGCCGTTCAGATGGGGCGAATCCTCGAAGACGATGAAGAACTGGCTGTTGGCGCTGTTCGGGTTGCCGGTGCGGGCGGCGCCCAGCGTGCCGCGCTTGAACGGCGTCTTGGTGAATTCGGCGGGCAGGTCCGGATAGCTGGAGCCGCCGGCGCCGGTGCCGGTCGGGTCGCCGGTCTGGGCCATGAAGCCGGTGATGACGCGGTGGAATTTCAGGCCGTTATAGAAACCTTCCTTGATGAGCTTCTTGACCCGCTCGACATGTTTGGGCGCAAGGTCGGGGCGTAATTCGATGGTGACGCGGCCGCCTTTGAGGTCGAGATAGACGGTGTCCTTGCTGGCGGCCTGGACGCTGGCGGCGGTCAGCACGGCAAAAGCGAAGAGGAGGCCGAAAATACGCATCATCTCAGGCGAACTCCGAATGGATGGGCCGGCTCACGGTGCGGCGGGCGAATTGAACTTGTCGTACAGGCGCTTGGCGACCGCCGGCGGGACGAAGGCGGTGACGTCACCGCCCATTTGCGCGATCTGGCGGACAAAAGTGGCGGCAATGTGCCGGTAGGCGCTCGAGGCGGGCAGGAAAATCGTATCGAGATCGGGCGCCAGCGCGGCGTTCATGCCGGACATCTGCATTTCATAGTCGAAGTCGGTGGCGTCACGGATGCCGCGCAGCACGGCCGAGGCGCCATGGGCGCGGGCGGCGTCGACCACGAGGGTGTCGAAAGTGACGACCTCGATGCCGCGGGCGGCGGGCAGGGCGGCGATCTCGAGGCGCAGCAGCGCGACGCGCTCGTCGTCCGAATAGAGCGGCTTTTTGCCGTGATGCACGCCGACGCCGACCACGACGCGGCCGAACAGCCGCGCCGCCCGCGCGATCAGGTCGAGATGGCCGAAGGTGACGGGATCGAAGCTGCCGGCATAGAAGACGGTGCGGGACATGGCTATGTCCTCCGCGCGGCGAGCCAGAGGCCGCCACAGACCAGCATCAGCCCGCTGGCGCCGTCGGCGACGCGGCGGCGGCGGCCGGTGAACCAGTCCTTGGCCGAGCCGACGGCCGTTGCGAGCGTGGCGTCGACCGCGGCGATGGTCAGCACGAAGGTGACGGCCATCAGCGCCAGCTGCGGCGCGACGGCTGAGGCCGGGTCGATGAATTGCGGGAAGAAGGCGCCGAGGAAGAGCAGCACCTTCGGGTTGGAGAGCGAGACGGCGGCGCCCTGGAAGAACCAGCGGCCACGGCTCGGCGCGGGGACGGGACCGGCGGGGCCGTTGCGGAAGGCGGCGCGCAGCTGCTTGTAGCCGAGCCAGACCAGATAGGCCGCGCCGACCCAGCGGATAACGTCGAACCAGTGGCTGGCAGCGCTCATCACCGAGCCCATGCCGAGCGTAGCGGCGAGGACGAGGATGGAGAGGCCCGTGGCGCTGCCGAGCACGGTCATCAAGGCGGCGCGGGTGCCGTGGGCCGTGCCGGTTGCGAGGAAGAGCGACATGTTGGGGCCGGGCGTGATCGCCAGCACGAAGCAGGCGAGGACGAAGGTGAGATAGAGTTGAATGGACATATCCGCGCTCACGAAAGATTGGGAGTCGAGCTTTTCCAGGACGCTAGCCTACTCATAGAACTTTCCCGCGAGGAGAATCTGCGCCACCCGCTGCCAAACAGTTCCCGCGGCGGTTTCGACGATGCGGCTGGCTTCCGCCGGGCTAGCGTTGGCCCAGGCTGCGGCCGCTTCAAGGAAATTGCCGATCGTACCATTCTCCCATCCGTTCGCTCCCGGGCCGTATGGATGGGATGGCTGACCTCGTTCCTTGGCCTCCTCGTCGTTCCAGTCGTCTGCCAAAGCCTTAAGGAAGCGCAGAAAGGAGGCCTCATCGACCACGAGTTCCGCCGTCTGATTCAGATCGGCCTTCATGCTTTCCTCGTCACAGCAGCAGGGAAGAGCATCCGCACGTCCCGCCGACGCTATTCGCCAGCGGGCGGCTCGCCGGCGTCCCCGGCCTCGCCGCCTTCGTCGCCGTTCTCGCCATTGCCGTTACCATTGCCGTTCGCGGTGCCGTCATCGGAAATCGGGCGGACCGAGACCACGCGCTCGCCCTCGGCGGTGTTGAAGATGCGCACGCCCTGCGTCGAGCGGCCGACGATCGAGATGCCCTCGACCGGGCAGCGGATCATCTGGCCGCCATCGGTGACGAGCATGATCTGGTCGGTATATTCGACCGGGAATGAGGCGACCAGCTTGCCGTTGCGCTCATTGACGATCATGCCGATGATGCCTTTGCCGCCACGGCCGGAGACGCGGTATTCATAGGCGCTGGTGCGCTTGCCGAAGCCGTTTTCGGAGACCGTCAGCACGAATTGCTCGGACGCGCCGAGCTCGGCATAGCGCTCCGAGGTCAGGTCGGCGGTCGCCTCGGCGCCTTCGGTGCCTTCCTCGGCGCCCATATCGGGCTCATCGGCGGCCGGGCGCTCGCCGGTCGCGGCGCGGCGGATGGCGCTCGCCTGCTTGACATAGGCGGTGCGCTCGGCGGGCGAGGCCTCGACATGGCGCAGGATGGCCATCGAGATGACGCTGTCGTCGCCTTCGAGCTTAATGCCGCGCACGCCGTTCGACTCGCGGCCCTTGAAGACGCGCACATCGGAGACCGGGAAGCGGATGGCCTGGCCGCCCGCCGTGGTCAGAAGCACATTGTCGTTCTCGGTGCAGATGCCGACGCCGATGATCGCCGCGCCCTCGTCGAGCTTCATGGCGATCTTGCCGTTCTGGCGCACTTCGACGAAGTCGGAGAGGTCGTTGCGGCGGACATCGCCGATCGAGGTGGCGAACATCACGTTGAGGCTGGCCCAGGTCGTCTCGTCCTCGGGCAGCGGCATGATGGTGGTGATGGATTCGTCCTGCTGCAGCGGCAACAGGTTGATCAGCGCCTTGCCGCGCGATTGCGGCGCGGCGGCCGGCAGGCGCCACACCTTCATCTTGTAGACCATGCCGCGCGAGGAGAAGAACAAGAGCGGCGTGTGGGTGTTGGCGATGAACAGGCGGGTGACGAAATCCTCGTCGCGCGTCGCCATGCCGGAGCGGCCCTTGCCGCCGCGGCGCTGGGCGCGATAGGTCGACAGCGGCACGCGCTTGATATAGCCGCGATGGCTGACGGTGACGACCATGTCCTCGCGCTGGATCAGGTCCTCGTCGTCGACATCGGCCTCGACATCGACGATCTCGGTGCGCCTCGGCGTTGCGAACTCCTTGCGGATCGCCAAGAGCTCGTCCTTGATGATGGTGACGACGCGGGCGCGCGAGCGCAGAATATCGAGATAATCCTTGATGCTCTCGCCGAGGGCGCGCATCTCCTCGCCGATTTCGTCGCGGCCGAGGGCGGTCAGGCGTTGCAGGCGCAGATCGAGGATGGCGCGGGCCTGGACCTCGGAGAGGCGATAGGTGCCGTCATCCTGGACGCGGTGGCGCGGGTCGTCGATCAGCGCGATATAATGGGCGACGTCCGCCGCCGGCCAATGGCGCTCCATGAGCTGGTCCTTGGCGGTCGAGGGATCGGGCGCGCTGCGGATCAGCTTGATGACTTCGTCGATATTGGCGACGGCGATGGCGAGGCCGGCGAGGACATGGGCGCGGTCGCGGGCCTTGGCCAAGAGGAATTTGGTGCGGCGCGACACCACGACTTCGCGGAATTGCGCGAAAGCCTGGATCATGTCTTTCAGATTGAGCTGCTCGGGACGGCCGCCATTCAGCGCGACCATATTGGCGCCGAAGGTGCTTTGCAGCGTCGTGAAGCGGTAGAGCTGGTTCAACACCACATCGGCGACGGCGTCGCGGCGCAGCTCGATGACGACGCGGTAGCCCTGGCGGTCGGATTCGTCGCGCACGTCGGAGATGCCGTCGATGCGCTTCTCGCGCACCAGCTCGGCGATGCGCTCGATCATCGTCGCCTTGTTCACCTGATAGGGGATCTCGGTGACGATCAGCGCCTCGCGCTCCTTGCGCACGGTCTCGACGCTGACGCGGCCGCGCATGACGATGGAGCCGCGCGCCTTGTGATAGGCGGCCCGGATGCCGGCGCGGCCGAGGATGAGGCCGCCGGTCGGGAAATCCGGGCCGGGGACGATCTC
This sequence comes from Rhodomicrobium sp. R_RK_3, assembly GCF_002198715.1. Lineage (GTDB taxonomy): Bacteria > Pseudomonadota > Alphaproteobacteria > Rhizobiales > Rhodomicrobiaceae > R-RK-3. The sequence continues at coordinate 107,996 of NZ_MWLK01000031.1, read as the reverse complement.
GATCAGCTCTTCGATGGTGATGGCCGGATTGTCGAGATAGGCGATGCAGGCGTCGATGACTTCGCCGAGATTATGCGGCGGGATGTTGGTCGCCATGCCGACCGCGATGCCGCCGGCGCCATTGACCAGCAGATTGGGGTAGCGCGCGGGCATGACCACCGGCTCGCGCTCGGAATTGTCGTAATTGTCCTGGAAATCGACGGTGTCCTTGTCGAGATCGTCCAGGAGGGCGCCGGCGACCTTCTGCAGCCGGACTTCGGTATATCGCATGGCCGCGGGCGGATCGCCGTCGACCGAGCCGAAATTGCCCTGGCCGTCGATCAGCAGCAGGCGCATGGAGAAATCCTGCGCCATGCGGACGAGCGCGTCATAGACGGCCTGATCGCCATGCGGATGGTATTTACCGATGACGTCGCCGACGACGCGGGCGGATTTCCGGTAGGGCTTGTTCCATTCATAGCCCTGCTCGTGCATCGAATAGAGGATGCGCCGATGCACCGGCTTCAGGCCGTCGCGCACGTCGGGCAGCGCGCGGGCCACGATCACGCTCATGGCGTAATCGAGATAGGAGCGCTTCATCTCGGCCGCGATCGAGATCGGACGGATGTCCGAACCTTCGTCGCTGCCGCCGCTATGTTGGGGTTTTTCTGCCAATGGATCAGCCGGAGAAAGTCTTCGCCACGTTTCAATTCCGCGTCGTCACGACACGCATGCGTTCGCTTGTGGATGGGATTTGCGGCGGACTATAGCCACGAAATCACGCGGTAGCAACCAGCGCGGGTGCCGGCCGCGACAATACGAACAGACTTCAGCCGGGAGCGCCGCAACCGCCTCAGAACGGGATCTCGTCGTCCAGATCCTTGTCAAAGCTCTTGCTGCTGCTGCTGGGGCCGGCGTCAGCGCCGCGCGAGCGACCGCCGCTGGAGCGGCGTTCATCGCCTCCCCGGTCATATGGGGTGGTTTCCTCGCTCATGCCACCGCCGCCGGCGCGTCCGTCGAGCATGGTCATGACGCCGTTGAAGCCCTGCAGCACGACTTCGGTCGAAAAGCGCTCCTGGCCGCCCTGGTCTTCCCATTTGCGGGTCTGAAGCTGGCCCTCGATGTAAACCTTGGCGCCCTTCTTCAGATATTGCTCGGCCACCTTGCAGAGCGGCTCGCTGAAGATGACGACGCGGTGCCATTCGGTCTTCTCGCGCTTCTCGCCGGTGGCCTTGTCGCGCCAGTTCTCGGACGTGGCGATGCGCAGGTTGCAGATCGGACGGCCGTCCTGCGTGCGGCGGATCTCCGGGTCGGCGCCGAGATTGCCTACCAATATGACTTTATTCACCGAACCGGCCATGACGTGCCTCTCTATCCCTTACGATTCGGCTGGCATTCTAGCGCCCGGCGCCGGGCCATGCCGCAACGCGCCCGGGCTTTTCCACATGCCAGGCCAGCGCATGGGAGATGCAAGGGGTTGATGTTCTGGAAAAGTTCTAGACGGCCCGGGGCGGCTTGTCAAGCCAAGCGGTCAGTTGGTGCAAATGCTTACGCGCGCTGCCAAGGCGGACAGAAAAAAGCGCGGGCCGGAAGGGCTCGCGCTCAGAGGAGGAGAGGACGAATTGGCAAGGTTTGCGGCGGTCAATCGCAGGAATTGTAGCCGGACGGCACCGTGATCCATTTGCAGTATTTCTCGCCGCCGACGCATTTGCGGACATAGCGGCAATATTCGCGGCCGAAATACCAGATGCACTCGCGCTGGCGGAAGCAACGCGGCTCGTTATTCTCGCAGACATATTTCTGGCGGTAGCCGGCACCGCCGCAATGGTGGTAGCGGCGCTTGTATTTGTATTCGTCGCCGTCATCGCCATTGTCGTCGTCGTAGCGGCGGTCGTAATCGTCATAGGATTTGTCTTCGCGGTAGCCGCCATAATAGCCGGCCTTGAGAAAGCTGGCCTCGCTGAGGGCGGGGGCGAATGCGGTCGGATAGGAGGCGGCTTCGGCGCTTGCCGGAGCCAGGAGCGCGAACGCGCTGACGATCAGCGCGGCGAGGAGGCAAGACAGATGTCGTCCCATGATGTGAGATCCCAGTCATTCGAGAAAATGCTGGGACGAAAATGGTGCAATTTGAAACGGATTAGAACGAAATTTGAATAAAAGGGTAAACGAGACCGCAAGAGGCGTTAATGGGACATTGATGTCCCCGAAGCATCGAATGGCCCAGAGCGATCCGCGCCGGGCCACTCGATGAGGCCGGACTATTTACATTTGAAGGTAACGGTGCGGACGATCAGGTTGTTTTTTTCGTTGCTCTCGGGGATCTCATTATATGGGTCGACGACGACATAGACCTTGCGCTGCCCCTCGAAGCCGCGGCCGGTCTTGACGACGCCCTTGCCGGCCAGGATGTCGGTCGAGAACAGCTCGAGCGGCTGCAGCGCGTTCGGAACGATGTCCTCGTCCTTGACGTCCAGCGTCTCGGGGATGTAGACGGCTGAAATCGGCTTGGCGAGCAGGCGGTCGGCCCGCGCATCGCCGCGGTTCTTGATGGCGATGGTGCCGGTGATCAGCGGGTCGCCGACATCGCAGCCGCCGGCTTTGATGACCGTCTCGGAATCGACGATGACCAGATCAGGCGCCGGCGTTTTCGATGTTTCTTTGCTGGTCTCTTCTTCGTGCTTCTTCTTGCCCTGCGCCGCGACGAGATCTGCCCCCAATACGGCGATGATCCCGGCAAGCGCAATTGCTACGCCCCGTCTTGCGACACTCATGCGAAATACTCCAAGCGGTTGAAACGACCTAAGGAACTGCACTTTGTGACGGTTTCATTACAAAGCCGAATGATCTAGCAGAGAGATCGCAGCCGCCGCAAATAAAGAATTATGGCCATGCAAGGGTGTTTTTGAGGCGCTCGCAGGCACTTGTTCAGGTTGGGATTTGGGCACAAAAAAGCCGCCCCTGGATCGCTCCGGGGACGGCGTTTATTCGCGTCGCGGCTGCTAGGCCGCCTTCGAGTTCGAGCGCTTGGCCACCGAGGCTTCGGCGCGCAGATCCGGCGGCGTCGCCTCGGCCGCAAGGTCGGCGATCGTCTCGGCGAGACCGGCGACGGTCTGCGCCTGGCTGCCGAGCCGCCGGACCGATACGGTCCGCTCCTCGGCCTCGCGCTTGCCGACGACGAGCAGCACCGGCACTTTGGTCACCGAATGCTCGCGCACCTTATAGTTGATCTTCTCATTGCGAAGATCGGTCTCGACGCGCAGCCCCGCCGCTGCCAGCGCCGCCGCCACTTCCACCGCATAATCGTCGGCGTCGGAGACGACGGTGGCGACGACCGCCTGCACCGGCGACAGCCAGAGCGGCAGATGGCCGGCATAGTTCTCGATCAGGATGCCGGTAAAGCGCTCCAGCGAGCCGAAAATGGCGCGATGGATCATCACCGGCACATGCTTTTCGCCGTCGGCTCCGATATAGAAGGCGCCGAGCCGCTCGGGCATGTTGAGATCGACCTGCACGGTGCCGCATTGCCAGTCGCGGCCGATGGCGTCGCGCAGCGTATATTCGAGCTTGGGCCCGTAAAACGCGCCTTCGCCTTCGTTGAGCACATAGGCGACGCCGGCGGCGGTCATCGCTTCCTTCAGCGCCGCCTCGGCCCGGTCCCAGACCTCATCCGCGCCGACCCGCTTTTCCGGGCGGGTGGCGAGTTTGATCTCGACCTCCTCGAAGCCGAAATCCCTGTAGATGTCGAGGATCAGGGCGTTGAGCTTCAAGCACTCGTCCTTGAGCTGGTCCTCGGTGCAGAAGATATGCGCATCGTCCTGGGTGAAGTGGCGCACCCGCATGATGCCGTGCAGCGCGCCGGACGGCTCATAGCGATGCACCTTGCCGAATTCGGCGAATTTCAGCGGCAGGTCGCGGTAGCTCTTCAGCCCGTTCTTGAAGATCTGCACATGGCCGGGGCAGTTCATCGGCTTGCAGCAATAGACCTTCTCGTCGGGGGTCTCCGCGATATACATATTGTCGCGGAATTTCTCCCAATGGCCGGACTGCTCCCAAAGGGTGCGCTCCATCATGTCGGGCGAATTGACCTCGACGAAGCCTTCGGCGGTCTGGCGGCGGCGGATGTAATTCACCAGCCCCTGGAACAGGGTCCAGCCCTTCGGATGCCAGAACACCGAACCCTGCGCCTCTTCCTGGAAGTGGAACAGGTCCATCTCCCGGCCGAGCCGTCGGTGATCGCGCTTCTCCGCCTCCTCCAGCATCTTGAGATAAGCCTCAAGCTCCTCGGGCTTGGCCCAGGCGGTGCCGTAGATGCGCTGGAGTTGCGGGTTGCGGTGATCGCCGCGCCAATAGGCGCCCGCCAGCTTCTGCAGCTTGAAGGCCTTGCCCACTTTGCCGGTCGAGGTCATGTGCGGGCCGCGGCAGAGATCGAGCCATTCGCCCTGCCGGTAGATCTTCAGCGTCTCGCCTTCGGGGATGGCGTCGACGAGTTCGACCTTGAAGGCCTCGCCGGCCTTTTCGAAATAGGCCCGCGCCTCGTCGCGGCTCCACACTTCCTTGGTGAGCGGCATGTCCCTGGCGATGATCTCGTGCATCTTGGCTTCGATCTTGCCGAGATCGTCGGGGGTGAAGCTCTCCTCGCGGTAGAAGTCGTAATAGAAGCCGTTCTCGATCACCGGGCCGATGGTGACCTGGGTGCCCGGATAGAGCGCCTGCACCGCCTCGGCCATCACATGTGCGGCGTCGTGTCGAATCAATTCGAGGGCATCGGGATCCTCGCGTGTGAGAATTTTCACAGCGCCGTCCCGCTCGATCGGATCGGCAAGGTCGGCAAGCTGCCCGTTCAGAGAAATCGCGACGGCTTTCTTGGCGAGGGATTTGGAAATCGAAGCGGCGAGCTCGGCGCCGGTAATCCCCTGATTATACTCGCGAATCGAGCCATCGGGGAAGGTCAGTTTGATCATGGAGGCCTCTCACTCCCGCAAACGCAGCGGGTAAGACAGTTGAAGACGGATGGCAGCTATCATTAACGACGCGGCATTTCAATACGGGATTCCCCTAAGGAAATTTTGCATTTTCTTTAAAGGTTGGGCTATGGTCTCCCAAATCGCAACAAAATTGGCGGTCATAAGGCGTTGAGACCAAGCATGGGGTGGGCGGTATGCGTGTGACATCATGGACTTCAGCAATCATATCAGCCGGCGCTCTGCTTCTGAGCTGCTCGGCTTATGCACAAACGGCTGCGGAGAATTTTCAGCTCGCGCAAGCTGCCGGCGGGGCGGTGCCCCAGCGCGATCAATTCGTCGAAGAGTTGAACGCGAATACGGTGACCATCGTTTCGGGCAACCCGAACGGAACCTACCTGTTCATGGCCTATGACATGTCGGCGGTGCTCGACGACGGCAACAAGCTGCGCGTCCTGCCCGTGCTCGGCAAAGGCGGCGGCCAGAACACCAAGGACATTCTGTATCTTCGCGGCGTCGACATGGGTATCACCCAGTCGAACATCCTGCGCTACTACAACAAGACCGGCGAAGTCGGTAAGAATATCGCCAATCGGTTGCGCTATGTGACGCGCCTCTACAATGAAGAACTTCACCTGCTGGTCGCGCCGAACATCAACAGTGTTGAAGACCTGCGCGGCAAGAAGGTCAATTTCAGCGATATAGGCAGCGGCACGCAGACTTCAAGCCAGCTCATCTTCGAGGCGCTGCGCATCCCAATTCAGGAAGTGAATATGGGCCAGGCCGATGCTTTCGAGGCCATCAAGAAGGGCGAGATCGCCGCAACCATCCTGATCGCGGGCAAGCCGACCGGCGCCTTCGCCAAGATCAAGCCGAGTTCGCCCGACTACAAGCTGCTGCCCTTCCCCTATCCGGCGGCTTTGCAGGACGACTATCTTCCCGCGACGCTGACGCATGAGGATTATCCGAACATGATCCCGGAGGGCCAGACCGTCGAGACGATCGCGGTCGGCGCCGTGCTGGCGGTGTTCAATTGGGCACCCAATACCGACCGCTATAAGCGGGTGGCGAAATTCACCGAGGCGTTGTTCAAGAATTTTGACAAGTTCCTCGAGAAGCCGCGCCATCCGAAGTGGAAGGAAGTCAATCTGGCGGCCGATCTGCCGGGCTGGCAGCGTTTCGGCGCGGCGCAGGAGCTGCTCGACAGCTCCAAGGTGCAGACCGCGAGCCAGACCCAGCTCAAGCAGGATTTCGACCGCTTCCTGACCAACGCCACGCCGAATGAATCCGCGGCCACGATGAGCGACGACCGGCGCGATGCGCTGTTCCGCAAATTCCTGGAATGGCAGGGCACGCAGCGCTAAGCCGCCAGCCGTCCGCCGCCGCATCGACAGGCGGCGGCGCTGTAGGAATGACGACACAATCCGAGCCGTTTGGAAGCGCGATCGAATAGATGATTTGATCGCGCTTCAGCCATGCGCTGAGCGGGCAGCTAGGCGCTTATACGCGTCAAAATAGCATTTGTTGCGCTGCAATATCCCTGACAGATTTGCCCCCGTGTTAGTTGCGAAACAGGGTACGGGGCGAATGAAATCCTTGCGTATTTTGGCGTCGGCGACGCTTATGGCGGGCGCGGCTCTTATGTGCGGTGCGGCATACGGGCAGTCACCGGCCGCCGAGGCGGAGGCCGCGCCGGCGCCGGCCCGGTTCGGCACATTGGCGGTCGAGGCCCCTTACCGCGTGGCGCAGGCGGCCCAGGCCGCGACGCCTCCGGCCTCGAGCGATCCGATCACCGACCGCTTCGTCGACGAGCTGAACGCCAACACCATCACCATCCTATCGGGCAATCCGAACGGCACCTACCTGTTCTTCGCCTACGACATGTCGGCGGTGCTGGACGACGGCAACAGGCTGCGCGTGCTGCCGGTGATCGGCAAGGGCGCGGCGCAGAACACCAAGGACATCCTTTATCTGCGCAACACCGACATGGGCATCACCCAGTCGGACATCCTGCGCCATTACAGCAATACCGGCGAGGTCGGGCGCAACATCGCCAACCGCCTGCGCTACATCACCCGCCTCTATAACGAGGAAATGCATCTGCTGGTCGCGCCCAATATCAACAAGGTCGAGGATCTGCGCGGCAAGAAGGTGAATTTCAGCGACGCGGGCAGCGGCACACAGATCTCCAACCGCATCATCTTCGACGCGCTGAAAGTGAAGGTCGAGGAGGTCAATATGGGGCAGGAAGACGCCTTCGAGGCGCTGAAACGCGGCGACATCTCGGCAACCGTCCTGTTCGGCGGCAAGCCCGCCGGCGCCTTCGCCCGGATCGAGGCCAATCCCAGCAAATACAAGCTTCTCCCCGTCCCCTATGTGCCGGACCTGCAGGAGGTCTATCTGCCGGCGACCTTCAGCCATGACGATTACCCCAATCTCATCGCCGAAGGGCAGACCGTCGACACCATCGCCGTCGGCGCGGTGCTGGCGGTGTTCAACTGGGCGCCGGGGTCGGAGCGCTACCGGCGGGTGGCGAAATTCACCAAGGCGCTGTTCGAGAATTTCGACAAATTCCTGCAGAAGCCGCGCCATCCGAAATGGAAGGAAGTCAATCTGGCCGCCGAACTGCCGGGCTGGCAGCGTTTCGGCGCGGCGCAGGAGCTGCTCAACAAGCCCGGCAGCGCGCCGGTCAACGCCGCCCAGCTCAAGCGCGATTTCGACCGCTTCCTGACCAATGTCTCCCCGAAGGAGGCCGCGCAAGGCATGAGCGAGGACCGCCGCGAGGAGCTGTTCCGCAGCTTCCTGGAGTGGCAGGGCACGCAGCAGCGTTAGGCGGATCGATAGCAGCATACTCCGCTGTCATTCCCGCGAAGGCGGGAATCCGGTACGTCGCAGCGCTTGTCGCGAATGCGGTGCTATCCCCGCTTTCGCGGTTACGACAATGAACGGGCGCCGCCGGCTAGACCGGCAGGTCGCTGGAGAGCGTCGCGGCGGCGGGGCCTTCGGTCTTCAGCATCCGGCGTTCGCGGTAGAGCAGGTAGAGGCCGGAGGAAATGATCACCGCGCCGCCGGCCAGCGTCCAGCCGCTCGGCAATTGCGAGAACACCGCATAGCCGACGAGGCTCTGGGTGATGAGGCCGAGATAGCTGAAGGGGGCCAGGATCGGGGCCGGGCAGCGGCGATGTGCCAGGATCAGCAGATAATGGCCGAAGCCGCCGGAAATGCCGGTCGAAATCATCAGGCCCCAGGTGAACAGCTCGGCCGGCCATTGCCAGGTCCAGAAGGCGAGCGGCGCCAGCATGACGACGCCGGCGAGCGGCGAATAGACCTGCGTCACCAGCGAGGAATCGTGCGAGGCCAGATAGCGGGTCAGGATGTTGTAGGCGGCGTAAGAGATGGTGGCGCAGAAGGAATAGCTGACCGCCCAGTGGATGCCGCCATAGCCGGGCCGCATCACCAGGATGACGCCTGAAAATCCAACCATGATGGCAATCAGCCGCCGCATGCCGACCCATTCGCCCAGGATCGGGCCGGCCAGCACGGCGACCACGAAGGGCGACAGGAAGAAGATCGTCGCCACCTGATCGAGCTGCAGATATTGCAGCGCGGCGTAGTTGAAGCCGGTGGTCGCGAACAGGAAGATGCCGCGCAGGATCTGCAGGCCCGGCTTGGCCGATTTCATCGAATGGGCGAAATTGCGCGGGCCGAAGACCGCGAGTGTGAAGCCGACATGGCTGACGAAGCGGAACCAGATCGCCTGGAAGATCGGCACGGCGGAGACCGTCACCAGATATTTGGCCGCCGAGTCCAGAAGCGAGAAGGTGGCGATGGCGCAGCACATCAGCAGGATGCCCTGCATCCGCGCGCCCTCATTGGTCAGCAGCCCGGCCTGCGTCGTCATCGAACGTTTCCCCAACCCATGCTTTTGCCCAAGTCTAGACTTAGACCGGCTGGCGGCGAAGGCGTATGTGCGGGCCGCATGGCAGTTATGCATGCGCGGGGCTGGCGGCTGAAAGCAATCCGGCGTGGATTCGTGCCGTGGCCAGACGGTCGCGGCTGCGAGATATTCGACTCATGTGGTATCAACATGCCACGAGACCGCCCAGTTGCTGGGTATTTGATGGATCGGGTGCCGCAAGCTCTGCGGATCGCCCCCAAAATCTGGATGGCCCGATGGCTCTGATCGCTTCCGCCGCCGCGAAACCGCGTGTCCGAGTGAACAATCTTCCAGCGCTTCTGGCCGTGCTCGCCGTCACCGGTCTGGCCGGATGCGGCGGCGGCTCGAGCGCGCCGGCCGGCCTGACCTCGGACGCGCCGATCGCGCTGACGCCGAAGGCGGACGCCTCGCCGGGCGGCGGGGGCGCGCTCGCCGGCAAGGTCAACGAGCCGGAGCTGCGCCGGGCGGTCGAGCTTTACGGCATCACCAAGAAGCGCGATCCAGGCCAGTATGATTTCGCCGGCGTCGATCTGAACGGCGACGGCCGCCCCGAGGCGATTGTGCTGTTCTCGGGCAATGACTGGTGCCAGAAGACCGGCTGCTCGCTTGTGGTGTTCCAGCAGGAAAGCGTCGGCTACCGGGTGGTGTCGCATATGGTCAATGTGCGGCCGGGCGTGATGGTCGGGCCGGAATCGAGCTTCGGCTGGCGCGACCTGATGGTGAAGACCGGCGGCGGCAACGCGCCCTTGCGCACCGTGCGCCTCGGCTTCAGCGGCAAGGGCTATCCGCAGAACGCGCTGCTGCAGCCAGAGCCGGTCGCCGACATGCTGTCGCGCTCGCAGGAAGTCATGCCGGAAAGCCCGGCCTTCGCCGCCGCCAACAACCAGCCGCCGAGCTGAGCGTCGAAGGACTGAGCCAGCGGCCTCCCTCACGCGCCAATGGCTCCGCCATTCGCCGCCCTCTCCCACAAGGGGAGAGGCTGTGCTGAGACTGGAGAGGGCGACCGCTTCAACCGCTTGCGCCGCCTGGCCCTCTCGTCTTACGGGAGAGGGCGGGCGCCGTGAGGCGACCGGGTGAGGAGTGAGCCAAGCGCTCAGCGCCTAACCCTCGACCCGGTACCCGTAAAGCCAATCGTTGCGCGCGCTGAGCAGCCGCTCAGGCGCCGCGCCCAGCGTCAGATTGCGCGCCAGACGCATCGCGCCGCTCATGTGATAGATCTCGCCCATCCTCGCCGACGCTCGCCGCACCCGTCCGACGCGGGCCATCCGGCGTTGTTCATAGGCCCGGAACGCCTCGGCGGGGTCGTCGGGCGTCCGCGCCATCTCGGCGGCGAGGGTTGCCGCGTCCTCGAGCGCCATCACCGCGCCAGATGCCAGGAACGGCATCAGGACATGCGCCGCGTCGCCCATCAGCGTCGCCGCGCCACGGCTCCAGCGCCGCATCGGCGCGAGCTCAAGCAGCGGCCAGCGCATCCAATCCTTGAAGCCGGCGAGGATGCGCAGCGGCTCGTCCGCCCAGCCTGAGAAATGGCGCGCCAGTTCTCCAGTATCGCCGCGCGTTCCCCAGCCCGGCGACGCCGCCTCGCCGCCGACGATCGCCACCGCGTTGACGGGTCCGCCCGGACCGCAGCGGTAATGCAGCATATGCGCGTCCGGCCCGAGCCAGAGATTGACGGCATCGCCGCTCGCCGCGAGGCTCTTTGCGTCAGCCGCCGTCGCGCGCCAGGCGTTGCGGCCGGAAAACACCGGCGCCCGCCCGAACAGGATCGAGCGCAAGCGCGAATGCACCCCATCAGCGGCGACCAGCGCCCGGCCTTCGATCTCTCGCCCATCGTCGGAGCCAGCGGCGATGCCCCGGCCTTGTTCGCGGCAGGCAGTCAGCCGTATCCCGGTCGAAAGCTGGATCTGCGGGCTTCGCGATGCCGCGTCGAGCAGCATACGGTGCAGCACGCGGCGCTCGGCGACGTAATAGGGCGCGCCGTAGCGCGCCAGGGCCTCACGCCCGAGCGGCACCGACGCCAGCCTCCGGCCGGAAAGGCCGTCCCGCAGGATCACCGCCTCGGGCCGGACCGCCCCGGCCTCGAGCGCGTCGCCAAGGCCGAGGCCGATCAATATCCGGCTGCCATTCGGCCCGATCTGGATGCCCGCGCCGCTCTCGCTGAATTCGCGCTCCGCCTCCAGCACATGCACGCCGACGCCGCGCGCCGCGAGAGCCAGCGCCGCCGACAGCCCGCCGATGCCGCCGCCCGCGATCAGCACCGGCCGCGCCCCGGCAGTGCTCATTTGCTCAGACCTGCCGGTCAGGCTGTCTTACGATTATCATCGTGATAGAGACAATATGGCGGATCGGACTGATCCGGCCCAAGGTTGGGATCATAGGTGTAAAGCGTGGAGCAATAGGGGCAGACGATCTGGTCATCGGAGCCCATATCCAGATAGATATGCGGGTGATCCATCGGCGGCCTCGCGCCCATACATTGGAATTCTTTGACGCCGATATGAATCTTCTCCACACCGATATCATTGGTGAAATGGGGCGGACCGTAAGTCGCCATCGCTCGAAATCCCGTGTTTTGCGAATTTGCCGGCCGGATGCTGCCGGATTGGGCCGTTATCCGCAACCGCTTTCTCTTCGTGCGGAATCGCGCAACTCCTATATGCTCTTGCGCGGGCGGGTTAAGGCCCAGAACGGAACGGGCGATGGAGCGGAATAAGATCGGCATAGCGCTTGGCGGCGGTGCGGCGCGCGGCTGGGCGCATATCGGGGTCCTGAAGGCGCTTCTGCAAAGCGGGCTGAAACCCACCGTGATCGCGGGCACCTCGATCGGCGCCGTGGTCGGCGGCTGCCACGCGGCCGGAAAGCTCGATCACCTGGAGGATTTCGTTTCGCAGCTCACCCCGCGCGGCGTGCTGCGCTTCCTCGACCTCGACATCACCGGCGGCGGGCTGATGTCCGGCACGCGGCTCAGCCGCACGCTCGACACCGAGCTGGCCGGCATGCAGATCGAGGATTTGACCAACACTTTCGTCGCCGTTGCCACCGAGATCGGCTCGGGGCGCGAAATCTGGCTCACCAAGGGGCCGCTGGTCGCCGCGATCCGCGCCTCCTACGCGCTGCCGGGCATTTTCCGGCCGATCCAGATCAATGGCCGCTGGCTGATGGACGGGGCCTTCGTCAACCCGGTGCCCGTCGCGGTCTGCCGGGCGATGGGGGCCAATTTCGTCATCGCCGTCAACCTGCATCATGGCGGCGTCTCGCGCACCGCGCTGACGCCGATGCAGGCGACCTCGCTCGAAACGGTGGCGCCGGAGCCCGTGCCCGCGCGGCCGGTGAAGAAGCGGCGCATCCCGATGCTGCGCAACATCTTCAACAAGGGCAATGGCAACAGCGCGCCTGGCATTTCGCGGGTTCTGCTGGAAGCCTTCAACGTCACCCAGGACCGCATCGCCCGCGCCCGCCTCGCCGGCGATCCGCCCGACATCATCATCGCCCCCCGCCTCGGCGGCATGGGGCTGTTCGATTTTCACAAGTCCAAGATCGCCATCGCCGAGGGCTATGAGGCGACCATGCGCCAGCTCGAGGAAATCGAGCAGACCTCGAACGCGCTGGGCTATTGAGCGCCGATATTGGCGCACCCATTTTTGTCATCCCCGCGAGAGCCGGCATCCGGTACGCCGCAGCATCTGTCGCGACCGGAGCCCAACAATTGCGTTTGTCCTTTACTGAATTCCCGCTTTCGCGGGGATGACAAGTGGTGGGGAGGCGGCCTCTAACCCAACATTCCGTCGCCCCGGCCGTCAGAGCCGGGGCCCACTCGCCTCGCCGCTTGCCGCAGCGTTCGCGGAGAGATGATTGGGTCCCGGCTCGCCGCTACGCGGCGTCCGGGACGACGAGTGGAGACCGCTCAGCCGTTCATCGGCAATTGGATGGTGGCGCTGAGGCCGCCTTCGGGGCGGTTCTTGATGGCGATGTCGCCGCCATGGCCGCGCACGATCGAGCGGGCGATCGCCAGCCCCAGCCCGATGCCGCCGGTCTCCTGGCCGCGCGACTGGTCGAGCCGCACGAAAGGCGAGAACACCCGCTGAATGTCCTTCTCGGAAATGCCCGGCCCGTCATCCTCCACCGTGATCCAGACCTCGCGCTGCGGCCCGTTGAGATGCACGCGGGCGCAATTGCCGTGCACCACGGCGTTCTCCACCAGGTTCCGCACCGCCCGTTTCAGGCTCTGCGGCCGGCAGCGATAGAGCATGCGGCCATTGTCCTTGTAGACGACGTTGCGCTCCATGTCGGACTGGTCGGTGCAGACGGCCAGCAGCAGCGCGTTGAGATCGACGATGCGGGTCGGCTCCAGGCTTGCCTCCTCGCGGGCGAAGGCGAGCGCGGCCTCGGCCATGTGCTGCATCTCGTCGAGCGAGGAAAGCATCCGGCCGCGCACCTCCTCGTCCTCGATGAACTCGGCGCGCAGGCGCATGGAGGTGATCGGCGTGCGCAGATCGTGGCCGACGGCGGCGAGCATCTTGGTGCGGTCCAGCACGAAGCGCGACAGCCGCTCGCGCATGTCGTTGAAGGCTTCGATGGCCTGCCGGATCTCCGCCGGGCCGGCCGGGGCCACCGGCGGCACGTCCTCGCCGCGCCCGAGCGCTTCGGCGGCCTGGGCGAGGCCCTTCATGGGACGGGTGATATGGCGGATGATGATGACCAGCGTCGAGCCGAACACGACCAGCATGGTCATCACCGGGATCACGATCAGCGCCAGCGGCGGCGGGTCGAGGCTGTGCGAGACCTCCAGATTGAGCCATTTGCCGTTATTGAGCTGCACCGACGCCTCGAGCCAGGGGTCGAATTCGGGCATCGGCATGTTGCGCCAGCTCGCCAGCCAGTGCTCCATGAGCTGCATCCAGCTCGGCGCCTCGCCGACATCGACGATGATCTTGGCCGGGTCCTTCGGGATCATGCCGCGCAATTCGCGCAGATAGATGGAGTTCTCGTCCATCACCGGCTGCGGGTTGGGCGCCTCGGCGGAGATGTCGAAGGTCAGGCGGCGCGAGTCGAAGGCGTTGATGACCTGGTTCTGCATGGTCTCGGGGGCCTGGTCGAGCAACTCGACCACCGAGGCGATGCGGGAGAGCATGTAATTGGCCCACCAGCGCCGCATGGCGCTCTGGCGCTCGTCGAGCATGATCGTCATCAGCGCGATCTGCGACACCACCAGCGCCAGCATGCCGACCGCGATCAACTGCCCGGCGACGGTGCGGGGGAGGAAGCGCTTCATAGCGGCTCGACCGTCCCGGCGAATTTATAGCCGCCGCCCCAGACCGTCTGGATCAGCTTGGGCGTTTTCGGGTCGTCCTCGATCTTGCGGCGCAGGCGGCTCACCTGATTGTCGATGCTGCGGTCGAACAGATTGGCCATGCGGCCCTTGGTGAGGTCGAGAAGCTGGTCGCGGTTGAGCACCATGTTCGGCCGCTGCAGGAACACCGAAAGCAGCAGGCATTCGCCATGGGAGAGCGGCGTCGTCACCTCGTCCTCGCTGACGATCTCGCGGCGGTCGGGCAGAAAGGTCCATTGGCCGAAGCGGAGTCGCGAATTGAGCTGGGGCTCGCGCGAGACCGGGATGCTCTGCGCCCGCCGCAGCACCGCCTTGATGCGGGCGACCAGCTCGCGCGGGTTGAACGGCTTGCTGACATAATCATCCGCGCCCAGCTCCAGCCCGATGATCCTGTCCGTATCCTCGATCATGGCGGTTAAGAGAATGATCGGCGTATCGTCGGTCTCGCGCACATGGCGGGCGAAGGTCAGCCCATCCTCGCCGGGCATCATGATGTCGAGCACGATCAGGTCGATGGCGCTGGTCTTCAGAAGCTTCTTGGCCTCGGCGGCGTCGGGCGCGGTGGAGACGCGCATGGAATGCTTTCTGAGGAATTTCGCCAACAGGTCGCGGATCTCGCGGTGATCGTCGACGATAAGAATATGGGACATCTGGTCCATCATCATTTACTACCAGTCTCGGCGCGGCGCGGCTTGGAAAAACATGCCGCCTGCCGTCGCGCGGGTCTTGCCTGCCGGCGGGTTCAGCCGTCCGGCGCGTGGCTACAGTGCTGAAAACCTGCAATTTTAAGGTTTTCAGCCTGTACGGATGATGAACTGGAACGGGACGGTTTTGGGGCGCTGGGGTTGCTCGCGCCGAAAGGGGGTGGAGCGAGCTTGCGCGAAAGGGCAGGGGCAGCACCGGGCGGATGCCGCATGGGCGCGGGGTGGCGCAGTCTCATCGGGAAATCGGCTTTGACGGGCCGGCGCGCCCGGCGGAACCGGGCGGGCGCCCTTCGGATCAGCCCGTCTTGATGTAATCCCGCATCGAGGCGGCTTCCAATTCGGCCAGCGCGATGCGCTGCTTCACCACATCGCCGATGGAGACGATGCCGGTCAGCCGGCCGGCGTCGACCACGGGCATGTGCCGGAAGCGGCGCGAGGTCATTTCCTCCATCAGCCAGGCGACCGTGTCGCGATCGGCGCAGGTCATCACTTCCTTGGTCATGTAGTCGCTGACGGGTTCGGACAGCACCTCCGGCCCATGCGCGGCCAGGATGCGCACGATGTCGCGCTCCGAGATGATGCCGCGCACCCGCTTGTCGCCGTCGCAGATGACGGCCGCGCCGATCTTTTTGGCGGCGAGCAGGCCGATCACCTCCTTGACGCTGGTGGACGGTGCGACCGTGGCGACCTCGCGGCCCTTATCCTTCAAAATCATCGCGACATTCATGGCTTTCCTCCTCGGGCACGCCCTTCATGGGGGCAACCCATCGACCTACGTTCGAGCCCGCGTGGCCCGCTCGGTAATCCACCATGATGCGGCACGTTGACGCTGCAAACAAGGCCGACGGCCTTCGCTTTGCGCTGACCTGTTCCGGGATTCTGGGGACAGCGCCGCAAGTAGTGGAAAACGAGCGTGCATCGCTAAGATTATACAATCTACGATTGATCTGATTGGCGGCTTCGCCCAATATCAACCCACGATTGCGTTTCTAAATCGCTTACGCGTAGGGTCACAATGTTCAGTAAGAGTGCAGAGTTCCTGGCGCGCTCCGAGCGCTGCCTGCCGGCCCAGCGAGCGCGCCCATCTGCGCTCGGCCGCACATCCCGCGAGAACTGCAACAGAATCCGCTGGCCCGATAGGGCCGCTGACAAGCGTCCTGCGGCGCCCGCCCAGCAATTCGTCAGCCTCCGTCCAAATCTTCATATAGGTAATAGTATGGATTTCCTAAGACAACTAATGATTGTAAAATTTTAGTCAAATAAATTTGCGGTCGTTTCTCGGCAAATTAGGGGCATTGACTGTGAATTTCTTGTTCCGGAATCTAGTTAAAATAAGAATCGAAACGAACTTCCTCACTTACAGGACTGTCAAAACTCTTTTGCCATTATCTGCTCGGAGCACGAGGAGAGGTCGATGAAGTTTTGGTCCTTGGCAATTCTGATTGGCGCAGCGGCTTACGGGGTCTCCGAGGGCGCCAATGCGCGCAGCATCAGCGTCAGAACTTCTCCGAATGACGAAACGCAGCAAACGCCGGTCTACGGCGCCACCGAGGCGCCGATCGGACATGTCAAATTCTGCTATTACCACGCCGAGGATTGCAGTCCGGGCGATGACGACAGCCGCGAAGTGCTGCTCACCACCAGCCGCTGGACCGAATTGCAGACCGTCAACCGCGAGGTCAACCGTCAGATCAAGCCGATGAGCGATCAGGCGCAGTACGGGGTGCTGGAAAACTGGACCTATCCGACCAGCGGCCGCGGCGATTGCGAGGATTACGTCATTTTAAAACGGCATAAGTTGATGGAACTCGGATGGCCGACCGGCGCTTTGTTGATCACTGTTGTCCGTGACGAGAGCGGAGAGGGCCACGCGGTCCTGACCGTGCGAACCCATCGAGGCGATCTTATTCTCGATAATAAACATTCCGACATCTTGGCATGGAGCAACACGCCCTACACATACATAAAACGGCAATCGGCAACCGACCCGCGCCACTGGGACTCACTCGTCCCCATGCGAGAGGGACCGAACGTCGCGGCGTCTGGTACGGACGCCAGGAAATAGCAATGTAATCCGTATATGAGTTTCGGGCCCGGATCCCTCGCCCCTCATACCCTGCCCCTTCCGGGCTCGTTAGCGAGCCGGCGGCCCCCCAAACGCCGGCTCGCACCCCCTTCTCCCAGGTGCGCCAAGGGGGAATCACACGGATCGCCCGCTTGCGAACGGGGCGCCGCCTTCCAAACTCTCCAAATCTTCACGAAAGATGCCGCACTGAGCACGGCAGAAGTTCAACTTCTCGTGATCTCAAGTTCGACCAAAATCTTCGGAATGCGGTCCAAGGCACTGAGATCACGAAATATTTATCGCCCGCCGGTCGCGGCTCTACGTGCGTAGAGTCAGCCCCTTGGCGAAGCGCCGCCAATTGCGCTGATAGTTCTGCGCGGTCTTGCGCAGCAGGGCGGCTTCCTCCTCGCCGAGCGTGCGCGCCACGCGGCCGGGCGAGCCCATCACCAGCGAATTGTCGGGGATGACCTTGCCTTCCGGAATCAGCGCATGGGCGCCGATGATGCAGTTTCGCCCGATGCGCGCCCCGTTCAGCAGCACCGCCCCCATGCCGATCAGGCTGTTCTCGCCGATGGTGCAGCCATGCAGGATGGCTCCGTGGCCGATGGTGCAGCCGGTGCCGATGGTCAGCGGATAGCCCGGGTCGGTATGCAGCACGCAGCGGTCCTGGACATTGCTGCCTTCGCCGACATGGATCAGCTCATTGTCGCCCCGCAGCACCGCGCCGAACCAGACGCTGCTATTGCGGTCGAGCCTGACCGCGCCGACCACCACCGCGTCTGGCGCGACCCAGAATTCGGCATTGGCGGGCGTAATCGGAGCGATGCCATCCAGATCGTATAGCGGCACGTTGGCGTCCTAGCTCAAGCCGGGGACCGCTCCGAGGGGCAATCGGCCGGAATTCAAGAAATCTGATGCGAAATCGGAAGCGCGCTGATCAGGCGCAAGTATGCAAGAAACCGCGCTGCGCAAACACGCATCGTTTCGATTGTCGTCAATATTCTAGAATACGGCAAGTGCGGGAGATCGGCGGGCGGGACTGCGCATCAGCCCCGGCCCTTGCTCAAGAGGCGAGATCGAGTTCCAGGATGGCCATCTGGAACTGATAGGACACCTCGCCATCCTCATCGTCCCGGTAGACCACGCCGACAAATTCGTCCGCGACATAGACCTCGGCGGAGTCCTTTTTCTTCGGCCGCTGGCGCACGTCGATCGACTCGGTCTGAAAGGTCTTGCGGAGATATTTTTCCAACTGGCTGAGTTCGTCGCGGGTCATTGGGGTTCCTGCCGGGGTGAGCACGAGGGGGGAGGAGGCTTGCTCCCCGCGAAAGCGGAGATGGGCATCGTCCCTTACATCATGCGAAATCAATAAGGCTCAGACATCGTCGTCCGCTGAGGCGATCATGCCCGTCGCTTCAGCGCTCTGTTTCGCCCGTTGCGTCGGAAGCGTCAAGCCCGAGCATCTGGTTCATGGTCCGCCCCGGTTCGGTGCAGCCGGCGACGCCCACCACCCGCGCCGGCACGCCGGCCACCGTTGTGTTCGTCGGCACATCCTTCAGCACCACGCTGCCCGCCGCAACCCGCGCGCAATCCCCCACCGTAATATTGCCTAGGATTTTCGCGCCGGCCCCGATCATCACGCAGCGCCCCACCTTGGGATGCCGGTCGCCATCCTCCTTGCCGCTGCCGCCGAGCGTCACGCCGTGCAGCAGCGAGCTCATATCGCCGATCGCCGCCGTTTCGCCGATGACGATGCCGGTCGCATGATCCAGCATGATGCCGCGCCCGATGCGGGCGGCCGGATGAATGTCGACATCGAAGACGCGCGAGGACTGGCTCTGCAGATAGAGCGCGAAATCCTTCTCGCCATTGGTGAACAGCCAATGGGCGAAGCGATGCGTCTCCAGCGCGTGAAAGCCCTTGTAGTAAAGCAGCGGCTCGATCTGGCGCTTGCAGGCCGGATCGCGGTCCGCGACGGCGGAGAGATCGACGCGGAAGGCGGCGCCGATGCCGGGATCCTCGCCGAGCACGCGCTCAAACGTCTGGCCGATCAGGTCGGCGTTGACGTCGTCATGGCCAAGACGCTGCGCCAGCCGGTGGCAGATGGCGTCTTCGAGGCGGCCGTGATTGAGCACATTGGCCAGGATGAAGCTGGCCAGCGCCGGCTCGCGCCGCGTGATTTCCTCGGCCTCGGCCCTGATCTGCTGCCAGATCGGGTCATAGGCCTGGATCTTGGAACTGTGCTTCTTCGCAGGACTCGGCATGGGTCACTCCCTGTTGGCCCAAGGCTTGGTTTGGCTACCGGATGATCGTTCCGCTTTGTCAGGCTGTGCCGAACCGCCAAACAGAGCAACGCCGCACCGGTCACGCTTGTTCGATCGAGCGGAGATTTATCACGAAACGGGTTCGGCCCCAAGCGCTCGCGGAAGAGGCCGCCGGGAAGCGCAGGCATGAGCAGGGCGCATGGCGGATGCAGCGGGGTCCCGGGCGCCGGTGCGCCGCGCTTTCCCATAAGCGGCCCACGGGCGTCTTTCCGCCCGAGTTCAGCCGCAAACATTCGCCGGTAGACCGCACTGCCGACTGTTTTGCCTGCGAAGATATCCCTGAAGTTGCCGCGTCATTCGCCAAGAAAAAGACCGGTCTTCGAGGGGTGCTGGCCGGAGCCTCGCTCCGGCCCCGGGTGGGAGACAGGCCAACGAAACCGCTGCGGCTCATCGCGTTTAACGCGATCCTAACCATGCTCTTCCTGGAGCTGGCGCTGTTCCTGGCGTCGAAGGCCAATCTGCTTCGCATCGACCTGCCGAGCTACAGCATCGCCAATGCCAAGCCGTTCTGGGCCGATATCGATCCCGCCTTCGGGGTCTGGCATCCGGCGAACAGCCAGTACCGGCACGTCAAATCCTGCTTCGACGTCACCTACGCCAGCAACGCCCACGGCATGCGCGACCGCGCGCGAGATCTGACCGCCGACCAGCCGAGGGTGGTCGTGCTGGGCGACTCGTTCGTGGAGGGCTACGGCGTCGCCGACCGGGAGCGGCTGACCGACCGGCTCGAAGCCCAGACCGGCATTGCGCATCTCAATTTCGGCACCTCCGGCAATTTCGGCGTGACGCAGTCCTGGCTGCTCTACAAGACGCTGGCCAGCCGTTTCGAGCACGACGCCGTCATCCTGAGCGTGCTGCCCGACAATGATTTCGCCGATGATGATTTCGCCAACGCCAAGACGGTGTTCGGTGACCGCTACCGGCCCTATCTGGTCGGCTCCTACCCGGATTACCGGCTGACCTATCATAACGAGACCATGGCCAAGGCTCGCTTGCGCGAATTCGGCCAGGCCTTCGAAGCGGCGCTTAGCGAGTTCACCTACACGGCGAAGGCCTATTCCTATTTCAAAGCCTATTTCAAGGCGCCAAAGCCGGTAGGGCCGGCGGACGGCGCAGCCTTGCCGGCGCCCTCGCTCTATTTCGACTTCACCGAAGCCCAGTTCGACCGCCTCCGCTACGGCATCGAGCAGATCGCCGCCCTGGCGGCGCCCCGGCCGGTGCTGGTCGTCACCATCGCCCGGCGCAGCGACTACCGGCGCGCCGCCCGCGAGCAGCGCGTGCCGCCGCTGGTGGAGCGCCTGTCGGCCCTCAGCGCGAGGCTCAACATCCAATATGTCGATCTGCTGGGCGGCCTGAAGGCCGACGCGCGGCTCGACGGTCTCTTCCACGCCTGCGATCCGCATTGGAATGCAGAGGGCAACGCTGCGGCGGCCGAGGTGATCGGGCGCTGGGACTTTCTCGACCGAAGCGCCCGAACGGTCGCGCAACGCGCTGAATTTTCTCCGCCATTTTAAGCCGGAGGCCGCCGTCCTTCACCTTCCCGCTGCCTGTTCGTTGCTTTTCCCGTCTCCCGCCTTACATATTGTCCGTCGAGCCGAAGCGGGGCATGATCGCGCCGGCGGAACGCATTGCGCCGGCGCGGCGGACAGGGGTTCGGCAAGTAATTCTTCCCACCGCATAGAGAAATCGGACGGCCGCCAACGGCCGGGATTGACGGGTTGAGATGGCGATCAAGGATACCGAACGCTGGATGTGGTCGGAGGCGTGCGAGATGCTGATGCGCGCCGAGCGGCTGCACCGCCAGCTTTTCCAGCCGCAGGCCGGCACCTACCAAGCCCCCGCCTGGGAACCCCCCGCGGATGTTTTCGAGACCGACAGCCATGTCGTCATCTATGTGGCGCTGCCGGGCGTCGACCAGGAGCATGTCGAGCTCGCCATCGAGGGCGCCGAGCTGGTGATTGCCGGCGCGCGCCTCATTCCGGCCGAGCTGCATCACGCCATGGTGCACCGGCTGGAATTGCCGCAAGGCCGCTTCCGCCGCCGCATTCCGCTGCCGCGCGGCCGTTACGACCAGATCGCCAAGCGCATGGCGGATGGATGTCTCGTCATCTCCCTGCGCAAATTCTCCGAGCAACGATAAGGAGCGCCCGACAGTGAGCGCCGACAGTATGGAATTGAAGGGCGAGCAAGCCGAGGAACGCGCGCCGCGCCCGATAGCCGACATCCCCGCCGATGCGATCATCATCTTGCCGGTGCGCGAGACGGTGCTGTTTCCCGGCGTCATCCTGCCGATCACCGTCGGCCGGCGCGGCTCGATCGAGGCCGCCCAGCGCGCCGTCAAGGAGCAGCGCCAGATCGGCATCCTGATGCAGCGCGCCGCCGACATCGCCGAGCCCGGCCCGGTCGATATGCACACGACCGGCGTCGTCGCCAATGTCGTCCGCTACATCACCACGCCCGACGGCTCGCATCACCTGATCTCGCAGGGCGAGCAGCGTTTCCGCGTGGTCGAATTCCTGAATGGCTGGCCGTTCATGGTCGCCCGCATCGCCCGCATCGAGGAGCAGGACGACCGCTCGCCCCAGATGGAGGCGCGCTTCCTGAACTTGCAGCGGATGGCGGTCGAGGCCCTGCAGCTTCTGCCGCAGACGCCCGCCGAGCTGATCAATGCCGTGCAATCGGCGGAGACCGCCGGCGCGCTCGCCGATCTCGTCTCCGCCTATCTCGACATGCGGCCGGAGGAAAAGCAGGAGGTTCTGGAGACCGTCGACGTCTCCGCCCGCATCGAGCGGGTGACGCGCCTGCTCGCCGGACGCATCGAAGTGCTGCGGCTGTCGGCCGAGATCGGCCAGCAGACCAAGGCCGCCATCGACGAGCGCCAGCGCGAGGCGCTGTTGCGCGAGCAGATGGCCGCCATCCAGCGCCAACTCGGCGAGGGCGACGGCAAGGCCGCCGAGGTCGCCGAGCTGAGTAAGGCCATCGCCGATGCCGGCATGCCGCCCGAGGTCGAGGAGCAGGCCAAGAAAGAGCTGCGCCGCCTCGAGCGCACGCCCGAGGCCGCCGCCGATTACGGCATCATCCGCAATTACCTCGACTGGCTGATCGATCTCCCCTGGAAGCTTCCCGAGGAAAAGCCGATCGACATCGCCGAGGCGCGCCGCATTCTCGACGAGGACCATTTCGGACTCGAAAAGATCAAGCAGCGCATCGTCGAATTCCTCGCCGTGCGCAAGCTCGCCCCCGCCGGCCGCTCGCCGATCCTGTGCTTCGTCGGACCGCCCGGCGTCGGCAAGACCTCGCTCGGCCAGTCGATCGCACGCGCCATGCAGCGCCCGTTCACGCGCATCGCGCTCGGCGGCGTGCATGACGAGGCGGAAATTCGCGGCCACCGGCGCACCTATATCGGCGCGCTGCCGGGCAACATCATCCAGGGCATCCGCAAGGCGAAAGCCCGCAATTGCGTGATGATGCTCGACGAGATCGACAAGCTGGGGCAGGGCGTGCAGGGCAGCCCCTCCGCCGCGCTGCTGGAAGTGCTCGACCCCGAGCAGAACAACAGTTTTCGCGACAATTATCTCGGCGTGCCCTTCGACCTGAGTAAAGTGGTCTTCCTGACCACGGCGAACGTGCTCGACGGCATCCCCGAGCCGCTGCTCGACCGCATGGAGATCGTCCAGCTCGCCGGTTATACCCAGAACGAGAAGCTGCAGATCGCCCGCCGCTTCCTGGTCAAGCGCCAGCTCGAGGCGACCGGCCTCAGCGCCGATCAGGCCGAGATCAGCGACGAGGCGCTCGCCATTATCGCCCGCGACTACACTTATGAGGCGGGCGTGCGCAATCTGGAGCGTCAGATCGGGCAGGTCATGCGCCATGCCGCGCTGCGCATCGCCGAGGGCAGCGCCACCCATGTCCGCATCGAGCCGTCGGATATCCCGGCCATCCTCGGCGCGCCGCGCTTCGAGAACGAAGTCGCCATGCGCACCAGCGTGCCGGGCGTGGCCACCGGCCTTGCCTGGACGCGGGCGGGCGGCGACATCCTGTTCATCGAGGCGACGCGCTCATCCGGCAGCGGCAAGCTGATCCTCACCGGCCAGCTCGGCGATGTCATGCGCGAGAGCGCGCAGGCGGCGCTGAGCCTCGTCAAGAACCGCGCCACCGATATCGGCATCGATCCGGACGTCTTTAACAAGATCGACATCCATATCCACCTTCCGGCCGGCGCCATCCCGAAGGACGGACCGAGCGCGGGCGTCGCCCTGTTCTCCTCGCTGGTCTCGCTCCTGACCGGCCGCCATGTGCGCAGCGACACCGCCATGACCGGCGAGATCAGTTTGCGCGGCCTGGTGCTGCCGGTCGGCGGCATCAAGGAGAAGACCGCCGCCGCCGTGCGCGCCGGGATCACCCGCGTGGTGCTGCCCGCGCGCAACAAGAAGGATCTGGAGGACATCTCGGAGGACGTGCGCTCGAAGCTGGAATTCATCTGGGCGGCGGAAGTCGGCGATGTGCTGACCGCCGTGCTGGACGAGACGCAGGCGCCGGTCATCGCCAGCGCCTGAGGCGTTCCGCGCGATCAAACGAAAACGGCCTCCGAGTGGAGGCCGTTTCATTCGTGCTGGCGGGTGCCGCTTCAATCGCAGCCGTGATATCGCAGGCAGCCGTAGAAATCGTCGGTGCCGCGGCCCCAATTCTCGGCGCAGGTATGGCGCCAGTCGCGGCAGCTATTCTCCGAATGCCGCTCCTTATATTCGACATAGGCCTCCCAGCAGCCCTTCCACTGCATACATTTGCGGAATTCATAGCCGCCGTCGGAGAAATGCCGGCACTTGAAATATTGCCGCACGCAATAGTCGCGATAGTCGACCTTGGTGGCTGGTGACGCGGCGGTGAAATCCTTCAGCGTCAATGTGGGGGCGGATGGCTGCGTGGCGGAGGCGCCGCCCGCGAGCGAAAGGCTGAGCAGAATGGCAAGGAACGCGGTCGTCAGATAGCGCATGGACAACTCCCATTGGTTGGCGCGTCTGCGGGATGCCGGCGGCGGAGCGCGCTGGCAAGCGGCCGGTTCGTGCTGGTCATTGCCGATGAAAGAGCGCCCGGCAATCCCCGCCTCTCGCCCGCGTCCCAAGGCCCCGATATCCGCTAGCTCGCGGAGGCTAGGCCGCTGGCGCTGAACCGAAAATGAACCTTTCCGCCGCAAAACTCACAGCGCTCGGGCGTGCGGTAAGTCACCCGACGCGCCTGTTTCATAAGCGTAAAACGCCTCTATCTTTCAGACGCGCACCACCTTACGATTTCAGCCAATGCGCCTCTCGCGCTTTCAAAAACGGGGCGGTGCGGGCGGCAAGCCAAATCCGCTCGGCGCCAGAGCCTTGGAGGATATGCCGATGACCGCTCTCAAATCCGAACAGCCCGGCGCCGCCGCCGCGCGCCTCGCCTCCGGCTGGGACGACCTTTTGCTGCTGGAGGATCAGCTCACCGAGGAAGAGCGGCTGGTGCGCGACACCGCGCGCGGCTATGCCCAGGACAAGCTGATGCCGCGCGTCATCAGCGCCTACCGCGAAGAGCACTTCGACCGTGAGATCATGACCGAGATGGGCACGCTGGGCCTGCTCGGCGCGACCATCCCGGAAGCCTATGGCGGGGCAGGGCTCGGCTATGTCTCTTACGGGCTGGTGGCGCGCGAAGTCGAGCGCGTCGACAGCGGCTACCGCTCGGCGATGAGCGTGCAGTCCTCGCTGGTGATGTATCCGATCCATGCCTATGGCAGCGAGGCGCAGCGGCTGAAATATCTGCCCAAACTGGCCTCGGGCGAATGGGTCGGCTGCTTCGGCCTCACCGAGCCGGATGCGGGCTCCGATCCGGGCGGCATGCGCACCCGGGCGGAAAGGGTCGATGGCGGCTACCGGCTGAACGGGGCCAAGACCTGGATTTCCAACAGCCCGATCGCCGATGTCGCCGTGGTCTGGGCCAAGTCGCCGGTGCATGGCGACCAGATCCGCGGCTTCCTGGTCGAGCGCGGCACCCCCGGCTTCTCGACGCCCAAGATCGAGGGCAAGCTGTCGCTGCGCGCCTCGATCACCGGCGAGATCGTGCTGGAAGACGCCTTCGTGCCGGAGGAGAATTTGCTGCCGAACGCCTCCGGCCTGAAGGGGCCGTTCGGCTGCCTCAACCGCGCGCGTTACGGCATCGCCTGGGGCGCGCTCGGCGCGGCTGAATTCTGCTGGCACCGCGCGCTCGCCTATACGCTCGACCGCAAGCAATTCGGCCGCCCGCTCGCCGCCAACCAGCTCATCCAGAAGAAGCTCGCCGACATGCAGACCGAGATCACCATCGGCCTGCAAGCGGTGCTGCGCGCCGGTCGGCTCTACGACGAGGACCGGCTGCCGGTCGACGCGATCTCACTGCTGAAGCGCAATAGCTGCGGCAAGGCGCTCGCCATCGCCCGCGAGGCCCGCGACATGCATGGAGGAAATGGCATTTCCGAGGAGTATCACGTGATGCGCGTCTCGCAGAATCTGGAGACGGTGAACACCTATGAGGGCACCCATGACGTGCACGCGCTGATCCTGGGACGCGGTCAGACGGGGATACAGGCGTATTTCTGAGCGGACACGTCGGGTCGCGCTTAATGCGGCCATTGCTGAAAGTCGTAACGACAGTCAGCGGCGCCCCGACATATTTTCAGGGGGTGCGCAGCAAGACTGTCACCGGCTCCCCTCTGGGATAGCTTACGACCTGATCGGGCAAGGTCCATGCGGCAAGCGACTCGGGTCCGCCAACCCGGTGCAAGCCGGCATCCGTCAATTGCAGCGCCAACAGGTTAAGCATCGCTTTCACATCCGATGGCCAGTCCGATGAGACCCAAGGGAGGTTCGCTGCAAGCCCCCAGTAATCCCACGGCTTGAGTTCAAGCTTTCGTAACGCCGCCATGTCGCGAAACAGGCTTCCGGCGATGAACCACTCGCCTTGCAGGTTGAGACTGCAGACGCCGAAACGACCGCCATGCGCCGGGTCGTCAGCCACGCGCCGCCACGCCTCGCCTGCCGTAAGAAACCGTGTGCCGGGAACGTCGGTCGGATCGAAATCCAACTGACCGCCCGCGGCAAACTCCACGTCAAATCTGTTCCAGCGCTGACCGTCGTGCCATTCGCAAATCCAATGGTCCTCCCAACGGTCCGGCACGATGTAGTCAGCGAAACCGACGCGCAGACGCGCCGGGATGCCCTCTGCCCGGAAGCGGCTGACGGCCATGATCGCGAAATCCCGGCAGACGCCGCCCACCTTTGGCGCCGAACTCTCCCCTGCGCGCAAGCTTTGCTTCGACGCAACGGCCAGGATCTCCGCGACCGAGCGGAGTTCCAGATGTGCAGCCTGTTCCGGACTGAAGCCGTTGAGCCTCGACTCGGCCCCACGCGGATGCTGGAGAAACGAAGCGGCCCACTCGGCGATTGCCTTCGGAGTGCGATCAACGCCCGATAAGATATCGAGATTTGTTCCCGGATGGGAATAGCAGCTATGTGATGCGTAGAAGCTCAGAAACATACCGTCCCTCTCCGGCCGCAAGATCGAGACACGATAAGGAGGGCAAATTTTCAGAATTTGTCAATTCGCTGCATAAGCGGCGCAATCCAGATCCGCTCAACGCGGAAGAGCCGATCGGCTTCGTCGAATTGCAGGAGGGCGCGATCGCCACGGGAGGCGCGCGGCCGTGAACGATGCCTGAGAGTGGGCCGTCGTGAAATGCCCCCGGCCGAGCCGGGGGCATCGTGCTTACTGCGTGGCGCGCGCGGCCTTGTCGATCAGGTCCGCGACCGCGTCCGGCTGGGACAGGAAGACGGCGTGGCTGGCCTTGACCTCGACACTGGTGCTGCCGGCGCGCTTCGCCATCATCCGCATCAGGTCCGGGTGAATGGCGCGGTCGTCGGCGGCGATCAGCGCCCAGCTCTTTTTGCTCTTCCACGCAGGCTGCTTGATCTTGGTCTCGAAGGCCGCCTTGGACGGGAAGACCTGAGAGTTCGCCATGAACCTGGCCTCCGCGGCGGGGACATCGGCCGCGAAATCGGCGGCATAGACTTTTGGATCGAGATAGAGGAAGCCGTCCTCGGTGGCCTTGATGCCGGTCGTCGCGGCCGGGGTTTTGCCGGCGAGGTCGAGCAGGGTTTCGCCGGCATCGGGCTGGAACGCCGCGATATAGACGAGACCGGCGACGGTCTTGGCATTGCCCGCCTCGGTGATGATCATGCCGCCATAGCTATGGCCGACCAGGATCGAGGGGCCGTTCTGCAAGTCGAGAATGCGATGGGTGGCCTTGACGTCATCCTCCAGCGTCGTCATCGGCGGCTGCACGACGGTGACGTTGTAGGATTTGGCGGCGAGCAGGTCGTGGACCTTGCGCCATCCCGAACCATCCGCCAGGGCGCCGTGGACGATGACGATATTCTTGACGGGCTCGGCCGCGTTGGCCGCCGGGCCTGAGGCAAGCGCCGCACTCATGATGCCCACCAGGAGCAGCGAAGACCGAAACAATTCCATGTTATTTTCTCCATCTGTTTGTGCCTTGTATGTCGTGTTCGTCCGCTCGCTCCGCGCTTTGGGCGCGGCTCGACCGGGCGCCAAAGCGGCGCCCTTGCCGCGCTGTCGCCAGCCGGCCTCTACCCCCTTCCGGGGGAATGGATGCAATGCGTAAGGTGCTGGGCGCCCGCCGCCCGGACGCGGTCAGCCGTCCTTGTAGTAGGAAGAGTAGCCGTTGATGGCGGGCACGCCGCCGAGATGGGCGTAGAGGATGGTGGCGCCGTCAGGGAAGAAGCCCTTGCCGATCAGGTCGATCATGCCTTGCATGGACTTGCCCTCGTAGACGGGGTCGGTGATCATCCCCTCGGTGCGGGCGGCGAGCCGGATCGCCGCGTTGGTTTCGTCCGATGGCACGCCATAGGCGGGATAGGCGTAGTCGGGCAGGATGACGATCTCGTCCTCGCGTATTGCCCGACCCAGTCCGACAAGCTCCGCCGTGCCGTCGACGATCTGGCGCACCTGAGCGCGGGTCCGCTCCGGCGTTCCGGACGCGTCGATGCCGATGACGCGCTCGGCCCGGTCCTGCGCCGCGAAGCCCACGATCATGCCGGCCTGGGTCGAGCCGGTGACGACGCAGACGATGATATAGTCGAAGGCGAAGCCAAGCTCGGCTTCCTGCACCGCCACCTCTTCCGCGAAACCGACATAGCCGAGCGCTCCGAATTTGTGCACCGAAGCGCCGGCCGGGATCGGATAGGGCTTGCCGCCCGCCTCCTCGACCGACCGGATGGCGTCCATCCAGCTCTTGCGGATGCCGATATCGAAGCCATCGCCGACCAGCCGGCTGTCCGCGCCCATCAGGCGCGTCATCAAGATATTGCCGACACGGTCATAGACCGCGTCGTGATGCGGCACCCAATTCTCCTGTACCAGGACGCATTTCATGCCGAGTTTGGCGGCCGTCGCCGCGACCATGCGCGTGTGATTCGATTGCACGCCGCCGATCGACACCAGCGTGTCGGCGCCCGAGGCGATCGCGTCCGGCACGATATATTCCAGCTTCCTCAGCTTGTTGCCGCCCATGGCGAGGCCCGAATTGCAGTCGTCGCGCTTGGCGTAGATCCGCAGCTTGCCGCCCAGCGCCTGCGACAGCCTCGGCAGCGGCTCGATGGGCGTGGGACCGAAAGTGAGTGGGTAGCGCTCGAATTTTTCAAGAAGGGACATAGGGGGCTTCCGTGAGGTTCATGAGCACAAAAATAGTCGATTTTCTGTGAGAGGTGCTCTCGAAATTCCTTCGCTTCTGTCGCTCTGCTCTCATCGGTGCTATATGTTTTTCGGCTTGGTTTCACCCGATGGCGGTAAAATGGAAGAATCTTTCACACCCGCTTTGGACCGCATCGACATCAAGATATTGCGCGCCCTGCAGGGCGACGGGCGGCTGACCAATGCGGAGCTCGCAGCGCGCGTCAATGTCAGCGCCGCGACCTGCCACAGGCGTACGCAGCGGCTGTTCGATGAGGGCTACATCACGGGCGTGCGCGCGCAGATCGCGCCCGCGGCGGTTGGCCTCGGCGCGCTGGTGATGGTCGGCGTCGTCCTCGACCGCTCGACGCCGGAGAGTTTTGCCGCGTTCGAGGCCGCCGTGCTCGAGTTGAAGGACGTGCTCGACTGCAATCTGGTCGCCGGCGATTTCGACTATCTGCTGAAGATCCGCGTCCGCGACATGGCGGATTTCAACAAGCTGCACGGGGCTAAGCTGATCGCGCTTCCGGGCGTGCGGCAGACCCGGACCTTCTTCGTGATGAAGGAGGTGAAGGAGAACGCCCGGCTGCCATTCTGAGACGCCGGCGCCAAATCCATCCACCGCCATTTCCCCTGCCGCCGGCGCCATTGACACCGGCGCCCGCACCCGCTCAATGTTGCGGAGGCGAAGATAACCTCCGTTGCAACAGCCAAGTGCTCTCATGCCAAAACCTCTCGAAGGGCTGCGCGTTCTCGAACTCGCCCGCATCTTGGCGGGACCGTGGGCGGGGCAGCTCCTTGCCGATCTGGGCGCCGAAATCATCAAGGTCGAGCGCCCCGGCTCCGGCGACGACACGCGCGGCTGGGGCCCGCCTTTCGTGACGGGCGCCGAAGGCGAGGACCTGTCCTCGGCCTATTTCCACGCCACCAACCGGGGCAAGCGCTCGGTCGCGCTGGATCTGGAGAGCGAGGCGGGGCAGGGCGCCATCCGCGCGCTCGCCGCGCGCTCCGACGTGCTGATCGAGAATTTTAAGGTCGGCGGCCTCGCCAAATACGGCCTCGACTATGCCAGCCTGAAAGCCGTCAATCCCCGCCTCATCTACTGCTCGATCACCGGTTTCGGCCAGACCGGGCCTTACGCGCCGCGCGCGGGCTATGATTTCCTGATCCAGGGTATGGGCGGCATCATGAGCCTGACCGGCCATGCCGATGGCGAGCCGGTCAAGATCGGCGTCGCGCTGACCGACATCATCACCGGTATCTACGCCTCGAACGCCATTCTCGCCGCGCTGCACCGGCGCGCCGCGACCGGCGAGGGCGCCCATATCGACATGGCGCTGCTCGATTGCCAGGTCGCCGTGCTGGCCAATCAGGCGATGAACTACCTGGTGTCGGGCACGCCGCCCGCGCGCATGGGCAATGCGCATCCCAATATCGTGCCCTACCAGGTGTTTCCCGCCGCCGACGGCCATCTCATCATCGCCGTGGGGAACGACGCGCAATTCGCCCGGCTTTGCGGCGTGCTCGGCGCTGACGATCTTCGCGAAAACCCCGATTATCGGACCAATGAAGGCCGCGTGCGCGGGCGGGAAGCGCTTTGCGCCCGTCTTGCCGAATTGACGGCGCGCTTTTCGCGCGACGCATTGCTGGCCCATCTGGAGCGAAGCGGCATTCCCGGCGGGCCGATCAACGATGTCGCCGAGGTCTTCGCCGACGCCCAAGTCGCCGCGCGGGGCATGCGGCGGGACCTGGAAGCGGGTGGCGGCGTGGTTCCGACCGTCGCCAGCCCGATCGTCATCGATGGCGAGCGGATGATGGCTCCCACGGCCAGCCCCCGCCTCGGAGCCGATAGCGCCGCTATCCTTGCCGAATTGAAACGCACCGCCGGATCACGATGATTTTGGATTGGCCCGATCTGACTTCATGGATGATGATCTCCCTCTTACAGTCAGAGCGGGCTGACGGGCGTAAACCCGGAGCCCATCTTCCTTATCCCGCTCCAGCCGCAAGGAGTAGTGCATGAACGCGACGCCAGCCACGCGCACCGGCGGCCAAATCCTGATCGACCAGCTTGTCGCGCAAGGCGTGGAGCGGCTTGCCTGCGTGCCCGGCGAAAGCTATCTCGCCGCGCTCGACGCGCTGCATGACGCGCCGATCGACGTCATGGTCTGCCGCCAGGAAGGCGGCGCGGCGATCATGGCCGAGGCCTATGGCAAGCTGACCGGGCGGCCGGGCATCTGCTTCGTGACGCGCGGTCCGGGGGCGAGCAACGCCATGCCGGGCCTGCATATCGCGGCGCAGGATTCGACGCCGATGATCCTGTTCGCCGGGCAGGTCGGCCGCGACATGCGCGACCGTGAGGCGTTCCAGGAGATCGATTTCCGCGCCGTCTTCGGCTCGATCGCCAAATGGGTGGTGGAGGTCGACGATCCCGCCCGCCTGCCCGAGTTCGTCGCGCGGGCCTTCCGCGTCGCCATGCAGGGACGGCCGGGGCCGGTGGTCGTCGCGCTGCCGGAAGACATGCTGACCCAGACCGCCGCCGTCGCCGACGCGCCGCGCGTCGAGCCAGCCGAAATCTGGCCGTCGCCGGACGCGCTGGTGCGATTCGGCGCGATGCTGGCGGCGGCGGAGCGCCCCATTGCCATTCTCGGCGGCTCCGGCTGGACCGCCGGGGCCTGCGCCGCCTTCGCGCGCTTCGCCGAACGCCATGATCTGCCGGTCGGCACGTCGTTCCGCCGCACGGACCGCTTTCCCGCCGATCACGCCAATTTCGTCGGCGATGTGGGCATCGGGCCGAATCCTGTGCTGTCCGCGCGGATCAAAGCCGCCGATCTGGTGCTGCTGCTGGGCGGGCGGCTGTCGGAAATGCCGTCCTCTTCCTATACGCTGCTGGACGTGCCGGTGCCCCGGCAAAAGCTTGTGCATGTGCATCCCGGCGCCGAGGAGCTCGGCCGCGTCTATCAGCCCGCGCTGGCGATCCAGGCGACGCCATCGGCCTTCTGCGCCGCGCTCGACCTCGCCGGCGGCGCCCCCGCGCCTCGCGCCGGCAGCGACACCGAGGCACTGCGCGCGAGCTACATCGCTTGGTCGGAAGTTCCGAAACCGATCCCGGGCGCGTTCCAATATGGCGAGGCGGTGGCCTGGCTGCGCGGCCGCCTGCCGCCGGACGCCATCATCTGCAACGGCGCGGGCAATTATGCCGGCTGGCTGCACCGCTATTATCGTTTCCGGCAATTCGGCACGCAGCTCGCGCCCCATTGCGGCTCGATGGGCTATGGCGTGCCCTCCGCGATTTTGGCCAAGCGCCAGCATCCCGGCCGCATCGTGGTCGCCTTCGCCGGGGATGGCTGCTTCCTGATGAACGGGCAGGAATTCGCCACCGCCGTGCAATATGGCATCCCCGTCATCGTCGTCGTGATCGACAATGGCATGTACGGCACGATCCGGATGCACCAGGAGACGCATTATCCCGGCCGCGTCACGGCGACGCCGCTGAAGAACCCGGATTTTGCCGCCTATGCCCGCGCCTTCGGCGGCCACGGCGAGCGGGTCGAGCGGACAGAGGAATTCGCGCCGGCCTTCGAGCGGGCGCTGGCGTCGGGCCAGCCCGCCATCCTGCATTGCTTCCTCGATCCGCAAGCAATCTCCCCGGCGAAAATCCTCGACGAACTGGGCCGGGCTTCTTAGCGGACAGTCAGGCGCAACGGCCGGCCCGAAGGCTGGCCGTTGCTGGGACGTGACAGCTTAATGCTGGGTCACGGTCGCGCTGCTGTTGATCGCGACATTGGGGGCAATGCCGACATTGACCACGGAGGTGTTGCTGTTGCCCGTGCCGTACTGGGCGACATCGACCGTGCTGTTGTGCGAGTAGGTCGAGACGAAGGAGGAGTTCACGATATTGTCCGTACCATGCTGGTCGACGTCGATATCGTTGAACGTGCCCGCCTGGATCTGGACGGTCGAGAGGTTGAGATTGCCGTCGCCATGCTGATGGATGACGGCGTTGTTGTCGTGGCCGGCCTGGGTCAGGACGGAGTGGTTGATGTTATCCTCGCCTTCCTGGGTGATGGTGGCGGTTTCATTGCTGCCGAACTGCAGCAGCGTCGAGGAGTTTTCGTTGTCCAGACCGGTCTGGGTCACCGTTGCCTCATTGGAATCGCCGGGCGTGAATTGCTGGACATACGAGTAATTCGTCGTCCCCTCGCCCTGCTGATCGATATTGGCGGTGGCATTGGTGCCGGCCTGCAGGACCGTCGAGGCGTTGGACACGTCAGTGCCTTTCTGGAAGACATTGGCGGTTTGTCCGGCGCCCGTCTGGTTGACGATCGAGGCACTCGTGGTGTTGTCACCGCGCTGATCGACGAGCGTGGTGTGCCCCGAGCCGGTCTGATCGACGTCGGAGGCATTGGTCGTGCCATTGCCGGTCTGTTCGACCGTGGCGCTCAGGAGCGAGCCGATCTGATCGATCGTGGACACGTTGCTGTCGGCAAGTGCGGGCACGGCCATCCCGAAGACAATCGCCGATGCGGTGAGGAAAGACCTCTTCATTATAGTCTCCTTGTTTTTATTTAATCTCACTAAAGACAATGCACTGCGGTGGGCTTCATGGGCCCGTTTCGGGAGTCGCGCCTTGGGATCGGATCCGCCCATCGGCGCACTCCCGCGTCTTCGCCTCTGCAAGGCGGAAGAACTTCGAATGTCTGGCTTTCAGGCGGCCGGCCATGGGGGAATGCTGCCACCGGGCGATCTTGCGCGGGGCGCTATTGGGCAAAGGCGCTGATGCGCCCCAAAATGCGAATGTTCAATGCGTCTGTTCATGTCGGAAACCTATTGAACTGAAAATAATCTCAAGAAAACAAAGCAGTATAACCAGAACTTCGCCGCGTACGGTCCCGCGGTTCACCGAGCTTCGCCGCCTCGGCCGCGGCGCGCGAGGACCTGCCGTCGAGATTCGAAATAATCCGTCCGTCTGCGACCGTCAATTGCAATTAAAGCTTTCATGCAATTTTTAGTTGAGTTGTGGATTGACGATCACGCTTGCGGCGCCTGCTCCGTCAATTCGAGCGGACGAGATCGAGCCCTGTATTGCCGTCGCAGGCTTGCAGGCAGGCCGCCGGGTCGGCCTGCGCCTGGGGACATTCGGCGTTGAGGCCGAGGCTTTCCAGCACATCGGGATCGAGCCGCCGGTCATCCCCGGCATTGACCAGCGCGAACGGCCCGTCATAGTTGAAATAGGCCCAGGCAAAGCCTTCCGCCTCCGCCAGCTCGCGCACATCGCGCAGCCAGCGCATGCGGTCGGCGCAGAAGGCGCCCGGCACGCCCGGCAGCCGCCGCACCACGCCGAACTCGCCGATCAGAATGGTTTTCGGATCGATGCCGTGCGTCTTTGCCCAGGCGCCGATTTCGGCGAATCGGGCGCGGATGGTGCCGCGGCCGGCGCCGCTCTGATAGAAGCGCTTCAAATTATGCGCCGCGCCGCTCTCGGCCTGGGAGCGCTCGATGCCGACCAGCTTGTCGATCGAGGCGAGCCGCGCCTCGAGCAGCGCCATGGGCTCCGAAATCGGTCGGGCGCCGGCCGGCCAGGGCACGCCGTCGAGATATTTTTCCGGCCAGCGGATGAATTGCGCGCCCTGGTGGCTGAAGGCGAAAGGCTCGTAGAAATGGAAGGTGTAAAAGATCGCCGGATCGTGGAAGGGCAGCGGGTCGAG
The DNA here is from genome assembly GCF_002198715.1 of Rhodomicrobium sp. R_RK_3. Lineage (GTDB taxonomy): Bacteria > Pseudomonadota > Alphaproteobacteria > Rhizobiales > Rhodomicrobiaceae > R-RK-3. Next base: position 73,239 of record NZ_MWLK01000031.1, on the reverse strand, counting down.
CGCGATCAGCCCGTCCGGCGATGACCCGCAGGCCCCGCTGACCACCAGCGCCAGCCCGGAATTCACCGCCCGAACCCGCCGCACCAGCGTCTTGACCATGTGCTGCCAAAGCGCCTGATCGGCGCCTTTGCATTTGACCTTGGGCTCGTTGACCAGCTCCAGCGCCACCGATTGCCGGTCGGCGGGCGGCACGCGCCGGGCAAAATCCTCCGCGAAAGCGGCAAGGCCCAGAAAGGCCGGCGTATCGAAGCCGGCGGCGACTGAATCCTGGCCCCAGATCGGATGGGAGCTGTTCGGATGGATATCCACAAGAACATTCAAACCCGCCGCGCGAATCCGGCCGATCGCCTCGAATAGGATGTCGTGCAGGGCTTTGCGGCGCTCACCGGTGAAGACGAAGAACGGCGCGGGATCGACCGGCAGCCGGACCGTGTCGAAGCCGACGCGGCGCAGATCCTGCAGCTCGGCCAGGCTTGGCGGGCGCGGCGTCTCCTTGAACGGCGGCCAGGCGATGGCGCCGGCGGCTTCGTAGCGCGGCCAGGTGAACCATTGGGCGATATTGATGGCGCGCGCCATCTTGAAGGGCGCGCCGTCGCGCACCGGCGCGGCGGGCCGCTTGATCATCAGCGCCGCGCCCGCGAGCACCGCCAAAAGCGCAACCCAAAGCCAAAGCTGGCGGCTTCCATCCCTCATGCGCATCTCCTCGCCGTCGCGCGGCGCGCCATCTGTTGATTACGGGTTTTCCCGCCATGACAGCGCCTTCCGACATCTATAGGTTGCGCTTCGGAATAAAAGCAATTTTGAATTGCCGGCGGTGGATAGTTTGGAACAGCTCCCTGCGCGCCGGCCCAGGCGATTGCGGTTCGAGTGTATTTTGCGATGATCGTTGCGGATAAGCGAGATTGGGTAGTCGGCGGCCGACCGGCGGCCCGTCGCCGGAGGCCAGGGCGGTGAGTCCGGCCGACCGGCAGAGCGGCGCGCTGCTGATCGCGGCGGCGGCGATGGCAGGCAGCGCGGTGGTGCTGCTGGCCCCGGACGCCTTGATCGGCATCGCCGTGCTGCCGGCGGTTGCCGCCGCCGGGCTGCTGCTGTGGGGCGCGGTGCGCGGCTCCAGGCCGGCGGTGCTGACCATCCTGTTCCTGGCGATTTTCATGCTCGATGCGATGTTCCGGATGCGGGACTGGGCCGATAAGGGCGTGGATTTTCAGGTGCTGCTGAAGATCGGCGCCTGGGCGCTGATGGTCTTCGTGACCGCCGTGCACTGGCAGCGCTGGCTGGCCCATGTCCTGACGCCGACCAACATTCCCTGGGTGCTGTTTCTCGGCTGGCTCCTGTTCACGGCGACGGTTTCGCCGATGCCCGAATACAGCGCGATATCGGCCATCTCGATCTGCGCCTATGTGCTGTTCTGCGCCTATCTTTTCGCCGAGTTCGAGCGCGGCGACATCTTCGCCGTGATGGTGCTCGCCATCACCCTGTTCTGCGCCGTCTCCATCATCGTCTATTTCGCCGTCCCCGAATTCGGCCGCTTCGTCTATTGGCTGAACGAGCAGCTTTACGTGAGCTGGCGCCTCTCGGGCATCGCCGGCACCGCCAACACGATGGGGCGGCTCGCGGCCTTCGGCTTGATCCTCATCATTCTCTACGCCGCCGAATTTCGCCGCTTGCACTGGGCCTTCGTGCCGGTCTGCGCCGTGATCCAGGGGGCGGCGCTCATCATGACCAATTCGCGCACCTCCATCGCCATGGTCGTGGTGCTCTGGGCGGCGGTCTACCTCTTCCAATGGCGCAAGCTCTATCTCATCCCCTTGCTGGTCTCGCTGGGGCTGATCGCCGCCTTCATCGTCCTGCCGGGCGGCGACGAAACCCTGAAAATGGCCTCGCGCAGCGGCAGCGCCGACGAAATCACCTCGGTGACCGGCCGCGCCGCGATCTGGGCCGCCGTTCCCATCATCATCGAGGGCCACTCCCTGACCGGATATGGCTATGCCTCGTCCATCCTCGTGCTGCCGCAACATAAGGGGCTGATCGGCTACGAGGTTTCGCACGCCCATAATCTGGTGCTGCAGCTCCTGCTCACCACCGGCTGGATCGGCGTCGTCCTGTTCTGCCTGTCGATGCTCGTGGTCGGTCTGCGCGCGGCGGCGCTCGGCGAGCGTACCGTGCTGGTCATGCTCGCCTATGTCCTCCTCAACGGCATCACCGAATCGAGCGCCTTCTGCACCTTGGCGAATGTCTGTTCGCTGGCCTTCGCCGTCGCCGTCACCCTGCCACCCGAGCGGAGCCCCGCATGAAGACCATCCTCCATATCAGCGCGGATTTTCCCGACCCGCTGGTGCCGGGGAAGACCAAGGCCGTGGCCTCGCTCATCGAGGCAGCGTCTGGTTTTCGCCATCTCGTCTATTCCCTCAACCGCGTGAGCTGGCGCAGCGGGCTCGCCGCCCGCGCCTTCGGCGAGCAGCACACGGCGCTTGCCTATGGCGCTCCGCCTTACGGCGTGCGCATGACCCATCACCTGACCCAGATCGGCGATTTCATCCTGGCCGACCTCGCCCGGCGCGGCGTCGTGCCCGACCTGATCCATGCGCATAAGCTCACCGTCGAAGGGCTGATCGCCGACCGCCTCGCCACCGAGACCGGAACCCCCTTCATCACCAGCCTCTGGGGCGGCACCGACCGGCGGGTTTTCGAAGCCAAGCCGGGCCTGCGCGCCGCCTACCGGGCGCTGGCGAGGCGCGCGGCGCTGCTTCTACCCGCCGCGCCGTGGACGGCCGATTATTTTGCCGCCGCGCTCGACCTCGACCCCTCCCGCTTCGAGCTGCTGCCGATCACCACCGTGGCCGACACCATCCTGCCGCCGGTCCATTGCGCAAAACCCCGACTGATGTCGGCCTTCGCCTTCGAGCATTGGAAACTCAAGGGCTTCGACACCCTGGTGCAGGCCATCGCCCAGCTCTCGCGGGAGGTGCCCGAGGTCGAGCTGCATATTTACGGCCGCGGCGGGCCGAGGGCGCTGCTCGACATGACCGCCCTGATCCGCAAATTCGGCATGGCCGAGCGCGTCAAGATCATGGACCCGCTCGAGCATGGCACCGTGCAGAGCGTGATGAATTTCTACGGCGGCTTCGTCATGCCGAGCCGTCCCGAGACTTTCGGCATGGTCTATGTGGAAGCGGTGCTGGCGGGCGTGCCGATCCTGTGGTCGCGCCATGAGGGCGTCGATGGCCTGTTCGACGGCATGAATGTCGGCTATCGCTGCACGCCAAATTCGGTCGAGGATGTCACCAGGGGCCTGCGCACCCTGATCACCGATCAGGCGAGACTGAAGCAGGACATCGCCCGGCTGCAGAGCGCCGGCGCCTTCGAGCCGCTGCGCCGCGAGGCCATCGGCGCCCGCTATCGCCGCCTGCTGGCCATCGCCACCGGCGAGCGCGCCGAAATGGCGGCTTGAGCCGGAAGCCGCGCCCGGCCAGCCGCGCCTGCCTCGGCCCCGACCCTTCCGCGATCGGCCGGCTGGGGGAATTGCGCTTTGCCTTCGCCGGGGCGCGGGGCGATGATGGCGCCGGGGCCGGCAAGCGGTAGGGGCGGGCGTGAGGCTCGGCGGCGGCAGGGCGCCGTCAGACTGCCGTGCGGCTGGCCGCCGGGCGATGCAAGGTGGTGACGATGACGGCACTGATACACCGCGCGGACTTCTCCTATCGCGCCGAGCCGGCCATTCCCGCCTTCGACGATGGCGGCCCGGTCGCGTTCATGGACGGCGAATGCGCCCTCTGCACGCGCGGCGCGCGGCTGATCTGCAAATTCGACCGGCGCGGCGAGTTCAGGATCGCCGCCACGCAGAGCGATCTCGGCCGTGCGATGCTGGCCCATTACGGCCTCGACCCCGCCGATCCCGATAGCTGGCTCTATCTCGAGGACGGCCGCGCCTATACCTCCATCGACGCCATCATCCGCGTTGGCAGGCGCATCGGCGGTTGGGGCCACGCGCTGCGGCCGCTGGCCATGCTGCCGCGCCCCGTGCAGGACTGGCTCTATCGCCGCCTCGCCCGCAACCGCTACGCCCTGCTCGGCCGCGCCGACATGTGTGCCGTCCCCGATCCCGCCTTGCGCCGCCGCCTGATCGGATGAAGGCGCTCATCCTCGGCGGCTACGGCGTCTTCGGCGGTTTCCTGGCCCGGCTGCTGCTCCGGGACGGCGTCGAAGTCGCGGTTGCCGGGCGCGATCTCGCCAAAGCCTCGGACTTCGCGCGCCGGCACGGCGGACGGCCGATCCGCGTCGACATCGGCGGCGACCTCGCGCCCGTCGCGGACGCGGCGCCGGATGTGGTGGTCGACGCCGCCGGGCCGTTCCAGGCCTATGGCGCCGATCCCTACCGGCTCGCCCGATTTTGCATCGCGCATGGCATGGACTATCTGGATTTCTCCGATGACGGGGCCTTCACCGCCGGTATCGCCGCGCTCGACGCCGAGGCGAAGCGGGCGGGCCGCCGCGTGCTGTCCGGCGTCTCCACCGTGCCGGCGATCTCGGCGGCGGCGGCGGCCCGGCTTGGCGAGGGCTTTTCGGAAATCCTCAGCATCGAGAGCGCCATCCTGCCCGGCAATCGCGCCCCGCGCGGCCGGTCGGTCATCGCCTCCATCCTCGGCCAGGCGGGAGCGCCGCTCAAGATCTGGCGCGGCGGCGTCTGGCGCGAACAGACCGGCTGGACGGACCGGCGGCGCCTCGAACTGCGCCCTGGCGACAGGCGTTCGGCCAGCCTCATGGGCGCGCCGGACCTCGTATTATTTCCAGCGCGGTTCCAGGCGCGCTCGGTGCTGTTCCGCGCCGGGCTGGAACTCGGCGCGATGCATGACGGGCTGACGCTGCTGAGCCTCATGCGCCGCCGGGGCCTGCTGCCCGGTCCGACATGGCTGGTCTCGCCGGTGCTATGGGCCGCGCGGCTGGCCAAGCCCTTCGGCACCGATCGCGGCGGCATGATCGTCGAAATCGTCGGCATGGTTCGCGGCGAGCCGGTCCGCCGCCGCTGGCGGTTGCTCGCCGAGGCGGGCGACGGCCCCTTCATCCCCGCCATTGCCGCCCGCGCCGTCATCCGGCGGCTCGGCGGCATCGCGCCCGGCGCCCGCCCCTGCATCGCCGATCTGAGCCTTGCCGAGCTGGAGGCCGCCGCCTCCGATCTCGCCGTCCGCTTCGACATCGCCGAGACCGCCGCGCCGACGCTGTTTCAGCGCGCCACCGGCGCGCGCTGGGCGGAGCTGCCGGCAAGCATCCGCCGCACCCACGCGGTGCAGGACATGGAGAGCTTTTCGGGCCTTGCCGATGTCACGCGCGGCGCCGGGCCGGTCGCGCGCCTCGCGGCCTGGGTCTTCGGTTTCCCGCCTGCCGGGAATGGCGTCCGCGTCCGCGTCACCAAATGGCGCCAGGGGGATGGCGAGCTATGGCAGCGCGATTTCGGCGGCGCCAAATTCCGCTCGCATCTCAGCCCATCCGTCCGGCCGGGGCACATTATCGAGCGTTTCGGCCTCTTCGCCTATGAGCTTGCCTTGCCGGTCGCGGCGGGATGCCTGCATTTCGGCGTGCGGCGCGGCTGGTTTCTCGGCCTGCCGATCCCGCGCCGGCTGCTGCCGCGAAGCGAGACGCGCGAATTCGAGGCAGGCGGCAAGTTCCATTTCGATGTCGCGCTCTACGCCCCGCTGACGGATGCGCTTATCGTCCGCTACCAGGGCTGGCTCGACGCCGACGCCGGTTGCCCGGCGCAGCATGAAAGGCGGCTCGAGGAGCCGCCTTCAGAGGTTGGGACGGTTGACGGCGATTAATGATAGCGCCGGAAGAAATATCTGCGGCACCACCAGTGATACGGGCGGTCATAGCAGAAGCCCCGGTAATAGCCGTGCGGATACCAGCCGAAACCTTCCCCGAACGCGTCACGGTAGTCGCGGCGATAGCGATAATGGCCGCCATAGCCCGCAAGTAGCAGCGGCGCGGCCGCTCCGGCCTCTACTGAGATCGCGGAGATCTGGGTGGCAGGCTCGGCCTTGGCGATTGTGGAGAGTGAGAGCGCGCCCAAGGTCAGCGCGGAAAGCAGGATGATGAATGTTTTCACGGTCGTCTCCTAAGCTTGTCGAAAGGCGGGCGACAGGTTGCTCATGATCGTTTCCCGATCGTTCGTTACTCGCCTCGCAGACGGACATAGCTCAGGGCGGCGCGCCCCGCACTTAAATGTAAATTGAGCAAATTTGCGCGAATAAAACGGCGGAGCAAGGTGTTGCGGCGGTATCGCTAGCTTCCGCGCGTGCGAAGGGACGCATCGTCAAGTCGTTGGGAAGCTTAGGCTGAAAAATAATCTAGCGATGAGCGATGGAAATGGCAAGCCGGCGTGTTGGCGGCTCTCGCGTCACCAGCCGCAGCGCATCCGGCAGCGGCGGCAGCGATTGCCGTCCTCGTCGCCCTCGCAGCTCGCGCGGCAGGATTCGCACGGATGCCCCCAGCGCGGGCCGTAGCCCCAATAGGGACCGCCCCAAAAGCCCGCGCCCAGGCTTTTGCGCTCCTTCTTCTCCTCGTCCAGCTTCCTCTCGGAGCGCAGCAATTTCCGGCCGCGATCGTCGTCGGCCTTATCGGCCAAGCTTTGCTCGGCCAGCGGCGAATAAGCCTTACCGATGAGCGGAAATGCAAAAGCAGCCGGGGAGCCGGCGAAGAGGAGTCCTGACACGATCAGCAAAAGGCAGAGGCACCGTTTCATCCATTCTCCTTAAAGACGACGGTGAGCCCGCCATCTTTACATCAGGAAAGAGGAATTCGAATGAACCAGCAATGAATAATTGCGCCGCACGGCCTGCCCGAACCACGGCGAACTCACAGATGACGTGACATAACTGTGACAGTCGCGGGGAAATCTTGCAGCGGCCCAACGGCTTAGTGGTCGGTGCGGCAGGCCACGCGCCGGGGATGGCGGCCGAGATGCCCCTCGGGGAAGGCGGTCATGCGGTAGCGGTAATAGTCGCAGCCGCGCCCGCAATAGCCCGCGCGCAGCCGCCGCCACCAGCAGCGGACGCCGCAGGGCTCCTCCAGCATCGGATCGCCGGGATAGGGCGCGGGCGGCGTGCGGATGGGATAGGCGCGGGCCGCATAGGGGTCCTCGACGCAATCGTCGGAATTTTCGGCCTCGGGCGGGTAGGGCGGCGGATCGCCCTTCCAGCCCTGCGGGTAATGGCGCGGCACCTCGTAGGGCGCCTCTTCATAGCGTCCTTCGGCGCAAGGGCGCCCGTCCGGGCAGGGCCCACCCCGCGCCAGCGTCAGGCCGGCCTCGCGGTGAAGTCCGATTGCCGCCGAAGCGCCCGGCATCGCATCGGCGCGCGCCGCCGCCAGCAGCGCAATGGCGGCGATGGCCGCAAGCCAGGCCGCGCCCAGGCCGAGCACGGATTTGGCGGCGCGGCGGACATCCGCCCCATGCCGGATCTTGATCGCCCCCATTTGCTCGAAATGTCCTCTTATGCCCAATTTAGACGCGAATAGCCCTTTATCGCCGGGCCCGGAGTCTATAAATCTGCTGCATTGAACACCAGCGGACGCAAACAACTCCTTAACGGGGAGGAAATTTGCCGTCCATAAATGGAACGATATGTCGATACAAGCCCCGGTCAGACGCCTGACAGCCCCCGATATTGCCGCCCGCAAGGGCGGCGAGCCGATCGTGTCGCTGACGGCCTATCACGCCCATACGGCGCGGATCATCGACCCCTATGTCGATTTCCTGCTTGTCGGCGATTCGCTCGGCATGGTCATGCATGGCTATGAATCGACCGTGCCGGTGCCGCTCGAGCTGATGATCATGCATGGCGCCGCCGTGGTGCGCGGCTCGTCCAAGGCGCTGATCGTCGTCGACATGCCCTTCGGCACCTATGAGGAGAGCCCCAACATCGCCTTCCGCAACGCGGCGCGGGTGATGAAGGAGACCGGCTGCGGCGCCATCAAGCTCGAAGGCGGCTCGCGCATGGCCGAGACCATCCACTATCTGACCGAGCGCGGCATTCCGGTCATGGCGCATATCGGGCTGACGCCGCAATCGGTGAACGTCATGGGCGGCTTCAAGACGCAAGGCCGCCGCCAGTCCGAATGGGCCGCCATCGAGGCGGACGCCGCCGCAGTCGCCGAGGCGGGCGCCTTCTCCGTGGTGCTGGAGGGCATGGCCGAACTGCTCGCCGCCCGCATCACCAAGCAGATCCCGATCCCGACCATCGGCATCGGCGCGTCGGTTTCCTGCGACGGCCAGATCCTGGTGCTGGAGGACATGCTGGGCCTCAGCCCGCGCGTGCCGAAATTCGTGAAGAAATTCGCCGAGCTGGGCAATGCCATCGAGGGCGCGGTGAAGGACTATGCCGACGCCGTGCGGGGCCGCGCCTTCCCGGCCGACGAACATGTCTATGCCATGCGCGAGGACGCGGCGCCCGGGCCCAAGCCCAAGCCGGCCAAGCGGCCCAAGCTGCGCGGCGTCTGAGGAAGGCCGCCGCCCGATAACCGAACTGTAGGGGCGCGACCGCCGCCGGGGGTCTTGCCCGCTCCCGTTTTGAATGTAATCCCCTAAGAGGTGGCGGCGCTGTACGCCGGCGATAAAAAAATGAGCGATGACAATATTTTCCGGGAAGTCGAAGACGACATGCGGCGCGAGCAGATCGCGCGGCTTTGGGACAAGTACGGCGTCTATGTGCTGATCGGCGCCGGGATCATCATCGTCATCGTCGGCGGCTACAACATGTTCAATTGGTGGGCGGAAAAGCGCGCGGCCGAGAACGGCGCCGCCTATTACCAGGCCGGCCAGCTCGTCAACGACAAGAAATATGCCGAGGCGAGCGAAGCCTTCGCCAAGCTCGGCAATTCGGCGGGCGGCGGCTACCAGACCCTCGCCGGTCTCGAGCGTGCCGCGATCTTCGCCCAGGAAGGCCGCAAGGGCGAGGCGGTGGCCGCTTACGAGAAGGTCGTGCGCAACGGCACCGACCCGGTGCTGCGCGATTACGCCACGCTCCAGGCCGCGACCTTGCGCATCGACGACGCTGACCCGGCCGAGATGTCGCGCCGGCTCGCCGGACTTAATACCGACACGAATCCGTGGCGTTATTCCGCGCGAGAGTTGTTAGGATTGTCGGCTTTCCGTGCGGGGAATATGGCCGAATCAGAGAAGCTGTTTGGTCAGATCCTCGGCGATCCGTCCGCTCCGGCGGAGATACGGAAACGCGCGGAGCTGATGCTCGCATTGCTGGTGAAGGCACCCGGTAAGGTCACCATCGTGCCGCAAGCCAAGCCGGGCACGCAAAAAGACAGTCAAACGCAATAGGGATATCCATGGCAGGCAATCTGCGTAACGGGTTTTCGATCGGCGTCGCATTGGCGGCCGCTCTCGTCGTTGCCGGATGCGGTGAGAGCTCGAGCCTGCCGTCAATTCCAGGCGTCTCCAGCCTGTTCGGCCCGGCCGACAAGCCGCCGCTGCCGGGCACGCGGGTTTCGGTGCTCAGCTCCGAGACGACCGCCTCGACCAATGATTCCTCGAAGGAGCCGGTGGTGCTGCCGGCGCAGCAGCAGAACGCGTCCTGGAGCCAGCCGGGCGGCAACGCCAGCAACGCGCCGGGACATCTGGCCTATTCCGGCGAGGCCAAGACGATCTGGACCGAGGATGCCGGCGCGGGCTCGAGCTCCGACGGCCGCATCACCGCCCTGCCGATCGTGCATGGCGGCAAGGTTTTCACCCTCGACCGCGAGGGGCGCGTCTCCGCCTTTTCGCTGAATGGCGGCCGCGCCTGGCGCGTCGACCTGCAGCCTGAGAACGAGAAGGCGGATGCCGGCTATGGCGGCGGCATGGCGGCGGATGGCGAGCGGCTGTTCGTGGCGACCGGCTTCGGCACGGTGGTGGCGCTGGACACCGGCAGCGGCAAGGCGATCTGGACCAAGTCGCTGCAGGTACCGATCCGCACTTCGCCGACCGTGGCCAACGGCAAGGTCTTCGTCGTCAACACCGACAGCGAACTCTATGCGCTCTCGGCCGAGAACGGCCAGCAGCTCTGGACCGCGCGCGGCCTGCCGGAAGGCGCCTCGGTGCTGAGCAATGTCAGCCCAGCGGTGTCGGGCACGACGCTCGTCGTCTCCTATTCCTCCGGTGAAGTCACCGCCATCGACACCAATTCCGGCCAGCAGCGCTGGACCGATTCCATCACCGGCGGCGTGACCGGCTCGGGCGCGACCAGCATCGGCGATGCGGCCCGGCCGGTGATCGACGACGGCGTCGTGTTCGCCGCCAGCCGTTCCGGCCGCGTCATCGCCACCAACATGAAATCGGGCGAGCGGGTGTGGTCGAAGGACATCCGCGCCGCGCAGACGCCGTGGGTTGCCGGCGGCAGCGTCTTCGTCGTCGACATGAACAGCCAGCTCTACGCGCTCGACCGCAAGAGCGGCAAGACGCGCTGGAGCGTCGGCCTGCCGAGCGCGCGGAGTTGGAGCGGTCCGACGCTGGCGGGCGGCAAGCTGTGGGTCGCCTCGAACAAGGGCCTGCTGGTCGGCGTCGATGCGCGCACCGGCGAGATCTCCACCAAGCGCGATCTCGACACGCCGGTCTATATTTCGCCGATCGTCGCGGGCGGGCGCATGTTCGTCTTGACCGACAAGGCCAAGCTGATTGCAATGAATTAGCGTATAGGCCAGGGACGCCTTATATTAAAACGGGCCAGATTCGGCCCGTTTTTACTGTCAGCACCATCATGACCCTTTCCATCGTCATCGCCGGACGGCCGAATGTCGGCAAGTCCACGCTTTTCAATCGCCTTGCGGGCAAGCGTCTGGCGTTGGTCGACGACATGCCGGGCCTGACCCGTGACCGCAAGGAGGCCGAGGCGGTCATCGGCAAGCGCGTCCTGCGCCTGACCGATACGGCCGGGCTGGAGGAGGCGGAGGAAGGCTCGATCGCCGCCCGCATGAGCCAGCAGAGCCAGGGCGCGATCCATTCCGCCGACCTGATCCTGTTCATGATCGATGTGCGCACCGGCATCACCCCCGCCGACGAGCAATTCGCGCTCGACGTGCGCGCGACCGGCAAGCCGGTGATCCTGGTCGCCAATAAATGCGAGGGCCGCACCACCCAGGCCGGTTTCTACGAGGCGTTCAAGCTGGGGCTCGGCGAGCCGGTCGGCATTTCGGCGGAGCATGGCACGGGGATCGGCGAGCTTTATGAGCGCGTTGGCGAAGTGCTGGATGGTTTGGGCGACGAAGGCCAGAATGCTGGGCTCGAGGCCGATATTCCGAGCCGCGAGCGGGCGCTGAAGCTGGCCATCGTCGGGCGCCCGAATGCGGGCAAGTCGACGCTGGTCAACACGCTGCTCGGCGAGGAGCGGATGATCACCGGGCCGGAGCCGGGTTTGACGCGGGATTCGGTTTCGACCGACTTCACCTGGCAGGGCCGCGAAATCAAGCTGTTCGACACCGCGGGGCTCCGGCGCAAATCGCGCATTTCGGAGAAGGCGGAGAAGCTGGCCGTCGGCGATGCGCTGAACGCCATCCGCTTCGCCGAAGTCATCGTGCTGCTGATCGATGTCGAGCAGGCGCTGGACAAGCAGGATTTGCAGCTCGCCTCGCTCTCGGAGCGCGAGGGCAGGGCGCTGGTCATCGGCATCAACAAATGGGATCTGGTCGCCGACCGCGACAAGCTCTTGCGTGAATTGCGCCTGCAGGTCACCGAGCAATTGCCGCAGGTGAAGGGCGTGCCGGTGGTGCCTGTCAGCGCGCTCAGCGGTCGCGGCGCGGACAAGCTGATGAAGGCGGTGTTCGAGGTCTACGAGGCCTGGAACAAGCGTGTCTCGACGGCGGGTCTGAACCGCTGGTTCGGCGACGCCATCGATAACCACCCGCCGCCCGCCGTTTCGGGCAAGCGCCTCAAGCTGCGCTACATCACCCAATCGAACGCAAGGCCGCCGACCTTCATCATGTTCTGCTCGCGGCCCGAGTCGTTGCCGGAGAGCTATAAGCGCTATCTGGTGAACGGGTTGCGCGACGCTTTCGGCCTGCATTCCGTGCCGATCCGGCTGCATCTGCGCAAGCCGAAGAATCCTTACGCGGACGATAAATCGTGAGCGCGGCGGGGGAGGTGCTGTTCTATCAGCTCGACCACCAGCCGCTCGACAAGGTGCTGCCGGGCCTCTTGGAAAAGACGCTGGAGCGCGGCTGGCGCGCCGTGGTGCAGGCGGGCAGCGCGGAGCGGGTCGAGGCGCTGGACGCGCTGCTCTGGACTTATGCCGATGACAGTTTCCTGCCGCATGGCACCGCGCGCGACGGCTTCACGGATCGCCAGCCGGTCTTTCTGACGCCTGGCGAGGGCAATCCGAACGGCGCTGCTGTGCGTTTCATGGTCGACGGCGCGGAGGCGGCGGACCTTGCCGGCTATGCCCGCATCGTCTTCCTGTTCGACGGCCGGGACGAGGATGCCCGCGCCAAGGCCCGGCTAGAGTGGAAGCGCGCCAAGGAGCAAGGCTTCGCCGTGACCTATTGGCAGCAGACCGAGCGCGGCCGCTGGGAGAAGAAGGCCTGAGGAAACCCGCGCCTTCGCCGCGCCGAGCAGGCGGCGCAAGCTGGTGATGCCGAGGGCCCTGCGCAGCGTCGGAGTCAATTGCCGGCTCTTCGCCTCCGCCAACGCCAGATTGAGTTCGCGCCGCCGCTTGGCGGACGCCCTCACCGCCCGTTTCAGCGCGCGCTGGGAGGCTTCGAGCACGCGGACGCGATCGTCGAGGCGAATCACCGCGTCGATGGCGCGTCTGGAGACATCTTCCAGGGCCGCGACGGTCGGCTCGGGGATATCGGCCGGGACGGGCTGGCGCTCCCGATAGGCCGCTGGATCCCACCACATCGGATCCTGTTCCATCGCTCGCCGCTCCGGGGCCGGCAATGCGCAGAGCAACTTGAGATTGTCGGGGCGGTAATAGCCGATCAGCTCGGCGATCCGTTCGGGCCGCATGATCCAGGGCGTGCCCTTGGGATCGGTGGCCAGCCGCTGCTCCAGGATGAAGTCGACGGCCGGATCGTGCACGGACCTCAAATCGCCGCGCCGGCGCAGGTAATCCAGCAGGTTGCGGTCCAGGCTGGCATTCTGGCGCGGGGCGCTCCGGATCGAGATGCCGAGAGATCGCAGAAAGGTCAGAACGACATCCCCCGCCGCCAGATGCACCTCGACCTCACCGACCCCCGGCACGGTTCGCCAGACATCGATATGCTGCGTCCAGATGCCGGCGTCCCGGTTGGCGTCGACCCACCAGTCCAAATCGTGCCCCGACCAGGCGCCCCACTGCCACCATGCCGAATTCATCCACGGCACCTGCGGCCGCACAAAGACGACGATCTTCGCGGTGAGCCCGAGCCGGGGCAGAATCTCATTGGCGCGGAAAATATCGGCCTGCCGGAGCCAGGATTCCTGCGATGCGATCGGCGTGAGCCCCTGCGCCCGGATGCCCTGTAGCTGCGACGAGAGCCGCTCCAGCGCCGCGTGGTCGGATGCCCATGGCGCCTGGGCACCGGCCGAGACCTGCGCCTTATAGGGCGTCAGCCGGGCGAAATAGTCGATGTCGTCGCGCCGGAGGAGATCGCCATCGGGCGTGATGCAGACATATTCATAACCCGCCGACCCGTCATCCGCGCCCAGCAGCGGGCTGCGGCTCAGCCGCGCCTGCAACGAGGAGCTGCCGCATTTCCCCGCGCCGACATGCAGAATTATGCTCATGATCCACCTGGAGATCGCCAAGCGCCGCAAGCGGGACGAGGTCGGCGGACAGGCTGGCTGAGATGCGCTGGGCGCGTTCTAGATGCGGAATCGAGTGAATGCAATCGAGGATTGCGGAAGAGGGCGAAGCCGTCCACCGCTCAGATGCCGGCGGACGCTCGCGCGCCGAGCGCGCCGCCGATTTTTCCGCGCATCCGGCCGAACCATCCCGGCGGCGAGCGGCGGCGCCAGGCATCGGCAATGTGGTCGCAGAGCGCGTCGATGCCGTCGAATTCGAAGCAGGTCCGCGCCGGGCGGGCGAGATCGCGCGCGGTCTCGGCGAGAAAATCGGCGCGGTCTTTGGCGGACAGGTAGCGCTGGCCGAAATCTTCGGTCAGGCCGAGGATGTCGCCCCGGGTCTCGGGCGGCAGCGCATAGACGCCGTGATTGTCAAAACCATGCCAAAGCTCCGGGGCGTCGCGCTTCAATTGCGCGTAGAATTTGTAGAAGCGGTAAGCGTCGTCCATGGCGTAATGGCCGAGGCGCACGGTCTGCCGCTTCAGGATCTCGATATCGAGCGGTCCGATCGAGGCATTCACCACGCCGATGGTGGCGCGCGGCATGGCCATCGCCGGATCGAGGATTTGCAGGAATGACGGAATCAGCCGGTCCCGCTCCCGGTCGAACAGCCGGACCTCCAGCGCGCCCGCGCCGAAAACCGCCGCCCAGCGGTCGAGAAAGGCGGCGTAATCCATCCGCTCACGGTGGAAAACCAGGAAATCGGCGAAAGGCGCGTAGAAACCCCATTTCACCGTCTCGCCATGGAGCGAGCGCAGCCAGCCGGGAAGGGTGCGCACATAGACGATGATCTTGACGTCATAGCCGGCGAACAGTGCGCCGATCCGGGCAAAGCGCTCTGGCGCGGTGCCGTAGCAGAAATGCTCGCTGGAAATGACGATGTGTTCGCGGTTGTCGCACTGGAAGAACCGGCCGATCTGGCCGTCGCGCCGCTGCTCGTCTTCCGTCCGCGTCTCGCCCACAAAGCCGAAGCCGGCATATTGGGCGACCGGGATGTGCTCGTATTTCTGCCGGCCGATCCTGGGGTAGAGGAAGCCGGTCTGGCGGCGGATCATCCGCGCATTCTCGGCAAGGTAACGTTGGATGGCGCTGGTGCCGGTCTTGTCGAAGCCGATATGGAGGCAGGCTTTTCTTATCATTGCGGGCCGTTCGCGAGAGCGTCGCCGGATCGTCGATTGTACCGAGACCCTAATGCACAGCCTTCGCGCGAGGCAAAAGACTTTTCGAAGTTTTCCCATGGCGGGCTCGTTGTTCGCGCCGTGTCCAGGACAGATGACGCGCGCGCCGCGGCGCGGTAAATATGGGTTGCAGACAATAAGACCAACCTGCCTCCAGGAGCCCCGCGCCTTGTTCACCAAAATCCTGATCGCCAATCGCGGCGAGATCGCCTGCCGCGTCATCAAGACGGCGCGCAAAATGGGCATCAAGACGGTCGCGGTCTATTCCGATGCCGATATCGACGCGCTGCATAAGGAGATGGCGGACGAGGCGGTGCATATCGGGCCGGCGCCCGCCGCGCAGTCCTATCTGCTGATCGACAAGGTGATCGCTGCGGCCAAGGAGACCGGCGCGGAGGCGGTGCATCCGGGCTATGGCTTCCTGTCGGAGAACCCCGCTTTCGCCGAGGCGCTGGCGGCAGCGGGCATCGCCTTCATCGGCCCCAATATCGAAGCCATCCGCGCCATGGGCGACAAGATCGAATCAAAGAAATTCGCCGCCAAGGCCAAGGTCAGCACGGTGCCGGGCGATCTCGGTGTCATCAAGGACGCGGCCGACGCGGTGAAGATCGCCGACAAGATCGGCTATCCGGTGATGATCAAGGCCTCGGCCGGCGGTGGCGGCAAGGGCATGCGCATCGCCCGCAGCGCGTCGGAGGTCGAGCAGGGGTTCAATTCGTCCAAGTCGGAAGCCAAGTCGAGCTTCGGCGACGACCGCGTCTTCATCGAGAAGTTCATCGAGAATCCGCGCCATATCGAGATCCAGGTGCTCGGCGACAAGCATGGCTCGGTGGTGCATCTGTTCGAGCGTGAATGCTCGATCCAGCGCCGCAATCAGAAGGTGATCGAGGAAGCGCCGAGCCCGTTTCTCGACGCCGCCACCCGCGAGGCGATGGGCGCGCAGGCCGTCGCCCTTGCCCAGGCGGTGAATTACGAGAGCGCCGGGACGGTGGAGTTCATCGTCGACCAGGACCGCAATTTCTACTTCCTCGAAATGAACACCCGGCTACAGGTCGAGCATCCCGTCACCGAGCTGATCACCGGCGTCGATCTCGTCGAGCAGATGATCCGGGTGGCGGCGGGCGAGCCGCTGCCGTTCAACCAAAGCCAGCTCGGCATCACCGGCTGGGCCCTGGAGTCCCGCGTCTATGCCGAGGACCCGGTGCGCAATTTCCTGCCCTCGATCGGGCGTCTGGTGCGCTACCGCCCGCCCGCCGAGGGCACGCAAGGCGGCCTCACCGTGCGTAACGACACCGGCGTCTATGAGGGCGGCGAGATCTCGATCTATTACGACCCGATGATCGCCAAGCTGGTCACGCACGGGCCGACGCGCGATGCCGCGATCGGCGAGATGTCCCGCGCGCTGGATGCGTTCTATATCGACGGCATCCGCCACAACATCCCGTTTCTGTCGGCGATCATGCAGCATCCGCGCTGGCGCTCCGGCGCGCTCTCGACCGGTTTCATCGCCGAGGAATTCCCCGACGGTTTTGCCCCGCGCGGGCCGGAGGGGGCGGAGCTCGAAACGCTCGCCTGCGTCGCCGCCGCCATCGACCACCTCTCCAATGAACGCCGCCGCCGGATTTCCGGCCAGATGCAGGGCGATCCGGTGCGCTTCACCGATCTCCGCGTCGTCGAACTCGGCAAAGAGCGGGTGGCGCTGCGCGTGTCGGGCACGCTCGGCGAGCCGGTCACGGTGAGTTTTGGCGCGGGAAACGGCTCGGCGCGGAGCGTGACCGCCGTCTCGGATTGGTGGCCGGGCGATCCGGTCTGGCACGGCACGCTCGGCGGCGATGCCATCTCCGTGCAGGTGCGGCCGATTCTGAACGGCGTCGAGCTCACCTATGCCGGCATCGTCGTCCCGGTCCGCGTCTACACGGAGCGCGAGGCGGAACTGGCCGCGCTGATGCCGGAGAAGAAGCTTGCCGATACGTCGAAGACGCTGCGCTGCCCGATGCCGGGTCTGGTGCGCGCCATCGACGTGATCGTCGGCCAGGAGGTGAAGGTCGGCGA
Source organism: Rhodomicrobium sp. R_RK_3 (assembly GCF_002198715.1). Taxonomy (GTDB): domain Bacteria; phylum Pseudomonadota; class Alphaproteobacteria; order Rhizobiales; family Rhodomicrobiaceae; genus R-RK-3. The sequence continues at coordinate 56,214 of NZ_MWLK01000031.1, read as the reverse complement.
GACGCTCTGCACCGTCGAGGCGATGAAGATGGAAAACATTCTGCGCGCCGAACGCGACGCCACGGTGAAGAGCATCAAGGCGAAGCCGGGGGATAGCCTCGCGGTCGATGCGGTGATCATGGAGTTTGTCTGAGGCACCGCCCGTCATCCAATGTTGGGGTTGAACCAGCGGCGAAGCGCGTCCTCCAGCCCGGCGGTGCTGTTTCCGTCGCCGGCCCAGGCAACGCAGGCATCGGGACGGATCAGCATTGACGGTCCGGTCGCAGCGTTGACGCAGCGGATCCTCGGCGTGGCGGCCGCGACGATCCTGGCGGCCTCCCCCTCGCGCGAGGCATCGATCAGAACGCCCATGCCATCCTGCATGACATCGTAGAGCGAGACGCCCGTATTGCCCTGGCCGAGCGGCCTGTCGCCGATCAGCCGACCGACCTCGTCGCGCTCCGAGCCGAGGTCGTAGCGGGTGGAAAGGCCGCTCATCATCTCGCCGAAGAAGCGGTTGACGTTGTCGAATTGCATGAGGCTCGCCACGATATCGCGCATCGCGCCAGCTTGCGGATCGGGACGCATGATGGCGAGTTGGGCGCGGGTATTGGCGAGAACGGCTTCGGCGACCGGCCGCCGCTCGCTCGTATAGCTGTCGAGCAGGCTTTCTGGCATCTCGCCGCGAATGATGGCGGCGAGCTTCCAGCCCAGATTGGCGGCGTCCGCGAGGCCGAGATTGAGGCCCTGGCCGCCGAACGGCGAATGAACATGCGCGGCATCGCCGGCAAGCAGCACCCTGCCTTGGCGATAGGTGTCGGCCAGCCGCGTGTTGTCCGTCCATCGGCTTCCGCTGTGAAGCGCCGTCACCCGGCTCTCCGTGCCGGTGATGCGCCGGAGCACGGCCTCGATTTCCTCGCGCGTGACCGGAGCTAGCGGGTCCGCCGGCGGGCCGCTGAAGTCCAGCATGAACAGCCGGCCGGGAAACGGCCCGTAGGACAGCATGCCGCCCGATGTGCGGCGCCAGCCGGCGGCGAGCCGGGGTTCCGTATCGTCGAACTCGACGATGGCCTGGTACATTGTCGTGGTGGGGGGCGTGCCAGGGAACGCGATGCCCGCCATCTTGCGGGTCGTGCTGCGCCCTCCGTCGCAGGCGACCAGGTAGGAGCAGCGGATACGGCCTTCACCGACCGGAGACGTCCATTCCACCTCGACGCCATCCGCTCGCTGGACAAAGCGTGTGACGTCGCACGCGCGGCGCAGCTCGATGCCGAGATCGTGCGCCCGGTCGGCCAGCATGGCTTCAACGGCCTGCTGATCCATCAGGCGAACGCGCCGTTCCGGGTCTTGCTGGGCGTCCTTGCGGATAAGCGGCAGTCCGGCGAAATGGCCGCTGAAATTCGAGCCTCCCGCGCGGATGTCCGGGCCGTTTCGCTCCGTGGAGGCCCGGATCGCCGCGACGCTGCGCGCCTCAGCCTCGGCCATGGCCGCATTCATCCCGCGACGCTGCAAGGCTTCCCTGCCGAGAGGCCCGATCCCCAACGCCTTCATGGCCGTGCTCGGTTCGGCGAGACGCTCCAGCACAAGTACGCTGGCCCCGCCCAGGACCAGCTCTATAGCGGTCAGGAGGCCGACCGGCCCAGCGCCCACAATGACAACATCAACCGTATCCATGTACTGAATCCTAATATGTACTCAGTACATAAACTCTGCTATGAAGGGCGCTATGTCAATGCCCCCCGACCGCCGATCCCGTAAGCGCCTTGCGACGCGGCAAGCCATCTCCGATGCCGCCACGCGCCTCTTCCTCGAGCGGGGGTTCGATCAGGTGACGGTGGATGAGATCGCGGCGGCCGCCGATGTCGGCCGGATGACGGTGTTCAATCACTTTCCCCGCAAGGAGGATATGTTCTTCGACCGCGACGCGGAGGGCCGCGAGATCCTGCGCGAGGCCTTGCGGCAGCGGCAAGCCGGCATCGCGCCAGTCGAGGCGTTACGCCTGCTCGCCCACCGGCTCGTCGCGGAGCGGAGCCCCGTCCTGCGGTTTTTTGCCGGGAGCCGGGCCTATATCGAGACGATCGAGGCCAGCGAAACCCTCAAGGCCCGGGCGAGGGCGATCCAGGGCGAACTCGTGCAAGCCGTAACCGCAGCGCTGGCCGAAAGCGCGGGGCGGGAACCCGGCGATCCCGACGCGCATCTGGCCGCCGGTCTGCTCCTGGCGACCTGGACCGTGGCTTTCATCCAGGGTCACCGGACTTATCGGGAGTGCCGAGACTCGGAGGCGGCGCAAGCGGCCTTTCTCGCTCTCGTCGATAAGGGAACCATCGGCGTGAAAGCCGCCATGGCAGATACGCCCTACGCCTGAGCGATTGTGGGGATGGTCCTCATCCGAGCCGAACTAATAAATCGACGCCTGCAAAAACTTGAACGGCTCGGCCGGCTGAAATTTCTCGGCGACCTCGCCGGAGAAGACTTCGCCATTCTGGATCGTCAGCTTCTGCACCGGCGAGCCGGGCAGCAGGTTGAGTCTCTCGATCGACACCCAGAAAGTGTTCGGGCGCGTAGCGGAGTCGAAATAATAGATGAGGTTCTTCTGGTCCGACACCGTGCGCCAGATGGTCGAGGCAATGTTGGGCTGGTTCGGCGTGGTGATGCCGAGCGGCACGCTGACGGAGCGGGTGAGGCTGAGCACGCTCGCCACCGCCTGGAAGGCGAAGGATTGCTGCGGCACGCCGGCGATAAAACTCTTGTCGGCCTGCTTCGGCAGCAAGGGCAGGTAGAACGAGGTCCGCGCAAACCGGTCCGCCGCGCGGCTGGTGCCGGGCAGGAAGGCCGTGCCGCCGACCGACTCCCAATAGCTGTTGAGGGCGAGCTGCTGGTCGTAGGTCGGCGAGTTCGTCATCACCGTAAATTGCTTGCCGTGATGGATGACCAGCTTGCCGGCGACATATTCGAAGATGGCGCTGTCGCCGGTGCCGTCTGAGATGGCGAGGTGCAGCGCCGAGGCTGAACCGTTCGGCAGGGCCGGGGCCAGCATGTTGAAGGGCTCGGCCTTGAGCGCCGTGACCGCCTCGTCGACGCTGGCGAAATTGTCGAGCACATATTGCGGCCAGGCGACGATGGAGAGATTGGGCTTTGCCGCATCGGCCTTGCCGTACTCGGACTCGACCAGATAGAGCAGATTGGCGACGAGGCCCTTCTCGTTCATGCCGTCGGCGCTGCCCGCCTCATAGCCCGAGGTGACGACGCTGCCATATTTGGCTGTCCATTTGATGGAATTCGGCCCGGCCGCGCCGTCGCGCGCGATCCCCGCCGGAAACGCCCAGAGATTGGACGACATGTCCTCCATCCAGTCCAGCGTCCGCCCGGTGATGACGGTGCCGTCCGAGCCGGTATAGAGCGCGCGGGTGCAGGCGTTGGCCGGGTCGGCGAGGGCGAAGAGGCCGAGAAGCGGGGCGGCGATGGCGGCGAGTTTCGAGGCGTTGATCTTCATGATGTCGCTCCGGTGATCCGGCCAACGCTGGGCCGCCAAACAGCCATGCCCGCGCTGGCAGTCCGCGCAGGCAGGGATCAACGGATAGACCTAATTGGAGGGAGTATCCACTATTGCGGAAGCTATCATCTATCGTTGCAAATCATTTCTGCAAAGCAAATATAAAATACTAGCGCCCCGATTAATAAATACAGCGCGAATTGCAGCATCTGCTGTGATTAAGAGAATGCAGTCGGGACTGGAGCCCCGCCTACAACTGCCGCTGCCCCTCCGCCGGTTCATCATGTACCTTCTCCCTCGGCACGGTGCGCTTCGGCGCCTTCTCCTTCATCGCCTCCAGCGCCTCGAATGACCGCTCCAGCCCGGCGCGGGTTTCCGGCTTGAGGCTCGCCAGCAACTGGTCGCGCCATTTCTCGCCCAGCGCCTTGGCGTCGGCCTCGAATTGCGCTTCGACCTCGGGGCTGCGGTCGGGGAAGAGCTTGTTCTTCTCGGCGTCGGTCTTGAAGCGCTCCAGAGCGTCCAGATCCTGCCCGGTGAACGACGTCGCCGAGCGCACCACCTCATGCAGCATCCCGAAGGACTTGGAAAACACCGGCGACAACACCAGCAGATGCAGCTTGGCGAGCTGGTCCTCGGTGAGCGAGGCGGCCAGGATCGAGGGGCCGGCCGCCAGCACGATCGACTTCTGCAAATTGTAGAAGAACTCGAATTGCTCGACATTCTCGCGCACGCCCTCGCGCTCGGATTCGGGGACTAGCGACTTGGTCGCCTGCACCTCCTTGGCGAAGCGGGAGAGGTCGGCGACCATGTCGTCGAGCCGCGAGACACGCAGCAGATCGGTCATCACCGCCTGCGCCTTGGCGATCTTGGCGGGCGAGGGCGTAGGAGCGTTCGGCTGCGTGAGCGGGTTGTTCTCCATGTCGAATGTCAGCTCCTTCATCCACACCGACAGCGCGTAATAGCTGCGCACCTCCTCATAGGAGTAGTTGGTGAAGAGACGCGAGGCGGCATAGACGGTGTTGAACACCTTGCGCATCGCCGGCATGTCGAGCAGTTCGCGCATGGCCTTGATCTCGGGGCCGGTCAGATATTTGGCCTGCAGCCCGGCGATATCGCCGACGATCTCGTCGCGCCTCGCCTCGAGCACCGGGGCAAGCTCGTCGCTGGCGCGCAGCGAATAGTCGAGGAAGGTCGCCATTTTCGCGAGCTGGTCGGCAAATTCGGGCTCGGGCGCCGGGCGTCCGGGGATGCCGTTGACGAGTTCGTCGCGCATCAGGGGCAGGTAGACCTCGCGCACGGAGCGGCGCAAATCGGCGTAAACTTCCGGCAGCCGCGACGGGATCAGCGCTTCGTTGATGAGCCCGGCAATGACGCGCTGCTTCTCGGCGAAGCTTTCCTGCGCCTGGGCGGCGAGGGGGACGAGGCTGCCGGCCGTGAGCGCCAGGGCGAGGAATGCGGCTTTCAAGCGTGGCATCGGCATTCTCCTTTTCGACGGCGGCGATCGCTTGTTAGCGCAATTCGGCCCGGCGGGACAGTCGGTCACGCAAAGAGCTGAATTAAGACCACGGCGCGCGGTTCCCTCCCGAACTATCGCCGAATGGGGTTTCCACTAGGTGAGCAGCTTTGGTCTGGCGCATAATCGCCGCCATGATCGGAAATTTCACCATCGCCGCGGCCGCTATGTCCGCTGCCATCATCGCCGGAGGGTTTTGCGTGAGCGCCAGTCCTAAGGAGCAGATCGCATACAAGGTCGACGGCCAGTTCGTCGGCAAGAAGCCGGGCAAGGCGGCGAAGGATTTGAGCGGCGTCGCCTGCATGCCGCCCCGCGCCGACGGCAGCCGCGTGTGCCTGTTCGTCAATGACGAGAGCGGCCGGGCGCAATTCGCGACGCTGAAGGGCAAGACCATCACGCCCGGCCCGGTGCTCGAGCTGATCGGCGATGAGGCGCATGAGGGATTTTTGGGTGTCCGGCCGGAGCTGGAGGGTGCCGAAGACGCCGAATTCGGCGAATTCGACGGCGAGGGGGTGGCCTATGCCGCGCCCTATTTCTACATCGCCGGCTCGCACGGCCGCGCCCGCAAGAGCGGCGATTTCGCGCTGTCGTCCTTCCTGGTGGGGCGCGTCAAGGTGGATGATGACGGACGCCCGGTCGATGCGGACGGCAAGATTTTGCCGGAGGCGCGATGGCCCGAGGCGGTGGAGCTGACCTACCGGCTGTCCGATCTCCTGCGCCAAGCCGAGCCGGTCGCGCCGTTTTTCGGCAAGCTGCTGGACGCGGAGGAGAACGGGTTGAATGTCGAAGGGGTCGCCGTCGACGGCAAGCGGCTGCTCGCGGGTCTGCGCGCGCCATCGCTCGACGGCAAAGCCTATCTCGTCGGCGCCGATCTGGCGGCGCTGTTCGCGCCGGGCCACGCGCCCGCCGAAGGCACGCCCGAGGTGACGCCGCTCTCGCTCGGCGAAAGCATGGGAATTCGCGACCTTGCGCAACTGCCGGACGGCCGCCTCGTCGTGCTCGCCGGACCGGCGCAGGAGCAGCCATTGCCGTTCAAGGTGTTCGTTGCCGGGCCGACCGGCACGCTGATCCCGATCGGCGAACTGGATGCGGTCGAGGATGAGGACGGCGATCCGGCCAAGGCCGAGGCGATGACCGTGCTCGGCGCGGATGGCGGGACGCTCCGCCTGCTGGTGCTGTTCGACGGCCTGAAAAACGGCGCCCCGGTGGAGCTGCGCTTTCCGCTGCCGCAGCGATAGAAACCTATCCGTCGGCCCGGCTCACCGCTGCGCGGTGTCCGGGATGACGGCTGAGCGCTACCCCTGCGCCGCGCCGATATTGGCGCGGGCGGCAAGCTCGCGCAGCTTTTCGAGGCAGAAGGGCAGGTCGCTCCAATAGGGCGGCGCGAGTTCGTAGATGAAGATAGGGTCGCTGGGGAAGGCAAGGCGGGACATCAGTTCGTCCCATGGGATGGAGCCGAGGCCGAAGGGCAAATGCAGATCGCCGATGCCATAGGCCAGACGCTCGGCGCGGTGGGGGAAGAATGCCCCGAGCTTGCCGAAAGAATCATGTACGTGCAAATGCTTGGCAAATGGCGCCAGCGCCGCCGCCTCGGTCACGAAATCGGCGCCGCGCCGCGTGCTCTCCAGGTACCCGTGCGAAAAATCGAGGCAGGCGCGGATCGCCGGATGGCCGATCTTGGCGATCTCGGCGGCAAGCTCCGACGGTAGCAGCGGCTCCAGGCCGGGCCGCGAGGCGAACAGATTCTCGACCGCGATGGTAATGCCGCGCGCCTGCGCCTCATCGGCGATATCGGCGAGGGCGTCGCGCTGGCGGGCGAGCGCGTCCGCCGGGCTGTCGCCGTCCGCCTCGGCAAAGCGGCCGGAATGGGCGACGAGATGCGCGCCGCCGAGTTCCGCGGTGACGTCGAGATGCGCCTTCAGCACCTGCCGGTGCATGGCTTCCATCGCGCCGCGCTCCATCAGGTCGAGGCCGAGCGGGCCATGCATTGTATAGCCGAACGGGCGGCCGCCGGTGAGCGCCTTGACCGCGCGCAATCGCTCCGGCAGCACGCGGCCATTGGCGACGACATCGGTGGCATAGAGCGGGATCTCGACATAATCGACGCCGTAACGCTCCGCCTCCTCGAGCGCGGGACCGAGTTTTTCCAGCGCGTAATCATCCACATTCGGCAGTGAGTAACCGATGCTGTAATGGCGCGCTGGCATGTCCGGCCTCGTTGGTTTTGCGTCCGTCCGCCGTCAGAAACCGCGCACGAGATTGCCGAGCAGCAGCACCAGATAGGCGATGATCGCCACCCAGAACATGCTGACCGGGATGTAGTTCGACACGACGGTCACGAACTGGCCGACAATGGCCAGAATGGCCAACAGGATCGAGACGAACAGAGTCATTGTGGTCGGCGGCGTAAGTCGCATGCGGTGATCCCCCTGATTTCGATTCGCCGGGCCGCTCCCCTTTTCCCGGCGATGATGCGGGGGATCATACCGCCAGCGCCGGCATCATGGAAGGAGAAGGATCGCGAGCGATCCCAATGCGTTGCCGGCAATGCGCGGCCGAATCACCGCTGCGCGTCGGCCCGCGCGGAGGGGTCGATCCACCATGTGTCGATCTGGTAGCCATAGAGCGGCGTTGCGTCCGGGTGATGCAGCACGGACCAATAGGCCACCCATTGCGCCGGCAGCCGGAACAGCGGCACGGCATAGTCGCCGCTCATCAGCACGCGGTCGAGGGCGCGCACGGCGGAGACGAAATCCTCGCGGTCGGTGGCGGCGAGCATGGCCGCGATCATGGCGTCCGCGGCGGGGCTTTTCACGCCGGGATAGTTGAAGCTGCCATCGGTGTCGGCCGATTGCGAGGACCAGCGGAACAATTGCTCATTGCCGGGCGACAGCGACGCGCCCCAGCCGTTCTGGATGACGTCGAAATCGAAATTGGTCTTGCGGCTCTGGTACTGCGCCGAGTCGATCTGGCGGATGCTGATCTCGATGCCCGCCTTGCGCAGGTTCTCGGCATAGGTGAGGAACAGCCGCTCCTGGTCGCGCGTCGCCGCCAGCGTCTCGAAGCTGAAGGGCTGGCCGGTCGCCTTGTTCGCCATCTTGCCGGCGGCGTTCAGCTCATAGCCGGCGGCCTTCAGGAGTTGCAGCGCCTTGCGCAGATTGTCCCGGTCGCGACCCGAGCCGTCGGTGACGGGCTGGGTGAGCGTGCCCTCCATCGCCTCGGGGGTGACGGCATCGGGGAAGGGCGCCAGCAATTCGCGCTCGCGGGCATTGGCGGGGCGGCCATGCGAGGAGAGTTCCGAGCCGTCGAAATAGCTCTGAATGCGGGTGTAGAGCCCGTGATAGAGGTTCTTGTTCTGCCACTCGAAATCGAACAGCAGGATCAGCGCCTCGCGCACACGGCGGTCGGCGAAGAGCGGGCGGCGCGTGTTGAAGGCGAGGCCCGACATGCCCGACGGCGTGCCGGTGTGGAAATCCTGCTTGACGACGCGGCCGTCGAGCACGGCGGGGAAATCATATTCGCGCGCCCAGCGGCCCGGATCGCCTTCGCCGTTGATGAGGAACAGGCCCTTCTTGAACGCCTCGAACTTGGAATTGGCGTCGCGGTAGAACTCGTAGCGGATCTCGTCGAAATTGTAGCTGCCGCGATTGACCGGCAGGTCGCGGCCCCAATAGTTCGGGTCGCGCTTCAGCACCAGGCTGGAGCCGGGATTGACCGAGGTCGCCAGATACGGCCCGCTGCCGACCGGCAGGGCAAAGCTTGTCGCCTCGAAGCGGTCCGGATCGATCAGGTGCTTCGGCAGCACCGGCATCAGCCCCATGATCAGCGGCATTTCGCGGTCGCCGCCATCCTTGAAGCTCAGCTTGACGCCGCGCTCGCCGACGCGCTCGATCGTGCCGACCTTCGAATAGAAGCTGCGATGGTTGGGGCGGCCCTTTTCGCGCAGCAATTCGAGCGAGAAAATTACATCGTCGACGGTGACCGGCTGGCCGTCGGAAAAGCGCGCCTCGGGGCGCAGGGTAAAGGTGACCGAGGAACGGTCGTCCGGCACGTCGATGCTCTCGGCCAGCAAACCGTAGAGCGTGAACGGCTCGTCCTGCGAGCGGGCCATCAGGCTCTCGAAGACGTATTCGCGCATTCCCGGCGCAGTATTTCCCTTGACGATGAAAGGGTTGAGATTATCGAACGAACCTAGAACGCCAAATGTCGCCCGCCCCGATTTCGGCGCATTCGGGTTGACATAATCGAACTGGGTAAAATTGGAGGGATATTTCGGCTCGCCGTGCATGGCGATGCCGTGGCGCGGCTCGGCGGCGGCGCAGATCGGGGAAATCAGGAACGCAAGGGCGGCGATCGTCCATCGGATCGCCCGGGCGGATGCGGTCTTCATGGCTCTCGTACTTGTTCGGTTGAAGCCGGTCGCGCTAATGCCAACCGCATAGCACATTTTCTCGGTGTGAAAACTGTCTTACTGATGCCCCTTTGCTCTCGCCTTCCTTTGCGAGCGTGCTATGAAAGGCCGTCCAGGGCGGGGGCATTCCGCTGGTCGATCGCTCACAACGGAGTTGTGGAGCAGGACCGTTCCAAGGCAAACCTGTCATGGGATTGCCTTATTTGAATGGTTCCACGCCGGGTAGAGATCGCCAAGCCGAGGGTTTTGGGGAGCGCGGAAGCGAATGAATTCCGTAATGACCTGCCGGGGGTTTGGAAACTGTCAGACTTCGAAAGACAACTTACGCCCGCATGCGAAGTGAAAGGTCAAACGATTATGTATGCAGAGAGAGTTAAAGAAAAAAGGGGAGTCGCCGCGCGCGCTGGTCTTTTGACCTTGGCGCTGGCGCTCGTTGCGGGCTTTGCGATATCGCCCGCCGTGGCTCAGGACAAGAAGGCACCGGCCGCCAAGCCGGCCGCTGCCGCCGCTCCCGCGGGCAAGGAAGCGCCTGCCGGCGAGGCGCAGAGCGCCTGGGTCAAGCTTTGCGAAAAGGCTCCCAACCTCACCGATCCGAAGAAAGAGCTGAATGTCTGCCTGACGCATCATGAGCGCCTGGACGGCAACACCGGCATGGTCCTCGTCTCCGCCGCCATCCGCGAAGTGGAAGGCCAGGATAAGAAGGCCCTCATGGTCATGGTGCCGCTCGGCATGGCGCTGCCGCCGGGCGTGCAGGTGAAGGTCGACGAGAACGAGCCGGTGAAGCTGCAATTCACGCTCTGCCATGCCGCCGGCTGCACCGCCGAAGGCGAGGCAAGCGCCAAGATCATCGACGAGATGAACAAGGGCAAGCAGGTCGTGGTCGCCGCGATCAACCTCGCCGGCAAGGCCATCGGCTTCCCCGTCCCGCTCACCGGCTTCGACAAGGCCTATGCCGGCAAGCCGGTCGACAATGAGAAGTACAAGGAAGCCCGCAAGCGCCTGATGGTCGCCATCTACAAGCGCCAGAAGGAACTCGCCGACAAGGCGAAGGAAGACGGCGCGAAGCAGCCGGAAACCAAAAAGCAGTAAAACCTTTTCGTTTGACGGATTTGGGCCGGTTGCCGAAAGGTGGCCGGCCTTTGTCGTTTTGGCGTATGTTCCGCAATGACCGGCCCCGGGCTGAAAGGTTGGAACCGAATTCGGGGTAAGGACGATGACATGACTGGGTAGAGCCAAAGGCTCTAGAAGGAGGAAACAAGAATGGCCGAGCTGGATCTCGTCTTCTACCATGCGCCGCGCAGCCGTGCCGGCGTCGTCTTGTGGATGCTTGAAGAACTCGCCGTCCCCTACCGCATGGAGTTGCTGAACATCAAGACCGGCGAGCAGAAATCGCCCGGCTATCTCGCGGTCAATCCGATGGGCAAGGTCCCCGCCATCAATCATGGCGGCACGGTGGTCACCGAATGCGCCGCCATCTGCTGCTATCTCGCCGACGCCTTTCCCGAAGCGGGCCTCGCCCCGGCCATCGGCGACCCCAGGCGCGGCGCCTATCTGCGCTGGCTGTTCTTCGGGCCGGGCTGCATCGAGCCGGCCATGACCGACAGGGCCTACAAGCGCGATCCGGCGCCCGCCAGCAGCGTCGGCTATGGCGATTTCGACACCGTCATGGATACGGTCAGCGGCGCCCTTTCGCGCGGCCCCTATCTGCTGGGCGACCGGTTCAGCGCCGCCGACATTTCGATGGGCTCGACCCTGCGCTACGGCATGATGTTCGGCATCATCCCCAAGCGCCCGGAATTTACGGCCTATGCCGAGCGCCTTGAAGCGCGGCCCGCATTGCAGCGCATCAACGCCCGCGACGAGGAATTGGCCGCGGCGCAGGCCGCCTAGCGGGGGCGGTGGGTGGGGGCCGTAGGGCCTACCGCAAACCGCAGCCGAGTCCCCTCTCCCACGGGGAGAGGGCTAGGGTGAGGGGGTAATCCCTATCCGTAGGTCAGGGCGTCGCCACACGGATAGGCATTCCCCCCTCACCCGGCGCGCGGACGCGCGCCACCCTTTCCCCATGAAGACCTTTGCAAAACTTCGATTCCTTCGCCCCGGCCGTTAGAGCCGGGGCCCANCCCACTCGCCTCTCCACTTGCCGCAGCAATAGCGGAAATATGATTGGGTCCCGGCTCGGCCTGACGGCCGTCCGGGACGACGGGAGAGGACCGTCGATACGCAAATGTCTCCCATGGGAGAGGGAAAACTGCGGCGGTTTGGAAGGCCGGGCAATGCCTCGCGACAACCGCCCTATGCCGCGATCGTCGCGAGCAGTGCCCTGAGTGCGTCGGGGAGCGGCGTCGGGCGGCGTGAGGCGCGCTCGACATAGACGTGGATGAAATGCCCCTCGGCGGCGGCGTCGTCCTCCGCGCCCCGGAACAGGCCGACCTCGTAGCGCACCGAACTCTTCCCCATATGCGCGACCCGGAGGCCCGCCGTGACCGTATCCGGGAAGGCCAGCGGCTTGGCATAGCGGCAGCCGGTTTCGACCACCAGCCCGATGACGGGGCTGGTCTCCAGGTCGAGGAAACCGCCCTCGATCAGGAAGCGGTTCACCACCGTGTCGAAGAAGGAATAATAGACGACATTGTTGAGGTGGCCGTAAAGGTCGTTGTCCATCCAGCGCGTGGTGATCGGCAGCAAAAGCCGGTAATCGCCGCGCCGGCCGAAGGGTTTGCGGGACGCTGCATCGCTCATCTGCCGGTCGGCCTTTCCACGCGCAATCGCCTGCCGATGGTGACGATGGCGACCACCGCGAGCGCGAAGCCCGCATGGCGAAGGCCGACATCCTCCCCGAGCAGCGCCATCGAGCCGGCCAGCGTCACGAAGGGCTGCAGGAGCTGAAGTTGCCCGGTTTTGGCGACACCGGCAAGCGCCAGCCCGCGGTTCCAGAAGAAGAAGCCGATATATTGGCTGACCAGCGCGACATAGAGGAAGGCGAGCCAGGCGCTCAGCGGGGCGTGCCAATTGATCGGTCCGGTGAGCAGCCAGGTACACAGGATCAGCCCCGGCAGCCCGAAGACCAGGGCCCAGGAAATCACCTGCCAGCCGCCGAGGTCCCGGGTCAGGATGCCGCTCTGGGCATACCCGATAGCGGCGAAGATCACCGAGCCGACCAGCAGCAGATCGGCATGTTCCAGCGTGAAGCCATGCGCCTCGATGATGGCGAAGGCCAGCACCAGCAGCGACCCGGCGACGCCCGCCAGCCAGAAGCCCAGTGAGGGGCGTTCGCCCGCCATCACGGCGCCGGCCATGGCGGTCGCCAGCGGCAGGATGGCGAGGATGACGGCGCCATGGGCCGAGCTGGCATATTCCATCGCGGCGGTGGCGAAGATCGGGAAGCCGAAGGCGACGCAGCCGCTGACGATGGCGAGCCCGCGCCAATATTTGCGCGGCGGCAGCTTCTGCCGCGTGACGATCAGCACGACCGCCGCCAGAAGCGCCGCTAGAATCGCCCTGCCGATGCCGACAAAATAGCGGTCGAAGCCGGCAAGTGCGATATGGGTCATCGGCAGCGTCAGGCCGAAGGCCACGACGCCCACCAATCCGGACAGCAATCCGCTGAGTTCGGAAGGCGCGCGCGCGACGGCCGCGCCGCGCTCCGGGGGGTCAACGTGACGCTGCATATTCTCTCCAAAAATGCCTATAAATGCGCGGCAAAGCCCGTTAGCTAAAAAGAAGTTGGGCATTTTTTGCCAGCACTTTTTTGCCAAATCACTTAGGGTGTGTGTATGTCGATATGGGGCAAACTCGCAGGTGCGGCCGCCGGGCTCGCCGTTGGTGGACCGCTGGGCGCCGTATTGGGCGGCCTTGCCGGTCATCTCGTCGTCGATTGGGACTCGGAGCCCGCGGCGCCGGACAAGCAGCTCGCGTTTACCATTGGCGTGATCGGACTTGGCGCGAAAATGGCCAAGGTCGACGGCCATGTCACCAAGGACGAAGTGCACGCCTTTAAAGAGGTTTTCCGGGTTCCCGAGAGCGAGCGCAAGAATGTGGCGCGCGTCTTCGACCTTGCCAAGCAGGACGTGGCGGGTTTCGAATCCTACGCCAAGCAGCTCGCCCGCCTGTTCCATGACGATCCGGAAATGCTTCACAATATTCTGGAGGGCCTGTTCTATATCGCCGAGGCCGACCGGGTGTTGCAGCCGACCGAGCGCGACTATCTGGCGACCGTCGCGCACCATTTCGGCATCGGCGATGACGAGTTCCGCGCCATCCTGGCGCGCCACTATGCCGCCGAGCGCGACAGCCCCTACCGGGTGCTCGGCGTCGAGCCGGCGATCTCGGATGAGGATCTGCATCGCCATTACCGCAAGCTGATGGTACAGAACCATCCCGACAAGCTGATGGCGCGCGGCCTGCCGCAGGAGATGATCGACATCGCCAACAAGAAGATCGCGGCGATGAACGAGGCCTATGACGAAATCCGCAAGGCCCGCCTGGTCGGGGCGCGGGTCTAGCCGGGCACGAACATCTTGATCCCGCGCGCGGCGCTCCCATTATGTCAAGCGCGCGGGGCCTTCGCGGCGCCAGCATGACAGGATCTTCATCCGGAGAGAGTGCGATGGATCTGGATACGGCGCTTGAGGCGAGCTGGCGCCCGGCCGCGAATTTCGAGCCGCGCCGGGCCGGGATGCGGCCGACCATCCTGCTCCTGCATTATACCGGCATGGCGTCGGCCGAGCGGGCGCTCTACTGGCTCACCGCGCCGGAATCGCGCGTCTCCTGCCATTACCTCATCGACGAGGATGGCCGCATCACCCAGATGGTGCGTGAGGATATGCGCGCCTGGCACGCCGGCGAATCCTATTGGGCGGGCGAGACCGACATCAACTCCGCCTCGATCGGCATCGAGATCCACAATCCCGGCCATGCCGGCGCTTATCCGGATTTTCCCGAAGTGCAGATGCGCGCCGTCGAGGCGCTATCGCGCGACATCATCACCCGGCACCAGATCGCGCCGCCTCTGGTGCTCGCCCATTCCGACATCGCCCCGCGCCGCAAGGCCGATCCCGGCGAGAAATTCGACTGGGCGCGGCTGGCGCGGGCTGGCGTCGGCCATTGGGTCGAGCCGGCCCCCATCGAGGGCGACGCCGGCCTCGGGCTCGGCGATGCCTCGCCCGAGGTGGAGCGCATGCAGCGCCAGCTCGCCGCCTATGGCTACGGGGTTCCGGTCAGCGGCGCCTTCTGCGCCGATACCGAGATCGTGGTCGCCGCCTTCCAGCGCCATTTCCGCCCCGCCCGCATCGACGGCCGCGCCGACCGCTCCACCATCGCGACACTGGATCGCTTGATCGGCGCGCTCGCGGTTTAGGCCTGCCGCAAGGCCCGATACGGCGATTTGCGGGCCATGCCGGGGGGCAAGCTGTGGCTTGCCGGTTCAAACCGGGGCGCGGCTGCCAAGACTTGGCGGCTGCGGCGGAAAATGGCTTGATGAGGCCGCAAACCCCGCTAGTGTAGCCAGCGTCCAGAACAGAAAGAGCGGGGACGAGGCTTGATGCTGAAGCAGACTTTCACCCTATGCGCGGTGATCGCGGGTCTCTGGCCGCTTCATGCTCAGGCGGACAAGATCAAGAACCCCATCGCCGTGTTCGCCGCCCTGGACAAGGTCACGGCCCAGATCTCGCCGCTGGAGGTGCCGATCGACCGGTCCGGCAAGTTCGGGGCGCTGACCATCACGCCGCGCGTCTGCTACACGCGGCCCTCGACCGAGCAGCCGCTCACCTCCGCCTTCGTCGAAGTGGACGAGACCCAGCTCGACAACAGCAAGAAGCGGATTTTTACGGGTTGGATGTTCGCCGAAAGCCCTGGGCTTCACGGCGTCGAGCATCCCGGCTTCGATGTCTGGCTGACCAGTTGCAAGACGCCGGAAGGCGACAAGCCGCGCGGCAATCCGTGGAAGCCGGAGTGAATCTGCAGGGCCGGGCCGAGCAGCTTGTGAAATTCGGGGCGTGAGATTTCGCGGGCGCCGAACTGGCGCAGGTGCTCGGTGACGAATTGCGTGTCGAGCAAGGTGAAGCCGCCATATTTCAACCGGGCGACGAGATAGACCAGCGCCACCTTGCTGGCGTCGCGCTCGGTCGAAAACATCGATTCGCCGAAAAACGCCCCGCCCAGATGCACGCCGTAAAGGCCGCCCACCAGCCGGCCGTCGAGCCAGGCTTCGATGGTGTGGCAATAGCCCATTTTGAACAGCTCGCCGTAAAGCTCGGCGATGCGCTTGTTGATCCAGGTGGTGCGGCGGCCGGCGCGCGAGGCGGCGCAGCCCTGGATGACGCCGGCAAAATCGCTGTCGACACGGATTTCGAACTTTTCCTGCCGGATGGTGCGGGCGAGGCGTTTCGGCACCCGCACCTGATCCAGCGGCAAAATCCCGCGCTCTTCCGGTTCGATCCAGTAGAGCGTGGGGTCGTTGGCGCTCTCGGCCATCGGGAAAATGCCGCAGCCATAGGCCTTCAGCAGCACCTGCGGCGTGATGTCGATGGTGAGATTAGCGGGTGATCCCATGCTCGGCTGGTATCCGGCAACGGGCGGCGGTTGTGCGGCCCACCCCCTAATCTAATGCTTCCCGAGATATTTTTCGAGCCAGTGAATGTCGTAAATTCCGTCAACGATCTCAGGCTCGACGATCAGCCGGTTGAACAAGGGGATCGTCGTCTCGATTCCGTCGATGACGAATTCGCCCAAAGCCCGGCGCAGGCGCATCAGACATTCGTTGCGCGTCTTGCCGTGCACGATCAGCTTGCCGATCAGGCTGTCATAGAAGGGCGGGATGGTGTAGCCCGCATAGACCGCCGAATCGACGCGCACGCCGAGGCCGCCGGGCGGGTGGAAATAGGTGATGCGGCCCGGCGAGGGCACGAAGGTCGCCGCGTTCTCGGCGTTGATGCGGCATTCGATGGCATGGCCGTCGAAGCGCAGCTCTTCCTGCTTCAGCGACAAGGGCGAGCCCGAGGCGACCAGCAATTGCTCGATGACGAGGTCGATGCCGGTGATCATCTCGGTGACGGGATGCTCGACCTGCAAACGCGTGTTCATCTCGATGAAGTAGAACTTGCCCTCTTCATAGAGGAATTCGACCGTGCCGACGCCGCGATAGCCCATCTCGGCGATGGCCTTGGCGACCGTGCCGCCGATTTCCTGGCGCTGGCTGGTATTGAGGGCAGGGGAGGGCGCTTCCTCCCAGATCTTCTGGTGGCGCCGCTGCAAGGAGCAGTCGCGCTCGCCGAGGTGAATGGCGTTGCCGCGCCCGTCGCCGAGCACCTGGATCTCGATATGGCGCGGCTTCTGGAGATATTTCTCCATGTAAAGCGAATCGTCGCCGAAGGCCGCCTTCGACTCGGCCCTCGCCGTCGCCAGCGCGATCGGCAGTTGCTCTTCGTCGAGCGCCACCTTCATGCCGCGCCCGCCGCCGCCGGCCGCCGCCTTCACCAGCACCGGATAGCCGATCTCGCGCGCGATGGCCTTGGCCTCGGCATCGGAGGTGATGGCGCCGGCCGAACCGGGCACCACGGGAATGCCGAGCCTCTGCGCGGTTTCCTTGGCCTTGATCTTGTCGCCCATCATCCGGATGTGCTCGGAGGTGGGGCCGATGAAGGTGATGTCGTGCTCTTCGAGGATTTCGGCGAAGCGCGCGTTCTCGGACAGGAAGCCGTAGCCCGGATGCACGGCGTCGGCGCCGGTGATCTCGCAGGCCGCCAAGAGCGCCGGGATGTTCAGATAGCTTTCGGAGGCCGCGGGCGGCCCGATGCAGACGCTTTCATCCGCGAGCCGCACATGCATGGCATTGGCGTCGGCGGTGGAGTGGACGGCGACCGTCTGGATGCCGAGCTCCTTGCAGGCCCGCTGCACCCGAAGCGCGATTTCGCCGCGATTGGCGATGAGGACTTTATCGAACATATGCCGCCATGATGCCTATTCGATAATCAACAAGGGCTCGCCGAACTCGACCGGCTGGCCGTTCTCGACCAGGACCGACTTCACCACGCCGGCCTTGGGCGCGGGGATGTGGTTCATGGTTTTCATCGCTTCGATGATGAGCACGGTTTGCCCGGCCTTGACGGCGGTGCCGACTTCGACGAAGGCCGGAGCGCCGGGCTCGGGCGAACGGTAGCAGGTGCCGACCATGGGGGATTTCAGCGTGCCGGGATGATTGTCGGCGCTGACGGGGGCGAGGGCGATGGCGGCGGGCGCGGCGGCCAGCGGCGCGCCGACTGCGGCGGCGACCGTCAGATTGCGGGCGATGCGGACGCGCAAGCCCTTCTGCTCGATCTCGATTTCGCTAAGGCCCGTATCGTTGAGCAGCTCCGCAAGGCTCCGGATCAGAGCCTCGTCAACCAATTCGTTCTTCTTCTCGCGCATGTCGGCTGTCACTGACACAGTCCCCTTCAAACGTCCAGCTTTTCCACATCTGATTGAAGGCGCCCGGCCAGCGCGTCAAGCGCCAGCTCATAGCCCTGCGCCCCTAATCCGCAGATAATTCCTGTTGCGGCCGCCGACACATAGGAATGGTGCCGGAAGGCGTCGCGCCGATAGATATTCGTCAAATGCACTTCGATCACCGGCAGGCCGCAGGCGAGCAGCGCGTCCAACACCGGCACCGAAGTATGGCTGAGCCCGGCGGCGTTGATGATGATGGCGGAGCCCTTCTCGCGCGCCTCGTGGATCCAGTCGATCAGTACGCCCTCGTGATTGGTCTGCCGGAAGCTGATGGCGAGCCCGTGCGAGGCGGCGCGCGTGTTGAGCCGCGCCTCGATGCCGGGCAGCGTGTCCGAGCCGTACAGCTCGGGCTGGCGGGTGCCGAGCAAATTCAGATTGGGACCGTTGAGGACGTAGATCGGTTTCATGGCCGGTGATGATGTGAGGATGCGCCAGCCCTCGGGAAAGCAAATAAGGCCGCGCTCATCGCGGCCTTTCTTTGGCAGTCCCTCTGACGCCTGTCTGACTATTGCCGAAAAGCGCGGTGCGCGCAATCAGCAGACGCTGCAGCCTTTTTCGCGGATGCCGGCGACGGCGGTCTTCAGAATGGCGTTGAGATTTTCCGGTGCGCCCGGGATCGCCTCGTCGCCGACGAAGATCGCCGGCGTGCCCTGCACGCCCATCGCGGTGCCCAGTTCCAGGTTCTTCTCGATCAGCGCATCGACCTCGGGCAGCTTCATGTCGGCCTTCAGCTTCTCGACATCGAGGCCGACTTCGGCGGCGACCTTGAAGACGACGTCCTCTTTGACTTCGCCCTTATATTTCATCAGGCCCTGGTGGAAGGGGAAATATTTGCCCTGCTTGGTCGAGGCGATCGCCGCCTGGCTGGCAACGCGCGAGCCTTCGCTGAGGATCGGGAATTCGACGAAAACGACGCGGACGTCCTTTTCCTGATTGGCGACGCCGACCAGATTGTCGAAGGCCTTGCGGCAATAGCCGCAATTATAATCGAAGAACTCGACCAGCGTGATCTTGCCGCTGCCGGTGGAGAAAGGGCTGTCCTGCTTATACAGCGTCGCCAGCGCCTTCTTGCGCTCCTCGGTCGCGGCGACTTCCTGGCGCTTGTTCAGCTCGGTGATCGCCTCGCGCAGGATTTCGGGCTGCTCGAGCAGGTATTCCTTCACGATCGCGCGGATCGCGTCCTTCTGCTTGGCGTCGAATGCGGCCGCATCCTGCGCGCTGGAAGGGATGACAAAAGCCGAGGCTGCGGCGACAAGCGTCGCTGCGCCAAAGATCGCGCCATAAAATTTGCGCTGAAACATCATACGGGTCGCTCCAATGCTTGCATTCTTGCTTAGTTCTTTGCCAATTGCCTGTAGGTATCGACGTCCGAGATGATGTCGTTGGCCTTCACCCAATTTGGCGAACCTTCCGGAAATGCTCTGATAGCACGTTCTGCGTGAACCTTTGCAAAATCGGCGTTGCCTTCAAAGAAAAATGATTGGGCGGAGGCAAGCTGCGCTTCGGCGACGCGGTTGAGACGGCCATAGGCAATCGCAAGCTGTCTATACCCCACCACCGATTGATTTTCCTTAACCAGCGCCTGCTGCAAATGGGCGATCGCTTCCTTGAGCATGCCCGGATCCTCGGTCGCAACCAGCGCTTGTCCCAGCATAACCTTCATCAGGCCCGATTGCGACAGGCTTACGGCCTTGCGCAGAGGCGGGATCGAATCGCGCACCTTGCCGCTTTCGAGCAGGAACTGGCCCTTCAGCTCGTAGAAATACGGGTTGTTCGGCTGTTCGGCGATCAGGCTGTCCAGATCGGCGACCGCGCGCTGGGCGCCGGAGGAGAAATAACGGCAGATCGCCCGGGCATAGCGCGCCGGCAAGGTCTGGTCCTTCTCCGGATATTGCCGGAACACATAGGCGGCGTTGTTCTTGTTGGTGAAGGCCTCCAGCTTTGCCCGCACCATGTCGTGGCGGAACTGCAAGGCCGGCGAGTCCTTCTGGTTGAAATAGGGGCTGCGCTCGGCCAGATCGCGCAATTGCGCGATACGATCCTGCGGCATCGGATGGCTTTGGATATAGGGATCGATGGCCACCGCCGAGCCGAGCGACTGGTCGGCGAATTGGCGGAAGGTCTCCAGCATGCCGCGCGTCGATTGCTTGGTGCGGTTGAGGAAGGAGACGGCCGCCTGGTCGGCGGAGGATTCCTCGACGCGCCGGTAGGAGAGGATCGAGCGCTGGATCAGCGCCGAGCCGCCATAGAGCACGGCGGCGCCCGCTTCGCCGACATCATTGCCACCGCCCGACACCGCGCCGCCGATCATGGCGCCGATGCCGATGAGATTCATGATCAGCGCCGCCGACTGCATGCGCGAGATCTGCACCTTGAGCCGCGCCAGATGTCCGCCGGCAATATGGCCTGCCTCGTGCGCGATGACCCCTATGAGCTGGTTCGGCGTCTCCGACCGGGTGATGGCGCCGGTGTGGATGAACATGTTTTGGCCGTCGATGACGAAGGCGTTGAACGACTTGTCGTTGACGATGTGGATGTTGACATTCTGGGTCGACAGATTCGCCGCCCGGAAAATCGGGGTGGCGTAATCGTTCATCAGCTCTTCGATCTCGGCGTCGCGGATCAGCCCTGCCGCAAAACTCCCTGCCGTCTGTGCGGCGAGCAAGACCGCGACCAGAGCGATGGAGGTCATGGTACGCCCGGCGCGAAACAGAATGCGCCAAGCAACGGCGGAGCGCGGATCGGTCAATTGCGGCCTCGCTATCATGTCAGGAGCGCTGTTGATGCCCAAATCGCTTGTCAAACGTGCGGCGGAGCCTAAAGTGGCCGCGTCCATCGGTCAACATGGGAGCGAACCCGCAACGGCCTTGTGATTGGCCCGGCTCGCGATTCGCATTTAACGGCCTTAGTTGGGCATAACCATGACAATTCCCACCTTGACGGAAGCTGGAGTGAAGCAGGACAGCAAGACCGCCCCGGCGCCGGCCCGCTCGAGGCTCGACCCGTCGCGCCGTGGCGCGATTTCGCCCTTCGTGGTGATGGACGTCATGCGCGCCTCCTATGAGCGCGAAGTCGCCGGCCATGACATCGTCCATATGGAAGTCGGCCAGCCCGGAACGCCCGCGCCGCGCGCCGCCCGCGAGGCGGTGAAGACAGCCATCGACCGCGATGTGCTCGGCTATACCGATGCGCTCGGAATGCCCGCGCTTCGGGAGCGCATCGCGCGGCATTACCGCGACGCCTACGGAGTGAGCGTCGGCCCGGAGCGGATCGTGGTGACGGCGGGCTCGTCGGCCGGGTTCGTGCTGGCCTTCCTGGCGCTGTTCGACGAGGGCGACGGGATCCTGCTGCCCGAGCCGGGCTATCCCTGCTACCGCAATATCGTGCAGGCGCTCGGCATGACGCCGCTTGGCCTGCCGGTCGGGCCGGATCAGCGCTGGATGCCCTCACCGGCGCTGATGGAGGCGCATGCCGCCGCGGGCGAGCGTCCCGCCGGCCTCCTCTTTGCCAGCCCGGCCAATCCGACCGGAACCGTGATGGGCGACGACGCGCTGGCGGCCATCTGCGCGCATTGCCGGGCCCGAGGTCTGACGCTGATATCGGATGAGATCTATCACGGCCTCGCCTTCGACCGGCCGGCCCAGACCGCGCTCGCCTATGATGACGAGGCGATCGTCATCAACAGCTTTTCGAAATATTACTCGATGACCGGCTGGCGCGTCGGCTGGATGGTGGTGCCGCCGGGGCTGGTACGCAGCGTCGAGCGGCTCGCGCAGAATTTCTACATCTCGCCCGCCGCGATCTCACAGGTCGCCGCGCTCGCCGCCTTCGATGCGGTCGAGGAGCTGGAGGCGAACAAGGCCGTCTATGCCGCCAACCGGGCGCTTTTGATAAATGAATTGCCGCGCGCCGGTTTTGCCAAGCTGTCGCCGCCGGATGGGGCGTTTTATATCTACGCCGATGTCTCCGACCTGACCGGCGATGCCGCTGGTTTTGCGACGCGGATGCTGGAGGAGGCCGGCGTCGCGGTGACGCCCGGCATCGATTTCGACCCGCCGCGCGGGCACCGCTTCATCCGCTTCTCCTATGCGGGGACGACCGAGGCGATGGCTGAGGCTGCAAGGCGCCTGCAGGCTTGGCGGAAATGAGATCACTCCGCCGCTTGCTGTAGCGCCGGCGCCTGCTCGAGAAAGCGCAGCGCCTCGAGAACCACTTCCACCCCCGCGCCGCGCTTGATCGCGCCTTCCGTCAAATGCCGGCGGTAGGCACGCGCGCCGGGCACCCCCGGCACCAGCCCGAGCATGTGCCGGGTGATCGAGGACAGCCGCTCGCCGCGCACCAACTCGCGCTCGATATAGGGGATCATGCGCAGGATCGCGGCGGCCGGATCGGCATCGCCCGCCGCCTCGCCGAAAATGCGCTCATCGACCGACAGCAGCAGCGCCGGTGTTTGATAGGCCGCCCGTCCCAGCATCACGCCATCGACATGGGCCAGATGCGTCTCGGCCTCGGCGAGCGTCTTGATGCCGCCATTGATGATGATGGTGAGGTCGGGCCGCGCCGCCTTCAGCCGGTAGACGCGGTTATAATCGAGCGGCGGCACATCGCGGTTCTGCTTCGGGCTCAAGCCGTCGAGCCAGGCCTTGCGGGCATGCACGACGAAGGTCCCGCAGCCCGCTCCCGCGACGGTCTCGATGAATTTGGCGAAATCGGCCTCGCTGTCCTGGTCGTCGATGCCGATCCGGCATTTTACCGTCACCGGCACGCTGACCGCGCCGCGCATCGCCGCCACGCATTCGGCGACCAGTTCCGGCTCGGCCATCAGGCAGGCGCCGAACCGCCCAGCCTGCACCCGGTCCGAGGGGCAACCGACATTCAGATTGATCTCGCCATAGCCGTAATCCGCCCCGATCCGCGCCGCCTCGGCCAGTTGCTTCGGCTCGCTGCCGCCGATCTGCAGCGCGACGGGATGCTCGGCCGCGTCGAAGCCGAGGAGTTTGTCGCGCTTGCCAAAGATGATCGCGGGCGCCGTCACCATCTCGGTATAAAGCAGCGCATGGCGCGTGAGCTGGCGGTGGAAGAAGCGGCAATGCCGGTCCGTCCATTCCATCATCGGCGCGACAGAAAATCTGTGGCTGCGAGGTTCCATGGGCTTTCAAACTTTCGGCTGCGGCTGCGGAGCCCCTGCCGTTCGGTGCGCGTCTTCGTTGACCCTGCATATCGAGGATATGCGCGCGCTTGGCAAGCCGCCCGCGCGGATATTCATCCAGCGCCTGCCCGGCGCGAGGCTGAATTTTGGCTCTTGTCTCGGCGCCGTTCTCGATCAATTTAGGCAGTCGGGCGCGCCCGCTAAGTCCCGCTGCATTACCCGCGCCCCAACCATTTGCGGCTTCGATGAACTATCGCCACCTCTACCATGCCGGGAATTTCGCCGATGTGCTGAAGCATCTCGTGCTGACCTTGTGCGTGGACTATCTGCAGCGCAAGGACGGGCCGCTTTGCTTCCTCGACACCCATGGCGGCGCGGGGCTCTATGACCTTGCCTCATCCGAAGCCCAGAAAACGGGCGAATGGCAGAAGGGCATCGGGCTGCTGAAGGATAGCGCCGATGCGCCCGAGGATCTGCGGCTCTATCTCGATCTGATCCGCCCGGATCTGGATGCGGGGACCTATCCGGGTTCGCCGCTCATCATCGCGCGGCGGTTGCGCGCGCAGGACCGGCTGATCGCCAGCGAATTGCACGGCGAGACCTTCGAGGCGCTGCAAAGCGTGCTGGCGCCCTATCCCGGCACGCGGGTGCTGCAAATGGACGCCTATGAATCCGCCCGCGCGCACCTTCCGCCGCAGGAGCGGCGCGGCCTCGTGCTGGTCGACCCGCCCTTCGAGCTGAAGAGCGAGTTCGAGACGCTGATCCG
Source organism: Rhodomicrobium sp. R_RK_3 (assembly GCF_002198715.1). GTDB lineage: Bacteria > Pseudomonadota > Alphaproteobacteria > Rhizobiales > Rhodomicrobiaceae > R-RK-3. The sequence continues at coordinate 32,422 of NZ_MWLK01000031.1, read as the reverse complement.
CCAGATGAGAGAATGGAAGAAGCGCTGGGCGACGGGGGTTTTCCTGTTGTGGTTTCCGATCAAGGCGCATCTGCCGGTCGCGGAGCTGAAGGCGGCGGCGCGGGCGCTGGCACTGCCCCGGACGTGGTGTGTCGAGCTGCTGATGCACCCGCGCGAGCGCGCCGAGAGCTTCAATGGCAGCGGCCTGATCGTGTTCAACGCGCCGTTCGGGGTGCCGGAGCGGGTCGAGGTGCTGCTGCCCTATCTGAGGCAGGCGATGTCGCTGCACGCCACAGCCTCCGGCTGGGAGGTTCCGCCGGTTTAGCGCTGGATTTTGATTGGAAGCACCATGCTGGCCCTTGCCGCAGCCCAACCCTCTCCAAGGGGAGAGGGTGGCACGCGAAGCGTGCCGGGTGAGGGGTTGGTGCCTCACGGCTCGCTCACGAACCCCTCACCCCCGCCCTCTCCCAAGGGAGAGGGAGTCCGGCTGCGGATCGTGGAAGGGCTGCGATCCTGTCCGCGTCCTTTCAGAGCGATCACGCTTTAAGCGCGGCCCGCGCCTCAATATTTCAGCGCCAGCGCACGGTAGGCCGTGTAGCTGACGTCGGAGATCTGCTGCCATTCGGAAACCCGCTTCTGGAAGCCGGCCCAGCTCCGCAAGATGCGGTCGGCGAGCGGGTCGGCGCGGCCGATCTCCAGCACCACCTCCTGCGCCACCCGCGCGATCTGGCTCCACACCTCCTTCGGGAAAATGCTCAGCGTGACGCCGTCCGTCCCGGTCAGGGCCGCCAGCGCCTCGGCATTGCGGGCGTTGAATTGCGCCGTCATGACATCGTTCTCGGCGGCGGCGGCGGATTTGACGATCTCCTGCTCCTCGGCGCTCAGATCGTCCCAGAACGCCTTGTTGACGCCGAGCGAAATGCCGGTGCCCGGCTCGTGGAAGCCGGGGAACATGTAATGGCGCAACAATGTCTGCAGGCCGAGCTCGCGGTCGTTCCACGGGCCGATCCATTCGGCCGCGTTCAGCCGGCCGGACTTGATCGCCGGCAGGATCTCCGGGCCGTCCAGATTGCTCGCCTCGCCGCCCAGCCGCTCGATGACCTCGCCGCCGAGGCCGGGGATGCGCATTTTCAGCGCTTTGATCTGGGCCAGCGTCTGGATCGGCTCCTTATACCAGCCGCCCATCTGCACGCCGCTATTGCCCGCCAGCATCGCCTTGATGCCGAAGCGGGCGGACAGCTCGTCCCACAAGGCCTGTCCGCCGCCGAAATGCACCCAGGCCGAAAGCTCATGCGCGGTCATGCCGAGCGGCACGCTGGCGAAGAACGGGAAAGCCTTGTGCCGCTTGTCCCACATGGATTCGGCGGCGTGATACATCTCGGCATTGCCCGAGGCGACGCTGTCGAAGCAGCCCGAGGCTGGCACCGGCTCGCCCGCCGGAAACGCCTTGACCCGCAAACGGCCGCCCGAGATCGCGGTGATGCGCCGGGCGAGGCGCTCGGCACCCTCGCTCAGCCCCGGCAGGCCGCGCGGCCAGGCGCTGACCAGCCGCACCTCCTTGATGCCGCCGCCCAATGCCGGCGCGCCCACGCCCTGCGCGCGGGCCGGTCCCGCCAGGGTCTCGCCTGCCGCGATGGCCGCCAGACCGGATGCCCGGATGAACGTTCGACGATCCATGCCCGCCCCCTCGACATTGCGCTAGACGCCGCTTAGCCCGGTTATGTCATCTTATTTCTAGCAGCCCGGCGAAGCGCGGGTAAAGCGCCCATGCTGGCGAAACGGCCTAGCAAATAGGATAGTCGTCGCATGTTGCAAACCGGCCTAACTCACGGCACTATGCTGGTGAAGACTGGGGTTTGGGCATGTTTTCAGGTCTTTATCGATGGGTCGGATATTTAGGTTGTACTGCTACAACCGCGCGCAGATGAAACTCCCTGCGGTTCAACTCGTCTTGCTCGGCGGGTTGATTTGCTTATGCTTTGTGCATTCCAGCATCGCCTTCGCCGAGACATACGCGCCCGAGCGCACCGAGCAGCGCGGCGCGACCAATGACGCTGCGGTGCTGATCGTCGCCGACCACCCCGACACCACCATGATGAAGGTTGCCGACGATCTCTCCGTCGCCATGCGCGACGAGCGGAGCGGCTTCCGCGTCGTGCCGGTTGCGGGCGACGGCGCCGAGGGCAATGTGCGCGATGTCATCCTCCTGCGGAACATGGATGTCGCCATCACTGACCTGACCACGCTCGAGCGGATGCGGCGGTCGAAGGATCTCAGCCAGAATCTGGCGCTGGAACTGGCGCATTTGGTGACGCTGTTTCCCGACAAGCTGCAGATCCTCGCCAATACCGGGGTAAAGAGCATCCGCGATCTGGCCGGCAGGCGCGTCGCCGTCGGGCAGAGGGAGAGCGGCACCGCCGGTCATGCCGCCGCGATCTTCGGCGCGCTGGGGATCGGCGTGCTGCCGGTCGCGCTGCCGCCGGCGGATGCAGCCGAGGCGCTGCTGCGCGGGGATGTCGATGCCATCGTCTGCTTCTGCCTGAATGCGCCCGGCATCTATCAGCGGCTGATGTTCAATGTCGACCTGCATCTGCTGGCGATCCCGTTCGAGGGCGCCTTGCAGAGCGACTATCTGCCGGCGGAGCTCGGCCACGAGGATTTCCCCGCTTTCATCGGCAAGGGCGAGAACGTCGAGACCGTCGCCGTGACGCTGGCGCTGGTCACCTATAATTGGCCGAAATCCAATCCGCGCTATGGCCGGGTGGAGGCGTTCACCAAGCGCTTCTTCGCCAGCCTGCCGCAATTGCAGAGCGCGCCGCGCCATCGCGGCTGGCGCTCGGTGCAGGCCGCGGCGACCCTGCCGGGCTGGCCGCGCTTCCCCGCCGCGGCCGAATGGCGGCCGGAGCCCAAGCCCGTCGCGTCGGAGGAAATGCTCTACGCCTTCAATCAGTTTCTGAACCGCTGGACTTCGGAGACCGCCAATGTGGAGACGCCCGACCAGCAGAAGCTGTTCGAGGAGTTTTTGGAATGGCGGCGTTCCGACCGGTAGGCGGCGCTCTTTAGAGACGGGCGACCGTGCGGCGGCTCTAGGCGCTGCGGGCAAAGCTGTTCGGGCGCGGCGGCTCGACCTGCCGGGCCTGATACTGGCGCAGCAGCGCCAGATTGCGCCGGTTGGAGCGGAAGCCGACGTCGAAAACGTCGCCGAAGACCGGGATCAGGCCGAGGGCGCTGTCGAGAATCATGTTGCCGGCCATGCGGGCCAGCACGAAGTTCGACACGCCCATGCGCCGCGCCCGCCAGATGATATAGCTCGACACGATGCCGCCGACCGCGTCGCCGATGCCGGGGACGAGGCCGAGCAGGGCGTCGAGGCCGAAACGGATATTTGTGCCGGGGATGCCGAATCGGTCATCCATCAGCCGCGCCAAAAAGGCGAGGTCGGCGTCGTCGGTCCTCGTCAGGATCTCCGGGGCGATCCTGTCCGTCCGGGTGGAAGCGCTCATGTCGTTTTGCCGCACCGCTTGGTTAACGTTGTATGTAACTTAGGCAAGCATAGAACTCACCGCGGAGGCTGCTGTTCCGTTGCACAGCAAGGCCAGGCGCAAAGCCACGAAAATGCCTTAAAAAATAGTGCCCAAGGCTCTATTGCGCGAACGCGAATTCATCAATAATGAACGCAGCCTGAATGGGTTGGGTCGTCAGGGGATTTGACTGGGATCGGTAACGGTGCAAGACCGTCCGGTCGGGACGTTTGCGGCGGGGGCCGCGATTGGGGGAAGCTTGTCGATCTTGGGACTGTCGAGATCCGCCGCCGGTTTGATCGCCGCCATCTGTTTCGGCGGGGCCGCTCTCGGCGCGCCGGTACGGGCCGAGGAGAAGACCGGTTCACTGCCCGCGCCCGCCGCGCCGGCATTCGCGCAGACGGGCCTGGCATCCTTCTACACGCCGCGCGGGAAAACCTCCTCCGGCGCCAAGGTCGATCCGCGCGCTCTGACCGCCGCTCATCGCAAGCTGCCATTCGGCACCCGCGTCCGCGTGACACATTTGAAAACGGGCAAAGAGGTGGTGGTGGTGATCACCGACCGGGGGCCATTCCGGGGCGGACGCATCATCGACATCTCGCGTGAAGCGGCCAAAGCCCTTGAAATGACAAAGACCGGTGTCGCCCGAGTCCGCATCACCCTGGCCGATTAAGCAACGACACAGCCCATGCTTGAAACCGCATTTTCGCCACAATATATACTCACCAGCGCCAACATTGTGACGCCCGTCCGCGCGAACCGCGCATCGCATCAGGTGTTTCATCGGAACAGAATCGGAGCCGACACGGCTCCAAATGACACGCGGCGTTACTCTTTGGATTTCTCAACGAAGCAGCCCAAGAAGATGAAGCCTGCGCTCGCTCGGCGGCATGGTGTGTCGGGTTGTTCCGCGCGAGCAAGCGAAGATGCCAGAAGGGCATGACGACAGCCATGATCCAATTCGACTCCGAAACGAGTGAAAGCACGGCCTCTGACGTGAACGGTCATGAGCGCCCGCCGGTCGAGGACCATCTAGGTGCCTCCCGGCTGATCCTGATCAACAAAACCGGCGCGCCCCAGGGCAAGCTGGACGAACAATTGCGCCGGCTCGGATTTTTGATTCTGCATGTGCAGCAGGGACCGGACGCCATGAACGAGATCAACCTGCTGGCCGGATCGGCCGAGGCGGTGATTCTCGACTGGCGCTGCGAAGGCGCCAAGGACGGCCCCTTCGCCGAAGCGCTCGCCCATGCGTCCGCGCTTGCCGGCCTGCCGGTGCTGACCCTTGCCGCCGCGACCCGCGCCGAGGATATGCAACTCGCCTCCGAAGCCGGCCTTGCCGATCATCTGCCGACGCCCTGCCAGCTCGCCGACCTGAAGGCCATGCTTGGCGAAGTCGTCAAGAAGCGCCGCCAGCGGCCGGAGATGTCCAATCTCAGTCTCGAAGACGCGGTGATGCTGCTGGAGAGCTGCAAATTCCGCTTCCGCACGCCCGACGACGTCGAGAAGCTGGTGCCGCTGATCGCCCGGATCTTCCCCAAGCCGACCCGCGCCGCCGCCGGCATCGCCGAGCTGATGCTGAACGCCATCGAGCACGGCAATCTGGAGATCGGCCAGGAGCGCAAGGCGAACTGGATCGCCCGCGGCGTCTACCGCGCGGAACTGGCCAAGCGCCTGAACACGCCGCCTTATTCCACGCGCTGGGGCGAGGTCATCATCAACCGCCGCGCCGACGGCATCATGATCGTCATCATGGACCAGGGCTGCGGCTTCTGCTGGCAGGATCTGATCAAGAACCCGGCCGCCGAGAACGGCGCCACGGCCGTCGCGGCGGGCAACGGCATCGCCAAGGCGAAGTCGGAATGTTTCGACGACATCCGCTTCAACCTGCAGGGCAATCAGGTGACCGGCTTCGTCTCCACCGACAATCACGTCTGGTAGCCCGCGCCTAAGGCTCTGCCTCACCTCTCACACTCCAACCCCTCACCATAACCCTCTCCCCAGGGAGGGGGAATCAGGCTGCGTAGGCGGAGATGGCGGGGTTCCCGCGGAAGGCGAATTCACGCTCTACTTCGTCTTGCGCCAAGGCCGAACGCCCTCTCCCTTGGGAGAGGGCTGGGGTGAGGGGATCGTGAGCCAGCCGTGAGTGGCTGACCGGTCGCTTCGCTCCTTCACATCCGCCGCCACGCAAGACAGCGCGCTCTCTTCGCTTTATAGAAGAGCCAGCTTCTCTCATCACCGGACACCCATGCCGCCGCTTCTTCAACTCAGCGATGTCGCCCTGACCTTTGGCGGAACCCCTTTGCTCGAAGGGGCCGAACTCTCCGTGTCGGCGGGCGAGCGCGTCTGCCTTGTGGGCCGCAACGGCTCCGGCAAGTCGACGCTGCTGAAGATCGCCGGCGGCTTGATCGAGCCAGATCGCGGCAGCGTCTTCATGCAGCCGGGCGCCAGCATCCGCTATCTGCCGCAAGAGCCGGACCTGTCCGCCTTCCCGACGACGCTGGCCTATGTCACCTCGGGCCTGTCGCCGGCCGACGATCCCTATCAGGCGCAATATCTGCTCGAACAGCTCGGCCTGACCGGCGGCGAGGACCCCTCGCACCTGTCGGGCGGCGAATTGCGCCGCGCCGCGCTCGCCTATGTGCTGGCGCCCGAGCCCTCGATCCTGCTGCTCGACGAGCCGACCAACCATCTCGACCTGCCGACCATCGAATGGCTGGAAGCGCGGCTCGCCTCGCAGCGCGGCGCGCTCGTTATCATCAGCCACGACCGGCGCTTTCTCGAAACGCTCTCCCGCAGCACGGTCTGGCTCGATCGGGGCAGGACGCGGCGGGTCGATTTCGGCTTCGGCGCCTTCGAGGCTTGGCGCGACGAGCAACTGGCGCAGGAAGAGCGCGACCAGCATAAGATCGACCGCAAGATCGAGGCGGAGAAGGACTGGCTCCGCTACGGCGTGACCGCCCGGCGCAAGCGCAACGTCAAGCGGCTCGGCGCGTTGCAGACCATGCGGCAGGAGCGGCGGGCCTATCGCGGCTCGCAGGGCAAGGCGACGATCTCCGCCGCCCAGGCCGACCAGTCCAGCAAGCTGGTGATCGAGGCCAAGGGCATCAGCAAGAGTTTTGGCGACCGCCCCATCGTGGCAAATGTCTCCACCCGCGTCATGCGCGGCGACCGTATCGGCATCGTCGGCCCGAACGGCAGCGGCAAGACCACTTTGGTCAACCTGCTGACCGGCGCGTTGGCGCCCGATGAGGGCACCGTGCGGCTCGGCGTCAATCTGGAGATGGCGACGCTCGACCAGCACCGCGAAAGCCTCGATCCGGACTGGACCTTGAGCGAGGCGATGACCGGCGGGCGCGGCGACCACGTTATCATCGGCGGCCAGTCGCGCCATGTCGTCAGCTATATGAAGGATTTCCTGTTTTCGCCCGAGCAGACGCGGACGCCTCTGCGCGTGCTCTCAGGCGGCGAGCGGGCGCGGCTGATGCTGGCGCGGGCGCTGGCGAAGCCGTCGAACATGCTGGTGCTCGACGAGCCGACCAACGATCTCGACCTGGAAACGCTCGACGTGCTCGAGGAGATGCTGGGCGACTATGCCGGCACCGTCGTCCTGATCAGCCATGACCGCGACTTCCTCGACCGGGTGGTGAATGCCGTGATCGTGCCGGAAGGGGAGGGCAGGTGGGTCGAATATGCCGGCGGCTATGCCGACATGCTGGCCCAGCGCGGCACCGACATCGCCGGGCGGACGGTGGAGAAGGCGAAGGGCGCGCGGGCCGCGAAGGAGCCGGCCCCGGCGGCGTCGAAGCCGGACCGCAAGCGGCTGAGCTTCAACCAGCAGCACGCGCTGAAATCCCTGCCGGGCAGGATCGCCAAGCTGGAAGAGCTGATTGCCGACCTGCAGGGGCGGCTCGCCGATCCGGGCCTTTATGCGCGCGACCAGAAGGCGTTCAAGGAATTCTCCGCCGCCCTCGGCGAGGCGCAAGGCGAATTGGCGGCCGCCGAAGCGCAATGGCTCGAGCTGGAGATCTTGCGCGAGGAGATCGAGGGCGGCTGAGCCGCCTCTCGCTCAGCCGAGCAGCGCCTTGCGGACGAAGAAGCCTTCGGCGAAGCGCTCGGGCGCCCGGCACTCCATGCCGCGCAACCGGGCAAGGCCGCGAAACGTCTCGGCGTCGAACCAGTCCTTGGAGCGCTGCGAGCCGAAATGGGCGTCGAGCAGATCGCATTTGCGCGCCATGATCTCTGCGCTGAGGGGCACATACATGTTCGGCTGGCCGAGATCGCCGTCCCATTTCGGCACTTCATATTCGAGGATCAGGTGATCGCGAAAGCTGTTCGAGGTCAGGCGGCAGATCTCGCGGTGGTCCTGGTGCCCGTCATCGCGGCGGTGGGTGAGGATGACATCGGGCCGCACCCGCTGCTTCAGTCCCTCGAACCAGTCCTTCAGCTCGGGCCGGTAGGGGAAATAGCCGTCCTGAAAGGCGGCGAGCTCGATGGTCTTGGACGCCGCGCCGGCAAGAAACGCCTCTGCCGAAGCGCCGGCCTCGTCGGCGCGAGGGCCGGTCGCGCTCAGCACGCACCAATGCACGTCGAGCCGCGCGCCGCCCGCGATCCAGGTGAGCAGCGTGCCGCCCGCGCCGATCTCGATGTCGTCGGAATGAGCGCCCAGGCACAGAACCGTCAGCGGCTCGCCGGGGCGCGCAATTTCCAGCGCTCTCATTCGCCCGCGGCCAGGAGCTGCGCCGGGATCGGAAGCTGCTCCGGCTTGACCACCCAGGGCATCTCGCCTTTTTCGACGAGGTCTTCCAGCATCTGCCTATCGCGCAGCGTGTCCATCGAGCGCCAGAAGCCTTCATGCTTATAGGCCATGAGCTGGTCGGCCTCGATCAGCCGCTTGAACGGCTCCAGCACCAGTTCCTCGCCCGGCCGCATATAATCGAAGACGCCCGGCTTCAGGATGAAATAGCCGCCATTGATCCAGATGTCGGAATGGCTGGAGGAGCGGAATTCGCGCACCGAACCGTCCTTGTCCATGTCGACGAGGTGATAGGTGAGGGGAGGGCGGATGGCCAGGAAACAGGCGAGCTTGCCGCTCTTGCGGAATTTCTCGATCATGCCGTCCAGATTGACGTCGCACAGCCCGTCGCTGTAATTGGCCAGGAACATCTCTTCGCCGCGCACATAATCGCGGACCGTCCACAGCCGTTCGCCGATATTGCGCCAGATGCCGGTGTCGATCAGCGAAATGCGCCAGTCTTCCGGCAAGGCGCTCAGGAATTCGACGGTCGCGCCGTGGTTGGAGACGACGCAATCGGCGAAGGATTGCGGCCGGTAATTCAGGAAGAAGTCCTTGATGATGTTGGCTTTATAGCCAAGGCACAGCACGAAGTCGCGGTGGCCGTACTGGCTGTAATACTGCATGATATGCCACATGATCGGCTGATGGCCGACCGGGATCATCGGCTTGGGGATGCTCTCGGAATATTCGCGGATGCGCGTGCCGAGTCCGCCGCAGAACAGAACGACTTTCATGGCTGCAAATCCTTCGGGTCGATGATCGTGACTTCGGGGATCGGGATGATGAATTTCGCGCCCCATTCTCCCGCATGGCGCATCTGCTGGACGATTTCCTGCTTCAGGTTCCAGGGCAGGATGAAGATGTAGTCGGGCTTGGCGGCGTCGATCGCCTCGGGTGGGAGGATCGGGATGTGCATGCCCGGCGTGTAGCGGCCGTGCTTATAGGGGTTGCGGTCGACTGTGAAGTCGAGGAAGTCCGGGCCGATGCCGCAATAGTTCAGGAGCGTGTTGCCCTTGCCCGGCGCGCCGTAGCCGGCAATCGTCTTGCCGTCATCCTTGATGGCGATCAGCGCGGCGAGCAGCTTGCGCTTGGTCGCCTTCACCTGCTCGGCGAAGAAGCTGTAGGTGGCGATATGGCGGAAGCCGAGCCGCTCCTCGCGGGCAAGCAGGGCGGCGACCGCCTCGGACGGCTGGCGCGCCGATGCCTTATGGGCGAGATAGACGCGCAGCGAGCCGCCATGCGTCTTCAATTCCTCCACGTCGATCAGCTTCAGCCCGTGCCGCGCGGCCATCGCCTCGATGGTGACGAAGGAGAAATAGGAGAAGTGCTCATGGTAAATGGTGTCGAACTGGTTCTCCGCGATCAGCCGTTCCAGATGCGGGAATTCCAGCGTGATGACGCCTTCGGGCTTCAACAGGATCGCCATGCCGGCGACGAAATCGTTGAGATCCGGCACCTGGGCGAGAACGTTGTTGCCGGCGATCAGATCGGCCTGCCTGCCCTCCGCCGCCAGGCGTTTTGCCAGCGCCACGCCGAAGAATTCGGTGATGCTGGGAATGCCCTTGTCGATGGCGACCTGCGCGACGTTGACTGCAGGCTCGATGCCGAGCACCGGCACGCCGAGGGGGAGGAAATGCTGCAGCAGATAGCCGTCATTGCTGGCCAGCTCGACCGCGAGGCTGTCCGCGCCGAGGTTCAGCCGCTTGGCGATCATCTCGACATAGGATTTGGCGTGGGCGACCCAGCTCGTCGAATAGGACGAGAAATAAGCATATTCGCGGAAAATATGCTCCGGGCTGACATATTCCTTGAGCTGCACCAGGAAACACTGGTCGCAGACCAGCACATGCAGCGGAAAGAACGGCTCCATCGCGTCGAGCTGGTCGGCTTTCAGGAAGCTCTCGCAGAGCGGCGACATGCCGAGATCGACGAAGCTGTGCTTCAGCCCCGCGCCGCAAAGACGGCAGGACGCGGTCTGTTCGGACGATGCATCTGGAAAGGACGGCCGGAATTGCAAATTCATGTTCGCCAACTGTGCCCCGCTTAATGAAGTTGAAGAAAACAATGAAGTCGGATGTGACCTTCGCCTGAACCCTTAAAAGTTTCGTTCTTTTTTCGCCGCGGGGAGGCACGCGATAGACTGCGTGCCTAATAAAACCCTGCGCCGCCAGTTATGACAAGACGGAAAGCGAGCTGTTTAGACCGGAGCGGCGGACTTTTCAATCTGTGGTGAACGCGGCCTACTCGCAAAGAGTAGCTCCCACGCCGATCGTCTGATGAATACGCCTTTCGCGGTGCCAGGCTTCAAATCTTTCGCCGAACCAATTGCGCCCTGACGGCATTATCTCCCTAACGATTCAACTGAACCGATGCCATTCAAGCTCTGGTGAAGCCCATGCCGGAAAAGGGAAAGCTTTCGAAATACCGCGAAAAGCGGGATTTCACTAAAACAGGGGAGCCGAGCGGCAAGGCCAAGGTTGCGCGCTCTGATAAGCGGCGCTTCGTCGTTCAAAAGCACGCCGCGAGCCGGCTGCACTATGATTTGCGGCTCGAGCTGGACGGCGTGTTCAAAAGCTGGGCGGTGACGCGCGGCCCCTCGCTCGATCCGCGTGACAAGCGGCTCGCTGTCGAGGTCGAGGACCATCCGCTCGGTTACGGCGACTTCGAGGGCACCATACCGAAAGGCGAATATGGCGGCGGTACGGTGCAGCTCTGGGATCGCGGCACCTGGGAGCCGGACGGCCCCAAGACGCCGGAACAGGGGCTCGCCGATGGCGATTTCAAGTTCAAGCTCGACGGCGAGCGGCTGCATGGAAGCTGGGTGCTGGTGCGCCTGAAGAACGACCGCTATGGCGGCGGCAAGCGGACCAACTGGCTGCTCATCAAGCATCGCGACGAATATGCCAAGGACGGCGATGGCGACGCGATCCTCGCCGAGGACCGCTCCGTCGCGTCGGGGCGGACCATGGCGGCGATCGCGGAAGGCAAGGGGCGCGGGCCGAAACCCTTCATGCTGGCGGGGACCGCTCCGGCCGAGCCGGATGCGGTGTGGGACACCGCCGGCGCGCCCGAAAAACCCGCGAAACGCAAGCCGTCCCCGCGCAAAACCAAGGCCCAGTTGGCCGAATGATCGATCGAAAGGAGGGCCTGGATGCAGGTCGAAACGCTGCTGCTGGCCGAACAGGGCTGGGTTCCGAACAATGCGCTGCTGCCGGTGCTGCTCTATCGCGGCGCATTCAAAAGCGGCGACGGCGCCGAAGTGATGGAGGCGGCGTTCGAGCGCAATGGCTGGCCGCCGCAATGGCGCGACGGCATCTATGCCTATCATCATTACCACTCGACGGCGCATGAGGTGCTGGGCGTCTATGAAGGCGCGGCGCGGCTGATGCTGGGCGGTCCGGGCGGCAACGAGGTCGAGGTGGCGGCGGGCGATGTCGCCGTGCTGCCGGTCGGCACCGGCCATTGCCGGCTGGGCGCGACGGAAGATTTCCTGGTCATCGGCGCCTATCCGGCCGACCAGCAATGGGACATCTGCCGCAGCGCGCCGACTCCCGCCATGAAGACGCGCATGGCCCAGCTCGGCTTTCCTGATAGCGATCCGGTCGGCGGCAAGGATGGCCCGATGGCCGGGCTCTGGCAGCGCGTCTAAGACGCGTTCCGCACCATATTTCCCGCGTTCATCGCCGCCGATTGCGGAGCCGCGCCAAAGCTGACAGGGTGGCGCGCGATCTGGCACGAGGCGCTAACCCGGAATGATAACGAATCCCGAGCGAAAGCGAGACAACGGCCCCGCCGCGCGGGCGCTTTCCCTGCTTCGGGCGGGGCTGGCCTTGCCGTTCCGCCTGGCCGGAACGCTGCTGAAGCGGACGGCGCAGGTCATCCTGTCGCTGTTCATCGTCATCCTGCATCCGCAGTTTAAATGGCTGGTCAAGGTCATCGCCCGCTCCGGGCTGGTGCAGAACTACATCAAGCCGGCCTTTCACGGCTTCATCGTCGGCTATTACGAGCCGTTTTTCGACCTCCTCGCCACGCTGCCGCCCTTCTGGGCGACGGTCAGCATCGCGCTGCCGCTGGCGATCCTGGAGCCGGCCAAGGTCGTCGCCACCATCCTCATCGCCGAGCGCCCGAAATCCGGTCTGCTGCTTTGGGTGCTGCTACAATTGCTCAGCCTGGTGCTGATCGACCGGACCTGGACGGCGGTGCGCCCGCAGAGCCGCAAGATCTGGATCGTCAGCCGGCTGCATGCCTGGGGCTGGCTGAATTATTCCTACGGCAAATATTGGGTGACGAGTTCGCCCTTCTACCGCCAGATCATCCGCTGGAAGGAGCAGGTTCAGCAGACCGCGCAAGCCTTCTGGGCGCGGCTCGCGGCGCGGCGGCGGGCGTGATTTCAGGCGCCCGCATCGGCGCGATTTGCGGCCAGCGGATGAGCGCGGCGCGGCCGGCCTCGGTGAGTTCGTAAACGCCCCGGTCGGCGCGGGCGAACCAGCCATAGACATTGTGCAAAAGGATTTTCCCGGCATCCGGCGCGGCGGGACGCAGGTCGCGCGGGCGCTTCGGGCCGTCCGCCATCGCGGCGGCGCAGGCGAGCGCCTGCTGGCGGTAGGCGGTCATGATCGGCGCGCGGGTGCTGCCGCCGGGCACCGGATCGCCCTGGCGGCGGCGATGCTCCTCGATGAGCCGCGACCGGCGCCGCTTGTCCTTGCGCGGCATCGGCGCGTCCGGGCTGACGATGACGGAGACAGTGCCCGCCGCCGAGACTCCGAGCATCCCGAACCCGAGGCGGCGGCAGAGATTGCGGAAGCGTGCGTCGCTCTCCCGCCCCTTGCCGCGCCGTGAGATCTGCGCGGCGATCCAGACCTCGTCGCAGGCGGCGGCGCGGTCGACGGCCTGCAACACCAGTTCCAGGTTGAAGGTCAGCTTCATCTCGCAGATGACCACGATGGGCGTCCCGTCAGTGCCGAGCGCCACGAGGTCGCAATTGCGCACTTCGCCTTTGACGGCGAAGCCGAGCGATTCGAGGAAGCGTTTGACCGGCGGGTAGAGCGAGGTTTCCAGAGTGTAAGTCTCCGCCATGCAGCGATGGTCGGAGACTCTAAAAGCAGTTCGCGCAAAAACGGAACGTCTTTCTGCGCGCTACTGGGCCGCCGCGGGCGGCGCGACGGTGGCATCGGCCTGTCCGCTCGCCGCGAGCGCCTTGGCGACGAAGCCCGACGCCTTCATCTCCTCGACGAAATCGCGCAGGAAAGGCGCGCCGAGATCGCGGCCCTTCGGGATGCCGATGGCCTGGTTGATGACCATGAACCGGCCCGGCACGACGCGCAGACCCGGGCGGCTCGCCGCATAGCCGACGAGCGGCTGCTTCACCCCGGCGGCGACTTCGAGCTTGTCCTGCACGAACAGGTCGAGCGCTGCCGCCGAGCTTGGCGCGCGGACGATCTGGGCGCGTTTCAGCTCGCGCGTCAGGTAGAGATCATAGGCGCTGCCCTTGCCGACGGCGACCCGCACGCCTTCGCGGTCGACATCCTCGATGGTCTTAAGGGCCGAGGCATCGGGCACGAGGTAGGTGCCTTCGATGATGACGTAAGGCGGGGTGAAGCTGATACCGGCGGCGCGGACGGGATCGATGGCGAGAAATGCCACGTCCCAGGTGCCGAGCGCGTCGAAAACCTTGCCCGCCGAGTCGAAGGTGGTGAATTCGAGCCGGCTGCCGAGGCGCTTGGCCAATTCGCGCGCAAGCTCGGCGGAGACGCCGCGAGGCTCCCCGCTTGCCGGATCTTTCTGCGCCAGGACGGGATTGCCGTAATTGATGGCGACCCGCAACGGGCCGGTCGGGGCAAGGTCTTTGACGACGGCGGGAGAAGGGGCATCGGCCATGGCTGACGTCGCTAAACAACAGAGGAGAACAACGGCTACAACTATCCTCATCATTTCCATCCCAGTCTATATCGCGTTTTTGATTATCCGGGCATCATAGCAAATCTAGCGAGGGGTCACCCGCCCCGCTCAGACGCTCCCCGCGACGAGGCTGTACATCGCCTTGGCCGCCGGGGTCAGCTCCCGGCCGGTGATGGTGATGAGCGCATAGGGCGGCACTTCCAGCCGCATATCGAGCGCCAGCTCGCCGATGGCGGAGTTCATGCCCGACTGCGAGGCAAAGAACCGCGCAACCGACGTGGCGACCGGCGCGATGGCGTTGGTCTGGTTCACCGTGACGAGGGTCAGCAGGAAGGACGAGGTGTTCAGCATCTTGACCGGGAGCGACATGCCCTGGGCCAGCAGCGCGGCCTCGATGGTGCTGCGCAGCAGCGCGCCTTCCTGCGGCAGCACCCAGTCGAATTCCATCAGCCGCCGCATGGTATGCTCCGGGCGGCGCAGCAGCGGATGGCCCTGGCGCACGATCAGGCTGATCGGCTCGGGGCCGATGAAGTGGGCCTCGAACTGGCGCGGGTCGCGCCGCGCCGGCAGCCGGGCGAGGATGAAATCCAGCTTGCCCTCGATCAGCGCTTCGCCGAGCACGTCGCTGGTCGAGACCTCGACATTGACGGTGATGCGCGGCAGATGCACACGCGCCTGCCGGATGGCCGGCAGCACATGCTCGACCGCCGGTCCCGTTACCGAACCGATATTCACCGTGCCGGCATTGCCTTTCAGGATTTCCGACAATTCGCGCTCGGTCTCGGCGACCTCAAGCAGCATCCGCCCGGCGCGGTTGGCGAAGGCGCGTCCGGCCGGGGTCAGCACGATGCCGTGGCTGGTGCGTTCGTAGAGCCGCGCGCCGGTGATTCGCTCGGCTTCGGCGGCGAGGCGCGAGGCGGCGGGCTGGGAGATCGCCAGCATGGCGGCGGCGGCGCTGATCTGGCCGGTCTGAGCCAGACCGTCGAACAGTCGCAGGTGGCTCATCTTCAGACCGCGACGGGTGAGCTGCGATCCCGAAGGCGGAAACAGCCGCCGCTCCGATGTCATTCCCCAACGCCCCCAAAGTGACATACCATTTTAGACATATTAGAATTACCATTACGAATTTGACATGCATATCGCCTTTCGCGATCCTCATCCCGGCTCCGGTTAGAAAACATGCGCAAGAGCAGATGACCGGCAGCGGGCAAGTTACGTAGAAGGGCGACGCCCCTTTGCGGCGTTGCCGATGGGAGGAAATATTGAAGATCTTCAAAGCACTGGCCACTCTGGCCATGGTGTCGCTGCTTGGCGTCGTCTCGGCCAATGCCGCCGAAAAGGGCCTCGTTGGCATTTCCATGCCGACGAAATCCTCGGCGCGCTGGATCGACGACGGCAATAATATGGTCAAATACTTCCAGGAGGCCGGCTATAAGACCGACCTTCAATATGCGGAAGACGACATCCCGAACCAGCTCGCGCAGATCGAGAACATGATCACCAAGGGCTCGAAAGTCCTCGTGATCGCCGCCATCGACGGCACGACGCTGTCCAACGCCCTCGCCAACGCGGCCGCCGCCGGCATCAAGGTTATCGCCTATGACCGCCTGATCCGCGACAGCAAGAATGTCGATTATTACGCCACCTTCGACAATTTCCAGGTCGGCGTGCTGCAGGCGCAGACCCTGCTCAAGGGCCTGAAAGAGCGCTTCGGCGACGGCCCCTACAATGTCGAGCTGTTCGGCGGCTCGCCCGACGACAACAACGCCTTCTTCTTCTATAACGGCGCCATGTCGGTGCTGCAGCCCCTGATCGACGCCGGCAAGATCACCGTGCAGTCCGGCCAGCAGGGCATGGACAAGGTCGGCACGCTGCGCTGGGACGGCGCGGTCGCCCAGGCCCGCATGGATAACCTGCTCTCCGCCTTCTACACCAACAAGCAGGTGCATGGCGTGCTGTCGCCCTATGACGGCCTCTCTATCGGCATCCTGTCCTCGCTGAAGGGCGTCGGCTACGGCTCCGGCACATTGAAGATGCCGATCGTCTCCGGCCAGGATTGCGAAGTGCAATCCGTCAAGTCGATCCTCAACAACGAGCAATATGCCTCGATCTTCAAGGACACGCGCGAACTCGCCAAGGTCACCGTGGCCATGGTCGATGCCGTGTCCAGCGGCAAGGAACCGCAGATCAACGACACCAAGACCTACAATAATGGCGTCAAGGTCGTGCCGTCCTACCTGCTGAAGCCGGTCGCCGTCGACAAGAGCAACTGGGAAGCAACCCTGATCGGCAGCGGCTATTACAAGGCCGAACAGATCAAATAGCGCCTGTTTGAAGCGGCGGGTCCGGCGCGTCCGGGCCTGCCTCTCCGGCAAGCCTCAAAGATCTGGAGCAGGACGTGCAACCCATCCTCGAAATGCGCGGGATCACCAAGACATTCCCGGGCGTGAAGGCGCTCGACAATGTCTCGATCAGCGTCGGCTATGGCGAAATCCACGCCGTCGTCGGCGAGAACGGCGCGGGCAAATCCACGCTGATGAAAGTGCTGAGCGGCGTCTACCCGCATGGCAGCTACGAAGGCAGCATCCGCTTCGAAGGCGAGGAGCGCAGCTTCCGCCATATCCGCGATTCGGAAGATCTCGGCATCATCATCATCCACCAGGAGCTGGCCCTGGTGCCGCTGCTGTCGATCGCGGAAAACATCTTCCTAGGCAACGAGGTGCAGACGCGTGGCGTCATCAACTGGCCAGAGACCTACGCGCGAACAGAAGAGCTTCTGGCCCGCGTCGGCCTGAAGGAAGCGCCGCGCACGCTGGTGACCCAGCTCGGCGCCGGCAAGCAGCAGCTCGTCGAGATCGCCAAGGCGCTGTCGAAGCGGGTCAAGCTGCTGATCCTCGACGAGCCGACTTCGAGCCTCAACGAGACCGACAGCGACGCGCTGCTCGATTTGCTGCTGGAATTCAAGCGCAAGGGCATCTCCTCGATCCTGATCTCGCACAAGCTCAATGAAGTTTCCAAGGTCGCCGACAAGATCACCGTGCTGCGCGACGGCGCCAGCATCTCCGTCGCCGATGCGCGCGCCCGCACCGTCACCGAGGCCGAGATCATCCGCGACATGGTCGGCCGCCCGCTCACCGACCGATTCCCGCCGCGCGAGGCCGCGATCGGCCCGACGGTGTTCGAGGTCAGGAACTGGACCGCGCATCACCCGATCCATATCCGGCGCAAGGTCGTCGACGATGTCAGCTTCAAGGTGGCGCGCGGCGAGGTCGTCGGCATCGCCGGGCTGATGGGCGCCGGCCGCACCGAGCTGGCCATGAGCATTTTCGGCCGCTCCTACGGCGAGGGCATCTCCGGCGAGGTGCTGGTCGGCGGCGAGCCGGCCGATACCTCGACCGTCGCCCGCGCCATCCGCTCCGGCCTCTGCTACGTCACCGAGGACCGCAAGACCTTTGGCCTCGTGCTCGACGAAACCATCCGCCGCAACATTCCGCTCGCCAATCTCGGCGGCATCTCCAGCGGCGGCGTGATCGACGACAATGAGGAAATGGCCGTCGCCACCCGCTACCGCGACCGGCTGCGCATCAAATCAACGAGCGTCGAGCAGAAGACGCTCAACCTGTCCGGCGGCAATCAGCAGAAGGTGGTGCTTTCGAAATGGCTCTACGCCAATCCGGAAGTGCTGATCCTAGACGAGCCGACGCGCGGCATCGATGTCGGCGCGAAATACGAGATCTACACGATCATCAACGAGCTGGCGGCGTCGGGGAAGGGCGTCGTCTTCATTTCCTCGGAGATGCCCGAACTGCTCGGCATGTGCGACCGCATCCTGGTGATGAGCGAGGGCCGCTTCGTCGGCGAACTCGCGGCGGCGGACGCCTCACAGGAAAAGATCATGCACATGATCCTCAACGCGAATGGTGAGTGACTATGACGATCGCACATGAAGAGCACGCAGCGACGGCCGCCGATACGGCCTCCTACGGCGATTTCATCCGCCACCATATGCGCGAATACGGCATCCTGATCGCCCTCGTCGTCATCATGGGCTTCTTCCAGATCGTCACCGGCGGCGTGCTGCTGAAGCCGGTCAACCTCACCAATCTCGTGCTGCAGAACAGCTACATCATCATCATGGCGGTCGGGATGCTGCTGGTGATCGTGGCCGGCCATATCGACCTGTCGGTCGGCTCGGTCTGCGGCTTCGTCGGGGCGGTCGCGGCCGTGCTGATGGTGCAATACGGCTATGATTTCGTCACCGCCTCGGCGATCTGCCTCGCGGTCGGCGCGGTGATCGGCGCGGCGCAGGGCTATTGGGTCGCCTATTACCGCATCCCCTCCTTCATCGTCACCCTGGCGGGCATGCTGGTGTTCAAGGGCTTGGCGCTCGGCCTGCTCGAGGGCCGCTCCATCGGACCGTTCCCGCGCGAATTCCAATTGCTCGCCTCCGGCTTCATCCCGGATTTCATCGGCAGCGGCCCGTTCAACCAGTTTTCGATGGCCATCGGTATCGTGACGGCGGTGGTGCTGCTCTGGATGGCGGTGCGCTCGCGCAATCAGGCGCTGAAATACGGCAATGTCGACGAGCCCTTCGCGGTGTTCGTCGTCAAGCACGCCGCGATCGCCTTCGCCATCCTCTATCTGACCTGGCTGATGTCGGCCTTCCGGGGCCTCCCCAACGTGCTGATCGTGATGGCGCTGCTGATCAGCGTCTACACCTTCATCACCACGCGCACGACGCTCGGCCGCCGCATCTACGCGCTCGGCGGCAATGAGAACGCGGCAAAGCTCTCCGGCATCAACACGCAGCGGCTGACCTTTCTGACCTTCGTCAATATGGGCATCCTGTCGGCGCTTGCCGGCCTCGTCTTCGCCGCGCGCCTCAATACCGCGACGCCGAAAGCCGGTCTCGGCTTCGAGCTGGACGTGATCGCGGCGGTGTTCATCGGCGGCGCGTCGATGAGCGGCGGCATCGGCACCGTGGTCGGCGCGGTGGTCGGCGCCTTCATCATGGGCGTCATGAATAACGGCATGTCGATCCTGGGCATCGGCATCGACTGGCAGCAGGTCATCAAGGGCCTCGTGCTGCTCGCCGCCGTGATTTTCGACGTCTACAACAAAACCAAGGCCTGAGGAGAATCCCCGTGCTGCTTTCCCAAATTCGAGACAAGGCCGGCCGGTTGCGCGTCGTGGTGCGCGAGGGCAGCGAAGCCTATGCGGTCGAGGGCGCGGCCAGCGTTTACGATCTGGCGCGGCAGGTGGCGGCGGCCGGCACCCAGCTCGCGACCCGCATCCGCGAGCTCGGCCTCGGCGAAGCCGTCGACCTGGAAGCGGCCTATGACGAGGGCCGCCTGCTGCTGCCGATCACCCATCCCGATCCGGCGCATCTGCATGTCACCGGCACAGGCCTCACGCATCTGGGCTCCGCCGCGACGCGCGATGCCATGCATTCCGCCGAGAAGACCGAAAACCTCACCGATAGCATGAAGATCTTCCGCATGGGTGTCGAAGGCGGCAAGCCGGCGGCGGGCAAGGCGGGCGTGCAGCCGGAATGGTTCTACAAGGGCAACGGCCATGTGGCAGTCGCGCCGGGCGCGGCGCTCGTCTCGCCCGAATTCGCCGATGATGGCGGCGAGGAGCCGGAAATCGCAGGCGTCTATATCATCGGCGACGATGGCGCGCCGTTCCGCCTCGGCTTTGTGCTGGCGAACGAATTCTCCGATCACGTGATGGAGCGGGTCAACTATCTCTATCTCGCCCATTCCAAGCTGCGCCAGGCCTCCTTCGGGCCGGAAATCCTGGTCGGCGAGCTGCCCGCCGATATTCGCGGCGCTTCGCGGGTCTATCGCGGCAGCACGCCGATCTGGGAAAAGCCGTTCCTCTCCGGCGAGGCGAACATGTCCCACACCATCGCCAATCTGGAGCACCATCATTTCAAATACGGGCTGTTCCGGCAGCCGGGCGACGTGCATGTGCATATGTTCGGCACGGCCACCCTGTCTTTCGCCGACGGCATCCGCGCCCAGCCGGGTGATGTCTTCGAGATCGAAGCGCCCGATTTCGGCCTGCCGCTGCGCAACCCGCTCGAAGTCACCGCGGCCAAGGACGCGCCGCCCGTCTATGAGGTGACGGCCCTTTGACACCGTTCTGCGCCGCGATCGATTGGGGAACGTCGTCCTTCCGCCTCTGGCTGATGTCCGAGGCCGGGACGGTCATCGCCGAGCGGCAGAGCGACGAAGGCATGATGCGCGCCGCCGCCATCGGTTTCGACGTGGTGCTGGAGCGGCATCTGGCCGAGCTTGGCGTCGCCGAAGAACTTCCGGTCGTGATGTGCGGCATGGTCGGGGCGCGCCAGGGCTGGCAGGAGGCGGGCTATCTCGACACGCCCGCCGATCTGGCCGCCATCATCGGCAAGGCGCGCAAGATCATCGACGCCTATCCGCGCGACGTGCGGGTGCTGCCCGGTATTGCCCAGCGCGAGGCCGGCGCGCCCGACGTCATGCGGGGCGAGGAGACGCAGCTTCTGGGGCTGGTGGCGCAAGGCATCGGCAAGGGGCTCGTCTGTATGCCGGGGACGCATTCGAAATGGGTGCGGCTGAAGGGCGGCAAGGTCGACGGCTTCTCGACCTATATGACGGGCGAATTGTTCGCCATGCTCTCGCGCCACTCGATCCTGAGCGCGGCGGTGGATCAGGCGGCGGCGGTTTCGGCGGATGCTCCCGGCTTCCTCGATGCGGCGCGGACGGCGCTCGCCGATCCGCAGGCGGTGTCGAATTTGCTGTTCCAGCTTCGGGCTGGCCAATTGTTGGGATTTGCGCCGCCGAACGAGGGGGCGGCGCGGCTTTCCGGCTTGCTGATCGGCTTGGAGCTGGCGGGGGTGGCGGTGCGGCACGGCACGCTGCGCGATGTCGTGCTGGTGGCCTCGGGCGGCTTGTGCGACCTTTACCGGGCCGTGCTGGAGTGCCAGGATTTGACCGTCCATGTCTGCGATGCGAGCGAGGCCGTGCGGCGCGGCCTCTGGCGGGCTGCATCGACCTTCTGGACGGCGGAGGAAAGACAGGAACATGCCCGCTGAGCGCGCCGTCATCCCGTGGCCCGAGCTGAAGCGCTCGCTGGTCGCGATTCTGCGCGGCATCCGGCCGGAGGAGGCCGAGGCCGTCGTCGCCGAATTGATCGATGCCGGTTTCGAAGCCATCGAAATCCCGCTGAATTCGCCGGAGCCCTTCGTCTCGATCGGGAAGGCAGCAAAATTTGCGCCGCCCGGCTGCCTGATCGGCGCGGGGACCGTGCTGCGGGTGGCGGATGTCGACCGGCTGGCCGAGGCCGGCGGGCGGCTGATGGTCAGCCCCAATGTCACGCCCGAAGTCATCGCTAGGGCGGCGGCGCGCGGCATGGTCACCATGCCCGGCGTTTTCACGGCGACGGAAGCGCTGCTCGCGGTCGATGCGGGCGCTTCGGCGCTGAAATTCTTTCCCGCCAGCGTTCTCGGCCCTGCGGGCATCAATGCCATCCGCGCGGTGCTGCCGCCGGCGCTGGAAATCGGCGCGGTGGGCGGCGTGTCCGAGGCGGATTTCGCCAGTTACGCGGCGGTCGGCCTGCGCACCTTCGGGCTGGGCTCCAGCCTTTACCGGCCGGGGGCGGCCGCCGCCGATATCGGCAAGAAGGCGCGGGCGGTCGTCGCCGCCTATGATACGGTTTTCGGCAAGCGGTCCTGATGCGGCCGGGGAGTGGAGGGATCGTGGACGCGGAGATTTTCGGTTATTTGCCGGACGGGCAGCCTGTGCATCGCGTCGCCATCCAGGGCGGCGGGCTGAGCGCGACCATCATCAATTGGGGCGCGGTGGTGCAGGATCTGCGGCTCGCCGGCCACGCCGATCCGCTGGTCCTGGGCTTTGACAATTTCGCCGATTACCCGGCGCATTCGCCCTATTTCGGCGCGGTGGTCGGGCGCTTCGCCAACCGCATCGCCGATGGCCGCTTCAGCATCGACGGCATCGCCTATCAGGCCGACAGGAATTTCCTCGGCAAGCACGCGCTGCATGGCGGCGCGTCGGGCATCGGCCGCCAGCTCTGGACCCTGGCCGACGCGGGCGCCGATTTCGTCACCATGACCTGCCGCGCCCGCGACGGCGAGATGGGCTTTCCCGGCAATCTCGACGTCACCTGCACCTATGCGCTGAAGGATGCGGGCCGCCTCGTCGTCGAACTGACCGCCACCACCGACGCGCCGACTGTCTGCAATCTCGCCCATCACAGCTATTTCAATCTCGATGATGGCGGGCGGACGGATGTGCTCAACCACATCATGCAGATCGAGGCGGAGGCATACCTGCCCGTCGATGGCGAGCTGATCCCGACCGGCGAAGTGATCCCGGTTGCCGGGACGGAGTATGATTTCCGCGCGCCGCGGCCCGTCCGACGTGGCGAGCCGCACCGCCCCTACGATCACAATTTCTGCCTTGCCCCGGTGCGTGGCGCGTTACAGCGCGCGGTGACAGTCGAAGGGGCGCGCTCCGGCATCGCCATGGAGGTTTGGACGACCGAGCCCGGCGTGCAGTTCTATGACGGCCCCGGCATCGCCGCTGGCCTCACCGGCCTCGACGGCGTCGGCTATGCCCCGCATTCCGCGCTGTGCCTCGAGCCGCAGATCTGGCCCGACGCGCCGCATCGCCCCTATTTCCCGCAAGCGCTTCTGCGTCCGGGCGAGCGCTACGCCCAGACCACGGAATACCGCTTCCGCAAGGCGGGGCGCTGAGGGGCTGGCTCTCATCCATCACGCGGGCGCTCCGACATCGGCTCGGGGCGGCAGAATCTGGTCGAAGCGGCATTGGCGCGGGGCCTTGTCGGGGCGCCAGCGCAGGAATTTGGTGCCGTGGCGGAAGCGGTCGCCGCTGACATGGTCGAAGCGCACCTCAGCGACGAGTTTGGGCCGCAGCGGCTCCCATTCGCCGCTGCGCTCGGTGCTCCAGCGGCTCGGGCCGCCGGGCGCCTTGCCGGTGAATCCGGGTGCGCCCCGCAGCGCCTCAAGCTTGCGCGTGAGGGGCAGGGCGCTCCTTGTCGGAGATGGTGGAGGTGAAGCCCACATGGTCGAGCTTGCCCTCGGCATCGTAGAGGCCGAGCAGCAGCGAGCCGACCTCGCGGCTGTTGCTGGCATAGCGGAAGCCGCCGACGACGCAATCGGCCGTGCGCAGCCGCTTGACCTTGACCATCGAGCGGATGCCCGACGTGTACAGCCCGTCCAGCGCCTTGGCGACGACGCCATCCGTGCCGCCGCCGGACTCGCTGAGCCATGTCTCCGCCCGCTTGCGGTCGCGCGTATAGGGCGAGACGATCAGGCGTTTCGGGATGCTCGCCGCCTTGCCGAAAGCGTCCAGCGCTGCCCTGCGCCGGGTGAGCGGCAGGTCCATGAGCGGCGCGCCGTCGGCGGCCAGCATGTCGAACAGCACGAGGCGGGCGGGCGTCGCCACCGAGAGCTTTCGGATGCGGCTCTCCGCCGGATGCAGGCGCATTTGCAGCGCGTCGAAGGAAAGCCGCCCGTCGATCTCGATGACGAGTTCGCCGTCGGCCACGAAATTGTCCACGGCCAGATCGCGCAGCATGGCGAGGACTTCGGGGAAATAGCGGCCGAGCGGCTTGCCGGATTTGGCGCGCAGCTCGACATGGTCGCCGGATTTGAAGGCGAGGGCGCGAAAGCCGTCCCATTTGGGCTCGAACTGCCAGCCCTTGCCCTCCGGCAGCGCCTCGGCGGAGCGGGCCTCCATGGGCTGGGTGTCGAGCGGCAGGGCGAAGCCGGCGTCGCCAGCGGGGTTCGCGCTGCGTTTCGGCCGGGCGGCCGACGGCTTTTGGGGAGCGGTCACATGAATCCTCGATCCGGAAGTGGCACGGGACAACGCAGCCGTTACGCTTTGGTTCTTTGCGCGCCCCGGTGACCGGACATTTCATGGCTGAGACGATCAGCGGCCACTTTATTGGCCAGGCATTTTTCCTCGCGGCGGCAATCTCACGACCGCCACCTGCCGCGAGGCGCGCTATTGCTGACGCGGTGTCCTGGAAAACGCTACCCAATTCCAAGGCGCGCGGTCATTTAAGCACCCTTCCCATGAAAATCTGCTAGCATCACCGGGGATTGCAGCCTCACCAGTGAGCGCGCCATGCGAGAGCAACAAATTCTCGATCACATAGCCCTGTCGGACCTGCATTTGCAGGAGGCCGAGGCGCGGGTGGCGCTGCAGCGGTCGCATGTGGCCAATTCCGAGGGCGCCCAGCGGGAAAAGGCGACGGACGTGCTCACGACCTATCTGGAAATCCTCGACCAGATGATCATCCACCGGCAGCTTCTGAACAAGGAATTGCTGATCTTGCGGGCCGCGCCGCCTTTAGGCTGAGGTCAGGCGTGGATTTCGGTCTCGATCGCCTCGCGCACCTTGCGCGACAGTTCCTCGATGCTGAAGGGCTTGGCGAGGAAATGCACGCCGTGATCGAGCACGCCATTATGCACGACGGCGTTCTTGGTGAAGCCGGTCATGAACAGCACCTTCAGCCCCGGCCGCAGCGCGAGCGCCTGATCGGCGAGCTTGCGGCCATTGACGTCCGGCATGACGATATCGGTCAGCAGGAGATCGACGCGCGCGCCGTTCTTGAGCTGGCGCACGGCCTCATTGGCGTGGGTGGCCTCCAGCACGGTATAGCCGAGTTCGCGCAGGCTGGTCGCGGTGAGGGTCAGCACGCTGAGCTCGTCCTCGACCAGCAGGATGGACTCGGTGCCGCGAAGTTCGGCGAGGATCGGATTGGCGGGCGGCCGGTTGTCGGCGGGCGCGTAGTGGCGCGGCAGGTAGATTTTCACCGTGGTGCCCTGGCCGGGCTCCGAGTAGATCTTGACGTGGCCGCCCGATTGCTTGACGAAGCCGAAGACCTGGGAGAGGCCGAGGCCGGTGCCTTTGCTGGCGTCCTTGGTGGTGAAGAACGGATCGAAGGCCTTGGCCAGCACGTCCGGCGTCATGCCTTGCCCGGTGTCGCTCACGGCGATCAGCACATATTGCCCGGCCGGAACGCCCGGATGCTGGCGCGCATAGCGGTCGTCGAGATGGCAATTGGCGGTCTCGACGGTGAGGCGGCCGCCATCGGGCATGGCGTCGCGAGCGTTCACGCACAGATTGAGGATGGAATTCTCGAGCTGGGCGGAATCGGCATGGGTCAGCCAGAGGCCGCCGCCGAGAATGGTCTCCATGCGGATGGATTCGCCGAGCGCCCGCGAGATCAGCTCGGAAATGCCGGCAACGAATTTATTGGCGTCGAGGCTGACCGGGGCGAGCGGCTGCTGGCGGGAGAAGGCGAGCAGGCGCTTGACCAGCGTCGCCGCCCGCTGCGCGCCCTCGATCGCGCCGGACAGGAACTCGTCGACCCCCGGCTCGCCCTTGGCGAGGCGCTTCTGCGCGAGGCCCACGCCGCTGATGATGACCGCCAGCATGTTGTTGAAGTCATGGGCGATGCCGCCGGTGAGCTGGCCGACCGCCTCCATCTTCTGCATCTGCCGAATCTGCAGCTCGGCGGCTTCGCGATCCGCGATGGTCTCGACGAGCGCGGCATTGGTGAGGGCAAGCGCCCGCGCGGTGCCGCGCGAATGCACGATCCAGCCGATCAGCACGCCGAGCATGCCGATGACGCCGAGAGCGATCGCGCCGGTCAGCGCGTAGATCGTGCTCTGGGCGGCAGCCTCGCGCGCAGCGAGCAGGTCCGATTCCGCCGCCCGCAGCCGCTCGAAGCGCTGGCGCAGATTGCGCATCATCTCCGTGCCCTGGCCGGACAGCACCTTTTCTCGCGCGCCGTCGAAATCGCCCCGGCGGCGCAGTGCGATGGTCTCGTTGGCGAAGGCGAGGCGCTGCCCGATCAGCGGGCGCGTCTCGGTGACCGCGCGTGCCTGGGCGGGATTGTCCGACGTGAGCGCGGCGAGCGCGTCCAAATCGCTCCAGATGTGCTGATTGGCGTCGTAATAGGGCTGCAGGAAGCGGTCCTCGCCGGTCAGCACATAGCTGCGCTGGCCGATCTCGGCATCCTGCATATGCGACCAGATGCGTGAGATCTTGGTTTGCACTTCGAGCGTGTGACGGACCAGATCGGCCTGATTGACATAGCGGAAGCCGAGCCAGATCGTCAGCGCGAAGATCAAACCGAGGGCAAGGGCGGCTGCCTCGGGCATGCGTTCCCTGACGGCCGTGAGCGATTGCTGAACCATTGGTCTGAACGCCCCTAACGCATCGTCCTCGTCGTGCCTGGCAAAGCGTAATACCATCGGGCATCATTTCCGCAAGTGGAGAAAGCCGCGCCGCCGCAGCGATAGTGCTAACGCAATCGGCCCCCAAGAGCAAAGGAGCGTGGCGTCGCATGACCCCTGTGCTTGAGACCGCGCGGCTCGTCCTGCGCCCCTTACGCCTTGCCGATGCCGCGGCGACCCAGACCTATTTCCCGCATTGGGACGTGGTGAAATACCTGAATGCGCGGCTGCCCTGGCCCTATCCGGAGGATGGCGCGCTGCAATTCTATCGCGATGGGGCGCTGCCGGCGGTCGCGCGCGGCGAGAAATGGATCTGGGCGATCCTGTTGAAAGGCGGCCCGGAGCACCTGATCGGCGCCATCGAGCTGACTCGCGCTCAGAACGACAACCGCGCATTCTGGCTGGGCGTGCCCTGGCACGGGCAGGGGCTGATGACCGAGGCTTGCGCGCCGGTGACGGATTTCTGGTTCGAGGTGCTGGGCGAGGAGCGGCTGGTCGTGTGCAAGGCCGCGCCGAACCTGGCCTCGCGCCGCATCTCGGAGCAGCAGAATGCGCGGCTGATCGGCACCGAGGAGCGCGATTACGTCTCGGGCCGTCTGCCCTCCGAGATCTGGGAGCTGACGCGGGAGCTGTGGCGGGCACGGGAGCGGTAGCTATTGTCCGGCAAGCTCCGCGGGGGCTGGCGGGTGCGCCATGTCGGACAGCGCGTCGAGTTCGATGATGCTGGCAAAGCCGCCCGCCGTCGCCCCGCGCAGGCGGATGGCGGAGACCGGCAGCGTTTCCGGCAAGGTCCAGTCGATGATCTGGTAGGGGGCCGCCGTGATCTTGGCCGACGGGGCCGCGCCGGCCGGCAGATCCTGCCAGGCGCCATTGACCAGCATCTGCGGCCTCACGGTCCGGAACCAGCCGACGGCATTGGCATGCGCGCCGCCCTCGATGAAGCGCAGAATCTTCATCGGCACGTCCTCGCTATAGCTCACCGTGAAGGTGACGTCGTCGCCCATGCCCCAGAACTCGTCCGAAGGCGCGGACGGCTCCCGTCCCGAAAAATCCTCCTCGACGCCATCGGCGAAGACGCCGGGGCCGGCCCGCTCCTCGCTCGGGTCCGCACTGCTGGACGCGGTTACAATGCCGCCGGCGAGACGGAGACGGTTGTTGGCGCTGCTGCGATAGAGCTTTGTCGTCGGCGTCAGCTCGACCTGGTTCGACGCCGGCAGCGCGGGCAGCCGGTAGGTGCCGCCATCGACGCCGCCGCCGCCATTGCCGAGCGCCTCGACGACCAGCGGCCGCATCCGCGCGGCCATCATGGTAAAACTGTCCTCGGCGGCGCGGTCGCGCGGCAGGTAGTCGGGCAACTCGTGGCTGCGCGTGCGGCGGATGCTGTAGCGGTCCGAAAGCGCCCGGCCCGGAAACTGCGCGGCGACCCAGTCATAGCCGTTCATCAGCCCGAGCACGCCGCCCATGGTGGCGGTGCCATTGTCGGAATCCCAGCCCGACAGCGTGCCGATGCGGATGGTGCGCTTCAGATCGCCCTGGCCGTAGAGCAGCGCCATCATGCCGGTCGCGTAATTCACGGCGGAATCGTACCAGTCGTAATATTTGAAGCCGTTGCCGTCGGCCTGGAGCTGGTAGCGCTCGGCGATGCGGTCGCGTGTGTCCTCCCAATCGTCGCAGCCTGGCGCGTCCTGCGCCGGGCACATGCGCCGGAACTCGCCGAGCACGAAATCGAAAATGTCGGCGGTTTTTGACGTGTCGGGGATGTATTTGCGCGCTTCGGTGGCCAGCCAGATCACCTTGTCGCGGTCGCTGAGCGCGGGATCGGCGACGGGCGCCAGGGCGTAAAGCAGCACGAATTCCTGCGCGGCGTGGGCGGCATAGCTCGCCGCCGTGTTGCGGATCGGCAGGTCGCAGATGCGCAGGGCATAGACCGGCATGCCGGGGGCGAGCGCGCCGCACATCTCGGTGGTGAGCTGGGCGTCGATCATCAGGTAGCTCATCTCCTCCTTGGGGTCGTTGGCGGCGTTGACCGCGCCCATGCCCGTCGCCGGCGGCAGCGCACCCCGCCGGATCAGCCGCAGCGAGGTGAGGTTGGAGATCCAGACGAAATCCTCGCGCCGAAAATAGGTGTCCCAGCCATCGGCGAGCTGCTGCGGGCTGAGCAGCGTCGTGTGGTACTCGTTCATCAGGTGCAGCAGGATATATTCGACGTCGGTGTCGTCGTCGGCGCGCCAGGGATCCTGGAAGACGAAGCCGATGCGGCGGTGGAAATCGCTGAGGCCGCCCCAATCCTCATCCGTGTAGAACGGCTTGTCGGTCCGGTCGCCCTCGGTGATGAGGCCGGTCCAATTGGCGATGCTCTGCGCCAGCCACATGCCGCGCAACTGCTGCTCATAGGCCGTGGCGTCGAGACTGGCTCGCGGCTCGGCTGAAGCGTGGGGGGATAGGCCGGTCAGGCTTAAAGCCAGGAGGCACAATGCGGTCCGCAGACCATGCGGCAAGGACAAACGACACTCGCAGGTTGTTTTTCGAAGCGAGTACACCTGCATTGCAATTGTGGCGAGAACACGGGCGCCGGCCGACTGGCGCGGCTTTTCACCCGTATGTGCGGTGGTCCGTTACCTGAAGCTGACGCGCCAGAGCGTCCGTCTGGCGAGAGATCAAGCGGGAACGTAGGTCAGCCGGATCACGCCATCGCCAAGGCGATCGGTGGAAACAAGCCGCAGCAGCGGGCGCGGTCCGGCGAAAAATGGCTTGCCGCCACCGACCACGACGGGGTGGAAATAGAGGCGATATTCATCGATAAGGCCAAGCTCGGCCAGGCTTCGCGCGAGGTCCGGTCCTGAAACTGTAATTTCCCCGGACAGCCCAGCCTTCAGGTCACGGACCACGCCCCCGATATCATCCCCGACAAGCGTGGCATTGGGGCCGACGGACTTCAGCGAGCGCGATGCGACCCATTTCGGCAGGCGCCGCCACGCCGCCGCGAACTCGCGTTGCTCGGCATTCCACTCGGGACGGTCCTCGTCCCAATAACGCATGGTCTCGTACATGCGGCGGCCGTACACGCTGCCCGTCAGGTCGCGCACGTGCTCGATCCAGTGACGAAAGAGCGCCAGGTCAGGCGCGAATGCATCGTGGTCGACATAGCCGTCCAGGGACTGGTTCATTCCAAAGACGAGCTTAGCCATGCTGCAAGTTCTCCGCCGCGGGGAACGCACAATAGCTTGAGCCGGCATTTCGCAAAAGTGGGGTTGGAGCCCCTAGACCAGCGGCGGCGCGCCGGCGGTCTGGCCGCCATCGACGACGAGGCACTGGCCAGTGATCCAGCTCGCATGGCTGGAGGTCAGGAACAGCACGGCGTCGGCGATGTGGTTCGGGCGGGCGAAGCCGCCGAGCGGAATGCGCTTGCGGGTGGAATCGTATTTGGCGAAATCCGTCTGCCGGACGCGGTCCCAGATGCCGCCCGGAAATTCCGTCGATCCGACAACGAGGCAATTCACCCGGATGCCCGCCTCGGCATAAAGGATGGCGGCGCTGGCGGTGTATTGCTCGACGGCCGCCTTCATGGCCCCGTAGGGCAGCCGGTCCGGAAAAGCCTGGCGCGCGCTGACCGAGGAGAAATTCACCACCGAGGCCTGATCGCTCTGCTTCAGGTACGGGGCGGCCGCCTTCAGGCTGCGCACGGTGCCCATGAGATCGATATTATATGCCGCGCTCCAGCCGCCTTCATCGTCGACGATCGACAGGCTGGTGGCGCAATTGATCAGCGCATCGATGCCGCCGAGCGCATCGGCGGCGTGGCCCATGAAGCGGTCCACCGACGCGGCGTCGGCGACATCGCACGGCTCCGCATGGACCTCGCCGAAGGCGGACAATTCCGCCTGCACCGCGCGCAGGCGGGCTACGTCCCGCGCCCCGATGGCGATCGAGGCGCCCTCCGCGAGGAAGCTTTCGGCCACCGCCTTGCCGATCCCCTTGCTGCCGCCGATGATCACTGCGCGGACTTTCGCGCTTTGCCTCGCACCGTTTTGCATGGAACACCTCGCAATCCTGATTGGGTTGGAGGTTGGTTCCGGCCAGTTGCGTTGCGATTGCTCCGAGCGCCTAACTGGTTGCATTTGTAACGCGTGTCGACGATGCCGCAGGCGCGACCGGAATGGCGGAATGCGGGGCTTTGGGCCCCCAGGCAGGGTTTCCGCGAATGGGCGGGCCCGTCGCCGTTACAAGGCGGCGCGCATTACAAAAAGTTATGCAACCGTCCACATAACGGCAAGGTTGGCTCTGTGATCATCCCGTCCAAGATCCCGCGCGATGCGTTCGCGCCGAGCTTTGTGGAGCCCTGTCACATGACAACCCCTAACGACACGCCGCGTCCTTCGCAGCCGACGCGTTCGAACATGATGCGCAAACTTGTCGTCGGCGTCAGCGCGGCGGCCTTGCTGGCCGGCGTCGGCCTGACCCATTATGCCGGAGCCGCCCCCGCGACGCCGGTGCTGAGCGTCGAGCAGGCGCAGACCCCGCCCCAGCAATTCGGCATGCCCAATTTCACCAGCCTCGTCGAGCGCGTGAAGCCGGCGGTGTTCTCGGTGCAGGTCGACATCAACCCGTCCCTGCGCACCGCCCAGGATGAGGACGACCAGCCGAACGGCCCGGGGCAGGGCGAAAACCCGTTCAAGGGCACGCCTTTCGAGCATTTCTTCGACCAGTTCCGCAATGGCAAGGGCGGCAAGGGCCCCAATAACGGCCGTCCGCAGGAAGAGCGCGTCAAGGCGCTCGGCAGCGGCTTCTTCATCACCGCCGACGGCTACGCGGTCACCAACAATCACGTCGTCGATGGCGCTTCCAAGATCGAGATCGTCACCGATGGCGGCAAGACCCATCGCGCCACGATCATCGGCGCCGATCCCAAGACGGACCTCGCCCTGCTCAAGGTCGAGGGCGGCAGCGACTTCCCCTTCGTCAAGATGGCGGCATCGATGCCCAAGATCGGCGAATGGGTGCTGGCGGTCGGCAATCCCTATGGGCTCGGCGGCACCGTCACGGCCGGCATCGTCTCGGCCGAGAACCGCGATATCGGCTCCGGCCCCTATGACGACTTCATCCAGATCGACGCGGCGGTCAATCGCGGCAATTCCGGCGGCCCGACCTTCAACCTCGACGGCGAAGTGATCGGCGTCAACACCGCCATCTTCAGCCCGTCCGGCGGCTCGGTCGGCATCGCCTTCGACATCCCGACCACCACCGTGCAGGCCGTCATTCCGGTGCTGCGCGACAAGGGCCGTCTCGACCGCGCCTGGCTCGGCGTGCAGATCCAGCCGGTGACGACCGATATCGCCGAAGGCCTCGGCCTCGCCGATGCCAAGGGCGCCATCATCTCCAAGCCGCAGGCCGACAGCCCGGCTGAGAAGGCGGGCCTCAAGGCGGGCGACGTCATCACCCAGGTCGACGGCAAGATCGTCCCCGACGCTCGCGGCCTCGCCCGCATGATCGGCAGCATGGCCCCCAACACCAAGGCCGAGCTGACCGTCATCCGCGACGGCAAGGCGCAGCCTTTGGCCGTGCTGCTGGGCGAGCTGAAGGATGAGCCCAAGCTCCAGGTCGCCAAGGCCGATTCGAAGGCCGAGCCGAAGTCGGAGCAGTTCGGCAAGCTCGGCCTGTCGGTCGCCCCGGCGCCGAACCCCAACGGGCGCGGCAAGGCGGGCGTCGTCGTCACCGATGTCGATCCGGCCGGCGCCGCCGCCGATGTCGGCATCCAGGAAGGCGATGTCATCCTCAAGGTCGGCGAGCACGACATCTCGTCCGCCAAGGACATGCGCCAAGCCCTCGCCGACGCCCAGGCGCGCGGCCGCAGCAAGGCCCTCGCCCTGGTGCGCTCGGGCGACGCCGAGCGTTATGTGGCGCTGCCCGCCGCCGCGTAGAGTTCCCCCACCCCCCGCGAAGCAGAGAAGCCCGTCC
>NZ_MWLK01000030.1 GCF_002198715.1 Rhodomicrobium sp. R_RK_3 | reverse complement strand
GCTTAATGTCAAAACCATCGCTCATGGACCGGCATTACGCCACCGCCTGAGCCCGGCCGATAGGTGGGAAAGAAGGCCCGCTTACGTTTCATCTGGCCCTCGCCAGCCGACGGCGTGGTGGCGATCTCGCCGGCGCAGCTCGGTTATCTCTTGTCCGGAATCGATTGGCGACACCCGCGGGCAACCTGGCGTCCGACCGCGGTCGGATGAGCGTTGGGGGCTTGGCAACAGCTGGCGAAGCATGGTGATGTTGCGCCATGCCACCCCGTTTCGCCCCGCTGCCCACCGATCTCGCCAGCGCCCATGCGCTGATCCTGACCGAGCGCGCCGCGCGCCTGGAAGCCGAGGCCACCGCGACGGAAGCTCAGACCATGGCGGCGCAGGCCCAGGCCACTGCGGCTCGCGTCCTGGCGATAAACACCAGCGCCGAGGCGCTGATCGCCCATATAAAGCTGGAGATCGAGAAGCTGCGCCGCGCCCTCCACGGCCATCGCTCGGAGCGCACGGCCCGGCTGCTCGAGCAGATGGAGCTGCAGCTCGAAGAACTCGAGACCGCCGCGACCGAGGATGAGTTGGCCGCGGAGAAGGCGGCCGCCAAAACTGAGACGGTCAAGTCCTTCCAGCGCAAGCGCCCCGCGCGCAAGCCGTTTCCCGAGCATCTGCCGCGCGAGCGCCTGGTGATCCCGGCACCGGCAAGCTGTCCGTGCTGCGGCTCGGCTAAACTGTCGAAGCTGGGCGAGGACATCACCGAGACGCTGGAGGTCATCCCGCGCCGCTGGAAGGTCATTCAGACCGTGCGCGAGAAGTTCTCCTGCCGCGCCTGCGAGGCGATCACCCAGCCGCCGGCACCGTTCCATGTGACGCCGCGCGGCTTTGCCGGGCCAAGCCTGCTGGCCATGATCCTGTTCGACAAATTCTCTCAGCATCAGCCGCTCAACCGGCAGAGCGACCGCTTCGCCCGCGAGGGCATCGACCTCAGCGTCTCGACGCTGGCCGATCAGGTTGGCGCATGCACAAGCGCGCTTGCGCCGCTGCATGCCCTCATCGAGGCCCATGTGCTCGCCGCCGAGCGCCTGCACGGCGACGACACCACGATCCCGATCCTGGCCAAGGGCAAAACCGTCACCGGCCACATCTGGACCTATGTCCGCGACGACCGCCCGTTCGGCGGCAACGCGCCGCCGGCCGCGCTTTATTACGCCTCGCCGGACCGGCGCCGGCAGCATCCCGAGCGCCATCTCGCCGGCTTCGCCGGCATCCTGCAGGCTGACGCCTATGCCGGCTACAATGTGTTGTACGATTCCGCGCGGCCGCACGGCGCCGTCACGCCGGCGCTATGCTGGGCGCACGCGCGGAGGAAATTCTTCGAGCTGGCCGACATCGCCAGCCACGCGCGGCGCGGCAAGAGCGCGCCGGCAATCTCGCCGATCGCGCTGGAGGCGGTGAAGCGGATCGATGCGCTGTTCGCCATCGAGCGCAGCATCAACGGTGCAAGCGCCGACGAACGCCTGCGCGTCCGCCAGGAGCAAAGCGCACCGCTTCTCGCCGCGCTGGAGGTTTGGCTGCGCGACGAGCGCGCCCGCCTGTCGCGCTCGTCCAGCGTTGCCAGGCCAATCGACTATCTGCTGAGCCGCTGGGACGGATTTGCCCGTTTCATCGAGGACGGCAGGATTTGTCTTAGCAACAACGCCGCCGAGCGGGCGCTGCGCGGTTTTGCTCTTGGAAGAAAGTCGTGGTTGTTCGCCGGTTCGGAGCGCGGGGCTGACCGTGCCGCCGCCATGACCACGCTGATCATGACAGCCCGCCTTAATGACATCGATCCGCTCGCCTGGCTGGCCGATGTCCTTGCCCGCATCGCCGACATGCCACTGAGCCGGCTGCCCGAATTGCTGCCTTGGCAGTGGAAAGCGCCGAGCCAAAAAGCCGCCGCCTGATCACTATCGCGCAGGCCGCTCGATGGCGTCAGCCCCTGCGGCCCTCACCGTAGGCTTACCGAAGACCTCGGCGCAGACCATTTCGAACGCCGGGCAAAACCTGTCCAGATCAAGCGTCTTCTCGCAAAGCTTCAGGCGCTGGGATATGAAGCTCAGATCGCACCTGTCCCTGCATGATCGGTGACAAGTTGTTTCTTTCTAGAATCCGGCGCTCAAGTGCCAGCGCGCGGCCGGGCCGCGTACCATGGCGCACGTGGAACTCAAGGAAGCGGCTGTGGGAAAGCTCAAGCCATTTGCGCGTGGCAAGAGCGACCCGCTTTCGTCTCAATGACCATCAGGTCGCCTTCCTCAAGACGCTGTAAGCGCGTTCATCGAGATTGAGCCACGGCAAACGACTTTCTCAGGAAGGCCACGAAAATACGCAAGGCCTGCGACATGTGGCGCTGCGAGGGATAATATACATGCCATCCCGGAATCTGAGGGCACCACTCATCCAATAAAGGGACAAGTTGATTCTGGTTGATAGACGAAAACGCCCGATGCTCCATGACGAAGGCTATGCCCAAGCTTTGCACTGCGGCGTTGAGGGCCAAGTCTCGATGAGAAACGATGAGTGGACCGTTTACCCCTATCTCGAACCACTTTCCATCCTTTCCAAATCGCCAATTGTAGAGCTTGTCGGAGCCCGGGGGGCGCCAGTTGATGCACTTATGATTGAGCAATTCGCATGGTAATTCTGGATAACCATTGCTATCCAAGTAGTCTGGCGCCGCTACAGGAATTTCACGCACGTTACCGCCGAGTTTGAACGCGACCACATCTCGCTCCAGCAGATCGCCTAACCTGATGCCGACATCGAACCCACCTGCGACAATGTCGATCACTGCATCATCAATAGTGATGTCGAGAATGATGTCCGGGAATGCCTCGTGGAATTCTTTTAGGATCGGCTCGATGAATATAAGGGCCGTCTGACGAGGCGCGTGAATGCGAACTCTGCCGATTGGCGCGCTCCGAAACCGGCTCACCTCCTCCACGGCAATCTGTATTTCCTCAAAAGCCGGCTTCAGCCGCACATTTAGTTTCTGACCCGCATCCGTCAGGGCGACACTGCGCGTCGTGCGATTGAAAAGTTGGACCCCGAGACGCTTCTCCAAATCGCGTATCGTTTGGCTCAATGTGGATGCGGAAATCTGTAGTTGCGCCGCTGCGCGCGCAAAACTCCCTTTCTCGGCAACCATCGCAAATGCACGCAACTCCGCATATTCGCCACCCCGCATTATGCCTCCAATCCGAAGAATGTGTGCGCATTTTGACAGATTGTAGACATATGGGAAGTCCCCTAGATTCTCAACATCAAGCGGGGGCGCCGCAGCATCCTGATCCATAGGAGTCGCCAATATCGTGACGACGGCGGCCGCTCCTCTGCGCAACCTTCAAACAAAGTAAGATCAAAATGAGCCACGAAACGACCGTCGCTCCAGCGACTGGGGCGGATGTCCTAAATTTGGCGCTCCTCATCAATTCAGCTTATCGCGGCCAGGGAAATATTGCCGGCTGGACCAATGAGGTCGGTCTGCTTGCGGGAAAGCGCACCGACGACGACGCATTGAATGCGGCGCTACAGACTGCAAGAACAACGCTTCTCCTCATGCGGCGAAAGGCCGATCAAGCGTTGCTTGGTTGTATATCCGTGGAGCCCCTGGCGGATGCGACCTGGTACATCTCGCTACTTGCCATTGATCCGCGTGTGCAGAACTTCGGATATGGTCGCCATCTCATGGCGGAAGCGGAGAAGTTCGCACGATCATGCGGAGCACAGACGGCTCGCATCACTGTCATTAAGCAGCGGGAAACACTGGTCGCGTGGTACGAGCGCCGCGGCTACCGGCAGACAGGCGACGTTCTTCCCTTTCCTTACAGTGACCCAAGCGTTGGCGCGCCGCTACGCGATGATCTGCAACTGCTTGTGCTGGAAAAGCCAATAACAGGATCGCCAGATATCGTGGAAGGCAATGACTTGACGGATGACGGCACGGCAAAAGGAAAAGACGCGACGATAACATCACGCTCGGCGAGATGGGCAGCCCCTGTACTAGCAGCTCTGGTCCTCTCCTATTGGGGTGCACAAAGCCACGCTGAGCAGCTTTCGTCTGCCCAACTCAATCGCGGACAATATCTCGTCGAATTCGGTGGCTGCAATGACTGCCATACCCCGGGCTATTTTTTCGGCAAACCGGATATGGCGCGATATCTGGCAGGCTCCGATGTTGGTTTCGAAATACCGGAGGTGGGTATTTTTGTGGGGCCAAACCTGACGCCCGACAAGGAAACCGGGCTTGGCTCGTGGTCCAGGGAAGAGATCATTACGGCGATGCAGACAGGCGTCCGCCCGGACGGCCGTGTTCTTTCCAAGATTATGCCTTGGCCTGCGTTCGCCAAGCTCACCAAAGCCGATGTCAGCGCCATTGCTGACTACCTGCAGAGCCTCCCGTCAATCAGCAGCAAAGTGCCGGGACCTTTTGGTCCAGACGAAAAGCCGTCGATTTTCGTGATGGCGCTGCGGCCGCCGGCAAACGCTACGCCTTGAACTGACGGTCATCAGTTCCGCCTAGGGGGCGCCTGCCAAGGCGGTACCGCTTGCGCGCGCCGGGTTTGCCGCGAAGGAGATTGCACGACGTGATCCTAGCGCCTGAGATCGCAGCCCTGCTCGATGATCCGGTGATGATGATCATGAGCACGGAGACGGATAATTTGTGGCCGACGATTGGGCGTTGTCTGGGCGCCCGGGCCGTGGACTCCCAAACATTTGAGGTCATCTTCTCACAGGGCCGTTATCCCGAGATCGGCCGCCGGCTCGCCGCGGGCTGTCGGATGGCGGTGACCATTACCCGCCTTCGCGACCATGTCTCCTACCAGATCAAGGGGCGAGCCGTTTCGGAGGCCATAAGCGCCGCCGATGCAGCATTGGCGGCGTCCTACCGAGAGCAGATTTTGGCCTTCTTCCTGGCTGCGGGCGTGCATGAAAAGGTGATCCAGCAATGGATCGGCGGCACCTCGCTGTTGCGGGCCAGGCTCGACGTCAGCGAAGTGTACAATGAAACGCCGGGTCCGCGCGCGGGGCCGGCAACCGGACTGGGGGCGTGAGGATGCGTCTCGACGATCTCGCCACATGCTTTGAGGGCATATATCCCTCCGCGATGGCCAGGCGCTCTGCCGATGGCATGCCCAATATCTGTTACCTCTCACATGTCGCGCAGGTCGATGACCGGCATACCGGCATAGGCATCGCCCCGGACCAGCCGGCGAGATGCCGCTTGGCCAGCGTAGAGGCACTGAGATCGACGCCTTCGCCAGCATATGATCTCGCTCCGCCGGTTCAGGGGCAGATGCGTCCCCGAGGGCGGCAAGCACGCCAACCGTATCCAGGGTTGCATCGCCATTAAGCACCACGAAGGCGACGCCAACCACGCCCACAGCAAGGCTTATGAGTTTCCGTCCAGTCGGACGAAGCCCGATCAGAGACCAGACCGGGATGATCGAGAATAGTGGCCCGAAGGCCTGGAAGAACCCGCATCGAAGTTGGGATCACCACCGCGCGCAACTATGAAAACGGCTTCCACGTGCCCGTAAGCTGACGTTCTTGGCTTTTCCGCTGAGTCTCGCGACGACAGCATCGAACTCGCCGGCGGCGAAGGCCACCTTCCCGGTGCCTCGTCCATCGCCTCGAATGCCCAGACTCGGATGGTCGCGTCAGATCGCGAGCGCCCCCGGGCGATCCGCGCTCCTTGAGCGATGTCGGGGTAGTGATCCGCAAAGAAGATGAGTTCGAATATGGAAGGATCGGTGACACGAGCGTCCGATCGTCTGCCATGTCGTGCCGGTCTCAGTACAGAAAGTCATCATGATCGGGGCGCCGAGCAGCGCGGGGATCTCATACGACAAAAGCTTTTTCATAGCGGGCCGCGCGCTTTGTCCGGCTTAAGGATGATTTGGGAAGGTACAGGGGCTGGAGCTTAGCAATGTTTTAGGGACGAACCGCCGCGCGCCAATGCTAGAAGCGCTGCGGAATGCCAACAGGATTCTTATCGAACGCTCGCAGACACGGTCAACGCACCGCCGATCCCGCCTGCGATATTACTACCCCCCGATCGTTCCACTTCCCGCCCCTGCATGAGAGGGAATGTGCAAACGGTCGGACCTACACCAGCCGCGCGTCGCGCCGGCTGCAGCCTCATAAAGGAGAAGCAGAATGTCTAAGCTGAATGGTACTGTCGCGTTGGTCACTGGCGCAGCGCGCGGGCTCGGCGCCGATATCGCCCGCGCGGTTGTGGCCGCGGGCGGCAAAGTGGTGATCACTGACCTACGGGACGAACTTGGCACGCAGGTCGCAACCGAACTCGGCGATGCCGCGATCTACCGCCACCACGACGTGACCAAGGCTGCCGAATGGGCGGCTGTTGTGGATGAAACCGTGCGGCATTTCGGTTCGCTGACGGGACTGGTCAATAACGCCGTCCGCAACGACATGTCGCCCTTCGACAGACTGACCGAGAAGGATTTCCGAGAAGTCTTTGAAGTCAATGAACTGGGCTGTTTTCTAGGAATGAAAGCGGCGATCCCAGCGATGCGACGCGCCGGACACGGTTCGATCGTCAACGTCTCATCGACGGCGGGCATGCATCCTTCCGGTGGAACTGCCTACAGTGCGTCGAAATGGGCGATCCGTGGCATGAGCAAGGTCGTGGCAAACGAGATGGGCCCAGAGAACATCCGCGTCAATTCGCTGCATCCCGGCTGGATGCGAACTCCTGCGACCGAGCACGAGCCGCTCGATGAGGTCGCGAAGTTCTTGCCGCTGCGACAGGTGGGCGACACGCGAGACGTCGCGAAATCGGCGGTCTTCCTGCTTTCGGACGAAGCCAACCTGATCACCGGCACGGAGTTTCTCGTCGACGGCGGAGCGCTGCTCCTCGGCTCCGTCGACATGGCTAGATCAATCTTGAGCTAACGCCCGCCAGCGTCGAGGAAGCGAGATGCAGACCAAGTACGACTATGTGATCGTCGGCGCCGGATCCTCCGGCTGCGTAGTGGCGAACCGGCTCAGCGCGAATCCTCGACTGCGCATTCTCTTGGTGGAGGCCGGACCGGTGGATTCGAACTGGCTGATCAAAATGCCGCGCGGCGTCCTCAGGCTGATCGGCCGGCTTAATGAACCACACAGTTCGTACTACCACGCCGCACGTGGCGGAAATCACGAGCCTGAGCGCTGGCAGAAGGGGCGGACGCTCGGCGGATCGAGTTCGATCAACGGGATGGTCTATGTCCGCGGCCACCCGCTCGACTACGACGGATGGGAGGCCGCCGGCTGCACCGGCTGGGGATGGTCCCAGATGAAAAGGGTCTTTGACGCGATGGAGACCGTCCGGCTGGCGGATCGCCAGCCGCGCGGCAACGGTCCACTGAAGGTCACCATTCCCGGCCACGGCAATCGTCTGACCGAAGCACTGATCGCAGCAGCGAACGGTCTGGGGGTGCAGCGGGTCCCAGACAACAACGAAGCCCCTGATGGCGGCATCGGCTATCAGCCGCAGACGATCTGGAATGGGCGGCGGCAGAGTGCGGCCGTCGCGTTCCTGCGGCCCGTGTCGACGCGCGAAAATCTCGACGTGGTGACCGATACACGTGCTGTGCGAGTCCTGTTCGACGGCAGGCGCGTCACCGGCGTAATCCTTCGCGACAGGACAGGCGACCATCGCATTGGCGTAGGGAGGGAGCTTATCCTGTGCTCGGGTGCGATCGAGTCGCCGAAGCTCCTGCAACTTTCGGGGATCGGCCCCGCGGCGCTCTTGCAGCGCATGAACGTGGACGTGGTGCAGGACAGCCCGAACGTGGGGCGGAACCTGCGCGAACACCTGATCCTCCCAAACGTCTACCGGGTTCAGGAAGGCAGCCGCAACCCGCAGTACAGAGGCTGGCGACTACCGTGGAACATCCTCCGCTACGCGTTGAGGTCCGATGGACCGATGAGCGTGGCCATCGCTGAAGTCGCTGCTTATGTGAAGACGCGGGAGGGCCTGGCTAAACCTGACGTGCAGGTCGGCGTCGGCCTGCAGTCCTTCAAAGTGACCACAGGGGGCTTAGAAACTCTACCAGGAAAAGAAATATCTTTGGTGTCCTACTTCATGCATCCGCGTAGTCGCGGCAGCATTGAGATTTCTGCGCCGGATCCGAGCGCGCCTCCGATTGTTGACGCGAATTATCTAAGCGAGCAGGAGGATCGCGACACGCTCGTCGCAACCATCCGGTTCACGCGCAGGTTGATGACGCAGCCGCCGCTCCGTGGCCTCGTAATATCAGAAGAGGTTCCGGGGGCCCCGATCGGGGACGACGGCCTCGTGAAATTCTACGCCGAAGCCGGCGCGACAGGTTATCATGTATCGTGCACATGTCGCATGGGTGGAGACACGCTGTCCGTAGTCGATCCGCGGCTTCGCGTGCGCGGTGTTGAGGGCCTGCGCGTAATCGATACTTCCGTGATGCCCGAACTGCCCTCGGGCAACACGAACGGCCCGGCAATGGCGATCGGCTGGCGCGGTGCGGAACTGATCCTTGAGGATCTGGCTGCCGAGCAGGTGCGGAGATGAGCGACGGTACAAATCTTCGCGCGCATAGAAAAATACTTGAAGGTGTAATTTGGCGAACCAGCGACCGGAGGGGTTGGATGGCTGAGATTGGGCACTTTTCAGTGACTTTCTAGCCGTGCCCTCGACGCCACCCAAGATCGTTCTTCATGGGCGAGGGAGTCGGTGATCTAAGAGCAAACAGTGGTAACGAGGCAGGGAACAATACCCGTCGAGATAACTGCCCCCCTTAGCAGGCGACCAACCCTCGCCTGAAGCTCGGAAGGAGTGGCTGCCAATGGGCATCTGGTCCATTCATTTAACATTGGCGAGCGCCGACCACACCTCGAACGACGGCTTCGGCCATACCGCCTCGACGGCCCTTTGGTTGCCGCGTAGGCCGAGATCGCGCCGACCGGCCGAAAAGCGCGCACGTGATCAGAGAACAATCATGTTCCCTCTTGGCGCGGCGCGGGACGCACCGGCCGGGCAAGCGCCAGTGCGCTCGCCCGGCCGATACCTCGGGGGCCGCCAGTGATGAGTACGACTCTTCCGTTGAGATCGTTCATTTGCTAATAAGTTGGGAGTGCCCCGGCTCTGTCGGGGCGGCAGTAACCGTTTGACATTTCTAGGAGTTGTTCCAGTTGGGTGACGAAGTACGGTTTGCGATGTCGCAAAATTGTCGATGGTTTCCATCGGTTTTGTTGACTTTCCGAAGTCCGTGAGTCGCCTTTTCTTCTTCAATTGCGAAAAGCCCCTTTGAGGGGGCAGCAATTGGAATACCCCGGCTTTGCCGGGATGGTTATTTCCTTGAGTGTCTTTTGGCTTGACCGGATAATCATGGAGGGGGAAATGCGAGCGCATCCGCCGCAGTCGGCTGACGTATGTAGGACGACGTGCATATGACGGTGCGTGCGCCTCCTTCAGGGACTGCCCGTGTCGCAGCAGCGAAAGCCTAAAGAATCGTCATCATTTTCGCCGTCGTGGCCCTGATGCAGGCCCAGAGCGCCTCGACGTCGGCGGCGCTCGTGCCGGGTGCTCCGATCGACACGCGCACCATCCAGCGTCCTCTGGCCATGGCTGGGGTAACGTAGGTCGTCCCCGATGCGTTGATTTCCTGCGCCCAAGGTCGCGTGAATTGGTCGATCTGATCGGCCTCCATGCCCGGAGGCTCGAACCTAATGCAAATAGTCTGCAGAACGACGGGAGCGACTACATGCCAATAGGGCGTCTCGCCGACTTTTAGCGCCAACGATTGCGCCAGCCCGAGATCGCGGCGCAACCGCGCCTGCAATCCGCTCCCCCCTGCTCACGAATAAGGAACCACAGCTTCAACGCCCAAAAACGGCGTCCGAGGGGGATACCAGTATCGCGCAGATTGCGCACCTGACTGTCCGCATCCGACTGAAGATACGCGGGGTTTGTCGACATGACGCGCAAGAGGTGTGGCTCGTCGCACACGAAATAAAGCGAACAATCGAAAGGCACCCCGAGCCATTTATGCGGATTGATTACCAGGCTGTCGGCGTCCTCTATGCCGTCCCACATCAACCGGCATTCCGGGAGGATCATCGCATTGCCAGCCATCGCGGCGTCCACATGAAACCAGAGGCCGTATCGCTTTGCGATGGTGGCGATCTCCTTCACCGGATCGATCGATGTCGTCGCGGTGCCACCGACGGCGGCGACGACGGCGGAGGGCTTCCGCCCGGCGGAGATGTCGTCCAGGATGGCCGCTTCGAGCGCTTCCGGACGCATCGCCAGATCGTCATCAATGTCGATCAGGCGCACATTCTCTCGACCGACGCCGACGAGCAGCGCGGCCTTTTCGATGGAGGAATGCGCGCTCGTCGAAGTGTAGACGATGAGCGGCTGCTTCTCCGCCTGCAGCCCGCCACGGGCTAGTGAATAGGATGTTCTACGCTCGCGGGCGCTAAGCAATGCCACCAGCGTGCTCGTGGAAGCCGAGTCGTTGATCACTCCGAACCATTGCGGGGAAAGTCCCACCATTTGGCGGAACCAATCAACCACCACCTCCTCGACTTCCGTAACGGCCGGCGAAGCCTGCCAGGAGAGGCCCAGCACGCCCAGACCAGTGCTCAGAAGGTCGCCGAGGACGCCGGCGCCAAGAGAGTTCGACGGG
Source organism: Rhodomicrobium sp. R_RK_3 (assembly GCF_002198715.1). Lineage (GTDB taxonomy): Bacteria > Pseudomonadota > Alphaproteobacteria > Rhizobiales > Rhodomicrobiaceae > R-RK-3. The sequence goes on along the minus strand of NZ_MWLK01000030.1, from coordinate 330,766 downwards.
AAATAGCCGAAGAAGCGCGGATGTTGCCACAAGGTCAGGTGTGGCAATAGCACTGAGTCCAGATCTTTGATGACGTCATCGAATCCTTCCACGTCGTCGGGCGGTGACGCGGGCAGTAGGGACTTTACGTCGCCAGGTTTCGAACGGGCCTGGACAGGCAGAGCATTGGCATTCGCATGAAAATCGGCGAGCCAATCGATCAACTCACGACCGTAGCGACGAAATTCTTCTGGGGTCATGTCGAATTCCCGAATTAAGGCGACGCTTGTTCAGCGGTCGGATCAACACATAGCGATCGGCACGATGGCTCAGACCCACAGGATAGCCCCCGCTACGACCGCGACCTCGCCGTCATTCAGTGGCGGGCCAAGGATATCCAGTTGGCGGAGGAAGCGACCCCCGTCAGTGCCTCGATCTGATCGATCATGAGGCTACGGTCCGCGATCCCCTTGAAAAAGCTCGCGAACTTTCCTGGCGTGACGGTCACCTGAAAATAGACGGCTGCGTCGCCATAAGCGCGCCATGTATGAGGTATTTGCTTCGGCAGCAGCACGACGTCGCCCCGGCGGGCTGTGCGACAAAGTGCTGGCGTCCACAATACGATGGTACCCAACTCAATGAGGAAGATCGCATCATCATTCCGGTGCAAGTGACGTGGGGTTTCGAACCCCGCAGGGACAAGACAATCGAGCATCGCCAATCTGCGACGGGTTTCCGCTGCCGACCTGGCAGCGTGCTTCCTATTCCCACGAGGTCGTCGCGACGCTTTCGTCGACGGAGGATCGATGTGCGGCGTACGCAAAATGTCCCGAAATGAGCAGTTCATGCCATAAATCCTTTGCTGCCTCTGCAACTGAGTACGCGCGCCGGTCGACAGCGGAAGTCAGACGTGGTTGAGCGCACCGCCGCTGCATTACGCGTCGAATCTAGCGACAGCGTGGAGTGGAGTTGGAGTGTCCTTAAATGGATTGCTAAGGACACGCGGCATTCCTAAATCTTCACTAAGCGGGCCTTGGGCACTGGGCCTGGAAAGGATGGGAGGCCACATGAAAGGGCTTTTAATCGACGCGCTCCTCGGCGATCCGGTCATGATGATTATGAGTCCAGAAAGCGACGCGGGCCAGCCGACCATCTGGGGTGGCTGAGCGCTCGAGTAACTGATGCTTGCTCTTTCACAAAGGGATGCATGACGGTGACCGACATGCGGGCTGATCGTAGCGATGCCGATTTACTTGCCGCCTATGGGGGCGGCGTCACCGTGATTTTTGGACTTGCTTACGTCGTGGCGGACATTGTTTGGCGATGGATGGGGAGTGATACGCTGGTCAGGGCAAAGCTGAGCGTCGCTGAACTCTATATGCAGACGCCAGACCCGCTGGCGGGACAGGGGCTGGGCGCACTCCTATGACGATAAGCCTTGGCGCCATGGTGGCATGCTTTGAGGGCGTCTACCCCTCCGCCATAGCAACGCGCGCTGCCGACGGCATGCCCAACATCTCTTATCTGTCGCACGTCGCGGAGATCGACGACCGGCATATCGCCATTTCGAACCAATTCTTCGTCCAAACTGCTGACAACCTCCGTGCCGACCCTCACGCTACGCTGCTGGTCGTCGAGCCCCAAAGCGGCCGACAATATCATCTCGCGCTCACCTGGCAGCGCTCCACTGACGAAGGTGAACTCTTCGACAAAATCGAGGCACAATTGCATCCCAGCAGCGTGCAGATCGGTATGTCGGAGGTGATGACGCTACAGGCCGTGGACATCTTCCGGGTCGACGAGATAACTCCCGTGCATGCCGAGGACACGCCTGGCCCCGGATCCGACATCCTGGCTCCCACCCTCACCGCATTGGCGACGGCCGTGCGGCAGTTATCTGACATTGTCGACCCGGCTCGACTGGTAACTGAGCTTCTGGCGATTGTTCGCGACAAGCTCGGATTCCAATACGCGATGCTGCTTGTGGCGGATGACCGCCGCGAGGCCGTGATCGCTGCGGCATCGATCGGTTATGACCGCGTGGCAGTCGGAGCTGAAGTTCCCAGCGGCGTCGGTCTGATCGGCGGCGCGTTCGCCGCTGCCCTCCCGATGCGCATCAATGATGTAAGCCGGGTGCGACGCATGGGCAGCGCGGTTGTCGATACCACCCCCAGCGACGAGATCGTGACCCGGCAGGTTCACCTGCCCAGCCTGCCCGGTGCGCTGAGCCAGATCGCCATCCCGATGACGGTTCAGGGCCAAGCCGTCGGTGTCCTTTTCGCGGAGAGCCGCGAACGGTTTGCCTTCGACGATACCGCAACGGGCATGCTTGAGATTGTCGCGCAGCATTCAGCCGCACTGCTCGCGCTGACCGAACGAATTGATGAGGATGTGCCGACGCTGGCGCACGCTTGTAACAGGATTCGTCGCGAGGGCGGGCCTGTCATTAGTCTTGTCTACCATCGTTTTGATCATAGCGTGTTCATCGATGGAAGCTATGCCATCAAAGGTGTAGCTGGCCAGATACTCGTGCATATGCTTGAGCGCTACTTGGCAGATGGCCAGGAAGCGTTCAATAATCGGGAATTGCGTATTGCCTTGGCGAGTGTGCTGCCAGACTATAAGGATAATCTCGAAACTCGATTACTGCTGCTGCGGCGGCGGCTAGAAGAGCTTGAACTGCCGATCCGTCTGCATCGCGTGGGGCGCGGGCGCCTTCACCTCCATGTGAGCAGAGCGATTGAGCTTCGTTCGGTGGATGAGCCCGGCCCTTGACGCATTCTTCTGGATGGCCAACACGATCCGCGCGACATAATTGCCTTCCATCCACACGTGCGCCAAAACGTTGACGCACGATCCGCTCAGCGCCGTGATCGGATGGATACCCCTGGCTGCTACCCGCCAACTAAGAACTTAGACTCACGCTGCTCCCCGCATGGCCAGGAGATTGTGCCAGGGGCATGAAACCTGCTTGCCCCATTGAGCTGACAATTTGTATAAGGTTGAGATCGATTATAAAAATTTCCGGTTGATTAGTAAATATTTAGGAACCGCGAATGTGGTTTTCTGATTGAATAACTCAATATGGCAAAGTACTGGGACATGCGCGCCGCAAGCATACGGTGAGGTCGCCTCGATTTTAACCGCATGCATGCAAGTGGCGTTCCTCGATAAGGTCGGAGCGTCCCGCGGATGTGCAGGTTCGGGATCAGCTTCCATTCGATCGGCTTTCGTCCGTAAGCGGCTTTTGGGCCCCCGTCTTCCTTGATTGATGAAGCGGCGAGAGCGTAAGCGTACAGCGATGCCGTTTTCTCCCAATCGATGTCGAGCAAGCATCTTGGGAGCGGCGTTTGCTCTAATGCAATCAATGGCGGTCCCATCGATACACCGCTGTTCGACGAGTTGGGTAATGTCCGTACCATGAGACGGGGATAGCTTTTGCAATCAGAGCCGATCGAGGAGTTACACCAAAATAACGCCCGTCGAAACTACCTTCCACGTTAGAAAGAAGGAACATCTCATCTTGCGCGAGCTTTCTGCAGCCATCCCATTTTGGAAGAGACCGCCCCTTCTCATCCGCAGGCTGAGCAACAGCGGAGAGGCGTCCATTGACGGTGATCACCTGTTCCAATCGGCAGACACGGTCACCAGCAAGGGCCGCAACCGGCTTGATCAGCCAGGCTTTCGACAAGAGATATCCTCGCGACCGCGCCAGATCATGCCATGGCTGACCCAACCGAATGACGACGAGGTCGCCGCGCTCCAAGTCTCTCCCTTCAAACCGATAAAACCCGACAGGAACACTTTGGCTGAGATTAAGGATGTAGCGCGGCATAACGACGGGACTGATGAGGAGTGCCGCGACAGCAGAAATGGCGAATAGGAGGATGAGAGGAGGTCTCATCTTGGCCGGGTGTTCTTTGCTTTCCGCCCGGCCGACCAGGCGAGCAACTCATCGCGCTGGTAGACGATACGGCCGCCATGACGACGGAAGGTCGGGCCTGTGCCTTTCCAGCGCATATTATCGAGCGTACGCCGGTGAACGCGAAGCAGGTCAGCGGCCTCGGCAATGGTTAGGAAATCCGCCGGATAGGATGCCTGAATCGGCTCATTCCTTTGGATCAATCGGACAGTCCTCATGGGAAATCTGCTCTCCTTTTCTTGGAACTCCAAATGTTATTATTGAAAAACGTGTTGCTGGGAGTGGCTAAGAGATCGCTTGAAGAGAACGCCACACTTGTCTCAAAGGATTTTAGATAATGAGCACGCGATATCCGCCATTTGCATAGGCTTGACCGCGACGGAGACTGCGGCGGACACGGTCCTTGAGTGAGGGGTCGGGCCAATCCTTGGTCACGCGTTCCTTGCCGAAAATGATAGCAGCAATCTCCCGATAGCTCGCTCCCGCGGCATGGCCATCAAGAGCGATGAGAGCGTTCCGAAGCCGGAGAGTTTGGGTGCTCCAACTGCGCAGTGCGGGCTGAATTTGGGGAGAATATGTCAAAATCCGCCGCAGCGTCGAAAGCTTGTCGATCGCGGACCCCAGTTCGGCGATGCCCGGGATGATAAAATTTAGGGTGACAGGTCCGCTTAGAAGATCCGCTCCCTCGATGAGGAGTTGCAAGGCGATAGGGCCGCAAGAGAGGAGGAGGTGGCTGCGGTTACGGTCGTCGATGAGCAGGTGAACGGCGCCAGGCAGGTCCGGCGCAAAATACGCACTCTGTGAAGCCTCTGCGGCTGTGATTGGTTCGGCTCTGGCAATCAGGACTGGGGCTCCAGCCTCCGCCGACCAAATCGGGTGGGCTACATGCGGTGCCTGGTTTGGATCAGCGAAAGGAGCAAAGCGCCCAGGCATTCGCCTCGAGCTGTGGGCTCAAAAGACGTGTAATACGCAGCCCCATCCGGGTTGGAGATTGGTTCGTTGCGCTCTGCAAGGCCTTTTCCGCTTGAGCGCGATAGCGGGTGTTGCGCCGAAGGAATTCCCAAGCCCAAGCGGATTGAGGCTGATCAACAAGGTAATCATAGCTGTCAAGAGAGGGCGGCCAAGTGTGAATGGGCATTGCTGGTTCCAACTCTTAATTCCGCGCCAAAAGGCAATAACGCCAGCGTCGGAGGAATACGAAATTTGATCTATAAATAAATATCAATAAGAATTGCGCCATTGCAAAGCTTTTTTGAAGTAATATTTTGCTAAAATGCATATATTAGTTATGCAATAGGTCTTGCATAAATTGAAATTAGTTCGACCGCTCCAAGTATCATATACATATAATGCCATTTAATAGATTCATCGTGCAATGACCGGGCGACTAAAACTCCAGGAGATCACCTCCGACGCGAGCCAGGCGACACGGCCCGGACCGACCTTGCGGCGCGGCGGGAAGGCACCGCGCGCCATATAGCGGTAGATGGTAGCGCGGGAGAGACCCGTCTTTTGCGTCACGGTGCGGAGGTCCCAGAAGATTTCCGAGCGATCGGAAGCGCCCACAGAGTCAGGCGAGGGCGGTTTTGTTGGCTTGTCCTTCATGGCGCGCTCGCAGATGCGGCTTGCGGCGAAGGTGCTGTGTGCAATGCGCTCGGCGGAATGCGCCAGATCTCGCCCGGCTGACGCAGGTCTCTCACCTTGATGACATGCGGAATGACCGTTGCTTGCATTGATACCCAGATCATCCAGAGCGCGAGGCTGCTGCTGACCGTGAGCGATACCAGCCCGGCCTGACGCCAGCTCCGACGCTGTCTGCGAGCATCCAGGAGTCGGACTCTCCAGACCTGGCGGGCCTTGAGGTAAGGCATTGCCGTAGCGGCTGTGAGCCCCAGCTGCCGGGCCAGGGCATGGACCCGGTGAGCACGGAGATGCCCAGCGCGCCGGATCCGTCTTGGCCAGACGAAGGCGCCCCACGCCGCTAATTGCGTGGCGAGCACGACGGCCAATGCCGATTGATACGCGATCGGCGGGAATTGGCCGTTTTCGGCATCCCATTGCTCGATGAAAAAACCGATGCCAGACTGAATTAGAAAGGTAGCGCTCATATGAAGCAGGTTGAGCGCGGCATTGGCGCGGCCCGAGGCAGGATACATGTCGCCCAGGATGGTAAAGCTCAACACAGTGACGGTCCCGATCCCGGCGATGATGAGCCAGGGCAGGAGTGGTGGTAGAGGCATCCGCAGGATGAGAGCCAGCTCTGCGCCCATGCCGAGCGCGGTCACGAAAGCGAACAGGCAGGCCAGAGAAATGCCGCGGCGGCGCAATTGCTGCACCCCCATCCCAAGCAGCAAGGCACTTGGCGCGAGGACCACGGCCATCGCCAGAAGATAGGTCACGATCACGTCCTGGCCAAAGCCTTCGACGGCCCTGAGCCAGGGGGCGGCCCACAAGCCCTGGAAAGCCCAGGCTGATCCGACCGAGAGCGCTGACAACGGCGCCAGGCGCCAGAACCCGGCGTCACGATAGATCGAAAGAATGGAGATGCTGGATGCTGATTTGATAGCGTTTCGCTGTCGGCGTCTTTCCGGCACAAGCATCAGGATAGCAAGCGCCGAGGCGGCCGTAAGGCCAGCCAGCACCAGAAACAGACCGCGCCAGCCGATCTCGGCCATCATCATGGCTGCAGGCCAGGTTGCAAGGCAGGCGCCAAATGAGCCGAGCATCACCAGCCATCCATTGGCGAGCGCAATACGATCTGGCGGATACCACAAGGCAATGGCTTTCAGTCCCGCCATAAAGCCGCCCGCCGCCCCGATACCGATCAGCATACGGGCAATGGTGAGAAGGACGATATTGTCTGTTGACGCAAAAAGGGCGGCACCGATGGCCGCGCTGAACATGAGCAGCCCTTGCACACGGCGCGGCCCGTAACGGTCGAACCATACCCCAATCGGCAGTTGCAGGGCGGCAGTTGCCAGGAAGAACGCCGCGCTCAAGATGCCGAGGTCGGCAGGCGTCAGTTTAAGCTCCCTTGTGAGCGGCTCGGACATGAGCGCCGGGAGAGATCGAAAGAGATAGGCAAGGCAATATCCGCCGGCGAAGGCGAGGAGCACAAGGTTTGCAGCTGTCTTGCGCGAGGGGGTATCTGGCTCTGGAAGGCGAACTGAGGCCGACCGCCTGAAAAAGCCTGGTATGTCGTCTTCCTCGTCGACTTGGTCACGGCGGCCTTCATGGGATTTAAACGGCCGCACAGAGGCTTCGGCAGCGACGGACATCACTCCGCCTCCCGCTTGTTGCGCCACCAGACCAGGCGGGTGACCCCGTCGGCGGGGAACTCAAGGAGCGCGGCCCAGATTGGTCGCGGCAGTGCCGGGTCATCGAGCCGAACTCGCAAATAGCTGCTATCCGAGTTTGGTTTTACCACCCGCCAGGCAACGCCAATTTCAGCCTCGCTGGCGATCAGCCTGAAATCTGGAGCGCCTTCTTTTCCTCTCCGGTCGTAGGCAATGATCCGGACGCGGCTATTGATGGTCAGGGTGCGGATGCGGCCAGCATAGCCGTCACGAACGGCAGAAAATGTTCCAATCACAGGCATGGAAGCTCTCCTAGATTCAATCACGATAAGGGTTGAGGATCAGATCCTTGTGGACGATGACCCTTAAGGGCCAGCCGGGGCGGACGGTGATGGTCGGCTGGACACCCAGATTGCGCTCGACGAGCGCCTGGCCGGCGCGATTGGTGGTCTGGCCGGTCGCCTCGCGAAGGGCTGAAATGATGTCGCTGTCCCCGCTCCCGGCGCCGAAGGCCAGGCTGGAGCCGACGCCAAGAACGGTTGCCAGCGCCACGCCCTTCAAGAGCTTCCAACTGTGCAGATCGATCTGGTCGGCAAGCCCGGAATAACCGCCCGTATCGGTTGCTGGCAGATTTTCGATCACGATGGAGGCGCCGTCCGGCCTGATGATCCGCTGCCAGATGACGAGCGCGCGTTCCTGGCCAAAGGCGACGACGCTGTCATACCGGCCGATCAGGCGCGATCCCTGCGGGATGAGCAGATGGCTGCCGGTGACACTGTCGAAGACATGCTCGGTGACCTGAGCGATCACGAATCCCGGCAGGTCGGAATTGAGCCCTGACAGCAGGCTCGCCGGAATGATCGAGCCGGCGAGCAGCTGATAAGGTGATGCCGGCTTCTCCAGTTGATGTGGATTATAGATCTCGCGGGCCGAGCTCTGCTTCAGGAAGGATAGCTTGCGGTCCTGGTTGGTGGCGCCCGTATCGGGAGGCGCCGCATCACCTGCGGCAAGCGCTTGTGCCCGCTCGGCAGCGCGCAGGGCGACGCTCGCCGGATCAAAGGTCGCTGCACCCGCGGTGGGACCACTGCGCGACGCAGCAACTTGCGGCGTTGCATCGGCTTTGTTGGGAGGCTCTTTGAGCTGCAGGCGGAAAAAGACCGGCGATTTCAACGCGTCGCTATCAAGGCTTGCCGGGTCGCCGAGCAGCGGCACCTCTGGCTTCGGGACGGCCGCCGGCGCTGGCGCCGGTTTGAGGGGCGAGTCAGCGGCATCATAGCTCGGCGGCAGCTCGGACAGCCTGTCGGTCACCGGCCTCGTTTCGGTAGTCACAAGCTCTGGCGAAGGCGCGTTCCGCCAGGAGGGTGGCTGCAAGGCGATGAGGACCAGCAAGGCAATGCCGGCAAGAAGGATGGCTGCGACGAGAATGAGCAGGCGGCGGTTGATACGCGTCACCGGTCGCGGCCCAACCTTGAGCTGGAGGTCGTCCGGCGGCGCTTGTGTGCTTGCGCTCATGGTCTCGCCTCCCGCCACACCGCATCGGTGCGTACGATGCGGACGATCCTTTGCGGCGCAGTGCCGAGCCGCAACTCGGCGGCGGCAAACAGCCGGTCGACGACATAGGTCGTGCCGCGGACGCGATAATTGACGAGTGCCGGTTTGGCGTCGGGGCCGATCACGAAGAGTGGCGGCGCCTCGCTCTTTGAGAGTCCCGAGGGAAATTGGATGTAGACCTTCGATCCGTCGTCGAAGACCTGTCCTGGTCTCCAGGGCGCATCGCCCTCGATGCGGTAGCGGAAATTCAGACGGCTGAGGTCAATGTCCGGGGCGGCGATCGCATTTGCAGAAGCGTAGGCCGCCTCTGCCCGTCGGCGCAGCGCGAGAAGCTCGCCCGCCGGATAGGTCCAGGAAACGGAGGCCATATAGGTCTTTTCGGTGGAGTGCAGCTCGAGGTGATAGCTGCGCCGGTCGGTGGTGATCAGGCCGTTGGTTCGCAGTCCGGCATGGATCGGCTTGATCAGCAGATGCATGCGGGCGCTGGCGCCTTCGCCGCTCGTCGTGTCGCCGACCACCCAGCGCAGCGTGTCGCCGGAGGAGAAAGAGACCAGCTTTTCGCCAGGCTCAAGGGCAATCTCCGTCACCTGGCTGACGGCGGCATAGACCTGATAGAGCGCACCCTCCGCATAGGGATAGTTCTGGATGGCATTGATGTAACCATCCTTCATCGGCTCAACCCGGGCGGTTTCATTCGCCTCGTCGATCCGCGCCGTGGGCGAGGTCGCATCCTTCGGCGGATCGGCCGGCGTCTCAACCGGCTTCAGCTGTCCAGGAAGCGGCAGAGGCACCGGAATCTCGACCGTTGCGCGTGGTGGTCCCGCCGGTTCCTTTTCGGCCCTCGCCGGCGCAAAATCCTGTCTCTCCAGGACCGGGATCTCCGGCACCTTGACCGGCACCGAGCAGCCGGCAAGCCCAAGAAGCAAAGCGGCCGGCAGGACGGACGAGGGGCGGGAGCCTGTCATTCCGGTTTCTCCTGGGCCAGCTCCGGCGTCCAATTAAAGGCGTGCACATAGATGCCGAGGGGGTTCTTGGCGATCAGCTCCGGCGTGCGCGGCGGCTTCACCACAGTTGAGAACAGCCCGGTCATGCGCCTTGTGTCCTTGACCGCGCCGCCCTCATAGCTGCGCTCGAACCAGCGCACCTGGAATGAGCTATCGGTGGCCCGGACCACGCTCACCACCTGCACGGCAATGGTCTCCCGGCCGATCCGGGAGAACGGGTCCTTCTCGCGCGCATAATCACTCAGCGTGATCGCCGCGCGGTCGGAAACGAAGTCATAGGCGGTCAGCCAGTTCTGCCTGACGACGATCGGATCGATGGAGAGCGAACGGACATTTTCGACGAAGCGAGCGAGGTGATAGGCGATCTGGGCATCAGTCGGGGAATAGGCTTTGCCGGCCGGCCCGGCGGCTCTCGCCTGGCCATCGGGGCCGATTTCGACGACATAGGGGACGACAGTGCCAAGCCCTGAGGCAAAAACGAGCACCGTGGCAAGCGCGAGCGACAGCAACAGACCGCCGAAGGCGAGCAGCCGCCAGTTGCGGGCCTGGATGCGGGCCGAGCCGATCCGCTCGTCCCAGCGTTGTGCCGCCTTCTGGAATGGTGTCACGGGCGTTGGCGTATCGCCATAGCGCAGCATCGATCGTTTGAATGCCATTGCAGATCATCCCTCAGCTGTCGGGTTTGAGATTGGGGCCACTGCTTCCCGCGGGGCGGTCCCCTTCGCGTAGCGCCTGCGCGGTGATCATTCCCGCCTGCGTAAGCCGCTGGCGGCGCGCCATATCGCGGGCCCAGCCTGGCGGACTGGCGGCAACTGTCGGACCCGATCCGCTCGCACCGGAGCCGTCGCTTGAGGGGGATGCGGCGCGGTAGCCGGCTGCGGCTCCCTCGCGATAGGCATCGCGCACCGGGGCAGTCGCCGATCCCAGCATCTGGGCCGCGGGAGCGGCCAAAGTGGAGCGGGCCACGCCAGACGCGCCGCCTTCGCTATAGGCTGCCCCAACCCGGCCTGTGAGCGATGCAGCGGCTGTGACCGCGCTCGCAGAACTGCGCCCGGCCATGCGGGCCGCACCGCCGGCCAGCGTGCCGCCGGCGATCAGGGCGCCGCTGACGCCGGCAGCGGTGGCAACAGCAGAGCCGGCGCCGAGTTGCGGCGCGCCCGAGATCAGCCCGGCGGCGATGGCGGGAACGAAGATTGCTAGGCCGAAAACGGCGATGGCGCCCAGGATAGTGGCGGCCGCTTGTGCTAGCGTGCTGTCGCTGGCCGTTTGCGTCAGATCGGTGAAAATCCCCGATCCGATGCCGACGACGATGGCCAGCACCATGAGCTTGATGCCGGAGCTAACGACATTGCCGAGCACGCGCTCTGCGAGGAACGCCGTCTGGCCGAAGAGCGCGAAGGGGACCAGGACGAAGCCGGCCAGGGCGGTCAGCTTGAATTCGATGATGGCGATGAAGAGCTGAACGGCGAGGATGAAAAATGCGATCAGCACGATCAGCCAGGCGAGCATCAGCACCGCGATGGTGACGAAATTGGCGAAGAAGCTGGTAATGCCGATCAGCTCGCCGGCCTTTTCCAGGAGCGGGCGGGAGGCGGTAAAGCCTGCCTCGGCGACAAAGCCGGGACGCATCAGATCGTATGCCGTGAGTGAGGCGCCGGTGGCCTTCAGGCCGAGCCCGGCAAACGAGCTGAACACCACATCGGCAAGGCTTTTGAAGTTGTTGAGGAGCAACGCGAAGAAGCCGACATAGAGGATCTTCTTGATCAACTGCGCCAGCACGTTGTCCTCGCCAGCGAGCGCCCACATCAGGCCGGCAAGAGTGATGTCGATCGCAACGAGCGTCGAGGTCAGGAACGCGACATCGCCGGCGAGCAACCCGAAGCCGCTGTCGATAAAGCGGCTGAAGGTCTCAGTGAAGCGGTCGATAATTCCAAGCTCATCCATCGGCAAAGCTCCGCCGTTGGCGCAAACGCTGCACTCGGCAAGAAGGTGAAGATCATCTGTTGGAGATCAGCCGCCGGTGTTCGAGCGGCGGCAACTGGTCAAGGGCCGGCGCGGGCGTGGCGGTGGTGCATGAGCTCATCCGGCCGCTGGCGAGAGTGACAGGTCATCGGCATCTTACCGCCTCCCCGCAGGGGCTTGCCGGTCACCGAGGAAGCGCTTGAAACGCGCTCTTGCCTCGTTCTCGATGGCAAGGTCCCTGGCATGCTGGAGCGTCTCTGCGCGTTCCTGTGCCACGAGGAGGCTTTGCAGTTGCAGGCTTTGCTTGACGCCGAGGGCAGTGAGCTCGTTCCCTGCCTGGGTCACGTCGAGAGCGCCGGAGGCGTTGCTGGAGCGGCTGAGCGCCTGCTCCAGCAATTGGCGGTCGAGACCGAGACTCTCGGCAATCTGGCCCTGGAGGAGCGCGGCCCGTTTGAGGCTGTGATAGGCTTCATCCCAGCGGGCCTTGGCGCTCCGAAGAGTTTCATCGCCCGTAAGGCTAGCCGGTAATTCCTGCGGAAACAGCTTCGCGTAGGCGGCTTCGGTCTCCTTGAGGTTAAGGGCGAGGCCTTCGCCTTTCGCCAGGCGAGACTCGATCTCCCTAATCGCACGCTGCAGATCGGGCGACAGCGTTGCCCCTAACCGCTGCAGGTTCTGATCAAGGCGCGACAGCGTCTGCGCTTCGTTCTGCAGTTGACTGATCTGATTGTTGATCTGCTCCAGGGACCGCACGGCGGAGAGCAGGTTCTGCTGAAAATTGGCCGGATCGAAGACGGTGAGGGCCTGGGCTGGCGGCACACCGGTGGAACAGGCCAATGCTGCCAGGAGGACAGCGGCACCGACGCCATTGGTAACACGGCGGCCGCGGTGCGAGCGCCGGGCATTTTTATGAACAGCGGCGGTAGCAACCGGCGGAACGGCCGGGGCAATGTCGCGGAACGGTGCGCTCGTGTTTTCACCCTCCCGCGAGACGTGGTCCTTGGCATTCGCCGGCTCTTCGGTCATGTCCGTCGCGAGGCTCGACTGCGGTGTCACGCTTGCTGTGCTGGGAGCAACCGGTGCGGTCCCGGCAATCTGTTTTCCTGAAGAGGTCTCAAGGAGATCGGCAGCCCAGGGGAGATCCTTGGCTCTGAGGAACCGGGCGGCAAAGCTCTCCTCCGCCTCACTTGCGAGAAGGCGATCGATCAACCCCTGATCCTTGGGCGATCCCGCTGCGGTCAGCGCGAGAGCGATCGGCTGCAGGCCCAAGGCGAACAGGCGGTTGCCGCGTGCGGTCTGCACATAATAGTCGCGCTTCGGCGTCGCCTGGCTGAGGATCTCGATCTGGCGGGCATTGAGGCCGAAGCGCTCATAGATGGCCCGGCTCTGCGGCTCGATGGCGCGGTCGTTAGGCAGGAAAATCCGCGTCGGACAGCTTTCGATCAGGGCCGGCGCGATGGCCGAACGCTCGATATCGGCAAGCGACTGGGTTGCGAACACCACGGCGACATTGCGCTTGCGCAGCGTCTTCAGCCATTCCCGCAGCTGTGCGGCGAACATCTCGTTATCCAGGAATGTCCAGGCCTCATCGAGGATGAGGAGCGTCGGCCGGCCATCGAAGCGGGCTTCCAGCCGGTGGAACAGATAGGTCAGCACCGGCGGGATGAGTGGTTTGTGCGCCATAAGCGGCTCCATCTCGAAATGCAGGAGCGTGGCGAGATTGAGCCTCTCACTCGCGCCGTCGAGCAACTGCCCGTAGGGCCCATCCAGCGTGTAGGGGATCAGCGCTTGGGCGAGCGCGCTCGACTGGATGAGCACGGCAAGTCCCGTCAGCGTCCGCTCGGGACGCGGCGCCGAGCTGAGATTTTGCAGCGCGCTCCAGACCAGGTCCTTGACGTCGGGCGTGATCGCGACGCCCTCATTGGCAAGCAGCCCCATCACCCATTCGAGCGCAAAGCTGATCTCGCCGGGCTCGTCGATCCTGGCGAGGGGCTGGAGCGCCAGCGCGCCTTCGAGGCCGATCTCGATGCCTTCTCCGCCCATGGCTAGCGCGGCGGCCCGTGCCGAGCGCCCGCGGTCGAAGATGACGATCTGCGCATCGATGAACCGGCGGAACTGCAGCGCCAGGAAGGCGAGGAAGACCGATTTGCCGGATCCGGTCGGGCCGACAATGAAGGCGTGGCCGACATCGCCGACATGGAGATCGAACCGGAACGGCGTCGTCCCGCGCGTTTCGGTCAGCATCAGCGGCGGGGCGTTGAGGTGGTGGTTCCGCAGCGGGCCGGCCCAGACTGCCGAGACCGGCATCAGATGGGCAAGGTTGAGCGTGTGCACGATCGGCTGGCGGATATTGGCGTACGGGTTGCCGGGCAGGCTGCCAAGCCAGGCCTCGACGGCATTGAGGGTCTCGCGGATGGTAACGAGCCCATGGCCGTTGAGGACCCGCTCGACGGCGAGCAGATGCTCGTTGACGTGGGTGGCGTCGTCATCGGCAACGACGACCGTCATTGTCAGATAGCCGAAGGCGACATCATCGGCGCCCAGTTCCTGAAGCGCGGCGTCGGCATCGGCGGCCTTGTTCTCGGCGTCGGCATCGACGAGTGCCGTCTCCCGGTTGAACATCACCTCGCGCAGCACCGCCAGCATCGATTTGCGCTTGGCGAACCATTGCCGGCGAAGCGTTCTCAACTGCTTGCCTGCCTGGAGCTTGTCGAGTGCGATCCAGCGGGTCGACCAGCGATAGGCAAAGCCGAGATCGTTGAGCGCATCGAGAAGGCCAGGCGAGGTCATATTGGGAAAGCCCGTGACCGTCAGCACCCGCACATGTTTCTCGCCGAGCTTCGGCTCGAGCCCGCCAAGAAACGGGGTGTCAGAGAGCAGGGCATCGAGATGCGCCGGCACGCTCGGCGCGGCGACGAAATGGCGCTTATCCGAGATCGTTCCGTGCAGATAGGTCAGCGTCTCGGCATCGCCGAGCGGGTAGTGTTCGGGGAAGAGCGCGCTCAGCAGGTCGATGACGCGCCGGGTCTCGGTCGCAAACCATTCGAGCTGCGCCATTCCGTCCGGAGCCGGTGCGATCTCGCCATTGCGCTCGATGAGCAGCCGCTCGGCGCGGCGCTCATGCTCGACCGGGGGCAGGTAAAGCAGTGTCAGGTAATACCGGCTCTCATAATAGGCATCCCTGGCGCTGAAGGCGGCGTGTCGTTCGCGATCAACCAGCCATGATGCCGGATCGGCAAAACGCTCGCCCGGGTAGCTGTGCGCCGGGATGCGATCGGCCTCGAAAAACAGCGCCCAGCCCTCGCCGAACCGTTTCAGCATCAGATTGAGCCGCGCGGTGATGGCGACAAGCTCGGCGGGCGTGGCGCTGTCAAGGTCGGGACCGCGATAGGCGATTGTTCGCTGCAGTGACCCGTCCTTGTTGAGAACGATGCCGGGCGCGACGAGACAGGCCCAGGGCAGGTAGTCCGCAAGGCTCGCGCTTTTGCGGCGATATTCGGCAAGGTTCAGCATGACAGGAATCCTTTGTGGCGGCTGTGCCGGGAGAGGACGGTGAGAAAGGCCGGGTCGCGTTTGGTGACCCAGACCGCAAGCGCGTGGCCAGCAACAGCGATGATCAGCCCGGCGAGCCAGAGGCGGAGCCCCAGGCCGATCGCCGCGGCGAGCGTGCCGACCAGGATGGCGAAGCCGCGCGGGGCGCCGGCCAGCAATACCGGTTCGGTCAAGGAACGGTGCAGGGGCACTCCAAAGCCGGGAATGGTGTCAGGCGAGTGATGCATGAGATGAGGCCTTTCAGTTGATCAGTGCGCCGCCGGCGAAGGAAAAAAATGTGAGGAAGAAGGAGGTGGCGGCAAAGGCGATGGTCAGACCAAAGACGATCTGGATCAGCCGCCGGAAGCCGCCGGACATATCGCCGAACGCCAGGCTGAGCCCCGTGACTATGATGATGAGCACCGCAACGACCTTGGCGACCGGGCCTTCGATGGATTCCAGAATACGCTCCAGCGGAGCCTCCCAGGGCAGGCCGGATCCGGCGGCGTGCGCCTCCTGGCTCATCGCAACAAACACGATCAGGGCCAGGACGATCAGTCCCCCGCATTGTAAGACAAGGCGTAGGGGGGTCAGCGCCGCGGCGCGTTTAACATTGAGGCCGCGTCTCGCATTGACCTTGCCAAAACTCGGGATCGGATGATGTTGAAGCTGACGGGTCATAGCACTCGCTCCAAATTTGCAGCGTGATCGAGCGCCTCAAGGCGATAGCCGCCTTGAGCGTCGAGACCTTTGAGTCTGAGAAGGCTCTCCACCCGGCGGGCGGCGCCGCGCCCGCTCAAAAACACGATGAGATCGATCGCCTCGGCGATGAGGGCGCGCGGCACGGTGATGACGGCCTCCTGCACGAGTTGCTCGAGCCGGATGAGTGCACTTGCTGCCGAATTGGCATGGAGCGTGGTGATGCCGCCGGGATGGCCGGTATTCCAGGCCTTGAGCATGTCGAGCGCCTCGGCACCGCGCACCTCGCCGACGATGATGCGGTCGGGCCGCAGGCGAAGTGTCGAGCGGACGAGATCGGCAAGAGACGCCACCCCCGGTTTGGTGCGCAGCCTGACGCAATCGGGGGCAGCACATTGCAGCTCGCGCGTATCCTCGAGGATGACGACCCGCTCATCCATCGTCGCGACCTCGGCCAGGAGAGCGTTGACGAGGGTTGTCTTGCCCGACGAGGTGCCGCCCACGACAACGATGTTCCAGCGCTCACGGACGGCCTCGGTCAGCGCCTCGGCTTGGGTAGCCGTCAGTATCTGGCTGGCAATATAGTCGCCGAGCCGGAAGACGCTTTGCGCCGGCTTGCGGATCGCGAAGCAAGGAGCAGGGGCAACGGGCGGGATGAGCCCCTCGAAGCGCTCGCCCGTGTTGGGCAACTCTGCCGAGAGGATTGGCGCGCCGGCATGCACCTCCCGCCGCGTATGACTGGCGACGAGGCGAATGATCCGCTCCGTCTCCGCGGCACTGACGGTCTCGCCGGTATTGCTGCGGCCCTCCGGAATCTGGTCGACCCAGAGCTTGCCGTCCGGGTTGACCATCACCTCTATGACGGAAGGATCGGCAAGGGCCTGCGCGATCTCGGCGCCGAAAGCCGTTTGCAACATCTGGCGACGGCGATTGGTGGCTTCCTGGCTTCCTGTCAGTTTGATCAGGTCAACCATGATGGTCATCTCCCTGGCTGTTGGTGGTCAATGCAGGATCGCTGGCGTGGGGACCTGCGCCATTGGCGCGCGCTTCCGGCTGCTCTTCCGTGGGACTCGCGAATAAATCCGATGGGGGCACGCGCACCGTCTCGAGCACCTCGGCAGCAAAGCGGCGGTTGGCGCCGATCCGGCGGCCGATCTGGGTAAGGAAAGCCTGATAGCGTTCCTTGCCAAGCAGGCGCGCTGCCTCCTGCTCGCTCGATGCCAGTGGTGGCGTAATGGTCAGGAAATAGCGGACCAGCAGGGCCAGCGTTTCGCCGATGACGAAGATCTCACGTTCGAGCGCACCGGCCGACCGGTTCATCGCATCGAGCCTTCGCAACAAGACGTCCTCGATGCCCGGATGTGTCTCGGGCTCAAGCGCCTGGCGCAGCGCGTCCTCGAGAAAGGCGGATTTGGATCGCTTCCTCCGCATCGCAACAAGGTCGAACTTGCTCGCGAGCGGGCGGGACAGATAGAGGCAATAGCGCTTCTTCCTCATGACAGCCTCACCCCTCCCGGCAGCTCGATGATGGCGCTGTCGTCATCTACGTCAGGGGAGGCTGGCTCGGCCCGGTCCTCGAAGAGGGCCGGCATGTCTTCATGAGTGAGGGCGGATGGGACCGTGCCGGCGTGCCGGTCATTGGGCGCTTCTTCATCATGCTCACCGGCAGCCCATCCGTAATCAAGGGCGGGATGCGGAACGCGGATGGACCCGGCCCAGTCATGGGAGGCCGCTTCTTCGACCGACTGTCTCGCCTTCAGAGCCGGTGCCGGCAGGCAGCGCTTCAGGAAATTGCGGTCGCGAAAGTATTGCAATTTCCGTGCCCGGATCGGCGGGATGCCGGAGAGGAAGACCAGGGACTCATCCTGGGGAAGCTGCAGGACCTCGCCGGGCGTCAACAGCGGGCGTGCCGTCTCCTGATGCGAGATCGTCGTGTGCGACAGCCAGGCCGAAAAGCGGCGTCCGGAAAAATTCCGCTGGTTGCGCTCTTCCGTTGCGGTGCCCAGCGCGTCGGACAGACGCTTGGCCGTGCGCTCATCATTCGGCGCAAAGGCAACGCGCACATGGCAATTGTCGAGGATGGCATTGTTGGGGCCATAGGCCTTGTCGATCTGGTTGAGAGACTGGGCCACGAGAAGCGCTCTGATCCCATAGCCGGCAAGAAAGGCAAGCGCGCTCTCAAAGAAATCGAGCCGACCGAGAGCCGGGAACTCGTCGAGCATCAGGAGCAGCCTCGCCCTCTCGTCTCTGTGCTCCTGATGCTGTTCGGTGAGCCTGCGGCCGATCTGATTGAGCAGCATCCGGATCAACGGGCGGGTGCGCGAAAGGTCCGATGGCGGCACGGCGAGATAAAGCGAGGTCGGCCGTGGGCCGCCCATCAGATCGGCAATCCGGAAGTCCGACTGGGCAGTGTTGGCGGCAATGATCGGGTCGCGATAGAGGCCGAGAAAGCTCATCGCGGTTGAGACGACGCCTGAGCGTTCGTTCTCGGATTTGTTGAGCAACTCGCGTGCGATCGAGGCGATCACCGGATGCACCCGCGGTGCGTCCTCGCTACCAACATGGTTGGTCGTCAGCATCACCCTTAGCGTGCGGCGGATCGAGCGGGCAGGATCGGCAAGAAAATGCGCAACCT
The DNA here is from genome assembly GCF_002198715.1 of Rhodomicrobium sp. R_RK_3. Taxonomy (GTDB): domain Bacteria; phylum Pseudomonadota; class Alphaproteobacteria; order Rhizobiales; family Rhodomicrobiaceae; genus R-RK-3. The sequence goes on along the minus strand of NZ_MWLK01000030.1, from coordinate 312,190 downwards.
GCGCGAGGGTCTTTTCCTCCTCGGCATAGAGCACATGGAGAATGGCGCCGACGAGCAAGGCATGCGCCGTCTTCTCCCAATGATCGCGGCGCTCCCTTGCGCCTTCCGGATCGACGAGGATGTCGGCGATGTTCTGCACATCACGGACTTCATTGACGCCGCGACGCACCTCGAAGAGGGGATTGAACTGCACCGATTGCGGGCTCACCGGCTCGAAGAGCAGGCAGTCGGAGAACCGGGCGCGCCAGCCGGCCGTCAGCGCCCAGTTCTCGCCCTTGAGATCATGGATGACGGCCGAGCCGGACCAGGTGAGCAGCGTCGGGATGACGAGGCCGACGCCCTTTCCCGAGCGCGTCGGCGCTACCGCCAGGATATGCTCGGGACCGTCGTGGCGAAGGTAACGGTTCCGGACACAGCCAAGGATCACCCCTTTGCCCGCGTGAAGACCGGCCTGGCGGATGTCATGTCCGGACGCCCAGCGGGCCGAGCCGTAAGTGCTGGAGGCCTTGCCGGCCCGGCCACGCCGGATCCCCCCGCCGATCGCGATCCACGCGCTGAGAACTCCGCCGAGAGCCGCCAGCGCTCCGGCGCGGGCAAATACATGCGGCGCCTGCTCCTCGAAGGCCAGCCACCAGCCAAACAGCGACCACGGCGCGTAAAGTGGAATGCCGAACAGCGTTATCCACGGCCGTCCGAGCACCGGGTGAAAGCCAAGCGCACTTGCCGTCCATTCCGTCGCGCCCCAGAGACAGAGGAGCACGATCAGAAAGCAGCAAATCCCTCGAAGACTATGGACCTTGACGCTCGACACCTCGGACAATCCCTTTCAGCCGTGTAACCGTCTGAAAAGGATGGTCGAGCAGCAGCGAATGCTCAATGGAGTAAATTGTGCAGCCTAGTGAAGTCCTGTGAAACAAAGGAGTGCCTTTTGGGCAATCTCGTGGCGCGGCAATGCTCAAGATGCATTGCATGCGAAGCTGTCTGGGTAGCAGCCTTGAAGGAAAAGCCGGTTCTGGTTTTGGTGAGGAAAGTCCGGCCTATCTCAGCTTGAATTTCGGCCGCGGCTGGCTATGCGATCGTCGCGCTCCGAGACCTGATCATTGTCCTCAAGCGAATGCATCGAGCGCGATGCGCATCTCCTCCATCGACTGCGGCCCGCCATGTCCTTCGGCTTCCACGATGCACAAGCGGCTTGCCGGCCACTGCTGATTGAGCCGCCAGGCCGTTATCGCTGGCCCGCTAATGTCGCGACGGCCATGGATGAGCACGGCTGGAATATGGGCGATCGTGGAGACGTGGCGGAGTATTTCTTTGCCGTTCTGCAGAAATCCGTCGTGCGACCAGTAATGCGTGACGAGGGTTGCAAAAGTTAAACCCCATGTTTCATCGAAACGCTGGTCGATGGGCACCCAATTCGGATCAAGTGAGACGTGGGTCGACTCCCAATCATTCCAGGCGCGGGCTGCCAGCAGCCGGTCCTGTATGTCGCCAGTGGCGAGTCGCCGCGCATAAACCTCCACGATCCGCTCTCCGGCCCGCCTGCTTGAGGCCTGCTCAAACTGCTGCCAGGCTTCGGGAAATATGCACCCGACACCTTCGGTGATCCAATCGACCTCTTCCCTGCTGGTGGTCGTTACTGCGACGAGTACCAGTTCCGAAACCCGTTCCGGATGCGCTTGGGCATAAGCAAGCGCAAGCGTCGTCCCCCAAGACACGCCTGACACCAGCCACGTCTCGATGCCAAGGTGTCTCCTAACCGCCTCGATGTCCTTGATGAGCGATTGGGTCGTGTTGTGGTGCAGTTCGCCGAGAGCGTCGATGGCGAGAGGTCGACTTCGGCCGCATCCACGCTGGTCGATCCCTACGATGCGATATTGTTGCGGGTCGAAGTGACGGCGATAGCCACCGGAGCCATGAGGGGCGCCCGGGCCGCCATGGAGATATAGAGCAGGTTTTCCATCCGGGTTGCCCGATATTTCCCAGTAGATTTCATTTCCGTTCGCAACGCTGAGAAGCCCGGCATCGAACGGATTGATCGGAGGGTAGGTCATGAGAATGGTTCGATACACGAATGGGAGTAATCTTCAAACCGGCGACCGGCCCGCCTCCGGCGCATATCGCACTGACGCTCAACTCCACAAGGCTGACAAAGGCACTGCGGCCAGCTTGTCGCCGAACGGCACGAGATCCGTGCTGTCATAGAGCACGACGCCGTAGGCAAACTGTTCCTTACACACCTCGGCCAAGGTTCGAAGCCCGCCGAAGTCGCCGGACTTCACTGTCGCGGATGCCTTGATCTCAATGCCCACGATCATGCCATCGTCGCGCTCCAGCACGATGTCTACTTCGCGCATTTGCTGGTCCCGGAAATGATAGGGCGTCAGCCGCAGGTCCGATCCCGTCATGAGCTTCAAGACTTCGGAGAACACGAAGCTTTCCAGGAGTGTGCCGAACACGTCGCGATCAGTCTTCACCCTATCGAAGCTCAATCCGCGCGCCGTGGTAAGCAGGCCGGAATCGAGGAAGTGCAGCTTCGGCGTCTTAGCGATCCGCTTCAGCGCATTCGTGTACCAGGGCTGCAATGTCGCGACGAGGAACACCTGCTCCAGAAGCGCGACATAACGCTGGCCTGTCTTGTAGCTGACATTAATGCTGGATCCGAACTGCGAATAATTGACCAGCTGCCCCGAATGCTCCGCCAGAAGCCGGACGAATTTCGGCAACTCGGTCAGCTTCTCGATCTCGGCGATATCCCTGAGATCCCGGATCAAAACTGACGTCAGATAGGACCGCGCCCAGTCCTGCCGCCGGCGCTCGCTCTCGCGGCTGACCGCTTCGGGAAAGCCGCCGAGCAGCACGAGCCGGACCAGATCGTCTCCGATAACCGCCTTGCGGTCGCCCCGCAGCTTTCCGGTGAACAGGCGCTCCAGGAAGGTCGGTGGCTTGCCTGCGATTTCAGCACGGGCCAGCGGCAGTAAGCGGATGGTTTCCATCCGGCCCGCCAGGCTGTCGGCGACGCGCGGCAGGGTGAGCACATTGGCGGAACCGGTCAGCAGAAAGCGGCCAGGGCGGTAGTCCTCATCCACCGTCTTCTTGATCGCCAGCAGCAGGTCGGGCGCGCGCTGGATCTCGTCGATGATGGCCCCCCGTCGAGAGCACGGATAAAGCCTGCCGGATCGGACCGTGCGGCCTCGAGGACCGTCTGATCGTCGATCGTGATATAGGTCCGGCCCGCGTCCCCCATCTTTCGGACAAGCGTGGTCTTGCCTGCCCGGCGCGGTCCCACGATCAGCACGACCGGGGTATCTGAAAGGGCTTCCTCCGCCCGACGCTCCACGAATCGCTCGTACATGTCAGCTCCTGCAATCAGAACTATCGGCAATGATAATTAGAAGTCAATCACAAGATGATTAGAACTCACCTGTAGCTCGTTTAGAAGCGAGGCCATGGGCAAGCCTTCTCCTGCGACGGCCCCCCTTTCTGAGGGAGCCCTCACTGTAGAGGAAGAGTGCGGACGGGTTTTCCGTGACGGGTTGAGAGCTGGAGGAGAGGCCTCCGGCGCCCGTCGCGGAGACCCGCGATGCCCAGACATGAAGCGCACACTCGTTCCGGCGCCGACCGGACGAACTTGTATGCCGAAATCACCAGCAGGATCCTCGCCGAGCTCGAAGCCGGCCGGCTTCCATGGATCCAGCCCTGGGATACGGCCGCGTCAAATGCGCCGCTCGCCATGCCGAAGAACGCTGCTACAGGGAGCGGCTATTCCGGCATCAATGTGCTTATCCTCTGGGGAGCCGTCATCCAGCGCGGTTTCACCTGCCAGAGCTGGCTGACCTTCCGCCAGGCTCTGTCGCTCGGCGGCCATGTCCGGCGCGGGGAACACGGAACTACCATCGTTTACGCCGACCGCTTCGTGCCCGACGACGAGAAGAGGCGTGCCCACGAGATCGGCGAAGACGCCCAGGCGATCTCGTTCCTGAAACGCTTCACGGTCTTCAACGCGGCGCAGTGCGAAGGACTGCCAGACGACATCACCATCGGAGCGCCGGCGCGGGAACCTGGTCTGATCGAACCGAAGGTCGAGGCGCTCATCAAAGCAAGCGGCATCGAGTTTCGGATCGGCGGCGATCGCGCTTTCTATGTTCCGGCGCACGACTATGTGATGGTCCCACCGCCCCAGGCGTTCTTCGAGCCCATCAACTGGCATCGAACCGCCCTGCACGAATGCTCCCATGCCAGCGGAGCGCCCCGCCGCCTGAACCGCGACCTCTCCGGATCCTTCGGTTCGAAAAAATACGCCTTCGAGGAGTTGATCGCCGAAATCTCAGCGGCATTCTGCTGCGCAGCCCTCGGCATCGTGCCGACTGTGCGGCACGCCGACTACATCGGCTCTTGGGCGGAGGTTCTGCGCGAGGATAATCGTGCGATCGTCCGTGCCGCGTCGCAGGCCAGCAAAGCGGCCGACTATCTGCTCGCCTTCCTGCCCAATGACGACAGTCTCGAAACCACGGCGCCTCTCGATACTCACGAGCCGATGGAGGCCGCATGATGCCGGATTTCTCCGGCTTCACGGCCCGGAGCAGAGGAAGAGGGCTGCGCCATCTTCGTGACGGGTTGGAGGCCGAGAGAGAGGCTTTCGGCCGCCCGTCGCGGAGACCATCCCGATGGCTGCTGCCGTTCAGAAGATCACCCTGTCGTCCTCGCGCGACATTCCTTTCAACAAGCTGGTGCTGTCCCAGGCCAACGTCCGGCGCGTGAAGGCCGGCCTCTCGATCGAGGAATTGGCCGAGGACATTGCCCGGCGAACGCTGCTTCAGAGCCTCAGCGTCCGACCGATCCTCGACGCCGAAGGCGCCGAGACTGGCATGTTCGAGATCCCCGCCGGCGGCCGCCGCTACCGGGCGCTCGAACTGCTGGTCAAGCAGAAGCGCCTGGCGAAGAACGCCCCCGTGCCCTGCGTGGTGCGCGATCCGGCGACCGACATCCTCGCCGAGGACGACTCGCTCGCCGAAAACATCCAGCGCGCGCCACTCCATCCCCTCGACCAGTTCCGCGCCTTTTTGGGCCTCCGCGAGAAGGGGCTCTCTGAGGAGGAGATCGCGGCGGCGTTCTTCACCTCGGTCAATGTGGTGAAGCAGCGCCTGCGCCTCGCCAGCGTCTCGGCGAAGCTGCTCGACATCTATGCCGAGGACGGCATGTCGCTCGAGCAGTTGATGGCCTTTACCGTCAGCTCCGACCATGCCCGCCAGGAACAGGTCTGGGAGACCATCTCTGCTTCTTGGTCGAAGGAGCCCTATCAGATCCGCCGCATGCTGACCGAAAAGACCGTACGTGCCTCCGACAAGCGAGCGGTATTCGTCAGTCTTGACGCCTATGAAGCGGCGGGCGGCGTCGCTCTGCGCGATCTCTTCCAGCAGGACGACGGCGGCTGGCTCGAGGATGTCGCGCTGCTCGACAGCCTGGTCGCCGCGAAGCTCAAGGCCGAGGCGGAGAAGATCGCCGCCGAGGGTTGGAAGTGGATCGAGGTCGCGATCGACTTCTCCTATGGCCATGCGCGCGACCTGCGCAAGCTCGACGGTGTGACGGCCGACCTAACCGCCGAGGAACAGGCGATGATCGACACGCTCAACGCCGAATACCAGACGCTCGAAGCCGAATATGAAGACGCTGACGAGTTGCCCGACGAGGCGGATCAGCGGCTCGGCGAGATCGAAGCGGCGCTTGGCCAACTCGACAATCACCCTGTCACCTACGACCCCGCCGACATCGCCCGCGCCGGCGTGTTCGTCAGCATCGGTGCCGATGGCAAGCTCTCGGTCGATCGCGGCTATGTCCGCCTTGAGGACGAGATGCAGGTCTCTGAGCCCGGACAGGAGCCTGGCGGTGATACGCCATCCGACGATCAGGATGGCGCTGGCGCCAGCACGCCGACCGTGCAGCGCGCGGTGATCACGATCGGCGGTCAGCCGACCGAGTCGGAAGATGAGGAGGATGATACCGTCAAACCGCTACCCGACCGGCTGATGATGGAACTGACCGCCCATCGCACGCTGGCGCTGCGCGACGCGGTGGCGAACAATCCGCATATTGCGTTGACGACGCTCCTGCACAAGCTCGTCGTCGACACCTTCCAGCGCACCGCCACGAGCGGCGGATGTCTGGAGGCCTCGGTGCGCCATGTCTTCTTCTCCGTTCAGGCTGCCGACCTCAAGGACAGCCCGTCCGCCCGGTCGATTGCCGAACGGCAGGAGGCCTGGAAGACCGATCTGCCGCAGGACGACCAAGCCCTATGGGACTGGCTCGCCGCACTCGACGAGACAAGCCGGCTGTCGCTGCTCGCCCATTGCGTCAGCTTCGGCATCAACGCCCTCTATGAGAAGCCAAACCCATATGGCGGCAACGGCGTCTCCCAGCATGGGCTGGAGCGCCGTCTGGCCCAAGCCGACCGACTTGCACGCGCCACCGGCCTCGACATGGTCGAGGTCGGCTGGACGCCCGCGATCGACAATTATCTCGGCCGCGTGCCGAAGCGCCGCATCCTTGAAGCGGTACGCGAGGGCGCAGGCGAACAGGCCGCGCAGCTCATCGACCATCTGAAGAAAGGCGACATGGCCAAGGAAGCAGAGCGGCTCCTGGCCAGCACTGGCTGGTTGCCCGAACCGCTGCGCCTCGCGGATTCCGAGGAGCCGTTGGCCGGAGCCGGCGAAGCGAACGCAGACGGCGCTGCCGATGCGCTGCCGGAATTCCTCGCCAGAGACGACGATGAAGCCTCAGCCGAAGACGCCGACCGGCCGCCTGCGGTCGCAGCCGATTAGCAGAGCCGCGCGGGGAGGCGTAGGTCGCCCCGCTCCCTCTGTCCAATCCGTCCCACAGCTCGGCCTTCGCGCCGGGCGCTTTCGTTTCAGGAGATCCTCATGACCGACGGTTCCGACGCCGCGCCAAGCCCCAAGCCGCCGCTCTCTGAATGGGAGACGCTGGCCGCTCTTCATACCCAGCTCGAGGCCGAGCTTTTCAGTCTCAACAAGGCCGTGCTGCTCAATGCACTCGCGTTGGCCGGCGTCACGCATGTCATCGTCACCTTCGACGGCTTTGGCGATTCCGGCCAGATTGAGGAATGTCGAAGTCGGGGCCGGTGATGACCACATTGCCATGCCTGCCGACACGGTCGAAATCGCCGAGGCCGTGTGGGGCCGATTCGAGCCGATGCGTTCATCCGTCAGCATCGCAACGGCCGTCGAGAGCCTGGCCTATGACGTTCTCGAAAAGACCCATTGCGGCTGGGAGAACGACGACGGCGCTTATGGCGACATCACCTTCGACGTGGCGGAGTACAGAATCACGCTCGACTACAACAAGCGGTACACCGCCTCCGAAAACGACATGCACACCTTCTGAGGAGGCGACGATGGGACATTGCTATCACCACGCGCTTTCTTCGGCGCGGAAATGGGGCGGCACGGCGGAGGATTATCTGCCGCTGCACCAGTGGTTCGATGAGTCGAAAGAGATCACTGCCGATTTCCGCCACCGGGCCTTGCGCCATCATGCGCAGGGCATATTCGAGCTGGAGCGGACATTCGGGGCCACGCTCACCATCTCGACCGGCCGGGTCGTGCCCGTCCGCCTGATCGGCGAACAGCATGTGCTCGAGGATCTCGGCTTCATTCCGAGCTTCGCCGACTGGGTCCGCTGTATCCGCCCGCAGCCGTGGATGGGCCGCGCCCAGCCGATCCACAAGCTCGTCGATCCCTTCGCGACGACCGAGGCGATCGTCGCCAAGGTCCGAGCCGCAGACTGACATCCTCTCACCATCCAATCCATCCGCCCAGCCGTCGAGCCGGGTTCTTCGTATCCGGAGACACGACATGGCCGACTACTTCGAACAGACCGTTGTTCAGCAGACCATTCCCGATGAGGACATGGCACCCATCGAGCGCCTGCTTCTCTCGCGAATTTTCGAGTGCGAGCGTGATGGCGAGGGCTGGCGCTTCTTCGCGGAGCAGAGCCCTTCGACAATGGTCTTCGCGACACGCGCCGAGATCGAAGGCGCGCTCGCCGCACCCTGCGACACGGAGACCGCCGCCCATGCCTGCGTGACCGAACAGCTTGCGACCGGGGACCCCAATGCCGCCGACGTCGACCTCGATCTCAGCGGCACATCCTGGGAGTTCTTCCTTCAGGACATCGTCAAACGATCGAGAACGCTGCACTAGGTCAGCATCGTCGCAGCCTTCACCTGCAGCAAGATGCGCCCGGATGGCTTCGGCGGCATGGCCGTGCTCATCACGCCGGACGCGATCTTCGGCAAATCAACCAACGATCTCATCGAAGATTTCCTCACGAGGGCCGGCCTTGGGGAGTCGGGCGCGGCGCGCACCGACATGAACATGGCTGCTCCAGACAGCGGAGACGCGCCGTGACCGAATACATCGTCAAGATTGGCTTCTGGGTGCGCGCTTATGACGGTTTCACCGTCGAGGCCAACTCCGATGCCGAAGCGATCGAGAAGGCGAAGGCCGCGGCCGCGATCGCCATGAAGTCGATAGCCCACCCCGAGCACATCGAGATCGACGAGCGGCGCGAAGGCGTCATCGCCTTCATCGACCGCATCACGCCGGCGGCCGCAAAGCCGTCATCGAGGACGTTGAGTTCGACGACGATCGCATCCACGCCCCGCCAGCAGCCTGAGTACCGCATCATCCCAACCAACCGAGCCCGGCCATCGCACCGGGCTTTGGCTTTTCTACGGAGACCAACATGGCCAACTATCTCACGCACTTCTCCCGCCTGCTCGATGTAGGCACCCCCGAGAACGCCGCCCGCGCGCTCGACCTGGCGACGGGCGAAACCGCCGACTGGATTAACACCGATGACTGGCTCGCCATCGTCCTGGTCGGAGGCGATCCCGATGCCTGAGATTACCACCACCGTCTATCGCCTCGACAAACTCTCCAACGCGGCGAAGGAGAAGGCCCGCGCCTGGTATCACGAGGGGGGCTTCGACTACGACTGGTTCGAGTTCGTCTATGACGACTTCGAGCGCATCTGCGTGATCCTCGGCGTCAACCTCGAGACGCGCGCGGTTCGCCTCTATGGCGGTGGCACGCGGCGGAAGCCTTGCATCTGGTTCTCGGGATTCTGGAGTCAGGGCGACGGGGCTTGCTTCGAGGGGCGCTACTGTCATGCGAAAGCCGCGCCACGGAAAATCCGCAAGTACGCGCCGAAGGACAACGAGCTTCACCGCATCGCCGATGCGCTTCAGGCGATCCAGCGCCGCAACTTCTATCAGCTCCGCGCTGCTATTACCCATCGCGGTCGCTACTACCACGAATACTGCATGGGCGTTGCGGTCGAACGCGACAGCCCTACCTGGCAGGACATGACCTCCGATGCCGAGGATGCCGTCATCGAGGCGGTGCGCGATCTCGCCCGCTGGCTCTATCGCCAGCTTGAACGGGATTACGATGATCTGACGTCGGACGAGGCGGTCGACGAGGCGATCATCGCCAACGACTACACCTTCACGGAAGCCGGCCGCCGGTTCGGCTGATCCGGACAAGCGCCCGCCTCACGGCCGGGCGCTTGTTTCATGTCGGCCACGGCCAGTCCGCCTAGAGGCAGAGACAAGCCGGGACGGGTTTGAGCCCGCTCGGTCGAGAGAGAGCGCCGGCAGGCTCGTCCCGTTCCGGCTCTCTTTAAGGTTTTCCCCATGCACGAACATTCTCCGCGCGCCACCGCCGACGTCGCGTCGCTCTCGTCCGTCCCCGTGATCGACCCGGCCCCCGCCATCCTCGCGGCGGCCCGACAAATCCTCCCCCATCTCGAACATGGCCAGCGTGTCGACGCCCCGATCCTTCGCTCGGCCATGGAAGCCGCTTTCGGCGCCTCCGATGCGTCTGGCGCCTGGGACTGGAAGACGGCTTATGACGCCTGCGAGGTGGCGACCGTGCTGTTCTTGCACAAATACGGAAAGGCACTTCTGCGTAAGGCCGGCTCTCAGGAGGCCGCGCTGCCACTGCTCGTGAAAATCACAGGGCTTCTGCCGACCCATACGCGCCGCTCCGCCGAGAGCGAGGCCTTCCAGCAATTCTCGACGCCGACGCCGCTGGGCCTCGCCGCGCTGATCGCAGCCGCCATCACGCCGGCCGACCGCGTGCTGGAGCCCTCGGCCGGCACCGGCCTGCTCGCCATCCTGGCTGAGATCGCCGGTGGCACGCTCATCCTCAACGAGCTAGCCGGCACGCGCGCCGGACTGCTCTCCTGCCTGTTTCCGGCCGTACCCCTCACACGTTTCGACGCCGCGCAGATAGACGATCATCTGAGTCCAGCGGCGATCCCGAGCGTCGTGCTGATGAACCCGCCTTTTTCGGCGATGCCGAACGTCTCGGGCCGAATGGCCGACGCCGCTTTCCGCCACGTCGCCTCGGCGCTGGCCCGCCTCGCCGACGGCGGGCGACTGGTCGCTATCACCGGCGCCAATTTCGCGCCGGACGCCCCAGCCTGGACGGCGGCTTTCGCTCGCTTGCAAGAGCGCGGGCGCGTGGTGTTCACCGCCGCGATCGACGGCGCGGTCTATGCCAAGCACGGCACGACGATCGAGACGCGCCTCACCGTCATCGACAAGGCGCCCGCCGACGACCCGGCGGCATCCCCGGCATCGCCGGGGATCGCCCCCGATGTCGCCACGCTCATCGGCTGGATCGCCAAGCATGTGCCGCCTCGTCCCGCCGTGGCCGCCACCGTCGCCGTTCCGGCAGCGGCCGCTCGCATTCCGAAGACCGTGGGCGGCTATATCGCCCGAGCCGCCTCCAAACCGCCCGCAAAGCGCCCACTCACCGACCCCGAGGCCGTGGATCTCGTCTATGAGACCGCGGACTGGACGCCGGCCGAGGGCGCGCGCCTGACAGATGCAATCTATGAAGAATATCGGCTTCAGACGATCCGCATTCCGGGCTCTCAGGCGCATCCCACCAAGCTGGTGCAATCGGCCGCCATGGCGTCGGTCGCGCCGCCCAGGCCGAGCTATCGTCCGCGTCTGCCCGCCCGCCTCGTGACCGACGGCGTCCTGTCGGACGCCCAGCTCGAAACCGTAATCTATGCCGGCGAAGCGCACTCGGACACTCTCGCCGGCTCCTGGACTGTCGATCAGACCTTCGATCTCGTCACGGCGGCGCCGGATGATGCGAAGGACGCGGTCCGCTTCCGGCGCGGCTTCATGCTGGGCGATGGTACCGGCGCCGGCAAGGGCCGCCAGTCGGCTGCCATCATCCTCGACAACTGGATGTGCGGGCGCCGCAAGGCCGTCTGGATCTCCAAGTCCGACAAGCTGATCGAGGACGCACAGCGCGACTGGTCGGCACTCGGCATGGAACGCCTGCTGGTGACACCGCTATCGCGCTTCCCGCAAGGGCGCGCGATCACGCTTCAGGAAGGCGTCCTGTTCACCACCTATGCCACGCTCCGGTCCGACGAGCGCGGCGAGAAAGCGTCGCGCGTCCGGCAGATCGTCGAATGGCTCGGCCCCGATTTCGATGGGGCGATCGTCTTCGACGAAAGCCACGCCATGCAAAACGCCGCCGGCGGCAAGGGAGACCGGGGCGACATCGCCCCCTCTCAGCAAGGGCGCGCGGGGCTCCGGCTCCAGCATGCGCTGCCTCGCGCCCGCGTCGTCTATGTCTCGGCCACCGGCGCCACCAGCGTCCACAATCTCGCCTATGCCCAGCGGCTCGGCCTGTGGGGCGGCGAGGATTTCCCGTTCGCGACCCGGGCCGAGTTCGTCGAGGCGATCGAGGCCGGCGGCGTTGCGGCGATGGAGGTGCTCGCCCGCGACCTGCGCTCGCTCGGCCTCTACACCGCGCGTTCGCTTTCCTATGACGGCATCGAATACGAGCTGGTCGAGCACCAGCTCACCGATGACCAACGGCGCATCTACGACGCCTATGCCGGCGCCTTCTCGATCATTCACAACAATCTCGAAGCGGCCATGCGGGCGGCGAACATCACCGGCGAAACCGGCACGCTGAACGCCCGAGCGAAGTCCGCGGCTCGCTCGGCTTTCGAAAGCACCAAGCAGCGCTTCTTCGGGCACCTGCTTACCTCGATGAAGACACCGACGCTCATCCGCTCGATCGACCGTGACCTTGAGGAGGGGCACGCGGCCGTCGTGCAGATCGTTTCGACCGGCGAGGCGCTCATGGAACGCCGTCTCGCAGAGATCCCGACCGAGGAGTGGAACGACGTGCGCGTCGACATCACGCCGCGCGAATATGTCCTGTCCTATCTTCAGCACTCCTTCCCCGTGCAGCTCTACGAGCCTTTCACCGACTCGGAGGGCCATCTCTCGTCGCGGCCCGTCTATCGCGACGGCCAGCCGGCGGAGAGCCGCGAAGCGGTGGCACGGCGCGACCGGCTGATCGAACAACTCGCCAGCCTGCCACCGGTGCCCGGCGCGCTCGACCAGATCGTGCAGCGCTTCGGAACCGACATGGTGGCCGAGGTCACCGGCCGTTCGCGTCGAGTGATCCGCAAAGGCGATCGGCTCATGGTGGAAAACCGCGCCGGCTCCGCCAATCTCGCCGAGACCGCCGCTTTCATGGACGATGTGAAGCGCATCCTGGTGTTCAGCGATGCAGGCGGCACCGGGCGCAGCTACCACGCCGAGCTGACGGCAAGAAACCAGCGCGTGCGTGTCCACTATCTGCTTGAGCCAGGCTGGAAGGCGGATGCCGCCATCCAGGGGCTCGGTCGCACCAATCGGACCAACCAGCGGCAAGCGCCGCTGTTCCGTCCGATTGCCACCGACGTGAAGGCCGAGAAGCGCTTCCTGAGCACGATCGCTCGCCGGCTCGACACGCTGGGCGCGATCACACGCGGCCAGCGCCAGACCGGCGGCCAGGGCCTGTTCCGGCCGGAGGACAATCTGGAAAGCCCTCACGCCCGCGACGCGCTGCGGCAGCTTTATCTGCTCATCGTGCGCGGCAAGGTCGAGGGCTGCCCGCTGCAGCGCTTCGAGGAGGCTACCGGCCTCAGTCTGGTGGATGAGGGTGGCGTCAGGGACGCGCTGCCTCCGATCACCACCTTCCTCAACCGGCTGCTGGCGCTGCCCATCGACCTGCAGGGCGTGCTGTTCACGGCCTTCGAGCAACTCCTCAACGCGAGGATCGAGGGCGCCATCGCCAGCGGAACCTATGACATCGGACTGGAGACGCTGAAGGCGGAAAGCTTCGTCGTCACCGACCGGCGCACGATCTACACGCATCCCGCCACTGCGGCGGAAACGCGGCTGCTCACCATCACGCAGCGCGTGCGCAACCGGCCGCTGACATTCGACCAGGCGCTGGATCATCTCTGTGATCCTCGCACCACGCTGCTCGTCAACGAGCGCTCCGGCCGCGCGGCGGTGCAAGTCACTGCGCCGAGCGTGATGCTCGACGACGGAGAGATCGAACGCCGCGTGCGGCTGCTCCGTCCCATGGAGCAGCATCATGCGTCCTTGACGATGATGGCGGAGAGCCACTGGCGGGACGCCGATCGCGACGCCTTCGCGGTCGCCTGGACTCGCGAAGTGGCGCAGGTGCCGGAGTTCTCCGACTCGACAATCCACATCGTCGCCGGCCTCCTGCTCCCGATCTGGAAGCGCCTGCCGAACGAGTCGACGCGGGTCTATCGGCTCCAAACCGATAAGGGCGAGCGCATTATCGGCCGCCGTGTCTCCTCGGCCTGGGCCGCGGGCGCGCTCGCGACCGGCGTCGTTACGCTGACGCCGGACGATGCCTTTGCGGCGCTGTTGGACGGCAGCACCGTGCTCGACCTGGCCGAAGGGCTCCAGCTTCGCCGCGTGCGTATCATGGGCGCCCATCGCATCGAGCTGTCGGGCTTTACCGACACCATGCGCGACCGGCTCCGCGCCTATGGTCTGTTCCACGAGATCATCTCGTGGAAGCTGCGCATGTTCGTGCCGACCGACGCGAATGGCGGCGCCGCCCTGGCCAGGGTGCTGGAGCGCTATCCCATCGAGCACGCCTCCGAACGGGAGGCGGTGTGATGCCCAGCCATGACGCCTCCGAACTGTCGCAGCGCCTCGGCCGGCAGGCCGAGGCGGTCTGCCGGCATTATCTCTCCCACGGCCGCCGCCAGGGCAATTACTGGCTGGTCGGCGACGTCCGCAACACGCCGGGCCGCTCGATGTTCGTGCGACTCAAGGGGCCGGAGACCGGCAAGGGTGCGGCCGGTCATTGGACCGACGCCGCGACCGGCGAGTACGGGGACTTACTGGACGTGATCCGCGAGGCGTGCGGCCTCGTCGACTTCAAGGATGTCGCCGACGAGGCGCGGAGCTTCCTCAGCCTGCCGCATCCCGAGCCCAATGAGCACCGAAGCCGCAAGCCCGCCGCGCGGACCGGATCGTCGGAGGCGGCGCGGCGACTGTTCACCATGGCGCAGCCGATAACGGGGACGCTCGCGGAGGCGTATCTGCGGAAACGCGGCATTGCCGCTTTCCACGAAACCGGGGCGCTGCGTTTCCATCCGCGCTGCTACTATCGGCCCGACGAGCATGAGCCGACCGAGATATGGCCGGCAATGATCGCCGCCGTCACCGATCTCGGCGGCCGGATCACTGGTGGGCACCGCACTTGGCTCGACCCTGATGGCTTTAGCGAGGCGACGCTCGGCAAGGCGCCCATCGACAGGCCGAAGCGGTCAATGGGCGATCTTCTGGGCCATGCCGTGCGCTTCGGCGTGGCGGGTTCGGTAATGGCGGCCGGTGAAGGCATCGAGACCATGCTGTCGCTCAGATGCGTTCTGCCGACCATGCCGGTGGTGGCAGCGCTCTCGGCAGCCCACCTCGCCGCCATCCGGTTTCCGGACACGCTGCGCCGCCTTTACATCGCGCGCGACGACGATCCCGCCGGCGACGGCGCGATGGCGACGCTGATCGACCGCGCCAAGCAGGCCGGCATCGAGGCAATCGTGCTGTCGCCGGTGCTGGCGGACTTCAACGAGGATCTGCGGATGCCGGGCGTCGATGCGCTTCGGGCGGCCATTCGCGTCCAGATCGCACCGCAGGACGTCGCCCGCTTCATGGATCTGGCGGCGTAGCCGGAACGGGGATGCGGGGCGGCTCGCCGCCAACCGCACCGCTCGGATGCTTCGTCCTCGCCGGAGGACCGCGCCTCGGCCTTCGAGAGGGCGATCTGCCGTCAAACGGTCCGGCCGGGCAACCTTGGGGCCGGCTATTTTCCGGCGGCCCTCTCCACCCGACGCAGCTCGGCGCGCGGAAGGGAGAGGGCCTTTCCATCGCGAGCCAAAATAGCCGGCCCCTGCGGCCCTCCGCTTCGCTTCGGCCCTTCGCTTCCGCTCCGGGTGCCTGTCCGGCCCGCCCGACGGCGTCGTCGCCATGAAGGCCGCGACGGTCGCGGTCCAGCGGGCGGAGCATCCCATGAGCGAGCATGACGACCACGACGCTACCCAAGCTTCCTCTCCGACCGACCACGTCCTGACCGAGCTTCAGCTCTACGGCTACCGTCCCTTCGCCGACGAGCCCGATCCGCGACCGCTCCCCGACGGCAACGAGATCGCCGGGGCGATCGCCGACATCTTCGATGCCCTGATCTCCACCCTGGGCGACACCCGCATCGAGCCCGATCTCGACGATCTCCTCTGGTCGACCGCCAACGTCTTCCACCGCGCCGCCGAGCGGATCGCGCGGGATCTCGACGACAACGAGCAGGCGCAGCACCGCTCTCAACGAGAACAGGATGGCTCCGAGGTCAAATCGGTCGAGCTCGAACGGCTTGTTGCCGAAGGCGGGACGTTGGTCGAGCGGCAGGATGCGCTCGAGCTGATGCGCGACCAGGCCGGCGCGCTCTACGAGCGTCACGTCGGCAAACCCTGGCTTCCGCGCAACGGGTCGAAAATCAACCACCGCAATCTCACCTCGGCGATGATCGACAGCCGCGATTTTCTCGCCGCGAGGAAGCGTGCCGAGCAGGAGGTGCTCCTGCCGCCCGGGCCGAAGGTCGCATTCACCGGAGGCCTCGACTTCAACGACCACCGCCTCATCTGGTCGAAGCTCGACCAGGTCCACGCCAAGTATCCGGGCATGGTGTTGATGCACGGCAAATCGCCGAAGGGCGCCGAAAAGATCGCCTCTTGCTGGGCCGATCACCGGGGCGTGCCCCAAATCGGCTTCGCGCCCGACTGGACGAAGCACGGCCGCGCGGCGCCCTTCAAGCGCAATGACCAGATGCTCGACGTGCTGCCGATCGGCGTCATGGTCTTCCCTGGCACCGGCATCCAGGCCAACCTCGCCGACAAGGCGAAGAAACTCGGCATCCCGGTCTTGAAATTCGGCGGCGTGTGAGCGCCGCGCGACCTCAAACAAGTGACCGCAATCTGATACTGTCGGCAGAAACACTGTACTTCCGCTGATAGGAGGCGCATCTGGATCTCGACCACATTCAACTTGCCACTCGCAAAGCACCGTTGATCATCGCATGGCCGTCGCCCGGGCTCCCCGGAGGAATGATCCAGTTCGACGAACCCGATCAATGGCGACGTTTCATCGTCGGCCTCGGCATCGATGCCCGCATACCCGACATCGTCCAGTTCAAATTCAGGCGCGCGCAGACGCTCTATCTTCTCGGCTGGATCGACCTCGACGTGCTGAAGGCCGGCGAGCTCGCCGCGCTCATCGCCCTGGAGCTCACGCTGATGGACCGATATGGCGGCCAGGTTCCGAAGAAGAAGCGCTCGTTCGCCTCGCTGCTGAAGCACATGGTCGACCTCGACGGCCTCGACGAGGCGCACATTCCGATGATTGTCCGCACCGGCGGCACCGCGATCGGCTTGGTCACCGGCGCATATGAGCCAAGCCTTAGCCAGCGCCGCAATGGGATGGCCCATGGCGATCCGTTCGATGGTCTACCTGTCGGCGGGCTCCTCGAACTGGTCCGCGACCTCATCAACTACGCCTATCGGGACTTCATAGCCAACGCTCCACCTGGGCTCCGTGCGGCTCACCTTGGCTGACCTGGAACACGAACGGCTCCCGTCGGGAAGCACCACCCCCGCTTCTCTGCGCTGATCCTTGGTCAGGCTGATCGCTTGACGCCATCAACCCGTGAAGGGTCGGCTACGCTTCGCGTGCCGCCGCTTCGGCTGCGCCTCACGCGGTGATTGCAGCTCTCAGTCCGACATGTCGGGCGCCTGTCAGCGGGGGATGGTCCTCCGCTCAAGCAACAGGAGCCAGACCGATGTCCCTCAACGATGCTCAAGCCTTCGCCTTCAGCCTTGCCACCACCCTGATGGCCGCGATCGTCATCTTCAAGGCCGGAGACGGCACGCTTTCTGTCGTCCCCTCCAACGAGTTCGACGGCGATGCTGACATCGTAGCCGAAATCGATCCCTTCGCCCCATGACCGGAGGCGAACCGCTTTCGCGGGCGGAGATCGGTTCGATTTCCGCTCCTGAGGTGGGCCGACTTCGGCTATGCTGCCGATCGTGCCGTGGTGGTGGTGGCAGGCGCAACCGTCAGACCCACTCTCACGGAGACCACCACCATGATCATCCTCGCCATCCTCGGATTGTTCGCTGCCATAGGCGTGCTTTGCTGGCTGCTCTTCACGCTCGCCGTGTTCGCGCTGCCGGCGCTTGCCGGCATAACCGCCGGCATCTGGGCGCATCAGACCGGCGCCGGCATCCTCGGCGCCATCGCCATTGGCGTCGTTGCCGCCGGCGCGACTCTCGGCATCGGCCAGCTTTTGCTCATTTTCCTCCGTCCGATGTGGCTGAAGCTCCTCGTCGCGCTCGCCTTCGTCGCCCCAGCCGCAATCGCCGGCTACCAGGCAACATACGGCATCGTGAAGCACACCATGCCCTCCGAAACCTGGCAGATCGTCTTCTCCGTGATCGGTGCGATTGCAGTCAGCATCACAGCATTCGTTCGGGTGACGGCGATGACCGCGCCCGGCCCCGGACAGGGCACCGCTACGGCTTGAACGCCACTGCGGCCGGCGCGCGGACCAGGGAAGCTCTAAGCCGCTCCGTTCCGTCATCATGCTGGACGATGATCGGATGGTGCCGGGCGCCCGGCTTTTGAGGCGCGAAACGTCCGGCCTTCGAGGCGCTCGCAAACGGGGCACCCCACTCGGCGATCGGACAAGGCAGCAGGATGGACGCTTCGGGTCGTGGTGTTCCTATCGGCGGGATGCGGCGTGCCTGCCTGTCCGTGGTGGAAAGCCGATGCTCTGAACGGCGTGCCGGTGTCCTGGGCGGTCGCGACGGGGCGCCACGTTCTCCATATGAGATCCGCGCCGGATCGAGCGCACCTAAGCGGCCTCTTCAATGGCCTGATCTGGCCGAAGGCCGGCTGAAGCCTCGATCGCCTATGGCGCAACAGCGGCGTCAAACTTTCGTCCCCTGGGCTGCGCCCATTCCTCGCGAGGCAAGAAAGTTCTTCCTTTGCTGTCGAGCCCCTTCGGGGTGCGCCGTCGATCCCCTCCGGCCTGCCGATCGCCATCGAGGCCGCAATGGTGCGGGCTCGAAGCTTCAGATCAAGGAGAACTGACATGGCAACCATCGGCACCTTCAAGAAGACCGGCAACGAGTTCAGCGGCGAGATCGTCACACTCAGCGTCCAGGCCAAGAACGTCCGCATCGTCCCTGAAACGCGGGCCACCGGCGAGAACGCCCCCAGCCACCGTGTCTTCGTCGGCCGAGCCGAGATCGGCGCCGCCTGGTCCAAACGCTCGAACGAGGGCCGCGACTATCTGGGCCTCAAGCTCGACGACCCGAGCTTCACCGCCCCGATCTACGCCAACCTCTTCGAGGCCGAGGACGGTGAGGGCTACAGCCTCATCTGGTCCCGCCCCAACGGTCGCCGCAACGGCGACTGAGCCGCACCGAGATGCCCCGCCTGGACAGTCCGGGCGGGGCTGCCCCGATGCTCCCGGGGACAACCGGGCCAGTTTCCCGCCAATGCGGGATTGCCTTTCTATGAAAACGCCGCTTCGCCTGGGGCGGCCGAAGTGCTGCTCGGCTTCTTGCCCTTCAATGCCCTCACGGCGGGGGGATTCCGGGCTGATGCAACGTGTACTGAGGCTATCGCGCATCTCGTCACGAGCTGACACCGCTCGATAGCTATTGCTGACGTTCCCTATGGCAAGCAAGTGCATTGGCGTGCCGGCTCATCAGATGCTCCCGAGACGGACCTTCTCATCACGTTTGCGCTGCTCAACGTCCGTGTCTTTGCCTTAGTAACGGGCAAGAGAGTGAAGTTCAAACATCCCGGATTCCAGCGTTGCGGCAAGCACACTCATGGCCACCGAATACTATGGCTATTCCGGAAATAGTAATTTCGCGACCGGTATCGCAAAACTATAAATATATCATTTGCGTACTGACGAGCCGGCGGGCAGCTTACCGCGCGAAACGCGTGTGAAAAACATACGGGCACTCGCCGCTATTCCGCTCGGTTGGAGGCGTTTGGCCGTCAATGTCCGAGCGATGGTCTTCCACGCGACGGCGATGCTGAACAGGATCGGAGCATATCACCTCGACTTCCAACAGCGGCCTTTGCACACGTGCTGCTACTGAGCGCCAGCCCTGACGGCTTTCCTGAACCGGATTGACACAATCAGCGATCACCAAGCCGCCGTTCCTGAGGTTGGATGCCGCCACAGCCACAGTGTAGCCAGCCGGACCAACGACTGCGGCCAGAACGCCTGCTGATCGTATCGCCTGCTCGATCTCGTCGATGCGCAAATAGGTTGCCAAGCGCCGAGTCGAGATGGCACGTGCAATCGTTGTCTTACCTGTTCCCGGTAGGCCTCCAAATACGACCAGCATCAGCACTTCTCCGCTCACGGCCCAAAGCTCGCACGGTGGGAGAACGCCAGCAATAGGATGTTCGCGGACAAGGCTCGACGATTGACTGCCCGTCTGCGAAGGTGAAGGGCATGTCCACCGACCCGAAACGCATTGTCGCCTCAGGCTACGACGATGTTGCAGACGTCTACCTGGAAAGATTCGGCTTTTCGACCGTTCGTCGGAAATGGGTGGGGCGGCTCATCGACGCCTTGCCAGTCGGCGGGGGCCAGGTTCTCGATCTCGGTTGCGGTGCGGGCATCCCTGTTGCACGTGATCTTGCTGCACTGGGGCACGCCGTCGTTGGTGTCGATGGGTCGGCACAACAGGTCGTCAGGGCTCGGCGGAACGTCCCGGAGGCGATGTTTATCGAGGCGGACATGTGTGAAGTTGCGTTTGAAGCCGGCTCGTTCGATGCTGTCGGAGCCTTCTATTCGATCACACATATCCCGCCGATCCAGCAGGGCCCGTTGATCGCGAACATCGCGGCGTGGCTGAGGCCAGGCGGGACCCTGGTCGCAAGCTTTGGTACAGGCGCAGCGGGCGAGTGGACCGGCGAATGGCTAGGAACCACGATGTTCTTTGGCCACAACGGCGAAGCAAAAACGCTGGGGTATTTGGCCGATTCCGGAGTGAGAGTTCGCGCTTCTTCCGTCGAGAAGCAGGACAACGAGGAAGCCGCGTTCATGTGGATCGAGGCGGTCAAAGACCGCTAACCATCTCGGGTGGCGTTTGTTTCAGCGCGCCCATCGGCCGCTTCGACTCATCTGAGACTTTCACTTGCCGATCGAGTAGGCTTGCACTGATCGAAACGTTACCAACCTCAAGCTGAGATGTTCCAGATCCGTGAAGCTGTGCTTGACGATGTTCCGGCGATCGCACGGGTCCATGTGCAGGCCGATTGGGACACCTACTCCATGCGGTTGGGGTCGTAGGCATACGCGCTCGAACCGAACGAAAGCGCACTGCGATGGCGGTGCGCGCTGCGTGACGGCGATATCTTCTTGGTGGCAGTCGACGGCCCCGACATCGTCGGCTTTGGCCATGTCCGCGGGGATCGCATCGGTGCCCTTTACCTGCTCCGTTCTCATCGGCGCCGCGGCCTTGGCAGGGCTTTGCTAAGGCGGCTGTTAGCGTCACTCGACAAGCTGGGCGTGCTAGAGGCGTGCTTCGACGTCTTCGCTATCATTGAAAATGCGATCGCATTCTATCGCGCGCACGGTGCTTATCCGGTCGGCAGATCTACCCACAGGGATGCGCGCAGCGATACGGAAGATTTGATGTTCGCAATCCCAACAACTTCAGCCGGTGGCCTGCTCCCCTGAACCGATACCAAATTGATTAAGAGAAACCGGCTATTTCCAACCCGAAGATGGGGAACGAGGAATGGCACGGAAGCGGTTTGTGACGGAGCAGATTATTGGGATGCTGCGCGAGGCCGAGGTTCCCCTTCAGTCCAAGCAGCAGGCGGTCGTTGCCGTGCCGGGGCGCGTAAACCGTTTCCTGATCGTCGACCACGCGGCACATCTCGATCAATTGCTGCCAGCCCCGGCTGTTGCGGGCGAAGCGCGAGACCTCGCGGGCACAGACCGCGCCGACCTTGCCGAGGCAGACCTGCGCCACCATGCGCTCGAAGCCGGCACGCTGCACGCCGCCGGCAGCGGAGCGGCCGAGATCCTCGTCGATGACCTCGATCTCGGACCATCCAAGTGCCGCCAGCCGATCCCGCATAGCATATTGCAGCGTGCTGCTCTCACGGTTGTGCAGCACCTGATGCGGTGAAGACTGCCGCACGTAGAGGAGCGCTTTGCGCTCCAGATGATGAGATCGGACCTTGTCAGTGATCATAGCTGATCTCCCTTGCGGGGTGGCGTCGCGGTCTTTTCGGCGTGATCGAGGATCAACCGCGCCATGAGGCTGGTCAGCGTCGCCCGCGCTTTCGCCGGCAACTCGGGCCATCTCGGTGCGCCGGCAAAGCTGCCGGGCAAACCGTTCTTGAACAGATCCATCTGCGGCAGTTGCGGCTGCCGGCCTTCTCCCCTCGACATCGCCGTCTTGTGTGACATGAGCCTCTCCCCGATTCTGGTCATGAGAGGTTCTGCATGCGCCTGAAAGCTGGGCATTCGATGATGGTGTCCGATCCTTCAACGTCAGATCGAGAAGCCCAGACAGGGCTGCGAGTGCGTCCAAGCTGACAAAAGGTTCCGCCGTCATCGAAGCCGCGTGAGGACATCCGGCCCGATCGAACATCCAGGCTGGGATCTCCAGCCATCGATCCGCTTCCGACCCATCCAGCGCGCAGCGGAAAACAACGCCATCAGGCTTGTCGATCGTCGCGTGCACGCCGACCTGTTGGCCCGACCACGGATGATGCGGATAGAAAACCTGGCGAAGAACGGTCTTGTGGGTGTTCTCAAACCTCGTTGTATAATCCACGCCGCCGACACTCGACTACTTGAGCCCGATTGCCTACGAGGAACGGATGCGATTAGCTTAACTCAGTGTCCAGGGAACCGGGGCAGCTCAACTATTGCTCATTAGGGACTGGCGAACTCATTCTTCAGGGTCGAGGCTCCGATGGACTGGAAAAAGGAAATCGCTGTCATGGCGTTCGTCAAGAGCGAGCTGGCCAAGGCGGATACCGGCAAGCTTTGACCTTACCATCTGCCGCGCGTCGCGGCTACGGAGGCCCAAATCTCGGCCGCAGAATCCTGTCTGGATCACAAGCTGGATGAGGACTACGCGCAATTCTTGCGCCACGCCAACGGTTGGCCGGCCTTTTATCAAAGCGTGCAGCTTTTCGGAACCGAGGAACTGCTCGGCAACGCAGCAATGAACAACGCACTGCGCATAGTCAGCTATCTGGATGATAGCGTGCTGAAGACTTCGGGCGTCGGAAGGACGGCGCTCTTGCCTGTTGCTGCCACGGATATGGACATGGACGTGTTCGCATTCGACAGAACTGGTTCTTCCTCGCAAGCGCCCGTCATCTGGTTCGCCGGGACGGAAGTGCAGCGCTTTGGCAGTTTCAGCGACTACTTTCTGGCCATGGTCGATTACAACCGTGCCGAGCTGGCCGCGCTGAAGAATTAGCGCAGCCGCCGCGTCATCGGCGCCGCTGTCACAGTCGGGCACAATGTAGACTGTTTCCGCGCGTCGTCGCCCGATATTTATTGAACGCGCGAGCCTGCGCGCCTGTTCATTTGCCGCAGGCTGTGAATTATGATTCACCCCGGAAAACTGGGGGAGGATTTTCATGGGGCCAGCTGGCAACGCGGATGGACGCATGAAATCGCGAAGCTACGATCCTGTCGCAGAGCGCGACCGGCTCGAGTCGGTCACTGGCTTCGCAATGTACCAACGGGACAACGCCGAGGATTTCGCCAGGAACCGCAATCTGTGCTCTGGCGCGCACACCAAACTCATCGTTGCGGTGCGCGGCCTGCTGGTCGGCATGGATCAGCCGGCGCTCGAACAAGCTTGGGCGGCGCGCGAATGGCTGGAACGATCGATAGCCCAAGGTGAGGAGGGCACATTTGCCGGTGGCCCCGGCGGCATCAGGTCGGACTACGCCATGTCGCGTTGGCTGCTCACCGGCGAGGACATGCCACAGCTCTTCGACGAAGCGTTCCGCGCACATATTGACCAGATCGAGCGCAATCCTCCACTGCTGGACCTCAGCGTTGATATCGCAGCGGCGCTCGGGCTGCATGCGCAGCAGTATGACGCAGCTTTGCAGTTCGAGGACCGATATGAAGCCCAGGCCGGCAAAAAATTGAAAGAGGGCTCACGCACGCCTCGCGCGGCGGGGTTTGCGATCGCTGCGGATCTGCAGGCGGGCAACCGCGCTGATGCGTCGAAGCACGCCGAAAAACTGCTCGGGAAATCCCTGAACGATTGGATTGGCACAGGCCAGTACACGACAGCGCTGTCCTGGTTGAAAATCGCGCACTGGAACCTCGCGGGCAAGACGCGCTCGCCCGTGGAAGTTGTCAGCCAAGCGCACCTCTATCTCAAGAAGCAGGGGCCCGCCGGCGGGCAGGCCACTGCGAAGCTGCTGTAACCCGCAATTCCCACTTATTCGCGGATGTTCCACCCAAGTTCCTTCAATCGCTCCGCAAAGTACCCGCGACGAACGACACGCGCAAAGGATGCGAGATCCGGCAGGCTGTCGAGGAACGGAATCGCGTGTTCCAGCAGGGCCGGACGAACGATTGTCTGAAAGTTCCTTTCGAAGCTCTCGCCGTTCTTGCACCAATACCACCGCTGGCGCATGCCGACTCCTTTCTCCGAAAGATATCCGTCTACATCGGTTGTGAATCCCAGATTGTCGGGAAACTTAGAGTGGAAGTCGGCGTCGAGCAGCGGCGAGTGCGGAAAGATATGGACGGTGTACTGCAACAGTCTGAGAGATCTGTCGGCCACCACGAAATGGTAGACATTGTTGGAAATCTTTCGATGTAGCGTACACCGGCGGGATCCCGCTGCGGTGAATCCATGCGGTTCGAGAGCGGCTGCGAAAGTCGCTCTTGCCAATGCGTCGAATGCCTTTATCGATAGTTCAGTCATGGCTTGTGCGTGGCGCAAGGTAGATAGTTGATGTCGATTCCAGGCGCGGTGCGCGCTGTCCCAGGCTGCTGGCGCGCAGCAACTGCAGGGTCCGGTACTGCGGATGGTCTTCGGTCAGCGTCATCTCGTTGATTACGCTCCCGTCGTCTGAGCACTCATGCTTGTGCAGGCAAATGCCAAGCTCATAGACGCCTTGCGCCCTGAGTGCGCCGTTCTCGTGCCACTCGCGTGACTCGCCATGGAGTACACCGAACGCGTAGGTTTCCTGGGCGCGAGCGTGGCCACCCGGAAACCACTCGCGGCATAGGCCGTATTTCTTGCCGTCGCGAAATGCCACTTCCGAGATCACGTTGCCGTGCTGATCTTTCTCGACGGCGGTGCCTGTAAAATCCGCCCCTTGATAGGTGAGCGTCAGGTGATCGCCCGACGGCTCCAGGTCGCCATAGTCGACTATCATTGCAGTTTCCTACAGCGCGGCGCTGGCACCGCCTTCGAACGTCCCTTCTGCCAACGCGATTCGTACGGGAACGAAGGCGTTTCGTCCTTTGCGCGCATGGCAGATCATTGGATACTCTGTGGCCTGCCGCAAGTATAGGGGATCTGAGGAAAATGGAGGAGAACGCTTGGGCTCTTGCGCTTTTTAGTTACTCGGTGCCACCGCCGGGGGCGGAAGGCTTTGGCCAATTCTTTGACCTGGCGTTGTCGACCTTTCAGGACCTGGGCATCAAGCCAACTTATTTCGCTGCGGATGGTCCGCAGGATACCGGCGATCTGGTGCCGTTCAGCGGCGCGGCGCAGATCCGCCTCTCGCAGGCTGGATTTGCCGGAATTCGTACGCTGGCTGTAGTGGCCAATCCGGAAGGCAGCAAGCAGCCCGGCTACGACGCATTCGCCCACATTGGTCTTGCGCACATCGCGAATATCAGCGAGTCGCTGCTGACGCTGTCGATCGAGGAACGGTTCGCCGATTTCGGTGGTCCGCAATTCAAGCGGATATTGGCATCGCTGGTCGCGCTGCAAAAGTGGGACTTCGGTTACGCCCTGTGCCAGCCCATCAAGAAAAAGCCCCTGTTTCATGTGCTGGGGCTGGATGATGGCAAGTTGACGCCTGCGGAGAGCAAGCTGCTGAATGCGTGGTACGCCTCCTCGCCGAGCGACCGTGTCCGCAAGTTGCGCGATGTCTATCCGTTCTATCTGGTCAATGACCAGCAGCTGGCCGCGAAGGTCGGCGGTGGGACGTCGCTGCGCGAGTTCATTCAGGAGGATCGCGGCTCCACGTTGCAGAGCCTCGATGACAGTGACCTGCGGCTATGGAGCGTCGACAGTGCCTCGCTGGCCGAGGTCCGCGCGAAGCTGGTGTTCAGCGACGTGCTGATTCGCTGAGCTGCGATTTTCCGATGACGTGGTCGGTGATGAATAGTCGCAGTGCGTCGAGAAAGGAGGGGTGCCGTGAGGTTTGAAATGCAGATCGAGGAGGTCTTCCGGCTTGCCAACGGCAGAACGCTGTTCACAGGTGTGATCTCCGGGCACGCTGGCGCAATTGGCATTTGTGAATGCGCGTTGCTGGAGGGTCAACGCACCCGCCAGGTCGTACGCTGCGAAGGCGAGCCCATGGTGAAGAAGATCGATCCCTCCAATCGGCGACGCTCCATTGCAACAACGGAAGCGGTCGTATTGTCCTCTGACGAGGCCCGGTCTGGTAGATGGAGGTTGGTCTGCGTCGGTTGACGTATGAACCGGCGCTGATCATTGACCTTGTGGCGGCAGTTCCGCGGACAGAAAGGCCAAGTATCCTCAACACCTCACCGTAAAGCCGACGGAAAAATGAACACCTTGGAAGACACGGTCGCCAGGCTGCGATCGCTTAGCACATCGAACAGCCCCGGCTGGGTCCGCGAGTTCGACGCGGGACTTGCCGAGATCATCGCATTGGACGATCCGGATGCAGTTCCGTTACTCTTCGGGCTGTTTGATGACAAATGCATGTATGACGAGGCCATGTTCTCGCTCATTCATACTGTCGAGCATTTCGCTCAAAGCGTGTATCTGTCTCATCTGCTGGCTCAGTCACCGACCCTCGTCAAGCAGGCCCCGGAATGGTTGGCCACTCTCTATTCTCGAGTGTTCAACAACGACAAGGCCTGCAGCCATCTTACGAGGCTTCTGAAGACAGCGCCGCCCGATGTCAGGCGCGCCGTTCTGAATCTCATCAACGAGCTGGCTGATCAGTCTCCCCAGATCGCTCCCAAGCTCATCAAGCTGCGCACCGTGCTGACTGACAGTTAGCGGGTGCTCTCATGCTTACCCGCGCCCGAGGCGTTTTCCGAAAAAGCTGCGCCCTGTGGCGGGTGGTTTTCTGAACTGGGTCATCTGCAACGGTATCCCCTCGAAGTCATCAAGCCGCCTGCCGAAAAAGTGTGTCGTCACCTCGAAAGTGAGATCTTCACCGAACTCATCCATCGCACCTCCGCCCTTCTGAAGGAGAGGCAGTTTTTCGGGTAGCGGTGCGCCGATGTTGGCGAAAACGCCTTCGTCTGAGGAGCCGGCAGCACAGCGAACCAAAGTCTCGATCCGCTCGTCGGAGCAGAACTCCACGTAAGCCGCACGGCTCCAGCCCAGCGTCGTCGCGAACACGCACAGCCTGCCCGCGCCGCGCCCCACCGTCGCCCAGTCGGCCTGCATCTGCCGGCCCGGCACGGTCTCGAAACGCACCACCGGTTCCGGCGCAGGCGTCGTCCGAGGCCGCGAACGAAATCCTTCACCCGCGTCTCGCCCCCGTCGGCGCGCCACCTGCGCAACCACCGCGCCCTCGGCAAAGCTCTCCGCCACGATCCGCGCCTTCGTCTCCTCGCTCGACCGGCGGCGCGTGTCCGCCCCCGTGATCACCTCGATCCGGCGCGGGCTATAGGGCTTCGGGTCGACCAGACGGTCGACCTTACGGTTGTCGTTAAGTCGCTCTCGGCTCATGACCGATCATCGCGCGGAAAAGCAGGCGGTGGAAGGTGGGGGCGGGAAAGCGCTTACGGTCTTCCTCAGGCGTGTGGAGACCTGCGAGCCAGGGATGCTGGTCGTCGAACGAGGCGCGGTGAACAGTGGCGGCGCGATCCATTTCTTCCAGCGTCAAGCACCGTAACGGAAATCGCATGGAGCTGTCCCTTCAGGGGTTGGCGGCTACAGCGGCCGCCGCGGCTCCACAGCGAGACGACCGCTGTGTCTCGAAGCAACCCCGCAGCGCCATCAAACAGCCAGCGATGCTGCCCCCGGCAACTGCAACGCGCGCTCTTCGGCTTGGTAGTCGAACAGATCTCCGGGATATGCTGCGAGTTGCGGTAGGCGCTCGCACCAATTCTCGCTCCGAACGACGTCGAGAAGCAGACAACCGCCGGTTTGACGGACTGCGCATAAGTCGATTCTGCGGCCGCCGCAGCCGAGCACACCATGGGCCGGGGAATCGACCACGGTGTTCGACCCAATTCCGGCGGGTAGGTCGAGGAATCGGGCAAGCGGATAAGCTCAGCCCGAACATCCATGACGTCCATGATTGCATGCCCGATTTCGGCAACGGTCGGGCTGTCGGCGTCAGAAACGTTGGCGACTGCCGGCAGATCTCCGGCTTGCGCTCGCAGAACGGCATTGGCGATAGCGGCGACGGACGTGGTCTGAAAGCGGCTTTGACCACGGTAGGCCAAGGGGATTGCCGACCTGCCATCCAGTAACCGCTATAGCGCGACAATCTGGGTGCTCTCTCATCCTGTTTGTCGCCGCGCAAACCGCTTCACGAACCACCATTCCCGCGCGCTCTTGCTTTCTGCCATGTACGGCGCAGGGCCGCAGGATGGTCACCGGGCACGACGCGCCGTCCAGAAGCGCCTGCTCCATCGCAATCTTGCGGGTCGCATAGGTCTTCGGCCCTGGAGCGACGGTCGGGCTTGCCTCGGTCAACGGTACGGGGAATGCCGGAAAGCCGCATGCAGACGCCTCACCCAAAGTTCTGCCCTCCTCGTCACGATAGACGCCCGCACTTGAGATCGCCACGATACGGCCCGCGGTACGCCCGGCCCGAGCGAGGCATTCCGCATCAGCCGCGTCGAAGGCCACGGAGGATAGCAGGAGGTCGGTATCCGAGCCGATCGCGGCGCGTAACGTCTCAGCGTCGCGCGCAGGGCTTCAGTGTGGCGACAGCCGTCCGGCAGAGCTGTCGCGTGGCGGCTTACAATAGTCACGTCCCAGGCTTCACCAAGCAGACGACAGGCCGTTGCAAGGCCGATCTGTCCGGTCCCGCCAACAATTACGGCTCTGGGCATCGCCAACTTCATTCATGTTTAAGGGAAGATGGAAGCATAGAGGTTTGCCAATCTCAATGGTTGGACCGGATTTAAGAAGCACGGTCGGCTCTGTCCCAATCCCTGTTGGGACGTGACCTGAGAAGATTAGCGGGGCGGTAGCCGAATTGAAATTGGGACACTACCCGATCGCGGGAAGCGATCGAACGCCGATGCGGCCAAGAGCTCGACATTTTCGATATGGATCGCATTGCGTCCCGGCAACGTTGTCCATCACGAGCCGCTGATCTCAATCAGGACCTATGAGTTGCATCCAAAGCGCGCCTGAAAAAGGCCGTTCTCGCGCCGGTGAAGGAGCGGCTCTACCGTCATGGCAGCGTGACGGCATACTGCAATGCCGCATCGCCAAACCGCCCGCATTAAGCCAGGGGCGGCGTCTTTGCCCTCAGCCACCTTTCCCAGGCTGGCGGGCCAGCCGGAAGCGGCCTCTCCCATGCCGTTTCTGAGCCTGCACGCGTGTGCCTCAACACCGAACGGCCGCCTCCCTGAAGGGACCCTCCATTACGGCTTCGGGCCTTCGGCCTGTTGACGCGCCCGCTCATCCGCAGGGCTCGGGCGATCCGGCATCGAGGCCGCCACCCCGGCGGCCCGCCAGCCCGGGAAAGGACCACCCTATGGAGAAGACGCTCACCCCCGCCGATCTGCGGCAGTTCACCGGCTCCGAAACCTGGTATCGCCACGGCCTGGTCCGCCACATCCTCTATACCGACGGCGCGCAATACGTCGCCGAGCAGGGCGGAGCCTACTGGCTCCTCGACGAAATCGTCCTCGCCCAGAAGGCAAACCGAGCGGTTGCCGGCGAGCCGTTCCAGCTCTGGACGCTTGAGGTCAGCAAGGACCGCGCCGCCCTTCTCACCTGCGAGGATGGCAACGGCAATCCGGTGTTCCGTAAGCAGATCGAATACACGGATTTTCCGCTAGACCGGATCCAACTCTACCTCACCGACAACACCATCCTGCTGCCGAGCGAATATTGACAGACCGCTTTTTGCGGGAGGCTTTGCCTCCCGCATTCATTTGTCGGCATGTTGCCCTGACTTCGTGAAACGTGGAGGCGGCGACGAAACGCCTTCCGATGTCTCGCGCAGTTCGACACGGCCGATCGGCACCAGGCGATCGACATCGCCGAGGCGGACGTGAACCATCGTCTCTGCCCCTTGCTATGGGCGACAGCGTCGGCAAAGGTCCCGGACCCACAGGTCAGAGCTGAAATTGCCCGAGCAACTTCGTGAAAGAAACTTCCAAGAGGGTCATTTCCTGGTCAACCCAGTTGTGAAGGCCATGTTCTTTCTCGAAACGCACAATCGTGCCGACTGGCCGCTCCTGCGCAACAGCACCGTGAATCTCTTCGCACGCCGCCAAGACCATGCCACAGCGATCGCGGCACTCGACAGCCTTGGCTATGGCATGCTGATCTTCAGGAGCGGACCGGAGCACTTCATTGATGAGATGCCCGCCGCGCTGAAATGGCGCGAGCGGTTCGACTACGAGCCTTGGAGCGGCCAACCTCGACGCTTTCAACGACGCGCGGCGCGGCGCGGCGAGCCTTTCGACACGGCTGATGACAGCACTATCTGCATCGAGAATTTTCCAAATGCTCGTGGCCGACGACCAAGCCTTCGCGCGCGGCCTACTCGACATTATCGAGCACCATTCGCGTCATTATCCCCTCTTCGGCAAGCGCTGATTGCGCTTATTCACACAGAGGACAAGAGCTTCCGCTGCGAAGGGCTCGGCGGACGGACCGTGACGAGCCGGCGACGCCATGGTGTAGGTCCTGCCTGCCGACGCCGATAGTGCCCGTCCTTCTGTGAAGGCAGCCCGAAGCATTGTCAAGGCTCAGCTTCGCGCCACTTCCAGCGGGATCAAGATTGCGCTGGCCGGGTCAGCCCGCTGCGAGTCTCGTTGACAAGCTGCAAGGCCCGCTGCAACTGATCATAAAGGGCATCAAGGTCCCTTGGCAGGTCGTCTTCACCCTTCAGGAGCGCGGGCTCCAGGCACAGGCGCACCAGCTTCTCCAGAGTCAAATCCCGCAAAGGCGCATCCGCACTGACGACCTCAAGGGCTCCTTCGCTCAGCCCCTCGGCGTCGAGGACGAGTCTGCCGCAGGGCGACAGCATGACCGAGAGACGCGCGCCTTTCAGGACCGAGCACTCGACAGCGTCTGCTGGCAGCAAGAGCTGGAGCCAGACCTCACCGCCGTCGGCACTCCTCAGCCCGGCAACATATCCATCCGAACCGTCCGTCCCCTCTGCACGCTCAATATAGGCGCACAGCGTCATTGTCTTGCCCATGCGCTTCCTCCGTTCGCGCCGGTCAGACAGGTGGCGCGGATTAAGCTCCCTTATCGAATTATCCTAAAATGGGATAATCCGGAAATGGGATTATTTCCTGAGGCCGCTTTACATCCAGGCTGGCCTCTCCCATGCGCGACACCTTGCGCTCGCCGCGACAGCTCGAGCTGCGCAAGCTGCTTCTCAGGCGGCGCACTGACCATGGCCTGACCCAGGCCGAGCTGGCGAAGCGCCTCGACAAGCCGCAATCCTTTGTCGCCAAATACGAGGGTGGGGAGCGGCGTTTGAGCATCATCGAATTCATCGACATCGCCGAAGCGCTCCAGATCCGCCCCTCCGATCTCCTCGACGAATTGCATGACATCCTCAAATCCTCAGAACAGCAAGAACCGTCAACCCGCGAAAACACAAAAGCACGTTGAGCCGTTGAGTTCCGGCCACTACGCACGGACCGAATAAGCATAGCCGAACGCAACCGATTGACGAGGATTTTGAATGCAAATGGGACTGGCGGGAGATCAAGATAAAGACAGAGCGCCACGCAGCGAGAAAGTCCTTGAGAATTCAAGACTTGGCGCGACTCCCTATATCGCATGGCAGCGTGATCGTTGCCGAATATCACCTGGAATCAAAAGCCTATAACGACTCCATCTTGACGTCTCGGCGCCTATAGCCACGTCGGCCCATTCACCGGCGATGGGAGCTGCACCAATGGCGGACGACGACCTTGAACTCAAGCTCGGCCGGATTGGCGATGCCGGCCGCGGCCGTCTGCAAAGCCACAGTACCAAAGCGCTTCGCGTTGCCGGGCGCACCGGCGCACGCGCCTTGCGCCACTACGGCCACCTCAAGCCGGGCAGCATACGCCGTGGCACCGGCGCTGGGCTGCGCGCCGCAAATGGATTGATTAATCCGAGCGGCCGCCGTGTCATCGTGAAGGCGCGCTATGCGGTCATCAAAGCTGGCGATCTCGGTACCGCTCGTGCGCATCTCCACTACATCCTGCGCGATGGCGTCACACGCGACGGCGAGGCCGGAGAGCTCTACACGGCTGGCGATGACCCTGCCGACGCGGCGGCGTTCCTCCGCCGCTCCGAGAACGACCCGCACCAATTCCGCTTCATCATCGCCCCCGAGGATAGCGATCGCATCGCCGATCTGAAGCCGTTCATCCGCGATCTGGTTGCGCAGATGGAGCATGATCTCGATGCCCGCCTCGACTGGGTTGCGGTCGACCACTTCAACACCGGGCATCCCCACACCCATCTCGTGATCCGGGGCCGCGATCAAAACGGCCGGGAGCTGGTGATGGCGCGCGACTATATCGCCTACGGCATCCGTGCGCGGGCCCAGGCACTGGTCACCCTTGAGCTTGGTCCCGAGACTGAAATTGAGCGCCTGCGGAAATTGACCAAGGAGGTCGACCAGGAGCGCTTGACGCGTCTTGACCGCAAGATCGTCGGACGGGCGGTGGATGACATTCTCACTGTCACAGCCATGCATGCCTCCGATCCGCAGCAGCAGAGCCTGCAGATCGGCCGCCTGCAGACGCTCGGCCGGCTTGGCCTTGCTTCCGAGCTGCAGCCGGGCGTCTGGCGTCTCGATCCAGCGCTCGAGCCGAAACTGCGTGCGCTCGGTGAGCGTGCTGACACCTTCAAGATGATGCAGCGCGCGCTGCGCGAAGCGGGCATCGAACGCGCCGCCGCCGACCTTGCCGTCTTCGAGCGCGGCACCCGCAAGGCGCCGGTCATCGGCAAAGTCGCCGGCGTGGGCATGGTCGATGAAATCACCGATCGCAGCTGGGTGGTGATCGACGCCCTCGATGGCCGCGCCCACTATGCCGAGCTCGGCCGCCTCACCCCCTCCGAGGTGCCGTCGCGAGGCATAATTGTGGCGCTCGTCGGCAACCGGCTGAATGGCAAGCCGAGCGGAACACCGCGCCTTGAAATCCTATCGACGGTCGAGCTCAACAAGCTTCCTGCTTATGACGGTCCGACCTGGCTGGATCAGGCGCTCTTGAAGCGCCAAACCCTGGAGGATCATCCTCGCGGATTCGCAGCCGAGCTGAAAGAAGCTCTCGCCGTCCGCGCCGACTGGCTGGCCCGCAAAGGGCTCGCTCGCCGAACCTCGGCAGGCGAGCTTGAGATCAAGCCGCAACTGATCGCAGTCTTGCGCCAACGCGAAACCCAGCGTCTGGCTGGCGCGCTGGCCCGAGAGCTGAAGGCAGCCTACCTTCCGCCAGAGCCTGGAGCACGGATCTCCGGTACTTACGAGAGATCGGTCTCGACGCCAACCGGGCGGCTGGCGATCATTCGCCAAGTGGATGCATTCACGCTCGCGCCATGGCGGCCATCGCTGGAGCCATTCCGCGGTCGTCCGGTTACAGGCATCACGACGCCGAGCCGGGTGAGCTGGTCTCTCGACCGCGGACGTGGACTTCCAGGACGTGCATGATGGAGGTGTGGAGTAGCGCATATCGCGGCCAAGAACCGTCCTGCGTGACGGCCGATCTGTGGACATGGCGGCGAACGCCGCCATGTCTCGGGGATCGCCTCAGTTCGCTGGGCGCGGCTGGAAGACCCGTTGGATGGCGTTGCCCAGTGTCTCCAGTGCTTCTCCTGCCTGGGATGCGAGCTTCTGGATGACGCCGAGCTGCTCGGCGATCGACTTTGCCTCAGGCAGAACCTTAAGACTCTCGAGCGCCATCACGACGGTCTCGAACAGGATCTGGATTTCGTATATCAGCGTGACGATTTCCACGCGTATATTGCCCTCGCCATTGGGCGGGGTATTCTCATTCTCAGCCATGCTTACCTCTTCAACAGG
The DNA here is from genome assembly GCF_002198715.1 of Rhodomicrobium sp. R_RK_3. Classification (GTDB taxonomy): domain Bacteria; phylum Pseudomonadota; class Alphaproteobacteria; order Rhizobiales; family Rhodomicrobiaceae; genus R-RK-3. The sequence continues at coordinate 278,292 of NZ_MWLK01000030.1, read as the reverse complement.
TTGCTGGTCAGGTCCGGCGATGGTGTTACCAGCACCTCGTCGGGCCGTTTTCGTTTGCAGCAAACCGATTCTGCCATACGGTAGCGAAATCGATACTGCAGCTTGATCATGCTGCGCTTAATTCGACATGTCAACTCGATTTCGATACACCATGGCGATAATTACCTCCGAGCAATATCGTATGGCGCGCGCTGCATTAAGATTGAGCGTCCGCGATGTAGCCACCATGTCAAACGTCTCGACGAACACACTGGCACGACTTGAAAACGGTGAAGAGTTGAAGCCGCGCACTTTGGAGGCCATCCGGAATGCGCTGGAAAAGGCCGGTGTTGAATTCACGAATGGTGATCAACCAGGAGTACGGATGAAGAAGTCTTCCTAAGACAGGCGGATCACAGGGGCGCACGCCATCGTCGCGGTGGTCACCGTGGTTCTTAGCGACTTGTGGCAGCCCAGCAAAACAAAACTGAGCGCTCCAGAAGGGAGAACTAGCCAGCGGTTTGTCGCAGCCCCTGAGCCTGCGATGATGGCGAGGTTCACGACAGCCTAACGCCGAACCGTGCTCCCAAAGAAAACCAGATCGGCACGCGCCCCGATCCACTCTTTACTACCCACAACGAGAGTTGAATCAGCTAGATTGTATGATACGAAATACAGCCCCATGGCCTAATCTCGATGCTAGGCCAAAGGTGGTTTGACCCTTTCAACCCGTCTGCCGACATTTGTATTGCCTTAGTATTCTCAGTGTAATTTGAGAGATAAAAACACTTTATCTGAAATATCCAACCCGCCATGTCGAATTACACCATAAATTTTGCGCCGATCGGTATTCAAGGAGAGACCCAAGTTCTGATTGGTCGACAGCCTTACGCGAAAGAGCGCCTGGAAACATTGCGGAGGGAGTTCCATGAAACTCACGTCTTTCGGCGCGACGGGGCCGAGAACTCTATCGTCGATATTCCGATCGTCATCGGGCAAAGTCCGCTCGCGAATATCCGAGAAGAAGTCGATCTTGCGAAAACGCCTGCGCTCTGGCCGCCTCTGTTCTCGGCTGCTCTTGTCAGGGCTTTCAGCGGCAATCGTGACATTCTCTTCGACGCCCCGGTAACGGTGATCGGCGCTGCGCAGCGGGGGCTGGTGAAACACCGGGATCTACCCGAATGGATACAAAAACGAACGTTGTTGAAATTCGAGACACGCTGGATCTATCGGTCGCGCGATAAGGGAACGCTGGGCCTTGTCTGCGAGACGCGTCTGAAAAATTTGATATTGGGGACCTGCGCGGATTTGATGGCGCTGGGCATTTCCCTGATGGGACGATACGTGCAGATAGAGGTTGCGCCTCGTGACGAGCGGCTCATGAAACCGCGCATGTTGGTCGGGCGGGTTGTGGCAGTCGAAGGCGATGTCCTCATATTGGAGGATCATAAGGAAGGATTTGAAACGGTTTGTGCGGCAGAGGCTTTCCTGGAAGCCCGGCGAGAAGCGTTTGATTACTGCATAGGTCAAATCCTTTGCGGAAGCGCGCAGATGGTTCTCGACAATGCGGCAGCCGAAGCGGCGGCGCTTCATTCGGGGCCGGGCCGGAAGAAGCAGATTGATGATGCCCTTTCCTACCTGAGAGAGAAGGCCTCGCTTGAGGCGGTTCCCGGCGCGAAGTTCACGTTCGGCCCGATGCTTGCCTCTGGGAGCCAAGAATTTCCGACCACGGAAATAATTCCAAAATCCGTGCTCGTTTTCGACCCAAGCGGCACGCGCAAGGACGACTGGAACGAGCGGGGTCTCAAAAAGAATGGGCCTTATGACCAGAGAACGTTCAGTCCGAAGCGATTGAGAATTGCCGTCGTATGCCAGGGCAAATATGAGGGGCAAGTCGACCGCTTTGTCGCGAAGTTTCTCGACGGCATGCCGGAGACCCTCACAGGTGGCAAGCACAAGACGGCGCGGTACGGTGATGGCTTTTTGCGTCGCTTCTGCCTGGAAAAACCCAGCGTCACCTTTTTCACTTCCGAGAGCGCAAGTGCCAAAGACTATTTGGCGGCAAGCCGCCGCGCTTTAGCGCAGGCGACGGACGAAGGATTCAAATGGGACTTGGCACTCGTCCAGGTAGAAGAAGAGTTCAAAAGCTTCGATGACGGATCAAATCCATACTATGCGACCAAGTCGGTGTTTTTGAAGCGGGACGTGCCTGTCCAAAGCGTGCGCTTGGAAACGATGGGGCAGCCGGACACAGAACTCGTATTCTCGATGAACCATATGAGCCTCGCAACCTATGCGAAGCTGGGCGGCGTGCCGTGGCTTTTAGCCTCTCAGCAAACAGTCGCCCATGAACTGGTAATCGGCTTGGGGTCGCATTCGGTTTCGAGCAGCCGGATTGGATCAAGCCAGAGGTTTGTTGGCATTACGACCGTTTTCTCTAGTGACGGAAGCTACTTGCTCAGTGATCGGACCGCCGTGGTGCCGTTCGAAGGCTATGCGGAGGCGCTTTACGAAACGCTGAAAAAATCGATTATGACGGTTCGCAAGCAGGATAACTGGCGCAGCACCGATAAAGTCCGCCTCGTCTTTCACATGTTCAAACCGCCAAAAGACACGGAGGCCGAAGCGATAAAGCGAACCGTGGAAGCGCTCGATCTGGATAACGTGACGTTCGCATTCGTCCATATCGCGCCAAGCCATCCCTACCTAATTTTCGACAACTCGCAACAGGGGATAGGATATCGCCCTCCCAAAAAAGGCGTGCTCGGACCCGAGCGGGGCCTGCACATGAAATTGGGAGACCGCGAGTCTTTGATTGTGTTCTCCGGCGCTTCGGAATTGAAGCAGGCGAGAGACGGAATGCCAAGACCTTGTCTCTTGAAGCTGCATCGGCTTTCGACCTTTACTGACATGACCTATTTGGCGCGGCAGGCGTTCGAGTTTTCCGGCCATTCGTGGCGGATGTTGGCGCCCGAGGCCTACCCGATCACTATCCGCTATTCAGATTTGATTGCCCAACGGCTAGCAGGGCTCAGCGCCATAGAGGGCTGGGATTCCGACGCGGTCCATTTCGGGCAGATCGGCAGCACCTTGTGGTTCTTGTAGTCATGATGAACCTCAATGACGTACGAACCACGCTGGTCTCAGAACTCGCCAAAGGCAAAGACCTCCCATGCCACGTTGGCGCATTCTGCGCATGGATGATTTCGGACGATGCTATGCTTCGGCGGCGTGTCGAAGAGGCGCTAGGCTTCGCGGGAAAGATCTTCCATCCCGAATATGTCGCTGCGCTCGGTTACGGCGCGGCAAGCGGTTTGCTGACACCCGAGGAATACGATCTTCTTCAGAATGAAATCACGCATCTCACCGGTCGAGGCTTCTTTGCGCCAAAGCGGCCGCTTCGTTTCGAAGTCGATGGGATCGCTTTGCTTGGCGTATCGCTCGGCATTGTGAGAGACGAGAAACCCAGCGATCGCCAATGGCTGAGGGAGCTGCTGGTTCAATCGGAAGCGCATTTGTCGAGTGATGCATGGCAGACGGGGCTTGTCAGAGCCGCGCGCTTGGTGGTCGGCGAGACCGGTCTGCATCTGGTGCCGCCCGATCTGGCCGTCGCCATGAATGCGAAAGGAATTAGAGCGTGTGATAGCGGTGATCTGACCCGGGGCTGGGAAATCACAGCGCGGCTCGAAGCGCATAATGGTGATCCGGGTCGTGACGCGGTTCGATTGGCCTTGTTCGATCACGTGCTTGCGCGACAGGGGCAGATCGCCATCGCTGGCGCGAACAGAAACGACCTCATTAGTTTATTGAACAATTTGGCCCGCTCGATGCGACTATGGACATACGAGTCCAAAAGTCGAACGCCAAATTCTGCCATTGCAAGGTGGGAGATCGAGAACGAATATCATGTCCAAAATCTCCTTTGGACAGTTCTCGCACCGGTGTTTGCAGACCTGGAAGACGAAGAAAACCTGCCGTCGATTGGCCACAAGCATCCACGTGCCGATCTGGGCATTCCATCTCTGAGGACGATTGTCGAAGTGAAATTCATGCGCGGTAGCGGTCAAGCCGCATGCGCGAAGGTCATCGAGGAGATCGCAGCAGACGCAAGCCTGTATCTCAGCAAGACAGATATATACGACAGCATCGTAGCCTTCGTCTGGGACGATCGTGCCCAGACCGAACAGCATCAAGAGCTGAAGTCAGGGCTAGAGTCAATAAAAGGCGTTTCTGCAGCAATTATCTTGCCGCGACCATCGAAAATGAAGCGGCCGTGATGGCTGCGGCGAATATGTCCTGCCGAATTAGGATTCGATGCGAAGACGGTATGGCGCTTTGATCCGCTTCGAGGCAAAGCTATGGCGTCACCTGGCATATTTTTTTGCGCCAATCGTAAAACGTGGCATCGGCAATACCCGCCTGCTGCAAAATAAAGGCAATCCGCGCCTCATTGAACCTCGAGCGCTTTGCGGAAATTCCCTTCCTCAGCCAAAGCTTCCAATGGAAAATTGCAATCCAACTCGGCCCAGTTTCGGGTAGAAGATCAAGCTGATTTGGTGGACGAAATTTACGAATCGTCGAGGTATAAAACCAATGTCTCTCAATTCATTCGGCCAAGACTGCCCTCGCGGCGTCGATGGATAATCCCCGTTATCAGAGCAGCCAGGAAGCACCTATGGTTAAGTCTCCCCTTTTCTCCAATGAAGCCGCTACGGACCTCGGCTATATCAACATTCGCGAAGCGAAGGGTGGCCCCCTGAAGGAAGCGAAGGAGCATTGCGAAGCGTTATGGGACCTCTTTGAGCCTTACGCTGACGCCCAATTCCTCGTCGAGCTGCGGACCAATTTCGACGCTCGCTACTGGGAAATGTATCTTGGTGCCTATTTTATCGAGCATGGATTCGAGATTCATGCGCCCAAGCCGGGACCGGATCTCGGTGTTGATTTCGAAGACCGCCGCATCTGGTTCGAGGCCGTTTCACCGACGCGCGGGGCAGATGGCCATGCCGACCAAGTGCCAGAAATGAAGCACGATGGGACGGTTCAGAATGTTCCAGAAGAAAAAATCATCCTCCGATATCTAAACTGCATCTCGGACAAGTTTGATCGCCAATACGCGCAGTGGATCAAGAACGGGACGATCTCCGACAAAGACGCTTTCGTGATCGCCATCAATCCACGCGGGATTGGATTTGAACACGCTGATTCCGAGCCGCCCCGTATCCTTCAGGCGGCCTTCACGGTTGGCCCCCTTTACGTCGTCATAAATCGCGAGACGCTGAAAGCCGTTCGAACGGGCTATCATTTCCGAAATGAAATCCCCAAGGCCGCTGGTGCGCTTGTCCCAACGGGCGTGTTTCAACGAAAAGAGTGCGCCGCGCTAAGCGGCCTGCTTTGCTCTCGTGTCGATGCCGCGAACAAGCCAGCCTTGCTTGGGGGCGACTTTCAGCTGGTGGCCAACCCGCATGCCACTATCTCTCTGCCCAGGAGCTTTCGACTCAACGGCACTTGCTTCAGGGTCAGCGAGGTGAAGGACGGATATGACGTGACGCCAGAGACGTCGAAAGGTGCGCGCGGTGACGTGGATTCAAAGTCTGCCAGCCAGGGCAACCATTTACTCGCCGAGAAATCCGTTTGACAACCATCTTGAGCGGTGAAGCGTCATGTAGCCGCCGAATAACGCATGCGGCAAGCATTCGGAGGAGAGCGCTGCTGTGCAAGCCGCCTTACGGGGATTAGGGATCCTTCCATATCTGCATGGCAAGCTCGCAACAAGGAACCCGTAGCGTGGATAACCTAGACCCGGAGCAACGACGCAAGACGATGCGGGCGGTCCGCTCTCGAGACACCACTCCCGAGATAATCGTCAGGCGCATGGCCCATCGCTTGGGCTTGCGATTCCGTCTCCATCGGCGAGATCTTCCAGGCAACCCGGACCTGGTATTCCCTAGGTATCATCTCGCGGTCTTCGTCCACGGCTGCTTCTGGCATCGCCATCCGGACTGTGATCACGCGACGATGCCCCGCACACGCGTCGATTACTGGACGAATAAGTTCAACCAGACAATCGCACGCGACGCTGCGGCGATTGAGGGGCTCAAGAGCATCGGCTGGCGAGCTCTTGTGTTGTGGGAATGCAGACTTCGTGAACCGGAGTATATCAAGAATGCCCTGCGAGCAAAGACGACGGTGGATTAGTCGGCACGGTGACTAGTGGGCAGTGCTCGCGAAGCGCTCCCGATGATGTGTGAGATAGTGGTCAGCTGGCCCGAGTCGTCGACTACGTCCGCCATTCTCGCCACAAGTGAGCCGTCGCCGTTCTGCCGCTCGCGGTAGATGATCCTCGATGTCGAGCACCACCGTCACGCTGCGGCTCTTCGCGCTTGCTCCAGAGCCCTAAGAGGTCGGCGCTCCAGCTCGAATGTGTCGACGAAGCGGATCGCCTCTCCACCGGCGAGCGCCAATCCCAGCGCACCGTCGCGGCGCCAAAGCGGATGTATGACGACTATAGTGCTGGAAGCGTCCGTCCGTCCGCCTTCGTGGAGGCAGGGGAGCGCTGATGCGGCATGGGTGCCCGCGGTGAGCGAACCGGGCCGCATCAACGCCACCGTCTCCGCCAGGGCCGCCGCACGCTGCGGCCAGAGCGACAACTCCGGATATCGCAGGTCGCGAGCGTCGAGGCCGCATCCGTAAGTTGGATCAATCATCGCGCGAAGGTAGGAAAGGCCCAATCGCCAGTCGAGAAGGCCGTGATAGGGACGGTTCCCGTACCGCTGGATGCAGCGATAGCATGACGTCTGACACCGCGCCGCGTGCTCGCCTTCCTCGTCGGTCGATAGGAGGTCTACTAGAGGCCATTCCATATCGTCCTCCACAATGCTTCGCATCAGGTTGACGATGTGGGGAGTCCCGTCGCTCCGGTCGGCACCGAGCCTGCGCGAGAGTCCCGATCCATTGATGAGCGCGTCGGCTATTTGTAGCATGGGGCGTCCATCCCGGAGCCGGGGTTCTAACGCCTCGAACTCGTCCGAGGATACATCCAAATCCAACGCGGCGCGCTGCACCAACATCTGGGTCGCGCTTATCGCGGCCGCCCTCGTCGGAAGATGAGAGCGCAATCCCCGGCGAGCGACCTGATCAAGTGTCAGTCGCGGATCAAACGACTTCATCTCAAGGTATAGCGCATCCGTCTCCTTCTTCGCGATCAGGCCGAAGGTTGTCGCGCTGTTAGGAATCACCGCCCACCGACCTCCCGAGGATGGATTGGAGGCGTGCTCCGGGTCTATGGCCTGCAGGTCCTGGATCTCGGTCGTATTGCCGGTTGGCGGAATAGGAACTCCGAGATCCGGCGTTTCGACTACACTAAACCGGCTGCTAGATCCCTGATCGTCATTCGGACCATCGTTCAATTGCATGATGGTGACGCCAGCGCCCCTCCGAACTCTGATGTTTCGGGCGTCGACGGTCTCGCCCTGGTGCAGCACAGTTGCTACGGTTCGGGTCGCCATCCGCCCGACGGTGTCGAGGTCGTTCCGCTCGGGTCGAAAATCGGTTCGGAAACCGGCTGGTGTGACGTAGAGCTGGAAAGCGTCGGACGGGACCTCCCCGTTGCAGTCCTCGCACTTGAGAGCCGCTGTGGGAACAGCCACAGAGTAGCGTGCCGAGCCGCAATGCATGCACAGGGCAACATAGTGATCGGATTCCCGCCATTGCGAGGCTGCTGCCACGAGGATATCTCTGCCCCGCCGCTCGGGCGGCAGCATGTCGCCGGTAAATCCGACCACGCGGTGCTTCCTCTTGTCCTTCGTTAGCACGGAGCTTGGTGCGAACTCGAATACCGCCGTATCGAGATCGCGATCCATCGTTGACCAGTCGTAATCGGTGTCCTGTTCGTCGGTCTCCGGGCGCAGGCCGAGGTAGAGCTGCCGGACGCGGGTTGGCATGCCGTACATTGGTAAGAGGCCGCGCTCCGCAAGGAACTGAGCGAGACCTCGACGTCCGTTCGGCCTGAATGGGCGCTGCTCCCAGATCTCCTCGATCAGCGCGCTGACGGTGGCTCGCTTGAGCAGGCGCGCCCTCTGCAGCGGATCGATGGCGGCGGCGGCAGCGAACCCGTCGCGCACGTTGATGGTGGCTTCGAGCGCGCGTCGCAACTCAGCCTGCCAGTCCTCGCTGGGCACGTCGCCATAGTATTCGTCCGTAGGGACGTACTCCCCGTGCACGTCGGGTGGTACCAGCCCATCGCTGGGAAAACCCACGCCCTGGTCTTGGCATTCGCGCCTCAGCAGGTCGAAGGCGGCCCTCAGCCACACCTTGCGCAGCAGCCGCATCGGAATGGGATCGTGATCGACGGCGAGGAAGGGGGGTGGCGGCGGATCACCTGTGATGGCCGCAGGATGCGCGAAGTAATAGGCGTCGTGGCTGCGGCCGCGGCAAAATGTAACGACGAGTGAGAAGGCCTGTCCGCGACGACCAGCGCGACCCACGCGCTGCTGGTAGTTAAAGCGCTGCGGCGGCATATTCGCCTGGTAGACGCTCTGCAGCGAACCGATATCGATGCCGACCTCCATAGTCGTGGTGACTGACAACATGTCAATCTCCCGCGCCCTTCGCGAGACCGGGTCCTCGCCATCAACGAAGATGCCTTTGAACTTGCGCAGCCGGTCCGAGAAGTCGTCAGTCTGCCCCGTGAGCTCCTCGCATCGTAGTCTGAAGCGCCTGACGCCCTCCTGTTGCCCGCGTACGATCCGTCGTCCGAGGAAGTTGGATCGCCAGAGTTCCAGGACGGCTCCGGTCTCATCCTGAGCGAGCGGCGAGTAGCAGCGGGTGCAGATCCCCACACCGCGGTGCATGTGGACGCGCTCGCACGAGCCGCAGCGCCAGTACGGATCATCCTCTCGGGCAATGCGCAGATAGACGCGCTGGACGCGGATGATACCGTTTTGGTGCCCCATCGTACCCAGGCGGCGGAGAATACCGTCCAGGCCTATGCCGCCGTCGTCACCGAAAACGGCGCGCGCGAACCTGGCAACCCGATTCGTCCGCGGCACGGCGGACGAATCCCCCCATTCTCGTACTCGCGTCGCGTCGAAGTACTTGTTCTCGTGGACGCGGGTGGCGCTCGAGAAGACCCGGACCCAGACGTCCATGCGGTCCACTTCATCGCCGGCATCGCGGGACAGCGACGGATATGCGAGCCCGGTCTCCTCCAGAGCGAAGAACGTGTTCGCGAAGATGACGTCGTCCACGAGCTCACTCTGCTCACCGAAGATCTTTAGCCAGAGCTGCTGGCGGTCGGTGTCCGAAAGCCCTGGGTTGTAGGAGATGGCACCGTCATTCTCCTGAAATGCGTCGTACCAAGGCCGGCGCTGGAACGTCTTCAGGCCCACCTCGTCGAACGGATGAACGCCCAGGCGGACATACTCGGCGATTAGCTCGCCGACGTCTCCCCGTCCGTCCGCGCGGTAGTCGAAGATGCGCTCAAGCTGCACCTTCCTATTGGGGACGCTTACCTGCCGATCGCCGTTCTGACTGCTCAACTGCCCCATTAAAGCCATGGCCGCCGCGGGATCGGTGCCCATTAGCTCGTTGATGCGCGCCATCGTCTCTGTCGGATCGAGCGTCTCGGCCGTCCGCCGAGCGAGGTAGGCGCGGGCGACCGACACCAGAATCTCACGACGAAGATCGCGCAGGTGGAGTCGTTCGATCTCGAGCGACTGGTTAGCCGCGTCCTGCCGACTGTCAGAGAACACGATGCACTTCGGGGCCGCACCAATCGCATAGAGTAGCTCGAATAGCTCCGTCGCCACGAGCTGGGACGCCTTGCTGACACCGGTGCGGAACGCGCGGATCGGCGATCGCGACCGGCTTGTTGATGGCCGGTTGGAGTAGTCGGTGCCGCACTTCGGGCAGCAGAAGGGCTGCGCCGACTTCACATCCAGCGTGCGACCACGCCGGACCGCCGCGTCCGTCTGGAAGTACAGATGACCGGCGATCGATCCATCGGGCACCGCTTGTCCCACACTGACGACGCCAGTCTCGGGGTTAAGGCTCGCCGACTCCCACTCGTCGAAGCCACTCTCTGGCCGCTGCGGCTCCGATCGACGCGGCCAGAAGACAGCGAACTGATCGAAGGTCATGCGGTCGTAATACTCCGCCGCCGCCCGCTCTGGTAGGTTCTCAAGCTCAGTGGTCGATGGTAAGAGTTCGGTCTCGCTGTGGCCGCCGTTCATGGTGCCCCGCTGACCACCCATCAGGAGGTCCCCGCAGGCCTCGCAATAAAGCATCTCGAAGAGCCGCGGCCCCCGCGTTTCACCGGGTGCCGGCGTGGCGTGCGACATCCCGCGCTCTACGCCAAGACTGCCATACGTGACGCGGCCCTCGGCGTCGACCGACGGTGCCGCGAACAGCCCTTCAATGTTGCGCACGAAGCAGTGTACGCGGAATGAGGGAGTGGCGGGGTGTGGACTGGCCTGGTTGAAGGCTTCAGCCTCTGGCAAAGCGCGTGCCAGCATCAAACCTCGGACTGCGATTGGGCCGCTTTCATCGTTGAAGACTCGGTTGGCAATATCGTCGACCGATCGCGCACGCACGCTGTCGCCGTCCCGGCAGGCCTGGGTAAGAATCGCAGCGGCCGCCTCGGCGAGCGCCGGCACCATGCGTGTGTCGCGAGCGACGCCAACTGCGTCAGCAGCGGCCCCGATCGCCTCCATCACATGATCGGCATCATTGAGCCGCGCCACGAAGTCCGATCCGGAGGCGCATACTTGCAGGAGATCGGCGAAAGGCCGCCCAGGGATGCGGCCACCGGCCCATTCGGGAAGCTCGGCCGTTCCGCGGACAACGCATTCCTCCCAGAAGTCTGCCTTCTCAGAACCGAGATCCTCTGGGCCGCGGCTGGTGCCGAACGGGGCGAACATGTCGCGGAGGTAGCGACGCGATTGGACGCCTGGCTCATCGTCCATCGGAAGCGACGCCGAAGAGGCGAGTATCCTCAGCTTGTGACGTTGTCCCGGGCGGTCGAGCCCTAGCCGTTGGATCAGGGCTTTGACCAAAAACGCGACCTCAGTGCCGGCGGAACCGCGGATCAGATGGAGCTCGTCGAATACGAGATAGAAATAGGCGTCATCGTTTGAGATCAGCCACTCTCTAGTTTGCTCGAACATACCCTGCTCGACCTCGCGCGCGAGCATCGCACCGAGCATCGAGGCGTTGGTCACCAGCAGGTCGGGGGGGCTGTCCTGCATGTCCCACCGCGACACCATCTCCGCACCGTCTAGCGACGGAAAGATGTACCGAGTCAAATCCGGAGCTCTCTTGCCTGCGGCGAGCGCCTCTGCGATCACCGTGGCATCGTGCCGTCGGGCGGCCGCTTGGTTCTCATCGTGCGCGCACATCGTCGCTCGAAGCTCACGCAGCCGCCGCGCACGCCGTTTGCGTTCAGCCTCCTCCCCGAAAATGCGGGGATGGCGCTCGTACCCAGTCACTGGCGTCACGCCCGTGTACTGGCCGAAGAAGATGCGGTTTCCGCCAAACCGGACGTCCATGACGCTTCGCGCGTCGTCGGAGTCGAGGGTCCGCCTAAGACGCACCATCTGATCCTCGACGAGCGCGTTCATCGGATAGAGGACGAGCGCCCGCACCGCAGCTGGCCTGTTCTCCCCGGCGCGCTGAGGCGCCCAGCGCGAACGTGGCGTGTTCCACCAATCGTTCGAGAGGTACCCCGCCGAAGGTCTCGCCCACCTGACGGCCTCGTTGGTGATGGCGGCGAGTACCGGAAGCATGAAGCTCTCGGTTTTGCCCGAGCCCGTGCCGGAGGTGACGATGCCTGGATGACCTGGCTGCACACCACGGGCCAGCATGCCTACTTGATGGCGGTACGGTGGGTATATGGATCGGCGACGTAGCTCGCCGTCACTAGGACGGCCGTCGAACAAACCGGAAAGGGCGAGCTCCACGAAGGCGACGCGGGCGCCTCGCGAGAGCGGTTCGAGAGGGCCTCCGTCCATGTCGACGAAGTCCTCGAGGAGGTGGTCGCTGGAGCGGTAACGCGGCACTGGTTCGACGAAGGGGAGTGTCGCGAAGATATCGGGGCGCCGCAGAAGTTCATAGCGTGCGGCGGCGACCGCGGGATCGGAGATGCGGAAGCTGGTCTCCACGTACGACGTGAAGAAGTCCTTTATTCGTTCGAAGCCGCCAATCGGATCAAGCACCCGTCTCTCCTGTTATCCGGCGTTATCCGGCGGTCCCGCCGACTTCATCGCGCCGAGTGTCCCGGCAAAAGTTCCGCGCCGTCTCCAACGCCCGTCCAGAGTTGGGTGGTGCGAGGCCCTCGGTCTCGACCACCGCCCTGGCAAGCCTCAAGGATGTCGCAATGTCGAGTCCAATGCCAAGGTCGGCGAGTGCAGGCAGCGTCGCCATCGCGGACGAGAGATCGGTCGGCCGGTCGCCCGGATCGAGGTGCAACGCCGTGGCGTTCGTGCCGCTCCCGAGAAGCCCCGGAGCGACGAGCGCCGCGCCCTCGGCCACCGCACTGTCCACCGTCAGCCGGCAGGCATTGGCAGGCAACGCCGCGGCCTCTTCAGATGCTGGGTCCGAAAGGGTAGCAAACATCAGCAGCCGCCTTGGCAGCAGACCTCGCCGCGCCAGTGCGCAAATCGCCGGATACCAGCAACGGGCGGCCGAACGATCGATCTCGTGCAGCTTGACGAGGCAGGTATATCCTGTACTCGCCAGCACGGCGGCCTGGGCAACCTGGGTATCGAGCCGCGATCCTGGACGCGACCAGATGTCCTCTGGCGCGATGATGGTCGCGTCCGCGTCGAAAGACACCAGCCTGCCGGCGGCGAGAAGCGCCTCGGCGATTAGCGAGAAGTCCTCGACCTGTGGCCCGTCAAGGATCGGCACCTCTCCGGAGAGGAGGTAGGCCGCGAATCTCATCATCAGCTGCTTGCCAACACCTGTGAGCAGCACGCAGCGCGCAATTTGCTCGCCCAATTCTGCGCGGTCAATTGGCCTAGCGGAGCTGGACATGATCACGGGTAGCGTTGCGACGGCTCGGGTTACCGAGCGCTGTACTGTCGAGGCGAGATCGCGTTCCAATTCCGTCAATCGACCCTCCGCCACGCGTACCAACTCCCTCTGGCGCTCTGCCTCGGATTTAAGGGCTTCGACCTCCTCGGCGAGCGCATCCCGTTCGCGTTTCATGTCCGAGACGCTCGCTCGGAAAGCCTCGACCTCCGCCACCGCAGCTTCCCACTCGGCCTTGGATGCCGCGATCGCGGTGCGATCGCGTTCGGCGATGCGCCGTTCGAGCGCTTCACTGAGCTCGCGCTCGCGATCGGTGATCTGCGCTTGCAGCTCCAGCTCGAGCGTCGCCTCACGAGCTAGGCTCTTTGCATCCTGCTCCGCCCGCCGGGCGCTCTGTTCGGCAGCCAGTTCTGCCGCTATCTCTGTGCGCACCACTTCGCGTGACCTTACGGCCTCCGCTCTTACCGCTTGCTCAACCGCGGCCGCGATCGCAGGGTCGATCCTCACAGCGTCGAGATATGCAGACATCACCTCTCGGTCCGCTGTGAGTCTTGCGGCGAGCTCACCGGAACGCAGCGCTTCGAATGCGAGCTTGTGGTCGGTACCGATTGCCGAGATCCGCCCGCTCACCTCGTCGCGATGCAGCTCGAGCCAGGTGATCAGCTCCGGCAGCCTTGGATCGTCGGCACCCGCCAGGGCGCGGACGACGTGCGCGACGTAATCTGCGCCCGGAGACCAGTTGTAAGTGACCAGCGGCCGCTCGCTGTGCAGATCGTAGAGTTGCTGTGGATTTTCCGCCGCCGGTTCGCCGAGCAGATTCCCCGCTTCAAAGGTGTAGCAGTCCACCTCGCTAAGGCTCCGGTCTACGCAACGCAGGCGGCCATCCGGGCTACGAGCGAGTTGAAGCGTGAGGATACAGTCTTCGCTGAACCTCACGGTCCAGTGCCCCGGATTGATCGCCCCATCCCATCCCTCCCGCGTGAAAAGGAAGCGGGCGGCCTCCACCGTGCCCAGGGTTTGGAGGTCGGCGAAGCGCGATAGGATGCGATGCGCGCTGATGCGGGACGGTTGTGCGTTCGGTCGCGGGCTGGCCATGATCTGGAACACGAGCCACTCGCCTGATCGAAAAGAGTTGGCAGATGCGCTGAGTAGTTCGACCTGCCCGTTCTTTGGGAAGAGCTTCCGCGGATAGCGAACAAGTTCCCAGCCGCTGGATCCTTCCATCGCGAGCACGTCCACCGACACGCGCGCGCCCATTCTCCGCGCTAGGCGCCCGGCGTACCAGTTTCCTCCCGCAGTCATGTCACCGACACCGTGCCGCCTGACCAGCGCAGGCGGATGCGGCCGCCAGACCGCCTCGACCTCACGATCGCTGCGACGTCCGCCAACTCCGTCAGTCTGTGGGGAACCCCTTCGATGCAGCCCGGCAAGGCCGACGCTAGACTGGCTAGAAGCATATCGCCCAACGGATAAACGTAGCTCCCGTCCCCGCACGGCCCGCCGCCGGCACCCGCGGAAAGGCGCAGCGACTGCGCGAATTCGAGCGGCAGAGCGCCTTCAGCGGACCTACGTACGAGGGTGTCGCCCTCCAACGCAAATAATGGTCGGCCCGCCACTACGTGCGCCTGGAGGATCGCTGCCACTCGGGTGGCGTGGCGGGTCTCTCCTTTCCAGCTATTCACTCGATACTGGTCGTGATCCCGACCGCTCGGATGGACCCAACGCGTTAGCGACACAACCGCCCCGGGAGCAGTGCCTGGCACGAACCTGCGGCGATTCCAGTCCCAACTGGACGCTAGCACGTGGTGCTCCGCAACCAGCGTGGAGGTCTCCAACCGCCCGGGAAGCATGCGCGGGACACGCGGTGCCTTGGCGATCGCCCACCCGAGCGTTTTGGAGAGGCGCTCAGCCACAACGCCGACCGCGCCGGTGACTGGGGGGCTCCATGGCGATGGTCCCAGCGTGCGGAAGGGCGAGCCTCCCGCATGCTGGGCGACTTGGCGAAACTCATCCTGCATAGCGACGCACGTCGCGCCCATGACAATGACCGTTGAACCTATGTTGGCGAGTTGCGGCGGCTCTAGCGTCCAGACTCGTCCGCGCCATTCCGCTCTTTGTCGTGCCGTTGCGAAGCCAGCTTCGTGAATCGCACGCAGAATGTCCCAAGACGACGTGCCGCCTGCGGAGACGCGGGATATCAGGTCGATCACCTCGGCTTCCGCGAGCTTCACGCGCCCTGCCGCGTAGATCGCTTCGAAGAGGTCCGCTGCATCGCCGTATAAGCTTTGCCACGCAAGGCTCCGCTCCCGCACGGTGCGCCAGCGTCCAGGCTCCATTGCTGTCCATTCGACGATCGGCGGTTGGCGCTCGGCCGCGCCGCCAAGATCTGGATGCTGTTGCGCGTCCCGCCGGAACTGGATCCGGCGCGTCCACTCCGGCGCATCGCCGCTGCGTCCCAACGACACCGAGATTTCATAACGTCCATCCAGAGCCTGATCCGCGACGATGCTGCCTTCGATCCATCTTGCAGCAGCGGCGGCGTCCTGTTCCGAAAGCGGGCGAATGGTCACGCTGCGCGCGGCGGCGTTGACTCGGGGCAGGAACCTCGCCCGGCCGAGAAAGTCCCCCGCCATACGGATACCGCCCTCGACGCCTATGTCGATGAGCCGCTCCTGCCGTAGGCGTACCAAGCGCAGCCGTGTGAGCAGATCGTCGACAGTGCGAGGTGAAGCCGGCGCAGTGGTCAAGAGCCAGCCTCCGCTCGGTTCGAATGCAATCGTCATGCCTCTGGCGATTGCCGCGTGCGACGCGGCGACACCGACGTGTGCGGTTCCAGGCGGCGGTTCGGCGTCGGCCAGCCAGTGAGCCATTCCGACCTGCCGGAAGAAGACGATCCCGCGAGTTGCCGCAAGGCCTAGGTTGGCGCTCCGGAGCACGGGCGGAGCCTGCATCGCCGCCCCGAGATCTATCGCAGGCGCGGAGTCGAGCCTCAGGCCTCGACGACCGTCCTCGTCGAACTCGATCTCCAGCTTCGCGTTCGCCATCTCCGAGGCACTCCCGGAGCCGCCCTTGGCCCGTAGGACGAGCCGCCAGAATCGGTGATCGCTCGAGGCGCCGCCGCTGCGGAACGCGTCGCGGAACTCGGCGAAGGCGGTTTCCATGCCCCACGACGCCCCCCGGCGATCGAGGGCAGCCTCGACGGCGCGGATTAGCCCCGGCGGATCCGCAGAACCTCCTCGGACGCTGAGGAGCACGCGCTCAAGAAATTTGATGTCGGATCTGGTCGGAAAGGAGAGGCGGCGGGTGTATCCGATCTGCGTCCACATCCGGGGGTCGGGCAGCATGAGCCTCCGAAAACCCTCGCCGGCGGCGATACGCTCATCGAGCCAGGACGCCAGGCTCCTCCACATTCCGGCGATGCCGGACAGCTGCATCATCGAGCGCGAAGTGCTGAGCCAGGTGCGAAGGCGCTCTCGATATTGTCCGCGACCGGAATACTCACCGTCGAGTAGAGTGTCGATCAGGAGTGACATGCAAAGGTATGCGAAGCAGCTCGGACTGCTAGCAGTGGGTTCGCGCTGCCGGCCCTGGGCGAGCGCCCGCCAGACCTGTGGATCCGAACGCATCGCCTCGCGGAACGCTGCCTCGGCCTCGACACCCGAGGACGGAATGTGGTTGAATGCAGTTGCCAGCGTATCCCCGGTGATCTCGAACGAACGCAGCGGTGACGCATCTTCGCCGTAGGACGCGCGAAGGAAGCGATCCACGAGCGCGCGCTCCCACGCAACAAACGTCGTCGGCAGCACGATGGGCGATTCATTCATGCTGGCTCCTCCTCGGGAATCGAGATCGGATGCGCCGTGCGGGAGCTGTGCATGAGAGGCGCCTGAGCGAGGGGCTCGATTAGCGTGTGGGCGAGGAAACGTACGACATGCGTGACAACCCCATCGCCGATTAGCTGGAACGCGTGTTGATACCGCTCGGGAAGCGGATGATCCAGTGGAAGCCCCATCAGTCCCGCTGCCTCACGCGGCGAGAGGAGCCGGGTTCGCACCTCCTCGCCGTCGACTATGATGATCCTCGGCCGAGATCCGCCGCCGCGCGGCGTTCGGAGGCAGCCAAGCGTCGACCCAAAGGCGATCTCGGCTCGCTGCACATTCGCGCCGTTCTCCGGTCGCATGCGAAGATAGAGGCTGCCGATCATGATGCGACCTGCTCGTTTCGCCTCCGCGAGCCGTGAGAGATGCGACCTCGGCATCATCGAGAGCAGCCGCGCGGTCTCCGCTTCGGTATGCCAACTCGCGCCCGCGCCTAGCACTAGCGCCTCCTGGAGCGCGCACTCCGCAAGAACCGGTGCTTCACCGAGGTTCCACCAGCGCCATCGCTTGGTGAGGATCTCGTTCAGATCGGCGTGGACCTTGACAACCCCGGCGGTGTGCCAGGGTCGCATAGGCTCCGAATGCGCTAGGCCGAGCGGTATCTGCACGTCTTCGCGTACGGCGACGATAAAGATCCGCGGGCGCGATTGTGGTACGAAGTGCTTGGCGTCGATGACGACGGTACCGAAGTCATAGCCAATACCGGCAAGCGCCTGACATATGGCGGCGAAGTCGCGGCCGCCGCTGGAAGTGAGCAATCCAGTAACGTTCTCCAGCGCGATGACACGAGGGTGTCGTCCCTCTAGCTTAAGAGCCTCGATGAGGTCTAGGAATGGCCATAGCGCGCTAGAGCGCGTGATCCGCTCACCAGCCGTGCCAATGCCCCGCCCGCTGCCAGCGATCGAGAGATCCTGACAGGGAAAGGAAGCCCAGGCTAGGTGTGCGGTCCCCGGCAGGTCGTCGACACCGATCTCGTCGACCCCCCTCTCGTCCAGTTCGCCCTCACCCCAGCGCGCCTTGTATGCAGCCACCTTCTGGACGGCGTTGTCGTTCGCGAACGCGCAGGTCCATTCCGGACCCAGGCCAATCCTCGCCATTCCGCCGCCGGCAAAGAATTCGTAAAATCGAAAACCACTCGCCATTAGCCGATTTCCCCCGCATCACAGAATTGCCATATTCGGCGTAGGAAGATCAATTGGTGACGCGCTGCGGCAGGACGATGTGCACAAGCTTAGGGCAGCCGAAGTCGAGAAGCCGCGCTGGGGAAGCAGGCTTCGCTGACCGATGCGGAGCTTCACCGTGGCCGGGAAGCCATCGAGTTCTCAGCTTCAGCAATCGGTCAGCTTGCTGTGCAAGCGGCAAACTACACTGTGGATCGGCTTTGACCCTTTTCGGCCCGGACGTTGACCTCACTCCGCTGCTAATTTGTCGTGGTCCGATAGGGTCTTAGCGCTGGAACACCGGGGTTGACAGTCAGCCGCCGATTTGGGGTTAAATGCCGTGCCGCTTCACAGCGCGAGCGCGTCCTGATATCCGTCTAGTTGCTCCAGGCGCTTCTCGACGTTGGCGGTCGAGATCATCGATAAGCGCAAGCCCGTCGGCTATGTGCCCACTAAAGAAGCGTCCGTGAACAGCGCCAAGGTCGCCGCCATCGCCCGCGAGGCGTTGGAGAACATGCTCGGCCACTCCATCGTGTCTAAGCAGAACTTCCTGCCGCCGACCTGACCCCAGGCCAAGGCCCGGCGGCTTTCCCCCAACTGCGGCGCCGGTGTCGACGACGCGCTCAGCGCGTTAATGTTTCCCAATGGTCCGACGCAAACTGCGCGAAGCGCAGCAGCCGCGAGATGGCGTGAAAGGCCTCGATCTCGCTGATGGTCGAGGCCGTGCCATGTCCGGCCTGGTCCCGCCAATAGTTCAGCAGCTCGCACAGGCTTTTAAACTGCTCGGTGGTCCCGCCGGGCAGGCCGTGCACGATCTTATCCGTTATCGCTTTCCTGCCGGAACGGCCCGCGTATTCCTTCATCGCGGCCTCTTCGCCCATCTTGGCGATGGCCAACGCCAGGAGGATCGACTCCGCCGCCGCGCCCGCCATGACGCAGGATGCCAGATAGGTGCCAAGTCGATGGCAGGCAACCGCCTCGCTTGCGCGCTGCCGGAAGCCATGACCGTAACGCGGCTCGAACTTGAGCAAGATCTCGGTCAATCGCCCCGGATCGCTCGGCACGAAGGTATGGTCGGCCTGCTCCGCCAGCCACCGCTTACCGAACTCGGTGATGCTGAACCAATCACCTATGACATCGGGATGCGTCCGATTGCGCGGCGCCACCCGGCCTGGCCGCAGGATGCCGCGCCGGCACAGCTCCCAGGCCGCATCATAGAACGGCCGATAGTAGGGGTAATCCGCCTGCGCCCGCAGATGATCCGGCCGGACGTCCCGGCCGATCCAATAACGATCGATCAACTCGACCAGGGCAACATCCGCCTCCGCCGTCCGCCACAGCGGCAGCGGCCCCGGTGTCCGCGCAATCTCGCTCAGCTTCTCAATCAGCCAGCCAAGCGCGTCATCGAAATGAATGGGAGAATCGCTCATGCCCGGGAGCCTAGGCCGCTCTGCGGCCGGAGCGCAATCCGGGCGTTCCGCACCGCTTCGCAACCTCCGTCACCGGAAGCGGATCGCCTGTCAGCGTTTGCATTTGGATGACTGTCCAGAAGAAGCTAAGCGCCAGATACACCTTGATTTTTCGCTGGGCGCGGCCTTCCTAGGGCAATGCTCTTCGCACACTCAGTCAGTGATGCCTGCCCGAGAGCTTAGCCACATTCCCGAGTGTCTCTTATGGTGCAACGTAGGCCGCTGCCCCCTTCAATGCTATGGCTGATATGCCCCTATGACCTGGAACTCAACCAATGGCGATTTCAATATCGCGAGGGGGATAAACTGGTGGATAGAAAAATAGAAGCCAAAATTACTAAGGAAAACCAGCTACATATTTGAGCGTTGGCGGAGAGGGAGTCCGCCCACGCTCTTGGCGTCAGTCTCACGAGGAGAATATCTTTGTGGCCTGAACGCCATTCCTTGCCCAAAGTCCATCTCAATCGACATCTAAGCTCGATGCCATGATCTACTTCGCCATTCTGACCGGGAAGACTGCGGATGAGGATGCCGCGATCACGCATCCGATCGCAGAGAAGATCTCGCGCTTTGTAGAGGACTATCCCGACCGGGAGCACACCTTTGCCGAACCGTGGCATGAATCGCCTGAAAATCTATGCGGGGCAGGCTCGGCCAGGAGCGAGACCGAACCGATAGCAAGAGCGACAGCGAACTCCACGCCGAAATAGCCGAGGTTCAGCAGCATCACCAGGCGGACCGCCCGGCGCAATCCTTCCCTCTCGGCGTCGGCGCTCATGCGGGCAGCGTATGGCCAGGACAAGCGTGCACCTCGATCGTCATATGCGAGATGCCTGGGAGCCCGTTGAGCCGTGCTTTGTAGACCGCTGACGGCTGCGGCTGGTCGGAGACGACGGCAGCAATCACAGCGGTGTGGCCGGGGCCTACGCGCCATAGGTGAAGGTCGGTCACACGGTCGCCGGCGATCTCGAGCCGGTCGCGGATCACTCCCGCGAGCTTTGGATTGGGCACGATGTCGAGCAGCACGGCACCGGAAGAGCGGATCAGCCCCCACGACCAGAATGCAATCACGCCGGCACCGACAATGCCCATCAGCGGGTCCATCCAGATCCAGCCGTAGAAGCGGCCCGCCAAGAGTCCAGCAATGGCCAGCACCGATGTCGTTGCATCGGCGAGGACGTGGAGATAGGCAGCACGCAGATTGTGGTCGTGCGCGTGACCGTGGTGGTGGTCGCCATCATCGTCATGAGCGTGGGCGTGGTGTTCGTGGCCGTCGCGCAGCAGCCAGACGCTGAGAAGATTGACGCCGAGCCCGAGCCCGGCAATGAGTGTCGCCTGGTTGAAGCTGATGGGAACCGGGCTTAGGATGCGCAGGACCGATTCGTAGCCGATAAGCAGCGCAATCAGCGCCAGGATGATGGCACTGGAGAACCCGGCCAGCTCGCCGAGCTTCCCCGTGCCGAAAGCAAAGCGCGGATCATGCGCGTGGCTGTGAGCGAACCGATAGGCCAACGCCGCAATTGCCAGAGCACCGGCGTGGGTGGACATGTGCCATCCGTCGGCCACGAGTGCCATCGAGCCGTAGATGGTGCCGCCGATGATCTCGGCGATCATCATGGCGGCGGTCAGCCCGACAACGAGCCAGGTCCGCCGCTCGCGGTGCTCGTGCTTCTCGCCGAGAAACACATGGTCATGTCGCCAGGATTCAAGAGAGTGGGTGTGCATAGCGCCTCTTCAAGTCAGCAGCAATTCTCCTCATGACAATTCAATAGGCACGCGAGAACGGCGGACAGGCGGCCGACGGCAAACCATCATAGCCGAGCTAAGGCGGCCAGCCATCATCTGCAGCACTGTGCAACGCTCAAGCCGCCTTCCCTTCAGGGTCAGTGATCGTAGGCATAGCGGACATCGCTGCAACCTGTGGCGCACGCGTCCAGGATCACGAGGGAGTGTCTCAGCAGCTGCTCGCTCCGCTCGGGTTCAAACCAGCGGCCATTGAACTTCCCGCCATGAAAAAGATTATTCCGTACGCGCCTGACGTACAGCAGAATGAGATCGGCCTGTGAAGCAGCCTGCGGCGGCTCGTCGGACCATTCCAGCATACCGTTCCTGATCACCTGCTTTTTGGGCGGCTGATTCAGAATATAGGCGATGGCCTCCTTCAAATCTTCACGGTCTGGATCTGCCAGGACGTTCTCCACCACAGCTGCGAAAGCCGTCCAATTCGGCTCCGCCTTGCCATCGCCTCTATGATAGCCCGCCGCCTTCAGCGCGTATTCGCAGCGAGCAAACACCCGAAACATCTTGTTAGCCAGATCGTCAAGATTCTCCACGGCGGCGCCTCGTTAAATGGCCAATTTAATATTGCGTATCAATCAGGAAGCCGGTGCGTCCACTGCATGCCCAGCCATTCGGCGCGTTGTGCGGGTTGAGTTTGCCGTTATGCGTTTTGCGTCGGAATTTCTTCTGACATAGCGGACATTGATAGACATAGGTCGGTCCTGTCGAAGCGATCGGACTACGGCGGGGCCTTGCCAGCCGCGCAAACGGCGTGGGCTGTCTGCCACCCCCTAAACCCGCCTGCGACGGCGCCACGTGGACCGGCCCGGTTGGCGTCAATTCGACCGCATGCCGAGGCACAAACGTCTGATTCGTCGTCCGCGCTCCCTCGATCCGGTCCACGCGATAATTGCGGTGCTCGTTCTTGTCCAGGTTATGCGCATGCAGGACGATGTTGCCTTCGCGCGTCCGGCGCAGAGAATAGGGTTCGATGCGACGCGTCGATCCCTGATATGCAAGCTCGACACACAGCCGATTGGCACCCGCGAAGCGGATGATCTCTAGATGCGTTTGTATGCCGAGCGGCAGAGAAAGGCCTAGCGTTCGCTCGCGAATGACGGTTTCGCCCGCAGCCATGGCGTAGGCTGCGGGGGCTGTGGCCGCTCCGCCGGCAAGCCATCTAAAGAACTCCGGCAGCACGTCCCAAAATGAGGCAGCTGGCGGCAGAGCCGGCAGCTGATGTCCGAGCATGGCTGCCCATCCGCCTTCAAGATCATTCCGATGTGGTCCGAGGGCGGCAAGCGTGGGAACCGGGATACCCTTGAATTCACATTTCTGCCGCAGCACATCCAGCAGCACGGCCGAAGACGGGCGCGCTTCGCCGTTCCGATAGAGGTTCACGACGTCATAGAGATCGCGCGGCCGCGTCCGCTCCGCCAAGGCGCGGACCTTTTCCCCGAAGGCCTCTTCATAGGCGTAGGCGAGAACCTCGATGCCCTCCTCCGGCTCATCGCTGTATGCGTGGAAAATCGGTACGCGCTCCGGCGGCAGGACAAGGCGTTCATCCGACGTCAGATCAAGTTTTACCCGCGGCAGCCGAATGACAGCGACGTTCGGCGATATCGGTCCCCGGTAGCTCAGCTTCCCTTGACAGGCCTGCTTCCCTCTCGGATTCTGAAACAGATCGAAGTCTTGCCCTTCCGGCGGCATTTCTACGCCGGCTTGCTCGTAGATCCACTCGCCAACCTCAATGAACACCCGTTTGAGAAATGCCTCGTCAAGATGAGCGGGATCTTTGAGGGTGAAATCCAGATCCTCAGAAAAGCGGTAGGTCTCGAAGTAGCATTTCTTCAGACACGTACCGCCTTTGAAGACCCAGCTGTCCCGCAGTTCGTCATGCGCATATATTCCAGCTAGCGTCCATCCGAGCACGTAGTCCTTTTCGACGACATCTGGCCGGAGACCGAGTTTCGCTGCGGTTTCGAGCAGTTCAACCTTGCCGATCATGCGTTTCTTTCGTGATCCATTTCGTAGGAACACGGAGCTTCCACCGTGTAACAATACGATTGCACTTCAGGGCCGGGTCCAGCTTGGCGTAGCCTTCAGTCAGCCGTGATTTACACGCACTCGCGAGTTCGCCGCCCAGCGCATGGCGTTCCGCCAAAAAGCCGAGCCGCTTGAAAACTGCGCCATTGCCCAGGCGCTCGGCATAGGCAATCAGTTGTTCTTTTCTACCCATTTTCTTGTGCAGATAGCGGTCAAGACATTCCGCGACATGCTCTATTCCGCCGCCAATTGCAGGATCATCCAGCATATCGACCAGAGTACGATCGACATCGGACACACTGATCCTTGTTTGCCCTCGCCAGACTGTTTTCGTTCCGAAGATTCGCTCTTCTTTGATATGTCGCAGTGTGAAGGTCGCCCCACCGGTCTCCTTGGTTCGCGACCGAATTGGGCGGGCCGTGAAAACAACGATGTCCCGGAAAAGCTGCTCAGTGAGGTCCCAATACTCCGCAGCAGTACGGCCGCCGATATAGCCGGAGCCGAATAGTGCCGGGACCAAAAGCCACGCATCGGCAACTGCCTGTTGGGTCCCCAACATAGCAAGACCGACGGGAGCGTAAATCCCGCTTCCAACGCGCTGAAGCCAGCCCTGCTTTGCCCACGCCGCGAGAATCTTAGCTGCCTGAGGACGCGGCATATCAAGCGTGCGGGCGGTAGCGTCCACGCTCACAAGATCCCCCCCCGCCTTGATCACGGCGGCCAATCTTGATCGGCGTGCGCCTAGGTTCTTCGTAGTACCCTGCATCTGCAATTTTTCTGGAAAAACGGGAATCACGACACATGCAATATAGCCACGAAATCCTCGCCCAGCCATCGATAGTATATCTGGTATGATAAAATTCCGGTATTTCGAGAAAAATTACATTTACGATATACTTAAAACATTCCCAGCTCAGCTGGTCCACCGAGATATCCAACCGGCGGGCCTGATGAGCGAAGCGCTGCATCGCGTTGTCACCCCGAGCAATGAGAAACACGCCAACATCAAAATCAGGACTTCGCACTGAACAAGCTCAAACACACGAATGGGTGGAAGCTATGAAAATCAATGACAGTTTATGAAAAACAATGACTCTGGGGTAGCACTTGTGAAAATTCGTCCCAGTCACGAGGGAATATCAGGACGTGGCCCTGCACAAAGCTCAGTTTAGAATTCCACCCGGCCAGGAAACATCTTATTCAAATTTGTCCGCCAGGGAATAAATCCATCCTTCTGAAGCCTAACTAGAAGTAACGACGGACCGATATCAATCTCTTGAGCGAAGCTAGTAATCATTGAGGCAGAATAGCTATTCCAGGTTCGTCCATAGCGCCGAAGAAACTCTTGAATCTGGTCAATAGCGATGAGCGCGTTGGCTGCGCCCTCATCGGCCTGTGTTTCCTCTACAGTTTCATCTTCGGATTGCCCGTGATAGTCAATGAATAGCGCCTTCTTGCTGTGCAGTAGGATATGCATGGCTTCGTGAAATAGCGCGAACCAAAACCGACTTTCCAGCTTCATACGGTCGCTAACGATGATGACGGCTTTGTCCTTTGATACCCAATAGGCAGCCCCGCGCAGATTCAGCTTATGCAGATCTGGTACGAAAGCTATGGCCACGCCGGCGGCGGCAAGGGTAGAAACCAGTTCTGCGCGAAAGCCCGGCCACGATTGCCCAGTGAGCTTCCGCAAATGAGCTAAGGCTTCCTTGAAACGAGCCTCACTGTATGGTTCGCAGTCGACTTCAGCGGCCTCGACATCGCCGCGCCGCAACCAGGCTGCGACAGCATATTTATTGATCGCCGGCTGTCCGGCACGCTTGAAGCGTGCCGTCGTAACCCGCTCTTCCCAATAGCCCTCCCACGCTGCGACCGAGCTGACACCGAAGAAGTTAAGAAGCCTGGCAACAATTTCGACGGCATCCCGGGTCGGCGCGATGTACCCTTTCTCCTGCATCTCCTTGAGCGGAAACCGCTGCGCCCAGTCCTTGCCGCGTTGCAACCCTTGCCGTTCGCGCTCGCGTGCAGCGTGCAGCTGGTAGTTCGCCTCGAGCGCCAGCCACAGGCTAGCCTTCACGTCTCCCAGTACTCGCTCGAATTGCAAAGCTGTGTCCGGCAAGATTGCCGTCTTGCCAGCGATGATCTCGCTGATTGTCTTGGCAGGGCGGCCGCACCGGGTGGCAAAGTCCGATTTACGGATGCCGCGCTGGTCTAGAATTTCTTCCAGATAAGCTCCGGGCGCCTGCACATAGTCAGGAGCGAATTCGGATTTTTTCAAACCCTTCATAAGCTGTTCCGCCCAATTGCAAAGATCTCGATGTGGTCAACCTCTTCAAACGGCCGCTGGTCTCGACCATCCAAGTCGCAAGCATTGAAGTAAATACGCCCGGCATCACGGGCACACACCGACGCGGCACACGGGCCAAGGCGTGGCTCCAGACGCCGCCGATCCGGCGGGCGCGCCGTGATTTCTCCCAACACTTTCGCTTGCGACAGCGTTAGGAGCCGACGCTCGACGATTGCTCCGCATTCGCCGAAGTGCGCCCGCAGCAGCGCCTGCGTGTTGCACAGTGTGCGCAGATCGTCGTCCCTAAAACTTAAATGCATGAGCCCCGCCACGGCATTTTCAAAGGGTATACGTCAAAAGATTCGCTTGCGTGTCAAGTAACTTTTCTTAACCCCTTCCGTTATGACTTTATTGACAGCCATCCGGCCTATCTCTATTTCTTAACCCAAAGGGTTATGCCTTCCGTCGGATGGCGTGCCGGGGCCGGTAAATGGCATCGCCGAGTCACGGGGGCCCGGAATCCTACCTCAGAAGGGAATAGAAGAGATGACAGAGCACCCCACCAACAAAACTCTTACCGGCGTCGAGCAGGAAGAGAATCGCGCAGCCGTGCATGACGGCAACGGGCCCCCGTCAGATGCGGTCTTTGCAATTCGGGTCGGCAACGAGAACCTCGAATTTCGAACTCTCCGCCTCACCGATCCTATGCCCACTGCCCGGCAGATCATAGAGGCGGCCGGTTTACGACCCGCCGAGGAGCACCTGCTCTTCGAAATCTCCCCGGAGCGCCGCCTCAACGAACTCGCTCTCGACGAGACCGTCGACATCCGCGGGCAGGATCGGGAGCGGTTCCTGGTGTTCCGCAGCGATCGTTCCTGGCGTGGCGTTTTGGACGGCGTGCGCTTTGAATGGGGCGCCCGCCAAATCCTTGGCCGTGTCCTGAAGTGGCTGGCCGGCGTCGATCCGGAAAAGCACGGCGTCTGGCTGGAGCGGCAGGACGAGCCCGATCAGCTCATCGGCAACGATCAGCACGCCAGCCTCTCGCCCGCAGGCGTCGAGCGCTTCCGAACCGGACTGTTGTTCAAGCTCTGCATCGAGGACAAGGTGTTCTTCTGGCCGCGCGATACGATCACCACCGAGGAAATTGCGCAGCTCGGAGGGTGGGACCCGTCCCAGGGCGTCATCGAGGTCGACGCCGATCAGAACGAGCGCCAGCTCAAACCGGGCGAAGTGGTCAAGCTGAAGCCAGGCCACTCCTTCGGGAAGAAGCTGCGGTTCAAGCGGGGGGCGAAATGACCTCCCGCATCGAGGCTGAACTGGCTCTCCTCCGGCAGCACTATGCCCTGGTGGACCATCTCGTCGCGCACGCCATGTACTGGTTTCAGGTGCATGGCGTCAAAACCCCCGGCGGCTGGTCGCCGGGGGAGATTTCCGCCGTGTTCGCCGTGACGCAGGGACATCCAGGGGCGCCGCCCTATGGCTTTTTCGTCCCGAGTGAGTTGAACCTCAGCGGGAAGCAGCCGGCGGAGCACCAGGCCCCGCATCAGCCGCCTTTCGCGGGAAGCTGGCGGTTCCTGTCGTGGAACGCCGAGGGCTGGCACCCGACCGCAGATCTCGCGACCGGCTCAAATCTCTGGGGGTGGGTCCGCACCTTTGCTCACCGTCTGCGCGAAGGAGTGTGAGGACATGAACACGCTGCAACTGAGCACAGCACTCCAAACGCGTCTCTGGTCTCACCTGCTGCCAGACACGACCGCGGACGAGCAAGCCGCTTTCCTGTTCTGCAAGACAGCGCAGACGGCCGATGGCCTGTTATTCGAGGTCGTCGACCATGCGCTCCTCGCCGCATCCGATTTCGCCGCGCAGCATTCGGATTATCTCGAGCTGACCGATGACGCCCGCATAGGGCTGATCAAACGCGCACATCAGCTCGGCACATCGCTCGTCGAAATGCATTCTCATCCAGGGCCTTGGCCAGCAGCCTTTTCCATTTCCGACAGGATCGGCCTGAAAGAAACAGTCCCGCACATGCGGTGGCGCCTGGACCGGAGACCTTATCTCGCGATCGTCGTGGCGCCATCCGGGTTCGATGCCCTGGTCTGGCCACGCGACGACCTAGTGCCTGAGCCGCTCGGCGGGATCGACGTGGAGGGCACTATGATCGCGCCTACAAACGCCTCATTGGAGGGATGGATCGATGAGTGAAGACCGCTTTGACCGCAATGAGCGCCTTTTTGGCAAGGAGGGGCAGGCCCGCCTGCGGCAAACGAGGATCGTGGTTATGGGCGCCGGCGGGTTGGGCAGCTGGGTTATCCAACAGTCCGCCCTGCTCGGCGTCGGCGTCATAGCGACGGTTGACCGGGAAGACCTTTCCAATTCCAACCGCAACCGCTATTCGGGTGCCTGGCATAGTGATCCCGTTCCTGGCTCTCCAAAAGTCGAACTGGCGAAACGCCATGTTCACCTCATCGACCCACGAATCGAGTTCACCGCCATTCATGACGACATTTTATCGCTTGCGACTCTGGATGCTCTGAAGGCGGCCGACTATGTGGTTGGATGTGTTGATGATGACGGCGTGCGGCTTTTCCTGAACGAAGCCTGCCTCGCGTATGAAAAGACGCTGATCGACCTCGCTTCTGATGTTCCAGAGCCTGGGAAGTTTGGCGGGCGCGTCGCCGTCATCACCGGCAGCCGGGGCTGCCTTCATTGTCTGGACCTGCTCGACGCCTATGCCGTGCGCCGGTCTCTATCATCAAGAGAGCTGCTGGAGAACGAAGCCGCTGTCTACGGCATCAGCCTCGACGCCCTATCGGAAACCGGGCCCTCTGTCGTTTCGATGAACGGAGTGGTTGCGTCCCTGGGGGTGACTGCCTTCATGAAACTCGTCACCGGCATGGAACTGCCTTACACCATTCAAACCTACCGCGGCGATCTCGGCACGGTGACGCGCACGTCTGCGCAGCCTTCCGAAGATTGCTATTATTGCTCGGCCGTTCGCGGCCTTCGCGACAAGGCTGGTCTTGAGCGGTATTTTAAGGTGAGGTCCTTAGCAGCAGCGTAGCTGCGGACGCCCGCAAAGGCATGGCATGGTGTCGAACCGGTACTCCCGCCTTCTTCGACGACGCGGGCGGCACTTAATAACCATGCCGCCCGCTCAAGTATTTCATCAGCTTGCGCGACGCTGCTTAAAGAGCCCCTGAATAGCTTCGTCGAGCGCCTGCAGCTGCAGCGCTTCGCCGGCCTGTGACGCCAGCTTCTGAATGACCCCGAGGTGATCCGCGATAGGCTTCGCCTGGGGCTGGCTTTCATCGTTTCCAGTGCTGCAATGACGGCTTCGAAGAGGATCTGGATTTCATAGATGAGCGTGACGATTTCCACGCGCATGTTGCCCTGGCCATTCGGCGGGGCTCGCCTGCAGCGGATTGAAGCAATGCTGCGGCAGGTTCCATGGCGCGGCGCTGTCGAGCGCAAACGGATTGAGGCAGTAGACCTCATGCCCCATCTCGCGCCTGGCCCGCGCCCTAATCGCAGCCAGTTCGCCGTTGATGTCGATGATGAAGGCGCTGTCTGTGTTGGTTAGGAGGCTGCGGACCAGGATGTGGCGCGCCTTGCCGGATCGCGACGGTGCGACCAGCAGCAGATGGCCGTTGCTGGTATAATGCATCGCCTCCAAGGCCGGCTTGCTCGTTTTGCCTGAAGGCCATCTCCCAACGAACGGCCCCACCACACCCGCTGACGTGGCATTGAGCGCCGTAACCTGTGTCGACCACGTCGCCTGCCCGAATGTACCGCGCGACGTTCGTTTGGCGCTGCCGAACCACCGGGAGAACAAGCCACGCGGTGCTGTGCTGCTCGACGATACCGACATGCTATTCCTCACACGCGGCGGCCGCGTGGTCGCTGCTGAAGCTGGCGCGCCCGAAAACCTCGCGCGGTTCGCGCCGCCGGTGAATATGGACGACATAAGCCAGCGCACACCATGTGCCCACGCCATTGACGGCAGCGAGCGGCAGGCCCTCCGGGCAAGGGCACACCGTTCATCTCCGGCGTCTGGTGGCGGATCCGACAGCGCCAGCGGCATGTACCGGTCGAACGCGACCTTGTCATGGCGCAGCCTTCCGGTAACCGACCGCGCCGACCGCTGCTTCGATCCGATCGCGTCGGCCCTGTGCGCCGGCTGCTTCTCGTTGCTGATCCTGGGCCTCGCCGCTGTTGCGCACCATGATGGCTGGCCGCTGGTTCTGGTGGAATGGGCCGGCGCCCTGATCTGCGGGGTGGCGCTGGTCTGGCGGGAATCGAGCCATCCCGCGCCGCTGCTGGCGACCGACCTGTTCCGCCGGCCGGCCTTCGCGCTGTCCGCGCTGACCTCGATCTGCTCGTTCGCCGCCCAGGGGCTGGCGTTCGTCTCGTTGCCGTTCCTACTCCAGGATGTTATGGGCCACAGTCAGGTCGCGACCGGCTTCCTCATGACCCCGTGGCCCGCCGTCGTGGCGCTGATGGCGCCCATCGCCGGCGCCTTGTCGGACCGCTATCCGCTAGGCCTTCTCGGCACCGGCGGGCTGCTGGTCCTGTGCGCGGGGGCTGGCCAGCCTGGCCTTGATGCCGAACCATGCCGGCACGCTGGACATCGCGTGGCGCATGATCGTGTGCGGGGCAGGCTTCGGTTTCTTCCAGTCCCCCAATCTCAGGGCGCTGATGGGCAACGCACCGCCGGAACGCAGCGGCGGCGCAAGCGGCGTCGTCGCGACCGCCCGGCTGATCGGGCAGAGCGTGGGGGCCGCGCTGGTCGCGCTGTGTCTGACGATATCGCCGGTCACCGGGCCTGAGCTGGCACTATGGATGGGCTGCTGTTTTGCCGGGATCGGCAGCGTCGCAAGCATGCTGCGTCTTTTGCCCGAGCGCCCGGCCGTCTGATACAGGCCGTCGGCGCTATGAACTGTCGCAACGAAACGTAAGAGTGGGCGCATCGAATGAAAATTGCCATTGCGGGTGCCGGATCGATCGGCAGCGTCATCGCGGCCTATCTCGCTCGGGCGGGACACGATGTTTCCTTGCGGGTGCGTGGGCCTCATTTGCAGGCGATCCGCGAGCATGGTCTGACGGCGATCAGCAGAGGTGAGCGGCTGCACAGCAGGCCCACCGCGAGCGACGATGCCGCGGCGCTCGGCCAGCACGATCTGGTGATCGTGACGGCCAAGGCGCATTCGCTGGCTGCATTGGCACCGGCGGTGGCGCTGCTTCGAGGCCCGGGAGCACCGGTCATCGCCGCGCAGAACGGCATTCCCCGGTGGTATTTCCATGGCCAGCCGCTCGAAGGGGCCGGCGCCGCTCTGAGCAACCGGCCATTCGAGCGCGTTGACCCCGACGGCACGGCGTGGCGCATCATCCGCCCGGAGCACACGATCGGCTGCGTGATCAACATTCCCGCCGAGGTGACCGAGCCCGGCACCGTGGAGCATTCCGGCGTCCTGCGCCTGACGCTCGGCGCACCGGATGTGAAAGCCCCACCTTCCGGCATGAGCGAGGCAGCCGAGGCGCTCACCGCCGCGGGCATCGAGACGAGCATCACCGATCAGATCCGCCGCGCGATCTGGATCAAATTGCAGGTGAACATGTCCGTGGGCCCCTGCGCCGTGCTGACCGGAGCAACCTCCGGACAGGCGCGGGCCAGCGAGGGCATGATTCCGCTGCTCGGCGCGATGATGCGGGAGGCCCATGCCGTGGCAGCCGCGCTGGGCGTCGATATCCCGCATGAAGCCAGCGATTGGCTGGCGAGAGGCGGCGGCAATGACGGGCACAAGCCATCCATCCTGCAGGATTTCGAAGCTGGCCGCCCGCTGGAAGCGGACGCGATGGTCGGCGCGGTCGTCGATCTCGCCGGGCTGACCGGCGTTGTCGTCCCGCTGACCGAGGCAATGCTGACACTCCTGCGCTTGAAGATTACCCGCAGGGATGCCGCTGCTTAAGCCGATGACGTTCTGCTATCCGCGGTTCGCTTCAGCCAACGTCCGTATTCACCGTACGGCGGCGCTGATCGGCGGGCCATGTTCCCGCAGCCTCCGCCAACCATCTACGCCGAGCAGAAAGAAGGCGTCTGGCAGACTATTCGAAGCCGACGTAGATGCGCCCAATTCGGACACTCGCGATCGCACTTTCAAGGCGACAGCGGCTATCCCTCGAGCTGCCGACATATCGCTGAAACAAGCCGTTCGCAGTGCCGAAGCGGCAGATGACCGACCGGACAATTTCTAGTTGTGCGCATGAATCTCCTGACGACGGTCCCTCCGAAATCCGACTGGACTTGCTGCGCGCGCGAAGGATTGAGGCCTGATACGGACGAAAGGGCGCGTAGCTCAGATCTGTCCAGCCGTTGCGGCAGAGGCAACGAGGGCAGGGGGGCCGTGTCTTCGGAAATCGTCCGCAGTCCGGCACCGTCGCGAGCATGAAAATACGCTTAAAGCGAACGTTTTATGGTCTGCCGGAGAGTTTATCCGACGCGCCGCGCTCTCAGCGCATCCGAGAGGCCCGAGGCCTCGATTGCTCACGGTCCACCGACTTTGTGGATCACAGACAAAACCATCAACAAGAAAAACGGGGATTCTTTCGCGGCAGGCCGGTGCCGAATCAGACTCCCCCTATGAATGAGGGTATTTCGGTGTGTAGGTCACAGACATAAAAATGTGGCGGGGGCACTATGACGATTTTTCTTTATTCGATAATCCGGCGGATCACCTTTCCACCCATTGTCCGATGGATCGCTTTTCTGGCGATCATCGTCGTAGCGGTCGAGTTGACTCCAGGTTGGGTGCCGTTTCACAATCCGGAGCTAATCTCGTCCACCCTGGGAGAGGTGTGGGCGGGAGGGACGGCGGACCTTAGCAACAGAGATTTCGTCTACGCCCTCGCAGCCCTTCTGGTCGTTATCGCGGCGGGCCTGGCCATCGCATACGGGCTCTTATACGTCTTGTGCGTGCACCTTGTGGCGGCCGATGCACGCAAGTTGATCGACGACGTGACGAGAAAAGCGAAGTCGAGGAGCGAGCGCCGCCGCCTTTTCGCACAGAATTTCCCTGCACTCTACGATAAGTTGCACGAGCGGCCGGTTGTTGGCCATGCCTTCGTCAAGTTCTGCGAAACGCTTGCCGACACGGACAAGGACCAGATCCGCAACACCGTCCGGCCGCAGGCTTTTTTCAACGCAGGTCTCGCAAGGGAACAACTCCCAGGCCTGAAGTTGATGAACGCCATTCCCGGCTATTTTGTCGGCATCGGTCTGCTTCTGACATTCATCGGCCTTGTCCTGGCGCTCGGCAAGGCAGGGCAAGCCGCTTCGGCCGCGAACGCTGAAGCCATGCAGACGGCGATGACGCAGCTTCTCAATATCGCGACGTTCAAATTCGCGACCTCCATCGCGGGGCTTGGCGCCTCGATCGTCCTGTCACTTGTCTTCCGCATCTATTCCATGGCCATCGAGGCGGCCTTGGATGATTTCTGCGCCTCACTGGAAAGCGGACTTCTCTACACGGCGCCGCAATCCATCTCGCTGGAGATGAACGCAACGCTGAGAGAGCAACTCGCACAGCTCAAGGATATCACCCAGGGCGAGTTCTTCGCCCGCATGGGCGCGCATATCGCTCCGGTGATGAACGAGGCCATCGTCTCGGCCATGGCGCCAGTCTCGGCGAGCATCGAGCGAGCGGTTGGCGATCTGAAGGCCAATAGCCAGACAGGCATGACGGAAATGCTGACGAAGTTCGGCGACTCCGTTCAGGGCAGCGCGGGTACCGAGATGAAGGCTCTCGCCGGGACGCTGGCGCAAATGGAAAAGACACTCGCGGCGATGCAGAACGATCTTCGCGGCAGCGGGGAGAATTTTGGGCGGCGCATGGCGGAGTCCGCCGAGCAACTGAAAGCCTTCATCGAGGATGCCGGCCGCAGCTTTGGACAAACTTCAACGGAAAGCCGCGATGCGCTCGCGTCAGTGCTGGTAACACTGAAGGAGACGCTGGAAAGGGCCAATGCCGAGGTGGAGACCGGGCTCGGCAGCGCGGCTGGAAAAGCCTCCGGCAAGCTTGAGGAGGCCATGGGTCTCGTGATGGCCAAGCTCGACGGCCAGATCACCGGCCTCGGTGAGCGCCTGAACGCCATGCAGACCGCGATGGAGCAGCAAGCGCACGCGGCCGACACTCAGCAGACGGCGCGGCATGCGCTGCTGGATCGGGCCACGGAAGGGGCGACCGCCGCGCAAGGGCGCATGCAGGAAAGCCTTGCCACCGCGTTGGAGGAGGTGGCGGCACGGCTGAACCGCGCCGTCGAGCAGGCGGTCGGCCAGATAGGCGAGCGCTTCAACACGCTTACAAAACAAATGCTGGCGGTCGAGACGGCGCTCGGCAATCAGCGCTCGGCTTTGGAGGGCACGGCGAGCGAAGCGCGCAAGACCGCCGACGCCTTCAGCAGTACGGCGCAGGATATTCGCATAGCGACCGTGCCTCTGACGCAGGTCGGCGAGCGGTTCGCCGCCGCGAGCGAGAGCATGAACGGCAGCCTCGACAAATCCGCTGAGGCGCTGAGGCAAATGCAGACGGAGGTGGGTGTGCTCGCGGGCGCCTTGCAGGCCACCAACGGGCAGACCCAGGCTTTCTGGAGTGAGTTCAAGGATAACTTTAAGGACGTCGATACGGCGTTGGGACGCGCAGTTCAGACGCTGTCAAAATCGACCGGCGACCAGTCGCAAATTCTTTCGGGGCAGGTCACTGCTGTCGACTTGGCCCTCGCGAAGGCTATACAGGGGCTCAATCCGCTTCTCGATAGCCTGACCCTCGCGGCAGAGAGCATGGCCGACACTCTCGACCACAGCCGCAAGCAACATGCCGCCAACGGCCATCACGATGAGGCACGCTGATGCTGGCCGAGAATCAGACTGCCCATGAGGAAGAAGACGAAAACTACTTCATCTCGATGACCGACATGATGGTCGGCATCCTGTTCATTTTCATTATTATGCTCATGGTCTTTGCGCTGAACTTCCGGCAGAAAACCGACGAGCAGGTCAACAAGCTCGACATTGCCAAAGAACTCGCCCAGCAAATCGAGGAGCTGCAAAGACGCATTGGCCAGGAGTTTGCACTGCTGAACGAGGCCGACGCCGCGCGCCGCCGATTTCTCGAAACCCTCAAGGGGCGCCTGAAGGCCGATGGGCTCGCCGTCGAGATCGACGAGGCTAATGGCATATTGCGCCTGACCGAAAAGGCGGTGCGGTTCGCACCCGACAAGTCCGATCTCGATCCGCCGGCGAAAACGAATGTGCAGAAAATTGCAAACGCGCTGGCGGAGACCTTGCCGGCCTTCACACAGTGTCCCGAGAACGTGAAATGTCCGGCAAGTAGCGAAGTGAACCGAGTTGAGACCGTCTTCATCGAGGGGCATACGGACGTGACCGGCCTAGATGACAGAAACTGGCAGCTTTCGACCGAGCGCGCTGTCAATACCTATCGGGCGATCATCGAGACTGCCCCGTCGCTGCGCAAGCTTCGCAACGGCGAGAAGCGCGAAGTGCTCTCGGTTTCCGGCTATTCGTCCACGCGCCCCGCCTCGATAGGCCAGTCAAAGGAAAACCATGACCTCAACCGGCGCATCGATCTTCGCTTCGTGATGGAAGCTAACCAGCGCGAAAGGCTCTCGGAAGTGTCTCGCCTGCTGCGCGAAATGGAGCTGAAAATCCAGATGCTGCGTGGCCCTGGCGGTAGCAAGGCTGCGAGCGGTTGGGAGATCACGCCGGAATGATCCTGTATCGCGGAGGGCGCGTATGAACGGCGAAGGGGGCGGCAAACACGACAACGATCACCACGGAAGCGGTGGTCGTTTGGCGCACGCCATCGCCGAGCTCAATGCCCGTCACGGTGGACGCCGCTCAGGCTCACCGGAAAGCCGGCTCGCGCAGGTGGCGGCAGCCATGGCCCCCGGCGATGACGCGCAGCGGCGGCCGGGGAAGGACTATAACGTCGTCGCCGAGCTTCTGGCCGGCGAGTTGCAGGGCGCCGCTCCGATCTCGCTGCGGCGCGCCCGGGATGGCGCGTGGTGCCTGTGGGAGACCAGGCCCGCAATTGGCGGCGAGGAGTCACTGCTTCTCCGCTTCCTGAAGCAGTTGCAGGACTTCGCCGACAAACGCGCCTCCCGTGCGCTCTGCAATGCCTATCTGGTGCAATATCGGGAAGACAGGCCCGGCCTCAAAATGGTGAGCGCCGCCCTGGAGCAACTCTCCGCCCATGCAGGCCATCCTTATGCGCTGTTACAGAGCCATCTGAGACTGTTCTCATTACCCGAAGGGCCCAAGAGACTGGGACGGCAGGCAATCGAACGCCGTCTGCCGCCGACCGCGGTCCTACAAGGTCTTGGCCTTGAAAGCATGCAATTGTCACAAGGCGGCTTCGTGGAGCCCTGCGCATTCGCGGCTCTGCAGCAGTTGGCCGCGGACAGCGGCATCTCCCCGCGCGAGAGGCTCGAATTCGTTAAGGCGCTGGCCGTGGATAAGGCCACCGGCAAGCTGTTCTTCCCTCACCACAAGGCTGAATTTGCCAATGCGCTGCTGCTGCCGTACAGCGCGACGAATCCGCCCGCCGATGTGCAATCCGAAACGCTCGCGCTGATCCTCCGTGCCATCGGCGATCCGCGGTCACGGGCAGCCGCATGGCGGTCGATGGAAGATGCCGCGCGGATCGCCCGGCGCTGGCTGACTAAGGAGAGCATCAATCAATTCCTCGACGTCGTGGATGCGGTTGCGAACGACCGGATGTGGCGTTGGCGGCGCAAGTTCTGGAACGCGGTTTTCGACACCAAGGGCAGCGATGGCCAAAGCATCGTGCAGGAGGCATGGGTCGTATTCGATGATGTCGGCTACGCTGAGGCCAGGCGGATGGGACTTAAAGACATTTCCGTGGGGAGATTTGCACAGAGCGGTGTTCAGAACGGCCAATCCGTGCTGCTACTGCGCGTCGGCCGAATGGTCATCGCCGAATGGAGCCATAACGGTAAGGTGCGCATCTGGCACGACGCGGAGAACAAAGGAGCGCCGAGACTGTACAGTGCCTTGTACACCGCAAGGGAGTTGAGGCAGGGGCTCGACGGTTCCTCTTGCGATTGGGATCTCGCGCATATGAGCCCGGCAAGCTGCGCCTGGCAGAATGCTGTTGCCGACAAGCTCCACGAGCTAACGGGCATTCGCCTGTCGCGAGAGAAATACCGGTAATCAGATGACCTTTATCGCCACCCCAACTGATGACGGTGTCCTTATAACATTCGAGCAGCGCGGCCTCCTGCGGCGTCGGACGGTCCCACCCGCGGAATGGTCCGCTCTGGCCGGCGCGGAAAGGCGGCTAGCCGCCACCCTCCTTGCCACGGTCAAGGAGGGTGGCGGCGTGCTCCATGGCAGCCCAGGCGATGGCGTGCTCATCCCTCACGAAAACGCTGTCTCCTTGCCCGCTTCCGTCGCCGAGGCCATGGGCTTGCCGCCGCTCGCCTCGCTCTCGGTCACGCTGAGTTTCGAGGGGTTGATGACCGATGCCGACGGTCATATCCGTTGCCGCTGGTACGACGAAAACACTCTTGCCATCCGTCCTGAGCGCAAGGGATGCCTTGTCCGCTCCGGTGAGAGGCAGGGCAGGCTTTCGAAGGCGCTTTACCGCCTGATCGAGGCCGTGGATGCTTACAATCGGACCGATGGACAGAACGCCGAACGGCGCATTGAAGCGTGGCTGCCGGTCCAGGAGGCCTACCGCACGGTTACCGGACAGGCAGCTCGGGCGGACGCCTATATCGACCATCTGACGATCTATCAGGCCGGCTCTCTGGCGCTCGACATCCGGCAGACGCGGGACGGTCCAGACTTCGAGCCCATCGTGATGCGGCGCGAGCGCTCGGCGGCGCAAACGGATGACGAAGCGCCCGTGCCGGATGCGGATGGGGACCCCGCCGGGTTCGGCCGCCCTCGCGATGAGGTCGCCGATGCGCTCCTGCCGCCCGACCTGCAAGGCGTGTTCTTACGAAAATTCATGCAGGAGACGGACACGCCGCAGGCCTATGTGCTGGGGCGGCAGCAATATCTCGTCGTCGAGCCGGAGCTTCGCTGCGCACTCGACGTGTTGCGCAAGAAGCGCAGCGCCCCGCGGGCCGAGCGCGAAGCGTTCATCCGCAATCCGCGCCCGGCCATTGCGGCGGCTCTTGATGCGGTACGGGGAGACAGCGCAGGCGCCGACGATCGATTCGACGAGCCGGAACAGGAAAAGATCGCCGCGCGGCTGATCGTGGAGACGCATCAATATGCCGAAAGGGTGATCGGGCTCGGTATCTGGGAAAAACCGAGTCTGCCCTGGCTCAAAACGCCGGCCGGCCAATGGATGCCCGAGCGTTTCCCGGTGAAGATCGGGGCGGTGACAATCGTCATGGGCAGCGAAGAGGCCGACCAGATCAGAGCGGCCCATGGCAAGGCCGTCGAAGCCGGCGAGCGCGAGATGACGGTTCTGGGACATAGCCTACCGACGGAGGCGGTCGGCAAGGTTCTGTCCAGCCTCGGACTGCTCGAACCGGAGACGAAGCCAGGCTTTGACGAATTGTGGGAGCCATATCAGCCTGCCCCCGATGACGGGCGGGGCCCTGGCGAAGCCGGTGCAGATCCCGCAGGCGGCGATGCGGCACCGGGACCGGACGCCGCTGCCGACCAGCATGTCCTGCTGATCAGTCAGAACCTCGACGGCCTCGATTATCTCAGACGCCATTATCCGCGAATATCAGTTCTCGCTCCGGATTTTCCGGCGGGAACCATCGCGTGGTCAAGCCCGAAGCCGCATCAGGAAGAGGGATTTCGCTGGCTGGCCGACGCGTGGACCGCGGGCTGGCCGGGCGTCCTGCTCGCCGACGATATGGGGCTCGGGAAGACATTCCAGGCTCTCACCTTCCTGGCCTGGGTGCGCAAGAACCGGGCGCAGCAGGGCATAGATGAGGGCGTGGCGCACCAGCCCATGCTCGTCGTCGCGCCGACGGCGCTCCTGCGCAACTGGATCGATGAAGCCGAGCGCCACCTCCAGCCGGGCGCTCTCGGCGAGCGGCTGGATGCATTTGGCTCGGCGCTCTCCCGGTTGAAAAGCGCGACGGGCGATGGTTGGCGCAAGGAGGATTCGCTCGATGTCGCCCGGCTGCGCGATGCCGATTGGGTGCTGACGACCTATGAGACGCTCGCCAACCATCACCGGGCGTTCGCGCGAGTGGCCTTTTCGGTCGTGCTGTTCGACGAGGCGCAGAAGATCAAGAGTCCTGGCGCCATCAATACGCAGGCGGCGAAAGCGATGAATGCCGATTTCATTCTCGCCATGACGGGGACACCGATCGAAAATCGCCTGGCCGACATCTGGTGCATCATGGATCGCGCCGTGCCGGGCTATCTGGGTGAGTTGAAGGGCTTCGTAAAGCGGTACGAGAGTGGGGACGAAAGCGAACGCGGTGCGCTGAAAGCCAAGCTCGACCGTCCCGACGCCCGCACGCCCGCGCCGATGCTGCGCCGCATGAAATCCGACATCCTGGTAGGACTACCCGAGAAACGGCAGATCACTCTGCCGGCGGAAATGCCCCCTGCCCAAGCCCAGGCCTACGCCGACGCGCGATTTACCGCCCAGGAAGGGGGACGCGGCCATGGCGACATGTTGCGTGCCATCCACGCCTTTCGCGGCATCTCGCTGCATCCCGACGGGACGGATGGCGTCGATCCGTTCGACGAGGCGTCAGTCCGCAACTGGATCGGCCGCTCCGCCCGGCTGGCGCAAAGCGAGTCTATCCTGAAGACGATTTCCGAAGAAGGCGAGAAAGCGTTGGTGTTCCTCGAAGATCTGGCAATGCAGAAGATCTTTGCCAGCGCCATGGCCACGCATTTCAGCCTTGCCGCGCCACCGGCTATCATCAATGGCGGCGTGCCCGGCGAGAAGCGGCTTGCCATCGTGGATGCCTTTCAAAACGCCCGCGACGGCTTCGGCCTGTTGGTCCTGTCGCCCAAGGCGGCAGGCATTGGCCTCACCATTACGGCGGCAAACCATGTGATCCATCTGTCGCGTTGGTGGAATCCGGCTGTCGAGGACCAGTGTAACGACCGCTGCTATCGCATCGGGCAGGTCAGGCCGGTCACGGTCCATGTGCCGCTCGCGGTTCATCCGTTCTTTGGCGAGGCGAGCTTCGATGTCACACTGGACCGATTGCTGGAGCGCAAGCGTGCGCTCTCGCGCGACATGCTGATGCCGCCGGTGGACGATGGCGACGTAGAACTGCTATTCGGCGAGGCCCTGGGCCGCGTCAGCTAGAGCGCCGCACGCGTAACCGTGTTCCATCTGTACACGTTTCGATACACTAAAGACCGGCCTCGGCGAGGAATGGAGATGGCAGAGCCACCTCGTCGCCGATGCGACCGCTCGTTGTAACGATCAGCCGCTTTTTCGCCCGCGTCATTGCAACATAAAAGAGCCGGCGTTCGCCCTCGACCTGCCGTTCGGTCTTTGCGCGGCGCAGCGGCCAGATGCCGTCGACGACATCGAGCATGACAACGGTGTCGAACTCCTTCCCCTTGGCCCGCAGCGCGGTCATCAGATGCACGGGCTTGCGCCACTCGGCATCAACCCCATCGTCGCCCCCATCCATGCCCGGCAGCCTTACCAACGTCGCCTTGGCCTTGTCGAGATCGTCGATGAAGCGCTGGAAGTCCTCTCCATAGGTGCCCGCAAAGGCGGCAAGATAAAAGAATGGTGGATCAGCCAGGAAAATGTCCTCCTGGCCACGGCCGTAGTCCTGTTTGAAGCCGCTATAAAGCGTCTGCAAAGCCTCGATCGCCCCCCGCACATGCGGCGCGTGCAGAAATTTCCGCAAGCTGATGGCGAACTTCTGGACCGTCCGGCTGTCATCCGCCTTGCCGCGGATGGGACCGGAATAGGCCTGGAGCGCTTCCAGCGCCGCGTCATAGGTGATCGGCTGAGACTTGCGCAGATAGGTTGCAATGGCGTCGGCTTCTGCCTTTCTCAGCGGATAGCGCTGCACGCTGTCGCTCAGCGCCATAATGTCATCAACGACGGTTGGCAGGCGGATGCCCATCTGCGCAAGCGCGGGCATCTGCGAGGCAGTGTGGCGGATACGAAGCGCACGCAGCAGCCGGTCGAATGTATCGGACAGGAAGACGTGCAGATCCTCAGCCGCACAGAATGGGATCTCATCACGGGCGAGAAGGATCTGATAGGGAATGAGTTGCGCGCGCTTTCTCGACAGCAGCGCCATGCGCGCGCCGGGAATCCGCGCCCTCACGAAGCCGGCGATCTCGTCCGTGATTTTGTTGGTCGTATCGAGAAAGGCTTCGCCGTGCAGCCTGTCGATCTGCGCCTCGGCCAGCGAGACGGGAATCATATCCTTCTTTTCCCGCCGCTTGTTGTGGGCGATCAGCCTTGCACTTTTTTCGACGATGTTGCGCGGGCAGCGATAGTTCTTGGTCAGGATATGGGTGGAAAACTCGCGCTCCAGATGCATCTTCGGCAGGAGGATGAAGTCCGGCGCGGCGCCACGCCATTCGAAGATCGCCTGATCGTCGTCGCCAACGATGGTCAGCCGGCTGCTGTGAAGATCGGCGATTGTCAGGACGAGACTGAGGTCCAACGGATTAATGTCCTGGAATTCATCGACCAGGATATGGGTGATCGCCGCATCCAGTGCGGGCCGCCTGTTCTCAGCGAGATGGCGGCGCAGCACGAGCCAGCCAAAATATTTCTGATCCTCCATCGTGAAGGCGGCCTGGGCCTGTTGCAGGCGACATGCGTTGACGAAAAACGGCAGGGCGACGTCAAGAAAGCTCTCCCAGCGGCCGTTCTCGATCACTCCGAACTCCAGGAGTTTTTCGCGCGGTTCATCGAGAAGATTGATCAGGCCCAGTTCATCGAGCGCCTCCAGCCGATCGTTGGCATGGCGCAACGTCCCTTTCTCATGGTCGAAGCCGAGGGTCTTCATCGTGTCGAGGAGATTGGCCAGCAACCTTGGAAGGTTGAAGGCGTGCGCCTCCATCCCGGCGCGCAAAGGCTCGATTTCCGCCCATGCCGACGA
This sequence comes from Rhodomicrobium sp. R_RK_3, assembly GCF_002198715.1. Classification (GTDB taxonomy): domain Bacteria; phylum Pseudomonadota; class Alphaproteobacteria; order Rhizobiales; family Rhodomicrobiaceae; genus R-RK-3. The sequence continues at coordinate 236,549 of NZ_MWLK01000030.1, read as the reverse complement.
GAGCTGAGCGCGCACAAGGTTCAGCCGGTCAAACTCGGAAACCGAAAGACGCGGCTGGGTAAAAGCGCCGCGCACGCACCGCCAGCCATATCCGTTCAAGGTCACGACATCGCATGAGCTTGCAATCGTCGCGAAGGGACCGGTGTGCAGGCGCGCGCGCAATTCATCCCGCGCCGCGCGCGTAAAAGTGACGATCAGAAAGCGGACGGCGCCGCCGTTACGTTCAAAGAGCTCGACACACCGATGGAGAAGCGAGTGCGTTTTGCCGCTACCTGCAGGTGCAAGCAGGCGAATATGGCCATCCGCAGCTTCGACGAAGCGGCGCTGGACGTCGTCAAGAGGGGCATTCGCAAGCGGCATGAAGATCCGTATTTGTTTGGCGGGGAAGCAATTTCACTTCATGAAGAAAGAACATACAACACAGGCTTGCTGCATTATCTCCTTGCTTAGATCGAGTGAGATGATTGACCATTTTTGTACCTTTGAACAAAGAAAACCTCCGATTTTTCACCAATAAATCGCACGGGCAAAAGCGGCGAGACAGGCCCGTGTTGAGCGCTGGCATAGCCGGGAACAGCTAATGGACGGACAAAGCCGATGTCTCAGGTCGCAGGCGTAACTTTGGAATGTAAAGCGCTCGGCGTCTATCGCATGATCTTAGACCGACCTTTCATCGGGCCCTTATATAAGCTCATGAGATATCATGATTGCGATGGCATCGAAGAGCTGGCCTGTGCCCGGTCTTTGTGTCTTCAGGACCTCGCATCCGCTTGGCAATTTGCTCCACATATGCCCACGCATGAATTCATGCGCGTGCCCTCTTTATCTCGGAGCTTCCAGACGTTATTCTTCCGGGCAAAAATAAATAACCCCGGCTGCTTTCCCGCATATCCGAGTATTCAGTTGGTTTTTGTAAGACTTTGAAGGTCCAATGTCCCCGCGTCCGTTTATCAACAAGCGCATCAATGCGCTCGAACAATTATTCGCTGATGCAGCCAACCAGATTGCGCTGCTCAGACTCCTGGAGTGCGAACTCCAGCACCGCAGCGTGCCACGCGCCGTAGCGCTCCGCAGGAGGGTGGCGATGGCCATTGCCCGTCATCCGGAAGGCGGCATTCCGCCCACTCCGGAAGATGAACTGCCGCTACCGCCGCCTCCCACACCTCCAGAGCCGGAAGAAGAACCGGAAATTGAGATCGACGTTGAGCCGGGCGACACGCCGGATAGCTCCGAAGAAGTGAATGGTCATCAATCGTTCGATGGCTTTGGAGAAGAAGCGATCACCTATATGCGCGAGATGGATGATGGGCCACCGGAGGAGCCCGCTCTGTTCGATATCGGCGATCTGACTGATGGAGAAATCGAGGCGTCCGAGCCCGTCGAGGTCGTGGCTGCGCCGATCCGGAACGAGCCCACCGATATCGTGGAGAGCTGGACCGCGCTCGAAGTGCTCTCGCCGCAGACCTACAAGCAGCCTGCCGACTTGTGGGATGGTGATCCAAGGACCGTCGCGCGTTTTGACGGAAAACCCCTTCCCTGGCAGACCGGGGAGAAAGCGCGCCCGAGCACCCAGCTTTATTACTACGTGCCCTTGGGCGCGATCCGCGTCGATGAAGCAACAGCCGTTCTCTTGAAGAAGTTCGGCGACAAACGCTCCGAGCGGACGCTCAAGACCGGCTTTGCGCCGCTCGCCTGCATCACGGTGGACCGGCATGGCAGGCCGCTACCAGAGAATGGCATCGCGGTCTCCAGCTTTGGCTTTGGCTATCAGCACACGCGCCAGGGGAATCTGGGCGAGCTCAAAGCATGGCCCGCCATCGAACGCCGTATGGTCGAAGCGCTGGAGAACTATCTGATCCGCTACAAGGACGATAAAATCCTGCCGCTGACCAAGGAGCTGATTGCAGGCGCATTCCGCTCGATCTGCAATACGTTCGCCCTGGAGGAACGGGAGGTTGTCGCGCCGTATTTTGCGCTCCGCGTGTATCAGCATTTCTCCGTCGGCGGAGAGCCGGAGCCGCTCCTGCTCAACAGCTTCTTTCTTGAAGACCTCGCCCGCGTCCGCGATCTCGTGGTCCGCGGTGCCCTGCCGCATACGCTCCGCCAATATCTCGGCATGGAGCACCCCGAGGCTCAAATTGATCTGCTCAATGAGCGCGAGGCCGTTGAGGAATTGGTGACGCCGCTCTGCACGCCCTTTGCCCGATGGCCGACTAGGGGCGGGCATTCTCTCGTGCTGCTTCAGCAAGCGGCCGTCAATGCCGCCAAAGCCCATCTGACCGATAAGACCGGGATCGTCGCCGTGAACGGTCCACCCGGCACAGGCAAGACCACTCTCCTCCGCGACATTGTCGCCCACATCGTCTTTACGCGCGCCGAAGCGCTCGCGAAATTCAAAAAACCCGAAGACGCCTTTTCTCACGCCGGACAATACACAATCGGTCAGGGCTTCCGGCATCTCTACACCATGGATGAGCGTGTGCGCGGCCACGAAATCCTGGTCGCCTCTTCCAACAACAAGGCGGTCGAGAACGTCTCGCGCGAGTTGCCGGAACTGGATCAGATCGAAGAGGCCCGCGCGCCGGAATATTTCCGCACCATCGCCGACAACATGACCGGCGAGCCGGAGTCCTGCTGGGGCCTCGCCGCCGCCGTGCTCGGCAATTCCAGCAACAGGTTCGAATTTCAGAAACGCTTCTGGAAGGACCCGGACTACGGGCTGCATGCCTATCTGTATGCCGCCGAAGGCAAAAAGCCGATCGTTACCGAAAAAGACCCGATCACCGGGCAGGAATTCGAGCGCCTCGCCAAAATCGTCGAGCTGGAGAACCCGCCCCGCAGCCAGGCTGAAGCGCTGAAGCGCTGGACCAGCGCCGTTCAGAAGCTTCGCAAGTGCCGCGCCAGCGTCGAGAAACGCCTGGAGCAGCTGGATGAATATCAGGACGCGCTCTCGCAATTTTCTGAGCTTCAGGAGGCCCTTTCCTCCGCGCGCGCCGAAACTGATGCAGCGAAGGAGCCTTTGCATACGGTGCTCCAGGCCCATACCACGGCTCGCGATCTTCTGGCGCGCTGCGAGCAGGAGATTCTCGCCAACAAGAGGCGGATAGAGGCGCACCAAAATGCCCGCCCCGGCTTGTTTGCAAGGCTGTTCGGGACAGCCTCATATAGGGGTTGGCAGCAAATTGAACGCAGCTTGGTCCAGGAGAAATCGAGCCTCACCGAGAAGCTTCGTTCGCTGGGAAGCCATGCCGCCGCTGCAGAGAAAATGCTGCACGCTGCCCAGGCCCGCAGCAACGCGCTGGATCAGCGTGCCGACGATCTGAAAGAGCATTTGGGACGTGTACGCACTGTTCTCATGCAAGCCGATGCCGAGCTCGGCCAGCGGCTGGCCGGAGAAGAGTTCTGGGAACAATCGCACGAAGACCTGCAAATCTCGACTGCCTGGCTGGATGATGAAACCCAACGCCTCCGGGATGAAGCATTCACCGCCGCCTTCGATCTGCACCGCGCCTTCATTGGAGCTGCCGCCAAACAGGTACGCAACAACCTCAATTGCCTCTTCGATGTTCTGCGCGGCAAAGGACTGACCGAGGAGCGGATGCACGTGCTGCCCTCGCTCTGGACAACGCTCTTCCTGGTGACGCCTGTGGTCTCGACAACCTTCGCGTCCGTGGGGCGCATGCTCCGTCCCATGCCTCCGGAAAGCCTGGGCTGGCTTCTGATCGATGAGGCTGGGCAGGCCCTGCCGCAGGCGGCCGCCGGAGCGTTGATGCGTGCCAGGCGGTCCGTCATCGTCGGCGATCCGCTCCAAATCGAGCCGGTCGTTACCTTATCGCCCATGCTCGTGCAAAAGCTGGCCGGAGCCTTTGGCGTCAATCACCTGGAATGGACGTCTCCCGACTCCTCGGCGCAACGTCTCGCTGACCGGGCCGGGCCGTATGCCGCCGTGTTCGCGCGAGAAGATGCTTATATTCGCGTCGGCGCTCCACTGCTCGTGCACCGGCGTTGCGATGAGCCCATGTTCGGGATTTCCAATGCGGTCTCTTACGGTAGGAATATGGTCTCGGCTGTTCAGAGCAAGCCATCTTCCATTGGTGAAGTGCTGGGGCCGTCCTCTTGGATTCATGTGACGAGCAGTGCGGCAAGCAAATGGAGCGCCCATGAAGGTGAAGCGGTTTTGCGCCTTCTGGAATCTGTCGCCGATGAGGGATGCGAAGAGCCCGACATCTTCATCATCAGCCCGTTCCGGATCGTGCAGGACCAGATGCGCCAGCTCATCATGCGGCGCGAAGGCCTGCTCCGGCGCTTCTCGAAGCTAAGCGCGAGGAATTGGGCCTATGAGCGGATCGGCACCGTGCACACCTTCCAGGGGCGGGAAGCTGACGCCGTGATCTTGCTGCTGGGTGCGCCGAACGAAAACCAGAACGGCGCGCGCGGCTGGGCCGGATATCCGCCGAATATTGTCAATGTTGCTGTCACCCGCGCCAAGCGCAGGCTTTATGTCGTGGGCAACCGCCAGCTCTGGCAAAGCCACGGCGCGTTCAAAATGCTTTCTGCGCGGTTGCCAGTTTAAGATTGGGCCGCGGATTCAGTACGTCGAACCAGATCTGCCGGCAAATCGCGCTGGTAATTCCCCACGAGGTGCAGGACCTCGAATAGGCTGGCGCCCGTGATCCAGATCCCCGACATGGGCAAGGATAACCTCAGCGGTCAGGCGCGGAGAAATTTTCAAACAGCAAGGGGGATAAATTGGGGGATACGAAAAATGGAGGCCAAATACTGAGGCAACCCAGTCGCATATTTGAGTGCTGGCGGAGAGGGAGGCTGACGACCGAAGTGACCCGTGACCTTGGCTTCATGGCGTTCCGTGTTCCGAAGCTTATGTCGGACGATCATTGAAGGCGCCAGAAATTCAGGCCTGATCAGTATGCTCAGGGCGCCCCTGCCATCCGGCAGGCCGGGCTCTCGTGAACCGAGCCCCTGCTACGCCAAGGCCGCGCAGGGTCTCGGCCCGGCTTCGATCCCTGGCGGGTGGAGCAAGTGGCGAGAACAAGCGGTTTCCGGCCTCCCCCATTCTGACGGCCGCCTCGGGCAGCGTCTCAGTTTGTGTTGATCGGTTTCGCGGCGTGAGCATCGGTCGTCGACCGTCACTTCGAGCGGACCTACTCGACGCGCAGTTCCATTCGCACTGGCGCGGTCTCTTTGGGCAACTCCTGGATAGCGCCGCCAATCGCGACCGCTAGCTGGCGGTAGACATTGTAGAAATCCAGTTCCTCGGCATTGGCTGCAACGTTCGGCTTGGCCTCCTCATAATGCCAGGAGACACCGGGATCGGCGGCGAGCGCTTTAACCATCGGCAGATCATGACCGCCGCCGGTGAGCAGGAAACTCACAGGAGTGCGCCTGCGGCTCACTCGCTGAAAGTCTCGAGCGCAGGCCACGGCAACCTCCACCGTACGGCGGCTGCGCTCGCGAAGCCGGTCGGCGAATTGGGTAACCTCGGGCTGTTCGAGGAACTCCCGCAGCGTGACTTCCACATCGCGGTCACCCAATTCAACGGTCAGCGATTCCTCCGAGAACAAGCGCTCCTTGTTCTGCCGCCCATGAATGAGAAGGCGCCGCGCCGCGCCCGCTCCGGCTGGATGGTCTCCCGACAGGCCCGCTTTCCTGAGGATGAATAGCCGCAGCAGCATATCCAGATGATCCCCGGCCTCGGTCAGAACCGCGGCGCTGCCCTCGATCTCGGCGATCACATTGCGCCATGCCAGCCCGGTGGCAAAAGCGCCGAAATCCGATGTACCGCCGCCAATGTCGGCGACGACCACCACGCGCCTGCCATTGTCTCGGATCGATCCCGAGGCGACGGCGGTTGCTTCGCGCACCGATACGTTGCCGTCCGCCGAAAGCTGGAAGAAGTCCGCGTCGCTTGCCGCCGAAACCGGCAATTTCTTGAGGGCGGCGAGGGCTTGACGCTGCGACAGTCCGCCCGGCGCCGTCAGAGCGGGTCCCAGATTGTCGGCCAACGCGAAGCCGCTTTTGACGAGATCCTTGAGAAGCGCTTCGCCCGCTTCCGCTCTTCCGGCATTCCAGGCCGGGCGCGCGATCCGCAATCGCACAGGCCAGGGAAGCCCCTGTTTTTCGGCCTCGCTCCCCGCCCTTTCGACCAAATATGCAAGAAAGAGCTGGAGCAATTTTCGCGGCGTGAACTTGCCCGTGGGGTCGATGTCCTTATGGAGAAGACCGTCGACCTGATCCAGATCGAAGGTGCTCAAATACTGCTTCGGCGATACGAAGGCTAGGCGGCCGCTGGCTTCGTCCCGGATCGCGGCGCTTTCAGCCTCCTGGCCGAACAAAATCTGCGCGCCGCTCACATAGATGACGGAAGGAAGAAGGAAGGCATTCCGCGCCTGCTGACCAGGCCCCTGAGCGATAGCAAGCGGCCTGATCGTCGCCGGAGCGATCTCCTCGCGGTCCACGGCCTTGACCATCGCGAATTTGGACAGAGCGGTGCCGAAATCAATGCAGCCGATCCAATCCGCCCCACGCCTTTTGCTCTGCCGTGCCATGTTGCCCCCACCACTCACTTGCCGATTGCAGCAGCCTCGCCAATACGTACCACCACGCTCGCTGTTCCCTGCCCTCGAATCACGGGCGGTTTCACGACGCGGATCTGGTCGCCATAGGACAGATGATCGTCCGAGTAATATCGTACCGGATCGAACGGCGCTTCCGCGCCGGGTTCGGAGCCCAGCCATAATTCGCGCTTCCGCGCAGCAGATCGCACGGCCTGAAAAACGAGATTTGTAGCGAGCCGGGCCTGCCGTACCAGATTGGCGTCAACCGCACCGCAACCCTCCAGTTTCTCTATCGCGCCCTGAACGCGAGGAATTGCTTGCAAGGCTTCGCCCAGCGCTTCGTCCGCCTCGCTCCACGCCGCCGTTGCAATATGCCGGGACAGTTCATCGCTGCCGTTTTTCTTTTCGCCAGCAGGCGAGGCGTTGCCGGGCCGATCCGAAAGCTGCTTAAATGCGGCCGCCACGGCTCCGAAAGGCACCATGGACTTCGCGGGTATGCTTGCTGACGATGTAAATTGGCTCCTGACCCAGTCTTCGCCCTTTTTTGTTAGACGGTGCACAAAAGGCGCGGAGGATGATTTAATGAGGCCACGCGATTTAAGCCGGTCACGATGAGCTTTTCTCATTGTCAGCCCGTGGACTTGGCTAATCTCTGCGCGTTCTTTGAGCGGCCGGCCTTCACCCGTCAATATGAATAGGACGCCGCATTCAATGGGGCTTAAGTGAAGTTGCTCCATAGCACTCAAAAGCTTGAGAATTTTACAGCATTTTATACCAAGCAGGACTGACGGGCGCAAGGCGGGCGAGTTTGATGTTTCCCGTGATCCGCGAGCCGGCGTCGACGGCGGAAATCGAGACGAAGCGCAAGGCGTTCCTGCGTGAATGGCGGCTACGCTGCCAGGTCGTTCGAGCGTTCGCCCCGCATGGTCAACCCGCCAGAGACTGCCGAGGAGTATCTCGCGAGTATTGTTGCGAACGGCTTACAATTTTGCTTGGCGACATGACCGAGAAATGGTAGCGGCGCGGTCGAGCGGATGCCACGCCTGGTGCAACTGTCGTCATTACGCAGATGCTGCGGCTCGTGGCATGCAGTGACGATGCGCACGGCGACGAATAGCAGGTCTTTCGATGACCGACCCATTGCCGGAGGCAGATGAGCCCGATGGAATCGACCAACTCCGTGCGGCTCTAGCCGAGCTCGATCTGAAGCGCCATCGGCTTGTCGCACGACTGGATCAACTACAGCGAGCCGCAGTTCCGATCCCGGTTGCAGCGGCGCCGGCCGCGCCGTCCAAGCCCGGCATTTCACGCAACTCGACCGTGGCAGAGAAAATAGGACTGTTCCGTCGACTGTTCGCAGGGCGCACCGATGTGGTGCCATTGCGTTGGGAGAACCTGAAGACGGGGCGATCCGGGTATTCACCTGCTTGCCTGAACGAGTGGGTTCGGGGCGTTTGTGGCAAGCCGCAGGTCAAGTGCGGCGACTGCCCGAACCAGGCTTTTGTTGGTGCTTCTGACGACGTTGTCGAATGCCACTTGCGGGGTGAAGATCGCATTCGCAGTAACCGTCGCGAGACTGGGTTCGTCGCTGGTGTATATCCGCTCCTGTTCGACGACACTTGCTATTTCCTCGCCGTCGATTTGGACAAAAAGGATTGGGTTAGCGACGCCAAAGCGTTCCTGGAAACTTGCAGAGAGTTGGATGTGCCAGCCGCGCTGGAGCGGTCGCGATCCGGAAATGGTGGCCATGTCTGGATATTTTTCGCGGAAGCGGTCGCCGCGTCGGAAGCCCGGCGGCTAGGTACGCTGCTGCTGACTCGCGCTATGAACCGTCGTCCTGAGATTGGTTTTGCGTCGTATGATCGGCTGTTTCCTAGTCAGGATACGATGCCAAGGGGCGGCTTCGGCAATCTTATTGCCCTTCCGTTGCAGCGTTTGGCGCGCGAAAATGGTAACAGCGTCTTCGTCGACGATGCGCTGGCACCCTATGAAGACCAGTGGGCATTTCTCGGCAGCCTGCGCCGCTTGTCGTCCGCACAGGTGGCCGCGGTGATCGGACGAGCCGAGGCAGACATGCCCGGCGGATCCACCGGTGTCAGACTGCCAGTCGATGACGAGAATGCGGATGAGCCGTGGAAGATGACGCCATCACGGCGGCGGCAAAGACCGAAGTCCACAGAACCGATGCCCGAGCAGGTTGGCCTCGTGCTTGCCGACCAGGTGTATGTTGATCGGACGCAGCTGCCTTCATCTGTTGTAGCCCAGTTAGTGCGGATCGCCGCGTTTCAGAACCCGGAATTCTACCGCGCTGAAGCGATGCGGATGCCGACCTACGGTAAGCCCCGCATCATTTCATGCGCCGAACTCCACCCCCATCACGTCGGTTTGCCTCGTGGTTGTCTCGATGAAACGCTGGAGTTGCTAAAGGGGCTTGAAATCAACCCGATCTTGACGGACGAGCGTCATGGTGGCCAGCCATTGTCGCTCACTTTTCTCGGCACGTTGCATGACGCGCAGGCGGCCGCCGTCGCTGCCATCGAGCCCCACGACTACGGTGTGCTGGCTGCAACGACAGCCTTTGGCAAAACCGTGGTGGGCGCGAAAATGATTGCGACGCGAGGCTGCAACACACTCGTACTGGTGCACCGGCAGCAACTTGTCGACCAATGGCGCGAACGGCTCAAAACATTTCTTTCGATCGGCGATAGCGACATCGGGACCATCCGCGGCGGCAAACGCCGGCCCTCCGGTCGCATCGACATAGCGCTGATCCAAAGTCTCGTCCGCAATGGCGAAGTAAGCGATCTCGTCGGTGACTATGGGCACCTGATCGTAGACGAATGTCATCACCTCTCCGCCGTCAGCTTCGAACTCGTCGCGCGCCGGACCAAGGCCCGCTACGTACTCGGATTGTCAGCGACCGTCGCTCGCAAGGATGGCCACCACCCCATCATCTTCATGCAATGCGGGCCGGTCAGATATCGGGTCGACGCGAAGGCGCAGGCGGCCACCCGTGCGTTCGCGCACAAGGTCAAATTGCGGGAGACCGGCTTCCGGACACCTGTTGGTCACGAAGCAACCGGTCCCCAGCAGATGACCACGCTGTATGCGGCGCTGGCCGCTGACGCGAAGCGCAACGACATGATCTTTGACGACGTGCTGACCAGCCTGCAAGCGGGCCGTCGGCCGGTCATCTTGACTGAGCGCCGCGACCATCTCGACCACCTGCGCAGCCGGTTCGAAAAGTTCACGCGTAATCTGGTCGTATTATACGGAGGCATGAATGTCACCGAACGGCGCGCCGCCGAGGCCGGCCTCAATACGCCAGATGGCGAGGAGCGCCTCGTGCTGGCGACCGGGCGCTACCTCGGCGAAGGTTTTGACGATGCCTCGCTCGATACGCTGTTCCTGACCATGCCGATTTCGTGGAAAGGCACGCTCGCCCAATATGTCGGTCGCTTGCATCGCGAACATCATGCCAAGCGCGAAGTCATCGTCTACGATTACGTCGACAGCGGCGTCGCCATGCTCGCCCGCATGGCACTGAAGCGGCAGGTGGGATATCGAAGCCTTGGGTACGAACTGGCAGCCGCGGCGACTCCCACGGATGTCGTTGGGCGGCGGACGTGAGTCAGGGGATGCGCGATGACCGTCACCCAGGAACTGGCCGAGATTCTGGCCGACGTCGAGCGTCCGGGCGACTACTACGTCGCTGGCCGCGCCGAATTCCTGGCGCCACTGATCGACGTCGATGGCGTCGGCGTGATCGCGCTGCCACTATTGCCGGCGCAGGCAAAGCAACTGATCAAAGCGGCAACGCGCGCTCCGTTCGGGCGCGGCTCGGAAACCGTTGTTGACACAAAGATCCGCCGCACATGGCAGATCGAGGCGAGCCGAGTTGCTATCGGAGGCAAACATTGGCTCCAGACAATCAATGGCATCGTGGCGCGAGCCGCCGAAGGTTTGGGCGTTGCCGGACCGGTCACCGCGGAACTCTACAAGCTGCTCGTCTATGACAAGGGCAGTTTCTTCGTCAGTCATCGCGATACCGAGAAAGCGCCGGGAATGTTCGCGACGCTGGTCGTCGCGCTGCCGTCGCAGTCTGAGGGCGGTGAACTAATCGTCCAACATAAGGATCGCAAAGCGCGGCTCGATCTCCACACAGGGGAGCCCTCCGAGATCGCCTTCGCGGCCTTCTACGCAGACTGCACGCACGAGGTGCTGCCGGTCACGACAGGTTGCCGCGCAACGCTGGTGTTCAACCTTGTGCGTGAGGGTAAGGGCCGGGCACCGGAGCCACCGAGCTACGAGGCCGAGACTGAGCGCGTCGCGTCTCTCCTTGGGGCGTGGGCGCAGACCAAGGACGAAGCCGACAATCGGGACCACATCGGCAATGCCGCAGACGACGTAGCTTCTCCCGAGAAAATCGTCTATCTGCTGGAGCATGCTTACACGCCCGCCGAGCTGGCCTTCGAAACGCTGAAAGGCGCCGACGCCGCGATTGCCCGGCTGCTCACCGCAGCGGCGCCTCGCGCGGCATGCGATCTGCATCTTGCCCTCCTCACAGTCTGGGAAAGCGGCTCGGCCGAGTACACTGGCCGCGAAAACTGGCACTATCGCCGCGGTCGGCGCGACGCGGGCGAAGAGGAGCATTCCGCCGAGTTCGAGGTCATCGAGGTTCTCGACGACGCTAGATCGCTGTCGGAGTGGCGCCGGCCCGATGGCGCGCCAACGGCGCTCGGAACGTTGCCTATCGTCGACGAGGAGGTGTCGCCGACGACCGCGCTCGACAATATGGAACCGGACGAGGAGCATTTCCGTGAGGCGACCGGCAACGAAGGCGCCTCATTCGACCGAACCTATGCGCGCGCGGCGCTGGTGATCTGGCCAAGCAGCCGCATCCTTGCCGTCCTTAACCAGGCGGGACTCGAGGCTACGCTGCCATATCTGGAAGGGCTTTTGGACAAGTGGCAGGTGGCCGGCCCGAAGAAAGGCCTGGAGCACAAACAGCAAGCCTTGGAACTCGCCGGGCATATGATCGCGGCTTGGCCGGAGCACAGTTGGTACGGGCGGGAAAGCGCTGAGCCGAGCTATCTCGGACGCATGCTCAGCCTGCTCGCCCGCCTTGGCGATCTCGCGCCGGTCGAGGCGATCCTCGACAAGCTGGTCAGCCGGCAAGGCCATGACAAAGCCGACAATGCCGCTATTCTGGAAGTCGTGGCGCTCTTTCCTCACGATCGTGCCGCCGAAACCCTGCGGAAGATCGTCGCCGCGCATGCCGTGGACGCGCTTGGTTCGTGTGGCGCGCTGCTTGCCGGTGCTCTAAATGGAGCCTTCGCGAACAAGCCGGCGCTGCTGTTCGGCGTCGCGCGGGCTCTTGTCGACTATCTTCCAGGCGATCCGGCTTCCGCCCCCAAGGACCAGTGGGGCCGATCGAGAGGGGTAAAGCCCGATGCAACATTCGTTGGCGATCTCGTCGGGGTCGTGGACCGCGTCGATGTTGGGCTTGCCAAGCACGCCGCGGCCCACATTCTCGCCTGGCCACAGCATTTCGGTCTCGATCGCGTGCTTGTGCCGGCAGCAACGCGCTTGTTGCAGGAACGTCGTCACGGTGGGGCGGCTTTCGACGCCTTGCGCAACGCCTGCGTTACACACCTCGAAACACGTATCGCCGAACCGCTCGAGGCGCCACGTAACTGGACCCGTCCGAGCGCAATCGGCTGCGAATGCCAGCATTGCAGCGCGCTTTCTGGATTTCTTGCTGACGCCGGCCGCGAGAACTGGACGCTGCGAGCCGCCCAGCAGATCCGCACGCATGTCGAGAACGAGATCCGCCGCGCCAGCGCTGACGTCGATACCGAGACGCTGCGCAAAGGATCGCCACACAGCCTGATCTGCACCAAGAACCAGGCGAGCTACAATCGACGCGTCACCCAGCGCAAACAAGACCTCGCCGATATCACAGTGATTCACCATGGACTTTCTTCGATCGGATCCGAATAGAGGCGCGTGGGCTGGATTTGCAATTTGAGATTCCGCACCGGCTGGCCGGACCAAAAGTGCAGCACCGCCCAAATCGATCGCCCCACCTGCCGATACCGCCGCCACCAGCACTAGCACCATGGATGGCGGCAAGGCTGCGGCCGACAGGCAGCGCTCGATGTTACGGAGATCGAAAAAGCAATGATTTCAAGTATGTCGCGCTTCAGCGACAATCCCCTCGCGGGCAGACATGTTTTCGTCCTTAATGGATGTGGTTCACGTAGGCGGTCATGTGCGGTCCGGCAACGCCGGATAAAGACCGGGTAGCAGCCCGGGTGCCAGCTCCGCCGGAAAGGCAATGCGGAACGGCGACTTGTGGGTGTCGGCCTTGATAATTCCGCGCTTATTGAGCAGGGCGGCAACCCGGCGCGCCTTGTCCATCTTGAAACCGGTGATCTCGGGCATGTCTTTACGCTCCAGCTCGCGATGCGTGAGGATGTGCGCGAGGATCTTCGTACTGTTCGGCATTAAGCTCCCGACCTGCTCTTCGCCCTTGGCCCAGTCGAGCACACGCTTGCGAAGGGCCGCCGGCTGCATGAGCTCGGCCATGAATTTCACCTGATCAAGACAGCATTCGAGGAAGAAGGCCGTGAACGAGGCCAGCTCCTCCTCGCTGAGGTTACCGCGCCCGTCGAGGTCGTTGCGACGCTGCAGATCACAGCTGGCCAGATGCGCCTTGTATTCGTCCTGCTTGCGCGCCAGGCCACGGGCGATCGACCAGATCCCGCCGCTGTTGAGCGCCTCCAGCAGCATCGCGTAGGAGATTAGCCGGGCCACCCGTCCATTGCCGTCGGAGAAGGGGTGGATCCAGAGCAGACGGTGATGGGCAGCGGCGGCCTGGAGAACCGTCTCGGATTTGCCGAGCCGGGCATACGCTTCCTCCCAGCGCTGGAGAAAGCGCGGTACCGCGCCCGGGCTGATCGCGATATGCTGGCCGACCCGGACATCGCTGTGGCGTAGTTCGCCGGGGACGACCGGCTCACGGCGTCCGGTGCCCGGCTCCTCAACCCAAAGCAAGTCGGCAGGCAAAGCGCTTTCAAAGCGCTTGTGGACGTCGAGCACCGCTTGCATTGTGGCCGCCTTGCCGGCCAGCGCACCTTCATCGATCCATCGCTGTGTGGCGATGTGCGCCTTGGCCTCTTTCTGCAGATTGCGCTTCTCGGTGTCCTGGCTGTAGTCGCCGGCCAGTGCTCGTTCGATATCGATGGGATGTGTATTATGGCCTTCGATGAGGTTGCTGTAATAGCAGTTCATCGAGCGGACCACATCGCAAATGGCGCCTACCATGCCCTCGGGCAGGCTGGTCCGGAACTGCGTCGCGGCAGTATTGAGTTCGAACACCAGCTCGTTGAGGCGCGCGCGGTGCCGTGACTCCGTGCTAATGAGCATTGGCTCCATGCTCGATACGAGCTCGTCGCGATCCGTCGGCGCGGCCTTAGTTGCCAGTTTCTTCGCCGGTTTTTTGTCCAGTTTTTTTGCCAGTTTCTCAGTCACAACCCGTCCCTCATGGTAGATAAATCAACGACATAGAGCAGTCGGAGAGGAGGAATCGCTCCAGTTTCAGCCAGTCCTTTACCCAGTTTTCTAGCCAGTTCCTGCCAATTGGGCAAATGCTCGGCTCCACGCGGCAGCAGTATCGGCTGCGGGGACGTGCCTGACAGATGAAGGCGAGAAACGGCGTTGGAAGCAGGAAGCCTAAGCTGACAGCCTGGAGGCGAAGCAGATAAGGGGTACCGTTCGCGGATTTGAGCGTCAGGGGCCTTGCCGCGTAGGGAGTTGATTGGTAGGCCAGTGAGCAAACTGATACGCTAATAAGCTGTTTAGTTGTTAAACGCTACAGGGGAGATGGCTGTTGAGCGATGTGACGTTGGGAGGGGTAATTGCCGCGAAAAGAAAAGAGCTCGGGCTAAGCCAGAAGGAGCTGGCGACAAAGATACGTCGTGAGGATGAAGAAGCGATCTCTGCCCAATATCTAAACGATATCGAGCGCGATCGACGCAGCCCGTCGAGCGATCACATGATCAGCCAATTTGCAAGCGTGCTTGGTTTAGACGCCGACTATCTGCATTACCTCAATGGCCGCTTTCCCGAGCTGGAGCGCAGCCAGAGGCTACCACCAGAAAAATTCAAAGAGGGGATGGTTGCCTTTCGCAGGAAGACGGAGGGGAAGAAAGGTTGAGATGGTGCGGCATGTGAAAGATGCGACGGGCCGCTTTCCCGAACGGCCGCATTACGAACCGGCTGAGCTTGACCGTGAATGTGAGCGGCTCATCACGACGTTTCTTTGCGCCCGGCACGGTGAAATTAGATTTCCGATCGATACCGAGGATCTAAAAAAACTGATCGAGCGAGACGCCTCGGACCTTGACTGCTATGCAGACCTCTCAGGCTACGGACCTGATGTGGAGGGGCTTACTCAGTTCCTTCCAGAACGCCGGCCGGCAGTGAAGATTTCAGCCAAACTGACGGATGACGACCGGCGGGAGAATAGACTGCGTACCACGCTCACTCATGAGTATACGCATGTGCGTTTGCACGGCTATCTGTTCCAGATGGCGCAAAGCCAGCGCAGCCTGTTCGATGCCGGCGATACCTTCCGCACCATGTGCAAACGCGACGCCGACCCCTTGGCGCTGCCACAGACGGACTGGATGGAATGGCAAGCTGGCTATGGCTGCGGGGCGCTCTTGATGCCGGTGAGCTATGTCAGGCGGGCCGTTGAGGCCGTCCTGACGGAACACGGCCATTACGGCGCCGTTGCGCCGCACAGCGAATTAGGCGGCCTCCTCGCGCGCCGCGTCAGTGAAGGATTCCAGGTCTCCGTGGATGCTGCGCGCGTTCGCCTTATGAAGCTTGGCCTGCTCGGCGAAGCACAGGGCCAGGCGCTGTTCGGTTAACAAAATCCATCGGTTGACCGCGCGGGCTTGAAGATCGTGCGCCGTCGTGATACGCAGATCTGCGGATCAGCGTTTTGCCGTTTTGAACGGCACGCGGTGCTAGACGGAAGGAGAATCAACGGCATGGCCTCAAAACACGAAATCAAATGCATCAACAAAACCGATCGTTATAACGCCCATGAGCGCATCCGGGCGATCGGCGGTCAGAACACCGACGGCTCACGATGGAAGCTTTCGCAGGAAGACGCCATCGCCGGCATGGAGGCCAAGAAATGGCAGTTCTTCGTGCGGACCGGCGGCCAGGCAGTCGACGTGACCGTGGCGGTAAGCCGGTTCGGCAACAAATACCTAAAGACCGTGGCGGACGGCGAGCAGCCGAACAATCTGCTGTCGCTGTATGAATGTGTCGGCTGAGCGGCACAATGTCCGGAGGCGAAAGCCCCCAATTTCTAAGCAAAGGAAGACGACCATGAGCAAGAAAGACATCCATGTCGTGCCTCACAAAGACGGGTGGGCGACGAAGAAGGAAGGTGCCGGCCGGGCCGGCGTCGTGACCGGCACGAAGGCGGAGGCGCTGGAAAGAGCGCGGGAACAGGCAAGGCGCGAGAATGTTGAGATCGTGATCCATAAGAAGGACGGCACAATCCACGATAGCGACAGCTACGGCAATGACCCGCATCCGCCGAAGGACAAGAAGCATTAAGCGGTCACGGCCACGGGCGGCGGCTTACGGATCTGTTCACTGTAGGGCCACGCATCTTTCACAATAGCGCGGCGCGGCAGTAGGGAGGGACCATAGCTGCCGCGTCGCCGGGGTACCGTGCCGTCATCGGCACGCACGACCGATCGGCGTCACGCGGACGCAATCAAAACCGGTGCATCGGCATGCACCTAGCCGATCCGGCGATCAACTTCGTCGGCGGGCCGGCGGACACCAAATGCTTTCGACCTCCGACGGCTTCGGCAAGGATGTAGCGCACCGCCTCGACCTTGGGGGCCCTCGATGGCGAGATCGTTTCCTGCCTTCAGCGAGATGTCCTGGCCGACCTGCATCTATCGCGACATGGGCGTAGCTGCCTTTCTGCACTATATCTGGCAGCAGTAATCACCCCATCTCCGCATCAGTTCTCTACGCTTAAACAACAGGTCACTTCGTCGATAGGCGCGCTCAACTTCACTGCCAACTTCATGCGCTAGACACAATTCACTAATTTCTCTAGGAAAATCGGTTGTATCGGCTGCCCAATCGCGGAACGTGGAACGAAAGCCGTGCACAGTGATGTCGTCGCGGCCCATGCGCCGCAGAAGCATTTCCATGGCCATGCCCGACAATGGACGACCGTCACGATGACCGGGAAAGACGTAGCTAATGCCCGCAAGATGGGGCAGCGATGAAATGATTGCGCACGCCTGAGTGGAGAGCGGCACGCGATGCTCCTTTTGCCCCTTCATCCGCTTGGCTGGTATCACCCATAGATCGCCATTCAATTCAGAGCGATCCGCGTTGAGGACTTCGCTCGTGCGGCATGCAGTCAGGATGGTGACCTCCAACGCCCGGGCAGCGAGCGCGTCACGGCCGCGTAGGTCCGCCATGAAGGCAGGTAGCTCCTGCCACGGCAGGGCGGGATGATGTTGGACTGTGTGAACCTTGGCGCGGGCTGGCAGGAGATGCTTCAGGTTGCCGCGCCACATTGCCGGGTTCACGCCCGTGCGGTAGCCCTTGGCCCCTGCCCAATCCAGCACGGCTTCGATGCGTTCGCGGACCTTTGACGCTGTCTCATTCTTTGTCGCCCAGATCGGTGCGAGGACGCGCAGCACATCGTCAACGGTGACGGTGGCCACATCGCGCTTACCGAAGGCAGGATAGGCGTAGCGCTCCAGCTCCGATTGCCAGCGGTGCGCCGTTCGCGCCCCGCGCCAGCCCGCTTTGTGGGCCTGGATGTAGGCCGCCGCAGCCTTGTCGAATGTCATCCCGTTGGCGGCCCTGCCATCAGCTTTGCGAGCTTCGATAGGGTCGATGCCCTGTCGTGTCAGCTTCCTGGCATCAGCAGCCTTCTCACGGGCTTCGGCGAGCGAAATTTCAGGATATGGCCCGAGCCCCATATCGCGTGCGCGGCCGCCGGTCTTGAACCGGAAAATCCAGGACCGCGCGCCGCTGCCCGTCACCTTTAGATAGAGGCCGAATCCATCATTGTGCAATCCGGTCTGTGCCGTCTTGCGCACCCTCACATCGGTCAGCTTGCCCATACCTTAGCCCATACCAAAAGCAGCTGCTTGGATGCTATGCGAAGCGATGAATGGAGACAAGCAGAGACAGTAATATTTTGATGTGGCTAAGATTTATGATATCGCAGGAGATCCCAAGCGACGCAGTGAGAGGTTGGCTTGGTGCCCTCTTGCGGCACCATTCTCCCCACGCATCCCGAGTCGACGCCAGCAGAGTGAAATCCGGCGCAGCAGCGGCCTGGCGACGCCAATCTGCCGAGTTCGCGGCAAGCGCCTACGACGCCGCGCCGGGGCCGGGAATGGCGCCCGGGGGGCATTTGCCGAGGATGATCATGCCGAGCACGTCGTCCTTGCTGACGTCGCTGGTCCGCGCCGAGCCGACGACCTTGCCGTTCTTCATCACCGTCACCCGGTCGGCGAGGTCGAAGACGTCGTGGATGTCGTGGCTGATCAGGAAGATGCCGATGCCTTCGCGCTTGAGCTGCTTGATCAGCTCGCCGACCTGCGCGGTCTCCGCAGGCCCGAGCGCGGCGGTCGGCTCGTCCATGATCAGGATGCGGGCGTTGAAATGGATGGCGCGGGCGATGGCCACCGACTGGCGCTGCCCGCCCGACAGCGATTTGACCGGATCCTTGAAACGGCGGAAATTCGGGTTGAGCCGGCCCATGACCTGGCGCGCCTGCGATTCCATCGCCGCATCGTCGAGCGTGCCCCAGGCGGTGAGCAATTCGCGGCCGAGGAACAGGTTGGATGCCGCATCCACATTGTCGGCGAGGGCCAGCGTCTGGTAGATGGTCTCGATGCCGTAGGCCTTGGCGTCGCGCGGATTGTCGATCCGGGCCTCCTGGCCGTCGATGAAGATCTGGCCTGCGTCGCGCGCATAGGCGCCGGAGAGAATCTTGATCAGCGTCGATTTGCCGGCGCCGTTGTGACCGAGCAGGCCGACCACTTCGCCGGGATAAAGTTCGAGGCTGGCCCGATCGACCGCCTTGACGCCGCCGAAGGCGATGGAGATGTCGCGCATCTCGACCAGGGGGGTGGCTGCTGACGATGTCGACATGGGCGCCTCCTAAACCGTCCGCCGGCGGTAGACCTGATCGATCCAGACCGCCACGACCAGCACCGTGCCGACCACGATCTGCTGCGCCGCCGCGTCGAAGCCGATCAGCACCATGCCCGAATAGAGCGACTGCATGACCAGCGCGCCCAGGATGGCGCCATAGATCGTGCCGATGCCGCCGGCCAGCGACGCGCCGCCGATCACCGCCGAGGCGATGACATACAATTCGTCGAGCGAGCCTAGCGAGTTGGTCGCCGAGTTGAGCCGCGCGCTGGCCACCGCGGCGGACAGCCCGCACAGAAAGCCCATCAGCGCAAAAATCTTCAGCGTCACCCAGCGCGTGTTGATGCCGGCGAGCTCCGCCGCTTCCGGATTGCCGCCGATGGCGAAAACATAGCGGCCGAACCGCGTGCGGGTGATCAGGACCGTCATGGCGATGCCGACCGCCATCAGGATCAGCACGGGGATCGCAAAGCCGTGCGAGATGAACAGACCGCCCTCCGGGATCGCGACTCCGGTCCGCTCCGCAAACTGGCGGACGATGCCGATCGGCCAGGGATAGGCGTTGACCGTCAGCACGAAGCCGATGATCGCGGCGCAGCCGATCACCGCCAGCAAAATCTCCGCCCAGACCGGGCGCAGCGGAAACTGGAAGCGCCGGCGCTGCTTGCGCGCCGACAGCAGCAGCAACACCACCGCCGCGCAGGCCAGGAGGCCGACGATCCAGCTCCCGGCCGCGCCGATAGCGCCGTATGGCCCGCCCCCCAGCAGGGCGAAGGTGCTGTCGACAGGCGCGATCGTCTCACCGCGCGCCATGAAAAATGCGGCGCCCCGCCAGACCAGCAGGCCGCCCAGCGTGACGATGAAAGCGGGAATTTGCAGATAGGCGATCAGGTAGCCGTGAAAGGCGCCGATCATCGTCCCCGTCGCGAGGCCGGTCAGCACCGCGATCACCCAGATCGCGGGATGGCCGAGGCCGAGCATTTCCGGCAGCACCCAGACCTGCATGATCGCCATCGCCATGGCGCAGACGCCCAGCACGGACCCGACGGAGAGGTCGATGTTGCGGGTCACGATCACCAGCACCATGCCGGTCGCCATGATCCCGATCGAGGCGGCCTGGACAGACAGGTTCCAGAGATTGCGCGGGGTGAGGAATGTGCCGAAGCCGTTGACGATGGCGCCGTAAAGGTGAAAGCCGATCCAGATCAGCGCCAGGGCGCCGACCATGCCGAGCAGCCGCGTGTCGATCTCGGTGGCCCGCAGGACGGCGGCGAGGCCGCCCGGGTGGGTATCGCGCGCTTCTGCGGAGGTTGCATCGGCTGTCATCTGTTGGCTCTCCCAAGCCACGCGTCGTCAGACAATGTAGAGCGGGGAAAAGGACGCCGGAAGATCCGCGCGCGATCGTATTGGCGCGGAGGCAGGCCAGTGCGGCCGGACGCCGGATCGCCACTTGGGCTCTAGCGATCCGGATGACGGCCGGAAACGGCGGCACCGTTCAGGTGCCCCCGCCGCTGCCCCCCGGCTGCTTCGCTGCGACTACTCGCAGCCCTTCACGCCCGGCTTGGCGCCTTCGCAGGCTTTCGCCTTCGGGATCCAGCTGGCTTCGATGACGAGGTTGAGATTGTCCTTGGTGATCGCGATCGGCTTCAGGAAGGTGGCCTGCATCTCGACCTTCTTGGCGCCGCCCGACCATTTCTGCGTGCCCGCGACTTCGGTCAGCTTCTTGCCGCTGGCCAGGGCCGATGCGATGTCGCCGGCCGTCTTGCCGAGCTCACGCGCGTCCTTCCAGACGGATACGGTCTGCGTGCCGCGCGCCACTCGGTTCAGCGCCGCATGGTCGCCGTCCTGGCCCGACACCGGCACCGTGCCGGCGAGGCCCTGCGCCGAAAGAGCGGCAATCACGCCGCCGGCCATGCCGTCATTCTGAGCGACGACCGCGTCCACCTTGTTGTTGTTGGCGGTCAGGATCTGCTCCATGTTCTTCTGCGCGTTGTCGGGTTTCCAGCCGTCCGTGTAGGTCTCGCCGACCTTCTTGATCTTGCCGGAGTCGATGGCGGCCTTCAGCACTTCGAGCGTCCCGCTCAGCAGGAAATCCGCGTTCGGATCGCCCTTGTCGCCCTTGATGAAGGCGTAGTTGCCTTCCGGCTTGGCGGCGAGCACGGCCTTGGCCTGCTGGCGGCCGACCTCGACATTGTCGAAGGTGAGATAATAGGCGCGCTTGTCCTCGATCAGCCGGTCATAGCCGACGACCGCGATGCCTTCCGCCGCCGCCTTGTCGATGGCGGGGCCGATGGCGTCCTTGTCGACGGTCAGGATCACCAGCGCGTTGGCGCCTTGGGAAATCAGGTTCTCGATGTCGGTGAGTTGCTTGGCGGCCGAGGCCTGGGCGTCGGCGGAGACGTATTTATCGCCATTGGCCTCGATGGCCTTCTTCATCGCGGCTTCGTCGGTCTTCCAGCGCTCTTCCTGGAAATTCGACCAGGACACGCCGATGACTTTGCCTGCGGCGCCGGCCTGACCGGGACATACGGATGCGACGACGGCACCCGCAAGGAGTGCCCCCAAAACACGATTCATGCTCAATCCTCCCAGTGCGCTCCCTAGCGAGCCCGAGGCTCAAGTGGTCCGCAGTCGGAACGGTCTCCGGTCGGACTGGCCACTTTTTTTGATCCTCGAAATAAAGACTGATCGAAAGCATAAGCCATGTCAAGATGTGACAAGGTCGAAGACGTTCGGTATTATTGGCAAACAATTTCAACCGGCGCGGGACAGCTTGCGCAATCAGGACATCCTGGTCGGAGGGACGAACAATTGTGGGGAGCCGCTACCCGCTCCGACGAGCTGCGCCGCAACAACCGCAGCCGCATCCTGGCCGCCGTCCGGCGCAAGGGGCAAATGTCCCGCACCGATATCAGCCGCGAAACCGGCCTCAGCGCGGCGACAGTCTCCGCCATCACGTCGGATCTCATTGCTGAAAACGTGCTCATCGGCCCGGCGCGGGGCGATGTGGCGGCGAACGGGCGCGGCAGGCCAAAGGTCGATCTCGGGCTCAATCCGCGGGCCGGCATCGTCGGGGCGATGAGTTTCCAGCTCAATGCGATATCGGCGGCCATCGTGGATTATGCGGGCGTGCCGCTCGCCGACAGCGCCCTGACGATCGACACGCAGCGCGCCAGCGCCGCCATGCTGCGCAAGGCGCTTGCCCGCTGCATGAGAGACGCGCTCGCCTCGGCCGGCACGCCGCATGCCAGGCTCCGCGGCATCGTCATCGGCATCCAGGGCATCGCCGACATCGACGGAACCAAGCTGATCTGGTCGCCGGTGATGAAGGAGCGGAACCTTCCCGTGCGGAGCTGGCTGGAGGCCGAATTCGATGTGCCCGTGCGGATCGCCAATGAATGCGACCTCATCGCCCGGGCGCTGAACTGGGGCGATCCGGAAACCTTCGCCAACGACTTCGCCGCCATCCTGGTCGCCCACGGCGTCGGCATGGGCTTTTTTCGCCGGGGCGGACCGGTGAACGGCTCACACACCTCCGGCACCGAATTCGGCCATATGGTGTACCGCCCGGACGGCGCGCTGTGCCGTTGCGGCGCGCGCGGCTGCATCGAGGCCTATGCGGCGGATTACGGCATCAAGCGGCGGGCGAGCCGGCTGCCGGAGACTTCGGCGCCGTCCAATTCCGTGTCGGCGCAGGAAATCGAGGCCATCGTCGCGGCCGCCCTTGCCGGCGACGCGGATGCCCATGCCGCGATCGAGGAGGCCGGCCGCGCCATCGGCACCGGTCTCGCCAATCTCTACGCGCTGACCGACCCGTTTCCCGTCGCCCTCATCGGCAGCGCGACCATCACCCGGCAACTGCTGGAGCCGGCCATCCGCGCGTCGATCTCGCAATCCGCGGTGGTCAGGAACGCCATGCCCTCGCGCAAGCGGCCAGGCATCGTGCTGCACTTCATCCCGAATGATGCCCCGCTGGTGCGTCAGGGCTGCGTGATGCGGGCGCTTCTCGCGCTGGACGACCAGTTCGCCGATCCGCCGAGCTGATCCAGAGCCGCGATGCCGCCTTCACCCGAGAGAAGCCTCTGGCCTGGTGGACACCCTGCCTCTGGTGGCGCGGGAGGCGTTTTAGGCCAGTTTTGCGAACCCGAAATCCTGCGGATAGCCGAACAGAGCGACGCTGCCGCCGGTGTGCAGGAAAACGATATTGCTCGCCTTTGCAAAAAATCCGCGTTTCACCAGGTCGATCAGCCCCGCCATGCCTTTGCCGGAATAGACCGGGTCGAGCAGGATGCCCTCCAGCTCCGCCACCAGCTTAATCGCGGCAATGGTGCCGGGCGCGGGAAAGCCGTAGCCGGGGCCGACATAGTCGCAATTCGCCACCACGTCGGAGCGCTGCACGACATCGGCGAGGCCCATATGCGCAAGGGTCTTTTCCGCCAGCTTGAAGACATTGTCTTCCTGCTTCTCCTTCGGCGCGCGCACGCCGATGCCGAGCACCGGGATGCCGCTGCGGGCGGCGACCAGCCCCGCGACGAGACCCGCCTGGGTGCCCGCGCTGCCGGTCGCGGTGACCAGCGTGTCGATGGTCAGCCCCAATTCGGTCGCCTGCGCCATCAGTTCCTGCGCCGCGCCGACATAGCCGAGCGCGCCGACCGGGTTCGAGCCGCCGCCGACGATCGGATAAGGTTTTCTGCCTGCCGCCCGGAACCGCTCGGCGACCTTTTCCAACTCGGCATTCATGTCGATGCCGGCGGGGCGTTCCTCGGCCGTCGCGCCATGCAGAAAGTCGAGCAGCACATTGCCGTTGGCGCGGTAGGCCTCGTCGGTCTTGCCGGTGCGGTCTTCGAGCAGCAGGTGGCAGGCGAGGCCGAATTTGGCCGCCGCCGCCGCCGTCTGGCGGGCGTGGTTGGACTGCGTCGCGCCTTGCGTGAGCACCATGTCGGCGCCCTGGGCGAGCGCGTCGCCGATGAGATATTCGAGCTTGCGGGTCTTGTTGCCGCCGCTGGAAAGCCCGGTGCAGTCGTCGCGCTTGATCCAGATTTGCGGGCCGCCGAGATGGGCCGTCAGGCGCGGCATCGGTTCAAGCGGCGTCGGCAGATGCGCGAGACGGACGCGCGGAAACCGGGATAGCTGCACCCTAACCTCCAGTCGCTCGCGGGGAGGCATGGGCCGCCCCGGCCAAGCGCTTCATGCGAATTGGTAATGCCGCTAATCTAGCCGCGAAGCGCGGCGCGCCCAACGGCGAATTGCGGAAAGCGCGAGATGCCGCATCGAGGGCATTGCGGGAGGAAGTCCCTTTTACCGAGAGCGCCAAACTGCTTGCGCTGCGCGAACCGGAGCCCCGCCTTCGCGCTGATCTCGTTTAAGGGCGCATCAGCCGTTGAGGATCGCCGCCGCTGCTTCGTCGAGGCTCTTCAGCACCAGCGTGGGCTTGCCGGGCAGGTTTTCGGCGGGCTGCTCGAAACGGTTCAGGTGGATCACCGCAAAGCCGTAATTCGCCGCCCCCGCCGCGTCCCAGCCATTGGCCGAGACGAAGCCGATCATGCTCACCGGCAATTGCAGCCGCTCCTCGCCGAGGCGGTAGACACGGGTATGCGGCTTGTAGATGCCGACGCTTTCGACCGACAGCACATGGTCGACGAGATCGGCGAGCCCGGCCGTCTCGACGATGCTCTCCAGCATATCGGGCGCCCCGTTCGACAAGATCCCCGTCACCAGCCCGCGCTCCTTCAGCGCGCGCAAGGCCCGCACCGCATCCGGATAGGCCTCGAGCTTGAGATAGAGGCCGAGCAGGCGCTCGCGCAGGCCCGGATCGGCGATGCCATATTGATTGAGGGCGAAATCGAGCGCCTCGGCCGTCACCACGTCAAGCGGGGCGTGCGATCCCATCAGGCTGCGCAGCCAGGTATATTGAAGCTGCTTCGAGCGCCATAATTCGGAAATGGCGGCGGCATCCGGCCCGATTTCGGCGGCAAGGCTCGCCATCGGCGAATGCACGTCGAAAAGCGTCCCATAGGCATCGAAAAGCACAGCTTTTACGGTCGGATAGCTCATAGCGGCGGTTCCTAATTCGCTGTCTGCCGGGGTGCGGCCTGCGGGGGCGGCTGCCGGCCGGCCCGGTTCAGCCGGCCGGGCAGACGATGTGGACCGAGCGGGCGTATTGCTCGGCGATGCTGGCGGCCTCGGCGTCCGGATTGCCGGAAAAAGCCTGGCTCAAGGTCTGCGCGCCGCGCTGGGCGGCGTCCGGATGCGGCTCCTTGATCACCGGGGCGCAGCCGGGCGGGGCCGCGCTGAGCCGGATCGGGTCTTTCTCGGCCAGGGCGAAATCGACGTAGAACGTGGGGTCGTACACCGCGAAGGAGAAGTTCTTGATCTTGTCGGCGGCGAGCGGCGTCGTCAGCGGCAGGGTCAGGTAGAGGGTCAGCAGGCCGTCATGATATTCGAGCCAGTAATCCTTCGGCTCCTCCCGGGGCAAAAGCGTGCCGCCGAGCTTTGGGAAGGTGAAGAAGTCGAATTCCTTCAGTGAACTGATATTGACCTCCGCCAGTTCCGCCAGTTCCTCACGGTCGTAATTTCCATCGCGGTTGAGGTCGCGGCCCTCGACGGCAAAGCGGGAATAGCCCTCGTCGAAAGTCCATTTGTGCCGGAAGCCGGTAATGGCCTTCTGCTCGTTGTAAACCACCTCGGTCTCGACCGTGACCCAGACATGGGGATGGGCGGCGACGGCCGACGGCGCGATGAGGGCGGCGAGCGCGAGCACGGCGCGGACGGCCGGGAGGATCAGGTGAAAGCGCCGCATGTGATCGTCTCCCGTGGAATACGTGCTGCCGGCCGATGGCGCTGGCAGTACCAGTTTGGAGCTTTACTGGCAAATTTTGGCGAAGCTTGGATTGGAAAAAGCTGGCCTTTCGCCGCCGGAATGCTATTTGAGTTATGGTATAACATTTATTGGGTTGCGGGGAAGCAGCGATGCGTGGAATTTTTGCCGCCCTCGTCCTGGCCGGTCTCGGGATCGGCGCGGCGCGGGCGCATGAGGGGAGCGACGGTCCGCTGAGGGTGGTCGCCACCATCCAGCCGGTCCACTCGCTCGCCGCGGCCGTGATGGAGGGCGCGGGCGCGCCGCAATTGCTGGTCAAGGGCGCGGCGTCGGAGCACACCTTCTCGCTGCGGCCGTCCGATGCGCGCACGCTGAGCGGCGCCGAGATCGTCATCCGCGTCAGCCGCAATCTGGAGAGCTTTCTCGACCGGCCGATCCACAGCCTGTCGCAGGACGCCAAAATCGTCACGCTGGCGGAGCTTCCCGGCATCGCGCTGCTGCCGGCGCGGGTCAGCGGCACCTTCGAGCCGCATGTCCACGACGCGCAGGAGGAGGCCGGGCATGGGCATGACGAGGGCGTCTACGATCCGCATCTGTGGCTCAGCCCGGCCAATGCCGCCGTGATCGCCGACCATCTGGCGGCGGTGTTCGGCGCGGCGCGGCCGCAGCAGGCGGCGCTGTTCACCGCCAATGCCGAAAAATTGAAGGCGCGGCTGGCCGGGCTCGACGCCGATCTGCGGCCCCGGCTGGCGGCGCTGGCGGGCCGGGACTTCATCGTCTTCCACGACGCCTATCAATATTTCGAGGCGCATTTCGGCATTCACGCCGCCGGCTCGATCACGCTGGGGCCGCAGAACCAGCCCGGCGCCGCCCGCCTGACCGCCATCCGCGCCCGCATCGCCCGTTCGCGCTCGCCCTGCGTGTTCGCCGAGCCGCAATTCGAGCCCAAGCTGGTGCAGACGGTGATCGAGGGCACCGATGCCAGGACCGGCACGCTCGACGGCCTCGGGGCGGCGCTGGAGCCCGGGCCGGAGCTGTATTTTCAGCTCCTGACCAAGCTGACGGAGAGCCTTGAGGGGTGTTTGAAGTAGCATTCGTCGTGCCGGACACCGCGCAGCGGTGCGCCGGGACCCAATCAGCTTCGCGGGCACTGCGGCAAGAGGAGAGGCGAGTGGGCCCCGGCTCTGACGGCCGGGGCGACGGGATATATCACTCACCCGCCGGCGAAGGCGCGGCGGAGTGGCTGGTGACGGCCGGAGCGGGCGCTTCCTCCTCGGCTTTGTTGCCGCCGCGACGGAAGGCCTGGATCTCGCCGACGATGCCGCGCCGGAACAAGAGCACGCAGGCGACGAAGATGATGCCCTGGAAGATCGACACCCAGGCGCCGAACGCCGCCAGATATTGCTGAATCCCCGCCACCAGGAACGCGCCGACCATCGGCCCGAGCACGGTGCCCATGCCCCCCAGCAGCGTCATCAGCACGACCTCGCCGGACGTATGCCAGTGCACATTGTTCAAGGTCGCGATCTGGAACACCAGCGCGAACAGCGATCCCGCAACCCCCGCCAGCCCGGCCGAGATCACAAACGCCAGCAGCTTGTACCGGTCCGCATTGTAACCGAGCGAGATGGCGCGCGGCTCGTTCTCGCGGATGGCCTTCAGCGTCTGGCCGAAGGGCGAATGGATGGTGCGCTGGATGATCAGGAAGCAGAGGATGAAGGCCGCCAGCACGAAATAATACATGCTGAGGCTGTTATTCATGTCGATGGCGCCGAACAGATAGCCGCGCGGAATCGCCTGGATGCCGTCCTCGCCATGGGTGAAGGGGGCCTGCACGCAGAAGAAATACAGCATCTGCGCCAGCGCCAGCGTGACCATGGCGAAATAGATGCCCTGCCGCCGGATGGCGATGCCGCCGATGATGAGGCCGAGCAGCGTCGCCGCGAAGGCGCCGCCGAGGATGGCCAGCTCCGGCGTCCAGGGCGGCATCGGGATTTCCAGCCAGTGCAGGCGCGGCGTCGAAAACGGCGTGAAATAGGGCAGGAACACCGTGCCGAATTTCGCCAGATGCCCCGTCACATAGGCGGCGAAGCCGAAAAAGGCGGCATGGCCGAAGGACAACAGGCCGACATAGCCGAGCAGCAGGTTGAAGGCGGAGGCAAACAGCGCAAGGCACAGGCCGCGCATCAGGAATTGCGGATAGACGAAGAATGGCGCGGCGATGGCGACGGCCAGCAGCACGGTATAGAGGACGGGGGTGGCGGCCGAGCCGTTCGATTTCGCGCTCATCAATTCGCCCTACCGAAGAGGCCCTGCGGCTTGATCAGCAGCACAATGGCCATCACCACGAATATCACCGTATTGGAGGCTTCCGGGTAGAACACCTTGGTCAGCCCTTCCAGGAGGCCGAGCATGAAGCCGGTGATCACCGAGCCCAGGATCGAGCCCATGCCGCCGATCACCACCACCGCAAAGACGATGATGATGAGGTTCGAGCCCATCAGCGGGTTCACCGAATAGATCGGCGCGGCGAGGACGCCGGCAAAGGCGGCGAGCGCCACGCCCAGGCCATAGGTCAGCGTGATCATCGCCGGCACGTTGATGCCGAAAGCCTGCACCAGCGCCGGGTTCTCCGTCGCGGCGCGCAGATAGGCGCCGAGCCTAGTCTTCTCGATCAGCAGCCAGGTGCCGATGCAGACGATCGCCGAGGCGACCACCACCCAGCCGCGATAGGTCGGCAGGTACATGAAGCCGAGATTATAGCCGCCCGTCAGCTCGGGCGGCGGCGCGTAGGGAAGGCCGGAGGAGCCGTAAAGCTCGCGGAAGACGCCTTCGAGAATGAGCGCCAGGCCGAAGGTCAGCAGGAGGCCGTAAAGATGGTCGAGCCCGTAAAGCTGCTTCAGGAACAGCCGCTCGATCACCATGCCGAAAGCGCCGACGATCAGTGGGGCCAGCAGCAGCGCCGGCCAATAGCCGATGCCGAAGAAGTTGAGCAGGAAATAGGCCGCGAAGGCGCCCATCATATAGAGGGCGCCATGCGCGAAATTGATGATGTTGAGCATACCGAAGATCAGGGCGAGTCCCAAGGACAGCATCGCGTAGAACGCGCCATTGATCAGCCCGACCATGAGCTGGCCGAACAGCGCTTGCGGCGGTATCCCGAGGAACGCCCAGATCGACGACATCTCGTATCCTTACTTGACCAGCGAGCAGCCGAACTCGGCCTTCATCGGACGGTAGGCTTCATCGCCCGGAATGACGCTCAAGATCTTGTAATAATCCCACGGGCCTTTGGATTCTTCCGGCTTCTTCACCTGGACGAGCAGCATGTCATGCACCATGCGGCCATCCTCGCGGACCTTGCCGTTCTTGGCGAAGAAATCGTTGATCGGCAGCTCCTTCATCTTAGCGACGGCGGCCTTGGCCTCGTCGGTCTTGGCGGCGTCGATGGCCTTCAGATAATGCGAGATGCCGGAATAGACGCCGGCCTGCACCATGGTCGGCATCTTGCCGCCGTTGCGGGCCGCGAATTTCTTGGCGAAAGCGCGGGTCTCATCGTCGCGGTCCCAGTACCAGCCGTCGGTGACGACGAGGCCCTGCGCCGTCTTCAGCCCGAGGCTGTGGACGTCGGACAGGAATACGAGCAGGCCGGCGAGCTTTTGGCCGCCCGCGACGAGGCCGAATTCGCCCGCCTGCTTGATGGTGTTGATGGTGTCGGTGCCGGCATTGGCGATGCCGACGACCTTGGCGCCGGAGGATTGCGCCTGCAACAGGAAGGACGAGAAGTCGGTGGTGCCGGGGAAAGGATGGCGCACCGCGCCCACCACCTTGCCGCCGGCGGCGGTGACGGCGGCCGTGGTGTCGCGCTCGAGCGCATGGCCGAAGGCGTAATCGGCGGTGATGAAGAACCAGCTATCGCCGCCTTCCTTCACCAGCGTGCCGCCGGTGCCCTTGGCGAGCGCGTAGGTGTCATAGGTCCAGTGGACGCCGGTCGGCGAGCAGTTCTTGCCAGTCAGGTCGGACGAGGCGGCGCCGGAATTGATATGGACGCGGTTCTTGTTCTTGGTGATTTCCTGGATGGCGAGCGCGACGGACGAGGTCGGCACGTCGACGATGGCGTCGACATTTTCCGTGTCGATCCACTGATTGGCGATGTTCGATGCGATGTCGGGCTTGTTCTGATGGTCGGCGGTGATGATCTCGATCGGCTTGCCGAGCACCTTGCCGCCGAAATCCTCGGCCGCCATCTGCGCGGCGATGAACGAGCCTTTGCCCGCGAGGTCGGAATAGGGGCCGGACTGGTCGTTCAGCACGCCGATTTTCACGGTGTCGCCGGAGACCTGCGCATTGGCCGCGCCGTAGCTCGCGCTGAGCGCGAGGGCCGCCGCCAGGACTGTCAGTTTCTTCATGGTTTCCTCCTTGGATTTCAGTGCCCGGCGGCCCGCTTCGCGGGGTCAGACGCCGAGATAGGCTTGCAGTTTCCCCTTATTGGCCTCGAGCGCATCATTACTGATCATGTCGACCACATGGCCATGCTCGACGACATAGTGCCGGTCGGCCAGGGTCGAGGCAAAATGAAAATTCTGCTCCACCAAGAGGATGGTAAAGCCTTTATCCTTCAGGGTTTTGATGGTGGCGCCGATCTGCTGCACGATGACCGGCGCAAGCCCCTCGGTCGGCTCGTCGAGCAGCAGGAATTTCGCGCCCGTCCGCAGGATGCGCGCGATCGCGAGCATCTGCTGCTCGCCGCCGGAGAGCTTCGTCCCCTGGCTGCCCGCCCGCTCCCGCAGACGCGGAAAAATCTCGTAGATTTCGTCCAGGCTCATGCCGCCCGGCGCCACCTTCGGCGGCAGCAGCAGATTTTCCTTCACGTTCAGGCTGGCGAAAATGCCCCGCTCCTCCGGGCAATAGGCGACGCCCAGCCTGGCGATGGCGTTCGAGGGCAGGCCGATGGTCTCGGCGCCCTTGAACTGGATCGAGCCCTTGCGCTTGCCGAGGATGCCCATGATGGCGCGCATGGTCGTGGTCTTGCCCGAGCCGTTGCGGCCGAGCAGCGTCACGACTTCGCCGTCGCGCACTTCAAAACTCATGCCGTGCAGGATGTGGGACTCGCCGTACCAGCCCTGCAGGTCGTTCGCCGAAAGCACAGTCTCAGCCATGTCCGGTCCCCATATAGGCATCGACGACATCGGGGTGCTTCGACACCACCGCATATGGCCCTTCGGCCAGAATTTCGCCGCGCGCCAGCACGGTGATGACGTCGGACAGATCGGCGACGACGGAAAGATTGTGCTCGATCATCAGGACGGTGCGGCCCTTGGCGACCTTGCGGATGAGCTGGGAGATGCGCAGCACGTCCTCGCGGCCCATGCCGGCCATCGGCTCGTCGAGCAGCAGCATTTCCGGATCGAGCGCGATGGTGGTGGCGATCTCCAGCGCGCGCTTGCGGCCATAGGACAGCTCGACCGCCTCGCGGTCGACGAAGGCCGAGAGGCCGACCTGCTCGATCAGCTCGAGCGCCCGCTCATCCAGCACCTCGACCGTCCGATCCGATTTCCAGAAATGGAAGGAGGTGCCGAGCTTCCTCTGCAAGGCGATGCGGACATTTTCGAGCACGGTCAGATGCGGGAAGGTCGCCGAGATCTGGAAGGAGCGGACGAGGCCCTTCAGCGCGATCTCATAAGGCTTGTCACGGGTGATGTCGGCGCCGTTATAGAGGATCTGGCCGCGCGTCGGGGTGAGGAATTTGGTGATGAGGTTGAAGCAGGTGGTCTTGCCGGCGCCGTTCGGGCCGATCAACGCATGGATCGAGCCGCGCCGGACATTCAGATTGACGTTGTTCACGGCGATGAAGCCCTTGAACTCCTTGGTCAATCCTTCGGTCCTGATGATGAACTCGTCTGCCATGAAACCGGCCTACCCCTTGGCGTGTCCGCGCGCTTTAGATACGCGCTTTCTTATGATGCTGTAAATTACCAGGACGGATTATGCCTTCAAAATTCAAATGCTGGATTAGCATGGGAATTTTGAAGGCGGCGACCACCCGGCCAGGCTAATTGCCGTAGAGATATTCCGGCAGCCAGAGCGTCAGTCCGGGCCAGATATACATCAGAACCATGCAGACGACGATGACGGCCATATAGGGCATCATACCCGCAAAGATCTGATTGAGCGTCACATGCGGGGGTGAGACCCCCTTCAGGTAGAAGGCCGACATGGCGACCGGCGGCGACAGGAAGGCCGCTTGCAGGTTCACGAAGACCAGCACGCCCCACAGCACCGGATCGATGCTGAAATGCTTCAGGAGCGGCAGGAAGATCGGCACGAAAATGACGATGATCTCCGTCCATTCCAGCGGCCAGCCGAGGATGAAGATGATGACCTGCGACAGGATCATGAACTGAACCGGCGACAGATCGAGCGAGAGCACCCATTGCTCGACCAGCGCCTGCCCGCCGAGCACCGCGAACACGCCCGAGAACAGCGCCGAGCCGACGAACAGCCAGCACACCATGGCGGTGGTCTTGGCGGTCAGGAAGACGGCTTCCTTGGTGCGCTTCCAGTCCAGTGTCCTGGCGTGCAGGGCGAGGAGGAAGGCGCCCGCCGCGCCGACGCCGGCGGATTCGGTCGCCGTGGTGATGCCCAGCAGGATGACCGCCAGCACCAGCACGGTGAGAATGCCGAGCGGGGCGACCGACGAGGTCAAGAGCTTGATGACCTGGAGCCGGTCGGCGTCGAGCTTGCGGTAATAGCGGATCTGCAACAGGAGCAGCACGCCGCAAATGCCGGCGAACCATTGATAGAACGCCGTCCCCGGCCCTTGCTCGGCCTCGCTCGGCGCCGGAGCGCTGAGGCCCGGCGAGCCGAGCTGCTCGAGGCCGACGACGGTGGTTTCCGGCGCGGCCTGCTGGTGAATGACGACATACCACCAGATCAGCCACATGGTGCCGGCGACGATGGCGAAGGGCACCAGCGTGGCGGCGAAATTCTTCAGCAGCACCCAATAGCCGATGCGGCCTTCCGCGGTCTGGATCTCCCTGGCGCGGCCCGGCGAGGCGAGCGCGGAGAGCAGACCGAAGAACATATTGTTGGAATAGGCGGCCTGGAATTTGCGCATCCAGTCCGGCACCGGCACCCGCATCTGGTCTTCCGGCAGCGGCGGCGCGATCTTGGGATTGATGAGCGCCCAGCCGATAATATAGACGAGGTAGAGGAAGGCGAGGAAGAAGCCGGGGAACATGGCGGCGGCGTAGAGCTTGACCACCGACTGCCCGGCGACGGCGGCGTAGACGATGATCATCACCGAGGGCGGGATCAGAATGCCGAGCGTGCCGCCGGCGGTGATGACGCCCGAGGCGAGCTTGACGTCATAGCCCGCCCGCAGCATCGGGTTGAAGGCGATGACGCCCATCAGCACGACGACCGCGCCGACGAGGCCCGAGGCAATGCCCCAGAAGGTGCACACGATCAGCGTCGCGACGGCGAGTGCAGCGGGCACCTTCCGGAAGGCGAGCTGGATGGAATAGAACATCTTGTCGACAAGTGCCCCACGTTCCATCACATACCCCATGAGCACGAAGAGGGGCACGGAGATGAGCACGTCGTTGGTCATGGCGCCATAGGTGCGCTGGACCATCAGCTCGAACACGCGGTTGTCGCTAAAGGCTTGGCCGGGCTCGTAGAAAGCGATGAAGCCGAAGACCATGCCGAGGCCCATCAGCGTGAAGGCCGTCGGAAATCCCATGATGATGACGACCACGATCAGGCCGAGCATCAGCAACCCCAGTGCCGGATCGCTCATTTCTGCAAGTCTCCCCCCATGCCGCGCTGCCGCGCCAGCTCGTCGATTTCGTGCGCCCGCTCGATGGCGATTTTTCGTGATTCTTCATCGACATATTCGCTGTTGGCTAATTGCTCTCCGACCACGTCGATCTCGGACACGTCCTTCAGCCGCGTCGGCCATTCGCCCGTCTTGAGGCACATGACGCAGCGCACGATTTCGGCGATGCCCTGCAGCATCACCAGCGCGCCCGCGATCGGCATCACGGTCTTGAAGTGGTACATCGGCGGCCCCTCCGCCGTGACGTTCGAATGCTCGCCGATGCGCCAGCTATCGGCGGCGAACTCGGTGCCCGCATAGATCAGCGCGGCGATGCCGGGGAGGAAGAAGGCGATGTACAGCACCAGGTCGAGCAGGGCCTGGGTGCGCGGCCGCATCGAGGAATAGAGGAAGTCGCCGCGCACATGCGCGTTCTGCGCTAGCGTATAGGCGCCGCAGAGCATGAACAGCGAACCGTAGATCATGTTTTCGGCGTCGAAGATCCAGGCCGTCGGCGAATTGAGCCAATAGCGCTTGATGACCTCGACACAGACGACCGTCATCAGCAGCACGATCAGCCAGGCGGCCGCCTTGCCCACCCATGTGCTGATGCCGTCAATCGTATGCAGGAAGCGTTGTACCGTCATGCGGAGCCGCCGGGCTTAAGGAGGGATCGGCAAGAAGACACCATCCGGGTCGCAAGATCCGAATGGTGCCCTTCTCTCGTGAGCGAGTTGCTAGATCGGCGCCTTGGCGTTCGGACCCCAATAATGGTCGAAGGCCATCTTCCGGCTCACCACCGTGTCGTTCTCCCATCGGGTCACGCGCTTGGCGAAGGCGAGCTGGGACTCGACGATCTCCTTGAAGATCGGATTTTCGCCGGCCTTCTTCTTCGCCACCTCGTCATAGGCCTCGAGCTGCTTCTTCAAGATCGCGTCCGGCGTCTTGTAGAATTTGACGTTGCTCTTGGTCTGCAGGTCGATGTAGTCCGTCGAATAGCGGTCGATGGCCTTCCAGGACATATCCGCCGAGGCCGCCTCTACGGCATTGGCGATGATGGCCCGCATCTTCTCGGG
Source organism: Rhodomicrobium sp. R_RK_3 (assembly GCF_002198715.1). Classification (GTDB taxonomy): domain Bacteria; phylum Pseudomonadota; class Alphaproteobacteria; order Rhizobiales; family Rhodomicrobiaceae; genus R-RK-3. Next base: position 202,034 of record NZ_MWLK01000030.1, on the reverse strand, counting down.
GAGGCCGTCATATTTGGTCTTGTTGAAGGTGATCTCGAACTGCTCGGCATTCTGGTGATAGCTTTGCAGCATGCACACTTTCGACACGTCGGGGAAACCGAGCGCCTTGTCGGAAGAGGCGTTGTTGAACTCGGCCGCGTCGAGCAGGCCGCGATCCATGGCGGAGACGATTTCGCCGCCGGGCAGGGCGTTGACCGCCGCGCCAAGGCCCGTGAACACGTCGATCGAGATGCCGACGGTGCGGAATTTCAGGCCCTTGAAATCGTCGACCGAAGCCATCGGCTTCTTGAACCAGCCGAGCGGCTGCGTCGGCATCGGCCCGTAGGGGAACGAGACGACATTGGCGCCGATGGACTCATACAGCTTGGCCAACAGCTCCTTGCCGCCGCCATATTTGTGCCAGGACAAGAGCATGTTGGCGTCCATGCCGAAGGCCGGCCCCGACCCCCAAAGCGCCAGCGCCGTCTGCTTGCCGTAATGATAGACGATAACGCCATGACCGCCGTCGAGCACGCCCTTGGAGACGGCGTCGAGAAGCTGGAACGCGGGCACCACGGCGCCGGCCGGCAGCACTTCGATCTTGAGTTCGCCGCCCGTCATGTCATTCACCTTCTTGGCGAAATCGAGGGCGTATTCGTGAAAGATATCCTTCGACGGCCAGGTGCTCTGCCAGCGCATGGAAATCGGGCCTTGGGCGCGGACCACGGTCGGCGCGGCGATGGCGGATGCCGCCGTTGCGATCGCGGCGCCTCGCAGGAATTTGCGGCGATCGACGGTTTTGCTCGTCTGAGCTTCATGCTGGGACATTGACTCTCCTCCAATGTTTCCTTGCTCCCGCCATTCTTGGCGTGGAGCCCCTTAGATGAGCGGATCGAGCCGCCCATATTTTCATTCTCGGCACGGGCGCGCTTGCTGACAGATGCGTTGCCTGTCTTCGCGGGTGCCGGCGCTCTTTTTGGCGCTTGGCTGCTTTGCAGCTCATGATGCTTGTCATCTCAACGGAATGCTTGTCCGTTCACAACCCCTCAATTGGTTGAATTATGACAGATTTCGTTGCCATGCTCAGACCACCGGATAGGGCGGTTCGCGCCCCGAAAGCAGCGCATCGATATTGTCGAGCGCGGCAAAACCCATGTCGTTGCGCGCCTCGACCGTCGCCGATCCGATATGCGGGAACAGGAACGCGTTTGGCAGATCGTAATAGCCCTCGTTGATGCGCGGCTCGCCCTTGAACACGTCCAGCCCGGCATAGCCGACCCGGCCCGATTTCAGCGCCGCGATCAAATCCTCGTCGACGATCAGGTCGCCGCGCGCGGTGTTGACCACGGCCGCGCCCTGCGGAAGCTTGGCAATGGCCGCCGCGTTCAGGATGCCGACGGTCTCGGGCGTCGAGGGCGCGTTCAACGACAGCACGTCGCTTGCCGCGAGCAGGCTGTCGAAACTCTCATGGTAGATGGCGCCCAGCTCTTCCTCGGGCGAAAGGCGGCGGCGGTTGTGGTAGTCAATGACCATGTCGAAGGCGCGGGCGCGCTTGGCGAGGGCCTGGCCGATCTTGCCCATGCCGTAAATGCCGAGCCGCTTGCCGTCCAGCCGCCGCCCGAGCAGTTGCTGCGTATGCCAGCCGGTCCATTCGCGGTTGCGGATCATGGCCTCGGCCTCCGGTGCGCGGCGCAGGGCGCCCAGCACCAGCAGCATGGCGATCTCGGCGGTGGCGATGGTGACGGCATCCGGCGTGTTGCCGATGCGCAGGCCGCGCGCCTTGGCGGCGTCGAGGTCGATGTGATCGGTGCCGGCGGAGAAGGTGGAGACGATCTTGACGCTGTCCGGCATCCGCCGGACCACATCGGCCGTGATCTTCTCGCTCGAGCAGATCATCAGCGCGTCGGCGCCGTCGGCCAGGGCCAGCAATTCATCGGAGGGAATGAGACGGTCGTCGGGATTCAGAATGGCGTCGTAATCGCGCCGGGCGCGCTCTTCGACGAGTGGCGGAAACCGCCGCGTGAGAATGACCTTCCGCCGTGTCACCAAATTTTTACCCTACCCAGTTACTGCACTGTGCTGCCATACTTTCCACGATATGAAAACGCATACCGTATTGTCACTAGGTGATTAGCATGAGAATGCAGAATAGCGCAGAAAAAAATGCAAAAGCCGGTCGCGATACGGAGGCCGCGGAGCCGCGCGGCGACACCGTCCAATCGCTAAGCCGCGCGCTTAACCTGCTGAACCGGCTGGCGGAAAGCGACCAGGGCCTGACGCTCAGCGAAGCGGCCAACCGCACCGGCCTCGCCATCTCGACCGCCCACCGCCTGCTCAGCACGCTGCAGCGCGAAAACTTCGTCCGCTTCGAGCCGGAGCGGGGCGTCTGGCTGATCGGCGTGCAGGCATTCATCGTCGGCAGCGCTTTTTTGCGCTCGCGCGAATTGACGGGCATCGCCCGCCCCCTGATGCGGCAATTGATGGAGCGCAGCGGCGAGACCGTGAACCTCGCCGTCGAGGATCGCGGCGAGGCGATCTATGTCGCCCAGATCGAATGCCGCAAGACCATGCGCGCGATTGCCTCCCCAGGCGGGCGGGCGGCGATGCATGCCTCGGGGGTCGGCAAGGCGTTGCTGGCGGCGATGACGGAAGAGGAGGTCGAGCGTGTCATTCGCGAGCGCGGATTGCCGGAGGCGACACCGAGAAGCATTGCGACGCGGGCTAGGCTCAAGGCGGAATTGCAAGTGACGCGGGCGCGCGGCTTCGCCATCGACGATGAGGAGAACGCCATCGGCCTGCGCTGCGTCGCGGCGGCGATTTTCGACGAGACCGGCCGCCCGGCGGCGGCGCTTTCGCTGTCCGGTCCGAAGGCGCGCATCACCGACGATCTTTTGTCACCACTTGGTGATCAGGTGCGCGCCGTGGCCGGCCAGATCACCAATCAGATCGGCGGCGTAAATTTAATCCGTTGATTTTAAGTCAGATTTTCTGGTCTTTCCACATCGCGGAAATCTATCTTAATTTAATTGTCACCGCTCGCAGTTAGATTTATTCATCGATCTGCGAACATGAGCGGAGACGGCCAATGACGAATTCCCCCGAGCTGAAACTCCCCGAAGGGGTTGAGATCAAAGCGGCGATCAAGCCTGGATATGAGCGTATCCTGACGCCCGAGGCGCTCGCATTCGTCGCCGGCCTTGCCCGCGCCTTCGAGCCGACCCGCCGCAAGCTGATGGAATGGCGCGAGCACCGGCAGGAAGCGCTCGACGGCGGCGCGCTGCCCGACTTCCTGCCCGAGACGCAGCAGATCCGCGACGGCGCCTGGACCATTCGCGGCGTCCCCGCCGACCTCATGGACCGCCGCGTCGAGATCACCGGCCCGACCACCCGCAAGATGATCATCAACGCGCTGAATTCCGGCGCCTCCTGCTTCATGGCCGATTTCGAGGACGCGCTTTCGCCGAGCTGGGACAATATCGTCGACGGCCAGATCAACCTCGCCGATTACTGGCTCGGCCAGATCGACTTCACCGACCCGGAAAACGGCAAGGATTACAAGATATCGGCCAAGCCGGCGGTGCTCATCATCCGCCCGCGCGGCTGGCATCTCATGGAAGAGCACATCCATGTCGACGGCGAACCGGTCGCCGGCGCCTTCGTCGATTTCGGCCTCTATGTCTTCCACAATGCCAAGCGCAGCCTGGAGAAGGGCAGCGGCCCTTATTTCTACCTGCCCAAGATGGAGCATCACAAGGAAGCCGCGCTCTGGAACGACGTCTTCGTCCAGGCCCAGGAGCAGCTCGGCCTGCCCATCGGCACCATCAAGGCGACGGCGCTGATCGAGACGCTGCCCGCCGCTTTCGAGATGGACGAGATCCTGCACGCCATGCGCGACCACATCGTCGGCCTGAATTGCGGGCGATGGGACTACATCTTCTCCTACATCAAGACGCTCCGCGCCAAGCCCGAATATCTGCTGCCCGATCGCGGCCAAGTGGTCATGGGCAAGGCGTTCCTGAAGGCCTATTCGCAATTGCTGATCAAGACCTGCCACCGCCGCGGCGCCTTCGCCATGGGCGGCATGGCCGCCTTCATCCCGAACCGGCGCGACCCGGAAGCCAATGAGCGGGCGCTCGCCGCCGTGCGCGCCGACAAGCTGATTGAAGTCGAGAACGGCCATGACGGCACCTGGGTGGCGCATCCCGATCTGGTGCCGGTCGCCAAGGAGGTGTTCGACCAGCACATGCCGCAGCCGAACCAGCTCACCAAGCTGCGCGAGGAGGTTCACGCCGGCCAGGCGCAATTGCTCGAAGTGCCCGAGGGCACGCGCAGCGAAGAGGGCCTGCGCATGAACATCCGCGTCGGGGTGCAATATATCGAGGCCTGGCTGCGCGGCAACGGCGCGGTGCCGCTCTATAATCTGATGGAAGACGCCGCCACGGCGGAGATTTCGCGCACGCAGGTCTGGCAATGGATCAAATACGGCGCCGAGTTCAGCGACGGCACCAAGGTGACGCCGGCGCTGTTCGAGGCACTGCTGACCGACGAGATGGAGGAGCTGCGCGGTGTCCTCGGCGAGGAAGCGTTCGAGAACGGCCGCTTCGCCGAAGCCATCGACCTGTTCCGCCAGCTTTCCACATCCGACACGCTGCAACCGTTCCTGACCGTGCCGGCTTATAAGCTCATTGCGTAGACTGCCGACGCTCACATTCGCCAAATCATCGTCCCGGACGGCCGTCAGGCCGAGCCCGGGACCCAATGGCCGATCCGCAAGCATTGCGGCAAGAGGATATGCGTGTAGGCCCCGGCGCTGACGTCAGGGCGACGACCCGGAATAGCGGCGGGTCCTTGAGCGACCATCCCCAAAAAACAGCCGGCGAAGCAATCCGGGCCTTCGGGGGCTAGCCGGATCGCTTCGCCTAACGCTCCAGGGGGCGTTGGAGCGGGGGTTAAAGGCCCTTCCTTATGTCGCGGCCCGCGGCCGATCCGTTCGATCAGCCTGTCGTTTTTCCTGCGGAGCATGATCGTTGCGGCGACCATGCGCCTTTGCGGGCCGGACCGTCGATCAGCGCCTCAATATCGTTGCTGGGTCTTGTCCTTATATTGCTGGGCGCGCATGGATTTGCGGGTGCGGTCCCACTCGCCGCTGCTGAGGTTCTCGGCGTCCTGCAGATTGCGCTCGGAGAGATCGCGCAAGGGCGCGGCCGCCGCCGCCGGGAGCTGGTCGGCACTCTCCTTCAGATAGGCGGCGTTCTCGCGCAGCATTTTCTTGGCCTCTTCGGTCTTGCCGCTGTCGCGCAGGGAAACCGCCTTCTCATTGCGCTCGGTGGCGATCTGGGTGGTCACCGCCGCCATCACATCCTTGTTGAGGCTGGCTTTGGCGTCCGACGCGGACGGGCTGAAGCGGAGCGCGGCGCGGCTTTCGGCGGTGGCGCGGGTCTTCGAGGCAAGGTCGGTGTAGTTCACCTCAACCCGCGCGGCCTCCGCCGCGCCTTTGGCGCGCGCGCCGTCGACCTTCAACTCGACGACGACGTATTTCTCCTGCTTGCCGTAGATCTGGTTCATCTTCAGGCGGATCTTGTCGCCCTCGACCTTCGCCTCGCGCCCGAGCACGCGCACCGGCTCAAAGCCCTCCGGGCAGTCGATGATGATCTCGACATCGCCGCCGACCGCCGCCAGCACGTCGCCGAATTCCTCGTTGAAGATGGTGACGAGATCGCCGGGCTTCTCTACGAAAGCGTGATTGCCGTCGCTGGCCAGCGCGAGGCGGGTCATCAGGTCCTCGTTATAGCCGAGGCCCAGGCCGATGGTGGTGATGGAGACGCCGTCTTCCGCCGCTTCCCGGCCGAGCGCTTCGAGTTCGCCCGGCGTCGATGGGCCGACATTGGCCATGCCGTCGGAGAGCAGGATGACGCGGTTGACCTTATAGGCGTCGATGAAGGGGCGCAGTTCGCGAATGCCCTGGCTGACGCCGGCGTAGAGCGCGGTGCGGCCGTCCGCTTTGAGCCGCCGGATGGCGCCGCGAATTTCGCCGGTGTCGCGCAGCTTGGCGGCGGGGGAGAGTACGTAGGCATTATCGCTATAGGTGACGACCCCGAGCACATCCTGGCTGCCGAGCCGCTCGACCGCCATCAGCGCCGCTTCCTTAGCCTGATCGATGCGGTCGCCCTTCATGGAGCCGGATTTGTCGATGACGAGCAGCACGTTGGCGGGGATGCGCGCGCCTTCTGTCTCCGGCGCAACTCCTTCGAGCCCGACGCGGAGATAGACCATTCCGCCTTGGCCTTCGGGGAGCACGCTCTGGCCGAGATCGGCGCGGAGCTTGACGGCAGGCGCCGCCTGGGCGCCCGGCAGCGCGAGGAGTCCCGCGGTGACGAAAGCTGGAATAAAAGCCAACCGCATAAAACTCCCCCTTGACAGTTGCCACGCTGCAACGCCGATGGGAGCAAATTAGGCGGCGGCATATGAATGCAGAATTAACGATGTCTTAAGCATGGCGGCATTGGGGATAAAACGCGGCGGCTAGTGGGAAAGTGTCCGCGTGAGTAGGCACCGGCTCTGACGGCCGGGCGGCGAAAATGATTAGGCTTTTCAGAGGGAAGCACGGATGAGCCGCTGTGCCGAACCGATAGTTTGTAACCCCTCACCCGGCACGCTTCGCGCGCACCTGTCGGCGGTTATCCGGGCGCGCCCTGATCAACCGGCGGCATCGGTGCCGCCTCGCGTCCGCCGCGAGCGGCGAAGTTCATATGGCGCCGTTTCTAACATTGAGGAGCCCGTCGCCATCAGGCTTCGGTTGGGCGCTGAACCGAAACTTTACCTGGCGCGGGATTGGCTAGGGCAGCGGCCAGGCCCATCGCCGCCCGAATGTCGAAAAGACCGATTGGCGAGGGCTGCAATCCCCGCAAGTCTCCGCCACTCCGTCGCCTCGACGTCGCCTACGGTCTGCATAGCGGCTGCGCGACCTGATGCAAAAAGAAGCGCCACTGTCGTCTCCCTGTCATCGGAATTCGTCACATCTGGAGCATGGGTTTTGCGGCGCCGAATGGCTCCTCGCCACCCTGCCGACGGCATCTGTTGAGGACATGCGCTTGAATACGCTGGCCCCGCCCCGATCCCGCAATTCCACGCCTGCCACGGACGATACCGCCCCGCATTCGAGTATTGCAGGCTTGCCTGCACCTGCCAGCTTGAGCAACGCCGCGCAAATCCAGCAGTTCATCCTGAATGCGGAAGCGGCGGCCGCAGAGGTGCGCCAGGAGCTCTACGCGGTCTGTGAGGCGATCGGCACTCACGGTATCGATCCTGAAAAACTCTATCAGACGCGGATGCTCGAGACCTATCTCGGCCAGTATCAGAAACAGATCGACTATGCGCAGCAACGGCTGCTCAAGCTCGGACGTTCCCGGCATGACTGATCGCAGATAGCCTTGCCAAGCGTGGCTCCCAGTGGATCGAAGAGAAGTCCCACTGGGTCCGGCCGCCCGCGATGCCGTAAGCGAGGCTCAGGATAAGGAGCGCAATGGACGTACAGCGCTTCAAAAAACTCGCCAATATGCCCCTGAAGCGCTAATGCGCCAACAGCCGGTTCCGCACCAGCCATTTGGTCCCATGCGTCCAGGAATCATCCGTGTTGCCCCTGATATCCGCCGTGGCGAATTGCACGGGCTGGCCGGTGGCGGTGTCGCGTACGGTGATCGAGATGGTCAGGATCAGCGTGCTCATCTTGCGCACCGTGCCGGTGATCGAGCGGGACGCCCCGAGGCCCTTGGCGATATCGGCGTCGCAGCCATTGCAGCCATGGATCAGCCCGGCATCGGCGATCTTCGATGCTGCCGGGCCTACATCCACCACATCGTAGTCGGCGGAGGTCCCCAGCATCTGCCGCAAGACGTCGCTGATCAGTTTTAGCCGCGCCGCCTCGGTCGGATCGGCGCCGCGCGTGCCTTCGAGGCTGGGGTCGATCAGCTCGAAGTCGAACACGGCCGCGCTGAAGGGTTTCGCCGCCGCCGCGCCTGTCTGCGCAAGCAGCAGCGCCCCGAGCACCAGGCCCAGCCCCGTCCGAACCAATCCCGCCATGCGCAAGCCATCCCTTCCAGAAAAGCACCGGGTCAAAAGGCAATCATCGGCATCCGCGCCCATGCTGGCGACGGCAATGGACTTGTGACTGTAAGTATCGGCAGCGATTCCGCATTGCGAACTTTCAGCCGCGCCACATTCCGTCTACCGTTGAATTCACAAGGCGGCGCCTCGCGGACGGGCCGGAAATAGGCTGGCGCAAGGGCGATCGCGGAAGAAATCCAAAACCAATAGGGAGGGGTTTGGATTGCTCGCAGGAAATTTGCGCCGAGGCGTCACTGCCTTCGCGTGTGTGGTTGCAGCGCTTGCCGTCATGGGCTGGCTTGGGCCGGCGAAAGCGGCCGAAGCGGCGATGGTGAAAATCGGCTTCATCAAGGCCGAGCAGGACAGGCAGATCCCGATCTCGCGCCTCGATATCGTCGCCGACGATGCCGGATTGCGCGGCGCCGAACTGGCCATCACCGACAACAATACCACCGGCCGTTTCACCAATCAGGCTTTTGAGCTGAAGCGCTACTCGCTGGCCAAGGGCGGCGACGCGGCGGCGCTGATCGGCCAGATCGCCGCCGACGGGGTCGGCTTCGTGCTGGTCGACGCGGATGAAGCTCCACTCCTCGCCTTGTCCGACGCGGCGCGCGGCAAGGACATGCTGCTGTTCAACCTCGCCGCGCCCGACACCGAATTGCGCGACGAGAAGTGCCGCGCCAACATCATCCACGTCGCCCCGAGCCGCGACATGCTGGCCGATGCGCTGACACAATTCCTGGTGCTGAAGCGGTGGTCGCGCTGGTTCCTGATCTCCGGCGCCAACCAGCCCGACAAGGCCATGGCGGACGCGCTGCGCCGCTCGGCGAAGAAATTCGGCGCGCAGATCGTCGAGGAGAAAGCCTACGACGTCACCGACAGCTCGGCCCGCACCGATAGCGGCCATGCCCAGGTGCAGCAGCAAATCGCGGTCTTCACCCAGATCTCGACCAATTACGATGTGCTGGTCGTTGCCGATGAAAGCGAGATCTTTGGTCCCTATCTGCCCTTTCGCACCTGGTCGGCACGGCCCGTCGCCGGCACTTCCGGACTGACGCCGGTGAGCTGGCACCCGGCGCATGAGCAATGGGGCGCCACGCAAATGCAGAACCGCTTCCAGAAGCTCGCCGGTCGCTTCATGACGCCGATCGATTTCCACGCCTGGCTGGCGGCGCGCTCGGTCGGCGAGGCGGCGACGCGGACGAAGGCGACGGCCTTTCCGGCCATCCGCGACTATCTGCTTGGCGGCGAATTCGGCGTCGCGGCCTTCAAGGGGCAGAAGCTGTCGATCCGCAAATGGAACCAGCAATTCCGCCAGCCGATCGCCGTCGCCACGACCGAGCTGCCGGTGTCCTGGTCGCCGCAGCCCGGCTTCCTGCACCAGCGCTCCGAGACGGACACGCTCGGCATCGACGAGCCGGAGAGCCGGTGCAAGCTGCAATGATCGCGAAGGACAAGGCGGCCGCGCCGCCATGGGAGGCAAAAGGATGCTGAAAACTCGGCAAGCACATGTCGGCCGCACGGGCCTCATCGCGGCGGCGATGCTCATCGCGCCGCTCGGCGGGGCCGAGGCCTATATGGCCTATGTCTCGAACGAGAAGGACAACACTGTCTCGGTGATCGACCTCGACAAGCTCGCGGTCGTGCGCACCTATCCGGTCGGCCAGCGCCCGCGCGGCATCACGATGACCAAGGACGGCAAGTTCGTGCTGCTCTGCGCCAGCGACGACGACACGGTGCAGGTGATCGACGCCAAGACCGACAAGGTGGTGCGCACGCTCCCATCCGGCCCGGACCCGGAACTCTTCGTGCTGCACCCCTCCGGCAACCCGCTCTATGTCGCCAATGAGGACGACAATCTGGTCACCGTCGTCGATGTCGAGACGGAGAAGGTGCTGGCGGAAATCCCGGTCGGCGTCGAGCCGGAAGGCATGGGCATCAGCCCGGACGGCAAAATCATCGTCAACACGTCGGAAACCACCAATATGGTGCATTTCATCGACGAGAAGACGCATGAGATCACCGCCAATGTCCTGGTCGACAGCCGCCCGCGCTTCGCCGAATTCACCGCCGACGGCAAGCAGCTCTGGGTGACGTCCGAGGTCGGCGGCACCACCAATGTCATCGACCCGGCGACGCATCAGATCTTGAAGCGCATCACCTTCCAGATCCCCAATGTGCAGGCCGAGGCGATCCAGCCGGTCGGCGTGCGCGTCAGCAAGGACGGCAAATACGCCTATATCGCGCTCGGGCCGGCCAACCGCATCGCGGTGGTGAACGCTAGGACATTCGAGGTGGAGAAATATCTGCTGGTCGGCCAGCGCGTCTGGCAGCTCGCCTTCACGCCGGATGAGAAATATCTCGTCACCACCAACGGCAATTCCAACGACGTCTCGATCATCGACGTCGCCAAGCAGGAGGTCATCAAGTCGATCACGACCGGACGGCTGCCCTGGGGGGTGACGATTTCCAAGGACTGAGGCCGTTCGCGCGCCAATTGCAGCTTTTAGGTTTGGGAGAATGCCAATCATGCCGATCACGAATTACCGCCGTTCCCTTGCGGCCGCCGCCTGCTTTGTCGGGACATTCGGAGGGGGCGAGGCGATGGCGGCCGGCAGCCTCGCCGCCAAATGCGAGACCTTGCCCAAGCTGGTCTTCGGCACCGACGAGACCGGCTACAAGGTGTCGAAAGCCAGCTACGACCTGGAGACCGGCAAATGCTACGAGCTGGAAATCTCCTCGACCGGCAACAAGGAATACGCCATTCGCGGCGCGGAATTCTTCCGTAACATCTGGCTGCGCAAAATCGAGGTCGGCGAGGTCGAGATCAAGGCGCACAGCCTTTACGAGCTGGAATTCGAGAAGGAAGGCGCGGCGGAGATCTTCTTCGTGCCGATCCAGAAGGGCTCCTACAGCTTGACCGCCGAGGGTCTGGCCGAGCGCGGCACCGGCACCAAGTTCAACGTGAAATAGGCATGGCGGGCGGCCTCGCGCCGCCGCCCCGATCCCGCAGCCCGGGAGGATTTCGATTTGCGAACCGCTCTCATTGCTTTTGCCGTTTTGCTTCCGCTGGGTTCCGGTGCCGCGCTCGCCGCCGGCAATCAAGGCGACTGGCCCTGCATCCAGCGCGAAGTGCCGCAAATCTCGCTGGGGATGGTCTGGTCGGGCGGCGCCATCGATGCCGATGATGCGAGCTGGACCAGCGACGCGCAGGTCGCGCCGAAAGTGCTGGAGGTGACCTCGCGGCGCAAAAGCGTCGAGGAGGCGGTCGCCGCCGTCGATGCCTTCGCCGCCGATCTGAAGCAGGACCGGCCCCGGCTGCTGACGGCCCTGTTCGTCGGCAGTTTCCAGCGCCTGAACGCCGAGCGGCGGCAGATCATGTCCGGCATCAAGCGCTATGCGAAGCGGCAGGCCGGGCTCGCCGAGCAGATCAAGCAGCGCTCGATGCAGCGCGCCGATCTCGCCGACAAGCCGTCCCCGACCGAAGCCGAAAAGGCGCAACTCGCCGAATTGCAGGAACAGCTCACCTGGGACACCCGCATCTATGAGGAGCGCGAGCAGTCCCTCCGCTATGTCTGCGAGACGCCGGTGATGCTCGAGCAGCGCCTGTTCCAGATCGGCCGGCACATTTCGCAATTGGTCAGCCAGAATTGATGCGGAACGGATAGCGCCATCATCGCCTCCAGGGGACGCTCTCCAGTTTAGATTGATCCAATCCCAATCATCGCGGTCGAGCGGCAGGGGTGCCGTCGGCCCAGGCGGCGGAGCGGTCGGGTGGCGGGGCCGCGGCGTCCTTGGCGGCACTGGCGGCGTTGGCGGCTCCAATGGCCGCTTTGGCGGTGGCACGGGTCACGCAATAGAGCAGGCGCTTGCGGTCGACCGGCTTGACCAGCCAATCGATGATGCCGACGCTCTCGGTCAATTCCGGCCAGCCTTCGCGCTTGGTGCCCGACACCACGATGATCGGCAATGCGTTGAGCGTCCCGTCGAGGCGCAATTCGCGCGCCAGCTCCGCGCCGCTGCCTTGCGGAAATAACAGGTCGAGCGTCATCGCCGCATAATGGCCGTTCCTGACCTTTTCGCGGGCCTCGGCGATCGAATGCGCGACGTCGGCGACAAAGCCTTCCTTGATCAGCATGGCCTGGATCAGCGCGGCGATCTCCTCGTCATCCTCGCAAACCAGCACGCGGCGGCTGGCGAGCGCGGCGCCCGCCCTGGCGCCTTGCGCATCCGGCCCCTCCGGCGCCAGCGCCGGGATCTCGATCCACAGCGTCGTGCCCTCGCCCGGAACGGTCTCGAAGCCGATCTGGCCGCCCATATGCTTCACGAGCTGGCGGCTGATGTGCAGGCCAAGGCCCGTGCCCCCCTTCCTGCGCGGCATGGGCGCATCGGCCTGAAAGAAAGGCTTGAACATCTGGTGCTGGAACTCCTCCGGAATGCCGGGCCCATGATCCTCGACGCGAATGCGGACGCGGTCGCCCATGGCCTCGGCGGAGATGCTGACTTCGCCCGCGAGCGGCGAGAATTTCAGGGCATTGGACAGAAGGTTGTTGAGCACCTGGATCAGCCTTTGGCGATCGACGATCATCTTCAGCTCGCTCGGCGGCAGCACCAGCCGGATGTTCACGCCAAGCGCGTCCGCATAGCCGTGGATGGATTCGATCGCTTCCTCCAGGATCGGCACGGTGTTCTCCGGCCTCAGGTCGAAGCGCATGCTGCCGGAGGCGATCTTGTCGATGTCGAGAATGTCGTTGACGAGGAAAATCAGCCGCTCGCAATTCTTGTTGGCGATGTCGATGAGACGGTGGGCCGTGTCGGGCAGGCCGGTGCCGAGTTTACCGGTGAGCAGGCCGAGCGAGCCGCGGATCGACGTGAGCGGGGTCCGCAGCTCGTGGCTGACGATGGAGATGAACTCGCTCTTGATGCGCTCCATCTCCTTGCGCTCGGTGATGTCCTGGATCTGCACGACGCAATATTTCGGCGCGCCGTCCGCATCGCGCATCAACGAGCCGTTGATCAGCCCATGCACGATCTCGCCATTGGCGTGCAGCAGCCGCTTCTCGACGCGGTAGGAGTGAATGCGGCCGCGAAAGAGCTGCTCGAGCCGGTCGGAACCGATATCGATATCGTCGGCATGGGTGAGCGAGTGAATGTGCTTTTTCGCTAGAGCCCTCTCGCTGTAGCCCAGCATCGTGCAAAGCGCCGGGTTGACCTTGAGCACGATGCCGTCGGGGCTGATCAGGGCCATGCCATTGGCCGCATTCCCGGCGGCAGCGACGAAGGTCTCCTCGCTGGTCTGCAGGGAAAAATCCTGCTGCTTCAGCTCCGAGATGTCTTCGCCCAGGCCGAGGAAGCCGACGATCGCGTCTTTGTCGTCCCGCAGCGGGGTCATGGTGAGACGCACCGGAAAACGGCTGCCATCCTTGCGGATGAAGGTCCATTCGTGGATCTCGCGTCCCGCCCGCCGCGGCATGAAGGTCACGACGTCGAACCCGGATTTCAGCCGGGCGCCATGGCCGTTCGCCAGCACTTGCGCCCGCGCGTCGAGCTCGGCTTCGTCGAACCACAAGAGCAGCGTATGCAGCCCGATCACATCGCGCGCGCTGTAGCCGAGAGCGGATTCCGCCGCCCGGGTGAAGCAGTTGACGCGGCCCTCCAGATCGGTGGCGAAGATCATGGTGGAGGCGCTTTCAAGGATCGCGGCCTGCAACCGGTTCGCTGAAGTCAGCGCCAGCCTATGCTGTTGGGATTCGCGCTCGCGATCGCTGCTCCGGCGCTGCACTTCCGCCTGCCCGATGGCGTGGAGCACGGCCCGGTTCAAAAGCTTCGGCGTCAGCGCGGATTTGACAATGTAGTCCTGCGCGCCTTCCCGCATCGCCTCGACCGCGATGGCTTCATTGCCGCGGCCGCTCACCATGATCACCGGCAGAAAGGCGTCGGCGCCTCGGATGCGGCGCAGCGTTTCCAGCCCCGTCACCACCGGCAGCGAATAATCGAGCAACACGCAGTCCGGACGGTGCGCCTCGATGATGGCCAGAGCGCCCGCTTCGTCGGCGGCTTCATAGAAGGAGTGGCGCTTATCCGCTTTCTCCAGCGCGTGCAGGCAGGCCGCCCGGTCGTCGGGATTGTCGTCGATGATGAGAATGCGCGCCACGTAGCCTCCTCGAGAAAGGGTAAGAGACGGACCGCCCGTTCGGTCAGGCCGCCTCCGTATGCGCGTTCTCGCGCAGCTTGCGGCCGATTTCGCCGAGCCGCTTCACGGCCGCGATCACCTGCTGCACATTCAGCGGCTTGGCGATATATTCGTTGACGCCGAGCGCCTTATAGAGCTTCTCCGCGCCGCGCATGGCGTTGGCGGTCAGCGCGATAATGGGAATGCCCATCTTCCAGTCGGTGCGCGCGCGGATGACCCCGATCGCTTCCATGCCGGTCATGACCGGCATCTGGTTGTCCATGATGATGAGGTCGAAATCGCCCGCCTCGAGCCGGTCCAGCGCCTCCCGGCCATTCGCCGCCATGAAGACGCGGCAGCCGATGGAGTCGAGAATTTCCCGGATCAGCCGCTGATTCAGTTCAAGATCCTCGGCGACAAGCACGTCGAAAATACCGCCGGTCCGTTGCAGGTCCCCATCGCGCGGCATCCGCCCTCGACCGGTATAGACGATGCCGTCGCTTTCGGGGCCCCGCGGCAGCGGCAGCCAAACCGAAAACACCGATCCGTGCCTCACTTTGCTGGTGACCGTGATCGTCCCTTTCATCAAGTCGACCAAGCGCTTGCTGATGGACAGGCCGAGCCCGGCGCCCTCGGCCCGGTCGCCCGGGCCGCCGAGCTGGGCGAAACGGTCGAAGATGATCGACTGCTTGTCCTCGGGGATGCCGGCCCCGCTGTCCGCGACTTCGAACAGGATGCCACCCTCCTTCTCGGTGACCGAGAGAATGACGAAGCCGGCGGAGGTGAACTTGATCGCATTGCCGACGAGATTGATCAAAATCTGCTTGATCGACCCGGCATCGCCGACGAGGCAGGTCTGGGGAGCGATGTCCGAGCGGCTCGACAGGTCCAGCCCCTTCCTGGCCGCCAGCGGCCTGAGCGAGTCGATCGTGCTGCTGATCAGCTCGCCGAGCCTGAACGGTTCGGGATCGAGCACGATGCCCTCGCCGACGGCTTTCGAGAGATCGAGCACATTGTTGACGAGCTGCAGGAGATGCTCGGAGGACTCCTTGACGATCTCGGCGCGCTCGCGCTGCGGCGGGCTGAGTTCGCCCCCCAGCATGAGCTGGTTGAAGCCGATGATGCCGGTGATCGGCGTGCGCAGCTCATGGCTGATCATGGCGACGAATTCGCTCTTGGCGCGGTCGCCGGCTTCCGCCCGCTCGCGCGCCTCGAGCAAAGTCTGCTCATGCTGCTTGATGGCGGTAATGTCGGTGCGGACGCTGATCAACTCGCCTTGCGCCGTTCGCCGGTCGCGGCGCAGCATCCAGCGGCCGTCGGCGAATTTGACCAGGGTGTCCGTTCCGTCCTTGTCCCTGTGGGACTTCATTTGCTTCGCGATCCATTCTTCGTCCGAGAGGCCTTCGGTGTCGAAATAGCCGTTGCGCAAACCGTTCCGGCACATTTGTTCGAAGCTGATGCCCGGCGGGATGAACTCGCTGTCGTCGGCGCGGAAATTGCGGAAGGCGTCGTTGGCCATCACCAGCCGGTCTTGGCTGTCATAGATCGAAAAGCCCTCCGACATGGCGACGATGGCGGCGGCAAGGCGCTGCTCGGCCTGGTCGGCGACGGCCTTGGCCGCTTCGAGTTCGAAGGCGCGTTGTTTGGCGGCGGTGATGTCCCGCTCGACGGCGACATATTTTTCCAGCCGGCCGATCGCGTCATGCACCGGCGTTATGCTCATGTCGATCCAATAGGGCGAGCCGGATTTGGTGTAGTTCAGAATTTCGCAATGGATCGCTTCGCCCGCCAGCAGGGCCCGGGAGATCTTCGCGATCATCTTGGGGTCGGTATTGGGGCCCTGGAGCACGGAGCCGGGCTTCCGGCCGATCAATTCGACCGCTCGATAGCCGCTGACCAGTTCGGTCGCCCGGTTGACCCAGACGGTAATACCGGCCGCATCGGTGATGATGACGATGTCGCTGGCGTACTGCGCCACAAGGGCGAGCATTTCATGATTCACGCGCGCCCGGCTCAATTCGCGCTGCGCCTCGGCCATCTCCGCTTCCCGGCCGACAATGTCGGACATGTCGCGGACGAAGCTGGTGATCACGCGATTGCCGTCGACCGTATCTTTGGCCAACCAGATGTTGACCGGGAAATGCGAGCCGTCCCGCTTTTGCGCCCGGAGTTCGCGCCAACGCGCCATATGGGCAAAACCGTCCGGATCGATGCTGAATTCGTGCACATGCTGGGCGTGACGGGCACGGTCGTCATCCGGGATCAGGATTTCGATGGGCTGATCGAGAAGGTCGCTCTCGGCCCAGCCGAACATGATTTCGGCGGCGGCATTGACACGCTTGATCCGGCCGTCCGCGGAGACGGTAATGATGCCATCGGGGCAAATCTGCACGATGTGATTGTTCGAAAACATGTCCGCTTTGGCCGTTCGCGCTGGCGATAGCCATAGTTTAGGCAGCGTAACCCAACAATTTGTTAGCAGGGGGAAACAAATTCCACCGGAATCAGCAAGACATCGCCAAACATTTGGCAGGCTTAGCGCACAGCGAACATTGTGTTGAATTGGGCCGTCAGGCGGCGAACATGAGAAAATTTAGCGAGGCGGCGACGTAGCCGGCCGTCTCATTACGAGGCGGCCGGAGTTTTCGATGCGCTAAGCAGCCGCGTCCTTGCCCTTGTGCGTTCTCACATCGAAGAACAGGGCCTGGCTGATGATCGCTTTGACGGTTTTCGGATCGAAAGGCTTGGCGATCAGAAAGGCCGGTTCGGGCCGTTCGCCGGTCAGCAACAGCTCGGGATGGCCGGTGATGAAGATCACCGGCAGGTCGAGCGAGCCGAGGATTTCGTTCACCGCCTCGACGCCGGACGAGCCATCCTCGAGCTGGATATCCGACAGGATCAGCTCGGGCTGCTCCTCCTTCACCCGCTCGACCGCCTCGTGATGGGTGCGGGCAATGCCGGTAACGCGGTGGCCGAGGCTTTCGACCAGAAGCTGGAGGCTGGCGGCGGTCAGCGGCTCGTCCTCGATGATGAGAATGGCCGATTGCGGCAGTTGCTCGGCGATTTCCTGGTCCGCCTGCTCGATCAGCTCGGCGACGCCGCCGACATCGACGCCGAGGACAATGGCGATTTCCTCGGGCGAAAATCCTTCCACGCTAAGCAGCAGGAAGGCCTGACGAGGCAGCGGGGTGATGGTCTGTATGCTATGGACGGCCTCATTTTCGGCCGGATCGAAATTCAGTACGGTATGGACATCGTCGAGCGAGTTCCACATCTTAAGGAAGATCTGATACAGCCCGAGACGCGCCGGTAAATCGGCGGGAAAGATCGAAGGATCGGCGACGAGCGCCTCCAGAACGGCGACAACATAGGCATCACCGCTGTCCTGCGAACCCGACAGCGTACGCGAGAAACGCCTCAGATGGGGCAGGTGCGGTGCGATTTCCTGGGAAATCGGCATGAGCGGCGATTCCTTTTTCGTGAGCGATTGAATCGGATTCCCTTTATAGTAGGCAAACCAGATCTCACAACGTGAAAAGTGTTGCATGAGGCTGGCTTTCGTGCTTGGCCGGAAGGGGCGATCTTAACCGCGAGTTAAAATGAGTGAAAAAGACAAGATGCCTGAGAAAGTTCCGCTGACGCCCGACGACGAGGTGGTCCAGGCGGCAACGCATGGCGAAATCGCGGGTGAAGGCGGCGTAGAAGACACGTCGGAACCGGATCTGGCCGTGCTCGGTCCACAATTGCGCGGGCTCTACAAGGGGCTGCTCGACGAGCCGATCCCGGACCGCTTCCTGCAATTGCTGAATGAGTTGGAACGCAAGGAAGCGGACAAATCATGACCGGCCCGTCTGCCACTTTGCGCGATGATCTGATCAAATCGATCCCCAGCTTGCGCGCCTTCGCCATCTCGCTCTGTCACAACCGGACGGAGGCGGACGATCTCGTCCAGGAGACGCTGATCCGGGCCTGGAACAACCTGTCCAATTTCGAGGAAGGCACCAACCTCAAGGCCTGGCTGTTCACCATATTGCGCAACAATTTCTACAACGGTTTGCGCAAGCAGAAGCACCAGAACGAATATGCCCGCACGATGGATTCCTCGCAATTCGTCGTCCAGGCCTCGCAGGACAAGACGCTCGAATTCGGCGACGTCATGCGCGTGCTCGGCGACCTGCCCCCGGACCAGCGCGAGGCGCTCATCCTGGTGACGGTGGAGAACATGTCCTATGAGGAGGTCGCGGCGATCTGCGCCTGCCCGATCGGCACGGTGAAAAGCCGCGTCAACCGGGCCCGGGCCCGTCTCGAAGCGCTCATGGAAGGCGCGCAGAACACCGCCCAGGCCAAGTCCGCCGCCGCAAGCTGAAAGCAGTCCCCGCCGAAAACTACGCCCCGCCCAATTCTCAGTTAACGAATTTCCTACGCTTCGGAACTCTCCCTGTGGCCGTGCATTTAATCGCTGCCCGGTGCGTTCAGCGGGCACGTTCAAAGCGGAGGAGAAATTCATGGGAAGCCTGCTCCATTACGCCATCGTGTTTCTCGTCATTGCCCTGATCGCAGCCGCGATCGGGTTCGGCGGGGTCGCCGGCGTCGCAATGCAAGGTGCGCAGATCTTATTCTGGGTCTTCATCATCCTTTTCGTCGTCTCGCTGATCGGCAGCGTGGTGCGCAGGGGCTAGGCCCCTGCAGCGCCCGCGCCGCCCGGATGACATTTATATCAATCATGCAAGAAGGAGGTTTCGGATGGACTGGAACCGTATCGAAGGCAACTGGAAACAGTTCAAGGGTCAGGTCAAAGAGCAGTGGGGCAAGCTCACCGACGACGAGATCGACCAAATCAACGGCCAGCGTGACCAGCTCGAAGGCAAGATCCAGGAGCGCTACGGCAAGGCGCGCGACCAGGTTCGCACCGAGGTCGACCACTGGCTCGACAAAACCGCTTAAAGCGTTCGGCGGGTGTTCATCCGCCCGCAGCTAAATTGACGAAAAAGGGCGGGTACTTCGCGGTGGCCGCCCTTGTCATCTTTCTCCGAACACCTCAATTTAGCGCCGCCGAAATTGGGTTGTCATCCATCTGACTGACTGACTGACTGATTAAAGGACGATCACAATGAACAAGACGCTTTTCGCAGCCCTCTTCGTTGCCCTCGCGACGCCGGTTGTCGCGCAGACCGCGGCGACGGCCTTCAAGACCGAACAGGCCCCGGGTGAGTGGCGCGCATTCAATTATATCGGCCAGCCAATCACCAATTCGACCGGCGAAAAGATCGGCGCGATCAACGATGTGCTGTTCGATCGCGGCGGCAAGATCACCACCGTCGTCATCGGCGTCGGCGGCTTCCTCGGCCTCGGCCAGAAGAACGTCGCGCTGCCCTTCGAAGCCGTCACCTATGGCGAAAAGGACGGAGCCCGCGAGATCCTGGTGCCGCTCAGCAAGGAAGCCCTGCAAGCCGCTCCCGACTTCAAGCTGACCGAGCAGACCGCCATGGACAAGGTCCGCGAAAAGGCCGGTGAGGTCGCCGCGCAGGCTTCCGAAAAGGCCGTCGAGCTGAAGGACCAGGCCGTCAAGAAGATCGACGAATACCGCAAGGAAGAACCCGCCGCGGCACCGCAGCGCCAGTAAATCTTGTTCCGATTTTGCGCTTTGCAAACCATCTGAACACGGATATGCAGCCTCGAGGTCGGCATGGCTGACCTCGGGGTGAACTTATTTCTGTAGCGAACATGCGTCCTGACTGGATCTCGAAATACATAAACCGCCTGCAAATGGCGGATCTGCCGAAGGCGCCGTTCCTGCTGGGAGCGGCCTTCGCCGTTCTGATTCTGATCGCGCTGGTGTCGATCGCCCTGCTCGAGCGCACGCAGGGCGACCGCGACCGGCTGCTCGCCACCGTCGAGACCGAGGCCCAACTCGACCAGCTCCTCGCCGATATGCGCCGGCTCGAAAGCGGCCAGCGCGGCTATATCCTGACCGGCGACGCCGAATTTCTCACCCCCTACCGGGAGACGCTGCCGCGCGTCGACGAGAAGCTGACCAATATCGAAGCCGCCATCGGCGGCATTCCGGCGCAGGTGGAGCGGCTGGGCAAGCTGAAGCCGCTGATCCAGGCCAAGCGCAATGAACTGGCCGAGAGCATCCGGCTGTTCGATGCCGGCAAGCCGGCCGAGGCCATCGGGCTGGTGCGCGGGGGCCTAGGGCTGCGCATCATGGATAACATCCGCGACGCGGTCTATGCGATCAAGCGGGCCAATGCCGACAGCCGCGCCGAGCAATACGCGCAATCGCGCAGCCAGGAGCAATGGCTGCTCGGCACCAATATCGCCGCCGTCGGGCTGATCGTGCTGCTTGGCGGCGTTTCGCTGATGATGATCCACCGCGCCAATCTGGCCATGCGCAAGGCGCAGAACGTGCTGCGCAATGCCAATAGCGAGCTCGAGGCCGCCGTCGCCGCGCGCACCGCCGAGCTGACCGCCGCCAATGAAGAGATCCAGAAATTCGCCTATATCGTCAGCCACGACCTGCGCTCGCCGTTGGTCAACATCATGGGCTTCACCAGCGAGCTGGAGACGCTGAAAGGCGCGATATTCCATGCCGGCAACGGCGCGGGACCGAACGGCGCCAACGGCGCCCTGGCGCATCCCGGCGGCCCGGGCGCGCAGCCGACCAAGGCGGCGCTGGAAGAGGATTTCACCGAGGCCATCGGCTTCATCAAAGCCTCGATCACCAAGATGGACCGGCTGATCAACGCCGTGCTGACCATCTCGCGCGAAGGCAACCGCTCGCTGAAGCCCGAGCGCGTCGACATGAACGACCTGTTCCAGACCATTCGCTCGGCGATCGCGCACCAGGCCCAGGAGGCCGAGGCCGATATCGCGCTGGAGCCTTTGCCCAGCATCGTCTCCGACCGGCTGGCGCTCGAGCAGATCTTCTCCAATCTGGTAGACAATGCCCTGAAATATCTGCGCGACGACGAGAAGGGCCGGATCAGGGTGACGAGCGCCGCCCATGGCGGCAAGGTCACCTTCGAGGTGAAGGACAATGGGCGCGGCATCGCGCCTCGGGACCAGGGACGGATTTTTGAGCTATTTCGTCGCGCTGGCACCCAGGACAAGCCGGGCGAGGGCATGGGGCTGGCCCATGTGCGCGCGCTTGTGCGCAGGCTCGGCGGCTCGATCAGCGTCCACTCAACGCCCGGTGAAGGCAGCGTTTTCAGCGTCACACTGCCGCGCACGCTGCCCAACCAAAGCAAAAGGATAGGTGCATGAACAACGCAGTCACCATCGTCATGATCGAGGATGACGAAGGTCATGCCCGCTTGATCGAGAAAAACATCATCCGGGCGGGCGTCACCAACCCCATCGTTCACTTCGAGACGGGCAACGCCGCCTGGGACTACCTGGACAAATCGGGCAAGGCGGGCGCGCTGCTCATCCTGCTCGACCTCAATCTGCCCGACACCACCGGCATCGATATTCTGCAGCGCCTGAAAGACCATGATACGCTGAAGCGCACACCCGTCATCGTTCTGACCACCACCGATGATAAGCGGGAGATCGAGCGCTGCTACGAACTTGGCTGCAGCGTGTACATCACCAAGCCGGTGGAATACGATCACTTCGCCAATGCGATCCGCCAGCTTGGCCTGTTCTTCCAGGTCATCCAGGTGCCGGAGACCAGTTAATGCAGCGACCGGCCATTTGCGTCCTGTTCATCGACGACGATGAAGCGCTCAGCCGCCTGGTCCGGAAGGATCTGGAGCGCCACGGCTTTATCGCGGAGATCGCGCATGACGGGACAGCGGGCCTGACGCGGATCGCCGCGGGCGGCATCGATGCCGTCGTGCTCGACCATCATCTGCCCGACCAGGAAGGGCTGCATGTGCTTGTCGAGATCGGCAAGCTGCCCGACCCGCCGCCCGTCATCTATCTGACCGGCGCGCAGGACAGCCGCACCGCAGTCGCCGCCCTGAAGGCGGGCGCGGCCGATTACGTCATCAAGGATGTGCAGGGCGAGTTCCTGCCGCTCTTGCGCGCCGATATCGAGGCCGGCGTCCAGTCGGCGCAATTGCGCCGGGCCAAGGAAGCCGCCGAACAGGAAATCACCGCCGCCCGCGACCGCTACAAGGCGCTCGCCGCCGAGCGCGCGCTCCTGCTGCGCGAGGTCAACCACCGCGTCAGCAACAGCCTTCAGCTCATCGCCTCGCTGCTGCAGTTCCAGTCCAGGGCGGCGACGCCCGAGGTCAAGGACGCGCTGCTCGAGGCGCATAACCGCGTGCTCGCCGTCGCCAAGGTCCACCGCAGCCTCTACACCTCGCAGAATGTGCAATCGGTGTCGCTGCACCGCTATATCGAGGCGCTCGCCGAGGACATTCAGAGCGCGGCCGGCGACAGCGCCGACGCCAACCAGTTTTCGCTGGAAGCCGAGGCCATCGAGATCGAGCCCGACCGCGCCGTCGCCGTCGGGGTGATCCTCACCGAGCTGATGCTGAACGCCCGCAAGCACGCCTATCCGCAGGGCAACGGCCCGATCCGCATCAGCCTGAAGATGACCGAGCCCAATCGCGGCGTGCTGAGCGTCGAGGATGACGGCGTCGGCCTGAATGGCGGCCAGTTGGCGGGCGGGCTCGGCACGGTCATCATCAAGGCCATGGCGCAGAAGCTGGGCGCCGAGATGAGCTACGACCCGACCCATAAGGGGACGCGGGCGCTGGTCTCGTTCGACCCGACCTCGACGCCGCGGCGGGTGGTTTGAGCCGCCTCTTTACGAATAGTCGCGGCTGAGCGCCGTCTCGATTTGCTGGGCGGCCCAATCGACCTCGTCGCGGGTGATGACCAGCGGCGGCGCGATGCGGATGATGTGGTCATGGGTGTCCTTGGCGAGCAAGCCGAGCCCTTGCAGCGCCTGGACATAGCGCCGCGCGCCGCCCGCTTCCGGATGCAGCTCCAGTGCCAGCATCAGCCCGCGGCCCCGGATCTCCTGCACCACATTGGAACGTATGGCGCGCAGCCGGTCGAGAAAATAGGCGCCCTGGCGCTCGGCATTCTCGATCATGCCCTCCTCGACCAGCACGCGCAAAGCCGCCCTCGCCACCGCGCAGGCCAGCGGATTGCCGCCGAAGGTGGAGCCGTGCTGGCCGGGCTTCAGCGTGCCCAGCACTTCCAGGTTTGAGAGCACCGCCGATACCGGATAGAAGCCGCCCGACAGCGCCTTGCCGACCAGCGTGACGTCGGCGACGATGCCCTCATGCTCCTCGGCCAGCAGGCGGCCGGTGCGGCCGAGCCCGGTCTGGATCTCGTCGAGCACCAGCATGACGTTTTCGCGCGTACAGACTTCGCGCACGGCCGCGAAATAGCCCGGCGGCGGGATGATGACCCCCGCCTCGCCCTGGATCGGCTCGACCAGGAACGCCACCGTGTTCGGCGTGATCGCGGCTTCCAGCGCGCCGATGTCGCCGAAGGGCACGGTGCGGAAGCCCGGCGCGAACGGCCCGAAATTATGCCGCGACTCCGCGTCCGAGCTGAAGCCGATGATGCCGAGGGTGCGGCCGTGGAAATTATTGGCGCAGACGATGATCTCGGCCTTATCGGCCGGCACGCCCTTGACCTCATAACCCCATTTGCGCACGGATTTGATCGCCGTCTCGACCGCCTCGGCGCCGCTATTCATCGGCAGCACCTTGTGCGAGCCGGTCAGCGCGGCGATCTCCTCGTAGAACAGCGCGAGCTGATCGTTGCGGAAGGCGCGCGAGGTGAGCGTGAGCCTGCCCGCCTGCTCCGTCATCGCCGCCAGGATTTTGGGGTGGCAATGGCCCTGATTGACCGCCGAATAGGCGGCAAGGCAATCGAGATAGCGCCGGCCCTCGGTGTCCCAGACCCACACGCCCTCGCCGCGCGAGAGCACGACATCGAGCGGCTTGTAGTTATGCGCGCCGAGCCGGTCTTCCGTTGCGATGAAATCGTCGGCGTGAGGGGGCATGATCGTTTCTCCAAGCGGCGGCTGCGCGGTGCATCATAGCGCTTGCGGCGAAGCTTGCCGACTCTGCGCGCGTGGGTTGAGGTTGATGCTCCCGCATATCGCGCTTTCGGCGATCCGAGGCAAGTCTCACGCCGCGCCGGTCCCCGCTGATTTTGCGCTTTAACCATGGATATAGGTGGTGATGCCCTGGGCGAGGTAGACCGCGCCGATGGCCATGACGAGGCCGCGCGTCCAGCGGCGGAACTGGACGTCGGTCATGCGCTCCAGCACGAGGCGGCTCGCCGAGGTGCCGATGACGGCCATCACCACCGCGATGCAGAGGATGCCCCAGCCCAAATCCTCGCCGACATTGCCCGCGAGGCCGCCGAAATAGATCAGCTTGGTGAAATGGGTCACGGTCTGGCAGGCGGCCTTGGTGGCGACGACGGCGCGGCGGTCCATCATGGTGCGCACGAAGAAGATGTCGAGGATCGGTCCGGAGACGCCGGAGACGAGTTGCAGCACGGTCCCGGCAAAGCCAGCGAATTCCGCACCGCCCGCCCGGTCCGCGCGCGGCGCCAGCCGGTCCGGGATCATGATGGCGGCAAAGGGCATGAGGCCGAGGATGATCAGCACCAGCGCCGGGTCCGGCACCCATCGCACGAAGGCGAAGACGGCCAGCGCGGCGGCGAGCCCGGCGGCATAGCGGGCAAAGATGCGCCACTCGATATAGCGTCCCCAGAGCACCGCCCGCCAGCCATTCGACGTCGCCTGGGAAACGGCGTGGAGGACCATCGCGGTCGGCACCGGCAGGATCGGCAGCAGCACGCCCATCAGGATCATGCCCCCCGCCATGCCGAAAATGCCTGAGAGGAACGAGGTGAACAGGAGGATGACGGCGAGCGCGGCGGTGAGCGAAGCGGAGATCAGCACGAGGAGGCACCAGTGGGATTTGCTGCGAAAGGCATAGGCACTGCGTCGCCCCGGCCGCCAGAGCCGGGGCCTATTGGCTCCGCGGCAAGGGACTGCGTCGCGGAGAGGCCAACGGATCCCGGCTCGGCCTGCGGCCGTCCGGGACGACGGAGGGGGAGGAGGTCCGCACGGGCACGGACCGGAAGCTTCTGCTGCGGGAGACATAAAACTCCGTCGCCCCGGCCGTCAGAGCCGGGGCTCATTGGCCTCACGGCACGGCACTGCGTTGCGGAGAGGCCAATGGGTCCCGGCTCGGCCTGCGGCCGTCCGGGATGACGGAGGGGGAGGCGGTCCGCACGGGCACGGACCGTAAGCTGTTGCTGCGGGAGAGATAAAACTCCGTCGCCCCGGCCGTCAGAGCCGGGGCCCATTGGCCTCACGGCACGGCACTGCGTTGCGGAGAGGCCAATGGGTCCCGGCTCGGCCTGCGGCCGTCCGGGACGACGGAGGGGGAGGCGGTCCGCACGGGTACGGACCGTAAGCTGTTGCTGCGGGTGAGATAAATCTCCGACGCCCCGGCTGTCAGAGCCGGGGCCCATTGGCCTCACGCCACGGCACTGCGTCGCGGAGAGGCCAATGGGTCCCGGCTCGGCCTGCGGCCGCCCGGGGCGACGGGTCGGGGACCAGGGCATCCCCATCATATGCCGAGCAAATTGTGGCGGACGCGGCGCAGGTGGTCGATCAGCGCGGTCTCGGCACCTTGGGCGTCGCGGGCGCGCAGGGCGGCGACGATGCGGCGATGCTCCTCGCGATAATGGTCGCGGCGCTCGGCGGTGAGGCTGCGGCGCTTGAGCTCGCCCCAGTCGGCCTGGTCGCGGGCGCGGGTGATGGCGGTGTAGAGGCCGACGATCAGGCGGTTATGCGTCGCCTCGGCGATGGCCTGATGCAGCGCCGCGTCCCAATGTTCGAAGCGCTCGAAATCGTCGCTGGTCTCGGCTTCGCGGTTGCACAGCTCCATGCGGCCGAAATCGCTGAGCGTCGCGTGAGCGACGGCGAGCGCGGCGATCCTCGGCTCGATCAGCAGCCGCGCCTCCATAATCTCGGTCGGGCTGGCATCGCCCGCTGTCACCAGCGCCGCCCGCATATCCGTGGCCGGTGCCGCGCCCGGCTCCGCGACGAAGGTGCCGCTGCCGATCAGCCGCACCACCACGCCTTCGGCCTCGAGCGCGGCAAGCGCATTGCGGACGGCGCTGCGCGGCACGCCGAGCCGTTCCGCCACAGCACGCTCGGTCGGCAGTTTCGCGCCGGCGGCATATTGGCCGGATGCCAGCATGTCCAGCAGCCATTGCCTGACTTGCTGGCCGCCGCGCCGGCCGATCGTTGAACTCTGACTTTCGCTCATGGCAAAATTGGTGAACCAATTCTGGAGGTTTCGGTAACTTTCGCGTCAATGGTCGCATAAAGATTGACTCAAATGCAACCAATAGCCTAGCATCGATGAAATTGGTAGACCAATCGGAGCGGGGTTGATGAAATTTGCGTGTTTTGCCGGCGACAGCGATCCGCGGCTCGGCCTGGTCGACGAGGCCGCTGGCGTCATCCGCCCCGTCACCGGGGCCAAGGACATGGTCGAGCTGATTCGGCGCTATGACGAGATCAAAGCCGGCCTGCCGGGCGATGCCGCCGCGCTGCCTCTCGCCTCCGTCAAGCTGCTCGCGCCGATCCCGCATCCCGCCCGAAACATTTTCTGCGTCGGCAAGAACTATCTCGATCACGCCAGGGAATTCGCCGGCAGCGGCTATGAGGCCGGTGCGGTGAAGGGCGCCGAAATCGACGAATATCCGGCCGTCTTCACCAAGCCCGCCAGCACCGTCATCGCCACCGGCGATATTGTGAGCCTGCATCCGCATGTCACCTCCGCCGTCGATTACGAGGTCGAGCTGACGCTGGTGATCGGCAAGGGCGGCCACGACATCCCGGCCGAGCGCGCCTATGAGCACATCTGGGGCTACACCATCGTCAATGACGTGACCGCGCGCGACCGCCAGCGCAATCACAAGCAATGGTTCATGGGCAAGGCGCTCGACACGTTCTGCCCGATGGGGCCGTGGATCACCACCGCCGACGAGGTCGATCCGGAAAATCTCGACGTCAAATGCTGGGTCAATGGCGAACTGCGCCAGAACGCCAATACGCGCGACCTGATCTTCAACATTCCGACGCTGATCGCCACCATCTCCGCCGGCCTCACCCTCGAGCCCGGCGACCTGATCGCGACCGGCACGCCCGCCGGCGTCGGCCTCGGCTTCAACCCGCCGAAATTCCTCAAAGCCGGTGACGAGGTCTCGATGTCGATCACCGGTCTTGGCACATTGACCAACCGGTTCGCCTGATGGCCACGCCCGGGATCGCCGCAGAGATGGACCGGCAGGCCGCGGGCGACGCGGCGGGGCGGTCCTGGCGGGCGCTGCTCAGTCTGGAAAATCTGGTGATGGGCGCGGCGGTGCTCGCCGTCATCATCCTGATCGTGCTGCCGCTCTGCGCCCTGCTGGCCGGCAGCGTGATCTCGGACGAAGGGCTGAGCCTGACCCATTTCCAGGAGGTGTTCTCCAGCCGCCTCTACACCCAGGCGCTCATCAATTCCCTCATCCTCGGCGCCTGGACCGGCCTCTTCTCGATCCTCGTCGGCGTGCCGCTCGCCTGGGCCGTCAGCCGCACCAACGTGCCGGGCAAGGCGCTGATCCGGGCGACCGCGACGCTGTCCTATCTCTCGCCGCCCTTCCTGACCGCCATCGCCTTCGTCAATCTGTTCAGCCCGAATGCCGGCCTCATCAATATCTTTCTGCGCGATGTCGCGGGGATGCCCTGGCTGACCTTCAACATCTTCTCGATGAGCGGCCTCGTCCTGGTCACGGTGCTGCACACCTTCCCCTTCGTCTATCTGCTGACCACGACGGCGCTGAGCTCGGTCGATGCCTCCTTCGAGGAAGCCGCGCAAATCCTCGGCGCCAGCAAATGGCGGACCGCC
The DNA here is from genome assembly GCF_002198715.1 of Rhodomicrobium sp. R_RK_3. Taxonomy (GTDB): domain Bacteria; phylum Pseudomonadota; class Alphaproteobacteria; order Rhizobiales; family Rhodomicrobiaceae; genus R-RK-3. The sequence goes on along the minus strand of NZ_MWLK01000030.1, from coordinate 173,885 downwards.
TTGGTCATCACCGGCCCGCTGGTCGCGCCGGCCATCCTTTCCGGCACGCTGATCGCCTTCGTCAACGCCATCGCGCTGTTCGGCTCGCAGGCGATCATCGGCCTGCCCGGCCGCATCATCACCCTGCCGACGCGCATCTATTCGCTGTTCGACTATCCGCCCGAATACGGCCTCGCCTCGGCGCTGTCGCTGATCTTCGTCGCGATCACCATCCTCGCGCTCTATCTGCAGCGCGCCTTCCTCGCCCGCCGCTCCTATGTGACGCTGGCCGGCAAGGGCGCGCGCCCGCGCCTCGTCGACCTCGGCCCGGCGCGCTGGGCGGTGTTCGCCTTCTGCGTCGCGGTCTTCATCGTCGCCATCGCCGCGCCGTACCTCACGCTGATCGCGGTTTCGTTCAGCAAGAGCTGGGGCATCAATTTCTGGCAGGGGCTGACACTCGCCCATTACAAATTCATCCTGCTCGAATATGACGTCACCCAGCGCGCCATCAAGAACAGCCTCATCCTCGCCGTCATCGCCGCGACCGTTGCCGTGGTGCTCGGCACGCTGATCGGCTGGATCGACCTGCGCACCAAGCTGCCCGGACGGCGCCTTCTCGACTATGCCGCGCTGATCCCGCTGGGCCTGCCCGGCATCGTCATGGCGGTGGCGCTGATCCAGTTCTGGCTGCGGATGCCGGTCGCGCTCTACGGCACCATGGGCATCCTGCTGCTCGCCTATGTCGCCCGCTACATGCCGCTCGGCGTGCGCTCGGCCAATAGCGCGCTGCAGCAGATCGACCCCTCGCTGGAGGAAAGCGCGCGCATTCTCGGCGCCTCCTGGGGCATGACCATGCGCGAGGTGACGCTGCCGCTGATCCGCCCGGCGCTGTTTGCCGGATGGCTGCTAGTCTTCGTGCCGGTCATTCAGGAGCTGAGCGCCTCGATCCTCCTGTTCAGCTCGCAATCCATCACCCTCGCCGTCGCGGTCTATAATCTCTACGAGACCGGTTACACCGAGCCCGTCGCCGCCCTGGCCATGGTCAATATGGTGATCATCGGCTCCGCGATCTGGCTGGCATCGAAACTGGGCGGCAATCGCAATCAAAGCGCGGGAGTGGCGAACTGATGGCCGGCATCACGATCAAGGACGTCTCGAAGAATTACGGCGGCAAGTCCGAGGGCGCCGCGCTCAGCGGGCTCAATCTGGAGATCCGCGACAATACTTTCGTGACGCTGCTCGGCCCGTCCGGCTGCGGCAAGACCACCACCTTGCGGCTGATCGCAGGCTATCTCGTCCCCGATACCGGCTCGGTCCATGTCGGCTCGCGGCTGGTTTCCTCGCCGGACAACGTCGTGCCGCCGGAGCGGCGCGGCATGGGCATGGTGTTCCAGAATTACGCCGTCTGGCCGCATAAGACGGTGTTCGAGAATGTCGTCTTCGGCCTGCGCATCCGGAAGGTGCCGATGGAGCAGGCGCGGGCGCAGGTCGAGAAGGCGCTGGCGCTGGTCAATCTCACAGGGCTCGGCAACCGTTTGCCGAGCGAGCTGTCGGGCGGCCAGCAGCAGCGCGTGGCGCTCGCCCGCAGCCTCGTGGTCGAGCCCGAAATCCTGCTGCTGGACGAGCCGCTCAGCAATCTCGACGCCAAGCTGCGCGAGAAGATGCGCAGCGAGCTGAAGCAGTTGCAGCGCCGCACCGGCATCACCTTCGTCTATGTCACGCATGATCAGGCCGAGGCGCTGGCCCTGTCCGATCAGATCGCGGTCATGCATGGCGGGTTGCTGCAGCAATTCGGCACGCCGCATGAGGTCTATGCCAAGCCCGCCAACCGCATCGTCGCCGATTTCATGGGGCTGGTGAATCTGCTGCCGGGGCGGGTTCAGGTCCTAGCGGGCAAACAGGGGCTCGTCGTGACGCCGGGCGGTATGAATTTGGAACTGGATGTCCCCGATGGCACCAAGCTCGGCGACGAGGTGGAGGTCGCCATCCGCCCGGAGGACGTAACGCTGCGAGCGGCGGCTCAGGGCACGGCGGGCAACGGCACCATCCGCGAGCTGACCTTCCTCGGCAATATCATCGAATATTTCGTGACGCTTGGCTCGGGCGAGGAGCTGCGCGTCCAGGCTCACCCGTCGCAGCATTTCGAGACCGGCCAGCGGGTCGCGATCGCGATCGATGCGGCGCATTGCAATGTGTTCCCGCGCGCCGTGCCGGCGAGGCTGGCGGCTTAGGAATGATTTTCGACGTCACAGGAGATACGCATGGTTGCTGAGGATAAGCCGGTCGAGGGGCGCGAGCACTGGACCAAGAAGGGCGAGGTCAAACTCTTCCTCTGGGAGAAGCCGTCGGTCAGCCAGGAGGCCAAGCGCGGCACGGTGCTGTTCGTGCATGGCTCGTCGATGGCCTCGCAGCCGACCTTCGATCTCAGCGTGCCTGGCCGGCCGAATTCCTCGGTGATGGACTGGTTCGCGCGGCGCGGCTTCGACACCTGGACCGTCGACATGGAGGGCTATGGGCGCTCCGACAAGCATCGCGACATCAATTCCGACATCGCCAATGGCGCCGACGATCTCGCCGCCGCCAGCAGCTACATCCTGGAGCAGCGCGATAGCGGGCCGTTCCTGGTTTACGGCATTTCCTCGGGCGCGCTGCGCGCGGCGGCCTTCTGCGAGCGCCATCCGGAGCGGGTGAAGCGGCTTGCGCTCGACGCCTTCGTGTGGACCGGCAAGGGCAGCCCGACGCTGGCCGAGCGCGCCAAGCGCCTGCCGGAATTCCGGGCGAAGAACCGCCGCGCCATCGACCGCGCCTTCGTACATTCGATCTTCAACCGCGACCATCCCGGCACCGCCGAAGACCGCACCATCGAAGCCTTTGCAGACGCGATCCTGGCGCTCGACGATTCGATGCCGACCGGCACCTATGTCGACATGACCTCGAAACTGCCGATCATCGACCCGGCCAAGATCACCGTGCCGACCATCATCATGCGCGGCCAATGGGACGGCATCGCCTCATTCGACGATCTGATCGAGTTCTACAAGCTGCTGCCGAATCCCGACAAGCAATTCGCTGTCATGCCGGGCATATCGCACGCCTCGTTCCAGCAGAAGAACTACGATCTGGTCTATCATATTCTGTACAGCTTCTTCACCCAGCCGGAGCCGGTCTATACGGGCGAGCATTAGAAGCAACCTCTTTGTCATCCCCGCGAAAGCGGGGATCCAGTACGCCGCAGAATTGGCATTACAGGCAAAGGAACTACGACAAACGCCGTGATTAGAGGATCCCCGCTTTCGCGGGGATGACCAAAGCGACGACACAAGAAACCAGCGGCGAAAAAGCGCGCGGATCAAGGGAGTAGACGCATCATGTGGGTTTCAAAGCGTGCATTCGTGCTGGGGCTGGCGGCGCTTGGCGTCGCCGCCGCGACCGGTCCGGCCCGGGCGGCCGACGCCACCGACCTCGCCGCCGCCAAGGCGGAGGGCAAGGTCTCCTGGTACACCTCAACGCCGATCGAGACGGCCAACCGCATCGCCAAGCTGTTCGAGGAGCGGACCGGCATCAAGGTCGAGATGTTCCGCTCGGGCGGCACGGCGATCCTGCGCCGCTTCATGCAGGAGCATGACGCCAAGCACATCGCCGCCGACGTGCTGACCACCTCCGACCCCGCCGCTTCCGGCCAGCTTGCCGAGAAGGGCGTGTTCGTCGCCTTCAAGCCGGAAGGTTTCGACAAGATCCCCGACGAGGCGAAGAACGCGGACGGCTATTTCATCGCCCAGCGCCTCAACATGATGACCATTTTCGTGCGCACCGACAAAGTCGCCGAGGCGGATCGCCCGAAAACCTGGTCCGATCTCACCGACCCGAAATATAAGGGCATGCTGGTGACGACCGACCCGTCCTTCACCTCGCTGCAGCTTTCGGTGGTCGGCATCCTGGCGCAGAAGCTGGGCTGGGGCTTTTACGAAAAGCTGCGCGCCAATGATATGATGATCGTCCAGGGCAACCAGCAGGTCTCCGATAATCTCAAGCGCGGCGAGCGGCTGATCGCCGCCGGCGCCCTCGACAGCTATGCCGCCGACGACAGGAAGGACGGCCATGCCATCGCGACGGTTTACCCGACCGAGGGCACATTCGTGATCCCCTCGCCGACCGGCGTCGTGAAGGGCTCGCCGAACCCGAATGCGGCCAAGCTGTTCGCGGCCTTCATGATCAGCCCCGAGGTGCAGAAGATTTTCCCCGAGGAAGGCGGCTATGCCGCGCGCACCGACGTCCCCCCGCCCGCCGGCAGCCCGGATCTGGCGAGCCTGAAGACGATCCCGGTCGACTACAAGCTGATCGAGAAACAGTCGAGCAGCATCAAGAAGAAGTTCAGCGAGATCTTTCAGTGAGGCCGATGCGTCTCGGCACACCAACCGATTGCAGCCTTGCCATCTCCAGGAGGGACAGTCGGACGCAGCTTGTTTGACCCGCGTGAGTTGCGACCGTTTAGATCAGGGTGATTTGGATTGAATCGGTCCAAAGTCATGAACAGGGTTGGAGCGGGCCTACCTCATCCCGCTCTCATCTGACCCTGCGCCCGACCGTCCCACGGCGATGGCGACCGCGGCGAGCGCCCCGCCGAGCGGGACCAGGAACTCGGCGCTGCCCATCGTCCAGAGCGTCGCCGCCGAGATGGCGCACCACAAGAGCGGCAACGCCATCAACAGCCAGCGGCGCCGGCCCGACAGCAGCGCGAGGAAGGCCAGCGTCGCGATCGCGGTCGGGTCGGGCGCGATGCCGAAGATTTCCGCCGCCTGCCACGACCGCCCCAGCAGCGGCGCGAGCCACGGATACAGCAGCACCGCCGCCCCGAACAGCACCAGCGCCGCGATCCCGCCTGCGCCGCGCGGCCGCTCGTTCGCCGCCTGCCCGGCCATCACCCCGGCCCCGATCAGCAGCATGCCCTGCAGCACGAAACCCGGCGCCATATACGCCGCCGACCAGTTGATCGTCGCATAGCGGTCCCAGAAGAACGCGCCCGCGATCCAGATCCAGAGCGCGCCCAGCACGACCGCCGTCAGCCGCACGCCGCCCGGCCCCGGCCGCGCCATGCGGTACAGCAGCGCGATGCCCGCGCCGATTGTGAGCAGTTGCGCGGGCCATAGCGCCTCGTTCAGCAGCTCGAACAGCCGGTAATAGACGCGCGGCGAAAACAGCAGGAAATCGGAAAGGCCGTAGCTCCACCAATCCGGCATCAAAGCTGCTCGACATGGCTGGCCATGCGGGTGCGCAGGGCCTCGTCCGGCAGCACGCCGGTCGCGGCGGCCATGTTCTCGCGCACATGCTCGATGCGGCTGGTGGCGGGAATGGCGCAGGTGACGGCGGGATGCGAGACGATGAATTTCAGCAGGAATTGCGCCCAGCTCGACGCGCCCGTTTCCGCCGCCCATTCCGGCAGCTCGTGCTTGCCGAGTTGGGCGATCAGGTCGCCCTGGCGGAACGGGCGGTTGACGATGACGCCGATGCGGCGTTCGCGGGCGAGCGGCAGGATGCGGGCTTCGGCTTCGCGGTCGAGCACATTATAGGTGAGCTGGACGAAATCGATGGGCTGGCTCGCCATGATGCGCTCTATGTCGCGATGACGGCGCCCTTCCGAGGTGGTGATTCCGACATAGCGCAGCCTGCCATCGGCCTTCATGGCGAACAGCGTCTCCAGATGCTCCTCCCAGGAGCGCAGATTGTGAACCTGCATCAGGTCGAAGCGCGGCACGCCCCAATATTGGCGCGACTGCTCGATCTGCCCCGGGCCGGCGGCGCCGTCGGAGGTCCAGACCTTCTCCGCCGCAAACAGCGGCTTCGGGTAGCCGAGCTTTTTCAGCCCATAGCCGATCGTCGGCTGCGAGGAGCTGTACATCGGCGAGGAATCGATCAGCCGGCCGCCGGCCTCGAAGAAGGCCGCCATCACCGCCGCGCAAGCGTCCTGCGCTGGGGTGTCATTGCCGACATTGAAGGTGATCCAGCTCCCGAGCCCGACGACGGGCAGATTTTCGCCGGTGGACGGGATCGGCCTGGTCAGCAGCGCTGCGCCCTGCGCCCGGGCCTTGCCAACGCCCAGCGCGGCGACGGTTCCGGCCGCCAGCACCCCTTGCAAAATTTCTCGCCGCGTCGCGTCCATCATCGCCTCCTCCGGTCCTGCGCGGACCTTCTACCCATGGCAATCAGGATAGGCGCGCTTCGTTCCCCCGGTAAGCCCACATCCGCATGTGGACCGCGCCGGGGCGAACCCTCGCGCGTGGTCGGCGCGGGACTCGATGTTCGGTCTGTTGGGGGAGTTTCTGAGCTATGGCGTCCGCTTCGGCGATCACACCGGCGCACCTGGCGCTTCGACGGGGGTCGCGAGGCATGGGGCCGCGGCCCGAACGCCTCGCACGCAGTTCACGCGGATTTTTTGAACAGGCGGCCGATGGCGGCGAAGAATCCCGGCCGCTGCGCCGGCTGATTGATGGCGGCCGGCGTGTGCACCGGCATGTCGCGGACGTTCGACACGGTGGCGGCGGCCGCCGCGACGCGCGGTGCCCGGTTACCGGCCATCGCAACCATGGCCGCGGTACGCTTTGCAAGCATCACGGCATCGCGCGCCTCGCGGTCGCGCTCGTTCTGACGGAAGCTGCGGCGCTTGCCGCGTTCCCGCTCCTTGCGATTCTGTCCACCACGATCAAAGCTTCTGCCCATCTTGTCAGCTCTTGAGTTATTGACAGTTTTTTAACGATGGCAGATTCGCGTCCATTGGACACGGGGATGACTTCGAATTTTTCGCCTGCGGGAGAAAATTTACGCTTCGTGTGAGTCTTCGCGGCATCACCGGATCTCACACATCGTCGCCCCGGCCCAAGGGCCGGGGCCGCCCCGCCTCGCCTCTCCTCTGTCGCAGCGCCCGCGGATCGGCCAATGGGTCCCGGCTCACCGCTTCGCGGTGTCCGGGACGACGAGAAAAGATGGAAACGAGCCACTAGTGAACTGGCCGGCCGCCTTCGCCGACGACCACGAAGGGCGCCCAATAGGAGGGCGGGCGGCCCTCGGCGATCAGGCTCAGCATGGACTGCCGGAAGGCCTCGGCGCGGCCGGTGCCGGGCTTGGCGGCGAGGTTGCGGAAGGTGCGCGTGGTGAGTTGCACCGCCGCATCCGAATAGACCGACCAGTGCGACACCAGGATCGCCCGCGCGCCCGCGAAGAAGAAGGCGCGCGCCAGACCTGACAGCGCCTCCGCCCCTACCGTCTCGCCCGACGCCGTGTTGCAGGCCGACAGCACCACCCAATCGGCATCGAGATCGAGACCGACGATCTCCGACGCGGTCAGCAGCCCGTCATCTTCCGGCGTCGGATTGGCAGGCGGGGTCAGCACCAGCGCCGGTTCGGCAAGGCCGCTGAGATCGCCCGCCACCAGCCCGTGCGTGGCGAATTGCAGAATGCGGTAATCCTTCAGCCGCATCGATTTCAGCCGGGTCTCGGTCGCGGCCTCGCGCAGGGCGACGGCATCGCGCGGCGCGCCGAGGATCTTGGCGATCGCCTCGAGTTCCTTGGCCGTGTCGGGCAGCGGCATCAATTGGCTAAGGGCGCGGAGATCGGCGACGCCATTGCGGTAGAACTGGTCGGGCTGAACGGCCGCGCGTTGGCGCTGGCCGCCGGAGGGGCCGAGCAGCACCGGATCGCCGAGACCGAAAAACGGCTTCACCGCCGTGCCTTCGGCCGCGAACTGGCGCAGCGAGCGCAGCGACTCCACCGTCGGCAAAACGCTCAGCGCGTGGCGGCGGATCAGCCAGTTCGCCTCGGCGAATGCCTCGCCCGGACGGGCGCCGGAGCGCGGCGGGTCGGTCAGCAACACCTGGAACGGCAGGCTGGTCAGCGCCCCGGTCGGCACCAGCAGCAGATGCTGTTTGCCGGCCAGCAGCGCCTTGAACGGGTCCAGCAGCAATTTGTAGACGACATAGGCGCGCAGCATGTCGAAGCTGCCCTCCGCCGTGGTCGCGACGCTGTCCGACACGCCCGGCGCCAGCGGATCGAGGCCGAGCCGCAGCGCGGCGACATGCTCGGCGAGCACCTTTTCGCCGACCGATACTTCCGCCCATTCGGCGCGCTCCTTGCTCACCGCCCAGACGAAGGTCTTGCCGGCGCCGACCAGGATCGAGACCAGCGCCTCGTCATCGCGCAGCAGCCCTTGCGTTTCGGCGATGGTCAGCGGCGCCGGCTCGCTCAGCGACAGGAATTGCGGGAAGGCGGCGACCACGGCGGCGCGCTGCTTCGACACTTCGGCATTCAGCGCCTGCGCCTCGTCCAGCAAGGCTTTGCGCCGCGCCGTGTGCTCGGCGTAACCGGGAAGCGCCTGCTCGGCGGCATTCATGCGCTGATACAGCTTCATCATGTCGCCGGTGCCCTTGGAGGTCTCGGCGGACAGGGCGGACAATTCCTTGCCGATCGCCTCGCGCTCCTTGTCGCTCCCCTCGCAGCCCGGCTTCTTCTCCCCGGGCGGGCAGCGCTCCAGGCCCTCCTGCATCCGGGCGACGAGTTCGCGCTGGCGTTTGGCGAAAGGCGCGTTGATCCGGCCCTGCTCGATGCTCATTGCGCGGAACTGCTCGAGCAATTCGCTATAGGTGCGGTCGGCGCGCTGCACGTCGCTCCAGGCCGCGAGCCCCTTTTGATCTTCCTCGCTGAGCGCCAAAGCGCGGTCGGACAGCGCCTGCATCTGGCGGATGGCGCGGCCCATCTCGGTGTCATTGGCCTTCAGCCGGGCCGTCATCTTGGCCAGCGCCGCCGCAGCAGCCGTCGACCAGGCCGACTGGCCGGCGGCGAAGCTTTCCTCGATCAGCGCGGCGGGATTGGCGCCCGGCTGGCCGTGCAGCGCAAAGGCCGCCCGCGACAGGCCGATGAAGATCTCCCGGTTCCGCTTGATCTCGTTCTCGAACAGGTTCTTGACGACGGCTTCCTCGGCCTTCTGGCTGACCAGCAGCTTGATCGCCTTGCGGTAATGCGGCAGCGCACCGGCGAAATCGCCTTCGGCGCGGGCGACGTCGCCAAGGCCGGAATGGGCGGATGCGGTGAAGGCGTGGTCGCCGAGCGTGTCCTGGCCGATCTTGAGTTCGCGCTGGTAGAGCGCCCGCGCCTCGGCGGTGCGCCCGGCGGCCAGAACGACGCGCGCCACCCGGTCGAGGATCGCCATGTTGATGGCGCTGTCGGTGCCGTAGACCTTTTCGCCGATGGCCAGCGCCCGCCGGAGATATCGCTCCGCCTTGGCGAAATCGCCCTTGGCCTCGGCGATCAGGCCGTTCGACTGGGCCTGGATGGCGACCTGCTCCGCGTCGCGGCCAAATTCCGCCGCCGTCAGCGCGAGCACCTTGTCCGCCGCCTCGAGCGCCCGGTCGAAATCCTCCTCGCGCCAGAACGCCTCCATCTTGGCCCTGGACGCCTTGAGTTCAGGGGAGGGCTCGAGCGCTGCCGCCCCGGTCGCGCGGGTGGCGGCGAGGCAAAGCAGCATCAAGAGACAGCGCAGGCAATGGCGGGCGAGATCAGCGCTCATGACCGAGGGCCTCCCGCCCCCATGGCTATTGCGGGCAGGCGGTGGTCAGGTCGCCGGCACGCGCGGCGGGCTCGCCATTGATATAGACATTGGAGGCGCCGGTCACGGTGCTGCCACCGCAAGCCGTCAAATCGCCGACCGTCGCGGCGGGCTTGCCGTTGATGAAGACATCCGCCGAGCCTTCAGTGACGGTCGTGGCCTGGTCGGTCGCGTCATCCTTCCGCGCCGCCGGCAGATCGCCGATGGACACGTCCGGGCTGCCTTCGACGACCACGCCCGGAGCCGCGGATTCCGGCTCGGCCTGCTGCGCGAGCGCCTCGGTGCCCATGGCGAAGGAAGCCGCCACGATGACCGCCAAAATCTGATGCCGCATTCCAAAACTCCCCAATATCCTACCCCGATTTGGCGCGATCCTAGCCGATCGCGTCCACGCCGCCAAGCTGCGGCGCGCGTCACAAATCGGTCCGGATTCCGGCAGTTTGAAGGCTGTTGCTCGAGCGCCCCACAAGCTGTTTTGCGGGTGACTGAGGCTCGCAAGCCGCTACACCAACTGAGCCAGCTTGCAGCGGCCGCGTCATGACCTAGAGCGGCAAGCAGTATGATCACGACTGTTGATGGGTCTGCCGCGTCGCGGACGGGAAGCTCTTGGACATTGTCGAATAGGATGGACACCAAGCTCGTGGCGGCGGTCATGGAGGCGCCCTCAAGGCGCTAATGCAGATGGTGCGCCGCCGATCCACCCCGTCGCCCCGGCCGTAAGAGCCGGGCCCACTCGCCTCGCCTCTTGCCGCAGTGCTCGCGGATAAAGGATTGGGTCCAGGTTCGGCCTCGCGGCCGCCCGGGACGACGGGAGGGAAGGTCCAGGCGATAGGCAAAGGTCCGCCGCAGGAGAGGAGGCTACGCTGCCGCTCGGCGCCCGGATCGCGTCCATCACGCGACCGCGGCTAAAACACCGCCGATTTGGCGGCCGCCGCGCTGGCGCGGCGCTTCATGGCAAGGCGGATTTCGGCGATCAGCTCGGTTCGGTCGATGGGCTTGGCCAGATAGCCGTCCATGCCGAGCGCCAGAAGCTTTTCCCGGTCGCCGGACATGGCGTCCGCCGTCAGCGCGATGATCGGGACGTCGGCCCAGGGCTCGCCGCTGCGGCGGATGTTCAAAAGCGTCTCCAGGCCGTCCATGACCGGCATGTGCACATCGAGCAGCACGAGGTCGATGATATCGCGCCCCAGGCGGTCGAGGGCCTGCTGCCCGTCCTCCGCTTCGACCACCGTCACGTCGATGGGCTGCAGCATGAGGCGGCCGACCTGCCGGTTGATGCGGTTGTCGTCGACGAGCAGCACCCGCAGGCCCGAAAGGCTGGTCTCGAACGCGAAAATGTGAGTCTCGAAGCCGTCCATGCTGGCGCGGTGGCCCGAGCAGCGCGAGGCCCGGAACGAGACGGTGAAGGTCGAGCCGGCGCCCGGCTGGCTTGCCACGGTGACATCGCCGCCCATCAGCCGCGCCAGCCGTCGCGTGATCGCAAGCCCGAGGCCGGTGCCGCCATACCGGCGCGTCGTGGACCCGTCGGCCTGGGTGAATTCGGAGAACAGCGTGGCGAGCGCCGCCGCGTCGATGCCGATCCCCGTATCCGACACGGCGACCGAGATCAGATATTTGAAATCCCCGATGTCGCGTGAGGAGACGACGACCTCGATATCGCCGCTTTCGGTGAATTTGACGGCGTTCGATACGAGGTTGGCCACGCATTGCCGGACCCTGACCGGATCGCAGAGCAACAGCCGTGGCGTGTCCGGCGCGAACCGGCAGTGCAGTCCGATGGAAAGGGCGGCGACCTGCGGCTGGAACAGATGCACGACGCCCCGGATGATGTGATGGAGATCGCATTCGACGGCTGAGAACTCGATCTTCCCCGCGTCGATCTTGGACATGTCGAGCACGTCGCTGATGATCGTCATCAAGGTCTTGCCGCTTTCGAGGATGGTCTCGATCTTCTCGCGCTGCGGCTGCGTCAGGGCCTCCATCTTGAGCGCCTGTGCCATGCCCAATATGCCGTTGAGCGGGGTGCGGATTTCGTGGCTGACCATGGCGAGGAATTGCGACTTCGCGGCGTTCGAGGCCGCGATCTGCTCCGCGATGCGCTCGACCCGCTTATAGTTGGTGATCTCCAGGATGATCGCGACGAGGCCGATCGAACCGTCCGGCAGCGTGATGGGGGATTTCTTGGTGAGGGCGTAGAATTCGTCGGAGATCCGTTCTTCGTTCAGGCTGTGCCCGCCGCGAAAGACCTTCTCGTCCTCCGCCCAGAAAATGGCGACCTGTTCGGGCGAATAAAAATCCTTGTCGCACTTGCCGACGACGTCCTCGACCCCGACCATTTGCTTGAACGGCCTGTTTCCGTAGACCCATTGGTGATCGAGGTTCTTGACGAAGATCGGGTCGGGCAGGGCCTCGAAAACCGCTGTCAGCAGAAGGAATTGGTCGGTCTCCTTGGACGGTAAATATGCCAAACCCACCTCCGCGCAGTTTGCACGATAGCCGCCGACTGCTTACGAAAGCATCAATTTATACGGGTGGGCGGGCGAATGCGCAACCCGCACGGACGGCGGCGGCCATGGGCGCTTCGGCGCCGGGCCGGGCGAAGAGCCCCGTTCCGTTTCGATGGGAACGGGGCTCAACGCTCCGCCTGCCGACGGATGGCCTAGACCAGCGGCAGATCGAATTCGGCGAGCGTGCGGCGCGCGGCGAACAGCGAATGCGCGAAATTGCTGGCGCCGGTCTGTCCGGCGAAATGGATGCCGATGATGCTGTTGCCGTCCAGCCAGGCGATCACCGGGGAGCCCGACGCGCCACCGAGCATGGTCGCATTATGCCCGAACACCCAGCGGTGTGGATCGCCTTCGAGCGTGCCGACCGGGCGATGCACGAGGCCGGGGGCGATGCGCTTCAGGCCGTAGCGGCCGCCGAAGAGCTGGCTGTGCACCACGCCGAAATCGATGCCGTTGACGACGCCAAAGGCCGATTCCGGCGGTCCGGGGAAGCCGATCGAGCAGAACGAGATCAGGCCGCCATCGGCCCGCTCGGTTCCGAGCTCCAGCGGTACCGCCGCCGGTAGCGAGGGAGAATCCGCAAGCGGCTCGATTTTCAGCACGGAAATGTCGAGCCGCTTGAAGTTCACATCGAACAGCCCCTCGACATCGACCGGCGTGCGATGCGCCTCGACCACCTTGAACTGCCGCTTCTCCGGCATGTCGGCCTCGCCGTTGAATTCCACGACGACACCGTCGCGGATGATATGCCTGAGGCCGGACCTTTCGGCATCCGTGGAGCCCTCGCTGAGCATGGCGTTGAGGACATGCTGGTTGGTCAGGACCAGCCCTCTCGCGGCATCGATGAGAAAGCCGGTGCCGAAATAATTGTTGGGGGACCCGCCGGTCGGCTGCACCCGGCAGGTGGCGGCCGCACTCTGCGCAATCTGCTGCTTGAGGCCGGTCATCTCATCGCGCCAGTCGCCCAGCATGGGGTGATCGAGCGGCGGCAGGCCGTTCTGCAGCAACAATGTCGGCCGCGAGCCATCGGCGATGATGACCGCCTCGGTCGAGGCTTCCTCTTCCTCGGTGATCGACTGCAGGTCGCCGCGCCGCGCCTTGGCCAGCGCGCTGCGCAGATTGCGGGCGACCAGCTCGGCGGCGCGCTTGGTCTTGCCCGGATCGACCACCTCATGGGCCGGCAGGCTGTCGGCGAGCGATTCCAGCCGGTTGGTGACATCATCCGCATCGAAATTGCGTGCGGCACTTTCGATGCTCGGCCGGCCGGCGCTCTCCAGCCCGGCGCCTCTGCGCCGGTCGGTGCGCAACAGCCGCGTGAACAGGGCCTCCCGTCTTTGCTTGATGTCATCGTTGGTCATGACGCGTTTCCTCCGGATCGGTGGCGGCAGGACTGCCATGGGTCAGCCGCGCGGCATGGCCGCCTTAAGCGCCTCGCGGAACCTGCCCGCCAACCCGCAGCCAGAGGAGGCGGGACGCACCTCATCCGCCCATGGCCCTGGCTCGAGCATCCGGCGTCCTCGGAACGTGCTTGTGCGATTTTCCGGAAATGCCCCTTGCCGGCCGGGCCGAAGGGTTTCGCTTTGCTCGCCGCCGAGCGCGCCCAAGTGACGACGTCAATGTGGTCAAGACAATCTATCGACACTGTCAGCATACCGCCCATCTGTCGTCACCCGAACGGGTGATCGAACGCTCTTGAAGGCGGCGATCGCCACAAAGGATGCCAGCGCTTGCGGGTGCGTGGAGGGCGCACCGCGCATTGCCGGCTGCGATCGATGCGGCTGGCCGATTATCGGCCGCCGCGCCGCTCAATGCGACATCAGCACCGGCGTCCTCATCGTGGCCAGAACCTGCCGGGTTGCCCCGCCGAGCACCATCTCACGCAGCCGCGAATGGCCGTAGCAGCCCATCACCAGCAAGTCACTGCCATCGCCGGTCAGACTGGCGAGCAGCTCTTCGCCGTCGGAGCGCGAGGTCGTGGTCGCGACGCTGGCGACGGCGTCGACGCCGTGGCGGGAGAGCGTCGCCGCCAGATCCTCGGAGGGCGACCCCGCACCGGCATTGGTGGAGTTGACGGCAAGCACGCGCACGGAACTTGCCAGTTTGAGCAGCGGCAGCGCGTCGAAGGCCGCCCGCGCGCTCTCGCGGGTGTGGTTCCAGGCCACGGTGACGCGCTCACCGATGACGGAGAACTGGCCGTCGACCGGCACCAGTAGCACCGGGCGGCCGGTCTCCATCACCAGCCGGATCGGCAGGTCGTACCATTCGCCGAGCGGATCCTCCTGGCCACGGCCGCCGGCGACGATCAGGTCGGCGGCGCGGCCTTGCGTGACGATGTCGTCGAAGGCGTCGGTGTCCTTCATCGCCTTGTGCCGCCATTCATGCGGCAGCGACCGCTCGGAGGCGATCTGCTCGAAACTCTCCCTGATCGCGGCGGCATCGTCCCGCTGTTGCTGATTGAATTGGGCGAGATAGTCGGCGGGAATGCCGCCATAGAGCGAAAGCCGCGCGGAATTATGCGCGCCGATGAGATAGGCGCCGCATTTTTCCGCGAGCGAGGCGGCGACCTCCGTGAGGACCGGCGCGGATTGTGGCGAGGGCAGATAGGTGAGGATGGTCTTGTACATCGATGCCGCCTCCATGAGCGTTGGCTAAGCCTGGACCCTATCGGAGGAGGGGAACGCGGCATTGATCTTCATCAAAAGGCAGGGCGCCGAGCAAAATTGACCTGGATCAATCCTGGCGCGCCGGGCTTGGCTTATCATCACGGGTCAGTCTTAACGCGCCGAAGAGCGCCGGCAGAGGGAGCGCCTCCGATGAGCGATGTGCAGGACCAGCATTGCGAGGTGGGTTTCCTCGACCTCTCCCCGCATGGCGCGCAGGAGCGCGCCATCGAGATCCGGCGCGTCGATCTCGAAGCCCCCTGGCGCTGGCTCAGCGCGGGCTGGCGCGACCTGTTGCGGATGCCCCGGATCAGCCTCGGCTATGGCGCGGTCTTCTCCGGCGTCTCATTGGGTCTCTGGGTCGCCTTGTGGGGGCTCGGCTGGCAGGCGCTGATGCTTCCGCTGGCGGGCGGTTTCATGCTGATCGGCCCGGTGTTGGCCGCCGGCCTCTACGAGGGCAGCCGCAGGCTGGAAGCGGGCCAGACGGTCGAGCCGGGCGACGTCAATTTCGCCGGTTTCGCCGCGCAGGGCCAGCTCTGGCTGCTCGGGCTGACGCTGATGCTGATCTACATGTTCTGGCTGCAGATCGCGCTACTGCTGTTCATGCTGGCTTTCGGCGAGCGGCCCTTTCCCCCGCTCGCCGAATTCGTGCCGTTCCTGCTGTTCAGCCTGCCGGGCGTGACGCTGCTGGTGGCCGGAACGGCGATCGGCGCGGCCTTGGCGGCGCTGGTCTTTGCCATCTGCGTGGTGTCGGCGCCGATGCTGATGGCGCGCCCGGTCGGCATTTCCACGGCGATCCGGGCGAGCGTGCGCGCGGCGCTCGCCAATCCCGAAGCCATGGCGCTCTGGGCCGCGCTGATCGCCGGCTTCACCGCCTTCGGCCTCGCGACGCTGGGCGTCGGGCTGGTCGTGATCTTCCCGCTGATCGGCCACGCCACCTGGCACGCCTACCGGGATGTGGTCGGCTGGCATTAGCGCGGATCGGCAGGCTTCGCCCAAAACCCGCTGTCATTCCCGCAAAGGCGGGAATCCAGTAAGCCGCGGCGGTCGCGCTTAGGCGGCGACCTACGGCTGATGCTGCCCTTACGGGATGAGGAATGACGATAATATTCCGTCGCCCCGGCCGTCAGAGCCGGGGCCTACTCGCCTCCCCTCTTGCCGCAGCATTCGCGGATAGATGATTGGGTCCCGGCTCACCGCTTCGCGGTGTCCGGGACGACAAAGGGGGGCGTCAGCGAGATGTCCCTCGCGGCCCGCTGTCCTGGTCGTCGTCCTCCAAGATCCGGTAGGCGGCGCCGTCGAGGTCGTCGAACTGGCCGGATTTCAGCGACCAGAGAAAGGCCGCGAGGCCGAGCAGTCCGAGGAACAGGGCGACCGGGATCAGCCAGGCGAGCGCGCTCATGCCGACAGCCTCAGTTTCATGCCGCGCAACCGGACGGCGTTGGCCGTGACGACGATCGAGGAGGTGGACATGGCGATGGCGGCGATCAGCGGCGTGACGAAGCCCGCCGCCGCGATGGGCACGAAGACCAGATTATACAGCCCGGCGACGGCAAAATTCTCGAACGCCATGCGCTGGGCCCGCCGCGCCGTCGCCAGCAGCTCGATCACCGGGCGAAGCGCCGCGCCCTGGAACACGGCGTCGGAGGCCGTCTGGCTGATGTCGGCGGCGGAGGATGGCGCGAGCGATGCGTGCGCGGAGGCCAGCGCCGGGGCGTCGTTCAGCCCGTCGCCGACCATCAGCACCTTACGGCCGGCGGCGGCGAGTTCGCTCAGCCGGGCGATCTTCTCCTGCGGCTTGCAGCCCGCCCGCCAGATGGCGATGCCCAAGGCCCGCGCCACCGGCTCGACCGCCTCGGCGCGGTCGCCGGACATGATCTCGACGCGGAAGCCCGCCAGGGCGAATTCGGCAATGACGGCCGCCGCGTCCGGGCGCAGCGTGTCGGCGAAGCCGAATGCGATGGGCCGCTCGCCCGGCGCCGCGTAATAGAGCGAGGCGGGCCGCGCCTTGCCGTCCGCGCCGCACCATTCCGCCGAGCCGAGCCGGGCTTCGCCGCCGGGCAGCATGGCGCGCAAGCCGAAGCCCGGCTCCTCGACGATGTCAGCCGCGAGCGGCACGGCGCCGAACCGCGCCTTGGCGGCGTCGGCCACGGCGACTGCGTAGGGATGGCGGCTCGCGGCGGCAAGGCTCGCGGCGGCCTTCAGCGTTGCATCGTCGATGCCACGGACGTCGAGCAATACGGGATGGCCGAGCGTCAGCGTACCGGTCTTGTCGAAAACCACCGTATCGATTTCGGAGAGCCGTTCGAGCCCGTCCGCCGCCTTCACCAACACGCCCGCCGCGAACAGTCGGTCTGAGGCCGCGACCTGCACGGCCGGCACGGCCAGCGCCAACGCGCAGGGGCAGGTGATGATAAGCACGGCGATGGCGATCATCAGCGCGGACTCCCAGCCCGCGCCCGCGATCATCCAGCCGAGAAAGGTCGTCCCCGCGATCAGATGGACGGCGGGCGAATAGAGCCGCGAGGCGCGGTCGGCGAGGCGGACATAGCGCCCCCTCCCCTGCTCGGCCGTCTCCATCAGGCGGGTGAGCTCGGCGAGCAGCGTGTCGCCCTCGGTCTTGCCCGCCTCGAAGGTGATGGGCGCGCCGAGATTGACTGTGCCCGCAAACACCTCCGCGCCCGGGGCGATGGCGCGCGGCGCACTCTCGCCGGTGAGCAGGCTTTCATCGGCGTCGGAGCGGCCCTCGCTGACGATGCCGTCGGCCGGAAAGCGCTCGCCCGCCGCGACCGCGACCCGCATCCCCGGCAGCAGAGCCGCCGCCGCGATGCGCTCGGCGGAGCCGTCGGGCTGGATGATGGTCGCCCATTTGGCGCGCATTTTCAGCAAGTTCTGCGCCGCGCCGCGCGCCTTGACGCGCATCCGCTGGTCGAGATAGCGGCCGATCAGCAGGAAGAACAGCAGCGACACGCAGGCATCGAAATAGACATGCTCGCCGCCGCGCGCGGTCAGCACGAGGCTCATCCCCGCCGACAGGAGGATGGCCAGCGAGATCGGCACATCCATGTTGAGGCGCAGCACCTTGATGCCCTGCCATGCCGAGCGGAAAAAGGGCTGGCCGGAATAGGCGACGGCCGGCAGGGCGATCAGCGCGGAGACCCAGTGCAGCAGGTCGCGCGTCGCCGGGTCCATGCCGGAGGCGTGGCCGGACCAGACCGACACCGACAGCAGCATGACGTTCATGGCGGCAAAGCCCGCGACGGCGAGCCGGGCGAGGAAATCGCGGTTGCGCCTATCGTCCTCGCCGGTCTGCTGCGCGACCAGCTCGGCGGCGGTGAACCCGGCCGCGGCGAGCGCGCCGATCAGCGCCTCGGGCGCGGTGCGGTTCTCGTCGAAGCTGACGGCGACGCGCTTGGCCGCCAGATTGGCGCGGGCGGCGGCGACCCCGGGCGAGGCCATCAGCGCCCGTTCGACCTTGCTCATGCAGCCGCCGCAATGCATGTTCTCAACGGTCAGCGTCACCGGGCGCAGGGTCACGGCGGGGTCGGCGGCGCCGGCGAAATCGCGGTCGATCATTCGGGCTTGAGCCATAGGCGCTCCTTGATGCGGTAGAGCAGATCGCGTTTGCGCGCGTCGAGCGACAGCACCCAACTTCCGGGCGCGAGCCCTTCGGCGGTCGCGGCATAAAAGCCGGGACTGGTCTCGCTGAAGCTGAGCGGATGGGTGAAGCGGTCGGCGGCGGGGCGTCCGATGTCGCCGGTGATGGCCAGCTGCGGCACGGGCTGTCCCTGTCCGTCGCTGATCCTCACCTCGATGCGGCCCGCCTCGCCCAATGCGACCCGATGCACCCAGCCGAGCGCCGACTGCCTGCGCCCTTCGTCGATGCGCGCATTATATTGCAGCCCCTCCCGGTAGGCGTCGGGGCGATCGACGCCGTTGAAGGTCGAGACGGCGAAATAGGTGAAGACGCCATTGACCGCCAGCATGGTGCCGAAGAAGCCGCCCAGCACGATCAGCAGATGGCGTCCGGTGAAGTGCCTTGCGGTGATGTCGGTCATTTGCCCGGTCCTCTGAAAATGCTGGCGCGGCGGGTTTCGGTGCCGTCGGTCAGATCGCGCACCACGATCGCAAACGGCGTCTGGCTGGCGGGGAGCGCCTGCGCGGCCTCGCGCGGCAGGGTCACGAACAGCTTGAGGCTGCGCAGATTGTCCGGCGACACCTCGATGTGCGGCTGCGCCTCCGCATCCATGCCGAGCACCGACAGCCGCGCGCCCGGCAGCCCCTCGAGCCCCAGCGCGACGCTGCGGGTCTCATAGAGCTTGTTGAGGATGCGCACATTGTAGCCATTGCGGATGCTGCCGTCGGAGAGCCGCACGAACAGCGGATTGCGGTCCGCCTGCACGTTGACGTCCAGCACCGTCCGCGCCGACAGCGCGACCAGCATCACCGTGCCGACCAGCGCCAGCAACCCGGCATAGAGCACCGTCCGCGGGCGGATCAGCCGGATCGGCACGCGGTCGCCGTGGCTGGCGGCGTCGAGATTGCGGAAGGTGTCGTAGGCGATCAGCTTCGGCGGGCGGCCGACCTTGTACATGACGTCGTCGCAGGCATCGATGCAGAGCGCGCATTGGATGCATTCGAGCTGCGGCCCGTTGCGGATGTCGATGCCGGTCGGGCAGACCGCCACGCATTGCTTGCAGTCGACGCAGTCGCCGCGCCCGAGCCAGCGCTCGCCCTTCTTGTGGCTGCCGCGCGGCTCGCCGCGATAGGCCCGGTAGGAGACGAGCAGCGAATCGGCGTCGAACATCGCGCCCTGGATGCGCGGCCAGGGGCACATATAGATGCAGACCTGTTCGCGGGCGAGGCCGCCCAGCACATAGGTCGTCGCGGTGAAGATGCCGAGGAAGAGATAGGCGATGGCCGGAGCATCGAAATGGATGAACTCCATGGCGAGCGTCGGCGCGTCGCGGAAGTAGAAGACAAAGGCGCCGCCCGTGGCGATGGCGATCGCCAGCCAGCTCAGATGCGTCGCGCCGAGCTTCCAGATTTTCTCAAAACCCCAAGGCGCCTTGGCGAGCCGCATCCGGGCATTGCGGTCGCCCTGCCAGAAGCGCTCGACGGCAATCATCAGGTCGGTCCAGACCGTCTGCGGGCAGGCATAGCCGCACCAGACCCGGCCCGCCAGCGCCGTCACCAGGAACAGAGCGAGCGCCGCGAGAATGAGCAGGCCGGTCACGAAATAGAATTGCTGCGCCCAGATTTCGAGGCCGAAGATGTAGAGCCGCTGATGCGCGAAATCGAGCAGGAAGGCCTGGTCCGGCAGGTTCGGCCCGCGATCCCAGCGCAGCCAGGGCAACACGTAATAGATGCCGAGGGTGACCGCCATCACCGCCCATTTGATGCGCCGGAAAGTGCCCGAGGCGCGCTTGGGATAGATCGGCACGCGAGCGGCGTAGAGCGCCCGCCCGGCCTGGGTATTGACCGCCTGCGCATCGGAGCGGGCAATGCCGGGGGCCGCTTCCGGAGCGGGGGCCGGGTCCAGTGTTTGCGGCAAACTCGTCATCGCGTTTTGTGCCATTAAGGCCTGTATGAAAATCGCTTCGCATCCGCAGGACATGGGCGCGCCCTCCCGCTCATTGGCCGCCGCCCAGCGAATGGACATAGACGGTCAGCTTCTTGATCGTGCCGGCGTCGAGACGGCCAGCCCAGGCCGGCATGACGCCGCCGCGCCCGGTCTCGATGCTCCTGACGATGTCGGCCTTAGCGCCGCCATAGAGCCAGATGGCGTCGGTCAGGTCGGGCGCGCCGAGCTCCCGATTGCCCTTGCCGGTCTCGCCATGGCAGGCGGCGCAATTGTCGGCGAAGAGCGGCTTGGCCCGTTCCGCCGCCGCCGCGTCATGCGGATTGCCGGACAGCGCCAGCACCTGCTCGGCGAGATCGGAAATCTGCCCGCGCTCGAGGATCTGGTCCTGCCCGAAGCGCGGCATGGCGCTCGCCCGCGTCTCCCCGGCGGTGCTGCGGATACCGTAAAGCACGGTCTGCTGGATGTCGGCGAGCTTGCCGCCCCAGAGCCAGTCATCGTCGTTCAGGTTGGGATAGCCCTTGGCGCCTTGCGCGCCGCGTCCGTGGCAAGGGGCACAATTGTCGCCGAAGGCCGCGCGCCCGCCCGCCATGGCGAATTGCAGCAGATCGGGCGAGGCCTGGATCTCCTCCACCGACGCCTTGGCGATGGCCGCATTGGCCTGCCCCTGCGCGGCGCGCGCCTCGGCGATGCGCTGGCCGACGGTCTCGCGCTGGCTGTAGCCGGCGAGCCCTCGCGTATAGCCCGAGATCAGCGGCCAGGCAGGATAGGCCACCCAATAGCCGATCGACCAGACGATGCAGGCATAGAGCACATAGAGCCACCATTTCGGCAGCGGCTGGTTCAGCTCCTTGATGCCGTCCCACTCATGGCCGGTGGTCTCGGCTCCGGTGACGCTGTCGATTTCGGGCCTAGCGTCCATTGTCGCCTCGCGGTGCTGGGTCTTCGGGGTCTTGTTCGAGCGGAATGTTGCGCGCCTCTTCGAAGCGCGCCTTGTTGCCGGGCCAGAAGGCGTAGATCAGCACGCCGACGAACAGGGCGATGAAGATCAGCAGGCCGGCCATCGCGGCATAGGTTTTGACGTCCTCGTAAGCCATGGCGCGCCCTATCTCAGATTGGGTCCGGCTGCGTCGAACTTGGTGAAATCGACCAGCGTGCCGAGCACCTGCAGATAGGCGATCAGCGCATCCAGCTCGGTGAGCTTTTCCGGATCGCCGTCGAAGCTGCGCACCACGGCCTTGGGATAGCGCTGCGCCAGTTCCGCAGCGCCGCCCGACTCCGCCACGGCCTGCGCCTCGAGATCGGCCTTGGCCTTGGCGATCATCTCATCCGTATAGGGAACGCCCACGGCCCGGTCGGCCTTCAGCCGCTCGGCGATGTCGCCGGCCTCGAGCTTGCGCGCGGCCAGGAACGGATAGCCGGGCATGATCGATTCCGGCACCACGCTGCGCGGGTCGACAAGATGGGCCAGATGCCATTCGTCGGAATATTTGCCGCCGACGCGGGCCAGATCCGGCCCGGTGCGCTTTGAGCCCCATTGGAAGGGATGGTCGTACATGCTCTCGGCGGCGAGGCTGTAATGGCCGTAGCGCTCGACCTCGTCGCGCAGGGCGCGGATCATCTGGCTGTGGCAGTTGTAGCAGCCCTCCCGCAGATAGATGTCGCGGCCGGCGAGCTCCAGCGGCGTATAGGGGCGCATGCCTTGCACCTTCTCAACGGTCGATGAGAGCCAGAACAGCGGCGCGATCTCGACGAGGCCGCCGACCGCCACGACGATCAGGATGCCGATCAGCAGGACGAGTGAATGTTTTTCGAAAACGGCGTGTGAAAGCTTCATGTCGGTTGCCCTTATTCCGCCGGCATGGGTTGCGCGCCGCCAAGCTCCGCCTCGCCGGCTTCGGCGACGGTGCGGCGCGCCGTCATCCAGAGATTGAAGGCCATGATCAGCGAGCCGGCGACGAAGAGCAGGCCCCCGATGGCGCGGATGACGTAATAGGGGTGCATCGCCTCGACGGTCTCGACGAAGGAATATTGCAGGAAGCCCAGCGCATCATAGGCACGCCACATCAGCCCTTGCGTGATGCCCGACACCCACATGGCGGTGATGTAAAGCAGGATGCCGAGGGTCGAGATCCAGAAGTGCCATTCGACGAGGCGCATAGAGTAGAGCGACGGGCGCCGCCAGAGCCAGGGCGTCAGGCAGTACATCGCGCCGAAGGAGATCATGGCGACCCAGCCGAGCGCGCCGGAATGCACATGGCCGATGGTCCAGTCCGTGTAATGCGAGAGCGAGTTGACGGCGCGGATGCTCATCAGCGGCCCCTCGAAGGTGGACATGCCGTAGAAGGCGACCGAGACCACCAGGAAGCGCATGACGGGATCGGTGCGCAGCTTGTCCCAGGCGCCCGAGAGCGTCATCAGCCCGTTGATCATGCCGCCCCATGAGGGCATCCAGAGCATGATCGAGAAGGTCATGCCGAGCGTCTGCGCCCAGTCCGGCAGCGCGGTGTAATGGAGGTGGTGCGGCCCGGCCCAGATATAGAGGAAGATCAGCGACCAGAAATGCACGATCGAGAGCTTGTAGGAATAGACCGGCCGGTCGGCGCGCTTGGGAATGAAGTAGTACATCATGCCAAGGAAGCCGGCGGTGAGGAAGAAGCCGACCGCGTTATGGCCGTACCACCACTGCGTCATCGCATCCTGCACGCCGGCGTAAAGGATCACGCTTTTCGAGCCGGTGAAGGAGACGGGCCAGGCCAGGTTGTTGACGATGTGCAGCATCGCCACGGTGACGATGAAGGCGAGGTAGAACCAGTTCGCCACATAGATATGCGGCTCCTTGCGGCGCGACAGCGTGCCGAGGAAGACGAGGAGATAGACGACCCAGACCACCGTCAGCCAGAGGTCGGCATACCATTCCGGCTCGGCATATTCCTTGGACTGGGTGACGCCGAGGACGTAGCCGGTCGCGGCGATGACGATGAACAGGTTGTAGCCCCAGAATACGAACCAGGGCGACCAGCGCCCCGCGAGCCGGGCGCGCGATGTGCGCTGCACGACGTAGAATGAGGTGGCGATCAGCGCATTGCCGCCGAACGCAAAGATCACCGCCGAGGTATGCAGCGGGCGCAGGCGGCCAAAACTGGTCCAGGGCAGGTCGAGATTCAGCGCCGGGAAAGCGAGTTGCCAGGCGATCACATCGCCCACCACGAAGCCGGCGATGCCCCAGAACACGGTGGCGACGACGCCCGCCTTGATGACGTTGTCGGCGTAGAAGCGGACCTCCGGCTGGTAGTTGGGCCCGGCGAGCGAGCCGGTGCCGAACGCGTTGCCGACGAGAAACACCAGCGCCGCCGCCGATGCGGCAGCGAATAGCACCGCATGAAAGCCCATCACCTCGTCGGCCGCGAGCATGGCGAGGGTGATGCCGAGCAGCAGGCCGATGACGGCTCCGGCAATGGCGAGCACGTCGGACAGGGCGGCGAATTCATCTCTCATCGGCGTTGATTGCATGGAATGCGACCCCCTCATCCCGGCTGGCTGAAGACACGGAGCCCGAGAACTCCTTCAGCGTTTATGCGGGAGCGGGTCCGGAGCGGCGTTGACCTGGATCAAGCGCGCGCTGCGGAGATGTCGCAGGGCGCGGCGGCGCTAGCGCGATACAGGCGCCTGCGGTGCGGCGAGGCTGTCGAGATAGGCGAGGAAGGCGTCGATCTCGTCGGCTTCGAAGCGGGCTTCTGGCATGTCCGGATGGCCGGTCATGATGCCCTCAGCCAGCGCTTCCTGCATCATCTCGACCGGCCAGCGCCGGTGCAGATCGCGAAAGTTCGGCGCTTCGGGGTGCTTGGCGGCATCGTCCCTGCCGATGGCGTGGCAGCGGGCGCAGCGCGCCTCGGCGATCGCCCGCCCGCGCGCGACGTCCGCCGGAGCCGCCCAGCCTTGCGCGGCCATGACCGCGCCGAGCGCCGTGGCGAAACAGATCCGCTGCATGATGGTGCGCGACATTGGCCATGCCTCCCGCTCGATGACGCGGCCGCCGATTCGGCGCGTCGGCAAGGCATGGGCCGCCGCGGCCGCGCCCGCCTTGACCTCGATCAAGCGCCTGTTAGCCGGGAAGCGTTATACTGGGGGATCGTCCCGACCCGATTGGCCCGTTGGAGCCTGCCCTATGACATCAGCCCATCCTCACACCCGCGCGAAAGGAGGCCGGAGGCCGGCCGTCCCGCGCCGCGAACCGGCGCGCGGCCTCAGCTCGACCGAGGCGGCGGCGCGGCTCGCCAGGGACGGCCCGAACGCCCTGCCCGCCGCCGCCCAACATTCGATCTTCGCCATCGCGCGCGACGTGCTGCGCGAGCCGATGCTGATGCTGCTGCTCGCCGCCGGCGGCATCTATCTGGCGCTGGGCGACCGCGCCGAAGCGCTGCTCATCATCTGCCTCGCCTCGGCGACCGTCGTGATCTCGATCCTGCAGCAGATCCGCAGCGAGCGGGTGCTCGAACAGCTCTCGCGCATGAGCGACCCGCGCCCGCTGGTGATCCGGGACAGCAAGCCCGTCAATGTCGCGATCGAGACCGTCGTGCGTGGCGACGCCCTGGTGCTGCGCGAAGGCAACCGGGTCGCCGCCGATGCCGAGCTGATCGAGAGCCACGCCGTCGAGGCCGACGAATCGCTGCTCACGGGCGAGTCCGTGCCGGTCGGCAAGCACGCCGCGCCGGGCGGCACCAAAAGCGAGCAGTCGCGCGTCTATGCCGGTACGCTGATCGTGCGCGGCCAGGGCGTCGCCATCGTCACCGCGACCG
The DNA here is from genome assembly GCF_002198715.1 of Rhodomicrobium sp. R_RK_3. Taxonomy (GTDB): domain Bacteria; phylum Pseudomonadota; class Alphaproteobacteria; order Rhizobiales; family Rhodomicrobiaceae; genus R-RK-3. The sequence goes on along the minus strand of NZ_MWLK01000030.1, from coordinate 148,767 downwards.
GCACGCACAGCGCCATGGGCCGGATCGGCAAGACGCTGTCGGAGATCGAGACCGAAGCGCCGCCGCTGCGCCAGCAGATCCGGGGCGTTATCTTCGTCTTCGCCGCGGGCGGCATCGTGATGAGCGCCCTGGCTTTTCTGCTTAACGGCCTGTTGCGGGGGGAATGGCTGCAGGGCGTGCTCGGCGGCATCGCGCTCAGCATGGCCCTGCTGCCGGAGGAATTCCCGGTGGTGCTGACGGTGTTCCTGGTCATGGGCGCCTGGCGGATTTCCAAGGTCCGCGTGCTGACGCGCAAGGCCTCCGCCATCGAGACGCTCGGCGCGGCGACGGTGTTGTGCACCGACAAGACCGGCACGCTGACGGAGAACCGCATGGCCGTGGCCGAGATGCGGATCGGCGCGCGGGTGGCCAAGCCGCGATCCGGGCAGGCGCTGAACGCCGATTTCCAGGAGTTGATGCGCGCCGCCATCCTCGCGTCCGAGCCGCAGCCCTCCGACCCGATGGAAAAAGCCTTTCTCGCCTGGACGGCGCAGGTGCGCGAGCATCCGGCGGCGGCCGGCGCGGCGCTCGCGAAGCGCTATCCGCTCGAGCCGGACCTGCCGGCGCTCACCCATGTCTGGCGCTCGAAAAGCCGGGGCGTGGTGGCGGCCAAGGGCGCGCCCGAGGCGATCGCCCGGCTCTGCGGGCTCGACGCCGCCCGCGCCCGCGATGTGCACGCAGCGGTCGAGGCGATGGCGGCGCGAGGGCTGCGCGTGCTCGGCGTGGCCATGGCGCCAGATCCCGCCGGCCCGCTGCCGGAGCGGCCGGACGGCTTCGCCTTCGCCTTTCTCGGCCTGATCGGCCTGGAAGACCCATTGCGCCCTGGCGTCCCCGAAGCCGTCGCCGAATGCCGGGGCGCGGGCATCCGCGTCATCATGATCACCGGCGACCACCCGGCCACGGCCCTCGCCATAGCGGGGCAGGCCGGCATCGGCTCCGGCGCCGCCATGACGGGCGCCGAGTTGGACAAGCTCAGCGACGCGGAACTGGCGCAGCACGTCGCCTCGGTCGCGGTGTTCGCGCGCACCAAGCCGGAGCAGAAGCTGCGCATCGTCGCCGCGCTGAAGGCCAATGGCGAGGTGGTGGCAATGACCGGCGACGGCGTTAACGACGCCCCGGCGCTGAAGGCTGCGCATATCGGCATCGCCATGGGCCAGCGCGGGACGGCGGTGGCGCGCGAGGCCAGCAGCATCGTGCTGCTCGACGACAATTTCAATTCCATCGTCCGCACCATCCGCCTCGGGCGGCGCATCTACGACAATCTGCGCAAGGCCATCTGCTTCGTCACCGCCGCGCATGTGCCGATCGCCGGGCTGGCGCTGATGCCGCTCCTGTTCGGGCTGCCGCTGCTGCTGATGCCGGTCCATATCGCCTTTATCGAGATGATCATCGATCCCGTCTCGTCGCTGGGCTATGAGGCCGAGCCGGAGGAGAAGGGCGTCATGCAGCGGCCGCCGCGCGCCACCCAGGAACCGCTACTGCCGCTGCGGCTGATCGGCTGGGGCCTGTTCCAGGGCGTCATGGCGCTGGCGGCGGTGGCGGCGGTGTTCGTGGTCGCGCTGAACCGTGGCCTGCCCGAGGACGAGGTCCGTGCCCTCGCCTTTGCCGCGCTGGTCGCCTGCAATTTCGCCATCGTCCTCGCCAATCGGGCGCTGCGCAGTTCGCTCGCCGCCAGCCTGCTGCGGCCCAATCCCCTGCTCTGGCTCGCCCTCGGCGTCAATCTGGCCGTTCTCTGCCTGCTGTTCCTGCTTCCCCAGGCCAGCCGCCTCTTCCGCTTCGGGCCGCTGCACGCCCATGACGCGGCCATCGCGGCGGGGGCGGGGCTGGCGCTGCTCGGGGTTTTCGGCGTGGCGAAGCGGCTTTGGCGGCCGGTCTGAGGCTGGCCGCCGCGCGGAAAGAGCTTGCGGCGTGTGGCTGGGCGCGCATTCTGTCGGTCGGGGATCGAAGCGGCCTGGCGCCGCGCTGGAAAGATACCGACGATGCAGAATGCCACCTCATCTCGGACCGAGTTCGAGCCGCATATGGTCGAGGCGGCGATCGACTCAGCCGTCAATGCCATCCTCATCATCGATGAGCACGGCATCCTGCAAAGGGTCAATCCGGCGACGGAAAAGCTGTTCGGCTACGCCCGCGCCGAGTTGATCGGCCAAAACGTCCACATGCTGATGCCGGAGCCCTATCACGCGGCGCATGACGGCTATATGCGCAACTACCTGACCACGGGCGAGAAGAAGATCATCGGCATCGGCCGCGAGGTTTTCGGCCGCCGCAAGGACGGCACCACCTTCCCGATGCACCTCTCCGTCGGCGAGTTCACCGCCAGCGGCCGGCTGTTCTTCGTCGGCAGCATCAACGATATTTCGGCGCGCGCGGCGGCCCAGGCCGAGGGCGCGCGGCAGAAGACGCTGTTCCAGGCCATTTTCGACAATTGCCCTGACGCGATGGTCATCTCCGACGCGGATCACCGCATCACCCTGTGCAATCCGGCCGCGCTGCACATCTTCCGCTACGAGCCGGGCGAGCTGATCGGCAAGCCGACGCGGGTGATTTTCGCCAGCGACGCCGATTACGAGCGCGTTGCCGGCCTGACCCCGGCCCTGCCGACCGGCGGCCCCTCCGCCGGGCTGGTGCTGAATTTTTCGCGCAAGGGCGGGGCGCAGTTTCCAGGCGCTGCAGCGGCGGCCGACATCATCGACAATGCCGGTGCGCATCTCGGCATCCTCAAGGTCATCCGCGACGTCAGCCGCGAGGTGGCGCAGGAGCAGGCGCTGCGGCAGGTGCAGCGGATGGAGGCCATCGGCCAGCTCACCGGCGGCATCGCCCATGATTTCAACAATCTGCTGACCATCATCACCGGCAATCACGAATTGCTGGAGCTGGAGATCACCGACGAGTACCAGCGCGACCTGCTGAAGCGCGCCGACGACGCCGCCCATATGGGCGCCCGGCTCACCGACCGGCTGCTGACCTTCGCCCGCCGCCGCCCGCTGAACGCCGTCAGCGTCGACCTCAACGAGCATGTGCTCGGCATGATGGATCTTCTGCGCCGCACGCTCGGCGAGACCATCAGCATCAGGGCGTCGCTCGCGCCGGACCTGTGGGTGGTGCATTCCGATGTCAGCGAGATCGAGAATGCGGCGCTGAACCTTGCCATCAACGCCCGCGACGCCATGCCCTCGGGCGGCACGCTGATGATCGAGACCTGCAACATGATGGTCGACGACCAGCATGTCGCGCGGGATATCGGCCTGGCGCCGGGCGGCTATGTGCGGCTTTCGGTGTCGGATACCGGCGAGGGCATCAAGCCGGAGATCCTGGCCCGCGTGTTCGAGCCGTTTTTCACCACCAAGGGCGCGGGCAAGGGCACCGGCCTCGGCCTCAGCGTCATTTACGGCTTTGCCAAGCAGTCGGGCGGACAGGTGACGATCTACAGCGAGCCGGGGCGCGGCACCACGGTCAACCTCTATCTGCCGCGCGCCGCCAGCGAGGCCGCGGCGCGGGCGCGTCCGGCGGGCCGCACGGGCGCGCGGGCGGCGCCGGGCGAGGTGGTTCTGGTGGTCGAGGATCAGGGGCCGGTGCGGGAGGTGACGCTGCGGCGGATCGCCCAGCTCGGCTACGACGTGCGCGCGGCGGACAGCGCGGCGGCGGCGCTCGACGTGCTGCGCTCGGGCGAGCGGATCGACCTGGTGTTTTCGGACATTGTCATGCCCGGCGGCATGACCGGCTTCGACCTCGCCGACTGGATCGGCGCGAACATGCCCGCGGTGCCGGTGGTGCTGACCTCTGGCTTTGCCGAGACCATCGCGCAGAGCCTCCCCCATGCCGGACCCGCCGCCCGGATTTTGCGCAAGCCCTATAGCGGCGAAGACCTCGCCGACGCCCTCCGCGCCGGCCTCGACGGGCGGGGGTGAGCGGCCGAGACATGCCGGCATGTCCGAGCAAGCGGCTTCCCCTCACCCGGTCGCGGCGCGCCCGCCCTCTCCCCTTGAGGGAGAGGTTAGCCAAAGGCGGGTGGGTGATGGGGCTTTGCGGCGCTCGCCTTGACCCGCCCCTCAGCGACCCGCAGGACCACTTCAACCGCGCGCTCGGCCTCTGCCCCGCGCCGCAGGGCTAGCTCCAAACGCCGTCGCCCCGGCCTTTGGAGCCGGGGCGTACTCGCATCCCCGCTTGCCGCGGCGCCCGCGGATCGGCAGGTGGGTTCCAGCTCACCGCCTCGCGGTGCGGACGATGAGAGCTCCGTCTAACGAACTCGTCCCGCTCTAACCGGCCCGCCGGTGTTCCAGGAAAAATCGTAGCATTTCGCGGCTGGCGTCGGGGCCTTTGGGGTCGGTGTAGGTGCCAGAGGGGTTGCCGCCGAGCCAGACATGGCCGGCGCCGTGGATCGTCCACTGCTCGCAGATGGCGCGGCCGGAGGCGTCGGCCTGGATGATGCGGTTATAGGCATAGCTGCCCGGCGCCTCGCCTTGCTGCGTCGTCCGGGTCAGGCCGGCCGCACTCGCCGTCGCCTGCGCCGCGACGGCATCGCCATTGCGCAGGTTGACGACGGCGTCCTGATCGCCGTGGAAAACGATGGTCGGCATGGGACGGTTGCCGATGGGCGTCCCTTTCGGGCCGTCGCGCATGGCGGCAAGGGCGGATTGCAGGTCTTGCGCCGCTCCGAAGGGCAGCCCGGAATGCACGCCGACCGCCGCGAAGAGATCCGGATAGGCCGCGCCCATGATCGCCGCCGTGGCGCCGCCGGCCGACAGCCCTGCGACATAGACGCGGCTTGGATCGACGGCATTTTCGCGCATGATCTGGCGCGTGATGCCCGCGATCAGCGAGGGCTCGCCGAGGTCGCGGCGCTGGTCGCCGGGGACGAACCAGTTCCAGCATTTGTTCGGATTGGCGAAGGTCGGCTGCGCCGGGTAGAGGACGAGAAAGCCCTCCGCCGCCGCCAGCGCGTTCATCTGGGTGCCGGCGGCGAAATCATCCGGCGATTGCGTGCAGCCATGCAGCATGACGATGAGCGGCATCGGCGGGCCACCCGGCCGCCTCGGCGGGGTGAACAGCTTATAGCCGCGCGTCCCCGCCGCATTGGTGTACGAGCCGGTCACGAAGGAGGCGCCTTCCGGCAGCGGCTCGGGCTCGGGCCGGGGCGCCTTGACCTGCCTATCGAGGGCGGCGGCCTTTGCCCGCGCGGCGAGGCCGCGCAGCGTCTCGCGCAGGCCGCTGCCAGGCTTGGTCCGGGGCCGCCCGTTCGATCGGGCGGCCGCGTCGGCGGGCGTGGAGGCCGGATCGATCACCTCGTATTCGGCGTCGATGGTTTTGCCGGCGCCCGGCCGAGCGGATTCAGCCGCAGTACCGCCGCGCAGCAGGCGCTGAAGCACGGCGGTCGCCTCGGCGAGTTTTCCGGCGCGGGTAAGGCGGGTGGCCTCGGCCATTTCCGGGGGAAGTTTGAACGGCATGAGTGTGCTTCCTGTGCTCAGGCTGAGGGCGTGGGGCGGACGGCATTCGCCGTCATTGCATGCGGTCCGCGAGGGCGGATTTCACGGCGGCGCTGGCATGCAGCGCGCCCAGCACGGACAGCGAGGCGATGCTGTCGCGGGCGAGTTCCGGGCTGACATCCTCGGCGATGGTGGCAAGGCCGAGCACGCGAATGTCGAGCATCTGCCCGGCCGCGCGTGCAGCCTCGAGATCGGCCCGGCTGAAATGGCGCAGCCCCAGATCGACGCTCTTGCGCGTTACAGCTTGCCGGACCGCGTCGCCATGGCGGTCGATCTGGTTGCGGATAGCGGTGCGGATGAAATCGGTACGGTTCGAATAGAACCCCTCCTTCACCAGCAGATCGATATGGCCGAGATCGACGAAGCCGAGATTGATGGTGATCTTTTCGCTTTCTGCGCGGGGGCGCAGTTCCTGAACATTGCCGGTCATGGGCTTGGCCATCCTGTTACCATCCATGTGGATGGAGATGGGATGGCGCACGCCGCGCGTCAAGGCCCCCTGAACGCAGCGCAGTGGATGACCGCTTCGCGGGGAGCAAAGAAGATGCCGGCCTAATTCAATTCGAATTCCGCGATCACCGGCACGTGGTCCGAGGGCTGCTCCCAGCCGCGGGCTTCCTCGACGACGGTGACGGACCGGGCCGCGCCTTCGAGGCCGGGCGTCGTCCAGATATGGTCGAGGCGGCGGCCCTTATTGGAGGCGCGCCAGTCGCGGGCGCGGTAGCTCCACCAGGTGTAAAGCTTCTGGTCCTCCGGCACATATTTGCGCATGACGTCGACCCAGTTCGCGGACGCCTTCAGCCGGGTCAGGTGCTCGACCTCGACCGGCGTATGGCTGACCACTTTCAGCAATTGCTTGTGCGACCAGACATCGTGCTCGAGCGGGGCGACGTTGAAATCGCCGACCATCACATGCTGGCAGCTCGTATCCGCCGCGCCGCCATCGGCGAACCACTCGGTAAGCGTGCGAATATAGGCCAACTTCTGGCCGAATTTCGGATTGAGTTGCGGGTCGGGAATGTCGCCGCCGGCGGGGATGTAGAGATTATGGATGATAACCCGCTGCCCGCCGAGCGCCACCGCGATATGCCGCGCCTCGCCGCTGCCGCAGAAATTCTCGGTGCCCTTCGGCTCCAGCGGCAGGCGCGACAGCGTGGCGACGCCGTGATAGCCGGCCTGCCCCTTCACCTGGATATGCGGATAGCCGAGCGCCTTGACCGCATCATAAGGGAACAGCTCGTCGACGCATTTGATCTCCTGCAGGCAGAGCACGTCGGGCTGGAAGGTCTTCACGAAACGCTCGACCAGTCCGATGCGCAGCCGCACCGAATTGATGTTCCAAGTCGCCAATCTGAGTTTCATGGGCCGCCGATCGCTGAGTGCCTGACGCCGAGATTTAGCGCGGGCGCGGGATTCGATGAAGCCTCTTTTTCTTCTTACCAATGCTGCCCGATCGGCTGGCCGCCAAAGATCTCCGCAATGCGCCGCTTTGCGCCCCGCACGATCTCGGCGGGCAGCTCGGTCAGCGGGAAGAAGCGCTGCTCCTGGATTTCCATATTGGGCGCCGGGATGCGCGGCTGTTCCCAATCCTCGACCACGTAAAGCGCGACATGGTCGCTCGGCGCGGTCTGGAAATTGGCGAAGACGCCGTGCAGACGCGGCTGTCCGCGCACCACGACGCCGGTCTCTTCCTCGACCTCGCGGGCGAGCGCGGCGAGCAGCGTCTCGCGCCATTCGACGCCGCCACCGGGGAAATGCCAACCGGGCCGGTAGCCGTGGCGGATCAGCAGAACCTCGCTGCCGCCGCGCGTGATCACGGCCTGAACGCCGAAGGTCATGCCGCGCGTCAGCCGCCAATAGGGAAACAGCACTGTCTGCAATACGCGTCGTTTCATCCGCCCCCCGTCCCTGTTCGCGCTTAGTCGCCCTTTTAGGCTGTTGTGAGGCTTAACTGATTTGCTAAACAGACGGCGGCATTAATTTCCTCCCCGGCCCCGCCCCATGTTCACGCTCGCCCATCTTTCCGACATCCATCTCGCGCCCCTGCCGGCTCCCGCGCTGCACGAGCTGATGAGCAAGCGCGCCTTCGGCTATGTCAACTGGCAGCGCCGCCGCCACCAGCACCGCCGCGACGTGCTCGACCGGCTGATGGCCGATCTGATCGCGCAAAAGCCCGACCATGTCGCCATGACCGGCGATCTGGTGAACATCGCGCTGCCCGAGGAATTCCGGCAAGCGCGGGCCTGGCTGGACGGGCTCGGCATCGGCGGCCCGAAAGCCATCACCGTCATCCCAGGCAATCACGACGCCTATGTGCCGTTCCTGCGCAATCCGGGCGTGCGCCATTGGCAGCCCTATATGCTGCCGAATGCCGCGGCCGCCCGGTTCGCCAGCCCGAGCGGCAGCGCCTTCCCCTTCGTGCAGCTTTTCGGCGAGATCGCGCTGATCGGCCTCTCCTCCGCCCGGCCGACATTTCCGGGCATGGCCTCGGGCTGGCTCGGACGGCGGCAGATCGCCGAGGTCGGGCCGATCCTCGACGCGCTGGGAGCGGAGAATTTCTGCCGCGTGGTGCTGATCCACCACCCGCCCTTGCCCGGTATGACGAGCTGGCAGCGCGGCTTGCACGATGCCTCAGCCTTCCGCGATGTGCTCGCGCGCCACGGCGCGGAGCTGGTGCTGCACGGTCATAATCACCGCGCCATGATCGCCAGCCTCGGGGCGGCGACGGGCATGGTGCCGATCGTCGGCGCGCCGTCGGCCTCGCTGGCCAGCGAACAGCCGGCCAAGCGCGCCGCCTATAATCTGTTCGGCATCGGCCGGGGCGGCAATGGCGGCTGGCAGCTTGCCATGCGCTCCCGCGTTTTCGACCTGGACGGCCGCGTCGAGGAGGTGCGGCAGGAATTGTTGCTCTGAATTTCCGGCGGCTGCTTCCGAGGTGCCGCAGGCGCCGCCATTGCCGCGATTGCGCGCGTCGACGTAGGATGGCCGGAGCCTCCACAGGAGAGCGGAGCGGCGTTCCTGGCCGGATTCGTCGAGGGCGAAAGCGTCCGGAACGTGCGGCTGATCGGGCGGCATCGGGTCCAGGGCCTCACCATCGCGCCGGCCGCCTGAGGCAATCCCACCCCGCGCCCACACGCATTACGCGCAATAAATCCTGCTTACACCTTATTAACCCGGCGCGGTATAAGCTGTGCGGTTAACATGTTATCACAGGGGCCGACTTGGCTGGTCTCCTGAGGAGACGCCATGAGTTATGCTTCGGCCACCGCCCCGCGCCCGCATCATGACCGCAGCGCAGACGCCTATTGGCAGACGCGCCGGGTAGCCTCGGCCGCCCTGCCGGCAGCGCCATGAGCGCAGCCCGTCCCGACCGGACCGTGCAACTCGCCTTCGGCGCGGCCATGATAATGCTGCTGGTCGTGGGCGCGCTTTCCTATCGCAGCACGATCGCTTCCCATGCCAGCGACCGCTGGGTGCAGCACACGCAGGAAGTCCTGGCGAGACTGCAGGATTTGTCCTTCAGCATGGAGGCGATCTCATCGAGCGTGCGCCGCTTCGTCATCACCGGCGAGGATATCGATCTCGACGCCTACCGTGCCGCCGACGTCAATATTCGCCGGCTCATGCCCATCATCGGCAACCTGACCAAGGACAACCCGCTTCAGCAATCGAGGCTGCCGCTGCTCCAGCAATTGTCGTCCTCGAGAATAGAACGGGGAAAATCGATCATTGCGCTGCGCAATGAAAGCGGGATCGACGCCGCCATGGAATCCGTCCGGACGGGACCGACACGGCAGGTCTCGGCGGCCTATCAGGATGCGCTCGACCAGTTCCGGGGCGAAGAATTGCGGCTCTTGGCGCTGCGAACCGCCGATGCGCGGCGACATTCGCTGTGGTCGAACATCGTGCTCGGCCTCGGCACCGGTCTCGGCCTGCTGATCACGGCCGGCGCCGGCTGGCGGGTGTTGCGCGACAATGCCGAGCGCCACCGCGCCGAGGAGGCGCTGTTCGCGGAAAAGGAGCGCGCCGAGGTCACGCTCGCCAGCATCGGCGACGCCGTCGCCTGCACCGACATTTCCGGCAACCTCACCTATCTCAACGCCGTCGCGGAGCGGATGAGCGGCTGGAGCTGGCAGGAGGCCGCCGGCCGGCCGATGGGCGAGGTGCTGAAGATCATCGAGGGCTCCGGGCGTGAGACCATCGCCGATCCGATGGAGATGGCGGTGCGGCTGAACCACAACGCGCATCTGCCGGCCAATTGCATCCTCATCCGCCGCGACGGGCAGGATATTCCCATCGAGGATTCGGTTGCCCCCATCCATGACCGCGACGGCAACCCGACCGGCGCCGTGATGGTGTTCCGCGATGTCACCGCCTCCCGCGCCATGGCCCTCCAGATCGCCCATTCGGCCGAGCATGATTTCCTGACCGGACTGCCCAACCGGATGCTGCTGAACGACCGCATCAAGCAGGCCATCGCCCTCGCCCCGCGCCATATGAATCACGTCGCCGTGCTGTTCCTCGATCTCGACGGCTTCAAGCATATCAACGACAGCCTCGGCCATCCGATGGGCGACAAGCTGCTGCAATCCGTGGCCAACCGGCTGATCGGATGCGTTCGCAGCTCGGACACGGTCAGCCGGCAGGGCGGCGACGAGTTCGTCGTGCTCCTGCCCGAAGTGAAGCAATTGGAGACCATCACCCAAACCGCGAAGCGGATGCTGGTGGCCGTGTCCAAGTCTCATTCGATCGACGACCAGCACGACCTGCACGTGACCACCAGCATCGGCATCAGCATCTATCCCGATGACGGTCAGGACGCCGAAGCGCTGATCAAGAACGCCGACACCGCCATGTACCGGGCCAAGGAAAGCGGGCGCAAGTCCTACTGTTTTTTCAAGCCGGTGATGAACGTGCAGGCGGTGGAACGGCAATCCATGCAGGAGGGCCTGCGGCGGGCCCTAGAGCGCAATGAATTCTCCGTGGACTACCAGCCGAAATTCAATCTGACGACCGGGCTGGTGACCGGCGCCGAGGCGCTGATCCGCTGGAACCACCCGACGCGCGGCGCGGTGCCGCCGGCGCAATTCATCCCGGTCGCCGAGGATTGCGGCCTGATCCAGCAGATCGGGGCCTGGATCCTGCGCGAGGCGTGCTCGCAGGCCAAGGCGTGGCTCGATGCCGGCCTGCCGCCGACGATGATGGCCGTCAACGTCTCGGCGATGGAATTCGAGGATCCCAATTTTCTGGAAGGCGTGTTTGACGTGCTGGCGAAAACCGGCCTCGATCCCCGCTCGCTCGAGTTGGAACTGACCGAGAGCGTGCTGATGAAACGGGCGGATGTTGCCGTGGCGATCCTGCAAATGCTGCGCAAGCGCGGCATCAGGGTGACGGTGGACGATTTCGGCACCGGCTATTCCAGCCTCAGCTATCTGCGCAAGTTTCCTGTCGACGCGCTCAAGATCGACCAGTCCTTCGTCCGCCAGATCAGTACCGCCGGCGACAACACGGCGATTGTCGCCGCGGTGATCGAGATGGCGCGCGGCCTGCACCTCAAGGTGATCGCGGAAGGGGTGGAGACGAAGGAGGAGGTCGCCTTCCTGGCCGCGCATCATTGCGACGAGGGGCAAGGCCATTATTTCAGCCGGGCACTGCCGCCGGACCAGTTCGCCGCCTTGCTGGCGGTATCCGTGCGCTCGGGGGCGGCTTAGGGCGACTGCCCGGCCCCGCCGCGCCCGACCTGATTTCCCCTCCGGCCTGCCTCTCTCGGCATCGGCTCTGTCTCGTGCTACCCTGCCGGATTGCGCCTCATCCCATCGGGGGTCATCATGCATTTGCAGCATCAGTGCGGGACGCGCCCCGCGCTTCGCGCCACCCATCGTCTCACCAGCCCGCATCAGGCCGCCGACCTCGCCGCCGGCTTCGACCGCGCCGCCTGCACCGAGCTCGCCGACACCGCCTTGCGGCTCGCCCGCATCGCCGGGGCGGGCTATGCGGATATCCGGGTCGGCTGCAATCAGACCGAATTCTTCTATGCCCGCGAGGATAAGCTGCAGGCCGTGCAATATGCGCTGGAAGTCGGCTTCGGCGTCCGGGTGCTGATGAACGGAAGCTGGGGCTTCGCCGGCAGCAGCACGCTCGCCGAGGCCGAGGTCGAGCGGATGGTCGCCCGCGCGGTCGAGAATGCCCGCGCCAGCGCCCGCATCCAGGGCGCGCCGATCGTGATCGAGGACCTGCCCGCCTATCGCGAAGACTGGATCATGCCGCTGAAAACCGATCCGCTGCAAATCGCGACCGATGTGAAGGCGGCGCATCTCCTTGCCGTCAACGCCGCCGCGATGCGGAGCGGCGCCGATTTCTGCAGCGCGACGCTGCACACCGTGCGCGAGCAGCGCTTCTTCGCCAGCACGCGCGGCAGCGCCATCTTCCAGAACCGGCTGCGCACCTCGCCCGGCTTCACCGCCACCGCGACCAACAAGGACACCGGCAAGTTCGTGACCCGCGACAGCCTTGCCGCACCGCGCGGCGCCGGCTGGGACTATGTCGAGAGCTGCGACCTCGTCGCCGAGGCGGCGCTGGCCGGCGCCGAAGTGCGCGAGAAGCTGGCGGCGAAAAGCGTCGCGCCGGGCGCCTACGATCTGGTCATCGACCCGACCAATCTCTTCCTGACCATCCATGAATCCATCGGCCATTCGACCGAGCTCGACCGGGCGCTGGGCTGGGAGGCGGATTTCGCCGGCACATCTTTCATCACGCCGGACAAGCTCGGCAAGCTGCAGATCGGCTCGCCGCTGATGACCGTGATCGCCGACCGCTCGCAGGAGGGCGGCCTCGCCACCGTCGGCTTCGACGATGACGGGGCACGCACGGCGGGGCAGGAATTCCCCATCGTCGAGAACGGCGTCTTCAAGAACTATCAGATGGCGATGGGGCAGGCGCAATATATCGGCCGCGACGCCTCCAACGGCTGCGCCTATTGCGACAGCCCTGCCGCCTTCCCGATCCAGCGCATGCCGAACATTTCGTTGCAGCCCAACCCGCAGAAAACTTCGATCGACGACCTGATCGGCGGTATCGAGCGCGGCATCTACATCAAGGGCGCGGGAAGCTGGAGCATCGACCAGCAGCGCGACAATTTCCAGTTCAGCGGCCAGCTCTTTTACGAGATCAAGGGCGGCAAGCTCGGTCCGATGCTGCGCGACGTCGCTTATCAGAGCCGCACGGTCAGCTTCTGGAATGCGATGGACGGGCTCGGAGACAGTTCAACCTATGTCCTCGGCGGCAGCTTCTTCTGCGGCAAGGGCCAGCCGATGCAGCTCGCGCCGGTCTCGCATGGCGCGCCCGCCGCGCGCTTCCGCGGCATCACCGTGCTGAACACCGAGCGGGAGGATGCGTGACCATGCTGCTCTCCCCCTATGAGATCAAGGATCTGACCGACCGGCGGCTCGCCGCCTCCCGCGCCGATGGCTGCATCGTGCTTGTCGACGGCCGCGAGAAGGTCAATCTGCGCTTCGCCCGCAATAGCGCGACCTCGAACGGCGCGCGCAGCACCGTCGACGTCACCATCATCTCGCAATTCGGCCAGCAATCGGGCGGCGCATCGGTCTCCTCGCTGGACGAGGCCGCGCTGGAGGAAGCGCAGCGCCGCTCCGAGGAGATCGCCCGCCGCACGCCCGCCGACCCCGAGCACATGCCGCCGCTCGGCCCGCAGAGCTACGCCGAGGGCATCGCCTTCGACGCGGCGACAGCGGGCGCCCGGGCCGGCCGCCTCGCCGACGCCGCCCATGTCGCGATCGCCGGGGCTCAGGAGGCGGGGGTCGACGCGGCAGGCTTTGTCGAGGCGGGCGCATCGTTCAGCGCCATGGCGACGAGCGCCGGGCTGTTCGCCTACGACCGGGGCACCGTCGCCGACCTCACCGTCAGCGCGCGCCGCAAGGATGGAAGCTGGTCCGGCTGGGCCGGCGGTTCGCAACATCGCATCGACGAGCTCGCGCCCGACCGCATCGCCCGCCGCGCCATCGGCAAGGCCGCCCATGCGGGCGAGCCTTTCGACCTCGATCCCGGCCAATACACGGTCATCCTCGAACCCGCCGCCGTCGGCGAGCTGCTCGGCTTCCTGCTCTGGTCGTTCGACGCGCGCGAGGCGGACGAGGGCCGGAGCTGGCTGAGCGGCAAGGGCGGCGCCACGCGCCTCGGCGAGCACCTGCTCGACCGCCGCGTGACCCTGACCTCCAGCCCGGCCGACCCGCTCGCGCCGGTCGGGACATTCGGCCGCGAGGGGCTGCCGAACCGGCCCACGGCCTGGGTTGAGGACGGCGCCATCCGCACCATGTTCTGCGCGCGCTTCTGGGCCGCCAAGACCGGGCGCGAGCCGCGCCCGGCGCCCGGCGGCATGGTGATGGCGGGCGGTCCGACCGGCGTCGACGAGATGATCCGCGCCACCAAGCGCGGCGTGCTGGTCACGCGCATCTGGTACGCCAATATGCTCGATCCGCGCTCGCTGCTGATCACCGGCCTCACCCGTGACGGCAATTTCCTGATCGAGAACGGGCGTATCGCCGGCCCGGCGCGCAATTTCCGCTTCAACGAGAGCCTGATCGCCATGCTCGGCAATATCGACGCCATCGGCCCGACCGAGCGCATCAATGGCGGCGATATGGGCGTTGGGGCCCTCGCCGCCCCGCCGCTCCTGGTGAAGTCCTTCAACTTCGCCTCGCGCTCAAGCAGCATTTGACGCGAGGGGGATCCGGCAGGCGAGTGATCGCGGCGTCATCCGTCCGGTCCGCATCAGCTCAATGGCTGCCGCGTCTCATCCTGCTTCGCCGCTGAGCTTAGGGCGGTAATCCTCCGCGCCCCAATGCTGGAGGCGGCGTGCGAGGCCGGCCGAAAGCTGCCCCTCGCCGACGAGGCCGTAATGCCGGGCGAGCCGCGTCAGGGCGATCTGCAGGATGATCTTGCCCGATCGCTGCGGCCAGCCCTCCGTCTTCTCGGCTTGCTCCAGACCCTTCAGGTGGCAGCAGACATCGACCAGCACGCCGCACAATTCCGGCCCGACCGCCGCCAGCGCCCGCACCACGCGCTGCCGCGCCGCCATGACATTGTCCTGCAAGGCCGCCATGTCGTTCGCCGATGACCGGCCGGCGCCGCTCGCGGCGGGATTCCAGCTCGCGGTCACGCGCGCGGTCAGCCCCGCGAACTGATAGTCGGCACGCAGCCTTTCTCCGGCCTCGAACTGAAACGCCGCCAGCAAGGGCGCACCGCTCTTGTCCTTGCGGCTGGCGAGCCATGCCAGCGGGCTCTCGGCCTCGTTGACCATCGCCGGGCGTTTCGCCCCTTCGAAATCGATGACCCGGACCGCGCGCGCCTGATGCTGCGACTGGAATTCCTGGGCAGTGGACAGCCGCCGCTTCAGCCAGGCGACGCCCTCCGGGGTCAGCCGGTAGCCCGCCTCGCAGGCCTCCAACAACCCGTCCGCCAGCCAAACCCGCAACTCGTCCCAAGACACCGCGAGCCTGCCGCCCTGCTCATCCTCCGGGGATATCCTGTATGCACAGGCCCGCGCATCGCCGATTTCGGCGGTCTTCACAGGTGCGAGATGAGTATACTTTTTCGCCAATCGTCTAAATATCAGCAATTGTTTGTTATCATTCATAATTTATTTCATACCATGTGAACTGAGTATACGCAGGGCATTAGGCATTGCTCATGGGGGAGCCGGTTCTTGGCGGCGCGACGGCGCGCTCCATCAGGGCGAGCGCCCGGTCTATTTCCGGATCGTCGCGCAAGCCTTCGATGACCATGCAGCCATGCGCCACCGTGGTGCGGTCCCGGCAGAAGAGGCGGCCGACTTCCGTCAATGAGAGTCCGAATGCGACATGGGCCAGATACATGGCGGTCTGCCGGGCGAGCGCCACCGATGCGGCGCGGTCGCGCGAGCGCAGCGCAAGGGCAGAAATGCGAAACACCGATAGCACGCAATGCTCGACTAAACGATGGATATGGCTACTAGATATTGATGGCTGGCATGAACCCGCATACCATGCCCCCGGCAAAGCGGGACTTTGCGTGAAAGTAGGAACGTCGACCAAGTCCACTCTCCCCAATGTTTTAGCTCACTAAATCTGTCGCCGAGGCGGCGGACATGCAGCCAAGTCTGCGCGTCTGTCGTTAAAATTTACGGCGAAAGTGAACTGCGGGGATAAAACATTCGCAAAATATCTCGTCTACAGTGAAAAAACAGTAAGAGTACGCGAGATGCAAACCAGAATAAGAGAGTTTCGGAAGCTTCGGGGCATGACGCTCAAGGAGCTCGCCGACAAGATCAAAACGACGCCCCAGACCGTGCAGCGGCTGGAGACGGCGAATATGACGGTTTCGACCGACTGGCTTGAAAAGATCGCGCGTGCGCTTCTCGTCGAGCCGGCCGATCTCATCGGCGCGCGCTCGAGCCGGGAGATCCAGCTCATCGGCCGCATCGGCGAGCAGGGCCGGGTCAACCGCGTGCAGAACGGCCAGACCAATATTCATCTCGAAGTGCCCGCCGACAATCCGATCGCGGCGCGGCTCGACGCGACCGTCGGCTATTTCGAGGCCGGCACGGTGCTGATCGCCAACCGCTTCCGCGACGAGGATGTCGACAATGCGCATGGCGTCGACTGCCTGGTCGCCGTCGCCGACGGCCCGATCCTCCTGCGCCGCATGATTCGCGGCCGCGCCAGCGGCTGGACGCTGGTGCCCTATGAGAATGGCGGCGAAGTGCAATACGACCAGAGCATCCTCTGGGCGGCCCGCATCATCATGGCGATAAAGTATTTTTAAGGCTGGCGGCTGAAAGCCGCGCCGGACTTATCCCCGCCTCTCAGAGCCGTGACAGGCTCCGTTTCCCCTTCTGGACGGAGCAGTTCATGACGTTCTTCCGCAGCAGCCCCAGCCTTCGCATCCCCTCACCCGCCAAACGCAAGCCGCGCCCCGCCTATGACCGCGAGACGCAACTGCCCAAGCTGATCGGCCTGTGGCCGTCCGAATTGCGCGACATGTCGGCGGCGGGCACGCTCAAGATCGCCGCCTTGCTGCGCAAGTCGCTCCGCTCCGAGCGCCAGCGCGGCCGCGCCGGCCACTGGAGTTACGACCTCAATCGCCATATCGCGCTGGCCGAGGCGCTCAAAGCGGAACGCGCCCGCCTCACGGCGCTCAAAGCCGCCGAGCCGGCGCGCGCGTCAGCCGGAATCTCCGCCGGCAGGCTCCGCAGGGCCACGCTCAGCTCGCATTCTTCCTCGAGGTCGTGACCGAATCCAGCTCATAGGCGATGCTGACCGGCAGCGTAACGTCATGGCAGAGGATCTTGTTGACGATATTGCTGTCATCCGAGAGCGGCAGCCGCATCCAGAACAGCACGACATGATCGCGGTCGGCGACCGGCCCCTTGATCGCGCCCTGCATCGGCACCCGCTCCTCGATGACCTTGCGGTAGACCGCCAGCCAATAGCTGCGCTTCTCGCCGAACTCCAGGTCGAAGACGGATTTGCCCGTCACTTCACGCCCGAAGATGTCGCGCAGACGCGTACCCGCCAGGCGATAGATCACCTGCTCGGGCTGCCGGCCGGCCTCCAATATGCTGATCCCGGGCAGGAGCGCCGGGATCGCGGCCGGATTGATGTTGGCACGTGACGGCATGGCGCTGCCCTTGGCACAGGCACGCCAATAGTCAAACAGCTCGCGCTGCTCCCGAATCACGAGCTGTGCCCGAAAGGCAAGTTCGGACAGCATTGGCCCCCTCGATCTGAAGTCCGCGACGTCGGTCCGCCCCCGCGCCGCTTAACTTTATTTTAAGCAAAACTATGAGTGATTTGGCGGAGGGCGCGCAAGGCTAAGATGGCTAAAAAGTTCCATAATTCGGCAGCGATGTTGCTTGTCGGACGAGCCGCGCGCAACTGTGGCGGAAAAGAGTCCGCAGACGGAGTTTATGGAATTGTGGATGCAATTACATGAGGTCGCTCGCGAATCGCGGCCGGCCATGTCCGGCATGGAGCCGTTCGAGCCGTCGGCCTCGACTAGCCCGGAGCGCTATGCGCGGTAAAGACGGGGCTCAAGAAAAGCAGTCATGCCGGCTTCAGTCTTGCACGGCGCTCCGAAAGCCGAAGGCCGACAGCGCCAGCGCGGCCCAGCCGACCATGAAAGACACGCCGCCGACGGGCACGAGCGAGCGAAGGCTCTGCGCCGAATTCAGCACCTGCTGATAGATGCCGCCGGAGAAGAGCAGGATGCCGACGAGAAAGGCGGCGGCCGCGACATGCAGCAACAGGGACGCCCAGGCGCTTCGGCGGGTCTCCGTGGCGGCGAAAGTCACCGCGATGCCGAACAGCGCCAGCGAATGCACCATGTGGAGATTCTGTGCGGTGTCGTAGGATTTTACCGCGTTCGGCAGCAGGTTCAGGCTGGGGAGCGCATGCGCGCCATAGGCCGCCGCCGCCACCGCGAGCAGCGCCGATACACTCGCGACGAAGAGCCAGATCCGAAACGACATGCGCGGCGTCCTCTTCAAGCGGCCAGGGCTTCGGGCGCCGGGGCCTTGTTTTTCAGAAGCTTATAGGTAATCGAGTCGAGCAGCGCCTCGAAAGAGGCATCGACGATGTTCGGCGAGACGCCGACCGTGAACCAGCGTTCGCCGGTGTCGCGGTCGAGGGTTTCGATCAGCACGCGCGTCACGGCGTCGGTGCCGCCGGTGAGGATGCGCACCTTGTAGTCCACCAGCTCGATGCCGCGAATGTAGTCCTGGTACTTGCCGAGGTCGCGTCGGAGCGCCTGGTCGAGCGCGTGGACGGGGCCATTCCCCTCCCCGACATTCATGACCATCTGGCCGGCGACATGCACCTTCACCGTCGCCTCGGAAATGGTGACGAGCTGGCCGAGCGCATTGTGGCGGCGCTCGACCATGACGCGGAAACTGTCGACGCGGAAGAATTCGGGCACTTCGCCGAGCGCGCGCCGGGCAAGCAGTTCGAAGGAGGCGTCGGCGGCTTCATAGGCGTAGCCGATGGACTCGCGGCGCTTCACCTCTTCAAGCAGTTGCGCGATATGCGGATCGTCGGGGCGCAGGTTCAGGCCGATGCGCTCCAGCTCGGCGACGATGTTCGAGCGCCCCGCCTGGTTGGACACCAGCAGCTTTCGGCTGTTGCCGATCGCTTCCGGCGGCACATGCTCATAGGTGCGCGTGTCCTTCTGCACGGCGGAAACATGGATGCCGCCCTTATGCGCGAAGGCCGATTCGCCGACATAGGCCGCCGCCCGGTTCGGCGCGCGGTTCAGCACTTCGTCCAGGAGGCGCGAGGCGTGGGTCAGCCATTTCAGCCGCTCCAGCGTGATGCCGGTTTCGAAGCGGTCGGCAAAATCGGGTTTGAGCAGCAGCGTTGGGATGATCGAGGTCAGGTTGGCGTTGCCGCAGCGCTCGCCGATGCCGTTCAGCGTGCCCTGCACATGCCGGACGCCCGCGCGGATGGCGGCCAGCGTCACGGCGACGGCGTTCTCGGTATCGTTATGGCTGTGGATGCCGAGATGGTCGCCCGGCACATGGCGCGCGACCTCGGCGATGATGGCTTCGATCTCGTGCGGGAGCGTGCCGCCATTGGTGTCGCAGAGCACGACCCAGCGCGCGCCGGCCTCATAAGCGGTGCGGGCGCAAGCCAGAGCGTAGTCGGGGTCAGCCTTGAAGCCGTCGAAGAAATGCTCGCAGTCGATGAGCGATTCGCGCCCGGCGGCCGTGACGGCGCGGACGGAATCGGCGATCGAGTCCAGATTCTCCTCCTTGGAGACGCCGAGCGCGACCTGTACATGATAGGCCGAACTCTTGCCGACGAGGCAGACCGCATCCGCCTCGGCCTTCAGGATGTCGCCAAAGCCGGGATCGTTGGAGGCGGAACGACCGGCCCGCTTGGTCATGCCGAAGGCGGTTAGCCTGGCGCCGGAGAAGGTGCGCTTTTCGGCGAAGAAGGCGGTGTCGGTCGGGTTGGCGCCGGGATAGCCGCCTTCGATATAGTCGAGGCCGAGCTTGCCCAGCGTGCGCGCCACCAGCAGCTTGTCATCGAGCGAAAAGGTCACGCCCTGGGCCTGCGCCCCGTCGCGCAGCGTGGTGTCGAATAGGTAAAGACGCTCTTTGCTCATGTCCCGTTCGCTCAATCGTGGTCTGGATGCTGCGCCGACGCTTTCTTGGCGTTCAAATCGGCGGGCAGGTCGTCTTCGGTCACTGTGCCGGGCAGCCCGGCGAGTTCGGCGATCCAGGGCAGCCGGCTTTCCATGCCATATTGCCGACCGGGCTTCACCTCCGCCGGATGGTCGAGGCTGCCGATGGAGACATTGATCATATCGCTATCGAGATAGCGGAAGCTCAGCGGCGTGCCGCAGGCGGCGCAGAAGCCGCGCTCGGCGATGTTGGACGAGCGATAGAGCGCCGGCTGCCCGCGCGTCCATTCGAGCGCGGTCAGCGTGACGCCGGCCAGCGGGGCGAACAGCCCGCCAAAGGCTTTCTGGCACATGCGGCAATGGCAGATATGGGGATCGATGGGCTCGCCCGAAAAGGCGTAGCGCACCGCGCCGCATTGGCAGCCGCCCGTATGTCGCTCGTCGTCCATCATCTAAGCCTCGGCAGCATGGCAGACCGCTTCGAGATTATGGCCTTCGGGGTCGAGGACGAAGGCGGCGTAATAATTCGGATGGTAGTCCTTGCGAAGGCCGGGAGGGCCGTTGTCGGTGCCGCCCGCCGCCATCGCCGCCGCGTAGAACGCATCCACGCCAGCGCGGTTGTCCGCCCGGATGGCGATGTGCACGCGCGGGCTTGCCTGCCCACCGCCCGCGATCCACAGGATCGGCTTCTCGCGGCCGAGCCCGGCGCCCTCGAAATCGCCGGTCTCCTCCTTGCCGAGCTGCATCAAGACCTTCACCCCGAGCGGCGCCAGCGCCTTCTCGTAGAATGCGAGCATGGCGGGAAAGTCGGCGACGCTGAGGCCGGTATGGTCGATGATGAGTTCGGTCATGCGAGTGCCTCCTGTTCGGTGGCGGCGCGCGCGGTCAGATCCGCGAGGACGCCGTCCGGGTTGTCGAGGACGTCCGATTTCCAATAACGGGCGACCGTGAAGCCGTGATGTCGGAACCAGGCGTCGCGGTCGGGGGCGTGCGGGGAGCGCGCGTGCTGCCCTCCGTCGGTTTCGACGATGAGGTGGCATTCGTGGCTGAGGAAGTCCGCGACGTATGGGCCGATGGGAACTTGTCGGCGGAATTTGCAGCCGGCGAGTTTACGGCTGCGCAGGAGCGACCAGAGTTTGCGCTCGGCGTCGGTCATGGTTTTGCGGAGACGGCGGGCCGTATCGCGGTTTGGGTGGCGGGATTTGGCGGCGCTAGACGCTGCGCTCGCAGCCTCCCCCTCACCCGGTCGCCTTCGGCGCCCGCCCTCTCCCTCAAGGGGAGAGGGCTGAGCCGTGCCGTGTGGAGGGGCCGTGACCCATTTCGAGCGGGCGCCGCTGCTTACCAGCATGACGTTGTCCGCCTCGGTGTCTTCTCGCTCAGCGTAGCCCTCTCCCCTCGAGGGAGAGGGCGGACGCGAAGCGGCCGGGTGAGGGGGCTTTTTTTTCTGACTCACCGCGCGATCTCCCAGCTCGTCTCGATCTCGCCCGTCTTCGGGTTCTTCGCATCCTTGATGACCACGCCCATGGCGACGAGCTCATCGCGGATGCGGTCGGCCTCGGCCCAGTTTTTCTCCGTGCGCGCGGCGATACGTGCCTCGATCAGTGCGCGGATCTCAGCATCGCTCGCAAGCGTCCGCGCCTGCGCCTCGCCGTTCTGCAGACGGCCGAGGCGGTCACGGCGGCCGGTCAGCCCGAGGAATTGCAGGCTCGCCAGCAGGTCCGCATAGCGCCGCTCCTGCGCCATCTTGTGCAACTCGGCAATCGCGCCGGGGGTATTAAGATCGTCGAGCAGCGGCTCGATGAAGGCGTCGGGCAGCTTCCGGCTCGGCTCGACATCGGCCAGATGTCCGTACCAGTCCCACAGCGTCTTATGCGCGTTGTCGAGGCTGTCATAGGTCCAGTCGGTCGGCTGGCGGTAATGCGTATGCAGCATGTTGAAGCGGATGGCGTCGCCCGGCCAGCCATAGCCACCCCAGTCCTTCAGCAGTTCGTTGATGGTGACGAAATTGCCCTCGCTCTTGGACATCTTCTCGCCCTCGACCTGCAAATGCCCGTTATGCATCCAGACATTGGCCATCAGCTCGGTGCCATGGGCGCAGCGGCTCTGCGCCACCTCGTTCTCATGATGCGGGAAGACCAGATCGATGCCGCCGCCATGGATGTCGAAGACGTCGCCGAGCAGCGCGCCCGCCATCGCCGAGCATTCCAGGTGCCAGCCGGGGCGGCCGGGGCTCGCAATGCCCGAAGGCGACGGCCAGGACGGCTCGCCTTCCTTCGACGGCTTCCACAGCACGAAATCCATCGGATCGCGCTTATAGGGCGCGACCTCGATGCGCGCGCCCGCCCGCATCTCGTCGAGCGAGCGCCGGGCAAGCTGGCCGTAATCCGGCATCGCCGCGACGTGGAACAGCACATGCTCCTCGCCGACATAGGCAAAGCCCTTTTCGACCAGGGTCTCGATCATCGCCCGCATCTGCTCGATATATTCGGTCGCGCGCGGTTCATCCGTCGGCGGCAGGCAGCCGAGCGCGGCGACGTCGCGGTGGAACTGCGCCGTGGTCTCGACGGTCAGCTTGCGGATGGCCTCGTTGAGCGGCAGGTCCGGATAAAGCTCGCAGGCGCGGGCGTTAATCTTGTCGTCGACATCGGTGATGTTGCGGACATAGCGGACATGCTCCGGCTCGTAGAGGTGGCGGAGCAGCCGGTACAGCAGGTCGAAGACGATGACGGGGCGTGCATTGCCGATATGGGCATAGTCGTAGACGGTCGGGCCGCAGACATACATGCGCACATTGCTCGGGTCGAGCGGACGGAACTCTTCCTTCTTCCGCGTGCGCGTATTGTAGAGTCTTGGCAGCACGAAACGCCTCCTCGAATTAGCCGAGGCGCGATGTCCGGTTCAATTTTGGGAAAAGCAGAACGGTCGCGCCAGCTTATGTTAGCCCGCGATAATGATGCAGATAATGGCACGGCCGGAACGGCTTAGGGTCATCATCGCGGCACAATGTCGAGTTTTCGAAAAGCGGTCAAGGCAAATAGCCGCGGTTCAGATTCGCCTCAGAAGAATAGACCGGCGATTCGCGCCCCTGCATACCTGATGCACAATCTTTAGCGGTTTAGCCGCCCCGACCGCCCCAAACCTGTTAGATTGCGGGAAAGCTCCTTGTTGAAACTCGCCCCAGTTCCTTTATAAGCGCGCGGAACCGAGTGCTCATTTATGCCCAAACGTACAGACATCGACTCCATTCTGATCATCGGAGCCGGGCCGATCGTTATCGGCCAGGCTTGTGAATTCGACTATTCCGGCACCCAGGCCTGCAAGGCGCTGCGGGCCGAGGGTTATCGGATCATTCTGGTGAATTCCAATCCCGCCACGATCATGACCGATCCGGAACTGGCGGACGCTACCTATATCGAGCCGATCACGCCGGAGATCGTCGCCAAGGTGATCGAGCGCGAGCGCGCCGAATATCCGGGCGAGCGGATGGCGCTGCTCCCGACCATGGGCGGCCAGACCGCGCTGAACACGGCGCTGGCTTTGTTCAAGGATGGCACGCTGAAGCGGCTCGACGTCGAGATGATCGGCGCCAGCGCGGACGCCATCGACAAGGCCGAGAACCGCCACCGTTTCCGCGAGGCGATGCACAAGATCGGCCTCGACACGCCGAAATCCATGCTGGCGCACGATCTGACCGAAGCCCTGAAGGGGCTGGAAACCATCGGCCTGCCCGCCATCATCCGGCCGTCCTTTACGCTCGGCGGCACCGGCGGCGGCGTCGCCTATAATCGCGAGGAATATCTGCGCATCATCGAGCGGGGCCTCGACGCCTCGCCGACGCGCGAAGTGCTGGTCGAGGAATCGGTGCTCGGCTGGAAGGAATATGAGATGGAGGTCGTCCGCGACAAGGCGGATAACTGCATCATCATCTGCTCCATCGAGAATATCGACCCGATGGGCGTGCATACGGGCGACTCGATCACCGTCGCTCCGGCGCTGACGCTGACCGACAAAGAATACCAGATGATGCGCAACGCCTCGATCGCGGTGCTGCGCGAGATCGGCGTCGATACCGGCGGCTCGAACGTGCAGTTCGCCGTCAATCCGGTGGACGGGCAGCTCGTCGTCATCGAGATGAACCCGCGCGTTTCGCGCTCCTCGGCTCTCGCATCGAAGGCGACCGGCTTTCCGATCGCCAAGGTCGCCGCGCGCCTCGCCGTCGGCTATACGCTCGACGAACTCGAGAACGACATCACGCAGGGCGCGACGCCGGCTTCCTTCGAGCCGACCATCGATTACGTCGTCACGAAAATCCCGCGCTTTGCCTTCGAGAAGTTCCCCGGCGCGATTTCGACGCTGACCACCTCGATGAAATCGGTCGGCGAAGTGCTGGGCCTTGGCGGCACCTTCCAGGAATCGCTGCAGAAGGCGCTGCGCTCGATGGAGACCGAGCTGACCGGCCTTGATGACGTGCAGTTCGAGGGGCTCGGCCAGGGCGACGACAAGAATGTCGTGCGCGAGGCGCTGGGCCGTCCGGCGCCCGATCGCATCTTGAAGGTCGCGCAGGCGCTCCGGCTGAATGTCGATCACGAGCAGATCTACATGTCCTGCAAGATCGACCATTGGTTCGTCAGCCAGATCCAGGAGATCGTGGACTGGGAGAACCGCGTCCGCGCCCACGGCCTGCCGGAGACCAAAACGCAGTTCCGCGCGCTGAAGGCCAAGGGCTTTTCCGATGCCCGCCTGGCGACGCTCGCCGGCCTCTCCACCGATGAGGTGACGCGCCGCCGCCATGCGCTGGGGGTCCACCCGGTCTATAAGCGCATCGACACCTGCGCCGCCGAATTCGCCTCGCCGACGCCCTACATGTATTCGACCTATGAGAGCGGCAGCGACGACGAGGCCGCCTGCGAGGCAGATCCGACCGACCGCGAAAAAATCATCATTCTGGGCTCGGGGCCGAACCGCATCGGCCAGGGCATCGAGTTCGACTATTGCTGCTGCCATGCCGCCTTTGCGCTGTCGAAGGCCGGCTATGAAACCATCATGGTCAATTGCAACCCGGAAACCGTCTCGACCGATTACGACACCTCCGACCGGCTCTATTTCGAGCCGCTGACCGCCGAGGATGTGCTCGAGATCGTCCGCGTCGAGAGCAAGCGCGGCAAGGTCAAGGGCGTCATCGTTCAGTTCGGCGGCCAGACGCCGCTGAAACTGGCGCAGGCGCTCGAAGACGCCAATGTGCCGATCCTCGGCACCTCGCCCGACGCCATCGACCTCGCCGAAGACCGCGACCGCTTCAAGCTGCTGATCGAACGGCTCGGCCTGCGCCAGCCGCGCAACGGCATCGCCCACAGTGTCGAGCAGACCCAGCTCATCGCCGAGGAGATCGGCTATCCGCTGGTGATCCGCCCGTCCTACGTGCTCGGCGGCCGCGCCATGGCCATCATCCACGACGGCATCGCGCTGAAGGACTATATCGAGACGACGCTCGCCTCCTTCGTCCCGCCGGATGTGCGCAACCGCCATCCGGGCCGCCCGCTTGCCCAGATCAACGACGTGCTCGCCCGCAATGCGCTGCTGTTCGACAGCTATCTGCGCGACGCCATCGAGGTCGATGTCGACGCCATCGCCGATGGCAAGGATGTCTTCATCTGCGGCATCATGGAGCATATCGAGGAAGCGGGCGTGCATTCGGGCGATTCGGCCTGCTCGCTGCCGCCCTATTCGCTCTCGCCGGAGCTGATCGCCGCCATCAAGGTGCAAACCACCAAGCTGGCGCTGGCGCTGAAGGTCGTCGGCCTGATGAATGTGCAATTCGCCATCAAGGACGGCGAAATCTACATTCTGGAAGTCAATCCGCGCGCCAGCCGCACCGTGCCTTTCGTGGCGAAGACCGTCGGCCTCGCGGTTGCCGGCATCGCCTCGCAGGTGATGGCGGGCAAGCCCTTGCGCGAATTCGCCCTCAAGGAGCCGGTGTTCAAGCATATCGCGGTGAAGGAAGCCGTCTTCCCCTTCGCCCGTTTCCCCGAAGTCGATCCGGTGCTCGGGCCGGAAATGCGCTCGACCGGCGAGGTCATGGGCATCGACATGGATTACGCGCTCGCCTTCGCCAAGAGCCAGATCGCGAGCGGCAGTAAGGTTCCGGCAAGCGGCACGGTGTTCGTTTCGGTCAAGGACACGGATAAGGACCGGATCATGCCATCGATCAGGGAATTGGTGGCGATGGGCTTCAAGATCCTTGCAACCAGAGGCACCAAGCGCCACCTCGAAGCTCACGGAATTCCGTGTGAGCGCATCAACAAAGTTCTTGAAGGCCGGCCCAATATCGTGGACGCTATGAAGAATGGCGAAGTTGCATTAGTATTTAACACCACGGAAGGGGCCAAGGCTCTGGCTGACAGTTCTGAGATAAGGCGCACGGCGCTTCTCTACCACATCCCCTATTATACGACGATTTCAGGGGCGCTGGCTGTCACCAAGGCGATCTCTGCGATGCGGGCCGGGATACTTGAAGTGGCCCCTTTGCAAAAATATATCGGCCGGAGTGGTCCAGCAGAGCGATCCGCTATCGCCAACTAGCCACCAATTTGTTTCAATTAATCGTCTGACGCAAAAGTTGGCCTAGGGAGGTTCTGGGGCCAAGGGAGAATTTGGGAAATGTCCTTAGAAAAAGTTCCGATGACCGCAGCTGGTTACGCCGCGCTGGAAGCCGAAATTAAACAATTAAAAACAGTTGAGCGTCCTCGCATCATCAAGGCGATTGCCGAAGCGCGTGCCCATGGGGATCTTTCTGAGAACGCCGAATATCATGCGGCGAAGGAAGCGCAGGGCATGAACGAGGCCCGCGTCTCCGACCTGGAAGACAAGATTTCCCGTGCCGACATCATCGACGTGTCGAAACTGTCCGGCGACACGGTGAAATTCGGCGCCGTGGTGCGCATCGTCGACGAGGACACCGACGACGAGCTGGCCTATCAGATCGTCGGCGATTTCGAGGCCGACGTGAAGGGCGGCAAGATCGCCATCAACTCGCCGATCGCGCGCGCCCTGATCGGTAAGCGGGCGGGCGACGTGGTCGAAGTGTCGACCCCGCGCGGCCACAAGAGCTACGAGATCCTGCAGGTCAAGTTCGGCTGATTTTCGGCCGCCTCCACACCGTCGCCCCGGCCGAAGAGCCGGGGCCTGCCCGCATCTCCTCTCGCTGCAGCGCTCGCCGGTCGGCAACCGTCAATCCAGCGGCAAGCCCGGCTCGAACTTAGAAATCCGGATCGAGAACGCCGTGCGCAGGTGGTCGACATTGGGCGCTGCGGTCAGATCGCGGATGATGAAGTTCTGGAAGGACGCCAGATCCGGCGCCACACATTTCAACAGGAAATCGACATCCCCCGAAAGCATCGCGCATTCGCGGACATAGCTCCAGGAACGGGCCAGCTTTTCGAAGGCGACCAGATCGGCCTCGGCCTGGCTGCTCAGCCGCACCATGGCATAGGCCTCCATGTCGAAACCGAGCAGCTTGGTGTTCAGCCGGGCATGGTAGCCAAGGATGTAGCCGGCTTTTTCCAGCGCCCGCACCCGGCGCAGACAGGGCGGCGCCGAAATGCCGACACGGCTCGCCAGTTCGACATTGGTCATCCGCCCGTCGGCCTGCAATTCCTTGAGGATTTGCCAGTCGATTCGGTCGAGCGTGGCCCATGCGGGCCCCTCGCGCCTGATGTTCATGCTTGGCCTCCGGGCCGGGCGGGTTTAGAGAGTGACTCTGCTGACTCGGCTTTGCCCCAACATAGATGCTGGCGACCCTCGCGCAAGAAATGAAAAGCGAAAACCCCACGGCAATCGATATTGTTGCGCCGGACGCCAATGCCGAAGCCCTGCGCGGGCGGCGCGGCTGGATCATTTCGGACGGCGTCGCCGGTCACCTGGCGATCACGCGGGGCATCGCCCAGACGCTGGGTCTGGCCTCGGAAGTCAAGCCGGTCGCGGCCCGAGCGCTCTGGCGGCATCTCGCCCCATTCGGCCCCGCCGACCCGCGCCAGCTCACGGCCCTGCTCGCCAAGCCTCTCCCTGAGATTGTCCTCGGCGCCGGGCGCCAGACCGTGCCCTTCGTCCGCGCGTTGAAGCGCGCGGGCGCTTTTGCCGTGCTGTTCCAGTCCCCTCGGGCCGGTCTCTCCAGCGCCGATCTGATTTGGGCGCCCACGCATGACGGCCTCGTCGGCCCGAACGTCATCGCGACCCCCACCCCGCCGCATCGCTTTACCGCTCAGGCGCTCCACGCGCTGCGCGAGACCATTCCGCCCGATATCGCCGCCCTGCCCTCCCCGCGCGTCGCGGTCTTCCTCGGCGGACCCGGCGCCGGCTATGCTTACGACGCCGCCACCATCGCCGATTTCGCCGCAAAACTGGCCCATATAGCCAGCCAGGGCGCGAGTTTTCTCATCACGCCCTCGCGCCGCACCCCCGGCGCCCTGCTCGCGGCCGCCGACGCCGCCACCGAGCACGCCCCACGCATCCTCTGGCGCGGCCTTGGGGAAAATCCTTACGCAAATTTCCTCGCCCACGCCGATCTGCTCATCGTCACGGCGGATTCGGTGAATATGGCAGGCGAGGCCTGCGCCACCGGCCGTCCCGTCTACATCTTCACGCCGCCCGGCGGACGCGCCAAATTCCGGCGCTTCCACGCGACTCTCGAGGCCCATGGCGCAACCCGCCCGCTGCCTTCGCCCCCCTCCGGGCTGACGACCTGGACCTATGAGCCGCTTCAGTCCGCCGAGCGCGTCGCGGCCGAGATTCTGGCCCGCTGGCGGCGTTTCCGGTCGACAATGTCGCGCCAATGAAACGCAAGACTTGTCAGCAAGCCTGACATTTCTTACCTCTGTGGTCGGGAAAAGGGTTGGAATCGGGAATAATTATGGGCGCACGCCACGAGAAGCTGATCATTATCGGTTCGGGACCGGCGGGTTACACCGCCGCGATTTACGCTGCCCGGGCCATGCTGAAGCCGCTGATCATCGAAGGCATCCAGCCCGGCGGACAGCTCACCATAACCACCGATGTCGAAAACTATCCCGGCTTTGCCGATGTTATCCAGGGCCCATGGCTGATGGAGCAGATGCGCGCGCAGGCGCTGCATGTCGGCACCGAGATCGTCTCCGACCATATCGCCTCGGTCGATTTCAGCCGCCGGCCGTTTAAGCTGAAGGCCGATAGCGGCGCCGAATACAGCGCCGACTCGGTCGTGATCGCCACCGGCGCCCAGGCGCGCTGGCTCGGCCTTGCGAGCGAGGAGCGGTTCAAGGGCTTTGGCGTCTCGGCGTGCGCCACCTGCGACGGCTTCTTCTGCCGCGAGAAGGACGTGGTGGTGATCGGCGGCGGCAATACGGCGGTCGAGGAGGCGCTGTTCCTCACCAATCACGCCAGGAAGGTCACCCTCATCCACCGCCGCAGCGAGCTGCGCGCCGAGCGCATCCTGCAGGACCGGCTGTTCAAGCACGACAAGATCGACGTGATCTGGAACACCGCGCTCGAGGAGGTGGTGGGCAGCGAAGCCCCGCTCAGCGTCAAGGCGGCGCGGCTGAAGAACCTGCTGACCGGCGAAGTCTATGACTACCCGACCGACGCCATCTTCATCGCCATCGGCCACACGCCGGCGACGGAGATCTTCAAGGGCCAGGTGGCGATGAAACCGAACGGCTACATCCTCATCGCGCCGCATTCGACCGCGACGAATGTCCCCGGTGTCTTCGCGGCCGGCGACGTGGCCGACGAAACCTATCGCCAGGCGGTCACCGCTGCCGGGATGGGCTGCATGGCTGCGCTCGAGGCGGAGAAGTTTCTCGCGCATCACGCAGCGCACGCGCAGGCTGCCGAGTAGTCATTTCGCAATTAAACAAGCATAATCGTTTTTCATGGACTGGGATAAGCTCAGAATATTTCACGCTGCGGCCGAGGCCGGCAGTTTCACCCACGCGGGTGAGACGCTGAATATGAGCCAGTCGGCTGTCAGCCGCCAGGTCAGCGCCCTGGAGCGGGAGCTGCGGGCGCCGCTGTTCCACCGCCATGCGCGCGGGCTGGTCCTGACCGAGCAGGGCGACCTGCTCTACCGCACTGCGCAGGACGTCTTCATGAAGCTGGCCTCGGCGGAAATCCTGCTCTCGGATTCGCGCGGCAAGCCGAATGGCGACCTGCGCATCACCACGACGGTGGCGCTCGGTATCGTCTGGCTGACGCCGCGCCTCGGCGAGTTCATGAATCTCTACCCTGACATCCGCGTGCAGCTCATCCTCAATGACGAGGAGCTGGATCTGGGCATGCGCGAGGCCGATGTGGCGATCCGCTTCCAGCCGCCATCGCAGAACGACCTCATCCGGCGCAAGCTGTTCGTGGTGCATAATCACGTCTACGCATCACCCGACTACGTCAAAAAGCACGGAACGCCGAAGACCATCGCCGAACTGGAGCGCCACCGCATTCTCACCTATGGCGGCATGGCGCCGCCGCATCTGCGCCGCATCAACTGGCTGGAGACAGCCGGCCGCGAGAACGGCTCGGCCGCGCGCATCGCCGGGGTGCAGATCAACAATGTGATCGGCCTGCTGGAAGGCGTCCGCCGGGGCCTCGGCCTCGCGGTGCTGCCGGATTACGTCGCCCGCGACGACCCCAAGCTCGTCGCCGTGCTCGACGGCGAAGACGGCCTTCCCAATTTCGAGACCTATTTCGTCTATCCCGAAGAGATGAAATCCTCCAAGCGCATCGAAGTCTTCCGCGATTTCATGGTCGCCAAGGCGCGGGAATGGTCGTTCTAGCCTGGGGCAGAGGCCCCAGCACCGACCCTACAGGTTCTGCGGCTTGAAACCGCTGCGCCAGCGCGTGGTGTTCTGCCCCGAGATCATGAACATGCCATCGCCGCGATAGTGGATGGTGCGGGGATATTTCGGCGCGGCGGGGACATGCGCCTTCACCACCTCCCAGACGAACAGGCTGTAGCTGTCGATCAGGCTGTCATCGGCGAGCTTGCATTCGTAATTGGCATAGCACTCTGCGATCAACGGGGCCTCGACCTTTTCCGACGCGAGCGCCGTCAGCCCGAACTCGGCGAATTTGTCGATGTCGCGGCCCGAGCTGTTGCCGATGCCGACGACCTTCGCGGCGAGTTCCACCTCGGGGATGTTGATGACGCAACTCCGGCTCTGCCGGATGAGGTCGAAGCTGTGGTTCTCACTCCAGATGTAGCAGCCGATCAGCGAGGGCTGGAAACCCATCACCATATGCCAGCCCATCGTCATGATGTTGGTCTTGCCGTTGAAGGCCGAGCTGACCAGCACGATAGGCCCGGGCTCGAGAAAGCGCCGGATCTGATCGACCGGAAAATCCTTCTTGGCATAGGCTTTCATCTGGCGTCCTTCGCTGAGAGGCGCCTGCTCAGCCGCGCCCCTCGAACGGCATGGTGGTCGCCTTGATCGTCATCGTCAGCACATTGGCCTCGAGCGGCAGGCTGGCCATGTAGCGGATCGCCGAGCCGCAATGGGCGACATCCATCACCGCTTCCGGCGCGATGGTGCCGTTGGCCTGCGGCACGCCCGCCTTCATCCGGCCGCCCATCGCCGTGTCGGCATTGCCGATATCGAGCTGGCCACAGGCGATGTTGAACGGCCGCCCGTCCAGCGCGATGCATTTGGTCAACCCGGTGACGGCATGCTTGGTTGCGGTGTAGGCGACGGAATTCGGCCGGGGCGTGTGCGCCGAGATCGAGCCGTTGTTGACGATGCGCCCGCCCTGCGGCGTTTGGCCCTTCATGATGCGGACGGCTTCCTGGGCGCACAGGAACGCGCCGGTCAGGTTGACGTCGACCACCGATTGCCATTGCGCGAGGGTCAGTTCCTCCATCGGCACGGCCGGCGCGCCCATGCCGGCATTGTTGAACAGGAAATCGAGCCGGCCGAATGCCGCCACGGTCTCGGCGAACAGGCGCTTGACCTCGTCCTGGCGGGTGACGTCGGCGACGATGGCGAGGAGCTTGCCGCCCTCCGCCTTGGCCTGCTGGACGGTCTTGTCCAGTTCTTCCTTGCGCCGCCCGGTGATGACGACATCCCAGCCATCGCCCTGCAGCGCCAGCGCCGCCGCCTGTCCGATCCCGGTGCCGCCGCCGGTGATCAGCGCGACCTTGTTCTGTGCAGCCATTTTCGTGTCCTTCCCTAGTGAACGCGTGTTTGTGCCATCATCGCGTCAATGCGGTCGACGCGCCAAGCCTCAATCCGCGGCGCGTCCGTCCACCGCGCCCGCGCCGGCGACGATGGCGAGGCCCGCCAGCGACAGCAGCCCGAGCGCGGTGGCAAGGCCGGTCAGCGACGCGACGCCGCCGATCAGCGGCGGCCCCATCAGCAGCCCGGCATAACCGACGCTCGCCACGGCGGCGACGCCCGCTCCCGGCGGCAGGCCGGGCAGGCGCGCGGCGGCGGAGAAGATCACGGGCACCACATTCGCCGCGCCAAGGCCGACGAGGGCAAAGCCCGCGGCGGCCAGCAGCGGATGCGGGATGGTCGCGGACGAGACCAGCCCGAGCGCGATCAGGATGCCGCCAGCGATCATCATGTTGCGCGCGCCAAAGCGGGAGATCAGCGAATCGCCGGCAAAACGGCAGGCGGCCATGACGATGGAGAATGCGGCATATCCGGTGGCGGCAAAGGCGGCGGACGATCCGGTATGTTCCGTCAGCAGCAGCGCGCTCCAATCCGCGACGGCGCCTTCGACGCCCATGGCGAGCAAGGCCAGGATGCCGAGGGTGAGCGCCGCCCGCCGTGGCCAGCCGAAATGTCCGGCGGAGCTTGCGACATGCACACCGGGCAGAAGATTGAGGACCGCCGGTATCAGGGCCAGCAGGCCGAAGGCAACGGCGACCGCTGCGCCGCCGCCATTGCCCCATCCGGCCCCGATCAGGCTGCCGCCGAGCGCCGCGCCCGCCAGACCGCCGAGGCTGAAAAAACCGTGGAACGAGGACATGGTCGGACGCCCCCGCGCTGCCTCGACGTCGCTGGCATGGGCGTTCATCGAGACGTCGAGCCCGCCATTGCAGGCGCCGAAAATGACCGCCGCCGCGAACAGCGCCAGCGTCGTCGGGGCGAGGATCGGCAGCGGCACGGCGACGGCGAAGGCGAAGGCCATGAAGGCCGCTGCGCGGCGCGTGCCGAAGCGGCCGATCCCGGCGGCGGCCAGCGGCATCGAGATCATCGCCGCGCCGCCCATGGCGAGCAGCACCCATCCCAGCATCCGCTCATCCAGCTCGAGCCGGGAGCGCACGATGGGAATATGCGCGGCCCACAGACCGACGCCCGCGCCGTTCATGAAGAAAATCGCCGATATCGCCCAGCGGGCGGCGTCGACGCGCCCGGTACTGACAAAACTCACGTGATGACTGACGGCGCGTTGCGGCCGGTGCGCTGTTTGATGCCCGCCAGAGTTTCGGCGGCGGCGATCAGCGAGGCGACGGCGGTTTGCGTTGGGACGTCGTGCTTGGACGGATCGGGCTCGTAGCGCTCGAGATAGACGCGCAGCGTCGCGCCCGCCGTCCCGGTGCCGGACAGGCGGAAGACGATGCGCGAGCCGTCCGCGAAGCCGATGCGCAGGCCCTGATGTTCGCTCAGCGATCCGTCGACCGGATCGTGATAGGCGAAATCATCGGCGCTGGTAATTTTTCCCGCCGCGGTCTCGGTGCCGGGCAGGCTTTTGAGGCGGGCGCCGAGATCGGCCATCAGCTTGGCGGCGGCGGCGGCGTCCACCTCTTCATAATCGTGGCGTGTGTAGAAATTGCGCCCGTAGAACTGCCAGTGCTCGGCGACGATATCGGCGACCGGCTGCTGGCGTTCTGCGAGAATGTTGAGCCAGAGCAGCACCGCCCACAGTCCATCCTTCTCGCGCACATGGTTGGAGCCGGTGCCCGCGCTCTCCTCGCCGCAGATGGTCGCCATGCCCGCGTCGAGCAGATTGCCGAAGAATTTCCAGCCCGTCGGCGTCTCGAAGATCGGGATGCCGAGGTTTTTGGCGACGCGGTCGACCGCCGCGCTCGTCGGCATGGAGCGCGCGATGCCGGCGAGGCCGTCCGCATAGCCGGGCGCGAGGCTGGCATTGGCCGCGAGCAGAGCGAGGCTGTCGGACGGCGTGACGAAGATGCCCTTGCCGATGATGAGATTGCGGTCGCCGTCGCCATCGGAGGCGGCGCCGAAATCGGGGCCGTCGGCGCTCATCAGCAGGTCGTAGAGGTCCTTGGCGTAGACGAGGTTGGGATCGGGATGATGGCCGCCGAAATCCGGGCTCGGCACGCCGTTGACGACCGTTCCCTCGGGCGCGCCGAGCGTTTCCTCCAGGATGGCGGTCGCATAGGGGCCGGTGACGGCGTGCATGGCGTCGAAGCGCATGGTGAAGCCGCTCTTGAACAGGTCGCGGATGGCGCCGAAGTCGAACAGCGTCTCCATCAGCTCCTGATAGTCGCTGACCGGATCGATGACTTCGATGTCGAGATCGCCGAGCCGCGTGCTGCCGGGCATCGAGAGATCGACATCGGCAGCGTCGAGAACGCGGTAGGCGTCGATGGACAGCGTGTTGGCGTAGATCGCGTCGGTGATCTTCTCGGACGCGGGGCCGCCATTGCCGGCATTGTATTTGATGCCGAAATCGCCGTCCGGGCCGCCGGGATTGTGGCTCGCCGACAGCACGATGCCGCCGAAAGCGCCGCGCTTGCGGATCACACAGGAGACGGCGGGCGTCGAGAACAGGCCGTCCTGGCCGACGATCACCCGGCCGACGCCGTTCGCCGCCGCCATCTTCAGGATGATCTGGATCGCCTCTTTATTGTAGTAGCGCCCGTCGCCGCCGACGACCAGCGTCTCGCCCTCGATGCCGGGAAGGGCGTTGAAGATCGACTGCACGAAATTCGCCACATAATGCGGCTGCTGGAACACCGGCACCTTCTTGCGCAGCCCCGAGGTGCCGGGCTTCTGCCCCTCGAAGGGTTTGGTCGGAACGGTCTTGATCGTCATCGTGGCCTCTCCCAGGGCGCGCGTCTGATTCGGGCCGGGCGTTGCGGCTTTGACCGGCTTGGCGCTTCTATTGGCAGTTTTCGGCGTCATTTGCGAGGCCGCCGCGCGGTCCTCGGCGATCTTGCGGTAGAGCGCGGCATAACTCTTGGCCGGCACCGACCAGTCGACCTTGCGCCCCATCGCATGGCGCTGCATCGCCTGCCAGGTGGGCCGGTCGGCGTAAACCGCAAAGGCCCGGTCGATGGCGGCTTGCAGATCGTCGCCATCGTCGGGCCGGAACTGGAAGCCGGTCGCGACGCCGTCGAGCAGCGCCGCCTGATTGGCGTCGATCACCGTATCGGCGAGCCCGCCGACTCGGGCGACGATGGGCAGCGTGCCGTAGCGCAGGCCGTAAAGCTGGGTCAGTCCGCAAGGCTCGAAGCGCGAGGGCACGATGATCGCATCCGCCCCCGCCTGGATCTTGTGCGACAGCGCCTCGTCATAGCCGAAGACCACCCCGATCCGCCCCGGATTTTTTCGCGCGGCGGCGAGGAACGCCTCCTCGAGCCCTTTGTCGCCGCTGCCAAGCACCGCGAGCTGACCGCCGCGCCAAAGAATATGCGGCAGCGCGCCGAGCAGCAGGTCGAGGCCCTTCTGGGCGGTCAGGCGGCTGATGACGCAGAACAGCGGCGCGTCCGGATCGGCATCGAGGCCGAAGCGCTGTTGCAGCGCGGCCTTGTCGGCGGCTTTCGCCTCGAGGGTCTTGGCACCGTAGGGCTTGGCAATATTGGGATCGGTCTCAGGGTTCCAGATCTCGGCGTCGATGCCGTTGGTGATGCCGGTGAGGACGCCCTGGCGCAGGCGCAGTACGCCGTCGAGCCCGGCGCCGAAGGCGGGCGTGCAGATCTCGCGCGCATAGGTGGGGCTGACGGTGCTGAGGCGGTCGGCATAGACGAGGCCGGCCTTCAGGAAGCTGATCTGGCCCCAATATTCGAAGCCATCCATAGCGAAGCCGGCGCGCGGCAGGCGCAGCGGGCGCAGCAGCTCGGCGGGGAAGACGCCCTGGAAAGCGAGATTGTGGATGGTGAGCAGCGTCCCCGGCCGCCCCGCCGCCGACCCAAGATAGATCGGCATCAGGCCCGCCTGCCAGTCATGGCCGTGGACGACATCGGGCCGCCAGCCCTCGATCAGCCCGAGGCCGATGCGGCTCGCCGCCCAGGACAAGGCGGCGAAGCGGAAATGATTGTCCGGCCAGTCCTTGCCGCTCTTGCCGAGATAGGGATTGCCGGGCCGGTCATAGAGATGCGGCGCGTCGAGGATCAAAAGCGGCGTCGCATTGCGCCCATAGGCCGTCTCGCGCAGCGTCGCCCGGCCGCCGAACAGATCGTCGAACTTGCCGACGATGTTCGTGCCGCCGAGCTGCGCCATGACGGCGGGATAGCCCGGCAGCAGCGTGCGCATCTCGGCGCCTTCCACCGCCAGCGCGCCCGGCAGCGCCCCGGCGACGTCGGCGAGGCCGCCGGTCTTGATCAGCGGAAAGAATTCCGAGGCGACCGAGAGCACGCGCATGGATCAGCTCTTCAGCCGGTCGATCATCGTCTGGGTGATAAGGCAGACGCCGCCCTCGCTGAGCCGGAAGCGGCGCGCATCCTCCACGGGATCCTCGCCGACGACCAGCCCTTCCGGAATGCGGACGCCGCGATCGATCACCACCTTCTTCAGCCGGGCATTGCGCCGGATTTCGACATAAGGCAGCGCCACCACCTGATCCAGCTCGCTGAAAGAGTGCGAATGCACGCCGGTGAACAGCAGCGATTGCGAGATCTTGCTGCCCGAAATGATGCAGCCGCCGGAGACCATCGAGCTGACCGCCATGCCGCGACGGGTCGCTTCGTCATGGATGAACTTGGCCGGCGGCGTGACTTCCGCATAGGTCCAGATCGGCCATTCGCGGTCGTAGAGATCGAGGGCGGGGGTGAAATCTGTGAGGTCGATATTGGCCTGCCAATAGGCGTCGATGGTGCCGACATCGCGCCAATAGGGCTCGTCGGAAA
Source organism: Rhodomicrobium sp. R_RK_3 (assembly GCF_002198715.1). Classification (GTDB taxonomy): domain Bacteria; phylum Pseudomonadota; class Alphaproteobacteria; order Rhizobiales; family Rhodomicrobiaceae; genus R-RK-3. Next base: position 112,008 of record NZ_MWLK01000030.1, on the reverse strand, counting down.
ATTCTTCGCCGCTCCTGACGCAGGAGGCGGGGAAGCGGTGCGCGACGGCTTTGCCGTGCTTGACCAGGTAGGGGATGATGTTCTTGCCGAAATCGCGCTCGGAGGTCGGGTCGGCCGCATCGCGCCGGAGCGCGTCGAACAGGAAATTGGTCTGAAAGACATAGATGCCCATGCTGGCGAGCGCCATGTCCGGCTTGTCCGGCATCCCAGGCGGATCGGCTGGCTTTTCCAGGAACTGGATGATGCGGTCGTCCTGATCGACCTGCATGACGCCGAAGCCGCTGGCCTCAGCGCGCGGCACCTCCAGGCAGCCGACCGTGACGTCGGCGCCGGCATTGACGTGCTGCTGGAGCATCGGCTCGTAATCCATCTTGTAGACATGGTCGCCCGCCAGGATGACCATATATTCCGGGCCATAGGCATCGATGATGTCGATGTTCTGGAACACCGCATCGGCGGTGCCGGCATACCACTGGCTCTCGGACACCCGCTGCGAGGCGGGCAGGATGTCAAAACCTTCGTTGCGCTCTGGGCGGAAGAAATTCCAGCCGCGCTGGAGATGGCGGATCAGAGAATGCGCCTTGTATTGCGTCGCGACGCAGATGCGGCGGATGCCGGAATTCAGCGCATTGGAGAGAGCGAAGTCGATGATCCGGCTCTTGCCGCCGAAATAGACGGCGGGTTTGGCGCGTTTGTCGGTGAGCTCCAGAAGGCGCGCGCCGCGGCCACCCGCCAGCACATAAGCCATCGCGTTGCGCGATAGGTTCGATGCGACCCGCTCCGTCCTGCCCATCTTCTCCTCCTCCGGATTTGTCGTGTCCTCTGATCGTCGTTTACGCGTTACTGTTCATCGGCTTGCTAGCGCCCTGCGCTTCTGCCGACGCCCTCAATTCGTCGTCCCGGACGTCGCGCAGCGGCGAGCCGGGACCCAATGGCCGCCCCGCAAGCACTGCGGCAAGCGGTGATGCGAGTAGGCCCCGGCTCTGACGGCCGGGGCGACGGAAAAAGCGACCCGGCATCAGCCATTCTCCTCCAGGCGGAACCAGACAGTGGCTAGCGGCGGCAGCGTCATCCGGGCCGAGTAGGGGCGGCCGTGGCTCGCCACTTCCTCGGTCTCGATCATGCCGAGATTGCCCATGCCGGAGCCGCCGTAAATGTCCGCGTCGGTGTTCAGGATTTCGCGCCAGCGGCCCGAGGCGGGGAGGCCGAGGCGGTAGCCGGGGCGTGGCGTCGGGGTGAAATTTGAGACCACCAAAACCGGGGCGCGCCCGTCGCGGCTCTTGCGCAGCCATGCCAGGATCGAGGTGTCCGCGTCGCTGGCCTCCAGCCATTCGAAGCCGGCCGCGTCGCAATCGAGCTGGTGCAGTGCGGGCTCCTGCCGATAGAGCCGGTTCAGATCCTTGACCAGCATGCGCACGCCTTCGTGCGGCCGTTCGCCGAGCAGATGCCAGTCCAGCGACCGATCCGCATTCCACTCGCCGCGCTGGCCGAATTCCTGGCCCATGAACAAGAGCTTCTTGCCCGGATGCCCCCACATGAAGGCGTAATAGGCCCGCAAATTTGCGAATTTCTGCCAGTCATCACCGGGCATCCGCGTCAGGATGGTGCCCTTGCCGTGCACGACTTCGTCATGCGAGAGCGGCAGCACGAAATTTTCCGTGAAGGCGTAGAGCAGGCCAAAAGTCATCTGGTGGTGATGCCAGCGGCGATGCACGGGGTCCTTGCTCATGTAGACGAGCGTGTCGTGCATCCAGCCCATGTTCCACTTATAGCCGAAGCCCAGCCCGCCCGCCGATGTCGGCCGCGACACGCCCGGCCATGCGGTCGATTCCTCGGCCACCATCATGATGCTGTCATCGGCGCCATAGGTGAGTTCGTTGGTGCGCTTGAGGAAATCGATGGCTTCGAGATTTTCGCGGCCGCCATGGCGGTTGGGCAGCCACTCGCCGGCCTTGCGGGAATAGTCGAGATAGAGCATGGAGGCGACGGCATCGACCCGAAGGCCGTCCAGATGATAAATGTCCTGCCAGAACAACGCATTGGCGTGCAGATAGTTCGCCACTTCGGGACGGCCGTAATTGTAGATCAGCGTGTTCCAATCCTGATGGAACCCCTGGCGCGGGTCTTCGTGCTCGTAGAGCGCGGTGCCGTCGAAGCGGCCGAGGCCATGCTCGTCGGACGGGAAATGGCCGGGCACCCAGTCGAGCAAGACGCCGATTCCGGCCTGATGAAAGCGGTCGACGAAACGGGCGAAGGCGGCAGGGTCGCCGAAGCGGGAGGTCGGCGCGAACAGGCCGATGGGCTGATAGCCCCAGGAGCCGTCGAAGGGGAACTCGGTGATCGGCAAGAGCTCGATATGGGTGAAGCCGAGTTCCTGGACGTAAGGAATGAGCTGGTCGGCGATCTCGTCATAGGAGAGGAAGCGGTTGCCCTCGCCCCGCCGCCAGGAGCCGAGATGCACTTCGTAGATCGAGATCGGCGCGTCGATGGATTGCCGCGCGCGGCGGGATGCGCGCCAATCGCCGTCGCTCCATTCGAAACGGTCGACGCGGCGCACCACGGAGGCATTTTTCGGACGCAGCTCGCCGCCGAAGCCGAACGGGTCGGCCTTCAGCGGCAGCAGGCTGCCGTCCGCGCCAAGAATTTCATATTTGTAGACCGTGCGCTCGCCGCGGCCGGGCAGGAAAATCTCCCAGATGCCGACGCCCGGATGCAGGCGCATCTGGTGGCGGCGGCCATCCCACTGGTTGAAATCGCCGACCACGGAGACCCGCCGCGCTCCCGGCGCCCAGACCGCGAAATGGGTGCCCGCGATGCCCTGATGCTCGATGAGATGCGCGCCGAGCCGTTCCCAGAGCCGCCGGTGACTTCCCTCCCCGAAGAGATGCGTGTCGAGTTCGCCGATCAGCGGGCCGAAGCGGTAGGGGTCCTCCAGGTCCCACTGATCGCCGTGGCGGCGGGCGCGGAGGCGGTAGTCCGCAACGTCCGCGACGACGCCCGAATAGAAGCCGGCGGGATCGATGCGCTCAAGCTGACCAAGCGCTTCGCCGTCGCGGCCGATGACGGTCAGCGCTTCCGCGTCGGGCTGGAAGGCGCGGATGGCAAGGCCGCCGTCCACACGATGCGGCCCGAGCACGGCGAAGGGATCGCGGCAGGCGCCTCTGACGACGGCTTCGATGGCCTCTCTGGCTGGTTCGCCGCTGCTCATCGCGCGGCCTCGCCTGCGTCGCGGGTCGGGATGCCCCAGATATCGCTGGCATAGCCGCGAATGGTCCGGTCGGAGGAGAACCAGCCGGCATGGGCGGTGTTCAGGATTGCCTTCCTGACCCATGTCGCCGGATCGGCGTAGACACGATCCACATCGCCCTGCGCGGCGGCGTAGGCGTCGAAATCCGCCGTCACGAGGAAGTAATCGCGCTGGATCAAGCCTTCGATCAGCCCGTGATAGCGGCCGGGCTCGCCCGGCGAGAAGGCGCCCTCAGCGATGGCATCGAAGGTCTTGCGCAGGGCCGGGGAGGCGGCAATCGCCTTTGCCGGATCAAAACCTTCGCGTGTCGCCAGCACCTCGTCCGCCGTCAGACCGAAGATGAAGATGTTCTCCGCGCCGACATGCTCCCGGATCTCGACATTGGCGCCGTCGAGCGTGCCGATGGTCAGCGCGCCGTTCAGCGCCAGCTTCATGTTGCCGGTGCCGGACGCTTCCATGCCTGCCGTCGAAATCTGCTCGGACAGGTCGGCGGCCGGGATGATCTTCTCTGCCAGCGAGACGCGGTAATCCGGCAGGAAGACGATCTTCAGCCGGTCGCCGATGACGGGATCGGCGTTGATGACTCGCGCCGCGTCGTTGATGAGCCGGATGATCGTTTTCGCCGTGTGATAGGACGCCGCCGCCTTACCGCCGAAAATTTTCACGCGCGGCTGCCAGTCCTTGGACGGCTCGGCGCGGATCGCGTGGTAATGCGCGATGGCTTCCAGGACGTTGAGCAATTGCCGCTTATATTCGTGGATGCGTTTGATCTGCACATCGAACAGCGCGCCCGCATCGACTTTTAGCCCGATCTCCGCCTCGATCACGTGGGCGAGCACGTGTTTGTTCGCCTGTTTGACCGCTGCATAGCGCTCGCGAAACGCTGCGTCATCGGCCATCGGCGCCAGCGCTTCGAGCTGGCCGAGATCGCCGATCCAGCGGTCGCCGATCGCCTCCGTCACCAGCGCGGCGAGGCCGGGATTGGACTCCAGCAGCCAGCGACGGGGCGTGATACCGTTGGTCTCGTTGACGATGCGGTCGGGAAACAGCCGGTGCTGGGCGCTGAACACGGTCTGCTTCATCAGCTTGGTGTGCAGCGCCGATACGCCGTTCACCCGATGCGCGCCGAGAAAGGCGAGATTGCCCATGCGCACGCGCTGCGTCCTGTCGTCGATCAGCGCCACCTGGGCGGCGATCTCATCCCGGATGCCCTGCCCCACCAGCGCCGCCATCTCGTCCTCGTGGATCAGCCTGACGATCTGCATGTGGCGCGGCAGAAGCCGCTCCATCAGCGCGACCGGCCAGCTTTCCAGCGCTTCCGGCAGGAGCGTGTGGTTCGTGTAGGCGATGCAGCCTTGCGTCAGCCGCCATGCCTCGCCCCAGGCCATGCCGTGCCCGTCGACCAGCAGCCGCATCAGTTCCGGCACGGCGAGCGCCGGATGGGTGTCGTTGAGCTGGATCGCGGCCTTGTCCGGCAGGGAGGCAAGGTCGCCATATTGGTCGATATGGCGGCGAAGCAAATCCTGCAGCGAGGCCGAGGTGAAGAAATATTCCTGCTTCAGCCTGAGTTCCTGGCCGATGGGCGTGGAATCATCGGGATAGAGCACGCGCGAAATGCTCTCGGCCTTGGTCTGCTCGGCGAAGGCATCGACATAGTCGCCGCGATTGAAGGCGTCGAGCCGCATCAGCTCGGGCGAGCGCGCCGACCACAGCCGCAGCGTATTCACCCGCCGTCCCTGCCAGCCCGCAATCGGCGTATCGAAGGCAACGGCGATGACGCGCTCGGCCGGGTGCCACCACGCGCGTCGGCTGGCATTCTCGCCGGCCGGCTGGGCAACCGCGCCGCCGAAGCCGATCTCATAGGCGACTTCCGGCCGCTCGAATTGCCAGGGATTGCCGAACGAGAGCCAGTTTTCCGGCATCTCGATCTGGCGGCCCTCGTCGAAGACCTGCCGGAACAGCCCGTGATCGTAGCGGATGCCATAGCCGAAGCCGGCGATGCCGACCGAGCCCATGCTCTCCAGAAAACACGCCGCCAGCCGCCCGAGCCCGCCATTGCCGAGCGCGGCGTCCGGCTCCAATTCCTTGAGCGCGTCGAGCGACTGGCCGAGTTCGCCGAGGGCTTTTTCGCAAATCTCCCGCAGGCCGAGATTGGCGAGACTGTCGATCAGCAGGCGGCCGATCAGGAATTCCATCGAGAGGTAATAGACCCGCTTCTCCGCGCCTGCATAGATCTGCCGGGTGCTGTCCATCCAGCGCGTCACCAACTGGTCGCGCACGGCGAGCGAGGTCGCGATCAGCCAGTCGCGCGGGCTGGCATGGGCCGGATCCTTGCCCACGGCGAAGACCAGCTTCGCCAGGATCTCGTCCTTGAAGCCCTGCGGATCGATGGCGGGAATGGGCAGCGGCAATGACGTCATGCTAGGTCCTTTGGCCTGTCGGATGGCGGCGGGCACGCAGATGGTTGATCAGGCCATTGGTCGAGCTGTCGTGGTCGATGACGTCCTCCCTGGCGCTGAGTTCGGGCAGAATGACCTTTGCAAGCTGCTTGCCAAGCTCGACGCCCCACTGGTCGAAACTGTTGATGTCCCAGATGATACCCTGGGCGAAGATCTTGTGCTCATACAAAGCGATGAGGCGGCCGAGCGCAAAGGGCGTCAGGCGGTCATAGAGGATGGTGGTGGTCGGCCGGTTGCCGTCGAAGACCTTGTGCGGGACGAGCGCGTCGATGCCGGACGGCGATGCGCCGCTCGCTTGCAGCTCGGCGCGGGCTTCCTCGGCGGTCTTGCCGAAGGCGAGGGCTTCGGTCTGGGCGAGGCAGTTGGCGAGCAGGATGGCGTGGTGATCGCCGAGCGGCGTCTGGCTTTGGGCGGCGGCGATGAAATCGGCCGAAATGAGCTCGGTGCCCTGGTGGATGAGCTGGTAGAAGGCGTGCTGGCCGTTGGTGCCCGGCTCGCCCCATATGATGGGGCCGGTGGCGCGATCGGCCTTGCGGCCGTCGCGGCGGATGGATTTGCCGTTGCTCTCCATGTCGGCCTGCTGGAGATAGGCCGGGAAGCGGTTGAGATGCTGGTCGTACGGCAGCACGGCGTGCGAGGCCGCACCAAGGAGATTGTGGTTCCAGATGCCGACGAGGGCAAGCAGGACCGGGATGTTTTCAGCGAGCGGGCTGATGCGGAAATGCTCGTCCATGGCGAAGGCGCCGTCCAGCAGTTCCTCGAAGCGCTCGAAGCCGATGGCGAGCGCGATCGGCTGGCCGATGGCGGACCACAGCGAGTAGCGGCCGCCGACCCAGTCCCAGAAGCCGAACATATTGGCCGGATCGATGCCGAAGGCGGCGACGGCTTGTTGGTTGGTGGAGACGGCGACGAAATGCTTGGCGATGTCGGCGTCCGCGCCGAGCTTTTCGACCAGCCAGGCCCGCGCGGACGCGGCGTTCGCCATCGTCTCCTGGGTGGTGAACGTCTTCGAGGCGACGATGAACAGCGTGCGAGCCGGGTCGAGGCGGGCCAGCGTATCGACGAGATGCGCGCTGTCGACGTTCGAGACGAAATGCGGACGCAGATCCGCGCGCTGATAGGGTTTGAGCGCCTCGCAGACCATCAGCGGCCCGAGGTCCGAGCCGCCAATGCCGATATTGACGATGTCGGTGATGGTCTGGCCGGACGAGCCGCGCCATTCGCCGCTGCGGACGCGGCCGGTGAAATCGCGGATGTGGTCGAGCACTTCATTGATGCCGGGCATGACGTCCGCGCCATCGACGAGCACCGGCCGGTTGGCGCGATTGCGCAGCGCGGTATGCAGGACGGCGCGGTTCTCGGTGCTGTTGATCTTCTCGCCGGAGAACATGCGGTCGCGCCAGCCTTCGACATCGGCGGCTTTGGCGAGATCGAGCAGCAGCCGCAGCGTTTCACCGTCGATGCGCTGCTTCGAGATGTCCACCAGCAGGTCGCCGAGGCTGAAGCTGAAGCGCTCGAAACGGTCCGGCGCGGCCGCGAACAGCGCGCGCAGATGCCGGGGAGCCATCGTCAGGGCGTGGGCTTCCAGAGCCTGCCAGGCCGCCTCTCGGTTGGGTGCGGTCATGATGGGTCTCCCGAATAGCTCAGTGTCTGGGCATCATAGGCCATGCGTCTGATCGGATCCTTATTGGCGTGACAGCAGCGCGTCGACTTGGGCCGTCGTGGGCAGGGACGGGATGGCGCCGCGCGCGGTGGTCGTGAGCGCCCCCACCGCATTGGAGAAGCGGCAGAGTTCGGCGAGCGCGGGAACGTCGCCGAGCACGGCCGGGTTCCGCGCGATGCCCGAGAGCAGCCCCGCGACGAAGCCGTCGCCCGCGCCGGTCGTGTCCACGACCGCGACCGGGACGCTCGGCACCTCGATCTCCGTCTCCGGCGTGATCGCGACGCAGCCCCGCTCGCCGAGGCTGATGACGGCGAGCTTCAGCCCGTCATGCCAGAGCCGGGCGCGAAAATCCTGCGCGGCCGCGCCGCCGGTCATGAATTCCAGCTCGCTGTCGCTGATCTTGACGACGGCGGCCCGCTGCAAGCCTTCGACGATGCCGGCGCGCGCCTCGTCCTCGCCGTCCCAGAGCGGCGGGCGGAGATTGACGTCGTAGGAGATCAGCTTGCCGGCCTTAGCCGCTTCGTCGGCCGCAAAGAGGGCTGTGCCGCGCGATTGGGCCGGGGCGAGGCTGATCGAGTCGAAATGGAAGATTTTCGCCGCCTGGATCGCCGCGACATCGACCTCGCCGGGCGTGAACAGCATGTCGGCGGAGGGGTGGCGGAAGAACAGGAAATCGCGCTCGCCCTCGGCGGTTAGGGTGACGAAGGCGAGGGCGGTGCGGGCGCGCTCATCGAAGCGGATCGGTGCGACGTCGACGCCCTCGCGGGCCAGCGTGTCGACCAGCAGATGGCCGAATGCCTCGTCGCCGACCTTGCCCATGAAGGCGCTCGCAACGCCAAGCCGGGCAAGGCCGACGGCGACATTGGCCGCCGCGCCGCCGGGGGCGGGCTGGAAGCTCGGCAGGTCGGCGAAGCTCATGCCGCTCGTGGTCGGGATGAAGTCGATCAGCAGATCGCCAAAGCACACAACGTCCGCCATCGTCTTCTCCCCATTCTGCCTTAGCCGCTCCCGCCGCTAAGCCCCCTCACCCGGTCGCTGACGCGCCCGCCCTCTCCCACGAGGGGAGAGGGCTAAAAGAGCCGTCGGTCGTTGCTCCCGCCGTGAGGCGGGTGGGTGAGGGGGAGGCCGCAGGCACTGCCTACGACCACTTAGCGCGAGCTCCACCCTTGATATTGCCCGATATTGTCGCGCGTGATGAGCTTGGACTCCATCAGGATCATCGGATCGGCGGGCTTTTTCCCGTTCATAATATCGACGCCGGTCTGAACGGCAATCTGCGCCATCATATACGGGTCCTGGCTGGCCGACGCCTGCACCGCGGTGTTGCCCTTCAGCGCCGATTCGATGTCCGGCGCGCCATCGACCGAGGTGATGATGATGCCCGTCCGGCCAAGCTGCTTGATCGCCAGATCCGTGCCGACCGCCTGCGGGTCGTTGATGGCGAACACCGCGTCGATCTTGTCGAAGCGGGTCAGATGGCCCTGCATGACGTTGAGGCCGCCGTCGCGGCTGCCCTTGGCGTCCTGGTCGTCGGAGAGGATCTTGATGGCGGGGGCCTTGGCAAGGACCTCCTTGCAGCCCTTGACGCGGTCGATGACGGCTGAGACCTGCGGCCCGTTCTGGATGATGACATTGCCCTTGCCGCCGAGCTTGTCGACGATGTACTGGCAGGCGATCTGCCCCGCCTGCACATTGTTGGTCTGAACGGTCGCATCCGCGCCCGCCGCCGCCACGTCCACCGCCACGACGACGATCCCCGCCGCTTGCGCCCGCTTCACGGCGGGCAGGATGGCGCGCGCATCGGCTGCGTTCAGCAGGATCATGTTGACCCCGGCGGCGATGAAATTGTCGATCTGGGTGAACTGCTTGTTGAGGTCGTAATCGGCCGAGCCGGTGATGACTTCGGCCTTGGGATTGATGGTCAGCGCCTTGGCCTTGGCGCCGTTCGACAGAGCGACGAAGAACGGATTGCCGAGCGATCCGAGCGTGATGCCGATCTTCTTCAGCTCGGCGGCACCGGCGACCTGGGCCGAAACCGCCAAGGCCGCGCCCGCAAGCAAGATGCCCTTGAACATGGAAAACTCCTCCCGGGGCCCATTATTCTGAGGCGCGCAGCGGCTGCCCCCATGCCGCCATGCGCTCCGGTCTAGGTTCGCGCGCCGCCCTGCGTGCGGAAGCGGTCGAGCGTCACGGCGCCGATGATCACGAGGCCCTTGATGATGAACTGCCAGATGTCGGAGACGCCGAGCAGGATCAGGCCGTTGGTCAGGACGGCGATGATGAGCGCGCCGATCAGCGTGCCCCAGATCGAGCCGATGCCGCCGATGAAGCTGGTGCCGCCGAGGATGACGGCGGCGATGGCGTCCAGCTCGTAGGATTGGCCGAGTTGCAGGCCGTTGGCGGCGTAGAGGCGTGCCGCCGACATGACGCCGCCGAGCCCTGCCAGCAGCCCGGAAATCGCATAGACGACCAGCAGCACGCGCCAGACTTTGATGCCCGATAGCCGCGCCGCCGCCGGATTGCCGCCGACCGCATAGATATGCGTGCCGAGAATGGTCCGCCGCAGCACGAACCATGAGACGAGAATGACCAGGATCGCGATCACCGCCAGCACCGGGATGCTGAGCACGCCGGGGATGAGGGTCAGCGAGCCGTTGCCGATGAAGGCGAAGGAGAGGTCGGGGTTGAAGACGGTCTGGTCCTCACCGATCAGCCGGGCGACGCCTCGGATCGCGGTCAGGCCGCCGAGTGTCACGATGAAGGGCGGCAATTGCAGGAAGGCGACGAGGCTGCCGTTGATGAGGCCGAAGAATAAGCCGGTCAGCAGCGCCGCCGGAATGCCGAGCAGGCCCCAGCCGGGGATCAGCGAGGCGATAACCCCGACCATGGCCGACGCCGCCAGGATCGAGCCGACCGAGAGGTCGATGCCGCCGGTGAGGATGACGAAGGTCATGCCGGCGGCGAGCACGGTGTTGATGGCCGCCTGCTGTGCGACGATGGAGATGTTCTGGCCGGTGAAGAAGCGGCCGTCGGTCATCAGATGGAAGCCGATGGTCAGGATGACCAGGATCGGCAACATGCCGAGCGCCTGCATCATGCCCTTCATGGCGATCTTGCGCGATGCGGCCGCCCGGTCCGCGCTGATGAATTTCTGCTTGGCATCCGCGCTCAACTCGCTCATCGCTCCGTCCTCCCGCTAGCCTGTCTCGAAATCCCCGCGGAGGCGGGGATCCTGTAATACCGGAGCCAGCCGCCGCCCGCTGCCCGACCTCAAATGCTGCGGCGTACTGGGTCCCCGCCTTCGCGGGGATTTCGTCTGAGGGTGCATTGGCTGCATCGATCCGATCCCGCTCTCATGCCTCACGCCGCCTGCAAGCCGACGCCGGATGCCAGGGCCATGATGTTTTCCTGGGTGATGGCGTGGCCGCTCGTCCCCCCGACCTCGCCCTCGATCTGGCCCTCGCGCATCACCAGGATGCGGTCGGCGATGCCCATCACCTCGGGCATCTCGCTGGAGATCACCAGGATGGCGACGCCGGATTTCGCCAGATCGTCGATGATGCGGTAGATCTCCTGCTTGGCGCCGACATCGACGCCGCGCGTCGGCTCGTCGAGGATCAGCACGCGCGGCTTGGTCTCCAGCCAGCGCGACAGCAGCACCTTCTGCTGGTTGCCGCCGGAGAGGCTCCCGACCTCGACCATGGGGCTGGCGACGCGGATCGCCAGCGCCTCGATGGCCTTGCCCGCCCGGCGCGTCGCCTCGGCGAGATTCAGGACGCCAAAGCGGTAGGCATCCCGGTCGATGACGCCGAGATTGACGTTCTCCTTGACGGTCATGTCGAGGAACAGGCCTTGCGCCTTGCGGTCCTCGGTGAGATAGGCGACGCCGCTGTCGATGGCGTCCTTAGGAGTTTCGAAGTTGCGCGGCGCGCGCTCGAGGATGACCTCGCCGGCGATTTTCGGGTCCGCCGCATAGATCAGCCGCGCCAGCTCGGTGCGCCCGGAGCCGACGAGCCCGGCAAGCCCCAGCACCTCACCTGCGTGCAGCTTGAAACTGCATCCCTTGACCATGCGGCCATCGGCGATGTCGCGAACTTCCAAAATCACCTCGCCGCGCACGGCTTTGCTCGGATCGTGCTCGTGCCTGTAGAAGCCTTTCAGCTCGCGGCCGACCATCATGCGCACCAGCGCGTCGGCGGTGATCTGCTCGCGGATCAGCGTGCCGACATATGTGCCGTCGCGCAGCACCGAGACGCGGTCGGACAGCTCGTAGATCTCGGCCATGCGGTGGCTGATATAGATGATGGCGATACCCTCGGCGCGGAGCTGTTTTACCAAGGCGAACAGCTTCTCCGTCTCGCGCGACGACAGGGCGGTGGTCGGCTCGTCCATGACGAGGATCTTGGCGTTGGCGTGCAGCGCGCGGGCGATCTCGACGAGCTGCTGCTCGGCGATGGAGAGCGTGCCGACGATGGTGTTCGGCCCGAAGGGCGCGCCGAGCCGCTCCAGCACGCCCCGGCAGCCATCGGCCATGGCCGGCCGGTTGACGACGCCGCGATTGGCGATCTCAATGCCGAGATAGATGTTTTCCGCGACCGTTAGATTGGGCGCAAGGCTGAGCTCCTGGTAGATGATGGCGATGCCCTGCTTTTTGGCGGCGATCGGGTCGCCCATCGTCACCACTTGGCCGTCGATGAGGATTTCGCCGCCGGGGTCGGCGGTGTAGGCGCCGGAGAGGATCTTCATCAGCGTGGATTTGCCCGCGCCGTTCTCGCCCATCAGCGCCAGCACTTCGCCGGACCACGCCTGGAGCTGCACATTGCTCAGCGCCTTGACGCCGGGGAAGGTCTTGGAAATCGAACGCATTTCGAGCGTCGGGGCCGTGTCAGACCGGGGATGCGCCATATGCTGCTCTCCTCCCACGCGCGACCGCCCGGCCAAGCGCCGGTTCTCGTCCCGCAATCGCAGATGTCACGTCGCCTCCCTAAGGCAAACGCCTATCGGTGGCCGGAAAGCCACCAATAATCAGACCGAAACCGCTTGTTTCTGGCCACGAACCGGACCTGCGGCATCTACTTATGTTATTGATCTGATCTAACATATTCATGGTTTGCTTGATAAAACTCAAGCAATAAGATATCAGCGCGGGGATGGAAGGATAGTGTTGACTTGAGCGCACGAGATCGGCGGAGTTGCTTTCTATCGGGTAACTCGGATCAAGCACATAGCTTTAGCTGAGGCGAATCATGTCCTTGCGAGGATTGGCGGGAATTTGCCCCAGAACGACAAAAGCAGCGGACCGGGTGATTCCCGAGCGCGCTGCTTTTAAAAATTCAACCTTGGTCGTTTCCGTGCTCAGCGCGCCTTAGCGCGCGGCGGTCTGGCCTTTTGCCGCGTTGCGGGCGATCGACGGAATGTCGGCCCGGGCGATGCCGATATCGGCAAGATCGCGCTCGCTCAACTGCTCGAGCTCGAATACCGCCTGACGGTAGGCGCGGCGCTCCGCCGACCATGCGGCGAAGTTCTGGACGGCGCGGCGGACGCGGCCAACCGCCCCATTGGCGGCCGGAAGATCATAGCCGGCGAATGCCGGATGCGCCTTCACATTATATGCGGACATGACAAGTCTCCTAAGTCCAGGAGCGGATATTGTCCGACCGGACAACCCTTCCCCACTCCTGTGACCCAAGAGATGAGCCTTGCGGGTCCATTATGGAACCGACGTTTTTGCAACGCAGCATTGCGTGTGCGGTGCAATAAACGCATGGCCGGACGGCCGCGTTTGATCGATTACCTGCCGTAGCGTGGCCGCTCCTCCGCGACGGCTTTTGTTATCGCTTGCAAATTTTGCGAGCGGAAAAGCGCGTCGAGGTCCAGCGGAAATTTGCGCCGCCAGTTCGGCTGCTCGTCCACGGTGCCGGGAATGTTCATGCGCTCCTTCATCTCCGCCAGGTCTTCGAGCTGGATGGCGACCAGCCGGCAGGGCGTTCGCGCCAGAAACCGGCTGAGCGCGATGGCGAGGCTTTGCGGCAGCAGCGCCGGCAAGGGCTGCTCGCCGCGTTGGGCGGGGGCGATGTCATCCGGCATCAGGCCGCTCGCCGCCAGCGCATCCAGCATCATCCGGCGGTCGGTGTCGCGGGCGGCGCGGCTGGCGGCGGCGGCCTCCGCATCGTCAAGGCCGATGCGCTCGCGATCGTCGATATCGGCGCCTTCCCACCAGCTTCGCAGGGTCGGCAGGTCGTGGGTTGAGATGCAGGCCAGGGCGTCGCGCTCGTAGTGATGCGGCAGCAGATAGCTGCGGTCGCCGTTCCAGTCGCGCTCGAAGAACAGCACGCGGTAACCCTGGATGCGGTTCTCGCGCATGGTCTCGCGGAAATTCGGCGGCACGGTGCCGAGGTCCTCGCCGATGATGACGGCGCGGGTCTGCGTCGAGGCTGCGCCGGCCGCCTTCAGCATGTCGCCGAAGGGGAATTGCACATAGGCGCCGTCCGTGCCGTCGAGGCCGTCGGCGATCAGGTAGAGCCGCGCCATCGACATGGCGTGGTCGATGCGGAAAGCGCCCGCGGGGCCAATGGCGTCGGCGACCAGCTCGCGGAAAATGCGGCCCCGCTCGGCCGCCAGCGCGCGCGGCGAAATCGGCGCCAGCCCCCAATCCTGGCCCTTGGCGTTGAACCCGTCCGGCGGCGAGCCGACGCGGACGCCGCGCAGGATGGTCTCCGGCTCGCTCCAGGTGTCGGCGCCATCAGGCGAGACACCGACCGCGAGATCGAGATAGAGGCCGATCCGCATCCCGGCCGCCAGCGCGCGCGCCTGCGCCTTGCCGAGCTGGTCATAGGCGACCCATTGCAGCCATTTATAAAAGCGGATGCGCTCGCCATGCTGGTCGCGGAACAGCCCGACCGCCCCACTGGCCTTGTCGCGGAACTCGTCCGGCCAGTCGCGCCAGCCGCAGGAGAGGCCATGGGCGGACATGTTCTCGGACAGGGCTTCGAACAGCGCGAAATTGTCGAGACGCTCGCCGCGCTCGCGGGAGAAGGCTTCGAAGGCATGGGCCTGTTCCGAGCCGGTCCCTATTTCGTCGGCCTGGAACTGCTTGAACTGCGCTTCGAATGCCAGCCGCTTCAGGCGCGCGATGGCGGGATAGTCGACGAGTTCGGCATCGCGGGCGGCTTTCAGCGCGGCGCGGTCGGCGTCCGAAAGACCGGGGAAGCCATCGATGGCGATATAAAGCGGATTGAGGAAGCGGCGGCTGGAGGGGGTGTAAGGGCTGAAGGTGCTGGGATCGGCGAAGAAGAGAGCGTGCACCGGGTTGATGCCGATGAAATCCGCGCCGGCTCCGGCGCCAAGCTCGGCCAGCCGCGCGAGGTCTTCGAAATCGCCGATGCCCCAATTTCGCGGCGAGCGCAGCGCATAGAGCTGGCAGGTGATGCCCCAGGCGCGGCCGTCCTCCAGGAAGGGCGGGATGTAGCAGCGTGGCGCCTCGAGCGCGGCAAGGCTGGCATGGACATCCTCGTCGGTCTCCGCCGCGATGCCGAGCGCGGTCAGCAGGCGGCGCTTGGCGTCATCGCTGGGGACTCGCTCTCTGCCCATCTCATCGACGAATGCGAGGCCGATCCCGTGAGCTTCCGCCAGGCGATCCAGCTCCGCGCTCATATCCAGCCTCTCCCCGTCCGCCGATACAGATGAAAATGCGCCCGTTCGCGGATTCGCGCGGACGCCAAAACTCTACCCGATTATGCGCATCCGGCAACGCGCCGCTCAGCATATAGTTGCAGCAGGGCCTAGAGCTATGCCAGCCGCCCCTCGAACAGCAGCACGCTGCGGGCGGGCAGCTTGATCACCGCGCCGTGGCCGATGGCGGGCTCTTCCGGCTCGATCAGGCCGCGCGCGCTGTCGGCGGCAAGACGCCACTCCATGATGACTTTCGGCTGCGGCGTCCGGTATTCGAGGTCTTCGTGATAGGCGTTGAGAAGGATCAGCAGCGGCGCGTGGCCGTTCTGGGCCAGCATCAGGCCGAGGCTCCGCGAAAAGCCGTTGGTCCAATCGCCCTCCTGCATCTCCATGCCGTCCGGACGCAGCCAGGTGACGTTGCGCGTGCCGTCCTTCAGCGTGGTTTCGCCATGCAGGAATTCGGGGTGGCGGAGCAGCGGCAGCCGCCTGCGCAGGCGGAGCAGGCCGGCGGTGAAGGCGTAGAAGGCGGCCTCCTCGTCCGGAATCTGCCAGTCGAACCAGGAAATCGGGTCGTCATGGCAATAGGAGTTGTTGTTGCCCTGCTGGCTGCGGCCGATCTCGTCGCCCATCAGCAGCATCGGCGTGCCTTGTGAGAACAGCATCGCCGCCATCAGGCCGCGCCGCATCCGCACGCGCTGGGCGCGAATGGCGGGGTCGTCGGTCGGGCCTTCGACGCCGCAATTCCAGCTCCGATTGTCGTCATTGCCGTCGCGATTGTCCTCGCGATTGGCCTCGTTGTGTTTGACGTTGTAGGCGTAGAGGTCGGCGAGGGTGAAGCCGTCATGCGTGGTGATGATGTTGACGCTCGACCAGGGGCGGCGGCCCTTTTTGTCGAACAGGCTTGCCGAGCCGAGCATGGCCGAGGCGACGCCCGGCAGAAAGCCCTCGTCGCCCTTCCAAAAACTGCGGAGATCGTCGCGGAAGCGGCCGTTCCATTCGGCCCAGCCCGCGGGGAAATTGCCGAGCTGGAAGCCGCCCTCGCCGACATCCCAGGGCTCGGCGATCAGCTTGACCTGCGACAGCAGCGGGTCCTGGCCGATCGCGTCGAAAAAGGCCGCGCCGGCATCGAAGCCTCGCTCTTCGCGGCCGAGCGAGGTCGCCAGGTCGAAGCGGAAGCCGTCGACATGGCATTCCTCGACCCAGTAGCGCAGCGAGTCGAGGATCATCTGCAAGACGCGCGGATGGCTCTGATTGACGGTGTTGCCGCAGCCGGTCGTGTCGAAATACATGCGGCGGTCGTCCGCGAGCTTGTAATAGCTGGCATTGTCGATGCCGCGGAAGGAGAGCGTCGGGCCGAGATGATTGCCCTCGCCGGTATGGTTGTAGACGACGTCCAGGATGACCTCGATGCCGGCCTGATGCAGCCGGTGCACCATCAGCTTGAACTGGTGGATGTCGCCGCCCGCCGGGAGATATTTCCAGGACGGGGCGAAGAAGCCGAGCGTGTTGTAGCCCCAATAGTTGGTGAGACCCTTTTCCTCGAGGAAACGGTCATCGACATAGGACTGCACCGGCAGCAATTCGACCGCCGTCACGCCGAGCCGGGCGAGATGGTCGATGACGGCAGGATGGGCGAGACCGACAAAGCCGCCGCGCGCCGATTTCGGCACGTTCGGATGGCGGATGGTCATGCCCTTGACGTGGGCCTCGTAGATGACGGTCTCCGTCCATGGCGTGTTCGGGCGGACCTCGCGGCGCCAGGGGAAGGAATAGCGGCGGCGTGCGGCCGCTTCGACCACCATGCAGCGGGGCATGAACGGCGCGGAATCGCGCTCGTCGAACGACAAGTCCGCCTCTTCGGAGCCGACAATATGGCCGTAGAGCGCGTCATCCCAGATGATGCGGCCCTGCAGCGAGCGGGCATAAGGGTCGAGCAGCAGCTTATTGGCGTTGAAACGGTGGCCTTCCTGCGGCGCGTAGGGCCCGTGCACGCGGTAGCCATAGAGCTGGCCCGGACGCAGCCCCGCGACGTGGCCATGCCAGACTTCGTTGGTGTATTCCGGCAGCGCGATGCGATGGCTTTCGGTCGCTTCGCCCTCCTCGAACAGGCAGAGCTCGACCTTCGTCGCGTTCGCCGAGAAGATCGCGAAATTCACCCCCGACCCGTCATGAGACGCGCCAAGCGGATAGGGCAGGCCAGCCTCGATGCGGGGCATGGTTCGAACCATGGTGACTTACCTGATATGCGTTGAAATTGCTGGGGCCGCTGACCCGGCTCGGAACTCACGCGCATCGCACAAAAATGTGCTCACCGGCTTGCGCCTCCCGGAAGAACCGATGTTCGAGCCGCCATTTCCATGCATCCGCCTCATTGCCCCAGGGGCCCGCGCCGTCTTCCGCATCGCCGTTTATAATTGTCGCATGTAATCGGTGTAAACTTGCCGTCGACAAGGACCGGGCCCCAACCCATATCTCCTCAACCTATACAGGTAAAAGCCCAAAATTCGGATTGTTCGCCTTGACGCAGTCCATTGGGGGCCAATGCGCGGCACTCCGTTCAGTTTGTTTCTGAAAGTGGCCGCGCGACATCGCGTTACAGTGGAACGCTTGAGCGGGTTGCTCGCGGTCAGTTAAACAAGCCTGCCGAATGTACGGAGCGGGATTGACGCAAGTCGGAACTTCGACATTCCGTAACATTTAGGCAGCCAAGGATATAGTGGGAGTCCGGTTTTGGCCGAATCTCAGGCTTCGCCTACCCGTCGTCGATGGATCCCGTTCCTTTTGATCGCCCTGCTCGCCCTCGGCGGCTATTTCGGCTGGCGCCATTTTCATGCCGATCCCGCCGTGACGGCCTCCAAACAAGCTGCCCCGCCACCCATCCCCGTCACCATCGCGCAGGTGCAGCGCGACGATTTCCCAGTCTATCTGACCGGCCTCGGTACGGTCCAGCCCTACAACACGGTGACGGTGCAGAGCCGCGTCGACGGGCAGGTCGTCAACGTCGCCTTCCGGCAGGGCCAGATGGTCAAGGAAGGCGATCTTTTAGTCCAGATCGATCCGCGCCCCTATCAGGCGGCCCTCGACCAGGCGCTGTCGAAGAAGGCGCAGGACGAGGCGATGCTGAAGAACGCACAGTCGGATCTCGCCCGCTATGGCCGCCTCGCCGAGCGCGATTACGCCTCGCGCCAGCAGCTCGACACGCAACAGGCGTCGGTCGATAATCTCACCGCGCAGCTCAAGGGCGACCAGGCCGCGATCGACAACGCCCAGACCCAGCTCAGCTATACGACGATCCGCGCGCCGCTGACCGGAAAGACCGGCTTCCGCCTCGTCGATCCCGGCAATATCGTGCACGCCTCCGATACGACCGGCATCGTCACCATCGTGAAATTGCAGCCGATCTCCGTCGTCTTCACCGCGCCGGAGGAGGACTTGCCCCGCATCAACCAGGCGCTCGCCGCCGGCACGGTTCCGGTGTCGGCGCTGAGGTCGGATGGGACGAAGACTCTGGCGGAGGGGCACCTCGCCCTGGTCAATAATCTGGTCGATGAGGCCAGCGGCACCATCCGCATGAAGGCGACCTTCGCCAATGCGGATAATGTGCTGTGGCCGGGCCTCTCCGTTTCGACCCGGCTTCTCGTCAACACGCTGAAGCAGGTGACGACTGTCCCCGTCGATGCCGTGCAGCGCGGGCCTAACGGCCTCTACGCCTTCGTCGTCGGCGAGGGCAACAAGGTGGCGATGCGGCCGGTCAAAATCGGCGAGGAAGGCGAGGGCCGCTCGGTGATCCTGTCCGGGCTGACGCCGGGCGAGAAGGTCGTGACCGCCGGCCAGTACCGCCTGCAGCAGGGCTCCGTGGTCGATCCGACCGAGGTCAGATCGGGCGGCGACACCGACAAGACGGCGGAGAACGCCGGCACAGCGCCAAAGGTGCCATGATGGAAGACGGCGGAATTTCAGGGCCGTTCATCCGGCATCCGATCGCGACCTCGTTGCTGATGGTCGGCATTCTCTTCGTCGGCATCGTCGCCTACCCGCTTTTGCCAGTCGCGCCGCTGCCGCGCGTCGATTTCCCGACCATCCAGGTTTCGGCCCAGCTTCCGGGCGCCTCGCCGGAGACCATCGCCTCCTCGGTGGCGCAGCCCCTGGAGACGCAATTCGCCAAGATCCCCGGCGTCACCCAGATGACCTCGACCAGCACGCTGGGCTCGACGTCGATCACCATCCAGTTCGATCTGGACCGCAATATCGATGCCGCCGCCAATGATGTGCAGGCCGCGATCAACGCCGCCGGCGGGCAATTGCCGCAAAACCTCCCCGACCCGCCGACCTACCGCAAGGTCAACCCGGCGGACTCGCCCATCCTGCTGCTCGGCGCGACCTCGGACGCATTGCCGCTGACCGAGGTCGACGACAATATCGAGACCAAGCTCGCCCAGCAGATCAGCGCCATATCCGGCGTCGCCCAGGTCACCATCGGCGGCCAGCAGAAGCCCGCCATCCGCATCCAGCTCGATCCGGCCAAGCTCGTCGCCAAGGGCCTGTCGCTGGAGGACGTGCGCATCCCGCTCTCGGTCACCACCGTCGATAACCCGAAAGGCTCCATCGACGGCAACAAGCGCTCCTTCACCATCTACACCAACGACCAGCTCCCCGAGTCCAAGGACTGGAACGACATCATCGTCGCCTATCGCAACGGCGGCGCAGTGCGGGTGCGCGACATCGGTCAGGCCGTCACCGGCCCAGAGGACACCAAGCAGGCCGCTTGGGCCGACGGCAAGCCGGGCATTTTTCTCGTCGTCTTCAAGCAGCCCGATGCCAATGTCATCGAGACGGTGGACCGGATCATGAAGGCGCTGCCGCGGCTGAAGGCGTCGATGCCGCCCTCGATCAACGTCTTCACCCTCAGCGACCGCACCCAGACCATCCGCGCCTCGGTCGAGGACGTGCAATTCACGCTGGCGCTGACCATCGCGCTGGTGGTGATGGTGATCTTCGTCTTCCTGCGCAGCCTGTGGGCGACGATCATTCCGAGCATCACGGTGCCGCTCGCCCTGCTCGGCGCCTGCGCCTTGATGTGGGCCGCCGGCTACAGCCTCGACAATCTCTCGCTGATGGCGCTGACGATTTCGGTCGGCTTCGTCGTCGACGACGCCATCGTCATGCTGGAGAACATCACCCGCTATATCGAGGAGGGCGAGACGCCGATGGCGGCGGCGCTGAAGGGCTCCAAGGAGATCGCCTTCACCATCATCTCGATCAGCATTTCGCTGATTGCAGTGCTGATCCCGCTTTTGCTGATGGGCGGCATCATCGGCCGCCTGTTCCGTGAATTCGCCGTGACGCTGGCGATGACCATCGTCGTGTCGGTCGTAGTCTCGCTGACGCTGACGCCGATGATGGCGTCGCTGTTCCTGAAGGACGCGCACAAGACCAAGCATGGGCGGCTCTACACTCTCAGCGAACGCGGCTTCGATGCCATGCTGAAAGCCTACGAGCGCGGCCTCGATATCGTGCTGAAATTCCGTTTTATCACGCTGCTCGTCTTCCTCGCCACGCTCGGTCTGTCGGTCTATCTGTTCATCCTCATCCCCAAGGGCTTCTTCCCGCAGCAGGACACCGGCCTCATCACCGGCATTTCCGAGGCCGCGCAAGGCATCTCCTTCGCCGGTATGCGCCGGCATCAGGAAGCGCTCGGCGCCATCGTGCAGAAGGACCCGGCGGTCGATCATGTCGCCATGTCCGTCGGCGGCAATGGCAATGCGCTGAATACGGGGCGGCTCTATATCAGCCTGAAGCCGCGCAATCAGCGCGACGTGACGGCCGACCAGGTGATCGCGCGGCTCACGCCGCAGCTCGCCAAGGTCGAGGGCGCCCGGCTCTATCTGCAGGCGGCGCAGGATGTGCGCGTCGGAGGGCGGGCATCGCGCACCCAGTTCCAGTACACGATGCAAGGCCCCGACATTGCCGAGCTGAACGAATGGGCGCCGAAAATGCTCGCCAAGATGCGGACGCTGCCGGAGCTGCGCGACGTCGCCTCGGACCAGCAGACGCTCGGCACCACATTGACGCTGACCGTCGACCGCGATCAGGCCGCGCGCTACGGCCTGTCGCTGCAGACCATCGACGACACGCTGTACGACGCCTTCGGCCAGCGCCAGATCGCGCAATATTTTACGCAGCTCTCAAGCTATGACGTGATCATGGAAGTGCTGCCCGCCTTGCAGGGCGATGTCACCACGCTGGACAAGATCTTCCTTAAATCGCCCACGACCGGCGGGCAGGTGCCGCTTTCGGCCTTCTCGAAATGGACGACGACGAAGGTGCAGCCGCTTTCGATCAGCCATCAGGGCCAGTTCCCCGCCATCACCATCAGCTTCAATCTCGCCGCCGGCACCGCGCTCGGCCAGGCGACGGACGCGGTGGCGCGCGCCCAGACCGAGCTGAACCTTCCAGCGACCATCAACACCGGCTTCCAGGGCAATGCCCAGGCCTTCCAGGATTCGTTGGCGACGGTGCCGCTGTTGATCATCGCCGCGCTCGTCACCGTCTACCTGATCCTCGGCATTCTCTATGAGAGCTACATTCACCCGATCACCATCCTGTCGACGCTGCCATCGGCGGGCGTGGGCGCGCTCGCGACTTTGATGCTGTTCCATTTCGACTTCAGCCTGATCGCGCTGATCGGCATCATCCTGCTCATCGGCATCGTGAAGAAGAACGGCATCATGCTGGTCGATTTCGCCATTGTCGCCGAGCGCGACGATCATCTCTCCGCCCATGACGCCATCCGCCGCGCCGCGCTTCTCCGCTTCCGGCCGATCATGATGACCACCATGGCCGCCCTGCTCGGCGGCATCCCGCTGATGCTGGGCACCGGCACCGGCTCGGAGATCCGCCAGCCGCTCGGCTATGCGATGGTCGGCGGCCTGATCGTCAGCCAGATCCTGACGCTGTTCACGACGCCGGTGATCTATCTCTATCTCGATCAGCTCTCGGATTGGCTGACCGGCCAGCATCACGTCACGGAACCGCGCGAAGCCGAGGCGTCAGAGCCGGAACCGGAGCGCAAGCGGGGACGCCCCGCCCCCGCCCTCACTCCTGAGCACACCTGAAGACCCGGCCCCTTCCATGAATCGAAATCCCCGCGAAGGCGGGGATCCAGTATTAACAAACTCCGAATTGGCTTTCTGGCTCACCCTTCGCGCCGCGGCGTACGGGATCCCCGCTTTCGCGGAGATTTCGACAGCGGACTTAAAACCGCCAGGTGAGCCGTCCCTGTACGCCATGGTCTTCCAGTTCGTCGCCGACCTGTCCGGCATAGGAGAGGCCGAAGATCGCATTATAGCCGAGAGCGACATCGACGCCCGCCTCGATCGCCGCGCTGTCCTGCACCACCGGTACGCCGCCGATGCCGAAGGCGATGCCTGCGGTGGCGAAGCGGAAGACCTGATCGGTGTCGACATCGCCGAAGGCGTGCTGCCAGGCGAGCAGGAGGCGCGGCGTCGTCATCATGCCGGCGACCGGCAGCGTCGCCGCGGCGCGGATGCCGAGCGTCGAATAGCCGATATCGTCGGCGCGGTTCGAACTCGTCAGGCCGGCGAAATTGCCGCTCTCGGTGAAGCCCTCCGTGCTCTGGCGCACCACGGCGATGCCGGCAAAGGGCTCCACCGCCGAGCCGGGGCCGGTCAGCATGGGATAGGCGAATTCGGCGAAGGCCTGGACCGTGTCGGCATTGTAGCTCGCGCGCTCATTCTCGAAGAAGCCGGGGAAGATCACCGCGCGGGTGGTGTCGATGTCGTGCCAGCTCCAGGCCGCGCCGGAGCGGAAGGCGACGGGGCCGATCGGTCCGCCGAGATAGCCGCCGACCAGATAGCTGTCGACATCGGCCGAGCTGTTGCGCGCGCCGACATCGACATTGGACCGGATGAAGCCGGTGGCGTAGCCCGCCGTCCAGCCCTCGCCGATGCCGCCGCCGGCGCCGGAGATATAGCCGCCGAGCTCGCGGTCGGCGCTCGCCGCATTGCCGTCGCCGTCGAACTGACCCCAGGAGCCGAAGCCGCGCCCCCAGAAGGTAATGCCGCTGGTGAATGGCGACAAGGCGGCGAACTCGTCGCCTAGCGAGGCCGAAGAGGATGCCGGAATCGACGCGGTCGTCGCCGGATCGGCCCCCGCGAGCGCGATGGCCAGCGCCGCGCCGCCCTCGGCATAGGAGGCTTGCACCAGCTGGCCGAGCATGGCGCGGCGCATGAACAGGCTTTCATCGACCAGCACGCCGGAGAGCGTGGCGTGGATTTCACCCGAGAGCGCGTCGAAGGCCTGGCGCGCGCCCGCCGCGTCCTGACCGAGCAGATCGATAAACAGCGGGTTGCCGGTCGGGAACCGCTCGAGCGCGTTGGCCACCGCCCGCTGATTGGGCGTGCGGGCGACGCTTGCGAACGGCGTCTCGCTGCGGGTGAGCGTCAGATAGACATTGGCAGCATCATAAGTCAGAGACGGATCGAGGAAGAGGAGATTGTCGGTGACGCCGGCGAATTGTCCGCTGACGCTGGCCGCCGACAGAATGATGTAGGTGGTGAAGGGCGAATAATTGCCGTTCGCCGACAGCACCTGCACCGTGCCGCCGTTCAAGGTCGCCGGACCGGCCGCCACGATCTTGTCGGACTTGCCCGCCGCATTGGTTTCCACCCGATAGAACGAGCCCGGATTGAAGACGACGCTGCCGGTGGCGGTCAGCGTGGCGATCGAGGCGCCGGGCGCGACGGTCGCGCCGCTGTTCGCCACAATGCCGCCGACCGTGCCGTCGCCGGCGAGGACGCCGCCATTCACGGTGACCGGCGAGGCGATGGAGCCATAGACCGCGAGCGTGCCGGCCTGCACGGTGGTCGGGCCGGTATAGGGGCTGGTGCCGGTGAGGCTGAGGGTGCCCGCGCCGGTCTTGACGAAGCCGCCGGTGCCGGACATGGCGCCGGAGTAAATGGTGCTGTTCGCGGTCCCCGCCGTGAGCTGGCCCGCGCCGAGCAGCACCGCGCCCGCGCCGGCGAAGTCGGAGACGGTCTGGATGTGGCCGTTCAGGTCGAAGGTGCCGGGCGCATCGACCTGCAGCGCGCCGGTCGGCGCGAGGCTGCCGCCGGCCCCCAGTTGCAGCGTGCCGCCGGCGATTTCGGTGCCGCCGGTATAGGTCTTGGCGCTGGTGTAGATCAGCGTGCCGGCCCCGGCCTTGGTCAGCGAGCCCGCGCCCGCCATCGGGCCGGAAAAGGTGACGGTATGGCCGATCGTGCCGTCGAAGGTGTTGATGGTGGAATCGCCGACCATGTTGAAATCGAGGGCGGTCGAGAAATTGGCGACGGCCCGGATCGTGCCATCGCCGAAATTAAAGGCATGCACGCCGCCGAGCGAGACCAATGGATTGACCACGGCGAACTGCAGCTCGCCGCCGTCGAGATTATAGGTGCTGGAACCGAGACCGAAAGCGATCGAGCCGCCGGCCACCGTAACGATGCCGCCAGTCTGGTTGAAAATACCCGTGCCTTGGTCGTCGGCGCCCAGAATCATGCCGACGCCGCGAATTTCGAGCTCGCCCGCCGAGAGGTCGTAGGTGCCGGTGCCGCCGATGCCGACGCCGCCGGAGGACGAACCGACCGAGAACCCGGCAGGCACAGTCAGCACGACGAGCGATCCGGCGCCGTCCTGGATGATATGGCCGGTGCCCTGGTCGTTGCCGAGAAAGAACTGTCCGCCGCCGCCGACGCCGTTCAGCAGGAATTGCGCGTTGTCATGAACGGCCAACGTGCCCGAGCCGCCGACGCCATCGCCGAAATAGACCGTGCCTGACGTGAGGCTCGCCACTGCATTGCCGCTCAGATTGTAGGTGCCCGTGCCCTGCGCCACGCCGACCTGCAATGCGCCGTTGGCCAAATCGACAAGGCCGCCGCTCTGGTTGAACGTGCCGACCGAACCGAGGCTGCCGCGGCCAATATCGAGCACGAGGTAATTGGGGGCGGTCGGCGTCACATTGATCGTTCCGCCGGTCATATTGACGGTGCCGTTGCCGTCATTGACGCCGCTGAAATAGCCGACCTGCAATCGCGCGATGCCATTGGTGGTATTGAAATGCAGCGTCGACTGGTCACCGACATTGAGTTGGCCCGTGGTCCCGAAGCCGACCTGGAACATGGGATTGGAGCCGGGCGTGCCGACGAGGCCATTGAAATTGATCGTGGTGGAGATGGCAGCGCCCGGCACAGTCAGGGCGGCCCCGCTGCTGATGGTCAGCGCGTTGACCTCGATCGTATCCGCGTGCCCCGGCTGGGTGGCGACGGCGACGGCGGCGTCGAATTCGGATTGGTTGGTGACGATGATGGTCGCGGCCTCGGCGGGCGGGGCCAGGGCAATGGCAACGTAGGCAATGATGGCCGCGCTGAGGCGGGCGCCGGACGCAAGCATAGTGTCCTCCGAATGGGATCATTGCCTGCGGCGCCCGCTCACGCGTGCTCAGTCCTTGGAATGGCGACCGCACGCGCGAACAAAGCAACTACAGATTGTACTGAAGTTGGTTTGCGCGCGATGTCAACACACGGGTTGCGGTCACGGAGGCATTCCCTCGGGAGGGAGGCTTTTCGGACACGCACCGCGCCGTCAATTGAACCAGACGAAATAGCGGAAGAAATCGCCGCCCATAAGCTGGAAGATGGTTTGCCAGGTGCCGCCGGATGTCAGTTCGCCCTCTTCGAGATAGGGCAAGGCGGCGCTGCCCTGGATCAGCAGCACGATGTCGAAGGTGCGCGGCTCGGTGAACATGCGGCGCAGGTTGAGGCCGCGGTCGAAGCGGTAATGCGGCAGAAGCTTGCGCCCCTGCAGCAGCGCCTCGAATTCGCCGAGAAATTGCTGCCACCCTGCAACGCGCTCGACGGTGACCTGCATGCCCGGCAGGACGCTGGTCTGCGACGGGTTCGGGATCCATTCGGCGCGCCCGGTGTCGGTCTCGGCCATGATGCGGCGCCAGCTCTCCCGGCTCAGCGCGGCCATGGCCTCGAAATGCCCGAGCGCGGACTGCATCCGCTGCGGCTCGACGACCGGCCAATGCAGCAGATGCACGAAGGCGACGAGATCGGCGATGGCGCCGGTGCTGGAGCGCGGCTGGACCTCCAGAGCCAGCATCGGCGAGGATGGCAGGTCGGATTTGGGGAAGAGATTTTGGAAGGTCGCGTCGAAGGCTTCGTGCCAGTCATGCGCGAGGATGAAATCCGCCAATCCCATCAGCAGATTGCAATAGCCGCGCAGCCACGGCACGTCGCCGGAGTCGAAATCGGTTTGCAGCCGCGCGGCCGTCTCAGGCGTGAGCCAGGGGAAGCCGCCGACGCGCTTGAAAATCTGCCAGAGGGCTTCGTCCTCCGAGCTGGCCTGGTCGCCGTTCAGGTCGAGCCGGATCAGACCGATATTCAGCGGCAGGTCGACCGGCTGGTCCGGGACCGCGGCCAAGGTCGCCTCCGCCTCGCCGAGCCGGGCGGCGAACCCCTGCAAGACGCCCCGCAGCGCATCATAGCTGACTGGCTCGGGATGCGGATTGTTGGGCACCGGAAGCCGCAGGAACGGCAGCGGCGACACTCCGGTGCGGTCGGTGTAGTTGCTGTGCAATCCATATCGATACAGATCCTGGCCGAGCTTTTCGACCGCGCCCAGAAACTGCGCCGCGCCGAGCGCGAATTGCGCCTGCGCATCGCCCGGAGACGCACCCAGGCGCGCCCGCGCGGCCGCCGCCGCATCGTCGATCTTGCCGGCATAGAGAGCGGTCTGCACGGTCTCGACGAAGCTTTGCGACGATGCCTGCTGAGAGCCGAGCGCTGCGCCGAGGAAAAGCGCGAGCAACCTCAATAGATTGCGAAAGGTCATGAGCTATCCATTAAAAAAGCGCCGAGCCTGACATTTGCGCTGTTTATACGCCCGGCGCAATGACATCCGCCTGTGCGGCGCCGGTCAAATGCCGCCGAAATTTATTGCAACTTATCTTTGCCCTGTCCCGGCGGCCCGCAATTCCCACAAGCAAATGAACTCTCCGGGCCTGCGTGCGTTTGTGACAAGCCGAAACCGACATGCATTCGGCACCCGAGTCACCGTCAGTTCAGGGGCAAGCCATGCAAGACGCGACGCCAGTCCGGCGGATTACCCGCACCGCATCCGCGACCACGCCGGATTACGGCGTGCCGGGTGCCGCGGTCTCGGCGCTGGCCTTCGCCTTCATCGTGGTGGCCTCGCTCTATCTCGCGCGATCCATTTTGATGCCGTTCGCGCTGGCGATTCTGCTCAGCTTCATGCTCTCGCCGCTGGTCCGCCGGCTGCAGCGCTTGCGGGTGCCGAAAGGCGCGGCGGTGATTTCGGTGGTGCTGGTGGCATTTGCCGGCATCTTCGCCATCGGCGGTTTGATGGTGACGCAAGTCAACCAGCTTGCCGCCGACCTGCCGAGCTATCAGGCAACATTGCGCGACAAGATCCACACATTGCGCGGCGCGGCGACCGGGACCAGCACGCTGGAGCGGGCGTCGGAAGTGCTGGAGGACCTGTCGAGCGAGCTCAACCGTCCCGATCGGTCCGCCGCTGCGGCCGCCGGCGCGCGGGCGGCCGCGCCCAATCCGGAGGTGAAGGCGCCGATTCCGGTCCAAATTCAGGAACCCGAACACGGCGCCCTGCAAACCGTGGTCGCGCTGATCTCGCCGCTCATCGATCCGCTGGTGACGACGGGCCTCGTCATCATCTTCGTGATCTTCATCCTGTTGCAGCGCCAGGATCTGCGAAACCGCCTGGTGCGGCTCGCCGGTTCGCACGACATGCAGCGCACCACCGCCGCGCTCGACGATGCCGGGCGCCGCCTCAGCCGGCTGTTTCTCACCCAGCTCGCCCTGAACGCCGCCTTCGGCCTCATCATCGGCGTCGGCTGGTGGATCATCGGCGTGCCGAGCGCGCCGCTCTGGGGCATACTCGCTGTGATCCTGCGCTTCATGCCCTATATCGGCACCTGGCTCTCGGCCATCTTCCCGCTGTTGCTGGCGGCGGCGGTCGGCCCCGACTGGTCGATGTTCATCTGGGCAGCGTCGATCTTCCTCGTGGTCGACATCCTGGTCGGCCAGTTCATCGAGCCGATGCTGCAAGGCCACAGCACCGGCCTGTCCCCGGTCGCGGTGATCGCCTCCGCCACCTTCTGGACTTGGCTCTGGGGCCCGATCGGCCTCGTGCTGGCGACGCCCCTCACCCTCTGCCTCGTGGTGCTCGGACGCCATGTCGAGCGGCTGAAATTCCTCGATGTGATGTTCGGCG
Organism: Rhodomicrobium sp. R_RK_3; assembly: GCF_002198715.1. GTDB lineage: Bacteria > Pseudomonadota > Alphaproteobacteria > Rhizobiales > Rhodomicrobiaceae > R-RK-3. The sequence continues at coordinate 83,657 of NZ_MWLK01000030.1, read as the reverse complement.
ACCAGCCCGCCCTCACGCCGGCCGAACTGGCCTATCAGCGGCTGCTCGCGCTCGATCCGGTGGAAGCCGCCGAGCAGGCCCGGCAATATCTGCGCGACAAGCCGCTCATCGCCTACTACCAGGACATCTTCGTCCCGACCTTGAAACTTGCCCAGGCCGATGAGGCCAGCGGACGGCTGGAAGGCGAACGGCTCCAGCGCGTGCGGGAAGCGGCCGGTGAGCTGATCGACGATCTCGCCGATCATGAAGACAAGGCTGAGGCCGCCGTCGAGGAGACCGACGACAAGCCGCTCGCCAAGCTCAGCCGCGCGGAGGATTCCGCCGAACTGGCAGCCGCTCTGCCTAAGGATTGGGCCGAGGGCAAGCCGGTGCTGTGCGTCCCCGGCGTCGGCGAAATCGACGAGGCGCTGGCCCTCATCATCGCCCAGCTCATCGAGCGGCACGGCATCGGCGCGCGGGCCGAGGACGCCGAGGCGCTGTCGATGTCGCGCATCTTCGGCCTCGACACCAAGGGCATCAAGCTGGTCTGCCTGTGCTATGTCGAGCCAGTCACCAATGCGCAGATGCGCTACGCCATCCGCCGCCTGCGGCGCAAGGCGCCCGACGCGCATATCCTCGTCAGCCTGATGGACGAGGCCGGCGATGTCGAGGACCCGACGCCGAATGTGAGCTATGCGCGCGGCCCGCTGCAGGAGACTGTCGAGGCCATTTTCAGCGTCGCCGCCCGCGAGGCCGACCCCGCGGATGAAATCACCCCCGGAATCAAGACGCCGGCGGAAGTCGGCTGAGCCGATCCTCCGCCTGCCGATGCCATGCTCTGTGGCCGATGGACCACATGAGCCCCGGCAGCGTCGCGGCTGGCCGGAACCTTGCATGCAATCGATGCTTGTGATCGGCGGGTAAAACCCGGATTTCCTCATCGCCATCGCCGCGCAAAGGGACTATCAGGGCTGAGGCAAAGATAAGTTTCATACGTAATATTAATCTGGGAAGAAACTGCCCGAACCGCCAAGAAAAACGACATTTTCCCCTTCATACCGCTATGCAATGCCTTGCGGTTTGAGGTGTTTTTTGAATAAGGAGCCGAAATGTTGCTGATGTCCTGGCGCGGGTTACGCTCGCCCGCAATGGTGTTAACCGCCGTTGTATTTTTCTCCGCTTCAAGCCGATCTGAAACACTTTCGCCGGGCGAGTCGGCCGAAAGCCTGGCGCCGGATTTCAAAGTCACCAAGCTTGCGGGGCCCTTCGAATATCCCTGGTCGCTGGCCTTCCTTCCCGGCGGGGGCATGCTGGTGACCGACCGTCCCGGCGGGTTGCACTACATCGCGCCGGGCAGCCGGGCGATCAAAAACATCGCAGGTCTGCCGCCGATCCTGACGGGCGAGCAGGCCGGGCTGATGGACGTCGTCCTCGATCCCGACTTCGCCCATAACCGGACCATCTATCTCTCTTATGCCCATGGCGAGGATGACAGCTCCACGGTCCGCGTGCTGAAGGCGCAGCTCGACCTGGACGCCAGGACGCTGGCGCAGCCGCATGTCATCTTCGAAGCGCAGCCCTATGCGAAGGAGCTGATCAATTTCGGCGGCCGCATGGCCTTCGACCGCGACGGCTTCCTGTTCCTGACGCTGGGCGACCGCTATGAAGCCGCGCGCGCGCAGGACCTGTCCGACGATTGGGGCTCCGTCATCCGGATGCGCGCTGACGGGAGCTTCCCGGACGACAATCCCTTCATCGGCAAGGACGGCGCACGGCCCGGCATCTGGAGCTACGGCCACCGCAATCCGCAAGGGCTCGCCATCGATGCGCAAACCGGGCAGATCTGGGAGCACGAGCATGGTCCGATGGGCGGCGACGAAGTGAACCTCGTTCAGAAGGGGCGCAATTACGGCTGGCCGGCCATCACCTATGGCGTCGATTATGACGGCACGCAGATCAGCGCGCTGACGGCGGCCGATGGCATGGAACAGCCGGTCTATTACTGGGTGCCCTCGATCGCGCCGTCCGGGCTGGCGGTCTATCAGGCCGACCGCGTGCCGCAATGGCGGGGCAGCCTTTGGGCCGGGGCCATGGCCGCCGAGGTGGTGGTCCGCCTCAGCATGGCCGAGGGCAAGGTAACGCGCGAGGAGCGTTTCCTGAAGGAGAAGCCGGGCCGGATCCGCGATGTGCGCGTCGGGCCGGATGGCTTTGTCTATATGCTGACCGACGACCCGGCCGGCGCGCTCTACCGGATTGAGCCGACCCCGGTCAGCGCTGCGCGCGCGACCTGCGAGGGAGCCGTCGGCCCGGCCAAGTGCCAGCGCTGACAATATTGCGGCGCTCCCGGCGATGGGAGCGCCCGCCACTGTCAGCCGGCCTTGCCGAACCAAAGCGCCGAGCCGCCTTGCCAGATCAGCGCCAGCGACAACAGGAACACCAGCGTATAGGCGATCCGGTAGAACACCTCGACCGGCGTGACGCGCACCAGCCAGATGCCGAGGAAATTGGCCGCGATGGCCAGCGGCATCAGTCCGAGCGATACGAGCATGCCGTGGCCGCTGAAATTGCCGAGCGCCAGATAAGGCACCACCTTCATCCAGTTGACCACCGCGAAGAAGATCATGCTGGTGCCGACGAAGGTCAGCTTGGGCAAGCGCTGCGGCAGCATATAGACCTGGAAGGGCGGCCCGCCTGCGTTGGCGAAGGCCGAGGTGAAGCCGGACACCGCGCCCCAGAACACGCCGCGCGGCGCATGCGGCAGCGAAGGCTCGGGCTTCGGGCCGAACCAGGCATTGAGCACGAAGGACAGGCCGATCGTGCCGACGATCAGCCGGACCGCCGCCTCCGGCACCTGCACCGCCAGGAACCATGCCGCCCCGACTCCGAGCGCCGCGCCGGGCAGCATCGCCTTCAAATTCGGCGCGCTCCAGTCGCCGCGATAGACCCAGACGGAGATTACGTCCTGCACGATGAGGATCGGCAGCAGCAGCGCGGCGGCCTCGAAGGGCGGCACGACCAGCGCCACCAGCGGCGTGGCGATGGTGCCGACCCCGGCAAAGCCGCCCTTGGCAAGACCGAGCGCGATCACCGCCGGAATGGCGACAGCAAGAAAATAAGGATCAGTCAGCACGTCAGGAGCCTGAGGGGTGGAAGGCGGCGAGCGGGCACGGCCGAATGAGCGCTTCGGCCGCCAATCCGTCAGATTTTCGCATTTTGGGCCCGATGGTTGAACCGCTGAAGGATAGAGGCTTGCCCGCGCCGGTCAAGCGCCGTGGGCGCGGTGAATTGTCAACGCCGCCGGCCTGCTGCATCGGGTTCGAACGGCAAGGGCCGATCGAGCGTTTGGCCAACTCGCTGCGCTGCCCCAAATCGCGCCTGGGTCCGGCACGATTGCGCTTTTTCGCGCGTCGCGCTTCCTTTATGTACGGCACAGTTTCGGGGGCGGTCTGGGGAGCCATGCCTTGGAGAATTGGATCGATTTCTACGAGTGCCCGCCACCGGCCGTCATCATATCGGTGCTGCTGATCGGCGTCGCCGAAACCCTCCTGGTGATATTCCGCCTCCGCAAATGGATCAAGAAGCTGCTCGCCCGCCCGGCGCCCAAGCCCGCGCCGCTGCAGCCGGCCCCGCGCGCCGATATTGTCGCCATCTTCGAGGCTCTGCGCACCAGCGCCAAGAACCATCACCGGACCGAATATTTCGAAACCCTCAACGATGCTCAAGGCAGGGTCATCAAATATTTCGCCGACCGGCGCCTGATCGATGCCGGACCCAATGTCGACCCGGTGCCGCCGAAATCATAAGGCCCGGCCTCTCTCTAAAGCGCGCGGGTTAAGCCTGTTTTCCGGTAAAGCTTTTGGCAATGAACATGATGTTCTAATAGATAGGTGTTTATTTGAATTTTCAGCAAATCCGAGAGAGATCCGGATTGACGGCCGGTATGCCAACCCTGGAGAGCGGCTTTGCGGGATTCGCATTACGTCTATTACGACCCACCGACGGGCTCCCTCTTCGATGGCGGCGCGTCAATCGTCGCCTTCATGCTGATCGGCATCATCATCGTGCTGATCATCTTTCTGTTTTCATCGTCGAGTAACGCCAAAAAGAAAAAAATGGATATTATCAAGGATGTCGACGGCATCCTCGACAAGCTGATCAAAGACGCCAATATATTCAAGCGAGACGAAGCGATATTGCCGCTCACCACCGCCAAGACCCAGGTCTCGGACTATCTCCAGAAAAACCTGACCGAATAATCTTCCCCGCACGCTGCGCCGCCACGCAAGTGCGCGCTGAGTTCGGCAGCAACAAGCGGATAGCCCCGCGCCGCCCGAGCGGCTAGGTTCCCCCCGGACCGGCAATGGGAGGAACGTCATGGCGGCCGCACTTCGGATGGGCGCGCGGGAATGGGTGCTGCTGATCGTCCTGTCGATGCTTTGGGGCAGCTCGTTCTTTTTTGCCGCCGTCGCCGTCAAGCAGGTCGAGCCGTTCACCCTGGCCTTCCTGCGCATGTCCCTCGCCGCGCTGGCGCTCGCCGTCGTCGCGGCGGCGATGGGCGTCAAGCTGCCGAAGGAGCGGCCAGTCTGGGCCGGCTTCGTCGTCCTCGGCGCCTTCGGCACGGCGGCACCGTTCTCCCTGCTCTATTGGGGCCAAACCCAGATCTCCGGCAGCCTGACCTCGATCCTCAACGCGACGACGCCGCTCTTCACCATCCTGATCGCGCATTTCGCCACCAGCGATGAAAAGCTCTCGCTGCGCCGCGTGGCGGGCGTGCTCGCGGGGCTCGCCGGCGTCGTGGTCATCATCGGGCCGTCCGCCCTGGCGGGCGCCGAGCAGAGCCATCTGCCGGCGGAAGCGGCCGTGCTCGCCGCCGCGCTCTGCTATGCCTCGGTCAGCATTTTCAGCAAACGGTTCCGCGGCGTTCAGCCGATCGTCATCGCTTGCGGGCAGCTCGTCTTCGGCGCCATCCTGATCCTGCCGGTGACGCTGATCTTCGGCGATCCCTTCGGCCACCCCATGCCGGACGCTGCGGGCCTCGCCGCCATCGCGGGCATCGCGCTGCTTTCAACCGCCCTTGCCTTCATCCTCTATTTCCGCATCCTAGCGGCAGCGGGCGCGACCAATGTCGTGCTGGTGACGCTGCTGGTTCCGGTCAGCGCCATCGGCCTCGGCAGCCTGATCCTGGGCGAAGCATTGGCGCCACGCCACTTCGCCGGACTTGCGCTGATCGCCTGCGGGCTTATGGTCATCGACGGGCGGCTGATCGGCGTCTTGCGGCGCTGGCGGGGCCGACCCCCTACATCCAGCGATGCGTCTGGCCTGACACGGCCACCCGTGTTAAATGACGCCCGAAATCTCTGAGGAATAGAGCCGTCAATGTCCGAGCAGCCGACCGCCACCCGTACCGAAACCGACAGTTTTGGCCCGCTGCAAGTTGCCGCCGACAAATATTGGGGCGCGCAGACCGAGCGGAGTCTGGGCAATTTCAAGATCGGCGGCGAGACCATGCCGCTGCCGCTGGTGCGCGCGCTCGGCATCATCAAGAAATCCGCGGCGCTGACCAATCTGGCGCTCGGCGCACTCGACGAGACCCGCGCCAAGGCGATCGCCGAGGCCGCGCAGGAAGTCGTGGACGGCAAGCTGAACGGGCATTTCCCGCTGGTGGTCTGGCAGACCGGCTCGGGCACGCAGTCGAACATGAACGCCAATGAGGTGATCTCCAACCGCGCCATCGAAATGCTGGGCGGCGAGCTGGGATCGAAGAAGCCGGTCCACCCCAATGACGATGTGAACCGCTCGCAATCCTCCAACGACACCTTCCCGACCGCCATCCACATCGCCGCCGCCGAGGAGGTGAACAACCGGCTCTTGCCCGCGCTCGACTACATCGCCAAGGCGCTGGAGGAAAAGTCGGCGGCCTGGATGGACATCATCAAGATCGGCCGCACCCATCTGCAGGACGCCACACCGATGACGCTCGGCCAGGAATTTTCCGGCTATGCGGCGCAGATCCGGCTCGGCATCGAGCGGGTGAAGGCGGCGCTGCCGCGCATCTACATGCTGGCCCAGGGCGGCACTGCGGTCGGCACCGGCATCAACTGCCCGCCCGGCTTCTCCGAGCGCTTCGCCGAGGAAGTCGCCAAGCTGACCGGCCTGCCCTTCGTCACCGCGCCGAACAAATTCGAGGCGCTGGCGTCCAACGACGCGGCGGTCGAGCTGTCCGGCGTGATGAACGTGCTGGCGGTCAGCCTGTTCAAGATCGCCAACGACATCCGCCTCCTAGGCTCCGGCCCGCGCTCCGGCATCGCCGAGCTGTCGCTGCCCGAGAACGAGCCCGGCTCCTCGATCATGCCCGGCAAGGTCAACCCGACGCAATGCGAGGCGATGACCATGGTCTGCTGCCAGGTCGTCGGCAACCACATGACGGTGACGATGGCGGGCAGCCAGGGCCATTTCGAGCTGAACGTGTTCAAGCCGGTGATCGCGCAGAACCTCTTGCAGTCGATCCGGCTGCTGTCCGAGGCGATGGTCAGCCTGACCGACAATTGCATCAAGGGCATCGAGCCGAACATGGCGCGCATCACCGAGCTGATGCAGCGCTCCCTGATGCTGGTGACGGCGCTCGCCCCGAAGATCGGCTACGACAAGGCGACCGAGATCGCCAAATACGCGCATAAGAACGGCACCACGCTGAAGCAGGAGGCGCTGCGCCTCGGCTATGTCAGCGAGGCCGATTTCGACGCCATCGTCCGGCCCGAGACGATGGTCGGGCGGAGGGCCTGACCATGCCGGCGCCCAGCAGCACTCTGCAAGCCCCGATTCGCGCTGGGAACGGCCTGCTCGGCGGCTGGGACGCCTCGGCCGCGCAGAAGCCGCGCAAGCGCTCGCTGGCCATCGCCGGGCACCGGACGTCGATCTCGCTGGAGCAGCCCTTCTGGGACGGTTTGCGCACGGCCGCGCTGGCTGAGGGCGTGCCGATTGCGGCGCTGGTCGCGGCGATAGACGCGGTTCGCGGCGAGGCCAGCCTGTCCAGCGCCATCCGCCTCTTCCTCTACGACCGCCAGTCCGAGCCCGCCCGCCGGGTGGTCTGAACCGCCATGCGCGACGCGCGAGCTATTTGTCCGGCCCGGCGGCCCCGGCACCCTCAACCTTTCCAGGCTCGAACCAGGCAAGCCGGTCGCGCAGCGTCACCACCGTGCCGATGATGATGATCGCGGGGCCCTTCAGCCCGGCGGCGACGGTCTTTCCGCCGATATCCGCCAGCGTCCCCGCCACCACGCGCTGCCGCCGCCTGGTGCCATTGTCGATCACCGCGACCGGCATCTCCGGCGCGGCGCCATGCGCGACGAAGGCCGCCATCACCGCATCGATGGTCGCAAGGCCCATATAGATCGCCACGGTCTGGCGCGGCTGGATCAGCGCCTCCCAATTGAGATCGACCTCACCGTTCTTGCCGTGGCCGGTGACGAAGATGCAGGTCTGGGCGTGGTCGCGGTGGGTGAGCGGGATGCCGGCATAGGCGGCGCAGCCGGCCGCCGCCGTGATGCCCGGCACGACCTGGAACGGGATGCCGTGCCGCGCGATCTCCTCGATCTCCTCGCCGCCGCGCCCGAAGATGAACGGATCGCCGCCCTTGAGCCGCAGCACGCGCTGGCCCTCAAGCGCCAGCCGGACGAGGGTCTGCGAGATCTCCTCCTGGCTCATGGTGTGGTCGTTCGCCTGCTTGCCGACATAGATGCGGGTGGCGTCGCGGCGCACGAGGTCCATGATGCGCGGGCCGATCAGCCTGTCATAGAGCACGACGTCGGCGCGCTGCATCAGGCGCAAGGCGCGGAAGGTGAGCAGGTCCGGGTCGCCCGGGCCGGTGCCGACCAGATAGACCTCGCCGATGGCCTTGCCGCCCGCCGCGTCGTCGATGGCGTCGAGCCGCGCGCGGAGCGCCGTCTCGGCCCCGGCGAAATCGCCCGCCATGACGCGCTCGGCGACGGCGCTCTCGGCGATGTCCTCCCAGAAGCGGCGGCGGCGCACGCCCTCGGTGATGCGGGCCGCCACCTCATCGCGGAAGCGGCCGAGAAAACCCGAGAGGTCGCCGAAGGTCGCGGGGATGGCGCTTTCCAGCTCGGCCTTGATGATGCGGGCCAGGATCGGCGAGGCGCCGGAGGACGAGATCGCGGCGACGAGCGGCGTGCGGTCGAGGATGGCCGGGGTGATGAAGTCGCACAGCTCCATGGTGTCGGCGACATTGGCGAGCACGCCGGCCGCGGTGGCGAGATCGCGGAGGCGCTTGTCGCGCTCGAAATCCTCCTCCGCGCCATAGGCGAGGATGGCGCCCTTGACGTCGTCCAGCTCGGGCAGGCGGTTGAAAACCGTGACGGCCGCATTGCCGAGGAACGGCGCGAACTCCTCCGAAAGCCCATCGGCGAAGACCTTGACCCGCGCGCCCGCGCTCAGCGCACGCTCGACGCGGCGCGCGGCCAGCGTGCCGCCGCCGGCGACGATGACGGTCTTGCCGCGAATATCGAGAAAGATGGGCAGATGGTCCAAGAGCCGGGCAACTCCAAAGGCGTGGCGAGCGGGAGAATAGAGCGCCGCCATGCGCGCAGCAACCTGCCGTAAGTGGGGATGCTACCGTCCGGCGAACAGGGTGCGCTCAGAACGGGTTGGCGGGCTCGGCAAACAGTTCGCCGCCGACAAATTGCAGATTGTTCAGAAACAGCAGCATTGCCGCCGCGAACAGCAAGGGGCCTTTGCCCTGGAAGCGGGAGGCCGAGAACGGGACCAGCACCAGAAGCAGATGCGCCAGCGTCACGCCCGGGCTGAACAGCAGCGCTTCGGGCGGATTGAAGACGAAGAAGAAGGCGCCGCGCGCAAGACTATAGGCAATCAGCGCGGGCATCAGCCCGGGTCCGGCGGGCGTGGTGAGCGCCCGGTAGCGCGGCAGGATGCTGACCAGCGCCATGAAGGCGACGACGCCGACCAGCAGGGCTGGCGTCAGGTCGGAGAAATAATCGGTGAAGGCGGGCTGGAAATAGCCCTGGTAGGTCGGCCAGAGGGTAATCGCATGCGTCGCGCCGTGCTCAGGCGCGGCGATGTTGAAGAATAACCAGTTCAGCAGGAACGCATAGAGGCTGGCGAGGCCGTGATCGTTGATGCCCATGTAGAACAGGAACATGGAATAGGCGGAGCCGCCCTCCATCTGCGTCGCCGGCTCGAGCAGGATGCGGTTGATGTAGATCTCGAACGTCAGATAAGCCGCGACAGCCGCCAGCGCGTGCTTGAACAGCCATCGCCGGGGCAGCCGGTCGGGCTGGGGCTGCAACATGTAATCGACGGCTGGGATCACCACCAGCAGCGCCGAGACGATCTCGTTCATGCAGGCGGCGAACAAAGTGATGCTCAGCCAGGCGGCGCGCGCCGGCGTCCATTGCTCGCGCAGATGCACATAGATGGCGATGTAGATCGAGGCGAGCGAGGCGGTGACGATCTTCGACTCGGCGATGCTGGAGAAATACCAGACACCCAGCGAGGCCGCATAGATGAAGCCGCAAAGCAGCACGAAGCGTCGCGGCACCAGCGCGCGGAAGGCCGACAGCGCCGCCCAGACGCCCGCCGCGCCCGCCACGGCGAACATAGCCGACAGCAGATCCTTCGGCGCGACCGAGTTGAACATCGCGCCGGCGATCTTCATCCAGCCGACGGCCAGCAGCACCGTCACGGGATGGAACCGGGTGAGCCGGTCCTCCACGTCGCCGAAGCCAATATTGTAATAGAGCACCGAATCCGCGCCGAAACTCGACGCGGCGTTGCGGATGTCGAGGATCAGCGAGGTCTGTGCGTAGGCGATGCATGCCGCCAATACCAGCAGCGCTCGCAACCAGGCGTCGCGCCGCGTGTCCGATCGCGGCGGGCTCGCGGGCCGTGCCCTGTCCTGCCCGGCCGGGGGCCGGCCGACGATGGCGGACTCATCGCTCATGACCGCCCAACTCCAAATTACAGTACCCTTCGCCAAGATCGCGCGCCGCCCGGATCATGCAGATGTCGGCGCCCCGCGCTGGCTGTGCCCAATTGCTGGGCATCGGCCGGGCCGTGGGCGATTGGAACCATTGGCCAATGCGCGACGGTGTGGCCCGGGCATGGCGTCAGACTAGGCAGTTTCGGCGCCGGGGGGCAAGGCGATTCCGGCCATCCGGGGCCGCTGCACCCGGATGATTTGGTCGCAATGTGTGACGGTATCGCTGGTTGTGGACGATAGGCCGGGTGTGACGGCCGGCCCTCGGCTCCCCTAATGGATTTTGACATGAGAACGAGAGGCTGGAGGGTGGCGTGCAAAAAACCAATCCCTGGCGGTTAATTTTGCGCTAAGAATGCCATTCGCCCGTTTGGCTGGCAGGGTTCGCGTGGGAGGGGTCATGACTGAGGCAGTGCGCACGCAAGGCGCCGCGCCCCGAGCGGGGCTCACCCGAGGATGGTTTCCAGGCCTCGTGGGGGCCGTCTGGGCCGTGCTGGTCGCTGTCGGGCTGGTCGCGCTGTCCTCCTTCGGCATCAGCCCGGAGGGGCCGGACGAATGGACCTATGACTGGCGAACCTTTTTCTTCTCGCCGACGGCGCCGCAGACCAGCCGGGACATCGCCCTCATCCTCATCAACGAGGAGAGCATGGCCGATTATGACTATATCTCCCCCGTCGACCGCGGCTTGACCGCCAAGCTCATTAAGGGGCTCGACGCCGCCGGCCCGAAGGTCATCGGCCTGGATTTCATCTATGACAGGAAGAGCGAACCGGCCAAGACCGAGGCGCTGATCGAGGCGATCAAGACGGCCAAGTCGCCCATCGTCTTCGGCGCCATCGACAGGCGCGTGCGCGGCTTCCGCCCCGAAGACCTCAAATACCAGGACGATTTCATCGCCCGCACCGGGCGCGATGCCGGCCATGTCTTCTTCGCCCGCGACCTGGAGCAGCTCAAGATCGGCGACCAGGTCGTGCGATATCTCGGCGCGCCCTCGCCCGACCGCGAGAGCTTTGCCCAGCTCATCGCGGAAAAGAGCAAGCTGCCCTGGAAGGCGCCGGACAGCCCTTATATTTCCTGGCTACTGCCGCCGGACGGCGAGGATCTGTTCCCGCTGTTCAAGGTGCCCCGGCACGATCCGGACGCCGGCCCCGACGTGGTGCTGCCGGAAAGCTGGCGCGCGGCGCTGCGCGGAAAAATCGTGCTGATCGGCGGCGATTTCGTCGACCGCGACAAGCATCTGACCCCGCTGACCATCTGGGACGGGGCCAAGATGCCCGGCGTCATGGTGCAGGCGCAGATCCTCAGCCAGCTCCTCGACGGCCGCTCGGTCGACACCTTGCTCTGGTCGACCGAGATCATTTTGCTGATCGTGATCGCATTTCTCGGCTATCTGTTCAGCTTTTATTGGAGCGTCCGGCGCTATGACTGGCTGCTTTATGGCATCGGCGTCGGTGTTCTGGTGGTGATGGGGGCTGCGTTGTTCTCGCAATTCGGCATCCTCATTCCATCGACTTCCATTTTCTTTGCTTGGACATTGGGCGTGACGGGAGGACGTTATGCGCCTGACGTCCTCGGCCGGTTGCGCCTGGCGGGGTAATTCAGGAGCGAAACATGAAACAGGTCAGACAGTTTTGCGCGATCGCCATTTTGGGCGCGGCCTTGCCGCTCGGCGCGGCGAAGGCCGCCAGCGAGGTGCTGGAATCCTCCGTGCCCGGCCTGGCCGTCGGCGCCAAGCTCGAGGATAATGCAAGGGTCAAACTGCCCGACGGCGCGAGCCTGCGCGTGTTGGTGGTTTCGACCGGCGGCACCAAGACGTTGAAAGGCCCTTATGAAGGCACGATCGAGGCCTATAAGGAAGACCGGAGCTGGTGGGAGCGAATCACCGGCAAGGGCAAGGACAGCGACGCCCCGATCGGAGCGACGCGCGGCTTCAAGGCGAACTGACGAATGCGGTTTGGGGGGTGATGAATGCGAAAGCTTTTGAAAAACAAAGAGCAATGATGCGATTTTCTCTCCTCGGAATTGGCGCGCTTGCCGCCGGCCTCGCGACCTTCGCGCCGCTCCCCGCGAGTGCTGTCACCTGCAACACCAGCGAGAGCTTCGAGAGCTGGCTCGAGGGCATGAAGCGCGACGCGCTCGCCGCCGGCGTCTCGCGCCGCACGGTGAGCGATGTGCTCGGCACGGTCGCCTTCGACCCCTCCATCATCCGCCGCGACCGCGCCCAGGGCGTTTTCGCACAGAGCTTCCTGCAATTTTCCGGCCGCATGGTCTCGGGCGACCGCATGCAGCGGGGGCTCGCCAATATCGAGAAATACAAGCCGGTCTTTGCCCGCATCGAGAAGGAATTCGGCGTGCCCGCGCCGGTGATCGTCGGCTTCTGGGGGCTGGAGACCGATTTCGGCGTCAATTCCGGCAAGAGCCCGATCCTCGGCGCCCTCGCCACCCTCGCCTATGATTGCCGCCGCTCGGAGATGTTCCGCGAGCAGCTTCTGGCGGCGCTAAAGATCGTCGATCACGGCGATCTCTCCCGCGACCAACTCGTCGGCGCCTGGGCGGGCGAACTCGGCCAGACCCAGTTCCTGCCAACCCATTACCTCGAATTCGGCGTCGATTACGATGGCGACGGCCATGTCGACCTGCGCAACAGCGTGCCCGACGTGCTGGCTTCGACCGCCAAGCTGATCCAGCATTATGGCTGGAAGCGCGGCGAGCCCTGGCTGATGGAGGTCAGCGTGCCGGAGAGGCTGCCCTGGAAGGAGGCCGATCTCGGCGTCCGCCATCCGCATGCGCAATGGGCAAAATGGGGCGTCACCCTGCGCAACGGCCGGCCGCTGCCGGCCAGCGATCTCGGCGCCTCGCTGCTGCTGCCGATGGGGCGCTTCGGGCCGGCCTTCCTCGCCTATCCCAATTTCGACGCCTATACGCAGTGGAACCAGTCGCTGGTCTATGCGACGACGGCGGCCTATTACGCCACCCGCCTCGCGGGCGCGCCTGTCTACGACAAGGGCAAGCCCAATCTGCCGACCTATGGCCTCGAGCAGACCAAGGAGCTGCAGCAATTGCTGACCCGCCACGGGTATGAGGTCGGCAAGCTCGACGGCATTCTGGGCGCCGCGACCCGCGACGCCATCCGCGCCGCCCAGATCAAATTCGATCTTCCCGCAGACGGCTACCCCTCCGATGAGCTTTTTGCGCGCCTGCGCGGCAGCAGTTGACGCGGGGTAAAGGCGGGAACCGTCCACGATCCGCAGCCGGACTCCCTCTCCCTTGGGAGAGGGCGGGGGTGAGGGGTTCGTGAGCGAGCCGTTGAGTCCGCAACCCCTCACCCGGCACGCTTTGCGTGCCACCCTCTCGCCTTGGAGAGGGTTGAGCTCCGGCAAGCGGCAGCCGTGTTGCGTCCCACCCAAATGGGCCTGATCGCCGGGCCGCCGATGCAGCGGGCATGACGTAAAAAAGCGCGCCCTGAACGAGCGCGCTTCGTCAGTCCGGCCGGAAGATGCCTGGCTCAGTAGTCGTCGCCGCATTCGCTGCGGTAGCGGCGGCAGTTGCCACGCCCTTCCTGGCCGCGCTCCTCTTTGTAGACGCAGGCCCGGCGCAGCGCCTGGCAATAGTTGAAGCGGCCGCATTCGATGCGGTAGCGGCGGCAATTGCCTTGACCTTCCTCGCCGCGCTCTTCCTTGTAGTCGCAGGCATGTTTCAGGCGGGCGCAGTAGCCGGCCGAAACCACCTTTTGAAACATCGAATCGCTGGCGGTCGCCGTCCCGAATCCGCGGTCACCCGCCGGCGCCGCCGATGCAGCGGACATACCCCCGATCGCCATACAAAATGCAATCGCCAGACCCAAAATCACATTGCGCATATTCGTCTCCCATCTGTGCTCAATAAGGTGGCCATGATGGGCGCGCGACGCTGAACGGCAGGCGCGGTTTTCATCAGGCAACGGTTCATCTCGTTGCGACAATTGGGGGGCGCAACGGCGCGAGCCGATGCGGTGCCGTCTGGCCCGCCCGGTGGCCTCCGAGTATAGTCGCGGCCATGCTCACTCTGCGGCAGATCGAGGTCATCCGGGCGGTCATGGTGACGGGGACCATCGGCGGCGCCTCACGCCTGCTCAATGTGTCCTCGCCCGGCATCAGCCGGGTGGTGAAACATGCCGAGAGCGTGCTGCGGATGAAGCTGTTCAGCCGCCGCCAGGGCCGCTATGTCCCGACCCACGCCGCGCGCGATCTCTTCAATCAGATCAATGCCGTCTATGACCGGGTCGAGGATCTGCATCACGTTATCAAGAACCTGGAGCGGGGCGCCGGCTCGGCGCTGAAGATCGCCTCCGTGCCCAGCATCGCCAATGTCATGGTGCCGAGGGCCATCGCCTGCACGCGGCGGAAATTTCCCGATCTCCTGATGGAGGTCGACATCCTCAAGATCGAGGAGGCCATCGACTATCTGCTGCTCGGCAAGGGCGAGGCCGTCGCCGTCAGCCATCAGTACGACCACCCGATGCTGAGCTTCGAGCCGCTCGCCGAGGGCCGCCTGCTCTGCGTCGTGCCGGAAGGGCATGAGCTGTGCGGGCGGGCGGAGGTCACGCCGGCGGAGATCGCGCGCCACAAGCTGATCGGCATCGATCCGGCCGACCCCTATGGCGGCATCATGGCGGGGATCTTCGTAAAGCACGCGCTGGATTACGAGGTGACGATCAGGGCGCGCTTCGGCTCGATGGTCTGCGCGCTGGTGACGAACGGGCTCGGCGTGGCCGTGGTCGACGAGTTCACGCTGGCGGGGGGCAATTTCCCCGGTCTGAAAGGCATCCCGATCGCCGCGCCCGCCCGCTTCCAGACCTATGTCGCCTTCCGCCGCGACGCGCCGCTCTCCAGCTATTGCGAATATTTCGTCAGATCGCTGCGCGCGCATATGCAGAGCGCGAGCGGCGGCGCGGCCTCGGGCGGCAAAAAGTAACATTACGTTTCCTTTGGGCCATTTCTTGGTCATTGACGTTACTTCCCCCCGGCGGCCTAATTCTCGACGAGGCGGCGCGCTGGCATCCAACCCGGCGCCGGGGAGGCTCAGGTAGAGCAACACCGCATCTTAGGACTTGGCGCAAAGCGCCGCGTTGATCTTCGGCGCCCGACTTGGCCGGAGCCCAGCCCTCGCCCATGGGGACAGGGCGGCGCGCGTCGGCGCGCCGGGTGAGGGGGTAATGCCTATCGGTGTGGCGACGCCCTGTCCTACCGAGAGGGATTACCCCCTCACCCCAACCCTCTTCCCATGGGGAGAGGGTGCTTGGCACCGCGGCTAGGATTGGACGGGCTGGATCAAAGGAGGGCGGAACATGCTGACGTCGATCGCGACCGTCTCACTGAGCGGCGGTTTGGACGAGAAGCTGGAGGCGATCGCCGCCGCCAAATTCGATGGCGTGGAGATCTTCGAGAACGACCTGCTCTCCTTCAACGGCACGCCCGCCGAAATACGCCGGATCGTCGATGGGCTCGGCCTGCGCACCGTCACCTTCCAGCCTTTCCGCGATTTCGAAGGCATGCCCGCCGCCAAGCGCGACCGCGTCTTCCAGCGCGCCGAGCGCAAATTCGACACCATGCAGGAACTCGGCTGCGACCTTTTGATGGTCTGCTCCAATGTCGCGCCGGACAGTCTTGGCGGCATCGACCGCGCCGCCGCCGATCTGCATGCGCTGGGCGAACGCGCGGCCCGGCGCGGCCTGCGGGTGGGCTTCGAGGCGCTGGCCTGGGGCCGCCACATCAAGGATTACCGCGATGCCTGGGAAGCCGTCCGCCGCGCCGATCACCCCGCTGTCGGTTTGGTCCTGGACAGTTTCCACACCCTGGCGCGCAAGACCGACCTGACGCCGCTCGCCGCCATTCCGGGCGACCGCATCTTCCTCGTCCAGCTTGCCGATGCGCCGATGATGGACATGGACTACCTGTCCTGGAGCCGGCATCTGCGCAATTGCCCCGGCCAGGGCGAACTGCCGGTGCTGGACTTCATGCAGGCGCTGCAGGCGACCGGATATGCCGGCTTCGTCTCGCTGGAGATTTTCAACGACCAGTTTCGGGGCGCCTCCGCCCGCAGCGTCGCGGTCGATGGGAGGCGCTCGCTGATCTATCTGCTGGACGAACTGGCGCGCAAGACCGGCCTCGCCGTGCAGGGCGCATCGGCCCTGCCGCCGAAAGCGCGGTGCCTCGGCACTGAATTTGTCGAATTCGCTCTGGATGAGACCGCGGCGGCGGCGCTAGAGCGGATGCTGGCGGGCCTCGGCTTCCACAAGGCCGGACGGCACCGGTCGAAGGCCGTGACGCGATGGCGGCAGGGCGGCATCAACATCGTCGTCAACACCGACAAGGAGGGCTTTGCGCATGCCTACACTATCAGCCACGGCGCGGCGGTATGCGCGATCGGCCTGAAGGTGGATGACGCGGCGGCGGCCCTCGACCGCGCCTGCCGCCTGCTCGACCAGCCCTTCCGGCAGGCGGTCGGCCCCGGCGAGTTGGAAATCCCGGCGGTGCGCGGCCTCGGCGGCAGCCTGATCTATTTCGTCGATGCCAAGAGCGGCCTCGCCGAAGTCTGGGACATCGAATTCGAGCCCTGCGCCGAAGCCGCCGATGCGGACGGCGCCGGCCTCACCGGCATCGACCATATCTCGCAATCGCTGCGATACCCGGAAATGCTGAGCTGGCTTTTGTTCTACACCTCGCTGCTCGACATGGAGAAAACGCGGGTCGAGACGGTCGCCGATCCGCGCGGGCTGGTGAAGAGCCAGGTGGTGCAGTCGCCCGACGGCAGCGTCCGCATCGTGCTGAACGCCTCGGAGGCGCAGGGCACGCTGTCGTCGCGCTTCCTCAGCGAAGCGTTCGGCTCGGGCGTGCAGCATATCGCCTTCGCCACGGACGATATTCTGGCGACCGCCGCGAAACTGCGGGCGGGCGGCGTCGCCCCGCTGGCGATCCCGGAAAATTATTACGACGATCTGGAAGCCAGGACCGATCTCGCCCCCGAGACCATCGCGGCGCTGAAGGCGCACGGCATTCTCTACGACCGCGATGGCGAGGCCGAATATTTGCAAGCCTATACGCAGACATTCGAGGAGCGCTTCTTCTTCGAGATCGTCGAGCGGCGCGCCTATCGCGGTTTCGGCGCGGCGAACGCCCCGATCCGGCTGGCCGCGCAGACGCGGGCGGCGCGGCATCCCGGCCTTCCGCGGCCAGTCGGCCGGGGGCCCATCTGACACCGAAAAGGCCGCCCATGGGGTGGCGGCCTTCCGTCCGATTGTGGGACCTGTCCGGCTGACTCTACAACCCGTCACCCGGCTTGCTAAGCGCGCCACCCTCTCCGCACGGAGAGGTCAAGACGCGGCAGGTGCAGACTCTGCGACCCAGACCTAGAACTTGATCCGCGCGCCCGTCAGCACGGCGAACATGGCTTCGGTGTCGACCTTGCCGCCGCCGGCCTCGGTGAGGTCGGCCTCGTAATAATGGAACTGGGCGTAGAGATCGAGCGCCGCAGCGTCGAAAGTCTGCACGACGCCGCCGCTAAAGCGGTTCACCTCGGANGGCCGGCCTCGTAATAATGGAACTGGGCGTAGAGATCGAGCGCCGCAGCGTCGAAAGTCTGCACGACGCCGCCGCTAAAGCGGTTCACCTCGGAAGATTCCACCAGGAAGGCGTCGAGCGTCACGCCGGTGATCTGTTTGTTGCCGGTCAGCCCCGCGCCGAAATCCTCGTAATGACCATGGCCGACATAGAATGTCGTGGCGCCATAGGAGTTGAACTTCTTGGTGATGCCGGCATCGGCATAATAGAAGAATGCCTCCTTGGAGAGCGCGTCGCTGTCGAGCTGGCCCCCGGCGACGGTCAGGAACAGGCCGGTCGGCACATGCATCAGCGAGGCCGAGCCGGCGACCTGCTCCACTTCAGGAATCTTGCCGCCGGTCGCGCTGTCGTCGGCCCAGGTATAGCCGATGCCGGCTGCGAGGCGGAGTGAGTTCCACTCACCCTTAAAGCGGATGGCCGCGTCCCAATAATCGTTCTCGCCCCAGGCCGCCGACAGGATGAAGCCGTAAATGGCGGGCGAGTCATAGCGGATGAAATCGCCGCGATTGCCGTCGAGGCCGTTGGCGATGTCGGACCAGGCAAGGCCGGTATTCTTGCCATCGCTTTCGCGCACCCGGAACAAGGTCGGCACGTCGATATTGGCATTGTCCATATTGCCGCTGAGGCTGATCGTATTGACGTCCTTGGCGGCCGAGTTCTGCTGGCCGAGGGTGATGCGGCCGAGCTTTTCGCTGTCGATATAGACGTTGGACTGGCGGATGCGGATTTCGCCCGGCGTGCCGCCGACGCCCTCGTCGTCGCCCTGGAACACCGTACCGGACGAGCTGTCGCGCAGCTCCGCTTCGATGAAAAAGCCCGATTTCAGGCCGGGATTGATGCCCGCCTCGCCCTTGAAGGCGACGCGCGACGAATGATGCGTGGGATCGACGACATAAGTGTCGCTGTCGACGCCGTCATCCCAAGTCAGCAAGGCGCGGTTGACGATGCCGGTGATGGTCAGCGAGACATTGCGGTTGCCCTTGCGGGCGGTGGTGGCTTCGAGTTCGGCGACGCGGTCTTCGAGGTCGCTCACGTCCTTGCTGCCGAGATCGGCGGCATGGGCCGATTGTATTTGCGTGCCGCCGGCGAGCAAAAGCGCCGCCGCGAGCACGATCCGTGCTGATGTGTTCAAGGGTCTCCCTCCCCAATAGTGCCAATCGCAGCGCGCGAGCCACTGAAATGCGTGACTTCGCGATCGCCGGCGTTTGGGTGGAGGGGTCCAGCTTTAGAACAGCAGTCTTCGGCTGGGGTCTATTGTGCCGTTGAACGCCCCATGTCCCGCCCCCAAGCGCTGGCGCCGGAAGCGAGATCACGATGCTGATCTCAATCGAGCGCTACCCAAGTGTTTTAGCGCGAAATCAACAGGCGTCTAAATATAAAATGCAATTTAATCAAATTGTACCGAACAAGAGTCACGCATCCGCAACAAAAATACATGTTCTTGGGGAACAGGTTATTCGGCGAACATATTTATACTGGAAATCCATAGAGTTCCGCCGGATTGGTGGCGAGAATTTTGGTGCGGTCCTGATCGTCCGGCGCCCAGTCCAGCAGCAGATCGAGCAGGCCGGCATCATCCGGATAGCCGAATTTCTCGGCCTGGGCGTGCGGCCAGTTGCTGGCCCAGAGCATCCTTTCGGGCGCGGCCTTCACCAGCGCCCTGGCCAGCCGTCCGACATCGTCGTAATCCGGCGCGCCCGTCTTCGAAGTTTCGTAGACCGCCGACAGTTTGACCCAGCAACGGCCAGTATCGACGATCCGCAACAGCGATTTGAACGACGCATGATCTGTCGCCACGGGTTCGAGAAACTTGCCGGTATGGTCGATGACGAACGGGCATTTGAGCCGCAAAAGCTGCGCCTCGTAATCGGGCAATTGCCGCCCGTCGAGCTGCACGACGGCGTGCCAGCCGAAGGGGATGATGCGGGCGGTCATCTCGTCCAGATGCTCCAGCGGCAGCGTGCCGCCATGAAGGTTCATGAAGCGGAGGGCGCGGGCGCCGCTTTCGGTGAGGCGCGCCAGCTCCGCGTCGCTGACGCCGGGCTTGACGACCACGGCGGCGCGGGCGCAGTCGCCGAGCTCGGCGACCGCGTTCATGATGAGCGTATTGTCGTCGCCATAGGCGTTCGGCTGCACCACCACGACGCGCTCGATGCCGAGCCAGTCCATGACCTGCCGGTATTCCGAGACGGAGGCGTCGGCAGGCGACGGCGTGCCGGGCAAAGCGAGGAAGCGCTTGTCGTAGAAATGGATATGCGTGTCGCAAGTATGCGGCGGCGTCTTCAGGCGCGGCGCGGGGCCGGTCAGCGTTCTGGTGATCATGATGCCCTCAGGAAAGACGGTAGCGGTCGAGCACGGCGGCGTCCGGCGTGAAGCCGATGCCGGGGCCGGGCGGAACGGCGATGTGCCCGGCCTCGGGAAGCGGGATGTTCTCGCCGATCCATGCGTCGGGCCGGGTGTAGAGAAATTCGACGAAGCCGGTTTCGGGCAGATGCGCACCGAGCTGCAGCGTCGCCCAATAGCCGGGGCCGAAATAGGGGGAATGCGGCATGGCGGTCTTGCCCGCCGCCGTAGCGAGCGCGGCGATAGCCAGGAATTCGCTGACGCCGCCCGCCTTGATGACGCTCGGCTGCGGAAAGGCGACGGCGCCCGTCAGGCGGCTGAACTCCAGGGCGGTGCAGGCATTTTCGCCCGCCGCCAGCGGTACGCCGAGCTGCGACAGGCGGCGCAGCGCCTCGTAATCGTCGGGCGGGAAGACCGGCTCCTCGACCCACATCATGTCGAGCGGCTTCAGCCGGGAAATCATCGCCGCTGCTTCCGGCTCGGTCCAGGCGCAGTTGACGTCGGTCATCAGGCCGATGGAAGCACCGACCGCGCTCCGCCCTGCGGCGACGCAGTCGAAATCCGGCTCATGCAGCTTGACGGCCGGATAGCCTTCGGCCGCCGCGCGCCCCGCGATCTCCTCGACCGCGCCCGGCGCGCCATACCGGACGAGGCTCGCATAGGCGGGCAGGCGGTCCCTGTGCGCGCCGCCGAGATGATCGGCGAGCGACTTGCCCGCGCGCTTGGCGGCGAGATCCCACAGCGCGATGTCGAGGCCGGAGATGGCGAATATGGTGATGCCGTAGCGGCCCTGAATGTGCAGCCGCTTCTGCAGCTCGAAATTCAGCGCCGGAATATCCTCGACGCTGCGTCCGGCGACCAGCGGCGCGACCATCTCCGTCACCGCCGCATGAACCGCCCGCGCGCAGCTATAGGCGAAGGCTTCGCCCCAGCCGACCGCGCCGTCCGTACTCTCGACCCTGACAAGCACGGTTTCGAAATGCGTCCAGCCGCGCGGGGCGGGACGTGGGCCGGCGTAGAAATCATCGAACGGCATTCTCAGCGCGATCGCATCGACGCTTTTGATCGTGACCATCGGCCTGCCCTCAGCCAAACTCTTTGATGCGCTCCAGATCGGCGTCGAACGCGTCGGTGCAGAACGGGCCGCCCTGGAAGTAATCGCCGACCGGGTCCTTCGGCAGCTTGGCCTGCGCCGCCAGCACCTCTTCGGCAAAGGCTTCGCTGCGGCCCTCGGGCCGGTAGCCGAGCGACTGCGCCAGCGCATTGTCCCACCAGGCGCGCTCATTGTTCGACATGCCGTAGACGACCTCATAGACCAGTTCCGGCGATTCCAGCCCGAGGCGGATCAGGGCGACCAGATCCGCCGGCTTCAGCCAGATCGCCAGGCGGCGCTCGTCGAGCGGCGCGTCGCCGACATTGCCGATGCGGATGCTGAGCACGCCGATGCCGTGCTTATAGGCGTAGAGCGAGGCGACGCCTTCGCCGAACAGCTTGCTGACGCCGTAGCGCGTATCGGGCAGCGGCACCGCATCGACGCCGATGGTCTCATGGCGCGGATAGAAGCCCACGACATGGTTCGACGAGGCGAAGACGACGCGCTTCACGCCGTGCCGGCGCGCCGCCTCGAACAGATTATAGGTGCCGATGATGTTGGCTTGCAGGATGGTCTCCCACGGCCCCTCGATGGAATAGCCGCCGAGATGCACGATGCCGTCGACGCCTTGGACGGCCGCCTCGACCTGGGCCATGTCGGACAGATCGGCGGCGATGAAGGCCTCGTCCGCGCCGAGATCGTCCGGCGCTTTCAGATCGCTCAGCACCAGCTCCGGATAGACCGGCTTCAGCAAGCTGCGCAGCCGCGTGCCGACGCCGCCCGACGCCCCTGTGATCAGAACCTTACGCATGTGCGCCCCCGCTCAATTCCTGCGACCCCATTTTCGCGACCAGCGTTTCCAGCATCGCGTGCTCCTGTTCCGTCAGGTCGGCGAGCGGCGAGCGCACCGGCCCGGCATCGCGCCCGACGATGCGCACGCCCGCCTTGACGATGCTCACCGCGTAACCGGCGCGGCGATTGCGGATCTGGGCGTAGGGCATGAAGAAATCGTCGAGCAGCCGGTTGACGGTCGCCGTGTCGTCGGCGGCGATGGCGCGGTAGAAATCCATGGCGGCGCGCGGAATGAAGTTGAACACCGCGGAGGAATAGACCGGCACGCCCGCCGCCTTGTATGGCGCGGCGAAGAATTCCGCCGTCGGCAGGCCGCCGAGATAGGCAAGGCGGTCGCCCAGCTTGCGGCGGATGGCGACCAGCAGTTCCAGATCGCCGATGCCGTCCTTGAAGCCGATCAGGTTGGGGCATTCATCGGCGAGGCGGGCGAGCGTGTCCGCCTGCAGGCGGCAGAGGCCGCGATTATAGACGATGACGCCCAGCTTCACCGATTTGCAGATGGCCGCGACATGGCTGGCGACGCCGTCCGCATCCGCCTCGACCAGGTAATGCGGCAGCACCAGCAGCCCGGCCGCGCCGAGCCGTTCGGCCTCCTTCGCGTAGGCGATGGCCTGCCGCGTGCCGTAGCCAGCGCCCGCGATGATCGGCATCGCGTCGCGGCAGGTGTCGACCGCGCAGCCGATGACGGCGGAATATTCCTCGGGCGTCAGCGAGAAGAACTCGCCGGTGCCGCCCGCCGCGAACAGCGCGCTGGCGCCGTAGGGTATCAGCCATTCCAGCCGGGCGCGATAGGAGGCCGGGTTGAAATCACCATTGGCGGCGAAATCGGTGACGGGGAAAGACAAAAGGCCAGCCGAAAGCACGCGCTTCAATTCATCCGGATGCATGAGAACCTTGAGGCTTGAATGGGTGTCGTTGCGTCAGTCATCGGTCTTCGGGGGATTCTCCAGCCCGCCGCGCAGGCGCTCGCGGCTGTTGCTCAGATGCAGGCGCATGGCCGAGCGGGCAGCGTCGGAATCCTGCCGGTGGATCGCGCGGTAGATCTCCTCATGCTCGCGGTTGACGCGGAGCAGATATTCGACCGGATCGGCGGCATAGAAGCGGAAGGTCGGCACCCGGGCGCGCGGGATCAGCAGCGCGCCGAGATAGC
Organism: Rhodomicrobium sp. R_RK_3; assembly: GCF_002198715.1. Lineage (GTDB taxonomy): Bacteria > Pseudomonadota > Alphaproteobacteria > Rhizobiales > Rhodomicrobiaceae > R-RK-3. Next base: position 60,633 of record NZ_MWLK01000030.1, on the reverse strand, counting down.
TGAACAGATGGGTAAAATGCGAATTGCCGGTCGCCTCGGCGATGGCGGAGTGGAAGCGCAGATCGGGCGCAATGGCGTCTTCGCTGGCCTCGATCATCTCGGCCATGCGGTCGAGCGCCTCGCGCATCTGGCTGATATGTTCGGGTTTGCGGCGCTGGGCGGCGAGCGCCGAGGCCTCGACTTCGAGGGCGATGCGCAATTCCAATACGTTGACGATCTCCTGCAGCAGGTCCGGGCTGGTCTCGCTGCCGGGGAGGGCGGGCCAGCCGGCGCGTTGCAGCACGAAGGCACCGACGCCCTGCTGGGTCGCGACAAAACCGGAGGCGCGCAGGCTGGAGATCGCCTCGCGCACCACGGTGCGGCTGACGCCATAGCGCTCGACCAGCTCCTGCTCGCTCGGCAGCTTGTCGCCCGGCTTCAGCTCGCCGCTGTCGATGCGGGCGCGCAAAGCCTTGCTGAGCTGCGAGGTGAGCGTTTCGCGTTGGCGGAGTGCCGTCAAGATCCTGGTCCTTTCGCTCGCTGGGCGCTGTCCGCCGGGAGCCATGAACCGGTTTTAACATCCATTTTGTTGTATGACAAGATGCGTCACGTTCCCGTGTCCGACGCCCGCACGCTTCGGTATCCATTCGGCGGAACTCAGGCTGACAGCCGCATTCACTAGGCAACCGAGCGCTTTTAATTAAACTTTCGAGCCATATTGACGAAAACTTCCGGCCATGTTGTATGATAAGCATATGGCTCCCGGCAGGTGGGCCTCAGAAACGGTGATTATCCGTCCAGGGAGGAGTTTTATGGGAAAAGTTGAGATTTTCGCGCGCGGATTCCGCGTGCTCGGTGCCGCGGCGCTGGTGGCGGCACTGTCGGGCGCGGCCTCGGCGAGGGAGTTCCGCTCCGCCGACGTCCACCCCGCCGACTACCCGACCGTCAAGGCCGTCGAATATCTCGGCAAGCTGGTCGCGGAGCGCACCGGCGGCAAATATTCGGTGAAGGTCTTCGGCCAGAGCACGCTCGGCTCGGAGAAGGACACGGTCGAGCAGACCAAGCTCGGCGCGCTCGACATGGTCCGCGTCAACAGCGCCGCCTTCAACAACATCGCCGCCGAGACCATCATCCCGGCGCTGCCCTTCATCTTCCGCTCGACCGCGCATATGCGCCAGGTGCTCGACGGCCCGGTCGGCGACGACATCCTGAAGTCGCTCGAGCCGCATGGCTTCGTCGGCCTCGCCTTCTACGACAGCGGCGCCCGCTCCTTCTATCTGAACAAGAAGGCGATCAAGACGCCCGCCGACATGAAGGGCCTCAAGGTCCGCGTGCAGCAGTCGGACATGTGGGTGTCGATGATGCAAGCGCTGGGCGCCAACCCGACGCCGATGCCCTATGCCGAAGTCTACACCGCGCTGAAAACCGGCGTCGTCGATGGCGCCGAGAACAACTGGCCGTCCTACGAATCCTCCAAGCATTATGAAGTGGCCAAGTTCTACAGCCTGACCGAGCACTCCATGGCGCCGGAGATCCTGGTGTTCTCCAAAATGGTCTGGGACACGCTGACCAAGGAAGAGCAGGAAGCCATCCGCAAGGCCGCCAAGGACTCGGTGCCCTATATGCGCCAGCTCTGGGATGAGCGCGAGGCGGCCTCGCAGAAAATCGTCGAAGCGGCGGGCGGCGTCATCACCAAGGACCTCGACCGTCAGGCCTTCTCCGACGCGGTGAAGCCGGTCTACGACAAGTTCGCCGCGACCCCGGCGCTGCAATCCCTCGTGAAGCGCATTTCGGAGACGAAATAGGTGCTGCAGCAGGCAGAAACCATGAGCGAGACCGCCGGGAGCACCGCCCTCAGTTGGCTGACGGCCATCAACCGGCGCATCTCCCGGCTGTGCCTGATGCTGGCGGTCGCCGGCCTCACCGCGCTCGTGCTGGTCGTGACCTGGCAGGTCTTTGGCCGCTATGTGATGAATGACACGCCGATCTGGGCGGAAAGCCTCGCTTTGGTGCTCGTGCTTTATGTCACCATGCTGGGCGCCGCGGTGGGCGTCCGAGACGCCCGGCATATCGGCATGGAATCGCTGGCGGCGCTGATCTTCCCCGCCCGCTTCCAGATCGTCTTCGAAATCGTCATCCACATGCTGGTCGCCGTGTTCGGCGCGCTGATGGCCTGGCACGGCGCAAGGCTTGGCCTGTCGGTGATGCATTACGCCATCCCGACGCTCGGCCTGTCCGAAGGCGTCAGCCATATTCCGGTGGTCATCGCCGGCGGGCTGATCGTGCTGTTCTCGATCGAGCACATCCTGGCGCTGCTCTACGGGCAGGAGGTCACACCGTCATGGCATTAGCAATCCTGAGCGGCTCGTTTTTCGGCCTGCTGCTGTTCGGCGTGCCCGTCGCATTCGCCATCGGCCTGTCGGCGGTCGTCACCTTCCTCTATGAGGGGCTGCCGCTCGCCATCGTCTTCCAGCGCATGGCCTCGGGCATGAACATCTTTTCGTTCCTGGCCATCCCCTTCTTCATCTTCGCGGGCGAGCTGATGCTGCATAGCGGCGTCGCCGACCGCATCGTGAAGTTCGCCAAGGATCTCGTCGGCCATGTGCGCGGCGGGCTCGGCATGGCCAATGTCGTCGCCTGCACGCTGTTCGGCGGCGTCTCCGGCTCGCCGGTCGCCGACGTCTCGGCCATGGGCGCGACCATGATCCCGATGATGAAGCGCGAGGGCTACGACGCCGATTATGCAGTGAACGTGACGACGCACGCCTCGCTCGTCGGCGCGCTGATGCCGACCAGCCACAACATCATCATCTACGCGCTGGCGGCGGGCGGCAAAGTCTCGATCGCGGCGCTGATCTTAGCCGGCCTCTTCCCCGCGCTGCTGCTGACGGTCTGCATGCTGATCGCGGCCTATGCGGTGGCGGTGAAGCGCGGCTACCCGGCGGGGAGCTTCCCGGGCTGGAACGCGGTCGCCGTGTCGCTGGCGGCGGCGGTACCGGGGCTGCTGGTCATCGTCATCATCGTGGTCGGCATCCTCTCTGGCGTCTTCACAGCGACGGAATCGGCGGCGGTCGCGGTGGTCTATTCGATCCTTCTGGCGGCCTTCCTCTACCGCTCGCTGACGTTCTCGCATTTCATCAAGGCGGCGGCGAAGGCGGTGAAGACCACCGGCATCGTGCTGCTGCTGATCGGCGTCTCCAACACGCTCGGCTATCTCATCAGCCTCTACGGGGCGGCGGAGATGACCGGCAATGCCCTCTCGTCGCTGTCGACCTCGCCCTGGGTGATCTTCCTCCTGGTCAACATCATCCTGTTCCTGCTCGGCACCTTCCTCGACATGGCGGCGACCATCCTGATCTGCACGCCGATCTTCCTGCCGATCTGCATGCAGTACGGCATGGGTCCGGTGCAGTTCGGCATGCTGATGCTGATCAACTGCGCGCTGGGGCTGAACACGCCGCCGGTCGGCACGACGCAATTCGTCGGCTGTGCCATCGGCGGCATCTCGATCACCGAGGTGATGCGCACCATCATGCCGTTCTATGCGGCTCTGCTGGCGGCGCTGTTCCTGGTGACCTATGTGCCCGCCTTCTCGCTGACCCTGCCACGTCTGATCCTCGGACAATAGCGGCGCTGATTGCTGCGGCCGCGCCCGCCCGTGCGGCCGTCTCTGTTTACCTTCGGTTACAAACCGGGGTTTTTGGCTATAGCGGTAAGCGCCGCGACGGGAACGGCTAGCCGTATTTCGCACACATCCTATGTTTGAAGGCCAAGGGCCGTCCCGTCGCGGGCGGCTTCTGGCGTTTGACGAGGAGACGGATTTGCGGTTCGAAATCAACGCTACCAGGAAACCGAAGCCGATCCTGCCGGATGGCGGACTGAGCCTGGGCGCGCCCCGCGACCGGCCCGGAGCCGCAAAATTCCCGGATTGATCCGTAAAGCATGATCGCAGCCCCGCGCCGATACGGGGATTGACTTATACGTGCATATACACATATTGGCGCTATGACAGACGAACCAACACCTTGCCTGAGCCCGGACTCGCTGCAGCGGATGAAGGACACATGCATGTGTCTGCATATCCAGAGGGCGAGCCGGGCCATCGGCCGGCATTTCGACCTGGCGCTGCGCCCGGTCGGGTTGACCAACTGGCAGTTCTCGATGCTCGCCACGCTGATGGCCTCGCCCGATTCGACGGTGAACGGGCTGGCCGAGCTGCTCGGCATGGACCGCACCACTACGACCCGGAACGTCAAACCTCTGGAGCGGCGCGGTTTCCTGGAGATCCGGCCCGACCAGAAGGACGCGCGCATCCGGCGCATCCTGCTGACCGATGCCGGCCGCGCCATCCTTGCCAGGGCCGAGCCCTACTGGCGCCGCGCCAATGACGCGGTCGAGGCCAAGCTCGGCGGCCAGGCGCCCGCCGAACTCCGCGCCGCCCTGGGAACCATCACGCGGTCGGCCCCCCTCCAGGGATCGCGCCGCAGCAAATAGGCAGACATCCGGCCACAGCAATTCGAGCGTAGAAGACAGGCTTGCCATGACATCCAAACGGACGATCATCATCTCTGCCGCCGCCGCGGCCGCCGCCATCGGGCTGGTTTCGGCCGCCGTCGTGACATTCGGCGCAAGTCACGAGGCCCAGCCGGACCCGCGCCAGGAGGCGCAGCTCGTCGAGGTCGCGGTGGTCAAGCCGGCGACGGCGTCCGAGCGGACGTTTACCGGCCTCATTTCGGCGCGGGTGCAGAGCAATCTCGGCTTTCGCGTCGCCGGAAAGGTGCTCGAGCGCTATGTCGAGGTCGGCCAGACCGTCAAGGCCGGGCAGCCGCTAATGCGCATCGATCGCACGGATCTCAATCTCGCTTTGGCCGCCCGGGAGAACACGGCAGCAGCAGCACGGGCGCTCGCCGTCCAGGCCGCCGCCGACGAGAAGCGCTACGCCAAGCTGGTCAAGGAAGGCTGGGTCACCGCCCAGCGCTATGACCAGGCCAAGGCCGCGCTCGACAATGCCAACGGGCAATTGTCCGCCGCCGAGGCGCAGGCCGAGGTCGCGCGCAATGAGGCCGGATATTCCGTGCTCCCCGCCGATGTCGACGGCACCGTCGTTGAAACCCTCGCCGAGCCGGGTCAGGTCGTGGCCGCAGGGCAGACCGTCGTCAGGCTGGCCAAGGCCGGTGCCCGCGAGGCGAGCGTCGACCTGCCGGAGACGATGCGCCCGAAGCTCGGCTCGCGTGCCGAGGCGACGGTTTACGGAACCACGACCACGATCCGCTCGCCGGCCCGGCTGCGCGAGCTGTCCGACGCCGCCGACCCGGCGACCCGCACCTATGAGGCACGCTACGTGCTGGACGGCGAGGCCGCGCGCGCCCCGCTCGGGGCAACCGTCACCGTCTGGATCGCCCGCGATGGCGCCTCCGAGGCCTCCGAAGTTCCGCTCGGCGCCCTGCTCGATGACGGCAAGGCGAGTGGCGTTTGGGTGCTCGATCCGGGGGGAACCTCGGTATCGTTCAGGCCCGTGAAGGTCGAACGGCTTGCCCAGGAGACCGCCATCGTCACCGGCGTCAAATCCGGCGAGCAGGTGGTGGCGCTCGGCGCGCATCTCCTGCATTCCGATGCCAAAGTGCGCGTCGACGGCGCACGGACGGCAGCCCGATGAGCGGCTTCAACCTCTCGGCTCTGGCGGTCCGCGAACGCGCCGTCACCCTGTTCCTCATCATCACCATCGCCTGCGCCGGCGTTTTCGCCTTCAACAAGCTGGGACGCGCGGAAGACCCCGCCTTCACCGTCAAGGTGCTCACGGTGACCACCGCATGGCCCGGCGCGACCGCGCAGGAAATGCAGGACCTTGTCGTCGAGCCGCTCGAGAAGCGGCTGCAGGAGCTGCGCTGGTACGACCGCGTCGAGACCATGACACGCCCCGGCCTCGCCTTCATGACGCTGACGCTGAAGGATTCGACGCCTCCGGGCGACGTGCAGGAGGAATTCTATCAGGCCCGCAAAAAGCTCGGCGACGAGGCGCGCAACCTGCCCTCCGGCGCCATCGGCCCCTTCGTCAACGACGAATATTCCGACGTCACCTTCGCGCTCTACGCCCTGAAGGCGCGCGGCATGGCTCCGCGCCTGCTGACCCGGCAGGCCGAGACCATCCGCCAGCAATTGCTGCATGTCCCGGGCGTGAAGAAGGTCAACATTCTCGGCGAGCGGCCGGAGCGCATCTTCGTCGAATTCTCCTATCCGCGCCTCGCGACGCTCGGCGTCAGCGCCCAGGACATCTTCATGGCGCTGCAGCGCCAGAACGCTGTCACCCCGGCCGGCTCGATCGACGCCAAGGGCCCGCAGGTCTTCGTGCGTCTCGACGGCGCCTATGACGAGTTGCAGAAGATCGCCGACACGCCCATCGTGGCGGGCGGGCGCACGCTGAAACTGTCCGACGTCGCAGAGCTGCGCCGGGGCTACGAAGACCCCGCGACCTTCCTGATCCGCCATCAGGGCGATCCGGCCATCGTGCTCGGCGTCGTCATGCAGGAAGGCTGGAACGGCCTCGATCTCGGCCGGGCGCTGGAAGCCGAGACCGCCAAGATCGCGTCCACCCTGCCGCTCGGCATCAGCCTGAACAAGATCACCGATCAGGCGGTCAACATCACCGGCGCCGTCGATGAATTCATGGTCAAGTTCTTCATGGCGCTCGGCGTCGTGCTGCTGGTCAGCCTGCTAAGTCTGGGCTGGCGGGTCGGCATCGTCGTCGCGGCCGCCGTGCCGCTGACGCTCGCCGCCGTCTTCGTCATCATGCTGACCACCGGGCGCTTCTTCGACCGCATCACGCTCGGCGCGCTGATCCTCGCCCTCGGCCTCCTCGTCGACGACGCCATCATCGCCATCGAAGTCATGGTGGTGAAGATGGAGGAGGGCATGGACCGCATCAGCGCCGCCGCCTATGCCTGGAGCCACACCGCCGCGCCGATGCTCTCGGGCACGCTGCTGACCGTGGTCGGCCTGATGCCGGTCGGCTTCGCGAAATCCTCGGCGGGCGAATATGCCGGCAACATCTTCTGGATCGTCGGCTTCGCGCTGATCGCCTCATGGATCGTCGCCGTCGCCTTCACGCCCTATCTCGGCGTGAAGCTGCTGCCCGAGATCAAGGCCATCCCCGGCGGCCACGCGGCGATCTACGACACCCCGAATTACCGCCGCCTGCGCGCGATCATCTCCTGGTCCGTGCGCCACAAAATCTTCGTCGCGCTTTGCGTCGTCGCGGCATTTGCGACTGCGGTTGTCGGCCTCGGCGCGGTCAAGAAGCAGTTCTTCCCGATCTCGGACCGGCCGGAAGTGATGGTCGAAGTGCGGATGCCGGAAGGCACCAGCATCGAGGTCACCTCGGACGCCGCCGCGAAGGTCGAGGCATGGCTGCGCCAGCAGCCGGAATCGCAGATCGTCACCAGTTATATCGGCCAGGGCGCACCGCGCTTCTTCCTCGCCATGGCGCCGGAGCTGCCCGATCCGTCCTTCGCCAAGATCGTCGTGCTGACGCCGGATGCCGAGACCCGCGAAACGCTCAAGCTGCGGCTGCGCCAGCGCATCGCCGAAGGGCTGGCGCCGGAAGCGCGGCTGCGCGTCACCCAGATCGTCTTCGGCCCCTATACGCCCTTCCCGGTCGAGTTCCGCATCATGGGCCCGGACGCTACCCTGCTGCGCGACATCGCGAATGACGTGCAGAAGGTGATGCGCGCCAATCCGGACACGCGCGACGTCAACCAGGATTGGGGCCAGCGCGCGCCGACCGTCCGCTTCGTGCTCGATCATGACCGGCTGCGGCTGATCGGCCTCTCGCCCGCCGAGGCGGCGCAGCAATTGCAGTTCCTGTTGACCGGCGTCGCCGTGACCCAGGTGCGCGAGGACATCCGCACCGTCGACGTCGTGGCGCGCAGCTCCGGCGCCGAACGGCTCGATCCGGCCCGCATCGCCAATTTCACCCTGACCTCGCGCGACGGCCACATGATCCCGCTCGACCAGATCGGCCATACCGAGATCCGGATGGAGGACCCGCTGCTCCGGCGCCGCGACCGCGTGCCGACCATCGCCGTGCGCAGCGACATCGATGAGGCGCAGCAGCCGCCGGAAGTCTCGGCGGCAATCATGACGGCGCTGCAGCCGCTGATCGCCAAGCTGCCGCAGGGCTATCACATCGAGATGGGCGGCTCGATCGAGGAATCGGTGAAGGCCAATGTCGCGCTGGCGGCGGTGTTCCCGATCATGCTGACGCTGATGTTGGTCATCATCATGGTGCAGGTCCGCTCCTTCTCGGCGACCGCCATGGTGATGCTGACGGCCCCGCTCGGCCTCGTCGGCGCCGTGCCGATCCTGTTAATCTTCCACCAGCCCTTCGGCTTCAACGCCATCCTGGCCATGATCGGCCTCGCCGGCATCCTGATGCGCAACACGCTGATCCTGATCGGCCAGATCCACACCAACGAGGCTGACGGTCTCGACCCCTATCACGCCGTGGTCGAGGCGACCGTGCAGCGCGCCCGCCCGGTGATCCTGACGGCGGTCGCGGCGGTGCTGGCCTTCATCCCGCTGACGCATTCGGTGTTCTGGGGCTCGCTCGCCTACACGCTGATCGGCGGCACGGCCATCGGCACGGTGCTGATCCTGGTGTTCTTGCCCGCGCTCTACGCGATCTGGTTCCGGGTAAAGCCGTCAGCGAGCGAAGAGGCGGAGGAAGCGCCGATGCTGCCCATGCCGCAGCACGCGATTGCGACGGCGGCGGAATGATCGAGCTTCAGGGCCGATGACCGCAGCGAGACTCCCTCTCCCTTGGGAGAGGTCTGGGTTGAGGGGTTCGTGACTCAATTGAGAACCAGCACCCCCTCGCCCGGCACGCTTCGCGCGCCGCCCTCTCCCCAAGGGAGAGGGCAAGGCTGCGGCCGGTTTTTGCCACGCGAATCATCGCGGCGCTGGACGCGATCTGTAATGCAGTCCCGCTTTACAACGTCCACCCGCCATCGATGGCGAAGGTCTGCCCGGTCGTGTAGCCTGCGAGGTCGCTCGCCAGATAGACCGCGACTTCGGCGATCTCCTGCGGCGTGCCGAGCCGCCCGATGGGCTGGCGCGCGATGAAGGCGGCGCGGGCGGCATCGTAATCGCCGGTCGCCTTCAGCCGCTCCTCCAGCGAGGGCGATTCGATGGTGCCGGGGCAGATGGCGTTCGAGCGGATGCCGCGTTTCACGAAATCGGCGGCGACGGATTTGGTGATGCCGACCACGGCGGCCTTGGTCGCGCTGTAGACATAGCGGTTCGGCACGCCGGCGATGCCGACGACCGACGACATGTTGACGATCGATCCGCGCCCCTGGTCGAGCATGCCCGGCAGGAACGCCTTGATCATCCGTGACATCGAGCGGACGTTCAGCGCGAAGGCGAAGTCCCAATCCTCGTCGCTGCATTCCAGGATCGAGCCGGAATGCACATAGCCGGCGACGTTCAGCAGCGCGTCGACCTTGCCGATCTCACCCGGCAGCGCCGCGATGGCCGCCTGATCGAGCACATCCAGCCGCCGGGTCTCGATGCCCGGCACGGCGCGCAATTCGTCGAGCACCGCCGTGTTGATGTCGGTGGCGATCACCCGCGCGCCTTCCCGGGCGCTCGCCTCGGCGCAAGCGCGGCCGATGCCCTGCGCCGCCGCCGTAATCAAAACTGTCTTCCCTGCAAGCCTAGCCAAAGCGTCTCTCCCGATGCCGTGATTTTTGTCAGTGCCCATTTTAGGAATCGCGCGGGCAATGGTCCAACAGCTTTTCGGAGGGTATGGTGCGGCAGAAACCCCAGCACAACGCGCATGACTCATGGCTTTCCCGCTCCGGTTGCGGCCAGGGGGCCGGGAAACTATCTCATAGGTCGCCGGTTGAGGTGCTAGACTGGCCTGAACCAGGGGTAGGAGTTTCCAAACGCTGGCCGTTATAGGCCTGGAGGTGTGCCGTGACGATGAAAGCCATCAATCCCGCGACCGGCGAACTGGTCGCCGAATATGAGGAAACCAGCGCCGCAGATGCTATTGCCATGGTTGAGGCGGCCGACCGCGCATTCCATGACTGGCGCCGCCTGAGCTTTGCTGAGCGCGCCGTGCCGATGCGAAAGGCGGCGCAGATTCTGCACGACCGGGCGCAGGACTATGCCAGGCTGATGACGCAGGAGATGGGCAAGCCGATCACCGGCGGTGTCGCGGAGGTGGAGAAATGCGCCAGTGCTTGCGAATATTTCGCCGATCATGCTGAAGAATTCCTCGCCCGCGAACCTGTCCCCATGGACGGGGCGAAAAGCTTCGTCACCTTTCAGCCGCTCGGGGTCGTGCTGGCGATCATGCCGTGGAATTTCCCGTTCTGGCAGGTCTTCCGCTTCATCGCGCCCGGCATCATGGCGGGCAATGCGGGCGTGCTGAAACACGCCTCGAACGTGCCGGGCTGCGCCCTGGCCATCGAAGAGGTGATGCGCGACGCCGGATTCCCGAAGGACCTGTTCCGCGCTTTGCTAATCGGCAGCAAGGCCATCGACGGCCTGATCGAACATCCCAAGGTTCGCGCCGTTACGTTGACCGGCAGCGAGGGCGCCGGCCGCTCCGTCGCGCGGAAGGCGGGCGAGGTGCTGAAGAAAGCCGTGCTCGAGCTCGGCGGCAGCGACCCCTATCTGGTGCTCGAGGACGCCGATGTGGAAAAGGCGGCGGCAATCTGCACCAAGGCGCGGCTGGTGAATTCCGGCCAGAGCTGCATCGCGGGCAAGCGCTTCATCGTCATCGAATCCCTGCGCGACCAGTTCGAGCAAGCCTTCGTCGCCAAGATGCAGGCCGCCAAGATGGGCGACCCGATGGACGCGGCGACCGAAGTCGGCCCGCTGGCGCGCCACGATCTGCGCGAGGATCTGCACAAGCAGGTCGAGGCCAGTATCGACAAGGGCGCACGTGTCCTCTGCGGCGGCAAGATTCCCGACGGCCCCGGCGCCTATTATCCGCCGACGGTCCTCACCGACGTCGTCAAGGGCATGCCCGCGCATGACGAAGAACTGTTCGGCCCGGTCGCGGCGGTGATCGTGGCGGAAGACGAGGCCGACGCCATCCGCATCGCCAATGACAGCAATTTCGGTCTCGGCGGCGGCGTCATCACGCCGGATCTGGCGCGCGGCGAAAGGCTGGCGGCGGAATTCATCGAGGCGGGGTCCGTGTTCGTCAACGCCCAGGTCGCCTCGCATCCAAAACTGCCCTTCGGCGGCATCAAGCATAGCGGCTATGGACGCGAGCTGTCGCATTACGGCATCAAGGAATTCGTGAACATCAAGACGGTGTTCATCGCGAACTGATCCGCCTCTCCGGGCAACGACAAAAAGGGTAAGCCATGAGCAAGGGTTCCGACATTCTGGTGCGGGCGCTCGAAAATGAGGGCGTCGACTATGTGTTCGGCCTGCCCGGCGAGGAAAACCTGGATTTCCTGGAATCCCTGCGCACCTCATCCATCAAGCTGGTGGTGACACGGCATGAGCAGGCGGCCGCCTTCATGGCCGCCACCTATGGCCGCCTGACCGGCAAGCCGGGCGTCTGCTTCTCGACGCTCGGGCCGGGCGCGACCAACCTCGTCACCGGCGCGGCCTACGCTCTGCTTGGCGGGCTGCCGATGCTGATGATCACCGGCCAGAAGCCGATCCTGCAAAGCCGGCAGGCCCGCTTCCAGATCATCGACGCGGTCGGCATGATGGAACCGCTGACAAAACAGGCGAAGCAGATCATCGACGCGCACAATATCCCGACCATGGTCCGCGACGCCTTCCGCATCGCGCAGGAAGAGCGCCCCGGCCCGGTGCATCTGGAGCTGCCCGAGGACATCGCCGCCCAGGAGGTCGAGCATTACGAGCTGGTGCCGGTGACGCCCTATCATCACCCCATCGCGCCGGAAGCGGCGATCGAAGCGGCGGCGCAACTGCTCTTGCGGGCGAAGCATCCCCTGGTGATGATCGGCGGCGGCGCGAACCGGCCCGGCCTCTCCCGCGTGCTGTCGCCCGCCATCGCCTCGCTCGGCATTCCGGTCTTCAACACCCAGATGGGCAAGGGCGCGGTGGATGGCGTCTCGCATCTGTTCCTCGGCACGGCGGCGCTGTCGCAGGACGACTACATCCATCGCATCATCGAGAAGGCCGATATGATCCTGGCCATCGGCCATGACACGGTCGAGAAGCCGCCTTTCATCATGCATGATAGCGGCCCGACCGTGATTCATATGGATTTCAACATCGCCGATATCGACATGATCTACCGGCCGCAGCTCGAAGTCGTCGGCGATATCGGCGACAGCGCGACGCGGCTGTCGCGGCGGCTGCAGGGCGCGCGTTTCGACGTTGGCCCGCTGCTGGAGAAGCGCAAGGCGCTGTGGGCGCGCATCGCCGAAGGCGCGGACGACGAGCGCTTCCCGATCGCCCCGCAAAGGCTGGTCGCCGACGTGCGCAAGGTGCTGCCGGACGACGGCATCCTCAGCCTCGACAACGGCATGTACAAGATCTGGTTCGCGCGCAATTACCGGACCCATGTCGCCAATACGCTGCTGCTCGACAATGCGCTGGCCAGCATGGGCGCAGGGCTGCCCGCCGCGATCGAGGCGGCGCTGCTCTACCCCGAGCGCAAGGTGGTGGCCGTCTGCGGCGATGGCGGCTTCATGATGAATTCGCAGGAGCTGGAGACCGCGATCCGGCTCGGCGTCAGCCTTACGGTGCTCATCATCGAGGACAACGCTTACGGCATGATCCGCTGGAAGCAGGAAGCCGAAGGCTTTGCCGATTTCGGCCTGACCTTCCAGAACCCCGAATTCGTCGCTTATGCCGAGGCCTATGGCGCCAAGGGCGTGCGGGTGAATTCGGCGGAAGAGCTGGCGCCCGCACTGCGGCGGGCGATGGCGGAAGGCGGCGTCCAGATCGTCGTCGCGCCGATCGACTATTCCGCCAACAAGAAGCTGCTTGAACCCGTGCCGGCGGATGCGATCTAGCGCCGGAAGTAAGGATGCGCCAGTTCCAGCCGCGGCCAAACTCCCTCTCCCGGCGGGGGGAGAGGGCTGGCGTGGCGGCGTTTCGAGAGGCTTCTAAGCTCGCGGCACACCAAGCCGCGTCTCGCCCTAAAGCGAGGCTGCAGAGCGCGAAGCCTGGTCGTAGAAGCCCGACAGGGTCCTGAGCATTCCGGCGACGCGGCGCAATTCATCCGGGTTGAAATCCATCGTCTTCAGGCTGCCGACCAGGCATTGCTCGCGCACTTCGCGATAGGTCTCGCACAGCGCGACGCCGGTCTTGGTGGTGCTGTAGAAGATTTCCTTGCCATTGCGCTCGCCGGCGATCAGGCCGGATTTGACCAGCTTCTTCAGCGCGTAATTGACCGTGTGCACATCCTCGACATTGAGCAGGAAGGAGATGTCGGAGAGCCGCTTCTGGCGGTCGCGGTGGTTGACGTGATGCAGAACAAGGATATCCAGAGGGCTCATTTCCTGGTTGCCGGCCGCCGCCATGCAGCGCGTCATCCAGCGGCTGAAGGCGTGAAACGCCATGATAAGCCCGTACTCATATTCCGAAAGCTGCCAGCCCTTTTCTGTCGCAAGATGTCTGGAGGAAACAATTTGCCTTTCCCCCTTGTCCAGATGGTCTTTGTTATCTTTGTTCATAAATGATGCCTTTCGTCAGTCTCGGCCCCGCCCGGAGATATGCAGTATCGGCGCCCCGCAATCAAATAGCAGTTCTCCCATTTCCATAATCGTTTCGAAGAATTCGGCGCTCGCCCGCCTATGCTCGCCGTAGGTGGCGCGGGGCTCATTCAAGCGGGGTCAGCAGGTCGGGATCGTCGTTTTTCGGCGAGTTGACCCGCGTCGAGACGGCCCACATCCGCATCAGCTCGGAGGGATAGGGCGTCATCAGCTCATGCGGATGCGGCTCCATCGGCGACAGCCAGCGGTGATAATCCTCCGGCGCCAGGATCACCGGCATCCGGTCGTGGATGGTCGAGATCAGCGCATTGGCCGCGCAGGTCAGGATGCAGAAGGTGCGGATATAGTCACCGGTCTCGGGGTGCCGCCAATTCTCCCAGATCGCGGCGAGGCCGAAGGGCGAGCCGTCCTTCATGCCGATGGCATAGGGGAGTTTCGGCGGCGTGGTCTTGCGCCATTCGAAGAAATTGTCGACCGGCACGATGCAGCGCCGCTTGGCATAGGCGCCGCGGAAGCTCGGCAGGTCGGCGACGGTTTCGGATTTGGCGTTGATCGAACGGCGGCCGCCGCTCGGATCCTTGGTCCAATAGGGAATCAGCCCCCAGATCAGCCGGTCCTTATGGTAGGCGCCGGTCTCGGGATGGCGGCGGACGACCCAGAAATCCTGCGACGGTGCGCCATTGAAACGGGCCGGCGGCGGGCTGTCCGCGTGCGCCTCGTCCAGCACGGCGAGGTCGAGGCCGGGCAAGTCCCTGTCAGTCTGCGTGAAACGTCCGCACATGGGCGCAGTCTATCATGACTTATGGAAAGCGCGACCCTTCGGGGCCGCTTTACGAATCTTTACATAGGAACCGTTCGCCGGAAACAGGCGGGGGGCCACATTCGGTTTAGCCAAGCACGCAAGGCTCGACCCGAGAAGGAGACGGAGATGACCGATTTAGGAACCAACGGCCAGGACGGCGCGTCACAGGAGCCTCGCATCCGTAGGCGCCGCCGCTGGAGAGGCGCGGTGGCAGCGGTGGGACTGATGGCCATCGGCGCCGCCTCCGGCTATGCCATCGGGCACGCCAGCGCCGCGCCCTGGTGGATGTGGGGCGGCGGCCATCATGGCTTCAATGCCGAGCGCATGGCCAAGCGCGTTGACCACCGCGTCGACCGGATGCTGACCCGGGTGGACGCCAGCGACGAGCAGAAGGGCAAGGTCACCGCGATCGCCAAGACCGCGATCACCGACATCGCCGCGCTGAACCTGCATCCGCGCGAGATGCGCGCCAAATTCGTCGAGCTGCTTCGGGCCGACACCATTGATCCGGCCGCCTTCGAAGCGCTCCGCGCCCAGCAGATCAGCAACGCCGACGCCGCCTCAAAACGCGCGGTCCAGGCGCTGACCGAAGCCGCCGCCGTGCTGACCCCCGAGCAGCGGCGCGAGCTGACGGAGCGCTGGCATGACCGGCTGCAGGACAAGCAGCAGGAGAAGCCGCAAGAGGCGAAATAGCGGATTCGGTAGTGAGCACGCCGCGCCTTGATCCGCTTGCCCCAACGGGCGGAAGGCGCCGGCGGCTCGACCCGCTTCGCCCGCGAGGGTGCCGCGCCGGTGCTCGCGCGGCGGTGGCCGCCGCTTCCCGACGGCGGGGCAGGCGCGACCCAGCTCCTCTGCCTCCCCTCCAAAGCACCAAGGAGCGGCTCGACCGCCCGGCCTTCCGGGCGCACGCGCGAGGCGAAGCGGGGGGCCGGGCCTCGGCCGAGGTCCGATCCCTATCCTCTTCTAGGCGGGCGTCAACCAACCGGCCCTCCGGCACCTCGCCGCAACAGCTTCCGGCAAATTTGGCGGGAAGGGTTAAGCCTATTTCCATCGGCGTCCCCTATAAACGAATGAGTTATTGAAAAACTCGTCGTTGTTCAGGGTATTGCGATGCGTCCGGCGCGTTTACTGGCTCTGATTTCGGCCGCGTATTTATCCATTATTGCCAGTTACTATATCCTTCAACGGAACTATATTTTCCACACCTCCGATCTGCATGTCGCCCCGGATGTGCTCGGGCTGACCAATGTCGCCGAGATGGAACTGCACACCCCTGACGGCCAGACGCTCGTCGCCTGGTACGCCATGCCGGAACCGGGCCAGCCGACGCTGTTCTATCTGCATGGCAATGCCGGGGCGCTGCTGCACCGGGTGGGACGCGTGCAGCTTTACCGCTCGCAAGGCTATGGCGTGTTTTTGCTGGCCTATCGCGGTTTTTCCGGCAGCACCGGCACGCCGTCGGAGACCAAGATCGTCGAGGACGCGCTGATGGCCTTCGACAAGCTATCGAGCTTCACGCCAGCGGACAGCAAGATCGTCATCTACGGCGAATCATTGGGGACGGGCGTGGCGATCCAGGTCGCGGCCAAGCGTCAGCCGGCGGGCGTGGTGCTCGAATCGCCGTTCTCGTCGGCGGTCGATGTCGGGGCACATCTCTACCCCTATCTGCCCGTTTACTGGCTGCTGAAGGACCGCTTCGAATCGATCACCTATATCGGCGAGGTGAAGGCGCCGCTGCTGGTGCTGCATGGCGAGCGGGACCGAATCGTGCCGCCGTCGCTGGCTCGCAAGCTGTTCGCGGCGGCGCCGGGGCCGAAAAAAGCCTATTTCATCGACGAGGCGACGCATTACACGCTCTATGAGCATGGCGCCTTCGACAAGGTCCGCAGCTTCCTCGACGGCTTCAAGAGCGAGCGGACGCTTCCACGCGGCACAATCCCCGCCTCATGCCGCGAGGGATGCACGCGGCAGGGGCGGTAGCTGTCGCTGCGCACTCGTCGTCCCGGACGCCGCGAGCACTGTGGAAAGAGGTGAGGCGAGTAGGCCCCGGGCTCTTCGGCCGGGGCAACGGAGGGGGCGGGGCGACGCGCCCTTAGAAAATCCCCAGGATCCCGGAATGCCCGGTGCCGGCTTCGTTGCGGCCGACGCGGTCTAGACCTTCGCGCGCTGGGCGGAAGCTGGGGTTGATCTGGAGCGCGCGCTGATAGGCGCGGGCGGCTTCCTTCTTGGCGCCCATACCCTCGGCGGCCTTGCCGCGCAGGGCCCAGGCTTCGTAATTGTCCTTGCTGCCCTGAGCGGCCTTGTGGAAGTCGTCGAAGGCCTGCTCGTATTTCTGTAACTCCAGCTCGCTCAGGCCCTTGGCGTGATAGACCTCGGGCGCGTCGGGCTTGAAGCCGAGCACATTGTCGAAATCGTCGATGGCCTGGGCGTGCTGGCCGACCGCCTGACGGCTGAGGCCGCGATTGAAATGCGCGACCGGGTCGGGCTGGATCTCGATGGCGCGCGACAGGTCGGCGATGGCCATCGGATGGTTGTTCATCATCCGGTAGACATTGCCGCGCCCGACATAGGCGGCGGCATATTTCGGATCGAGGCTGATGGCCTGGTCGTAATCGGCGATGGCCTGCTGCAATTGCTTGCCGCGCACACGGATCAGCGCCCGGTTGGCATAAGCTTGCGGATATTGCGGATTGATCGCCAGCGCCGCGTTGAAATCGGCGACCGCCTTGTCATATTCACCGGCCGCGCCATAGGCCGCGCCGCGCAAATTCAAGGCATTGGCATCGCTGGGATTGTTCTTGATGACCTCGGAGAGCGAGGCGATGTTGTTCTTCTGCTCCGCCTGCAGCGCCTGGCGCTGGGCAAGCTGGCCGGCCACTTCGCCGGTCGCGCAGCCTGTAAGGGCGCAAAGAACACTCAAAACCGCCAGTCTGCCACCTGAGCCGGGGTTGAAGATCAATCCCATAGGAACAGCCAATCCCGGTTTCTCAAGAGTTCACACGTGAAGCAACGAAGCCGAAGGAATTTGCTTCGTCGCCGACCAGTATCTTTTTGGTGCACCAGAAATGCGGCCAGAATTGGTTAGTTGGCGGCTTAATGGCGGTGAATCCGGGCTTTATCCCAGTAAAGGCGGCTAGCGCTTCGCGGGCGCTGCGCGGCCCCGGCCGACGACCAGACCTTCGCGCTGCATGCGCTTACGGGCGAGCTTTCTTGCGCGGCGAACGGCCTCGGCTTTTTCGCGGGCGCGCTTCTCAGAAGGCTTTTCGTAATAATTGCGAAGCTTCATCTCCCGGAAGATGCCTTCCCGCTGCATCTTCTTCTTCAGGGCTTTCAACGCCTGGTCGACGTTGTTGTCGCGAACATGGACTTGCACGCTGTCTCCATCGGTTTGAGTGCTTTGAAACGGCCTCGTGAATGACACAAAATGCCGGACGCATCCGCACCCGGCATGTTCTGGCCACTCGCTACATGTAGCAGATCGCGCTCAACCTGTCCATGGCGGCCGAGGCAGAAAAGCGCGGTTTTGGCGCGAGAGCGGCGCCTGCGCGTCGTAAAAATCTACAGTGTGCAGCTTAACCTGCTTCCGCAATGCGCTCAAGCTCTTCGAGAATCCTGGTCCGGGGCCGTCAGCGCGTCAGCGGCGAGAGGTCGACATAGTGGCCCATCTTGCGGCCCGCGCGGCCTTCCTTCTTGCCGTAGAGCGTCAGCGAGCGGGTCGAGTTGTCTTCGATCAAGCCGCGCCAGCCATCGGCCTCGGTGCCGAGCAGATTGACCATTTTCGCGTTGGAATGACGCCCGGTCGAGCCGAGCGGCCAGCCGGCCACGGCGCGGATGTGATTCTCGAACTGGCTGACGGCGCAGGCCTCGGCGGTCCAGTGGCCGCTATTGTGGACGCGCGGGGCGATTTCGTTGATGAGCAGGCGCGGTTCGGCATCGCCGCCGTTCAGGAACATCTCGACGGCGAGCACGCCGACATAATCCAGCGCCTCGGCGATGCGCGCGGCGTAGTCGCGGGCGAGCTGCGCGATCTCGGCGGAAATCGGCGCGGGCACGAGGCTTTCGCGCAGGATGCCTTCGCGATGGGTGTTCTGCGGTGGATCGTAGACGAGGAGACTGCCATGGCCATCGCGCACGCAGATGGCGGAGAGTTCGAGCCGGTAGGGCACTTCGGCTTCCAAGAGCGCCGGATGATCGCCGAGCCAGCGCTCGGCATCCGGGAGGGCGGAGGCGTCCGCGAGTCGCATCTGGCCCTTGCCGTCATAGCCTTCGCGCGCGCGTTTCAGGAAGGCGCGGCCTCCCGGCAGCGTCTCGTAAGCCGCGCGCAGGCCGGCGCCGCCCATGACCTCGGCGAAAGGCGCGACCGGCAGGCCGAGCCCGGTCAGGAAGCGCCGCTCGGCGAGCCGGTCCTGTGCCACTTCCAGCGCGAGGCGGGGCGGCGCGAGATGGCTGCGCTGCTCGATGATGGCGAGGGCGGCGGCGGGGATGTTCTCGAATTCGAAGGTCACCGCGTCCGCCTCGTCGGCGAATCGCTCCAGCGCCTCGGCGTCGTCATAGCGGGCGCAATGCTGGAAGGCGGCGACATCGAAGGCCGGGCTATCGGCTTCGGGCGCGAAAATGCTGGCCTTGAAGCCGAGTTTGGCGGCGGCCTGCGCCAGCATCCGGCCGAGCTGTCCGCCGCCGACGATGCCGATCACCGAGCCGGGCGGCAACGGCTCAGCCATCATGGCACGGGCTTTCCGCGACCGCCGCCGCGCGGGTCTTGCGCCATTCGGCAAGGCGGGCCGCAAGGGGAGGGTCGCTGAGTGCGAGGATCTGCGCGGCGAGCAGGCCGGCATTGAAGGCGCCCGCCTCGCCGATGGCCAGCGTGCCGACCGGAATGCCCGACGGCATCTGCACGATAGACAGGAGGCTATCGAGGCCGGATAGCGCCTTGGTCTGCACCGGCACGGCCAGAACCGGCAAAGCCGTCAGCGAGGCCGTCATGCCCGGCAGATGCGCCGCGCCGCCCGCCCCTGCGATGATGACTTTCAGGCCGCGCCCCTCGGCTTCCTTCGCATAAGAATAGAGCCGCTCAGGCGTGCGATGGGCGGAGACGATGCGCGTCTCGTAGGCAACGCCAAGCTCGTCCAGGGCCTCGGCAGCACGACGCATGGTCCGCCAGTCGCTCTGGCTGCCCATGATGATGCCGATAGCCGGCTGCTGCTCCATGTCGGTGTCCTGCGAACGGAATGGCTGTGTCGCCCCGCATCTAGCCGAAGCGCACCCTCCCGGCAACAGAAGTCTTTTTTATGCTCAAGCGATAATATCGGGAAAAAGTTCGTCCTCGACCCGCGCGATCTCATCCTTGAGCTGCAATTTCTTCTTCTTCAACCGCTTGATCTGGAGCTGGTCGACGCGGACGGTCTGTTCGAGGCTGGCGATGGCCGAGTCCAGATCGCGATGTTCCTGCTTCAATTGCGCCAAGGCGGCGCGCAGCCGCTGCTCGCGTTGTTCCATCGGCGACCTCTAACCCGGCCCGCGCTGAAAGGAGCACTCATTCTTCATAGGCTGCCTGCCATCTCGCGGAGCTTGAACTTCTGGATCTTTCCCGTCGATGTCTTGGGAATTTCAGCGAAAATAACATGCTTTGGGGCTTTGAAGTGAGCCAGATGCTGGCGGCAGTGGGCGATGATCTCCTCGGCGGTGGCCGACGCGCCCGGCCGCAGCTCGACAAAGGCGCACGGCGTCTCGCCCCAGCGGTCGTCCGGCTTGGCGACCACGGCGGCGGCCCCGATCGCCGGGTGCTTATACAGCACGTCCTCGACTTCGATCGACGAGATGTTTTCGCCGCCTGAGATAATGATGTCTTTCGAGCGATCCTTCAGTTGTACGTATCCGTCCGGATGCAGGACGCCGAGATCGCCGGAATGGAACCAGCCGCCGGCAAAGGCGTCCGCCGTCGCGGCCTCGTTCTT
This sequence comes from Rhodomicrobium sp. R_RK_3, assembly GCF_002198715.1. Classification (GTDB taxonomy): domain Bacteria; phylum Pseudomonadota; class Alphaproteobacteria; order Rhizobiales; family Rhodomicrobiaceae; genus R-RK-3. The sequence goes on along the minus strand of NZ_MWLK01000030.1, from coordinate 40,183 downwards.
GAGATAGCCCTTCATGACCACATTGCCCCTGAACATCACTTCGCCGAGCGTCTGGCCGTCGGCCGGAACCCGAGCCATGGTCTCGGGGTCGAGCACGGTCAGATCCTGCAGCGGCACGTATTTCACGCCCTGGCGCGCCTTCTTCGCCGCCCGGCCGTCGCCGTCCAGCGCATCCCATTCGGACTTCCACTCATTCACCACGGCCGGACCGTAGGTCTCGGTGAGGCCGTAGACATGCACCACGTCGAACCCCGCCTCGCCCATCGCCGCGAGCACGGCCTCGGGCGGCGGCGCGGCGGCGGTGAGGAACTGCACCTTGGTCGCGAGTTCCCGCTTCTGCTCGGGCGCGGCGTTGAGCATGGTCGACATCACGATCGGCGCGCCGCACAGATGCGTCACCTTCTCCTCGGCCAGCGCCGTCCACACCGCGTCCGCCCGGACGTAGCGCAGGCAGATATTGGTGCCGCCGACAGCGGGCACGGTCCAGGGAAAACACCAGCCATTGCAGTGAAACATCGGCAGCGTCCACAGATAGACCGGGTGCTTGCCGATGCTGCCCGCCAGCACATTGCCGAGCGCCAGCAGATGCGCCCCGCGATGATGATAGACGACGCCCTTGGGATTGCCGGTGGTGCCGGAGGTATAGTTGAGCGAAATTGCGTCCCATTCGTCGCCGGGCATCTCCCAGGCGAAATCCGGATCGCCCTCCGCGATGAAGGCTTCGTAGTCCTGGCCGCCGATGCGCTCGCCGCCGGCGAATGTGGGGTCGGCATAGTCGATGACGATGGGCCTGGCCTCGGCCTGCGCCAGCGCCGCGCGGATCACCGGCGCGAATTCGGTGTCGGCGATGACGACCTTGGTCTCGGCATGGTCGAGCATGAAGGCGATGATGGCGGCGTCGAGCCGGGTGTTGATCGAATGCAGCACCGCACCGGTCATCGGCACCCCGTAATGGGCTTCGAGCATCGGCGGCGTGTTGTGCAGCATGACCGAGACCGTGTCGCCCTTGCCGACGCCGAGCCGCGACAGCGCCGAGGCGAGCTTCCGCGCCCGCGCATAATACTCGGCATAGCTGAAGCGCTGGGCGCCATGCACGACGGCGGGGTGGTCGGGGAAAATCTGCGCGGCGCGGCTGAGGAAATTCAAAGGCGTGAGCGGCTGGAAGTTGGCCGGATTTTTTTCCAGCCCGATCGCATATGCATTGTTCTTCATTAGCCTTCCTCCCGGAGCTTTGCTTTATAATATGCCATAAGCAGCAACGCGAAAGCCTTCTGCCATCTGATATAAAGAATAGCTTGTCAGCTTTTCGCAGCGCTCGCACTATGCCGCCGCATCAGCATGGCCGGCCGGTCCGCGCGAAAAAGCCAAGCCGCAAGGGGAGGACAGCATGAGCCGTTATCGCGAGGTCTATGCGGGCTGGAAACAGGATCCGATCGGCTTCTGGGCCGAGGCCGCCTCCGCCATCGACTGGGTGAAGCCGCCCGAGCGCATCTTCGACACCACGCAAGGCCAATATGGCCGCTGGTTCACCGGGGGCTTGTGCAACACCTCATTCAACTGCCTCGACCGGCATGTAATGGGCGGACGCGCGCAGCAGACCGCGCTGATCTACGACAGCCCGATGACCGGCCAGAAACGCAGCTTCACCTATGCCGAACTACTCGACGACGTCTCGACCTTCGCCGCCGTGCTGCGCGACAAGGGCGTGCGCAAGGGCGACCGCGTCATCCTCTATATGCCGATGATCCCGCAAGCGGTGATCGCGATGCTCGCCTGCGCCCGGCTCGGCGCGGTGCATTCCGTGGTGTTCGGCGGTTTCGCCGCGAACGAGCTGGCGACCCGCATCGACGACGCCAAGCCGAAGCTGATCTTGGCTGCGTCCTGCGGGTTGGAGCCGGGGCGTGTCGTCAAATACAAGCCGCTGCTCGACAACGCCATCGCGCTCGCCGCGCACAAGCCGGATGGCTGCATCATCTTTCAGCGGGCCGATGAGCGCGCGGCGCTCACGCCGGGCCGCGATCACGACTGGACCAGTTTGTTCAACGAGGCCAAGGCCCGCGGCAACCGTGCCGACGCCGCCATCCTCGCCTCCACCGATCCGCTCTATATCCTCTACACGTCCGGCACCACCGGCGAGCCCAAGGGCGTCGTGCGCGACAATGGCGGGCATATGGTGGCGCTGAAATGGACCATGTTCAATCATTACGGCATCATGCCCGGCGAGGTGTTTTGGACCGCCTCCGATGTCGGCTGGGTGGTCGGTCATTCCTACATCGTCTACGGCCCGCTGCTGCACGGCGCGACGACCATCCTCTATGAGGGGAAGCCGGTCGGCACGCCGAATGCGGGCGCTTTCTGGCGGGTGCTTTCGGAACATAAGGCCGTGGCGCTGTTCACTGCGCCGACCGCCTTTCGCGCCATCAAGAAGGAAGACCCGCAGGGCAAGCTGTTGGGAGATTACGACCTGTCGCGCTTCCGCACGCTGTTCCTGGCCGGCGAGCGCGCCGATCCGGATACGCTGAAATGGGCGGAAAAGCTGCTCGGCAAGCCGGTGCTCGACCATTGGTGGCAGACGGAAACCGGCTGGCCGATCGCGGGCAACCCGGTCGGGCTGGGCGTGCTGCCGGTCAAGCACGGCTCGCCGGCCGTGCCCATGCCCGGCTACGATCTGCGCGTGCTGGATGAACACAACAAGCCCGCGCCGCGCGGCAAGACCGGCTCGCTGGCCATCCGGCTGCCCTTGCCGCCCGGCTGCCTGCCGACGCTATGGGACAAGGACAAGCGCTTCCGCGAGAGCTATCTGCAGGACCATCCGGGCTACTACAAGACCTCGGACGCGGGTTACATCGACAAGGACGGCTATGTCCATGTGATGGCGCGCACGGACGACATCATCAACGTCGCCGGCCACCGGCTCTCGACCGGGGCGCTGGAGGAGGTGCTGTCGGGGCACCCAGACGTGGCGGAATGCGCGGTGATCGGGATTGCGGATGCGCTGAAGGGGCAGGTGCCGGCGGGCTTCGTGGTGCTGAAGTCCGGCGTGACGCGGCCGGCCGCTGAGATCGAGAAGGAAATCATCCAGAAGGTGCGCGACGAGATCGGGCCGGTGGCGGCGTTCAAGCTGGCTCTGACGATTCAGCGCCTGCCGAAGACGCGCTCGGGCAAGATCCTGCGCGGCACCATGCGCGCAATCGCCGACGGCGAGGCCTACAAGATGCCCGCGACGATCGACGATCCGGCGATCCTGCAGGAGATCGGCGAGGCGCTGAAGGCGCGCGGCCTGCCCGGCGCCGAGCTGCTGAAGACAGGGAGTTAGAGAGCGGGCTCAGTCGGTTGGATAGGTGGTGTCACCAAAGCCGGGACGCAGTCTCGCAGATCGGTGGTCGTGTCGTCGAGCACTGCCATGAAGGCGGCGAGCGCGTTGCTATAGGCTCGTTTCCTCCGCTTGAAGACGCGAAAAAGGCCGCCCATGGGGAGGCGGCCTTCGCTGTCGCGTTCATCGTGATCTAGAACTTGATCCGCGCGCCCGTCAGCACAGCGAAAAACGCTTCGGTATCGACCTTGTCGCCGCCGGCCTTGGTGAGGTCGGCCTCGTAATAATGGAACTGGGCGTAGAGATCGAGCGCCGCAGCGTCGAAAGTCTGCACGACGCCGCCGCTAAAGCGGTTCACCTCGGAGGACTCCACCAGGAAGGCGTCGAGTGCCACGCCGGTGATCTGTTTGTTGCCGATCAGCCCCGCGCCGAAATCTTCGTAATGGCCGTGGCCGACATAGAAGGTTGTGGCGCCGTAGGAATTGAACTTCCGCATGATGCCGGTATCGGCATAATAGAAGAACGCTTCCTTGGTGAGCGCGTCGCTGTCGAGCTGGCCCCCGGCGACCGTCAGGAACAGGCCGGTCGGCACATGCAGCAGCGAGGCCGAGCCGGCGACCTGCTCCACTTCGGGGATCTTGCCACCGGTCGCGCTGTCGTCGGCCCAGGTATAGCCGATGCCGGCCGCGAGGCGGAATGAGTTCCACTCGCCCTTGAAGCGGATGGCCGCGTCCACATAATCGTCTTCGCCCCAGGCCGCCGACAGGATGAAGCCATAGATCGCCGGCGAGTCATAGCGGATGAAATCGCCGCGATTGCCGTCGAGGCCGTTGGCGATGTCACCCCAGGCGAGGCCCGTATTGCGGCCATCGCTGCTGCGCACGCGGAAGGCGGGCGGGGCGTCGATATTGGCATTGTCCATGTTGTTGCTGAGGCTGATCGTATTGACGTCCTTGGCGGCGGAGCTCTGCTGGCCGAGCGTGATGCGTCCGAGCTTTTCGCTGTCGATATAGACGTTCGAGTGGCGGATGCGGATCTCCCCTGGCGTGCCGCCGACGCCCTCGTCGTCGCCCTGGAACACCGTGCCGGAGGAACTGTCACGGAACTCGGCTTCGATGAAGAAGCCCGATTTCAAACCCGGATTGATGCCCGCCTCGCCCTTGAAGGCGACGCGCGAGGAATGATGCGTGGGATCGACGATATAGGTGTCGCTGTCGACGCCGTCGTCCCAGGCCAGCAAGGCGCGGTTGACGATGCCGGTAATGGTCAGCGAGACGTTGCGGTTGCCCTTGCGGGCCGCGGTGGCTTCCAGTTCGGCGACACGATCTTCGAGGTCGCTCACGTCCTTGCTGCCGAGATCGGCAGCATGGGCCGTAGTCATTGCGCCGGCAGCGAGCACAAGCATCGCCGCAAACGCAAGCTTTCGATAAAGCATGCGTATTCCCCCCATCTTCTTAGAAAATCGAGCTCATCTGTCTCGTCAGAGCACGGAATTTAATTTAAGTGCGAATCGCAATTGAGTCTAAATTTAATGAATGCGGCCGTAATGCAAAATGCAGAGAGTCACATTTCTGCAACGATTTGAATATTATTTGTGATTTTCAGAAGGCATGCGGAGTTAACCGCAGACTTATTTCAAAGTTGCTTGCGTGCAGAGAGAGTTCGTCTTAGACGGCTCGCTCCATGTCGTCCGGCTCACTGAGCCTTCGCCTTAGGGCCTGCTGGTTGACGTCCAGGCCGGTGAAGATCCGAAAGGCATCGACGCCCTGATAGAAGAACAATTCGTAACCGCTCATCGTCGCGAGGCCGGCGCCCTGCGCATCACGCAGGAATTCCGTCTCGACGGGGGTGTAGACAGCGTCGAAGGCCCAGCTCCGGCCAGCGAGGACATGGCGCGGGATCGCCGTTCCCGGATAACCGGTCATGCCGAGCGGCGTGCAGTTGACGAGGCCGTCCGCCCCTTCGGCCGCTTCCTCGATGGCCTCGGCCACATGCACTTTCAGGGACGCCGTACCGGACAGCGTCTTGCGCAGCGCGGCCGATCTGGCGGCCTCGCGGTCGAAAACCCGAATTTCACTCGCGCCGAGTTCGGCCAGCGCGAAACCGATCGCCTTGCCGACACCGCCGGCCCCCGCCATGGCGACGACACCGGGCGCGGCACCGCCGAAGGTCTCGGCAAAAGCGGTTTTGAAGCCGGAATAATCGGTATTGGCCCCGAAGGGCGCGCCTGTGCCGAACAGCACGGTGTTGCACGCGCCGAGCGCGCGGACGGTCGCGTCGGCGACGTCGAGCCGCGCGAAGACCGTCTCCTTATAGGGATAGGTGATGTTGATCCCGCGAAAGCCGCCGTCGCGGCAAAGCGCGAAGGCCGCGTCAAAATCCAGGCCCATATCGGCGGGGATCAGCGGATCGTAGCGCACATCGAGCCCGCAGAGCCGGCCCGCCAGCACATGCAGGCGCGGCGATTGCGATCGCTCGATATTGTCGCCGATGAGGCCCAGCCTGATGGTCGCCATGACACCTTCGCGGGAATGCAAACCACATGATCGAGCATAGCTCGAATCAAACGCCGATCAACAGGCGAAATAACATTCGTATGAGATTTTTGCCTTCGACTGATGCGGACAAGCTCCGGCACGGCGCAAGGATGCGCCGGCTTACGGAGATGTGATCGCGGGATTTGGGTCTAGCGAATGCTGCCGGTGGCCAGTGCGTGCTCGACGCCGCCGGTGACATGGCGCTCGAGCGTCGCTTTCGCCGTCGCGGCGTCGCGGGCGAGTGCGCAGTTCAGCAAGGTCTGGTGCTCGCGCGCCGCGATATCGCCGCGGAAGCTGAGGGCTATCATCTGGTAACGCAGATATTTGTCAAAGACCGCCGCGTGCGTGTCCATCAGCACCTGGGAGCCGCAGGCCGAGATCAGCGCCTGGTGGAACTCCCAGTCATAGCGCTTCCAAAGCTCGGTCTCGCTGCGGTCGCCGTCATTCATGCGGCGCTCCATGCTGGCCAGCTTATGGTGGGCGGAAACCACGCGGCCTTCCCAATCCATATCGCCGGCCGCGAAGGACTGCTCCATCGCATGGCCTTCGAGCAGCATGCGAAGCGCGGCGATCTCCTGCAGATTGGCCGCCGAGACGGGCGCCACCTCGAAGCCGCGCTGGCCCTCGGCTGACACCAGCCCTTCCGAGCTAAGGCGATTGAGGATTTCCCGCAAGGTGCTGACGCTGACGCCATATTCGTCCTTCAGCCGTTCGAGCCGAAGCTTCTGACCGGGCGCGGCGCGGCCGAAAATGATGTCCGTCCTGATGCGGCGATAAGCGTTTTCTCCGATCGTCTCGGAGCCGGTCTGCGTCGTTGCCACGGATGAGGTTCTTCCGATGATTCGGGAAATATCGGAGATATTCGCAAGTGACCTGCAACGATGCAAGCCTGCGATGAGCAATATGGGGCGTCGGTCAGCGGCGGGTGTGGCACTCAAAGATCATACGAAAATAGGAATCTCATATAAATCTGAATTCACATATTGATAATTGATCCGTCCAGTGCAAACAATTGGCGGGGAAGCGCGCGGGCACAGCGCGCCGGAAGGGCAGCATAGCCTGCCCAAGGGAGGAACTGATGGGCTTTTCGATCGATCGCCGCACCATGCTTGCCGGCGCCGCCCTGGCGGCTGCGTCATTCGCCTTTGCGTTCAGCCCTGCCATCGCGCAGGACAAGCCGAAACTCCGCTTCTCCGCCGTGTTCTCCGAGAAGGACATCCGGGCAAAGATGACCCAGATGTTCGCGGAGGCCATCGCGCCGAATTTTACGCTCGAGCCCTATTACGGCGGCAACCTGTTCAAGCAGGGCACCGAACTCGTCGCCTTGCAGCGCGGCAATCTGGAAATGGGCAATATCGCGCCGCAGGACATCGCCAACCAGATCCCGGCCTGGTCGATCCTCAGCTCCGCCTATCTGTTCCGCGACGCCGATCATTTGCGCAAATTCTTCAACAGTGAGCACGGCGCGCAGATGAAGACGCTCGTCGAGGATAAGCTCGGCGTCCATATTCTCGGGCCGACCTATTTCGGCGCGCGCCATGTCGGCCTGAAATCGGGCAGGAAGATCAATACTCCGGCCGACCTTGCCGGCGTCAAGCTGCGCATGCCTGGCGGCGATGCCTGGCAGTTCCTCGGCAGCGCGCTCGGCGCCAATCCGACGCCGATGGCCTATGCCGAGGTCTATACCGGCCTGCAGACCGGCGCCATCGACGGCCAGGACAATCCGCTGCCGAATGTGCAGAACATGAAGTTCTACGAGGTCATGTCGCAGATCGCGCTGACCTCGCATCTGGTCGGCTTCGATCTGCTGACGGTGTCGTCGAAGGTCTGGAAAGCCATGACGCCGGAACAGCAAACCGCCTTCCAGGCCGCGGCGGACAAGGCCATCGACTGGAGCCAGGCCGAGCATCTGAAGCAGGAGGCCGAACTGGTCGCCTTCTTCAAGAGCAAGGGCCTGGAGATCTACACGCCCGACGTCGCCGCCTTCCGCAGCTTCGCGCAGAGGAAATATCTGGAGTCCGACCTCGCCAAGAGCTGGCCCGCCGGTCTGGTCGACAAGATCAACGCCCTCTAGCCCTGGCACGCTGCCCCGCACCGGCGCGGGGCGGCTCCTCCCACCCACAGCGCAATGTCGCCTGCCGCTGGCGGTCCGTCAGGGCAGGCGGCTGTCCGACCGAGCGGAGACGGCGATGCGTCAAAAATTACGGGCAGCAGGCGAATGGCTGCGGCGGCGCGCCGAAAACGTCGCGGCGGCGCTGCTCGCGGTGATGTTCCTCGCCTTCATCGTGCAGATCGTCTTCCGCTATCTGATGAATTTCCCCATCGGCTGGACCTCCGAGCTGACGGTCATCACCTGGCTGTGGCTGGTGCTGTGGGGCGCGGCCTTCGTCGTCGCCGAAGCCGAGGAAATCCGCTTCGACCTGATCTACGGCGCGGTCGGAAAGCGCGCCCGCCGGGTGTTGGCGATCATCACCGCGCTGGCAATGCTGGTGCTCTACGGCATGTCGCTGCCGGCGGTCGTCGACTACGTGACCTTCATGAAGGTGCAGAGCACCGCCTACCTAAAGATCCGCTTCGACTGGCTGTTCTCGATCTACGTCATCTTCGCGGTGGCGGTGCTCATCCGCTATGCCTGGATTCTCTGGCGCGCCCTGCTCGGTAAGGCGCCGGAGGAATTCGATCCCACCAAAGCGAGTTCCGGCGTATGAACTTCACCAGCCCGTTTTCGCTGGCGATCCTTGCCATCGTCACGCTCAGCCTGCTCGGCCTGCCGATCGGACACGCCATGATCGGCGGCTCGATCCTCTATCTCTATCTCGCCGGGCTCGACATGGGCACCGCCGCCGAGCAGCTCCTCAACGGCATGTATACCAGCTATATCCTGCTCGCCGTGCCGCTGTTCATCTTCGCCGCCGAGTTGATGAACACCGGCAGCATGACCGAGCGCCTTCTGCGCTTCTGCGACGCCCTCGTCGGGCGTTTCCGGGGCGGGCTCGCGCAGGTCAATGTCGTGCAGAGCATCATCTTCGCCGGCATGTCCGGCTCCGCCATCGCGGACGCCGCCGGCTCGGGCAAGATGATGCAGGTGATGATGACCAAGGACGGCAAATATACCGCGAGCTTTGCCGCCGCGCTCACTGCCGTTTCCGCCGTGATCGGGCCGATCATCCCGCCCTCGATCCCGATCGTGCTTTACGCGCTCGTCTCCGACGTCTCGATCGGCTATCTGTTCCTCGGTGGCGTCGTCCCCGGCCTGCTGATGGGCCTCGCGCAGATGGCCATCATCGCGCTGGTGGCCCGCAAGCGGAATTTTCCCGTAGAGCCGCCGATCCCGCTGCGCGAGCTTCCGGGCATCACCATCCGCGCCTTCCCGGCGCTGATGATGCCGGTCGTGCTGCTCGGCTGCATCTATAGCGGCGTCACCACGCCGACCGAGGCCGCCGCCATCGCCGCCGCCTATGCCTTCGTGATTTCCGCCGTGCTCTATCGCAGCATCACGCTGCGCAGCACCTACGATTCGCTGCTGGCGAGCGCCCGCACCACCGCCTCGATCGGCATGCTGATCGCCGGGGCGCTGGTCTTCAACTATGTGGTGACGGTCGAGAATATCCCGCAGTCTCTCAGCACCTTCCTGCGCGGCTTCGACCTGTCGCCGGCCGGCTTCCTGATCCTGGTCAACATCCTGCTGCTGATCCTGGGCTGCCTGCTCGAAGGCACCACCATCCTCCTGATCGTGGTGCCGGTGCTGATCCCGACGGCGGAATCGCTCGGCATCGACATGGTGCATTTCGGCATTGTCGCCGTGGTCAACATCATGATCGGCCTGATCACGCCGCCTTACGGCCTGCTGCTCTTCATCATGGCCAACATCTCGGGCGCCCCTTTGCGCGATATCGTGCGCGACACCTTGCCGTTCCTCGCTGCGATGATCGGCACGCTGGCGCTCATCACCTTCGTGCCCGGCCTCGTGCTCTGGCTGCCGCGATTGCTGGGCTATCAGGGCTGACGCCCGCCTCGAGCAAAAGGAAAGCCGCCGATGACCCGTCCGATCTACATCCTCAACGGCCCCAACCTGAACCGGCTCGGCACGCGCGAGCCGGAGATTTATGGACGCACCACGCTGGCCGAAATCGAGGCGATGTGCCGCGCGGCGGCCGGCGATCATCCGGTCGAGTTCCGCCAGTCGAATGCCGAGCATGAACTCATCGGCTGGATCCACGAGGCGGTGGATCATGGGGCGGGGATCGTCATCAACCCCGCCGCCTACAGCTTCACCTCGATGGCCATCCTCGACGCGCTCAAAATGTTTCCGGGGCCGATCATCGAATTGCACATCTCGAACATCCACCGCCGCGAGGCGATCTACCACAATTCGCTGATGTCCCGCGCCGCCACCGCCGTTATCGCCGGCCTCGGCCCCGACGGTTACGCTGTGGCCGTCTTGGCGCTGCTGCGCATGATCGCCCGGGGCGGCTAGAGCGGATCATTTCGATTTAGACGCGGCGTGTTGCTCCTTACGGCCGCCACACTCTCTCCGAGGATAGGGCTACGCGAAATCCGACGACGGGGCGTCAATCGGACGCCTCGCCCTCAGTTGCACAAGACGCAACGATCATGAATTCAAAGCCAATCTCAATCCTGACCCTGCGGTTATGCTGACGAAAGCGCTGTTGGGAGGAAAATAAATGACGATCTGCTTCGGCGGGCGCTCTGCCCCGACTATCCCTGCGACCCGGCCAAGGCCAAGGCGCAGCTCGGCGAGGCGAGCTACCCCCAACGGCTTCTCGATGAAGCTGTGGGCCTAGCGCGAAAAGCCCGTCGCCGAAGCGGTCACCGCCTATCTGAAGGCCGTCGGCATCGATGTGAAGCTGCGCTGTGTGAAGCTCGAATCGCTCGATCAGGCGCGCGCGGCCAAGAAGATTGCCGCCTATATCGGCACCTGGGGCTGCAACGGCGAAGCGCTTCGATATGATTGCGGATCGCGTCGAGAAAGCGCTCCGACAGCGGCGCGCGGGCCTCGCGGGTGCAGGCTGGCATAGGTGAGCCGGTGATGCCCCTCCTCCAGCGGCCGCAGCACCAGATCCGAGCCCGCCCAGACCGGCGCGCAAACCCGGTCGACTCGGCCCCGGAACGACCTGCGATCCAGATCGGCGTTACACGGAGCGCGCCGCCCGGGACGCGCTCCGATCACTATTGCAGCAACTAGCGGTCGATGCGGCTGATCTTCGAGCCCTCGAGGGTCAGATTATACATCAGGCCCTTGCCATCGAAGATGAAGCCGACGATCGGATCGTTGATCCTGGTCGTGTCGATCGAGGTGCCGGCGCCGATATTGATGAGGGCAACCGATCCATCCACGCCCACCTTCCAGCCGTCCACGCGGCGGAAGGAATCGAGCGCTTCCGGGGTCATGAACACGATGACCACCGAGCGCGCCTGCGCGCCAAACTGAAATCCGACCGAAGCCGAGACCGTATTGTAATAGTCGACCGTGCGGCCGCGCTCGATCAGCGCGCCCTCGCCATATTCGCCGCCGACGCCGAAGCCCGCTTTGACGACGGTCGGGAAAACCAGCACCGCCGCCGATCTGCGGATCAGGTCGCGAGAACCGCGCACCTGGTCGACGAAGTCGCTGAGCGTGTCGTGCGCGGCAGCGTCGATCTCGGCTGCGGAGCCGGCCTGAGCCCGCGGAACCGGCGCGACCATGGTAAAGATCGCGAGCCAGGCGAAAGTGAAGATTATTGCCGTATTTCGGCCGATCATGCGCATGTCATCCCCAATCGTAACAGGTGAATATCAACCCTGTGGCGCGGTCCCTATCAGCGCCGCTGGGCGAGAGTGGGGCAGACAGTGGCAGATCCGCCACGAAACAGCGCGAAGAATTTTGCAGCGTCCTGCAAGCTGATGTGGACAATCTGCAATTGACCGGCGACGCCGACGCCCGTGCGCGCATTCCAGTCGGGCAAGGCGCCGGTGTTCCTGCTTAGCCTGAAGGCGGGCGGCACCGGCTCAACCTCACCGCCGCCGATACGGTGATCCATTACGACCCCTGTGAACCCCGCCGTCGAGCCGCAGGCGGCCGACCGCGCCTACCGCATCGGCCAGGACAAGCCGGTCTTGTCTACAAGCTGATCGTGGAGGACGGCATCGAAACGGCCATCGAACAGCTCAAGGCACGCAAGGCGGCGCTTGCCGACGCACCGTTCGCCGGCAGCACCAAGACCGCGCTCGACCTGACCGAAGCCGACATCTCCGCCCTGTTCGCCCCGCTCGACCGCCGCCGGAGCGCAAAGCGAGGCGAGCTACCCGCCGCCGCTCGCATGGCGCGCGATGGATTGGGCGACGGCTTCGGCGTGGGTGGAGATCAGGAAATGCGCGGCGTCCTCGATGATCTCGTGGGCGGCGCCTGCGATGTGTAGCGCCAGCAATGCGTTGGCGCGCCGCACCGCAGCGGGGCTATCGCCGCCGTACATCACCAGAACGCGAAGCTTGATCGCGGCCAGCATCGCCGGCGATAGCTCGAATCCGTAGGCGCTTTCCCAGTCGAGCAGGTTGACGGGCGTCGTCTCGACGGCATAGGCGCGGACGCGGGCGGGCCAGGATGCGAAGGACCCCGCGCCACCGTAAAAATCCAGCATCGCACCGATCGCTTCTCTCTCACCGCTCCGGACGGCGGCGAAATAGGCATCGGTCATGGCGCGAAAGGCGCCGTAATACTCATGCTCGCCGGCGGCGCGCAAGATGTCCACCGCCGGTGTCTCTGCGATGGTGAGGCTGGCGAGCGGCGCCCGGCCACGCAGCGCAACGGCCAGCGCCGACAGGCCGCCGAAGGAATGGCCGACGAGATGCACCGTGCCGCCCGCGCGCCGGATGACGGCCTCGATGATATCCGCCTCATGCGCGATCGAGGCGTCGCCGGTGCGGCGGCGCTCGGCGGTGCCGCCATAGCCGAGCAGGCTGGTGGTGACGCAGCGGAAGCGGCCGCCCAGGGCCGCGATCACCGGGCGCCAAGCGGCGCCGGTGCTGCAGGAGCCGGGGACGAACACGATCGTCTGCCCGTCGCCGGTTTCGTCATAGTCGATGCGGCCGCGAGGGTCGTCGATCGTCACTTGCTTCTCCCTCGTTCCGGCTTAGGGTCAGGCCGCCAATTGCGCGCTCGGCGTCGAACGCGAGATGCGCAGTTCCTCTTCGCTCATGTCGGCGGGCACGTCGCCGAACAGGGGCGTGCTCAGATAGCGCTCGCCGGTATCGGGTAGCATGCAGAGGATGTTCGCGCCGCGCGGCGCATCAGCGCAAACGCGCAGCGCTCCGGCAAAGGTCGCCCCGGCGGTGATGCCGACGAAGATGCCCTCCTTGCGGGCAAGTTCGATGCTCATGCGGATCGCCTCCGCGCCGGGGATGTGCAGGACGCGGTCGATCACATCCATCTGCACGGCGTCCGCCGTCAGTTTCGGAATGAAATCGGGCGTCCAGCCTTGCATCGGGTGCGGCTTGAAGGCCGGATGCGGGGCCGAGGCGGAGCCGTCGGCGTTGCGGGCCTGCGCGATGCCGCTGGCGAGAAGCGGCGCATCTTCCGGCTCACAGACGACGATCTTGGTGTCCGGCATCTCCTTGGCGAGCACGCGCGAGACGCCTTTTAACGTGCCGCCGGTGCCGTAGCCGGTCACCCAGTAATCGAGCTTTTCGCCTTTGAAATCCTCGATGATTTCCCGCGCGGTGGTGCGCGAGTGGATATCGGCATTGGCCTCGTTCTCGAACTGGCGGGTCAGAAACCAGCCATGCGTTTCGGCCAGTTCCACCGCCTTTGCCACCATGGCGACGGCGCGTCCGGCGGCGGGCGTCAGCACGACCTTGGCGCCGAGAAAGCGCATCAGCTTGCGCCGCTCCACGCTGAATTGCTCGGCCATGGTCACGACCAGCGGATAGCCCTTCTGGGCGCAGACCATGGCAAGGCCGATGCCGGTATTGCCGCTGGTCGCCTCGATCACCGTCTGCCCCGGCTTCAGCGCGCCTGACCGCTCGGCCGCCTCGATCACGCCGAGCGCCAGCCGGTCCTTGACCGAGCCGAGCGGGTTGAAGGCTTCGATCTTGGCGAAGAGATTGACGCCTTCGGGCGCCAGCTTGTTGATCCTGACCACGGGCGTGTTGCCGATGGTCTCAAGAATGTTTTGATATTTGCTCATGCAGATCACCTCCAATGACAGGGGCATCCTCGCCAGCCCCGCGCGCGGATGTCGTCGTCCAATCGGGTGAGTTGCAAGGCCGGCCAGTCGGTTTCCACGTAGAATTCCACGCCCGTACCCACGGACGGTGAAAATAATGGTGCGGGAATCGCGTTGCGCGGTGTTTATGGGAGGCTGGCGGCGTTCGGGCAGCCAGCCCTCCCGGCTTGTTAGACCGGCACCACCGGCGATTTCAGCTTGTGGAAGGCATCGATGGTCGCCTGATCGACGCGGAGATGCGCTTCCACCAGTTCCCGGGGCGTTAGCGCGAGCCACTGGTTCAGCGAAACATCCGCATAATAGTTGCTCTTGAAGATCTCCAGGAAGCGCACCGGGGTGCTGCCGGTATTCTCGATATAATGGCCCATGGCGAAGGGGACGAAGCCCACATCGCCCGCCGAGAAATCGAACGTGCGCGCCTGGCCCGAGCCCGCGAACACGCCGAGGCGGGCCGTGCCCTCGATGAAATACAGCCACTCATCGGTGTTGGGGTGCCAGTGCAGCTCGCGCATGGCGCCCGGATTGACCTCGACAAGGCCGGAGGCGATGGTCACCGAGGCCGGAAAATTCTTGGTGTCGGCGATCCTCACCGTTCCGCTCTTGGTCCGGATCGGATCCTGCGCCATCAGCCGGTGGCTGAACGTGTTCGGCGGCTGGGTCGCCCCCGCCATCTTGTCGGTGTCGAGCGGGCCGGGCACCTGCGCGGCGAAGATGTAGAGCTCGCTCGGGTCGGGGACTTTGGCGAAAGCGTCGGCCGATACGCCGAAATTCTTGGCCAGCACCTCCGGCGGCACGTGCTTGAACCAATCGCTCAGCAGGAATGTGTTGTCCTCGTCGAACTCGCCGTCGTCGAACACCAGCAGGAACTCGCAGCCATCCGAGCCAAGGCCCTGGATCGAATGCGGGATGCCGGAGGGGAAGTACCAGAGATCGCCGACGCCGACATCGTCGACGAAGCGGTTGCCGTCCGCATCGATCGCGGTGATGCGCGCGGTGCCGTAGAGCATATAGGCCCACTCGGCCGCCTTGTGCCAATGCAGCTCGCGGATGCCGCCCGCGTTCAGGCGCATGTTGACGCCGGCGATGTTCTTGGAAACGCCGAGCTCGCGCACGGTGATCTGCCGCGTCCAGCCGCCCGACTCCAGCCGCATGTGCGAATCGCCGAAGCGGAAGCGCAGATTCGGTAAGGTGCCGTGATCCTGCGCGGGCGGGACGAGGATGTTGGGATTCATCCGGTCGATGGTCTGATTGTCGGGCCCCGGATTGGTCCCGCCATGGCCGGGACGCTTGGGCTCCACGATCGGGCCGGTTTGCGCGCGGGCAAGGGACGAGGCGAAGACGCCCCCTGCGGCGGTGCCGGCAAGCATTGTGCGGCGGGTGATGGGATCCATTTTGGCGCTTCTCCTGCTCGGGTCTCGCGCCATGGCGGTACCTCCGGCCATATTTCTGCGCGACGACGGATCAGGATTATCTGGCTTGCACCGATTACCGCGGCTTTATCGGGCTTGCTGCTTTCGGCTGCTTTTTGCGCAATCCTGGGTCATGCGTTCGACGCCGTTAAATGCTGTCTCTGAGCCCGGTGCCGGAGAACGCGGCAGATTTGAGCAAAACGCGGTAAAAACGATCAAGTCCGCTTTCCGCTTTGGTCCAAAGTAAATGAAGTGGACCGGCCCGGCGCAAGCCAAGCGGCGCATGCTTGCGCTGCTAGGCGTATCGGGCCTTTGCCACGCCGGCTCATAGGGAGATGGCTATGGCAGATATTGCCGATACCGACACCAGAATTTCGCGGCGCTTTTTCCTGAAGGGCGCTGGGGCGGGGGTCGCGGTGACCTCGCTCGGCGCGCTCGGCTTCGGCGGCATCGAGGCCGCCTACGCCGACTCGATCAGACCGTTCAAGCTTCTCGGCACGACGATCACCCGCAACACCTGCACCTACTGCTCGGTCGCTTGCGGCATTCTCATCTATTCGAAGGGCGATATCACCAAGGGCGAAAAGGCCGAGGTGAAGCATATCGAGGGCGATGTCGATCATCCGACCAATCGCGGCACGCTCTGCCCGAAGGGCGCGGCATTGCTCGATTTCGTCCATGCCAAGACCCGGCTCGAATATCCGATGGTCCGCAGGCCCGGATCGGACAAGTTCGAGCGCGTCACCTGGGACTATGCGCTCGACCGCATCGCGCGCCTGCTCAAGGATGACCGCGACAAGAATTTCATCGAGAAGAACGCGGCCGGGGTGACGGTCAACCGCTGGGTCAGCTCCGGCTTCCTCGCGGCCTCGGCGACGACCAACGAAACGGCATTCTGCACCTTTAAGGTGGTCCGAAGTATGGGAATGCTGATGTTCGACAACCAGGCTCGCGTTTGACACGGACCGACGGTGGCCAGTCTGGCCCCAACATTCGGCCGTGGCGCAATGACGAATTCCTGGACGGACATCAAGAACACCGATCTCGCCATCATCATGGGCGGCAATGCCGCTGAAGCGCATCCTTGCGGCTTCAAATGGGTGACCGAGGCCAAGGCCAATCGCGGCGCGAGACTGATCGTCGTCGATCCGCGCTACACCCGCTCGGCCGCCGTCGCGGATTATTACGCACCGATCCGCCAGGGCACGGACATCGCCTTCCTGCTCGGCCTCATCAACTGGCTGATGGCCAACAACAAGGTGCAATGGGAATACGTCAAATCCTTCACCAACGCGCCCTATCTGGTGCAGGAGGGCTTCGGCTATCAGGATGGCCTGTTTACCGGTTACGACGAGGTAAAGCGCGATTACGACCGCTCGACCTGGAATTACGAACTCGGCCCGGACGGCTACGTCATTTCGGACGAGACGCTCGAGCATCCGCGCTGCGTCTGGAGCCTGCTCAAGCAGCACGTGGCGCAATACACGCCCGAACTGGTCTCGCGCATCACCGGCACGCCGAAGGACAAGTTCCTGAAGGTGTGCGAGATGGTCGGCGAGTGCTCGGCGCCGGACAAGACCATGACGTCGATGTACGCGCTCGGCTGGACCCAGCACTCCAAGGGATCGCAGAACATCCGCACCATGGCGATGATTCAGCTCATCCTCGGCAATATCGGCGTGCGCGGCGGCGGCATGAATGCGCTGCGCGGCCATTCCAACATCCAGGGCCTGACCGACATGGGCCTGATGTCGAATCTCCTCCCCGGCTATCTCACCCTCCCGTTCGAGACCGAGCCGACTTTCGAGAAATACATGTCGACCCGGGGCTATAAGCCGCTCAGGCCCGACCAGACGAGCTATTGGCAGAACTACAAATCCTTCTTCGTCAGCTTCCAGAAGTCGATGTGGGGGGCGGCGGCCACGGCGGAGAACGATTGGTCTTACGACTGGCTGCCCAAGCTCGATGTCGCCTATGACATCATCCGCGCCTTCAACCTGATGTTCGAAGGCAAGGTGAACGGCTATGTCTGCCAGGGCTTCAATCCGCTGCTGGCCTTCCCCAACCGGGCCAAATGCACGGCGGCTTTGTCCAAGCTGAAATTCCTGGTCACCATCGACCCGCTGCAAACGGAAACCTCCCGCTTCTGGGAGAATCATGGGCCGCATAATGACGTGGACACGGCGTCGATCCAGACCGAAGTCTTCCAGCTCCCAAGCACCTGCTTTGCCGAGGACGACGGCTCGCTGACCAATTCGGGCCGCTGGCTGCAATGGCACTGGGCGGCCTCGACGCCTCCCGGCGAAGCCCAGCGCGATACCTGGATCCTCGGCCAGCTCTTCACGCGGATCCGCGATCTGTACAGGCAGGAAGGCGGCGCCTTCCCCGACCCGATCGTCAACCTGAACTGGAGCTACGAGGACCCCGACTACCCGACAGCCGATGAACTCGCCAAGGAGATCAACGGTTCGGCGCTGGAAGATTTGACCGACCCCGCCGATGCCACCAAGGTGACCTTGGCAAAGGGCAAGCAGGTGCCGAGCTTCGCCGCGCTGCGCGACGACGGCAAGACGGCCTGCGGCTGCTGGATCTATTCCGGCTGCTTTACCGAGGCCGGCAATCAGATGGCGCGGCGCGACAATGCCGACCCGGACGACACCGGCATTTATTCGAAATGGACATGGTCCTGGCCGGTCAACCGCCGCATCCTCTACAACCGCGCCTCGGCGGACGTGAAGGGCGATCCCTGGGATCGGACCCGCAAGCTGCTTTGGTGGGAGGGCTCCAAATGGACCGGCTTCGATGTGCCCGACATCGCCCCGACGGCCAAGCCGGGCGTCGTCGGCCCCTTCATCATGAACGAGGAAGGCACCGGGCGCCTGTTCGTCCGAGGCATGATGCGCGACGGGCCGTTCCCCGTCCATTACGAGCCGTTCGAGGCGCCGATCGCCAATCTGATCGCGCCCAAGATCCGCGGCAACCCCGCCTCGCGTGTGTTCAAATATGATTGGGAGCAGTTCGGCGACGTCGCGGAGTTTCCCTATGTGGCGACATCCTACCGGCTCACCGAGCACTTCCATTACTGGACCAAGCACGCCCAGATCAACGCTTCGCTGCAGCCGGAATTCTTCGTCGAGATCGGCGAGGAACTGGCCAAGGAGAAGAACATCCCGAACGGCAGTTGGGTGCGGGTGTGGTCGAAGCGCGGTTCGGTCGAGGCGGTCGCCCTGGTCACCAAGCGCATCAGGCCGATGCTGTGCGACGGCAAGGTGCAGCACGTCATCGGCATGCCGCTGCATTGGGGCTTCATCGGCGAGACGAAGAAGGGCTACGGCCCGAACTCGCTCACGCCCGTCGTCGGCGACGCCAATTCGGAAACCCCCGAATTCAAGGCGTGGCTGGTCAATGTCGAGCCCATAACCGGCCCGACGCCGGTGGCATGAGGAGGAAGCCATGACGACTTTCGAATATGAGCTTCCCAATCCGCAGACCGAGGATGTCAAAACCGTCTTCGGCCAGCAGGATCTGATCCGCCGCTCGGCGTCGACCATCGAGCCGCCGGCGCGCCAGCTCACGCCGATGGCCAAGCTCATCGACGTGTCCAAATGCATCGGCTGCAAGGCCTGCCAGGCGGCGTGCCTGGAGTGGAACGACAAGCGTGCTCCGGTCGGCGAGAATGTCGGCACCTACACCATTCCGCCAGATCTGTCCCCGCAGATGTTCACGCTGATGCGCTTCACCGAATGGATAAATCCGGAGACGGACAATCTGGAATGGCTGATCCGCAAGGATGGCTGCATGCACTGCGCCGATCCGGGCTGCCTGAAGGCATGTCCCGCGCCGGGCGCCATCGTGCAATATTCCAACGGCATCGTCGATTTCGACCATGAGCGCTGCATCGGCTGCGGCTATTGCGTGGCGGGGTGCCCGTTCAACATCCCGCGCATCTCCAAGACCGACCACCGCGCCTATAAGTGCACGCTTTGCTCGGACCGCATGGCCATCGGCCAGGGACCGGCCTGCGCCAAGTCCTGCCCGACCCATGCCATCGTCTTCGGCACCAAGGCGGAAATGACCGAGCACGCCGAAACCCGCATCAAGGATCTGAAGTCGCGCGGCTACCAGAATGCCGGGCTCTACGATCCGCCGGGCGTCGGCGGCACGCATGTGATGTACGTGCTGCAGCACGCCGACAAGCCGGAGATTTACGCTGATCTGCCGAACAATCCGGTGATCAGCCCGGTGGTCAATCTCTGGAAGGGCGCAGCCAAATATGCCGGGCTCGCCGCCATGGCCGGCATGGTGGCTTTCGGCGTCCTGCATCGTTTCGTCGAAGGCCCGAACAGGGTCACGCCGAAGGACGAGGAGGAGGCCAAGCAGCTCACGGAGGATCCGCGTTCATGAGCGAACGGTACGAAATCGATCCCAGTGACGAGGTCCATGTCGGCGAGCGCGTCACCGTCGACCGCTACACCAAAGCGGCTCGCCTCAACCATTGGCTGACGGCAGCCTGCCTGGTGCTGCTCGCGATCTCGGGGCTGGCGATGTTCCATCCCGACCTGTTCTTCCTCTCCGCTTTGTTCGGCGGCGGCCAGAACACCCGTGCCATCCACCCCTGGATCGGCGTCGTGCTGTTCTTCAGTTTCGGCGGACTGTTCCTGCGCTTCTGGCGCCTCAATCTCTGGCGCCCGGAGGACGGCACCTGGATGCGGCGCCTCTATGATGTGCTCATCAACAAGGAAGACAATCTGCCGGAGCTGGGCAAGTACAATGCCGGCCAGAAAATCGTATTCTGGGGCATGTCGCTGCTGATCCTCATACTGATCGTCACTGGCCTGGCGATCTGGAACCAGTATTTCTCCGAATATACGACCGTCGAACAAAAGCGCTATGCCCTGATCTTGCACTCGGCCGCGGCCGTGACGATTATCTGTGTCTGGATCGTGCATGTCTATGCCGCGATCTGGGTGAAAGGCACCTTCTCGGCGATGATCCAGGGCTATGTGACCGGAGGCTGGGCCTGGAAGCATCACCGCAAATGGCTGAAGGCGCTGGTCAGCGGCAAGCATGTCGATGACGGCAAAGCCGCGCCGGCGCCGGCACCGGCGGGAAAGCCCGGGCAGGCGGCTGCCGAATGAATGACCTCGAGACGCGCCGCCATCGCGGCGCGAGGAGTGAAGGCGCATGGCGGAACAGCGGCCGATGATGCAAGAAGGGGTTCCGATCGGCGAAACCGCAGCGCCCGCATTCGCCCGTTTGCCCGATCCGAAAAAGCTCTTCACCGCCCGCGCCGAGCGGCTCCGATGGCTGGCCCGGACGCACGACCTGAAACCCTATCTCGCCTTCCTCGCCGGCATCGCCGACGTCCAGCACGGCGTCATCACCGATCTGCCCCTGCCGGCGCTTCCCGCCGCCGAATTCCTCGGCCGTGCGCGTGAAAACGCCATGCCGCCGATCGACCGCGAGCGCATGGTCTCCGCCGCCACTCTCAGGCCCGCGCTCGACCGCTTCCTGGAGATCGCCGTGGCGCTCGACATGCCCGACGCGGCGGCCGACGCGCTCGACCATGTTCTCCTCGCCGGAGATCTGGAGCGCGAGGCGATGATCCAATATGTCCTTGCGACCACCCCGGCGGACGAAATGCTGGCCGAGCACAGCTTCGTCGCCGCCGCGCTGCAGGTGCATTTCGCGGCGCTGGCCGCCCAGCTCGATCCGGCCTCGCTGGTGCCTGTCGGCGATGGCGCCTGCCCGACTTGCGGCTATCCGCCGGCGGCCTCGATGGTGGTGGGCTGGCTCGGATCGCATGGGGCGCGCTATTGCGGGTGCGCGCTTTGCGGCACGCTGTGGAACTATGTCCGCGTCAAATGCACCATATGCGGCTCGACCAAGGGCATCTCCTATCAGGAGATCGAGGGCAGCAAGGCCATCGTGCAGGCCGAGACCTGCGGCTCATGCCATCGCTATGTGAAGCTCCTGCATCATGAAAAAGACCCCGACGCCGACATCGTCGCGGACGACGTCGCCAGCCTCGGCCTCGATCTTCTGATGCGGGAAACCGCGTTCAAGCGCGGCGGCGTCAATCCGTTCCTGCTCGGCTACTGACCTCTGCGCTGATCGTCGTCTTTTCGGTCGCGCGCCGTCTCAACGCAAAATTTGGGCCGCCGGCATCGACCGGCAGCCCCATTGCAAACTCGGCCTCCGCTGCTTCAGCGGCCACCGCCACCGCCGCCGCCATCCTCATCTTCCTGGATGTTCCAGAAATCGAAGGTCGCGTCTTTCAGTGCGCTGCGGCAATCGCCGCCGCAATCGATCCAGCCGCCCCCGGGCAGGCGGACTTCACTGCCGCCGAGTTCGGAATGGCGCACCGGCGCCGTAATGCGCTGATCCCGGAAGTCGCCTGTGACCGTGACCGTGTCATAGCGGGATTTCGCGGATGCGGGGATGCTGAAGGCGGATGCTATCAAAGCTGCCGTCAAAACCGACTTCCCAACACTAAGCATTCCAAGGCTCCACTGGTTGTTAGCTATCGAGGCGGATTTTTTAGGCCACAACACTCACTTACCCGCCGGCCATGTTATACAAATTGAGCATTTGGCGCTAAGTTTCTGCCATGTTGCCCTTAGTTCGTGCCGTGGACTGGCCAAATGGCACTGCTTGACGCACCTTTGTCACTTTGTGATTTCGAAAGCACGCAATCCTTAGTCATCTGCCCAATTGCTCCGGGCAGCCGCGCCGATCATTCGAGGCCGGCGTGTTGGTTCGCCCGCAAGGGGTAGATTCGCAGCGTCAACTATTTACGAATACTTAAGCATGGCGTTTTTGGAAGACTATCGGGACGAGTGGATCGACGGACGGCGCCGGCAGCCCGCTCCGGCGGCCGACGTTTCGCGCTACGCCGTGGAGATTTCGCCGCCCGACATCGCCGAGCGCCGGGTGATGACCGCGCACGGCCTGGCAGCGGAATTCGTGCAGACCACCAGCCTCGACCGCATCGAGCACCGGTTTCACGCGCCGGTGCATCTGCTCGTGGTCTATGAGCGGGGCGCGCGCATTGCGGGGGAAACCTATGTCGAAGGCATGCCACCCTCGACGCTCCGCGATTTCTCCCGCAAGCTCACCTTCGTCCCCGCCGGGCACCGCTATCACGAATGGCAGGAGCCGCGCACCCTGACCCGCCTCACCTATTTTTACCTCGACCCCGCCAATCCGCAGTTTCACCCCGCGAGCGGCGTGGTCGACATGCGCTTCGCCCAGCGGCTGTTTTTCGAAGACCCGACCTTGCGGGAAACCGCGCTGAAGCTGAAAAGCGTGCTCGAGAGTTCAGGTCCGCTCGACCGGCTCTATTTCGAAGCGCTCGGCGCAGTGCTGATGCATGAGCTGGTGCGGCTCAATCGCGGCGCGCCGCATGTCGAGCCGCAGATCCGCGGCGGGCTCGCCGCCTGGCAGCAGCGCGCGGTCGCCGCCCATATCGAAGCGCATCTGGCCGAGCAGATCCCGGTCGGCACGCTGGCGCAGATCGCCCGGCTCAGCCTTTGCCATTTCTGCCGCGCCTTCAAGCAATCCTTCGGCATCTCGCCGCATCGCTATCACAGCCGGCTGCGCATCGAGCGCGCCAAATGGCTGCTGGCGAAATCCGATTCCAGCGTCACCGAGATCGGCTTCAAGCTCGGCTTCAGCGAGACGAGCTCCTTCACCACCGCCTTCCGCAAGGCGACCGGCATCACCCCCACCTCCTACCAGCGCAGCCTGGACTGAAGCCCTCACTCCTCGCGCGGGTCGAGCGCGTCGCGCAGGCCGTCGCCGAGCAGGTTGAAGCCGAGCACCACGAGGAAGATCGCGATACCGGGCGATAGCGACATCCAGGGCGCCTGCTCGAGGAAATTCTTCGCCGTATTCAGCATCGAGCCCCAGGAGGGCGCGGGCGGCTGCTGGCCCAGGCCAAGGAAGGACAGGCTCGCTTCCGCGATGATCGAGGTCGCCGTGGTCAAGGTCGCCTGCACCAAGAGCGGCGCGGTGATGTTCGGCGTGATGTGGCGGGCGAGGATCAGCAGATTGGGCACGCCCACCGCCCGCGCGCCCTCGACAAAATCCTCCGCCTTCACCGAGAGCACCTGCCCGCGCGTCAGCCGCACGAAGATCGGCACCTGCGACAGGCCGATGGCGATCATCGCATTGGTGAGCGACGGCCCGAGTGCCGCCGCCAGCGCGATCGCGAGGATCAGGAACGGCACGGCGAGCAGCGCGTCCGTCGCCCGGCTGATCAGCGCATCGGTCCAGCCGCCGAACCAGCCCGCCGCCAGCCCCACCGGCAACCCGATGGCGAGCGCGATCAGCACCGCCACGACGCCGGCATACAGCGAGGCGATGCCGCCATACATGACGCGCGAGAGGATATCGCGGCCGATCTCGTCGGTGCCGAGCCAGTAGACGGCGGACGGTGCCTGCCGCACGGCGAGGAAATTGGTCTTGTTGGGATCGTAGGGCGCGATCAGCGGGGCCAGCAGCGCGATCAGCAGGAATGTCCCGACCAGCACGCAGCCGATGATGGCCCGCGTATTGCCGAAGAATTTCGCCGCGACGCGGTTCTTTTTCGGGGCGATGGCTTCCTCGGGCGTGAGCGCCGCGAATGCGGTGTCCTGGGCGTCCATCAGCTCCTCATGCGCGGGTTGGTGAGGATGTAGAGGACATCGGCGAAGAGGTTGAGGCCGATGAAGGCGATGGCGGTGCATAGCACGACGCCCTGCACGACGCCGTAATCGCGGTTGAAAACGGCATCGACGATCAGCTTGCCGAAGCCGGGGATGGTGAAGACCTGCTCCGTCAGCACCGCGCCCGCCAGGAGCTGGCCGAACAGCAGCGTCGACAGCGTGACGATGGGCACCAGCGCGTTACGGAAAGCGTGCTTCAGGATCACCGCGCGGGGCAAGAGGCCCTTGGCGCGCGCCGTGCGGATATAGTCGAGGCCCAGCACTTCGAGCATGGCCGAGCGCGTGTGCCGCATCAACGTCGCAGCGAGGCCCGAGCCCAGCACGAAGGCCGGCATGATCGTCGTCTGCAAGGCCCGGACCGGATCGTCGAAGACGGAGGCATAGCCCGAGGCGGGCAGCCATTGCAGCTCCACCGAGACGACCAGGATCAGGATGATGCCGAGCCAGAAATGCGGGATGGAGAGGCCGGTCAGCGAGATGATGTTGGCGAGGTAGTCGACCCAGCTTCCCTTGCGCACCGCCGACAGCACGCCCATCGGAATGCCGATCAGCATCGCGATCAGGATCGAGGCGGTGGCGAGTTGCACCGTCACCGGCAGCGTCTGGCCGATGAGTTTGAGCACAGGCTCGCCGGTGCGGAGCGAGGCGCCGAAATTGCCGGCCGCCACTTCGCGCAGCCAGATGACGAATTGCACCGGCAGCGGACGGTCGAAGCCGTAGAGATGGCGCAAATGCTCCAGCACCGCCGGATCGCGCTCCTCGCCCGCCATGGTGAGCAGCGGATCGCCCGGCAAGAGCCGCTGCAACGCGAAGACGAAAAGCGTCACGAGCAGCAGCGTCGGGACGGCGACCAGGATGCGGTTGAGGATCAGCGACCACATAGGGGGATGCCTCAGGCGAGCGGAGCGATGGGGCAGCCGCCTCTTGCCGCGGATCGGAAAGAGGCGGCTGCCGGGATCAATTGACCTTGACGCCGGCGAGCCGGATCATGCCGTCCGGGTTCGGCTCGAAGCCGGTGACTTTCTTGTCGATCGCCCAGGTCCATGCTCGATGGAAGAGGTAGATGATCGGCAGCTCCTCCCGCGTGATCTTCTCGGCCGCCGCATAGAGCTTCTGCCGCTCGGCGACGTCGTAGACGCCGCGCGCCGTGTTCAGCGCCTTGTCGACCTCGGCATTGGAGAATTTCGGATCGTTGACGCTGCCGCCTGTGGTCATGAACTGGTGGACATTGCCGTCCGGATCGACGCGGCCCGACCATTGCAGCAGCGTCGACTGGAAGTCGCCCGCCATCTGCACCTTGAAGATGGTGGCGAATTCGGTCGACTTGATCTTGACGTCGATGCCGACCTCGGAGGCCATGGCCTGGATGACCTGGGCGAGCTGCTGCTCCTGCGTCGAATTGGCGACCAGCATTTCAAAGCTGACCTTCTCCGCGCCGGCCGCCTTCAGCAGTTCCTTGGCCTTGGCGACGTCGCGCTTGGGCGTCGGGAAGTTCTTGTCGTGATAGGGGCTGGCGGGCGGGAACGGCTGCGCCGACGGCGCCATCACGCCCTCGAAGACGACCTGATTGATGGCGTCGCGGTCGAGCGAGAGCGAAAAGGCCTGGCGCACGCGCTTGTCCATGCCGAGCGGCGTCTTGGCGCGCTCGCCATTGCCGAGATTGATGGTGATGCCCTGATAGCCGAGGCCCGCGATGGAGACCACATTCAGCTTGGGATCGGCTTTGGCCGCCTTGATGTCGCTCGGCGCCAGACGCTCGATCATGTCGAGCTGGCCGGAGCGCAGATTGGCGAGCCGCACCGTCGAATCCGGGATGATGCGAAAGGTGACATTGTCGACCGTATATTTGTCGGCGTCGTAATAGTCCTTGAAGCGGGTGAGGACGATGCGGTCGTTCTGCACGCGCTCGACGAATTTATAGGGGCCGGAGCAGACCGGATTGGGCGCGACCGGCTTGTCGAAGCTGGCCGGCGAGAGCAGCATCCCGGCGCGGTCGGAGAGCTGGGCTAGGAGCGGCGCATCGGGCGCGTTCAGCGTGAACACGACGGTCGTCGGATCGGGGGCTTCGACTTTGGCGACCGATCCTAGCTCGCTCTTGCGCAGGCTGGTCGCCAGGGTGCGGGCGCGGTCGATATTGGCCTTCACGGCGGCGGCGTCGAGCGTGGTACCGTCGTGGAATTTGACGCCCTCGCGGATCTTCATGGTCAGCGTCTTGCCGTCGGCGGAAAAATTCCAGCTCGTGGCGATGCGAGGCACGATCTCCAGCTTGTCGTTGCTGTCGACCAGCTTGTCGCAGAGCGCGTTGAAGACGATGCGGCCGACGAAGGTGCGCGCCTCATGCGGGTCGAGCATGTCAGGATCTTCCTGCAGGCCGATGCGCAGATCGGCAGCAATGGCTGGCGCCGCACCGAGCACGGCGGCGAGAAGAAGCGCGGCGAAGGCCGTGCGCCCGTGCTTTGCACTCATATTAGTCCCCTTCCTTCGATTTAGGCATTCGAGGCTGGAATTCCCTGCGCCCCGGCGAACAATGCCACCCGCCGCTGGCGCGCCGCGCTGACCGTTTCCAATGCGGCGGGCAGCGTGTGCGCCTGCAATTCCCCGGCCAGATGGCACGCGACACGGTGTCCGGACGCGATGTCGCGCAGCGCGGGGCGGTCGGTGCGGCAGATGTCTTTTGCATAGACGCAGCGCGTGTGAAAACGGCAGCCGGGCGGCGGCGCGGCCGGGCTCGGCGGATCGCCCTGGAGCAGCGTCCGGGCGGCGCGCGCGCCGGGAACCGGCACCGGAATGGCGTCGATCAGCGAGCGCGTATAGGGGTGGCGCGGCGTCTCGAACAGGCTGTCGCGGTCCGCGATCTCGACGATCTCGCCGAGATACATCACGGCGATGCGGTCGGAGGTGTGGCGGATCACGGCGAGGTCGTGCGCG
Source organism: Rhodomicrobium sp. R_RK_3 (assembly GCF_002198715.1). GTDB lineage: Bacteria > Pseudomonadota > Alphaproteobacteria > Rhizobiales > Rhodomicrobiaceae > R-RK-3. The sequence continues at coordinate 13,066 of NZ_MWLK01000030.1, read as the reverse complement.
ACGAGGATCAGCGTCAGGCCGAGCTGGGCCTTCAGGTCTTCGAGCAGGTTGATGACCTGGGCGCGGATCGAGACGTCGAGAGCCGAAACCGGCTCGTCGCCAATCAAGAGGCGCGGGCGTGTCGCGAGCGCCCGGGCAATGCCGATGCGCTGGCGCTGGCCGCCGGAGAATTCATGCGGATAGCGTCCGGCGTGGTCGGGGCGCAGGCCGACGAGGCGCAGCATCTCGCGCACGCGGGCGTCGCGCTCGCGGCCCGAGGCGATGCCGTGCACCGACAGCGGCTCGCCGATCAGAGCGCCGACGGTCATGCGCGGGTTGAGCGAGCCGAACGGGTCCTGGAAGATGATCTGCATGTCGCGGCGGAGGCGGCGCATGGCCTCGGGCGGCGTGCCGGTGATCTCGCGGCCCTCGAAGCGCACGCTGCCGCCGGTCGGCTCGATCAGCCGCAGGATCAGCCGGGCGAGCGTCGATTTCCCGCAGCCGGATTCGCCGACGATGGCAAAGGTCTCGCCGCGCCGGACCGAGAGCGAGACGCCGTCCACGGCGCGGATCAGCGGCATCTCGCCGAAAGGAAAGCGGTAGCCGCCGCCGAAATAGCGGGTGAGGTTGCGCGCGTCGAGAATGATGTCGGTGCTGGCGTCCGCCGTCATGCCGCGAGCCCTCCGGCGTTTGCCTCGATGGGCGCCTTGAAGCAGGCCGCGCGGTGTCCGGCCGCGCCGATGCCGGTGAGCGGCGGCGTCTCGGTCCAGCAGCGGGCGTCGGCGAAGGGGCAGCGCGTGGCGAAGCGGCAGCCGGCCGGAAAGCGGTCGGGCGGCGGCACCGAGCCGGGGATGGTCGCCAGCCGTCCCTCGCGCCGTCCGAGCGAGGGGAGCGAGCCGATCAGCCCGAGCGTGTAGGGGTGCTGCGGATCGTCGAACAGGTCGCGCGCCGTGCCGGTCTCGACGATGCGGCCCGCATACATCACGGCGACCCGGTCGGCCACCTCGGCGACGACGCCGAGATCGTGGGTGACGAGGATCATCGCCATGCCCGCCGCGCGCTGCAATTCGCGCATCAGCGCCAAAATCTGCGCCTGGATGGTGACGTCGAGCGCGGTGGTCGGTTCGTCGGCGATCAAGAGGTCCGGCTCGTTGACGAGCGCCACGGCGATCATGATGCGCTGGCGCATCCCGCCCGAAAGTTGATGCGGATAGGCGTCGAGCCGTTTTTCGGCGGCGGGAATGCGGACCTTGCGCAGCATGTCGAGCGCCAGCTTGCGCGCCTCGGAGCGCGACGCGCCGCGATGGCGGACGATGCTTTCGCCGATCTGGTCGCCGATGCGGAAGGCTGGATTGAGCGAGGTCATCGGCTCCTGGAAGATCATCGCCATCCGGTCGCCGCGCAGATCCTGCATCTGGCGCGCGGGGAGGGTGAGCAGGTCGCGGCCCTCGAACCGCGCCCGGCCCGACGGCTGCGCCCGCGTCGGCAGCAGGCCCATCAAAGCGAGCGCCGTCAGCGACTTGCCGCAGCCGGATTCGCCGACGAGGCAGAGCGTTTCGCCCGGCTTGAGGGAAAAGGAGAGGTTGTCGACGAGCGCGGGCGCCGATGGCCCGAAGCGGATCGACAGGGACTCGACATCGAGTAGCGGGGTGGCCTCAGCCATCATGCTCGATTGACTCACAATTCCGCTATCCCTCCGGATTCGGCGATCCGACATCACAATTCGAATTCGGCTTGGCATGAAACGCTAGCCGGGCTGACGCGGCTGTCAAGGCCAAAGCGGGCGCGATTCAGGTGGACATCAATGCGCCTCGCCGCCTGTTTGTCCGCCGCGCGAAAGTGCCGGGCCAGTAAATGCCGGAGATGCTGCGGAGTACTGGATTCCCGCCTTCGCGGGGATGACAAGAATTGCGTGCCTAAAAATTCATCACACCCTGCTGCAAGCCGAAACGGTAGGCACCCGGCTCGGCTCAATCTGTCGCAGTAAGTCAGCGAACTGCATTCCGAACGTGACCGCGCGGGCGGCCGCCGGTTAGACGGCGGCGGGGATGATCTCGCCCGTCAGGATGCTCTTGAGCTGGCCGACATAGCCGTCCGATCGGGCGGGCCGGTTCGGGTCGGAGGTGACGACGACGGTCATGTCGAGCGAAGGCACGATGTAGATCATCTGACCGCCATAGCCGCGCGCGTAGAAAAGCTTGCGCTCGCCCGCGCTGGCGATGAACCAGCCATAGCCGTAATCGTCGCCGGAGAAGGGCGAGTGCGTGCGCGGCGTCCAGGCGTCCTGGATCCATTTTTCGCTCAGCACCCGCGTGCCGTTCCATTGCCCGCCGAGCCGGTGCGCTTCGCCGAAGCGCAGCAAGCCGAGCGGCGACAGCGTCATGTCGTTGCCGCCGAGATAGAAACCCTGCGGGTCGCGCCGCCAGGCCGGGATCTCGATGTCCAGCGTGTCGCCGATCCAGTCGCGGGCGAGCGTCAGCAGCGTCCTGCCGGACGCTTTGGCGAGCAGCGCGCCGAGCACATGGTAGCTGCCGGTCGAATAGAGCATCCGCTCGCCGGGCTCGGCGGCGAAGGGCTGGGTCAGGGCGAAGGCGACCCAATTCCGGCTCTCGACCCAGCGCCCGTAATTCGGCCCGGATGTGCGCTCCAGACCGGCCTGCATGGTCAGGAGTTGCGCGACGGTGAGCTGATGCACTTTCGGATCGGCGTCTTTGGGAATGAGGCCCGGCGCGACCTCGCCGAGAGGTTGATCCACGCCCTTGAGCACGCCGCGATCGATGGCCGCGCCAGTCAGCGCGGCGACGAAGGATTTCGAGACGGATTTGATGTTGACGGTCTGACCGAGCCGCGGACCGCGAAAAGCCTCGGCGAATGCGATCTCCCCGCCGCGCGCAATGATGAGGCTGTGAAGCTGATCCAGTTTGCGGGCGTTCTGGACCGCGCCGTCGAGCAGGGCGGTGTCGAAGGGCTTCGGAGCAGCCTTAGGCTCGGCCGCCGGCGATGGCTCGGAGGCGAGCGCGCAACCCAGCGCACCGCCCGCCAAAATTTGCAGCGCCTCCCGGCGCGACGGCGAACCCCTCAAAACCGCATCCCATGCATCAGACCGCTCCTACCCATGCTTCCTTTGATTTGGGGTCTCCGCGCGCGATGTCCAGACGCCCGGCGCGGCGAGGAGCGCTCAGATGCGCCCGTCATAGGACTGGCGGTCGATCTGCGCGGCGATGATGGTGAAGCGGTCGGTCCGGGCGAGGGCACGCTCGAGCGCGGCTTCCAGCGCGGGCGTGTCCGAGACGGTTTCGCCCTCGCCGCTCATCGCCTGCGCGATGGCCGCGAAGTCGAAATGCCCGAAATCGACCGCGGCGTTCGGCAATTGCCGGGTGCGCTGCTTCATCTCGATCAGCGTCAGTGAGGCATCGACGAAGACGACGACGGTGACCGGCAGCTTGAGTTCGGCGAGCGTCGCCAATTCGCCGAGCACCATCAGCAATCCGGCGTCGCCGGTAAAGGCGACCACCGGCCGCGACGGGTCGGCGATGCGCGCCCCCATGGCGAGCGGCAGGGCGCAGCCCATGGTGCAGAGCGCCGTCGATTGCAGGATGCCGCGCGGCTCGTAGCTCTCCCAGAGCTGGCTGAGCAGGATCCGGTGCGCCCCGGAATCGACGGTCGCAGTGGCGTTGCGCGGGAAGATCCTGCGGACGGCATCGACGATGGCGGCCGGTCCCCATTCGCCGTTGGAGGCGAAGGCATCCTTGTGCTGCTGGCGGACGTCGAGCGCCCGCCCGCCGGCCCATGTCGCCGCCGGTTCGACGCCCTTGGCCAGCGCGGCGAGCCCCGCGCCGACATCGCAAATGAAGCTGAGCGTCGAATGATGCATGTAATGGCGGTTCTCGGCAGCCGCGAATTCGACGACGCGCTGCGTCTCCGGGTTCCAGGCATCGCGCCAGCCGACGCGCATCTCGATCGGGTCGTAACCGACCGCCAGGATGAGATCGGACTCGCGGAACAGCGGCAGCAGGATGGTGTCGGCGAGCGGCGACAGACCCGCGCCGCCCATGGCGAGCGGATGATCCTCGGCGATGACGCCCTTGGCCTTGTAGCTGGTGACGACCGGCACGCCGAACCGCTCGGCGAAGCGGCGCAGCTCGTCCGAGGCGCCATGGTTCAGCACATCGAGGCCGGCGAGGATGACAGGGCGCTTCGCTTCGCCCAGCCATTGCCGGGCAGTGGCCAGCGCCTCGCCCTCGGCCGGCGCGACGGGCGACACCGGCCGATGGCGCGACCGCAGCGGCTCGGCGACGACGGCGTCCGCGACCGAAATCGGCACGTCGATATGCACCGGCCCCGGCCGCTCGCCCATGGCGATGGCGACGGCCTTGTCGGCGATGATGTCGGCGCCATCGGGCGTCAGTGTAAATGTGGCCTTGGTGACCGGCCCGAACAGCGCGCGGTGGTCGAAGACTTGATGCGTATAAGTCAGCGCCTCATCGGCGTCGACGCAGCCGGTGAGGACCAGCAGCGGCACCCGGTCCTGCAGCGCGTTGGCGACGACATTGACGCCGTTCGCCGCGCCCGGCCCGACCGTTGCGACCAGGATGCCGGGCGCGCCGGTGCGGTGGAAAGTGCCCTCGGCCATGAAGCCGGCGGCGTTCTCATGCTTGCAGAGCACGAACGCGATGCCGGCCGCGATCAGCGCATCGACGAGCGTCAGCACCTCGCCGCCCGGCATCCCGAAGGCGTGGCGGCAGCCCGCCTCATAGAGCCGGCGCGCCAAGAGATCCGCTGCTCTGTTCATTCCGGTCGCTCCGCCCGCTTTCTGTAAAGATCAGCAGCAGCATCGGCCGGCTGATCGGGTTCCGCAATCGCAAAGCACTGATTCGCGCGGCGGGCGATCGGCTTCGACCCGGGTAGATCCAAATCCGACCATGGTCGGTAAGACAGTAGTCTGAGTTAATTCTGAGTATTTTCTTAGACTTGATGAGTCCACACCAATGCGCACCGCAATTAATGTCTTGAATAAGAAATCACTGTCTTCTAATTGTCCCTACTTATGGCTTGTAGGAGATGAATATGGGGCACGTCCTGCGCATTCTGACGCTGTTTGCCATGGTAACCATCTGGGGAATCAGTGGCGGATACTCACAGACGCCGCGTGTCGATCCGGCCGTCGCGGCGGAAAACGCCATCAAGGAACGCAAGAATGCCGGCACGGTCGGGCTTGCCTGCGGCCAGCTCGGCGGCGCCTATCCGACGCTCGCCGAGGAAATTTCGAAGGTGCTCGCGGATGGCGACAATCTGCGCATCATCCCGATGTTGACCCAAGGATCGGTCGGCAATGTCGAGGATCTGCTCTATCTGCGCAATGTCGACGTCGCCCTGACCAAGTCGGAAAGCCTCGACACGCTCAAGCAATCGCTGAAGGTCAACATCAAGGACCGCATCCGCTACGTGGCGCGGCTTTACGACAGCGAGCTGCATATTCTGGCGCGGCCGGAGATCCGCACCATTCAGGATTTGAAGGGCAAGAAGGTCAATCTCGGCCTCGCTGGCAACGCCGCGCATACGACCGTGCCGATCGTGATGAAGGAACTCGGCATCGACGTCGAGATGCTCAAGGTCGATTTCGCCGTCGGCCTCGACATGATGAAGAAGGGCGAGGTCGCCGCGACCATGCGCGTCGTCGGCAAGCCCGGCGACACTTTCACCAAGGCTCCGACCGATGCCGGCTTCCATTTCCTGTCCATCTCGACCGCGCAATATGCCGAGAATTTTGCCGACAAATATGTCATCGGCCGGCTGACCAACAAGGATTACCCCAAGCTCATCCCCGAGGGCGAGACGATCAATACCGTCGCCGTCCCGGAATTGCTGGCGGTCTATAATTGGCCGAGAGGCACGGACCGCTATCTGCGCGTCGAGAAATTCATCGTCAGCTTCTTCAAGAATTTTCACAAACTCCGCGACGGGCCGTTCCATGAGAAATGGAAGGACGTCAACCTGGCGGCGACGGTTCCCGGCTGGACCCGTTCCGAAATCGCCGAGCGGATGCTGAAGGAAACCGGCATCGCCGCCGCCGACCCGCTGGCGACGGGCAGCATCACGACGGCGAAAGAGCGCGAGGCCTTGTTCCAGGAGTTCATGAAGACGCAATCCCGCACCCGCCGCTAGCTGCCTCGCGCTTGAACCGGGGGGGGTGAGCATGGGCGGAGCAACTGACGCATATGAACGCGGCGGCCGGATCTGCCGGGCCGTTGCGTGCTGCCTGGGCATGATCCTGGCGTTGGCCGGGAGCGCGCAGGCCAGCGCGCCGGCAACGCCGGGGCAGCTTGCCGGGCTGGCGGCGTGGCATGAGGGGCAGATCATCCTCGCCGCGGACGGCAACCTGACCTTCTCGGTGAAATCCATCGACGCCGAACCGGGCATCGAGGCGCCCATCGCCATGATTCTGCCGTCCGCCGCCGAACTGCGCGCGGCCGGCGCCGGAGAGGGCACGTTTCTCCTGATCCGCAACATTCCCGAGGGCGTCAGCGTCTCGGCCGGCATGGCCACGGGACGGGTCTGGGTGGTGCCGCTGCGCGAGGCTCCGACGCTGCGGCTGCTTTCCAAGCCGGGCGCCAGCGCGCAGTTTCAGCTCGGTTTTCACCTGATCGGCCCGAACAACCGCGTGCTGGCCGAGACGACGGTGCCGGTCACTTTGCGCCCGATCCAGCCGGTCGTCGCGGTCGGCCCGGCCATTCCGCCCCGCCCCGAGACGCCGCTGAAGCCGCCCGCGCAGACCCGCCCGCAAGCGGAGCCGCTGTCGCCGCAGGCCGAGGCCGTGCTGCTGGCCCGGGGCCGGGAGGTGCTGGAACAGGGCGGCATCGCCGCCGCGCGCATCATTTTCGAGGAGCTGGCGACCCATGGCAGCGCGGCAGGCGCGCTCGCCCTGGCGCGCAGCTACGACCCGGCCTATGCCGGCGCGTCCAGGGGCTCCGCTCCCCCGCCCAATCTCGCCGAAGCCCGCAAATGGTACGAACGGGCGGCGGAGTTGGGCAATCCCGACGCCAAGCGGCGGCTGGCCGAGATCGCTTCGGGCGGTTAAGCCCCGCGCCCAAGGTCTGACAATACGGGCGGAATTACCGCCAAGGCCGGGCGCCGCCCTTGCCGCCTTGGGGCGGGAGCAAGGGGATCACCTTTGCCCTGCACGATCCATCGGCAAAGCGCCCTGCACCAGTGACAGTCTTCCTTAGCTGGTTTCGACATCGCGAATCGGGCAACGCGCCGCGATAGAGAGGACGCGGATCGAATGGCATCCAGGCCTGAGACGCAATGTAGGTTGCTTCGACACCAATACAGGCGAAAGCCCATCAATCGGCTTAGCGCCCGGCGTCGGAGAGGGCTGGCGGAAAAGCGGACAGACGGCGCAGTGAGTTTGCTTGAGGTCCGGCACTGCTTTGCCATTTTCATTGCGTATTATCGAATCATTGACGTCCAGGGATTCGCAGCTTTTGAGGCCTTTATTGCGGTTATCGACGACGGAGCATCGCATGGTTCGTTCAACCGCGACCTCTTGCAAATACGGGCTGGCTGTCGCGGCCTCGGTGATGCTGCTTTGGCAATTGCCGGCTCTGGCTGGCGAGAAAGAGGCCAAGCAGGAGGCAGCGCCGCCGGCGCCGCTCGTGCCGAAAGCGGTGCCCTATACTTTGCTTCCGCCGGCAAGCGATCAAGAGGTGGCATCGTGGCGCCAGTGGCAGGCGGGCGCCGCGCCCGCTGTAACCATGCCGCGCCCGGCCGAGACCGTCCCGCTCGCTCAGCCGGGCCAAGGGGCGCTGGATCTCATGCCATTCATGCTGCAACCGGCCGAGACCCCGGGCTTCGCTCAGCCGCGCCTCGAGCCGGAGCAAACCCCGGTCGAGGCGACAGCCGTGGAGAAGCCGGTGCTGGCTGAGCGGCGTCCGCCGCCGGTCGCCGATGTCATCAGCATCGCCCCGCGTCCGGAAGCGGTGAAACCGCGGCAGAAGGAAATTGTGGCCGCAATCCCGGTGTTGCCTGGGCGCTCTCCGTTTCGCCAGGCTCCGTTCAAGAGCGAAATCGTCGGGGTTCCCGCGGAGGCCCCGGCACCGGCGAAAGGCAGCGCGGTCAGCCGCTTCTTCAACAACCTCTTGCCGGGCAAGAAGGCGACAGCCACCCAAGTCGCCTCGACGTCCGAGGGAAGCGCGTCTCCGGCCGGTGACAATAAGGCCGGTCAGGCGGATGCCGGCACGAAGACCGACAAGCCCCCCATCAAACGCTTCATCGACGGCATTCAGTTCTGGAAGAATTGACGGGCGGCCTCTCGGGCCGGTGCGGCAAATGGGGCGCCGCAGATGGATCCGGCGGAGAGGGAGGGAATGAACCAGCCTAAGGAAATCAATGGGTTGATTTGGCTAACTGAAGATCTTGACCACACTGTTTTGTAAGAAGCATTTTCAATTTTGGCTAACTGCGCTGCCGTGCGTAAACGATTTCAATGGGAGAAGGCGCGCTCAAAATATTTGGCAGATCGAGGTACTTATGAAATGACGACCGCTGATGTAACGTCTGATGTCCGCGTGGTGTTTGGGATAGCCATGGGTGTTCGAGGTGCCCAGTACTGCGATCGTTCGTTACCTAATCCAGTGTTGTTGTGTAAGTGACCGCCGTCAGTGCCCCGGCGGCGAGGCCCGAGAGTCTTCCACAAACAGCGCATCCAAGGGCCGGGTTCGGACCATTCATTATGTATTATTACTTATTCGGGCGAATGATTATTGTCAGATCGGCTCCGGACTGGCGACATTTGCGGTCACCGTTACGGCGTTGGGGGAACCAGGCGTGATGGGCATCGCCACCGGTTCCTCACTGATAGGCCCATTGGTAGCGCCCACGGAACGATTTCCGGTTCGTGTAATTCACTTGCCTGGCGTCGGGCCGGCAATTATCGCTGAATTCGACCGACGCCGCAGTCGCAGCCCGGCACCGTAGTACGACCGCGATCGTTTTGATTTAGGACGATGTACGTTGCTAAAAGTTGCCGGTCTTGCTCGTCGATCAGCACGCCTCATATGCTTCACGCCATGAATGACGAATTTAGCTGCATTCGGATCAAGTATTTAGAAGATGAACGACGCGAGACAATCTTTGTCGGAGGACGAACTAATATATCTTCGGCGGGAGATAGCTAATATAAAGGAGAGTATTGTAAAAAGTGATCCTTCCGATTTGGCGAGGCCGATTCGGCGCTTACAAGAAAAAATGCTGCAATTCCCAGGCTGTATTCCCTTAGATAGACGCTGCCGTTAGCAAATTGATCTGGCGCGCAGATAAGCGACGGGATATCGTCTCCGTTTCGAATTTGCGCTCGCCCGCATTCCTTTTTCGCGGCTGTTCATTCTCGACGAGCCGCTTGCAAATCTTGATGTGAACAGCCAACAAGACTTTCTCGATGACATTCGACAGATTGCTACGAAAAAGGGGAGACGTCAGGCTGCGGTAATCATGAGTTCCCAGCACATTCACGAGATTGAGGCGATCGCCGACCACATATTGGTCCTGCATGATGGCGCATGCGTTGAAGCGAGAACGAACGTTAGTAACAATACGTTCCAGGTCTGGGGGCCCTCGCTTGATGTATCTAAACTGAAGACCTGTCTAGATCGAATTGGCGGCAGCATGCCAATTAAACGTCCTTCATATTGTTTGATCCGTGTTCCTGTAGTCATTAGTCAAAGACAATTTATCGATGCGCTTTACGATCATGGCGTTGAGTTCACCTACTTTCGCAATATCACAAGTTCTGCAAGCTTACTTTTTGAACATCAATTTAACATGTAAATTTGAAATAATATGCTGCGGGCGATCGGACTGATCATCGAGAAGTCGGATAGATGGTTGCGCTGCAATAGACCGCAAGCATGGCATCTCCAAATCCACCTCGCAGTCTTCATTTTTATTATAACCACTCTTTGCATGAGCGGCGTGGCGATTTTCATACCGGTGCGGGAGAGTAGCGTTCCGCTACTACCAGGTTGGCTCGCACCGGCTTGCCTCATCAGTTTGCTTGTATCTGTTTGCGTGTTGTCGCGTTACATTCGCCCGCTGATACCGGAGCAGACGCGCTGTTATAATCGAGAGCCACTTCTTATTTTCAGTGTCATCGTTATTTGTTTAATCAATTTACCGACCCTTATGTCGGGACTTATATTAAAGCAGCGCATTTTAGCTCTTAACACTTCGGCCTTGGAGGCTCTACTTGCTAGAGAAATCAATAATGAATACTATCTTTTGCTTTTCAGGCAAAAGCAAATTGAAGTTCTTCAAAGAGACGAGACCCGCTGGGGCCGTGAACTGCGTTTGGATGACCAATCGTGGGGGGGGAATATATTACGAGCCTGGCATGCTCGCCTTGAAAATTATGAGAAGCGGAGATTCTAGTTTAGCGTCAACATTTATCGAGAATGTTGATGAATATACAAAATTGTGTCAGTTGTCCGTTCTGTTGAATATAGATTTACTGGCCTATAAGTTGTCGCGCCACGTGCGGAGTTCCTTAGGGAATATTAGGCCGTATGATGGTGCGGCCAGTATGGTTAGGACAGCTCATTTGAAGGAGTTATTTGGTAGAGCTGAGAATCTAGCCATCATTCGGAAATCCCCTCAACCAGGAACGCAGGCAGCATTCCTTTCGTCGCAGCTGAGCAACTCGACCTTAGATGATGTGATTGGCGTAGCGCCTTGTTTCGCTTTTCCGACTATATATGATGAGTCTAAGTCTGTTGCTGGTTCTGCAGATGAGAAATTGCGGTTTGAAGCGAGTATCGCGTTGCTCCAAAAGGTGCCGGAAATTTACCTTCAATCGTTGGGAGAGTTAACTGTCGGCGAGTTCATAAAAGAATATCAAGTAAATACCAACAGATATCTGGATAAATTCTCTAAGAACGCATCTGAAGAAGTGCTTATGACTAGTCAGGCTTGGAGGACGTGGTATCCGCCCTGCGGCGATGATGGAATATATTGCCTTATGTTCGCTGCCGCCGATTTAAAGCATATACCGGAAAAAAATTTAGACAATATCATTGCGTTGAGATTTGATGTCAAAGAAACAAATAACGAACGTGAGTTCTATGTCGCGCCCGCTCCTGAAGAGTTTTATATCGCATTTATAATGGCGTATGTGATCTTTTCTTTGTGCCTTGTGACATTTGCGTGGAGGTATACAGAAAACGCGGCTTTCATAGGTGCGGGGCTAGCCATGATTTTTCTTTTTGCGATCCCGTTCGTCCTTGATGGCAGGCAGCTAGGCGAGTATACAATCGCGTTCGTAGAGGCCGTTGTGATTTTTGATGTAACTATAGTCTTGGCCGCGCGATTTTACCTTCGTGCCAATGGAGTGGGAAGGTTCCTGGCATTAATTGGCGTTTTGGCTCTCGTTCCGGCATTCGGCGCGGTCTATTTGATTGCGCTACGGTCGATAAATCCTGTTGTTTGGGGCCTACCGTGTTGGGCGACGGGAGTGGGTATGTTATTTCTCTGCATGTGCCTCCTTGGCGATTTAGTGATTTGGGCATATCGAGAAATTCTTATGAAACCTGCGAGGTGAGGCGTTGCCTGACATTTTTGCCGAAATTCGCGCCTTAGCCGAGCGAGCACAGCTTCGGCCGGCATTGGACAGAGTGGTCAACCTCACTAAAAGCAACCGCGAACGGCTGCCCGCATCTATAGCCAACGCCGCGCTGGCGTCGTCGGCAAAGCTAAACCACTTGGAAATGGCCAGGGTGGCCGGGGAGATTGATTCTTCTTCGTACGACGATCGGATTGGCGATATCCTAAAATGGCTGTTTGGTTATCTCACCTACCTCGAACGTGAGTTAGCAAATGTGCCCGTCCCGACTGATCAACCACAGTCAACCTCTGACGGGGACCGATGCGATTTTGAAGCGCCCGATAAGCTCTTCGAGGCACAATTACTTCGTAGCCCGTTGCACGATTTGGCTTGGCTACAGGCTGGCATCAGCGCTGCAAGCTCAGTTTGCAAGGTGGTAACCAAAAAGAAGATCGGGACGGGATTCTTCATCGGGAATGGGTGCATACTCACAAACCATCACGTCATCTCCGACCAGGTGGCGGCCAGCAATGCCATAGCTATCTTTAATTACCAAGAAAACATCAACGGCATTCCAGAAACGTCCGAAACGATGAATGTTTGCGAGTTTCTAGGCGCCGATAAGCAATTGGATTGTTCGATTGTGCGGCTTAACGGCCAACCCGATCAGTGCAAAAGGTGGGGCCGGGTGCAGATTGAGACCAGCGAACTTCCCGAGCGAGGCGCTGGCGTTTCCATCATTCAGCATCCACACGGCGGACCCAAGAAGCTATCGCTATCGGGAAACGCTGTGAGTTCGCGCAAAGAGCCTTTTCTGCATTACAGGTGCCGATAAAAACTTTAAGCCCGACTGAAACTTGAGTGTAGCTCACATGGGGAAACAAAATCAATAATATCAAACATGGACGGTGCCCAGGGTCGGACTCCCATCATATAGGAAAATCAGATACTTAGAAAAAAGTGGGACAATTGAGGCCTATGGGATCGCTATGATTTTTCCGGGAATGTCCCACCAATAAGCGCACCTACTATTGAAACGATCCCCCCGAGACGGTTGCCATACGTTATGACCGAAGTACCTCGAAATTCGAACTAGGATTCCACCCCCGCACCGGGCCACGTTTTCCCGTCGCCGATGGAACAGAGCATCGGTGTGTTTCGCATCTTTCTCGCCGTTGGTACCTAATTTACGTCACAGGCGCCCTCATCGCGAAGTTTCAGCCATAAAGCCAGAAGCGGGCCAAGAAAATGGTGCGCCGCAATATAAACATATCAAACCAGCTTCAGCGCGTGTGCAAAACGCCGTCGCCGGGGCATATCTGATGCCATGCCTTGATAGGCGAGCGATCAGCTCTTTACATGCTGCGGTGGCTACGGGTAATGCTCAACGCTTCACATAATGTGAACCGGCATGCAATTTTGACCCCCTGCCAGGGGTAATCGGCGTTCAATTTTGACCCCGTCCCCGATGGCTCATTCTCCCGCTAAGCGATT
>NZ_MWLK01000003.1 GCF_002198715.1 Rhodomicrobium sp. R_RK_3 | reverse complement strand
CCAATCATATTTCCGCTATTGCTGCGGCAAGTGGAGAGGCGAGTGGGCCCCGGCTCTAACGGCCGGGGCGAAGGAATCGAAGTTTTGCAAAGGTCTTCCCTGGGGAGAGGGTTAGGGTGAGGGGGTAATCCCTATTGGTAGGGCAAGACATCGCCACACGGAGAGGCATTACCCCCTCACCCGGCACGCTAACGCGCGCCACCCTCCGCATGGGAGAGGGCTAGAGGCGGTTTTGGGCGCCGAGGGCGATGGCGGCCGATCCCGCCTCATTTGATCCCCGCGCCAGCAAAAGTCGGAAACAAAATTCCCGCTGGCAGCAAACTGGCAGCAACAAACAACCAAAGTTTCGCCCTTCCCCCCGGCTAGCTTAAGCCCGTCGACAGCAGCGGTCCTGAGACTGCTCCCTGAAATCGCTCTTCAACCTCACGGCGCGGCAACGCTTTTCATCCCCCTGTATTTTCGATAATACGGGCGTATTATGAATACTGCATACAGTACTGACAAATAGGCGCTGCCGCGTCTTGATTACTTCATGAAGATTACCCGAAGGGTAAAAAGGAGACTATGGCGCGGCGTGCAATCAAGAAAACCGATTTCGGGACAGTCCTGCTGCACTGGACGCTGGTGGCGCTGCTGGTCGTCGCCGTGGCGACGGGCCTGAGGATCGCGATCGACGGCCCGCGTGACCGCTGGCTGTCCGTGCTCGACCCGGTGCTGCCCCAAAGCATCGTCTGGACCGCCCATATTCCCGTTGGCACTGCCTTGATCGCGCTGGCGATTTCCTACGCCATCTACATATCGAGGGCCGGTCTGTCCCGGCGGGTCCGCCCTGACCTTGCCCGGCTGAAAGGCATCGCCGGGCGGGCGAGCGCGCGCTATGGCGGGCTCAATATCGTGCTGTATTGGACGCTGTTCGCCGCCCTGGCAACCGAGTTCGTCACCGGCACGATGCTCTATGTCGGCTATGGCGGCTGGGCCGCCGAGCTGCATCATCAGGCGACATGGGTGATCGTTCTCTATGTGCCCGCGCATATCGCCGTCCATTACGCCATCGGCGGCAGATGGCAGCTTTTGCGCGTGTTCAACCCCGGCCCGCTCGCGCCCCGGCCGCCGGAATTCGATCCTTTCGAAGTGATCGCCGCCCAGGTCCAGGCGGAACCGGACAACGCCCATGCCGGGCACAGGCCGGAGAGGCGGATGCCGGGCCCGCAAAACCCGCCGAGGCCGGCAAGGGAGCCAGGGCGCGGCGGCACCGTGCTGCACGCCCATCCGTTGCTGACCGCGATCGCGGGCGGCGTGGGTTTCCTCGTGTTCATGCTGTCGCTCGACACCGCGACGCGCGACACGCTGATCCTCGACCAGATCGCCGAGAGCGACAAGCCCCGCATCGATGGCGACATGTCCGATCCGATCTGGCGGGTGGCGTCGAGCATCGCCGTGCCGACCCAGCAGGGCGCCAATCTCGACGGCGCCGGCCAATCCGAGGTCGAGATCCGCGCCGTCCATGACGGCACCAACGCCTATTTCTGCTTCGTCTGGGAGGATCCGACCCGCTCGCTGAAACATCTGCCCATCCAGAAGACCGAGACCGGCTGGCGCGTGCTGCAGCAGGGCTTCGACCGGGGCGACGCCACCGCGTTTTTCGAAGACAAATTCGCGGTGCTGCTGGTCGGGGCCTATACGCTGATTCCCGGCGACCGCACCTTCCATGCCGGCCGCCAGCCGCTCGGCGACAAGCCGGCGACGCTTTCGGGACGGGGCTTGCACTACACCACCAATGGCGGCTACGCCGACATGTGGCAATGGCACGCCTCGACCGGCGGCATGATGGGATGGGTGGACGACACCCATTTCGGGCCGCCCGCCGAGCCGGCGGCGGCGCAGAAGGCGGGCCAGTCCGCCTATAAGGGCGGCTTTGCCGCCGATCCCGGCAGCGGCTTGACGGAGCTCAATTTCGAGGAGCGCGGCCCTGGCGGCTATGACCGGCCGGTGATCCCGAAGCGGCTGCCGAGCGATCCCCGCAAGGCGCTGCAGGCGACCGACCAGATGGATCTCGATCCCAATATCGGCGACCGCGAAACCACCCGCTGGTGGCTCGCCGCCGACGACTCGGTGCCCTACAGCCGCGAGCACGATGCCCGCATCCCGATCGGCACCGTCATTCCCGGCCTGCTGCTGACCTCCGGCGCCTTTGCGGGGGACCGGGCTCACATCCGAGGCATGGCCAAATGGGCCGCCGGACGGTGGACACTGGAGGTGGTCCGCCGCCTGGATACCGGCAGCAAATACGACACGCCGATCGCCACTGGCGCCTATATGCGCGTTGCCGTCTTCGACCATACGCAAAGCCGCCACACGCGGTTCATCAGACCCATCCGTATCGAGGTCAAAGCATGCGAAAAAGCTGCAGGGTGCATATTAACGACCAAAGTTTTACGGCTCGGCGAGGCGAAATCCTATTAGACGCGGCGTTGGGCAACGGCGTCGATGTGCCTCACGACTGCCGGGCCGGCCAATGCGGCACCTGCAAGGTGAAGGTCGTGAGCGGCATGACCATCGGCGGCGAGTGCGGGGAAGCCGGCGTGGTGAAAGCCTGCCAGGCCCGCGTCATCACCGACCTGCAGGCGGTGGTGGAGCCGGTGCCGGAGGTGCTGACGACGCGCGGCACGGTGGTCAGCACGAGGCGGCTCGCGCCCGATGTGACGGAGGTCGTCATCCGTCCGCATGACGAGATCGTCTACCTGCCGGGCCAATATTACCGGGTCCAGTTCCGAGGCTATCCCGGCCGCTATTTCAGCCCGACCTCGCCGATGCAGCAGCCCTCCGGCGGCGGCACGCTGCGCCTGCATGTCCGGCGCATTGCGGGAGGGCTCGTCTCGCCGGCGATCGGCGACCGGATCCGGCGCGGCCATCCGGTGACGCTCAATGGCCCCTTCGGCTCGGCCTATCTGCGTCTGGGGCTGCGCAACCGCCTCGTGCTCGTCGGCAGCGGCACGGGCTTTGCCCCCATCCTCGCCATCGCCGACGCGGCGATGGCGGAAAACCCCTGGCGGGACGTGGTGGTGATCGCGGCGGCCAAGACCATGCCGTCGCTTTACATGGCGCCCGCCTTCCGCCGGCTGCGGGACTACCCCAATGTGCGGCTGATCGCGACGGTGAGCGAGAAACCCGCCCGGGCCGCGCCGGCCGTGCGCGTCGGCCGCCCGACGGATCACATGCCGGAGCTGACGCCCGGCGACATCGTCTATGCCTGCGGTGCGCCGCAAATGGTCGACGCGGTGCAGGATCTGGCGCTCGCCGCCGGCGCCAGCTTCTATGCCGACCCGTTCACGCCCCAGCATGGCGGCCCGAACGATGACGGCATCGTCGCGCGCGCGATCACCTGGCTCAGCGCCATTGCGCCGGTGCCCGGCTGGATCGGCGGCGAGCCGATCCGCATGCTGCCCAAGCCGCAGACGCCGCCGGAGGAGCCTCAGCACAGGCGCGAGGATCGCCCGCAGCAAGACTACGCCCCGCCTCGCCAGCAGGCGCCGCGCGATGCGCTGCCGTTCGCCTAGAACGGCTAGATGGCAGAATCCGCGCCTTGTTAGCCTTCGCCAGGCCGGGCCAGCCGCGGCAGCCCTTCGGCCTCGCGGATCAGATCGATGAGAGAGCGCAGCCCGCCCGGCGTCTGCCGCCGGCTCGGATAATATAGCGTGAAGGGCGGGCCTTCCGAGGCCCATTCCGGCAGAACCAGCTCCAGCGCGCCGGAGGCCAGTTCGCCGCTCACCCTTCGCTCAAGGCAATAGGCGAAACCGACGGCCCGGATCGCCGCATCGACGGCGTGCTCGGTCTCGTTGGCCGTCAGCGGCCCGCGAATATCGGCCCGGATCATCGCGGCGCCATTGCCGAGTTCCCAGGGGACGCGGCTGTTGTCGCCGATGCGCATCTGGACGCAGGGCAGCCCGAGCAGGTCATCCGGCACGCGCGGCCGCCCGGTGCGCGCGATCAGTGCGGGCGCGCCGACGACGACCCATTGCAGCGGCCTCGTCAGCGCCACCCCGACCATGTCCTGCGGCACCCGGTCGCCATAGCGGATGCCCGCGTCGAACCCTTGCGCGACGATGTCCACCAGATGGTCGTCCACGGTGACGTCCAGATGCATATCCGGGAAGGCGGCGGTGTAGCGCGGCAGCACCGGGCCGAGCACGAGGCGCGCCGCATCGCGCAGCACGTTGAGGCGAAGCCGGCCCATCGGCGAAGCGCGATGCCGCTCGAGCGTGCGTAGCGCGTCGCTGATCGCCTGGAAGCCGCCGCCGATCTGGTCCGCCAGCGCGGCGCCGGCCTGGGTCGGCGTGATGGAGCGGCTGGTCCGGTTCAAAAGCCGGACGCCGAGCTGGGCCTCGAGCTTGCGCAGCCGGTGGCTGAGCGCCGAGGTGGTGACGCCGAGTTCGATGGCGGCCTGCGCCATGCTTCCCCGGCGCACGATGGTCAGGAAGATGTTGAGGTCGGCCAGGATGGCGCGGTCGAAGGCCTGCACGCGTCGCTCGATCAGGTTGACTACTGCTCAACGATCTTACCCCGGTTCGCTCCGCATTGCGAACGGCGCGGCTCGGACCCGCGCGGCCGGAGCAATTCTATGAAAATCGTAACGGCTTTCATAACTGGCTTTTAAGGCCGGCCTTCGCTCGTCGGGAGAGCGGCTGGCCTCAAGCCACCATTGAGCATCGCTCAACGAACCGAAACGCCGTCCGGCTCGTTAGCCAACCGAATGTGATCGAGACCGGCCGACGCCAGCGCCGATGCAGGCGCGCCGAAGGCTTCGCGCGATGGGGGGAAGCCACCGGCCGCGGCGCCAAAATCAGGAGTTCATGCATGCCGACCGATAGCCCCAACCGCCGAAAATTCCTCACCCTTGCCACCGCGACCATGGGCGGCCTCGCCCTGCCCTCCTTCGCGGCGGCAGCCCCCAACCCAGCCAAAGGAGATGCCAGCATGGCCCCCGCAAACCGCGCAAACGAGATTTTTAAGCCCGAATTCAAGTTCGGCCTCGGCGGCGTTCCCATGGGGAACGAATTCAACAAGGTGATGGACAAGGACGCCGAAGCCACGCTCGATGCCGCCTGGACGGCGGGCGTGCGCTATTTCGACGTGGCGCCCTGGTACGGGCTCGGCCTTTCCGAGCGCCGCTTCGGGCAGTTCCTGCACGATAAGAGCCGCGGCGACTATCTGCTGTCGTCCAAGGTCGGCAAGCTGTTGAAGGCGTCCAAGAGCAACCGCCACACCGACTTGTTCCCGATGTCCAATTCACCGAACGACGTCGTCTACGACTATACGGCCGACGGCGTGCGCCGCTCGATCGAGGACAGTTTGCAGCGGCTCGGCGTCGACAGCCTCGATGTCGCCTTCGTGCATGACATCTCGCCCGATTTCCCCTATTTCCCGACCCCTTGGGAGGAGCAGTTCGAGATTGCCCAGCGCGGCGCGTTTCCCGCCCTCAGCAAAATGCGCGAGGAGGGCATCATCAAAGCCTGGGGCATCGGGGTGAACCGTCCCGAGCCGATCCTGCGGGCGATCGAGGTCGCCGATCCGGACGTCTGCCTGTGCGCCTCGCAATATTCGCTGATCGACCACGCCAATGCGGTCAACGAGCTGTTCCCCGCCGTCCGGCAGAAGAACGTGGCGCTGGTCATCGGCTCGTCCTTGAACGCGGGATTCCTCTCGGGCAGTCCGCGCTACAATTACGGCCCGGACAATTACAAGATCCCGGCCCAGCATATCGAGAAGCGCGAGCAATTGCGGGCGGCCGCCGAGCGGCACGGCGTCGATCTGCGCTCGGCGGCGCTGCAATTTTCCGCCGCGCCCGACGTCGCCGCCGCGCTGGTGGTCGGCGCGAGCAGCCCGCAGCAAATCCTGGAAGACTACAATTCGATGCACGCCAAGATCCCCGCTGAATTCTGGCAGGACCTCCAGGCGAGCAAGCTCATCGATCCGGGGGCGGCCGTCCCCAGCGCTTGACCGGAGGCGCCGGCAATGCCGGTCTTCCCCATGCGTGGTCCGGTGGGCGCCGCTTACCGGACCGCGCGACGCCGGCCCGGCGCAACCCGGTCAACACGCTCTGATCCGGCATAGCCGCCCATGCGCCCCGGACCGACCCTCCGTGCCAAGAATTATCCGGTCTTTCCGGGGATGGCTTACACGCTATGCCGCAATAGGCATTTAGTGCATCGCAATCTTGCGCTTACGGGCACCAGATCATCAAAACGATTGCTGCCTTTTTCTCCATAAGATTAGAGATATTGATGGTGAATATGCAAAAAACATGTCTCATCTAAACCCAGGGTTGCTTCCATTTTCCGTGATATATAAGTAAATTCCGCCGCTCCAAACTTGTTGCTTTTGGTCTTGCCCGGTAAACTACCTAGGCAATCAAAGCAGCATGGAGAAATGTGTGATGAGATTCATATGGTCCGTGGCGACTGCTCTGGCGCTCTGCTTGGCGCCGGCACATGCCGCGGAATGGCCGCAGGGACCGGTGACGATCGTTTCCCCCTTCGCCGCCGGTGGCACTGCGGACGTGTTGGCGAGAATTCTGGCCGAGCACCTGCAGAAGACGACCGGGCATCCCGTCATCGTCGAGAACAAGGTCGGGGCGGGAGGCGGCATCGGCGCGGCCTTCGTTGCCAAGGCAAAGCCCGACGGCCTGACGCTGCTGGTCGGCTCGGTGTCCACGCACGCCATCAACCAGTTCGTCTATGCGCAACTCCCCTATGACCCCGAAAAGGATTTCGAGCCGATCAGCCTGCTCGCCCAATTGCCGAATCTTCTGGTCGTCAACAAATCGCTGCCCGCCAAGACCGTTCCCGAGCTGATCGCCTATGTGAAAGCCAATCCGGACACGCTGACCTTCGGCTCGGCCGGCACCGGCACCTCGCAGCAGCTATCGGCCGAGCTGTTCAAGCAGCTCACCGGCACCAAGATGACCCACGTTCCTTATAAGGGCGGCGGCGAGATCATGGCGGCGCTGGTCGGCGGCGAGATCAGCCTCAGCTTCAACAACATGACCGCCGCATGGCCGATGGCCAAGTCCGGCGACGTGCGCCCGCTCGCGGTGACCAGCCTCAAGCGCAACCCGACCGCGCCCGATGTGCCGACCGTGGCGGAGACCATTCCGGGCTTCGAGGCGACCAGTTGGTTCGGCTTCTACGCCCCCAAGGGAACGCCCAAGCCGGTGATTGACAGCCTGGTCAGCTTCACCAGAGCGACGCTCACCCGGCCCGACATCGCCGAAAAGCTGCTTGCTGTTGGCGCGGTCGCCTCGCCGATGACACCGGCTGAATTCTCAGCATTCATGGTTGCTGAACGCAAGAAATGGAAGGACATCGTCAGCAGCGCCGGAATAAAAGCGAATTGAATACGGATGTCACCTGTTGAGCGAAATCATTCGCTCCGGGTGACATTCTTTTTTGTGCATTAGATTTTGCTTTCATGGTTTTGGCTGGGACTTTTGGTAAATTGAGTCTCCGCTTCGGACGCCTGTCGTCAGCAAGGAATTGCATTCATAGGCGAAATTGGAATAATAATAATTGGTTAAATTTTATTGGCAGAACGGGGATGTCCATGAAGCTTTTTTCAGCAACCCTTCTCCGAGGGGTTTTGTGGGGCTGCATTGCGCTTCTCTCGCACGGAGCCCTGGCCCAATCGCAAAAATTGCCGCCCGGTCCCCCCGGCCCCTATCAGGACGCCAAGCGCAAGGCCAATGAAAACGTCGTCATGATCATGGCGTCGGGCCGCCTGACCGGCTACACGCAATACGCCGAGGACATCTCCAACGTGCTCGACGGCCTGCCCGGCAACGATCTGCGCGTCATCCCGGTGATCGGCAAGAGCGCCGGCCAGAACGTGCTCGACATGCTCTATATGAAGGGCGTCGACATGGGCGTGGTCGACCAGGACATCCTGTCCTATCTGAAGCGCACCGATCCGCGCCTTTACGGCGACATCGACCAGCGCATTCAATATGTCACCAAGCTCTTCAACACCGAGCTGCATGTCTACGCCAAGAACGAGATCCGCAGCCTGGAAGATCTTCGCGGTAAAAAAGTCAGTTGCCTGAAGCCGATGAGCACCGTGGCGCTGCTTTGCGAGAATTTGTTCCTGGCGCTTGGCATCAAGGTGGAGATCGTCTTCGACGACGCCGCCCTCGCCATGCAGAAGGTCAAGAGCGGCGAGGTGGCCGCCGCCGCGCGGGGGGCGCAGCCACCGCTGCAGGGGTTCGAGAACGTCAAGCCCGAGGACGATCTGCATTTCGTGCCGATCGACAAGGCCAGCCTGCCGAACAGCAATTTCAACGCCCTGCGCGCCGCCTATCTGCCCGCCCGGCTGAAATCGCAGCACTATCCCGCCATGATTCCGGCCGGCCAGGAGGTGCCGACCATCGCCACCAGCACCCTGCTGGCGGTCTATAATTGGCCGCCCGGCTCGGAGCGTTTCCAGCGCATCGCGAATTTCGTGAACATTTTCTTCGATAATATCGACAAATTCGCCAAGCCGCCCCGCCATCCCGGCTGGGCCGACGTCAACCTTGCGGCCGAAGTGCCGGGCTGGACCCGCTATTCGACGGCGCAGGAATGGCTGAACAAGAAGCGGCAAGCCGCCCCGGCCACCACCGGCTCGATCTCCTCCGGCGATCAGATCAAGGCGGAATTCCTGGCCTTCGTCGATGAGTTCTCCAAGTCGCGGGGCACCAACGCGCCGCTCACGGAGGCGGAGAAGAACGCCATGTGGACCCAGTTCCAGCAATGGTCGGTCCAGCAGTCGAGGCGCTAGGGCGAGGCGCGCCGATGCGCCTGGCCTTGGAATTGCATGATTTTGCAAGGAATTTCGGGAAGCTTGTGGTGATTTTCCCGATCGAGAGAAGAAAAAGTGTGCGCGGCACCGCGCAGCGACACACGGCTCAAGGAGGCGGGAATGAGGGCGTTGATCGGCGTGTCCGCCGTTTTGGTGGCGGGGCTGAATTGTGCCGGTCGGGCGTCGGAGAGGAGCGATCCCGGCGATCCGCCCTGGCAGGCGCCGGCCGAGCGCGGCATCCAGGTGGCCCAGGCCGACACGGCAGCGCTGCCGGTGGCGCGGGTCGCGGGCGTCTCGGGCAGCGCCATCGGCCTCGGCCTCACGCCGCCCGCCGATGGCGTGCGCTTCGCCAAATTCCCCGACTTCCCGGCCGAGCTGAAACTCAGCCACGGCTTCAGGCTGCGCGGCTATTGGATCGTCTCGGTGAACGACCTTCCCCAGCTCAGCCTGATCTCGCCGCCCGGCTTTTCCGGCGCGGTCAAGCTCACCGTGCAGTTCTTCCGCGACAATGAGACGGCGGCCATCGCACAGCGCCTCATGATGGTGGAGCTGAAACCGGCGGAGGCCGCCGCCAGGGCCGAACCGCCGCCGGGAAAGCCCGCGGCCGTCGCCACCCGCGCCGAGCCGCCGCCGCCGCGCCCCGCGCCGGTGCCGCCGACCCGTCCGAGCCTCGAACAGGAGACCGAAACGCTCGACCGCGCCATCAAGCTGATGCGCAGCGGCGACATCGCCTCGGCGCGCCTGCTCTTCGAAGACCTCGCGGTCAGCGGCAGTCCGAAAGGCGCCCGCGCGCTGGCCGAAACCTACGATCCCGCCTATCTGAAAGGACTGTTCATCGCCGGCCTGCAGCCCAATCTGGAAACCGCGCGCAAATGGTACCGGCGCGCCATCGAGCTGGGCGACGCCGAGTCGGTCAAGCGCCTCGCCGCTTTGAATTGATCCGCAAAAGCCGCCATATTCGGGATCTGTCGCCGGGGATCGCGCCCGCGCCTTTTGGCATTGCGCGCGCGATCCGCCAAGCCTGGAGCCCCTGCCATGTGCCGCAACATCAAGACGCTGCATAATTTCGAGCCGCCCGCGACCGAAGACGAGATCCGCGCCTCCGCGCTGCAATTCGTGCGCAAGCTGAGCGGCGCCGCCCGCCCCTCCAAGGCCAATGAGGCGGCCTTCAACCGCGCCGTCGACAAGGTGGCGGAAGCGGCGCAAGAGCTGCTCGCCGCGCTGGTCACCACCGCCCCGCCCCGCGACCGGCACGAAGAAATGCTGAAGGCCCGCGCCCGTTCCCAGGAGCGCTACGGCGGCACCGGCGCCAGGTAGAGCGGGTCGGCCGAGTCGGGATCAGTCGGCCCCACCCTTTGTATTGCCATTCCCGCGAAGCCGGGAATCCAGCATCCTTGAGGAGCCCGCCGTGGACACGGCTGGAATCCCGGCTGCGCGGAAATGACAAAAAGTGGGTGCGTTGCGCCTGGCTTTTCCCTCTAAAATGACCCCTCTGCAGGCTTGGCGCCATCAACCCGGCCCGAAGCCGGACTCCCTCTCCCCCTTGGGAGAGGGCTAGGTCGCGGCACTCTTGAGGCGCCGGGAATCGTCGCGGCGCCCTAGCCCTTCGGCTTGGTGATCAACGCGATCCAGGCGGCGAAGGCTTGCAGGAAGGTGGTCAGAAACGCCGCTGTGGTTTGGTTGGTGAGCGCGCCGCTGTCGTCGAACAGCGTGCCGGATCGCGAGATATAGGCTTCCGGGGCCTGCATCGCCGGCATGTTCATCGAAACGAGCGACTGGCGCAGATGGTGATTGGCGCCGAAACCGCCCAAAAGGCCGGGCGACTGACTGACCACCGCCGCCGGCTTGCCGTTGAAGACGCTGCTCTTGCCCGGCCGCGAGGCGACGTCGATGGCGTTCTTCAGCACGCCGGGCACCGAGCGGTTATATTCCGGGGTGACGAACAGGACGCCGGACGTGGCGGCGATGGCCTGGCGGAAGGCCACCCATTCGGCGGGCGGCGCGGCTTCCAGATCCTGGTTGTAGAACGGCAGGCCGCCGATCGGCAGGATTTTTAGGCTGAGCTCGGGCGGCGCCAGTTTGATCAGCGCGTTGGCGACCCGGCCGCTATAGCTGTTCTGGCGCAGGCTGCCGACCAGCATCGCGACGTCGAATTTTTCGGTCATTGACGTATTCCCCCGGATGAGCATTTTGCCGGAGGCTACGCTGACCCGCTGCGGTCCGCCATCAATAGATCGCGAGCGAGGGGCGCGTCATCATCAGCCAGTAGATGGCGAGCATGGCGGCGAAGGCGGGGAAGCCGAAGGCAAACCAGGTGCGGAACAGCCGGTGATAGCGCTCCGGCAACGGCGTCCCTGCGGCAGCGGCGGCATCGGCGAGCCGGCGCATCTGCATCTGCATCCGCACCACCGGCAGCCAGAAGATGCCGACGAAAATATAAAGGCCGATCGACAGCATGATCCAGCCTTCGGTCAGCGCGTATCCCGTCACCGAGGCGAGGGCGAGGCCGGTTGCCGGCTGAAGCACGGCGGCGGTCGCCGTGAACAGGAAATCGGCGATGACGACGATGCGGGCAACGCCCGCGATCAGCGCGACATTGCCGGTGCGGTGCGCCATCAGCATGAAGAAGGCGATGCCGGCGCCGGTGCCGAGCAGCACCGCCGCGCCGAGAATATGCAGATATTTCAGGGCGAAATAGAGATTCATCGGTCCCCGAGAATGGCGAGTGCGATCAGGTGCAGCACCATGATCGGCAGGGCTTTCAGGAGCGGCCCCAGTGGGTCGATCCATAGGGCCGGCAGGATGATGGTGCCCGCGATCAGGTAAAGAACGGTGATGCAGAGCGCCGCCCAGAGGCCGAGGCGCGTTGTGCGCCGCCACGCGATGGCAAGGCCGATGAGAATGTCCGCCAGCGCCCCCCCGATGACGGCCGGAGCGGCGAGCGCGCCCGCGCCGCCTTCGCGCATCAGCGCGAGGCCGGCCTCGTAGCCCGGCCCGAGCGAGATCAGGCCGGTGAGGATCCAGAATGGCGGCAGCACGCAGAACAGCACCGCCTTGAGGAAATACAGGCCCGCGAACCAGCGCTCCTGCACCGAGGCGGGTTCGGCCGCGAGCGCATCGCCGAGCGAGCGCGGGGCGATGCCGGTGACGCGCGTCCAGTCCGCCGGGTCGCCGGTGGCGCCGCGCGCGATTTCCAGCCGCGCCGTCGAGCGCATCGGTGGGCGCCAGCCGAGCGCCCCGGCGGCATCGCCGAGCCTGAAGGCTAGCCCGGCCAGCCAGCGCGGCACCGGCCAGCGCCGCGCATCGCTCCAGCCGAGCCAGCGGCGGTAATGACCGACCGCGTCGGTGAAGCTGATCGCTTCCGGCCCGGCGAGGTCCAGGGTGAGCCGCGACGGCGCGCCCGGCCGGAGGGCGAAGATCACCGTGTCCACCAGCTCGTCGAGCTGCACGATTTGCAGCGGCGCCGTATCGGGCATCACCGGCAGGACCGGCAGCGCCGCCAGCCCGCGCAAGAGCGCGCTGCCGCCATAGGCCGCGCGCCCCACGACAACCGAGGGCCGCAAGATCACCCAGTCCAGGTCGCGCCGCATCAGCGCTTCATCCCCGCGCAATTTGGTCTGGGAGAAGGCCGTCGGCGCCGCCCGTTCCAGGCCGATGGCGGAGAGCTGCACGACGCGGCGCGGCCCCGCGCGCTCGCAGGCCCCGAACAGCGCGTCGACGCCTTGCTCATGCACGCCGCTGACGGAATCGCCCGGCCCGTCCTGCAGCGCGCCCGCGCAATTGACGACGGCATCGACGCCGGCGAGATGCGGCAGCCAGGCTTCCGCCGTGGTGGCGCGGGCAATGTCGAGGCTGACCCATTCGGCTTGCGGGAGACGCCGCGCCGCGCGCGCAACGCTCCGCGCGATGCCACGGACCTGGTGCCCGTCGCCGATCAGCCGGGCGACCACCGCCGCGCCGATCAACCCTGTCGCTCCCGTGACCAGAACCCGCATTGTCCGCCCCTTCCGCCGGCCCCGATCGCCGAGATGTGCATCAGAGCGGATCGGTTGGTGAGTCCCCTTCGCATCCCCCGCGAAAGGCGGAGATCCAGGCGCGCCGCAGCAAGGCGGTCAAGAAGCAGCAAAAACTCGCCCTTTCCCGCCGTCGCAGGACTCTCGGTCGATTTTGCGCAGTCTGCTTTCGCTTTAGCCGGGGCGGCGGTTGGAAGCAAAGCGAAAATGCCGGCTCTCCACGGCTAGGGGGAGATCGGTCCTGATGGAGGCAGTCGGCGGCACCTATTGTGGTGTCATTCCCGCGCAGACGGGAATCCAGCTTCCTTGAGGCGCCCGCCGTGGACGCGGCTGGATTCCCGCCTTCGCGGGAATGACAAATGCACGTCGCGCCTGACGTCTCCGAAATGATCCCGCTCTACACGCCGATCGCGGCCTTGAGCTTGGCGGCGGTCAGCGGCAGATCCCGCATCCTCTGGCCGGTCGCGTCGGCGACGGCATTCGCCAAGGCGGCAGCGGCCGGTCCCTGCGCCGCCTCGCCCGCGCCGAGGAACGGCAGGCCGGGCCGGTCGATGAGATGCACTTCGACGCTGTCCGGCACGGCGTGGAAGCGCAAAATCGGATACGTCGCCCAGTCGATCGAGGTGATGCGCGCCGTATCGAAGCTGACGCTCTCATATTGCGTCCAGCTCGCGGATTGCAGAATGCCGCCCTCGATCTGATTGCGCAGCCCGTCGGGATTGGCGATCTGGCCGCTATCCACCGCCGCCACCGCGCGCCTGACGCGGATGCGGCCGGTCTCCCGCTCGGTCTCGATCTCCATGGCGATGGCGCAAAAGGCGGCCAGATTCTTGTAGCGCGCGAAGGCGAAGCCGCAGCCGCGCCCGTCCTGCGATTTCGGCCTGCCGTCCCAGCCGAAGCGTTCGGCGGCCAGCGTCACCACATCGCGGGCGCGCGGGTCGTCAAGGTGGTTCAGGCGGAAGGCGACCGGATCGACATTGGCCGCCGCCGCCAGCTCGCCCATGAAACTCTCGATCGAGAAGACATTCATATAAGCGCCGAGCGAGCGCAGGGCCGAGACCCGCAGCGGCATGTCCGGCAGGAAATGATGCATGACCTCCGCGTTGGGCAGCGTATAGATCGGGATGGCGTTGCGGTCGCCGCCGCCTTCGGGGAGCGGGATGGGTTTGGGCTCCGGCACCGGAAACGGCTCGGCGATGTGCTGGCCGGCGAGCAGCGTGCCGGCCGGGCCGGGCCGGGTCAGATGGGTGTTGCTCCACACGGCATAATTCCAATCGACGATCCTGCCGGAGGCATCGAGCGCGGCGCGCGCCTTGGTCACCATCGCCGGGCCGAACGGCTCCCAGGCATTTTCCTGCTCGCGCATCCATTGCAGCCGCACCGGCGTGCCCGGCATTTTCGAGGCGATCAGGGCTGCATCGCCGGCGGCATCGTCGGCGCCATTATGGCCGTAGCAGCCAGAGCCCTGCACATGGATCAGCCGCACCCTGTCCGGCGGCAGCCGCAGCAATTCGGCGATGGCGGCGCGGTCGGGATAGACGCCTTGCGTGTGGGTGCACACGGTGACGGCGCCGTCCTCGCTATGGGCCACGGCGCAGGACGGGCCGATCGAGCCGTGCAGCATATAGGGCCGTGTATAGGTGACCTCGAGCGACAGGACCGCGGCGCCCGCTTCGCCATGCTGGTCGAGGATTTTGTAATCCTTCGAGGGCATCCCCATGATGAAGGCGGCCAGATCGCCCTGTTGCGGCAGATGGGCGTCCTCCTGCCATTCGGCGGCGGCGGCGAGCGTGCGCATGGCCTTGATCGCCTGATATTCGCGGCGCGCGACCACGGCGAGAAAATTGCCGTCGCGGATCACCCTGGCGACGCCCGGCATCGCCTCGACCGCCGCCATGTCCACCTGCTTCAGCGTCGCGCCATAGCTCGGCGGGCGCACGACGCGGGCGTGCAGCATTCCGGGCAGGCGCATATCCTGCACGTAAGCCGCGCCGCCGGTGACCTTGGCGGGGATGTCGACCCGCCGCATCGGCGTGCCGAGGATCTTGAAGCTCTTGGGGTCGCGCAGCGTCGAGATTTCTGCCGCCGCGACATGCAGATCGAGCGCGCCGACGAGATCGCCATAGCCGAGCCTGCCGCCGTCTGGCGCGATGACGGCGCCGTTCTCCGCCTTCAATTGCCCGGCAGGCAGGTTCAGCCGCTTGCCCGCCTCGGCGATCAGCAATTCGCGGACCTGCGCGGCGGCATTTCGAATAGCGGTGCCGCTGTCCTGCATGGAATGGCTGCCCGCCGTGTAGCCCTCATTGGCCGTGCGGCCGGTGTCGGCGGTAATCATGGTAATCCGCGCCGGCGGCAGATCGAGTTCCTCGGCGGCGACCTGGATCAGCGCCGTCTTGATGCCCTGCCCCAGCTCGGCCTTGCCGGTGAAGACCGTGGCCGAACCATCCGCATCGATACGGATCCAGGCGTCCAGATGGGGATCGACGGCGAGGCTGCCGGGCAGATGCGGCGCCGCCTTGCCTTCGGGTGTCTCGGAGGCGCCCTGGGCAAAGCCCGCACGCGCCAGCGAGAAGCTGACGATCAGCGCGCCCGCGCCCTGGAGCGCGGAACGGCGCGAAATGGTGATCGGCGCGGTCATCTATGCCGCTCCCTTGGCCGGGGCGGCGCTCGCCGCGCGCATCAGCCCGGCGGCGCGGTGTACCGCTTTCAGGATGCGCATATGGGTGCCGCAGCGGCACAGATGCGGCTCGAGCGCCTCGCGAATCTCGGCATCGCTGGCGTCGGGGTTCTTCTGCAGCAGCGCCTGGGCGCGCATCATCATCCCGGCGATGCAATAGCCGCATTGGGCCGCCTGCTCCTCGATGAAAGCCTGCTGCATCGGCCCCGGATCCTCCGCCGTGCCGAGACCTTCGAGCGTGGTGATGCTGCGCCCCTCGACGAGCAGCAGCGGCGTCACGCAGGAGAGCGCCGCCTCGCCATCGACGATCACGGTGCAGGAGCCGCATTGGCCAAGGCCGCAGCCATATTTCGCCGCGTGCAATTCCAGATCGTCGCGCAGCACGTAAAGCAGGGGCGTGTCGGGGTCGGCGTCGACCTCGCGTGTCTGGCCATTGACCATGAGTTGCGTCATGGCTTGTCCTCGCTGATGGTCTCCGATGTGGGCCGCCCTGGGCCGGAGGTGGTCTTGAGCGCGACATGGGACTGCCGCGCCTCGCGCAATTGCGCTTCGAGGCCGGTCCAGGCCGGCCTGTCGCTGAATTCGGCCCGCAGATAGGCGAGCAGCGCGACCGCCTGCGGGTCGGTCAGCACGGCCGCGAAGCCCGGCATGATCGCGGTCTTGACGCCTTCGGCGGCGGGCAGGCCCGCCAGCACGACATTGATCAGATTGCGCGGATCGTCGGAATTGACGACGCTGCTCAGCGACAGGGAGATGCCGCCATAGGGCACCGGGCGGCCGCTCTCGTGGCAGCTCGCGCAGGTGCTGGCATAAATCGCCTTGCCCAGATCGCCGCTGGCCGTCGGCGGCACAGTCTGGCTGCCGGCCGATTGCGGCTTGTCGCCTATGCCGGAGGGTTTTGCGGCGCTGATGAGCCGGTCGCTCTGCTCACGCCGCTCCGGGCTCGCCTCGCCCATCACCGAGGCGACATAGGCGGCGATGGCCGTCACATCCTCATCCGGGGCATTGGCCAGATTGGCCGTAACCGGCGCCATCGGCCCGCGCGCGACGCCGTGCATGCCGTGCCAGCCCTGGCGCAGATAGGCGGCGAGGGCGGTTGCGTCCCACAGGATCGGCGAGGGCGACTGGTGGTT
Organism: Rhodomicrobium sp. R_RK_3; assembly: GCF_002198715.1. Taxonomy (GTDB): domain Bacteria; phylum Pseudomonadota; class Alphaproteobacteria; order Rhizobiales; family Rhodomicrobiaceae; genus R-RK-3. The sequence continues at coordinate 78,806 of NZ_MWLK01000003.1, read as the reverse complement.
GATGGCGAAGGCGTGCCAGCCCTCGGCGTCGCCGCCGGAGAACATTTGCCCCTGCTTTTCCGCGCCGAGCATATTGCGCGGCGTGTGGCAGGCGCCGCAATGGCCGATGCCCTCGACGAGATAGGCGCCGCGATTCCACACCGCGTCGCGCGACGGATCGGGCTTGTAAGGCCCCTCGCGCAGGAAAAGCAGCTTCCAGCCTGCGACGATGGGGCGGAAATTGATCGGAAACGGCAGAGCGTTGGGCGGCGTCTCGGCGCCGACCGGCTGGCGCGTCATCAGAAAGGCATAGAGCGCCCGGTTGTCCTCGTCCGTGACCTTGGTGAAATGATCGTAGGGGAAGGCCGGATATTGATGCCGCCGCTCGCGGTCGACGCCCCGGCGCATGGCGCGGGCGAAAGCCGCCTCCGGCCACCGCCCGATGCCGGTCTCGGCGTCGGGGGTGATGTTGGTGGAATAGATCGTGCCGAAGGGCGTCGGGATCGGCAGGCCGCCGGCGAACGGCTTGCCGCCCGGCGCGGTGTGACAGGTGTTGCAATCGCCCAGAGCCGCCAGAACGGCGCCGCGCCGGATGAGCGCGGGATCGAAGGCGGGGCGCTTGCCGGGGTCGACCGGCGGAATTTCGGGCTCCCAGGCGTAGTAGGCCGCACCGGCGCCGAGCACCGCCAGGACGGCGACCAACCCGATGGCAATCAACGCTGAGCGCTTCATGACGCTTGGTATCCGATGCTACTTGCCGAACCCGGCCGAGGGGTCGCCCAGCAACGCAAAAGGCAGTGATGGCAAAACGTTGCGCGTGTGTGTCTGTTCCGCGCACAAGCTTGTGAAGCCCTGCGGCGGCGCGGGCGCTCGGGTGGAACGGGGCCAAGACGGCCCGTCATCCCCCTCCATTCGAGATCGAGATCATTGTTCGCGATTTTGGATCGATCCATCGCGATCTGGGCGAAAGGCGGGACAACCCGGGCGCGCGGAGCGGCTTTCTATCCTTTCTACCCGAAGCTGAATTCGCTATAAATTCCGGCCATGCCGGCACCGCAATGCGATGGGGGCCGATTGCCGGCAGCGTCACGGCCCGGATCGGCAAGCGCATGAGAGATGGTCGTCCGTGAACGATATGCAGAAGAATAACGGCACCACCGGCCGCTACGAGAGCGCGACGGATTTCCTGGCGGGCGGCGGCGAACTCGGCGCGCTGATGCGGGCGCATGACTGGTCCGCGACGCCGCTCGGGGCGCCCGAGGACTGGCCGCAAAGCCTGAAAATCGCGGTGCGCGTCATGCTCACATCGCGCCAGCCGATCTGGATCGGCTGGGGAGACGCGCTGACCTATCTCTATAACGACCCCTATAAATCCATCATCGGCGGCAAGCATCCCTGGGCGCTCGGCAAGCCGACATCGGCGGTCTGGAGCGAGATCTGGAGCGACATCGGCCCGATGCTGGACACCGCGCTCGGCGGCGTCGAGGGCACCTATGTCGAGGAACAGCTCCTCATCATGGAGCGCAACGGCTATCCGGAGGAGACCTACTACACCTTCTCCTACAGCCCGATCCCCGACGATAGCGGCATAGCCGGCGGCATCATCTGCGCCAATACCGACGACACCAAGCGGGTGTTCGGCGAGCGCCAGCTCGCGCTCTTGCGGGACCTTGCCGCCCGCACGGCCGATGCGCGCAATTGGCGGGACGCCTGCGAAAGAAGCGCCGAGATGCTGGCGAGCAATCCACGCGATCTGCCCTTCGCGCTGATCTATCTGGCCGAGCCGGACGGCAAGACCGCGACCCGCGCCGCCCGCTGCGGCATCCCCGCCGATCACCCGGCCGCGCCGCTGAGCGTCGCCATCGACCGCGCCTCGCCCTGGCCGCTCGCCGATGTCTTGCGCCGGCACGAGATCAACCTCGTCCCCGACCTGCAATCGCTGGGCATCGATATCGCCAGCAGCGCCTGGAACCAGCCGCCCCGCCGCGCCGTCGTCATCCCGATCTCCGCCGCCGGGGAAACCGGCCGGCCGGGGGCGCTGATCGTCGGCCTCAATCCCTACCGGCTGTTCGACGACAGCTATCGCGATTTCCTCGGCCTCGTCGCCGGGCAGATCTCGGCCGCCATCGCCAATGCCGAGACCTATGAGAGTGAGCGCCGCCGGGTCGAGAAACTGGCCGAGCTCGACCGCGACAAGACGCAGTTTTTTTCCAATGTCAGCCATGAATTCCGCACGCCGCTGACCCTGATGCTCGGGCCGCTCGAGGAATTGCTCGCCGACACCGCCCGCCTGCCCGCCCCCGATCGCGCCCAGATCGAAGTGGCGCATCGCAACGGCCTGCGGCTGTTGAAACTGGTCAACTCGCTGCTGGAATTCTCGCGCATCGAGGCAGGCCGCGCCCAGGCGCGGTTCCAGCCGACGGACCTTGCCGCCCTCACCGCCGAGCTCGCCAGCAATTTCCGCTCGGCGACCGACAAGGCCGGGCTGGAGCTGGTGGTCGATTGCCCTCCCCTGCCGGAGCCGGTCTATGTCGACCGCGAGATGTGGGAGAAGATCGTGCTCAATCTCCTCTCCAACGCCTTCAAATTCACCTTCGACGGCTCGATCACGACGCAGATCAAACCCGTCCCCGGCGCGGTCGAGCTGACGGTGCGCGACACCGGCACCGGCATCGCCGCGCATGAATTGCCGCGCCTGTTCGAGCGCTTCCACCGCATCGAGGGCGCGCGCGGCCGCAGTTTCGAGGGCAGCGGCATCGGCCTCGCCCTGGTGCATGAGCTGGTCAAGCTGCATGGCGGCAGCATTCGCGTCGAGAGCGAGGACGGGCGCGGCTCGGCCTTCATCGTCGCCCTGCCGCTCGGCTCCGCGCATCTGCCCGCCGAGCGGATCGCCGAGGAGCGGGGCCTTGCCTCGACGGCGGTGCGCGCCCATGCCTATGTCGAGGAGGCGCTGCGCTGGCTGCCCGGCATCGCGCCCGGCGAGGAGACCGTCGAGAAGGACTTCGCCGCGCCCGCACCGGACATCAAGGGCGAACGCGCCTCGATCCTGCTCGCCGAGGACAATGCCGACATGCGCGACTATGTCCGCCGCCTGTTCGGCGTCCGCCATGAGGTCGAGGCCGTCGCCGACGGCAAGGCCGCGCTCGACGTGCTGCGCCTGCGCCGCCCCGACCTCGTGCTCACCGACATCATGATGCCGCGCCTCGACGGCTTCGGCCTCCTCCGCGCCATCCGCGAGGATCCCGAGCTGCGCGACCTGCCGGTGATCGTGCTCTCGGCCCGCGCCGGAGCCGATGCCAGCATCGAGGGCCTTGCCGCCGGCGCCGACGATTATCTGGCAAAACCCTTCTCCGCCCGCGAGCTGATCGCCCGCGTCGACAGCGCTCTGGCCATGGCCCGGATGCGCCGCCAGGTGAGCGAGATGCTGCGCGAGCGCGAGGAGGCGCAGCGCCAGCTCAACGAAGTGCTCGAGCGCCGCGTCGCCCAGGCCATCCAGGAGCGCGAGCAGGCCGAGCAGCAATTGCGCCAGTCGCAGAAGATGGAGGCGGTCGGCAAGCTGACCGGCGGCGTCGCCCACGATTTCAACAATCTGCTCCAGGTGATCGGCGGCAATCTGCAGATCCTCGCCAGGGACGTCGCCGGCAATGAGAGGGCCGAACAGCGGCTGCGCAATGCGCTCTCGGGCGTCTCGCGCGGGGCAAAGCTCGCCTCCCAGCTCCTCGCCTTCGGCCGCCGCCAGCCGCTGGCGCCGAAAGTGGTCAATCTGGGCCGCCTCGTGCGCGGCCTCGACGACATGTTCCGCCGCGCCCTCGGCGACGGCATCGAGACCGAGACCGTGATCGCGGCCGGGCTTTGGAACACGCTGGTCGATCCCTCCCAGGTCGAAAGCGCGCTGCTCAACCTCGCCATCAACGCCCGCGACGCCATGAACCGGCATGGCAAGCTGACGGTGGAGGCCGGCAACGCCTCGCTCGACGATGCCTATGCCGCCCATCACAATGTCAGCCCCGGCCAATATGTCATGCTCGCCGTCACCGACACCGGCTGCGGCATGACACCCGACGTGATGGACCGGGTCTTCGAGCCGTTCTTCACCACCAAGCCGGAGGGCCAGGGCACCGGGCTCGGCCTCAGCATGGTCTACGGCTTCGTCAAGCAGTCGGACGGCCATATCAAGATCTACAGCGAGCCCGGCCAGGGCACGACCATCCGCATCTACCTGCCGCGCGTGCTGCGCGACGAGGATGTCGCCACCGACGTCTCGCCCGGCCCCGTCACCGGCGGCACCGAGACCGTGCTCGTCGTCGAGGACGATGAGGATGTGCGGCTGACGGCGGTCGAGATGCTGTCGGACCTCGGCTACCGGGTGCTGAAGGCGCGGGACGCGCAGAGCGCCTTCGCCATCGTCGAGAGCGGCGTGCCGATCGACCTGCTGTTCACCGACGTCGTCATGCCCGGCCCGATGCGCAGCCCGGAGCTGGCCCGCAAGGCCAAGGAGCGGCTGCCCAATATCGCCGTGCTGTTCACCTCGGGCTATACCGACAACGCCATCGTGCATGGCGGCCGGCTCGATGACGGCATCGAGCTTTTGAGCAAGCCCTATACGCGCGAGGCGCTGGCGCGAAAGATCCGCCATGTGCTGCGCAACCATCATCAGCGCAATCCGCGCCTTGCCCCCGCCGCGCATCTGCCGCTCGACGCCGAGCCCGTCGCGAGCGGCCAGCGCCCCGAGCCGCTGCGCGTGCTGCTGGTCGAGGACGACGCGCTGATCCGCCTCACCACCGCCGACATGCTGACCAGCCTCGGCCATGCCGTGTTCGAGGCCGGCACCGCCCGCGACGCGCTGGTCATCATCGAGGAGCAGCCGGTCGATGTGCTGCTGACCGATATCGGCCTGCCCGGCATTTCCGGCGTCGATCTGGCGAGCGAGGCGCGGCGCAAGAAGCCGGACATGAAGGTCGTCTTCGCGACGGGCAATGACAGCGTGCCCGGCATCCGCGAGCGCGAGGAACTGGCGAGTGCCGTGCTGCTGCAAAAGCCCTATGACCAGAACGGGCTGGCCAGGGCGCTCGCCTCGGCGGACGAGGCGCAAGGCGCCTGAGCCGGTCAGCCAAAGGCAGGGCGGGCGTTGCAAAAAGGCCCGGCCCGGCGCAACCTTTGCCGGAATGAACCGCTTAATCTTGCGCAACGAAACCGGCCTTCCGGGAGAATTCCGCCATGTCGCTCTACACCTCCGTGCTCAAGCAGGTGCTCGTCGCCACCGATCTCTCCAGCCATTCCGACCGGGCCATCGCCCGCGCCCTGCAGCTCGCCGCCGCCCATGGCGCCGATCTCGACATCGTCCACGTGATGGAGGAGGGACTGCCGGTCGAGGCGCAATCCGAGATCACCGCGGCCAATGAGCAGGCCATCCGCGAAAAGCTGGCCGCCTATCCGCTCGCCGACAAGGTGACGGTGACCATCGACATGGTGGTCGGCAATGAGGACACCGACATCGTCGAGCGCGCCGTCATGGTCAACGCCGATTGCATCCTGCTCGGCCTGCATGACCGGCTGCTGGCGGAAAACCTCGCCATCGAGGGCACGCTCGCCGAAACCGTGATCGGCGCCAGCAAGGTGCCCGTCCTCCTGGTGCATAATGACGTCGCCGGCCCGTACCGCTCCGCGGTGGTCGGCGTGGATTTCTCGCCGCTGTCGCAATTGGCGATCCAGGCGGCGGTGCTGGTCGCGCCGGAGGCGACCTTGCACCTTGTCCATGCCTATGAGCCGGAAATCGTGTCGGAGGACGACAGCCACCCCGACATGCGGCGCAAGCTCGCCGATTTCGCGTCCGGCGAGAAAGCCGTGTTCGACCGCGCCGCGCAGCAGGCAGGCCTCGCCGAGATCGCGCTGAAGACCGTCGCCGAGCCGGGTGAGCCGCGCGACGTCCTGAAATCCGTCATCGCCGCGGAGCGCGCCGAGCTTCTGGTGGTCGGCACGCATGGCCGGACAGGTTTGGCCCGCAGCATCCTCGGCAGCGTCAGCACCGACCTGATCAATGCCCGCCTCTGCGACGTGCTCGTCATCAAGTCTTAGTCAAGCCGAGGCACGGCAATTCCAAATGCCGGCCTGATGGCGTAAAATAACCGCTCGGGGAAATCTGGGCGGGCGGCGGGCCTGCCGCAATGGAGGCCGGCGCCATGCCGCGATTGTTGGGCAGAGTCTTTACCTTATTCAGCCTTCTGGCCGCGCTGTTGTTGCTCGCGGGCTGCTCGTCCGGCGAAAGTCTGAAGGCGGCGGAGGCCGGCGTCGCCCATTTCCGCGCATTGACGGCGGCAAAGCAATTCGACGCCATCTACGCCGAGGCCAGCGACGAGTTCAAGCAGGCGACGACGGCCGCCGATCTCGGCAAGCTGCTCACCATGTTCGACCAGAAACTCGGCCCCCTCAAAAGCACCGAGCCCAATGGCTGGCGCGTCAACCACACGCCGACCACGACCACGGTCTATTACGGCCTGAAATCCCAGTTCGAGCGCGGCGCGGGAACCGAGACCTTCGTCTTCTTCATCCGCGACGGCAAGGCAGTGCTGGGCGGATACAACATCCAGTCGAACGCGCTGCTGATGAACTAGCTGGCGTTTCCGTACGGCGGGGCCTCGCATGGAACCGAAGCCGCGCGATTGTCCGCAGCCGGATTCTCTCGCAATCGCAATTATTCCGTCGCCCCGGCCGAAGAGCCGGGGCCTACTCGCCTTTCCGCAAGCACGGTGCCAGCGGTTCCGCCAATGGGTCCCGGTCCGGCCTGACGGCCGCCCGGGACGACGGGGGAAGAGACGTGCGATACGCAAAGGGAAAGCTGCGGCGAAGTCAGGCTCCGGGGATCATCGCGGCGGCCTGACGTCAATCTAAGCGGGATCATTTCGGTCGGACGCCGCCGCTCGCCGCAGCCCAACCCTCTCCGAGGGGAGAGGGTGGCACGCGAAGCGTGCCGGGTGAGGGGTTGCGGACTCACGGCCGACTCACGATCCCCTCACCCCAACCCTCTCCCAAGGGAGAGGGAGTCCGGCTGCGGATCTTGGAGGGGCTGCACTCAAATCCCTCTCCATCTAAAGCGATCCGGCCTTACGCCCCCGCCACGCCCAATTCCGTCCGCAACAGCGGAGCCAGCCGCGTGCCGATCAGCTCGATGCAGCGCATCACCTTGTCATGCGGCAGCTTTTCGCCGCCATTGACGCCGATAGTGACCCGGGTCAGGCCGCCCAGCGCCTCGCTAGCGCGCAGGATTTTGGCCGCCACGGTCTCGGGATCGCCGACCAGCAGCGCTCCGGACGGCCCGCGCACGGCATCGTACTGGGCGCGGCTGGTGGGGCCCCAGCCGCGCTCCCTGCCGAGGCGCGAAAACGTGTCCTCGTAATAGGGGTAGAACTCGTCCGCCGCCTGCTGCGTCGTGTCGGCGACATAGCCGATCGAATGCATGCCGACGGTCAGCGTCTCCGGCGCATGGCCGGCGCGGCGGCCCGCCTCGCGGTAGAGATCGACCAGCGGGCGGAAGCGGTGCGCCTCGCCGCCGATGATGGCGACGATCAGCGGCAGGCCGAGCGTGCCCGCGCGGGCGAAGGATTCCGGCGTGCCGCCGACGCCGATGCGCACCGGCAGCGGCTCCTGCAGGGCGCGCGGATAGACGCCTTCCCCCTTCAGCGGCGGCCGGTGCTGGCCGGACCAGTGCACGCTGGCGCTCGCGCGTGCCTTCAGCAGCAAGTCCAGCTTCTCCACGAACAGCGAATCGTAATCGGACAGGTCGAAGCCGAAGAGCGGATAGGACTCGATGAACGAGCCGCGCCCGACGATGATCTCGGCCCGGCCGCCCGAAATCAGGTCGAGCGTGGCGAATTGCTGGTAGAGCCGGATCGGATCGTCCGAGCTGAGCACGCTGACGGCGCTGACCAGGCGGATATTCTTCGTGCGCGCGGCGGCGGCGGCCAGCAGCACGGCGGGCGAGGAGGCGATGAATTCAGGGCGGTGGTGTTCGCCGACGCCATAGACGTCGAGCCCGATCCGGTCGGCAAGCTCGACCTCTTCAAGAAATTCGCGGACGCGCCGGGCGTCGCTTTGCGCGCCCCACTGGCTCTGGGGCAGGCTGCTGGTGATGAAGCTGTCTATGCCGATCTGCATGATTTTGATCCGGACTCTCGCAATCTGAGTTGCAAAACAAGGGACAGGCCGTGGCGGCGCCGCCGGCCCTGCCGCTATGTAAGACGTGCCGCCCTGCCCGGCAAATGCTGCCGAATCCAGCCAGGGGCAAGCAGAGGCGGCTATTGCGTCGGCGGGCCGGAACTTCTGTCGCGGCATGCAGTTTATTGCGGGCAACTCGCCTGCGGCGAACGCCCTGCCCTGTTTCTCGATGAATTCGGCCCAGCGCGGCTCGTGCGGCATAGCGATGCAGACCTCCCTGCCATCAGGGAAAGACGCCATCGCCCGCCACCATCCGGCAAGCGGCCTTGAATCGAAAGTGCGCGTGCTGCCTGATCCAAGCGCCACAGCATGCCCGAAGCGGAGGCCTCAGTGGCCTCCGTTTTGCTTTTGCCTCGCGCCGCCCCTGCGCCCTCCGATCAGGGAAACCTGAGGCGATGATGAACGTTACCCATGGGTAAACTCTCCCGTTGGGGGGGCAGAGAGTCAGCGCGCCAGGGCCACTCGTTCGGGGTTACACCGCGCGCAATCAAGAGGGTTCAGAAGCAGCATGACTTACGTCCCGGTAATCAACGCCCTCGAGCCTCGCGCCCCGACCGGCATTGAGGGCCTCGATGAAATTCTCGGCGGCGGCGTTACCAAGAGCCGCTTCTATCTGGTCGAGGGCACGCCCGGCACGGGCAAGACCACTTTGGCGATGCAGTTCCTGCTGGAAGGCGCCCGACACGGCGAGCCCGGCCTCTATATCACCCTGTCCGAGACCGTCACCGAGCTCCGCGCCGTCGCAGAGACGCATGGCTGGTCGCTGGAAGGGCTGGAGCTGTTCGACCTCGTCCCCGAGGGCAGTCTCGACCTTGAGCAGGAACAGACGCTGCTGCACCCGTCCGAGGTCGAGCTGGGCGAGACCGTGCGCGGCGTCATGGAGCGCGTCGAGGCGCTGAAGCCGAAGCGCATCGTGCTCGACAGCTTGTCCGAATTGCGGCTGCTCGCCCAGAATCCGCTGCGCTACCGCCGGCAGGTGCTGACGCTGAAGCGGTTTTTCTCGAACCATGCCAGCACCGTCTTCGTGCTCGACGACCGCACCTCCGAGACGGGCGACCTGCAATTGCACAGCATCGCGCATGGCGTGATCTCGCTCGACCAGGCCGCCACCGAATTCGGCGCCGAGCGCCGCCGCCTGCGCATCGTCAAAATGCGCGGCATCCAATATAGCGGCGGCTTTCACGACATCTCGATCAATACCGGCGGCATCCGTGTCTATCCGCGCCTGATCGCCGCCGGCCATCCCGGCGCTGCGGATTTGCAGATGTTCGCGACCGGCCTGGACGGCCTCGATGCGCTGCTTGGCGGCGGCCTCGTCCCGGGCACCACCACGCTGCTGAACGGCCCCGCCGGCGTCGGCAAGACCACCGCCGCCGTGCGCTGCATGGTCTCCGCCCTCGAACAGGGCCACCGCGCCGCCTTCTTCCTCTTCGATGAGCGCCTGCCGACCTTGTTGCTGCGCTCCGCCGCGCTCGGCATGGATCTGCAGCCGCATATCGATTCCGGCAATCTGACCATCCGCCAGGTCGACCCGGCCGAACTGTCGCCCGGCGAATTTGCCATGGCCGTCAGCAACGCCGTCGAGAAGGACGGCGTCAAAATCGTCGTGGTGGACAGCCTCAACGCCTATCTGCAGGCGATGCCCGAGGACAAGTTTCTGACGCTGCAGATGCACGAGCTGCTCGCCTACCTGTCGCAGCGCGGCATCGTCACCTTGATGATCCTCGGCCAGCACGGCCTTGTCGGCGACATCCGCTCGGATGTGGATTTGAGCTATCTTGCCGATACCGTGCTGCTGCTGCGCTTCTTCGAGGCCAATGGCGAAGTGCGCAAGGCGATCTCCGTCGTCAAGACGCGCACCACCGACCACGAGCGCACCATCCGCGAATTCCGCGTCGATGCGAAAGGCATGCGCATCGGCGAGCCGCTGAGGGATTTCCATGGCATCCTGACCGGCGTGCCGGTCTACAGGGGCGGGGAGGCCCCGCTGTTGGACGCGGCGGACACTCGGGCCGACAAGGGCGGTGCCGCCCATGAATGATCGTGTCCTCATTCTCACCCCGCATGGGCGCGATGCCGCCATCGCGACCGATCTGCTGCAGCGCTACGCCATCCGAGCCGTGAGCTGCGAGGATTTGACGGCCCTGCGCGTCCAGCTCGAGAAGGGCGCGGGTGCCGCGCTGGTGGCCGAGGAGGCGCTGTTCGGCGCGAGCCTCGAGTTGCTCGTCGATTGCCTCGACCAGCAGCCGCCATGGTCGGATTTCCCCTTCGTCGTGCTGGCGAACGGCGACAAGGGCATTCGCTCGCAGCGCGCCTTCGCGCGGCTCGACCGCCTGCGCAATGTCGTGCTGCTCGAGCGCCCCTTGCATGCCGAGAGCATGGTCCGCGCCGTCCGCTCGGCCCTCAATGCCAGGCGGCGGCAATATGAGGCCCGCGACGTGCTCGCCCGGTCGCGCGAGGAGCTGGAGCGGCTCGTCGCCGAGCGCACGCGCGAGCGCGAAGTGGCGCTGGCGCAATTGCACGAAGCGCAAAAGCTGGAAACCATCGGCCAGCTTACCGGCGGCGTCGCGCATGATTTCAACAATCTGCTGACCCCCGTCATGGGCAATCTGGACATGCTGCGACGGCGTATCCCGGCGGACGACCCGCGCTCGCAGCGTCTCGTCGAGAACGCCCTGCAGGCGACCAGCCGGGCCGCCACGCTGGTGCAGCGCCTGCTCGCCTTCGCCCGCCGCCAGGATCTGCAGCCGCGTGCCGTCGACGTCTCCGAATTGCTGCGGGGCCTGGAAGACCTCGTCACCCGCTCGATCGGCCCGACCGTCACCGTCGCCGTAATGGCGGCCCCTGACCTGCCCGCCGCCAAGGTCGATCCCGGCCAGCTCGAACTCGCCATCCTCAACCTCGCCATCAACGCCCGCGACGCCATGCCGAATGGCGGCAGCCTGACCATCGAGGCGAGCTTCCCCGAAACCCGCTCGGCGCGCCGGCAATGGCCGATGGAGGGCCGCTTCATCCGCATCAGCGTCGCCGATACCGGCACCGGCATGGACGCGCAGACTTTGCAGCGCGCCGTCGAGCCGTTCTTCTCGACCAAGGGCGTGGGCAAGGGCACCGGGCTCGGCCTGTCGATGGTGCATGGGCTCGCCGCGCAATCGGGCGGCACGCTCAACCTGTCGAGCACGCCCGGCGTCGGCACGCGCGCCGAGCTCTGGCTGCCGGTCGCCGATGAAGAGGCCGCCGCCAGCGAGCAGCTCCAGATCGACTCGGTCCCCGCCGCCCGGCCCGCCACGGTGCTGCTGGTCGACGATGAGGAGCTGGTGCGCATCGGCACGGCCGAAATGCTGTTGGATCTGGGCTATTCCGTGATCCAGGCCGGCTCCGGCGTCGAAGCGCTCGGCGTGCTGCGCTCGGGCGACACCGAGGTCGACATGATCGTCAGCGATCACCTCATGCCCGGCATGAGCGGCGCCGACGTGGTGCGCGAGGCCAGGAGCCTGCGGCCCGAGCTGCCGGCGCTGCTGGTCACCGGCTATACCAACCTCGCGCAGGGCCCCGGCGCCGAGCTGCCGCGCCTGACCAAGCCGTTCCGGCAGGCCGAACTCGCCTCCCGCATCGCCGACCTGCTCGAAGCCCGCCGCATGCGCGAAAGCGTCATGGCGGCGCGGCCGAATGGCGAGCCCTTTCGCGGCCCGGCGGAATAGCGCGCCCCCTCGGTCGTGCCCGGGTGGGGAGGCGTCCGGGTGAGTGGCTTTGCAGCCCATCCGCGCCACCGGCCCAACCCCTTTGCGGAACCCGCCCGATCCGCACGGGTTTTGCCCCCGCACCTTCCCTCTCGCAAGCATCGGTCGCGGATGGCCCCGAAGAAATCGGCATCGAGGACAGTCGTCTACGCGGCGCTCGCGGGCAACCTGCTCGTCGCCACCACCAAATTCATCGCCTCCGCCCTCACCGGCGGCTCGGCCATGCTCGCCGAAGCGGTGCATTCGCTGGTCGATACCGGCAACCAGATCCTCCTGCTCTACGGCCTGCGCCGCGCCGAGCAGCTTCCCACGCCCGAGCGCCCGCTCGGCTATGGCCGCGAGCTGTATTTCTGGAGCTTCATCGTCGCCCTGCTGATCTTCTCGCTCGGCGCCGGCGTCGCCATCCTCGAAGGCATCCTGCACATCCTCGACCCGCACCCGATCGAGAGCGCCTATATCAACTACATCGTGCTGGCGCTGGCCTTCCTGTTCGAGGGCGCGAGCTGGCTGGTCGCGCTGCGCAAGGTCGGCACCGTGAAGGGCCGCGAGGGCTATCTCACCGCCTTCCGCCGCAGCAAGGACCCGCCCTCCTTCATGGTGCTGTTCGAGGACACCGCCGCGCTGATCGGCATCGCCCTCGCCGCGCTCGGCACCTGGGCCTCCGTAGCCTTTGCCATGCCGATGCTCGACGGCGTCGCCTCGATCCTGATCGGGCTGGTGCTGGCTGGCACCGCCGCGATCCTCGCCACCGAGACCAAGTCGCTGCTGATCGGCGAACCGGCGAGCCCCGAGATCGTCAAGGCGATCACCGAGCTCGCCCTGGCCGATCCCAGCGTGCTGAAAGTCAACGGCATCATCAGCGCCCATCTGGCGCCGGACCAGATCCTCGCGACGCTGAGCCTGGAATTCGACGACAATCTCACCACCTCGGCCATCGAATCCAAGATCGTCGAGATGGAGGAGCGCATCCGCGCCGCCCACCCCGAGATCATCCTCCTCTTCATCAAGCCGCAGACGCCCGGCCGCTATCAGCAGGCCCGGCAGCGCCGGTTCGCCCCCGAGGGCCAGACGTAAGCGAGAGCTGGTCGGTTTTTGTCATCCCCTCGAAAGCGGCGATCCAAGTAAAGGGCAAAGTTTGCGGTTGGGCGCGGCCTTGACGCGGTCGCTTCTGCTCACTGGAGTCCCGCCTGCGCGGGAATGACAAGGTGTGTTTTCCCGTCACCGCTCGACAAACGACTTCAGCCGCGACAGGGCATCGTCCCATTGCTGCGAAACGCCGTCCAGATAGGCCTTGGCCTTGAAGATCGGCTCGGGCCGGAAGACGTACTGGCTCTCCCGCCCGACCCGCCTGCTGCTGACCAGCCCGGCATTCTCCAGCACGCGCAAATGCTTGGTGATGGCCTGCCGCGTCACCTCTGTATCCGCCGCGAGCTGAGCGATGGAGCGGGTCTCGCCATCGCTCAGCCTGCTCAGCAGATGCAGCCGGGTGCTGTCCCCGAGCGCGGCGAAGAGCGGCGCGGGGCCCGCATCGCGCGCGGCGACGCTATGACTCGACATGGGCCTGGACGTTCCTGATCTGCGCGCTCCAGCCGCGCTCGTTCATGCGGAAAGCCTCGGGCATCCGGTGGACGGGCACGCCGTCGAAGCCGGATTCGACGATGGTCAGCCGCGTGCCGCCGGCGATGGGCTCCAGCCGGAACTCGACCAGCGTCGGCGTCTCCCCTGAGTAATCCACATCGGGGTCGATGGCATAGGGATGCCAGGTGAAGGAGAACAGCCGCAAGGGCTCCATCGCCTGCACCTTGGACGCCCATCTCAAATGCTCATAGCTGGGCACCGTCATTTGCCCCGTCGTCACCTCGCCGGGGATGAACGGGCCGTCCAGCTTCACCCGGAACCATTCTCCGAATTCATTGTGGTCCGTCAGCGCCCGCCAGACGCGCTCGACCGGGGCTTTCAGCTCGATGCTCTTCTCGATTTTGTCGGACATAAACGCAACCTCCTGGTTGCGCGTAACCTGCCAGACGCTGGCGAAACCCGCAACCAATTTGTTGCATATTCTGAGATGCCAACACCCGCAAAGACCTCCGAAATTACTCACTCATCGGTAGAAATGCGTAGGTATACCAGGATGTTGGAGCTTTCATCGGACTCTTTACTTAAGCGTGGAAAACTGCCCCCTTCACCTCAACGGGTGATGCGACGCCGGATGCAACCGGACTATATGGAGCGATCACGCCACGCCGCCGCCCCTCCGCCATAGGCTCAAAACGGGCCATGCGATCCGGATCCCGGCGGCAAACGGCCAGAACCGTCGGCGATTCAGGAGGAATGCCCATGCGCTATAAGGGACGTATCACGCCTGCCCTCGCGGGCGCTTTGCTGGCCGCCATGTTGGGCGGCGCCATCCCGGCCCTCGGCCAGGGACGAGACCCGGCAAATTCAGAGCTGCGCAGCCTCGCCGCGCCGATGACGACCGACGCACCGCAAGTCAGCGCTCTCGCCGAGCGGGCGCGCAGCAAGGGGCTGATCCGCGTCATCGCCCGCATCGCGCAGCCGGCCGGCGAGTCGGCCGGCGGCGATCCCGCCGAAGCCGTCGCCCGCGCCTCGCGCGCCTTCCGCGCCCGCGCCCTGGACTTCGGCGTCGCCGCGGCCGAGCCCATCGCCGACCTGCCGCTCAGCGTCATCGAGATCACCGCCGAACAGCTCCAGCAGCTCGTCGCGGCCGGACTGATCTCCGACGCCGTCGAGGACATCCCCGAACCGGCAACGCTGCAGGACAGCATCCCGCTGATCGACGCCGACGAAGCCGCGACGCTGGGCGCCACCGGGGCCGGCCAGACCGTCGCCATCCTCGACACCGGCGTCGAAGCCAATCATCCCTTCTTCGGCGGGCGCGTCGCCTCCGAAGCCTGCTTCTCCTCCAATTCGGCAGCCTCGGGCGCGACCACGGTCTGCCCGGGCGGCGCCACCAACTCCACGGCGGCGGGCTCGGCGGCGCCTTGCGGCAATGCCGGCTGCGATCACGGCACCCATGTCGCCGGCATCGCGGCGGGGCAGAACGCCACCCGCCGGGGCGTCGCGCCCCAAGCCAATATCATCGCCATCCAGGTGTTCTCGCTGTTCACCGACGTGCCCGGCGGCGCACAATCCTGCGCCAATGCCAACCGGCCCTCGCCCTGCATCCTGACCTTCCAGTCGGATCAGATCCGCGGCCTGCAGCGCGTCTTCGACCTGCGCAACAGCTTCGCCATCGCGGCGGTCAATATGAGCCTCGGCGGCGGCAACACGCCGAGCTGCGATACCGACACCCGCAAAGCCCTCATCGACCAATTGCGCGGCGCCGGCATCGCCACCGTGATCTCCTCCGGCAATGGCGCATCCAGCACCGGCGTCGGCGCTCCCGGCTGCATCAGCACCGCCATCACCGTCGGCAACACCACCAAGGCGGACGCCGTCTCCGGCAGTTCCGACAGCGCGGCGGTCGTCGACATGCTCGCGCCCGGCACCAGCATCAACTCGTCGGTGCTCGGCGGCGGCTTCGGCCAGAAGAGCGGCACCTCCATGGCCGCGCCGCATGTCACCGGCGCCTTCGCCGCCCTGCGCTCGGTCCGGAACAACCTGACCGTCGATCAGATCGAGCAGGCGCTCGAGAGCACCGGCGTCGCCATCACCGATCCCCGCAACAATCTGGTGCGCCCGCGCATCGACGTCGAAGCCGCGCTGCGCAGCGCAACCACGCCGGTCTGGGCGGGCGCCATCTGGCGCTATACCAACACGCCTTGCAGCGGCGAATCCTGCCCCGGCTGGCAGCGCCTCGACAACAACACGCTGACCGTCGCCATCACCGGCGACAACGACCTCTACCAATTGCACAATACCGGCGCGATCTGGCGGCATACGGGCACGCCCTGCCAGGGCGATAGCTGCCCAGGCTGGGTCCGCCTCGACAACAATCCGATGGGCGTCGCCATCGCGGCGGGCGGCTCAAAACTCTACCAGCTCCATCGTGACGGCTCGATCTGGCAGAGCACAGGCGCCGCCTGCAACGGCGAGAGCTGCCCCGGCTGGGTCCGGCTCGACAACAACCCGATGGGCGCGGCGATCGCCGCGGCGGGCGACAAGCTCTACCAGCTCCACCGCGACGGCTCGATCTGGCAGAGCACCGGCGTTGCCTGCAACGGCAATAGCTGCCCAGGCTGGTTCCGCCTCGACAACAATCCGATGGGCATCGCCATCGTCGCGGCCGGCGACAAGCTCTACCAGCTCCACCGCAACGGCTCGATCTGGCAGCATACCGGCGTCGCCTGCCAGGGCGATAGCTGCCCCGGCTGGATCCGCCTCGACAACAACCCGATGGGCGCGTCCATCGTCGCGGGCGGCAACAAGCTCTACCAGATGCACCGCGACGGCGCGATCTGGGAACATACCGGCGTCGCCTGCCAGGGCGAGTCCTGCCCCGGCTGGATCCGCCTCGACAACAATCCCATGGGCTCGGCCATCGTCGCCGCCGGCAACAAGCTGTACCAGCTCCATCGCGACGGGCTGGTCTGGGAATATACCGGCACGCCCTGCCGCGGCGAGAGCTGCCCCGGCTGGCTGCGCCTCGACAACAACCCGCGCACCCGCGCCATCATGGCGGCCGGCGACAAGCTGTTCCAGTTGCATGGCAGCGACGTCGCCCAGCGCCATGTCGATGGCCGCATCTGGCAATCGACCGGGCTGAAATGCACCGGCGAAAGCTGCCCCGGCTGGGATCTCCTGGACAATAATGGCAACACCGTCCAGATCGTCACCGACCAGGGCTATCTCTACCAGTTGCACCAGAATGGCCGCATCTGGCGCTCGACGCGCGGGCCCTGCCAGGGCGAGAGCTGCCCCGGCTGGCAAATGCTCGACAACAACCCCCGCACCAAGGCCATCACCACGGCCAATGGCGAGCTTTACCAGCTCCATTCGGATGGCCGCATCTGGCGCTCGACGGGCGCCGCCTGCCAGGGCGAGTCCTGTCCCGGCTGGCAGATGCTCGACAACAACCGGCGCACCGTCGCCATCGCCGCCGGCGGCAACCAGCTCTACCAGTTGCATTCCGACGGCCGCGTCTGGCGCTCGACGGGCGCCGCCTGCCAGGGCGAATCCTGCCCCGGCTGGCAGATGCTCGACAACAATCCCCGCACCAAGGCCATCGCCGCCGGCGGCAACCAGCTCTATCAGCTCCACGCCGATGGCCGCATCTGGCGCTCGACGGGCGCCGCCTGCCGGGGCGAGTCCTGCCCGGGCTGGCAGATGCTCGACAACAATCCGCGCACGCGGATCATCGCGGCGGGCGGCAACCAGCTCTATCAGCTGCACACCGACGGCCGCATCTGGCGCTCGAGCGGCGCGCCCTGCCAGGGCGAGGCCTGCCCCGGCTGGCAGATGCTGGACAACAATCCGAACACCCAGGTGATCTCGGCCAATGAGAACCAGCTCTACCAGCTGCATTCCGATGGCCGCATCTGGCGCTCCTCGGGCGGGCTTTGCCAGGGCGAGCGGTGCCCCGGCTGGCAGATGCTTGACAATAATCCGCGCACGAAGGAGCTTTCCGAAAGCCGGACGCAATAGAGCCATTGGGGCGCGGGCCGGTCTCCGGCCGCGCCCCGCCTTTTGGGGATTTATGACCAGATGATCCGCCCGATTTTGACGGCCACTTTCCTCACCGCGGCGCTCGGCATGGCCTCCATGCCGGGCGCTTCGGCCGCCGGCCCCGTCTGCGACGCGGGGCTTGAGAGCAGCCTCGCCGCCCTGGCGCGCGGCATGGGCGCCCCGCTCATCCGCGTGCAGATCAAGACCAAGGTCGGCGAAGGCCAGGACCGGGCCGCCATCGACCGCACCACGCAAAGCCTCGCCGCCGCGCTGAAACAGGCCGGCGCTCACACCGCCGACCCAATCGACGGCCAGCCGCTGCTCGTCGCGGAACTGGGCAAGCAGCAACTGCTGCGCCTCGCCCAGGACCCCCGCATCGCCTGCGTCACCCCCGACCTCCCCGACGCGCCGAACTGAGGGCGGTGCGCCCGCCCGCGGGCAGGCAACGGCGACGGCACCCCGGAGCGCGCGCTGTTCGTGCTCGACGCCCATGCCGCCTGCATTGGAGCTATCTCTCCCCGGTCGGCGTTGTCGGGACGGTGCCCGCGGCCGGGTGCGCCGCCACGCAGACGGCCGGCGTTTGCCTCGGCGTCAGCCGCGGGCATATGGCGTGCACGCCGCCGGGCGCGGTGTCCCCTCCGCATAGAGCAGGACGACTTTAGCGGAAAATGTCAGGCGGCCTGCATCCTCTTTTTGTCATTCCCGCGAAGGCGGGAATCCAGCATCCCCGAGGAGCCCGCCGTGGACGCGGCTGGATTCCCGCTTTCGCGGGAATGACAATAAAACTGAGGCGCCGACCGATTCCAACGCAACCGATCCCGCTTCAGGGTTCAGCCGAGGCCGCATCCGGCCCCTACGCTCCAGGTGCCGACGGGTTGCCTTCCCGACTTTGATGAATCCTTAGCGATTTGCACCGCAGGCTGGAGAGTGTGACCCAATCCGCAAAGCCGCCTTGGGGGCCGGAGCCCGATCGCGCCGGCTCGCCTGCCGTAATCACACACGAAATCCCCGCGAAGGCGGGGATCCAGTACGCCGCAGCACTTGCGGTGAGGCAGAGAGCCGATCGAGAGTTTGTGAATACTGGATCCCCGCCTTCGCGGGGATTTCGGAAAAAGGTTGTCGGAAGCCGGTGCTTTAGTGCGAGATCAATCTAGACACAGCAATCACACCTTTCCATTCCCGCGAAAGCGGGAATCCAGTGCGCCGCGGCGGTCGCTTTGAAGGCAATGCCGGACGGCAAATGTTGCCCTTTACTGGATCTCCGCTTTCGCGGGGATGACAAGAACTGAGGTCTGAGAACCGGTCGCAGCTCTAATGCCCTGACGCAATTGCGGTGAAGCACAGGACGAATGTAACGATGTGAACACCATTCCCCGCCATCGCAGGATTTCGAACGCAAGTGTCGACCGGCGCGCTCAAGATCGACCTCCGTTCGATCCAAGCGGCCTCGCCGCATACCCTCTTGTCATTCCCGCGAAACCGGGAATCCACTACGCCGCGGCCGTCGCGTTCAGGTCGAGCCCAGCGGCCTCGCTTGCCATTCCTGCCTTACCCCTTCGCGGGACCGACGGCGGAATGGCTACATAACCTAACCGCGCACCAGATCGAGGCCAGCATTGGTTGACGCCGATATCAGGCTGGCAGAGCTGCCTCCCGCTCCCCCCGGCCGCCTCCGCCGCTCCGCCTGGGCCGCGCCGCTTTTGCCGCTCTACCTGCTGGCGCTGTTCTTCTCGGCCTTCCTGCTGTTCTCCGTCCAGCCGATGTTCGCCAAGATCGTGCTGCCGAAACTCGGCGGCTCCCCTTCGGTCTGGGCGATCTCGCTCTGCTTCTTCCAGACCGCCCTGCTCGCCGGCTATGCCTACGCCTTTCTGCTCAACCGCTATTGCAGCGACCGCCTCGGCGCCATCCTGCATCTTGCCCTGCTGACCGCCGCCATCTTCGCGCTCCCCGTCGGCCTCGCCCCCGCCTTCACCGACCCGCCCCCCGACGGCGCCTATCTGTGGACGCTGCAAGCCCTCGCCCTCGGCGTCGGCCTCCCCTTCTTCGCCATCTCGGCCAACGCGCCGCTGCTGCAAGCCTGGTTCTCGCGCGGCGTCCACCCCGGCGCGCAGGACCCCTATTTCCTCTACGGCGCCTCCAATCTCGGCAGCCTGCTCGCCCTCCTCACCTACCCGCTGCTGTTCGAACCTTTCCTCGGACTGGGCTTTCAGTCGGCGGTCTGGAGCGTCGGCTTCGTCGCGCTGATCTGCATGATCGCCGTCGTGGCGCTGGTCTTCCTCAGCGTCCCGACGGCGTCCCCTGGCGCGCTGACCACCGCCGCCGAACCCGCCGATCACCTGCGCTGGAGCCAGCGCTTTGGCTGGATGCTGCTCGCCTTCATCCCGTCCGGCCTGCTGGTCGCCTTCACCACCTACCTCACCACCGACATCGCCTCCGCGCCCTTCATCTGGCTACCGCCGCTGGCGCTCTTCCTGTTGACCTTCGTACTCGCCTTCCGCCAGGGCGGCGACACCCTCTTCCGCATCGCCGCGATGCTGCAAATCCCCTTGCTGACCCTCGTCATCTGCTTCCTCGGCTGGAGCGATGCCGAATCCTGGAAGATCACCTGCGTCGCCGGCGTCGGCGCCTTCTTCGCGACCAGCCTCGTCTGCCACCGCGAGCTCTATGAGAGCCGCCCGTCCGCCAACCATCTCACCGAATTCTATCTCTGGATGTCGCTTGGCGGCGTGCTGGGCGGCATTTTCGCCGCCATCATCGCCCCGAACATCTTTCGCACCATCTACGAATTCCCGCTGCTGCTGCTGCTCGGGATGGCTGTCCGCCCATCGATCCTGGCGGCGCTCAAGGGCCTGGACCGCAGGGCTTTTCGCAACATCCTTATCGCGATCATGACCGGCCTCGGCCTGCTGATCGCGCTCAAGGCCATCGTCGCCTACGGGCTCATCACCTACAGCCCCGGCCTGCACCTGCTGATCGCCCTCGCCATCGGCATCGCCGCCTTCGTCACGCGGCGTGAAGTGGCGTGCCTCGTCACGCTCGCCGCCATCATGGCCGGCATGGTGTTCCTGCTCCCCTCCCCCTTCAACGAAGGCCAGACCGAGCGCAGCTTCTTCGGCATCCTGAAAGTCATCGACAGCGACAACGGCGCCATGCATGTGCTCTATCACGGCGTCACCGTGCATGGCGCGCAGCGCTTCAAGACCGCCGACGGCGCGCCGGTCGCGGCGCCCGTCCCCGCCACCTATTACCACCCGGCCTCCCCCATCGCCCTCGGCCTCGACGCCGCGCGCGCCATCGCCGGCGGCGGCGGCCCCATGCATATCGGCATCATCGGATTGGGCGCGGGGTCGATGGCCTGCTACGTCAAGCCGGGCGACGTCTGGACCTTCTTCGAGATCGACCCGGCGGTGATCCGCATCGCCCGCGATCCGAAGAGTTTCACCTATCTCTCCCACTGCCAGCCCGACGCCAACATCATCGTCGGCGATGCAAGGCTCAAGCTCGCAAGCGAGGCCCCGGAGCGTTTCGACTATCTGCTGGTCGACGCCTTCTCATCGGATGCGGTGCCGGTCCATCTCATCACCCGCGAGGCGCTGGCGCTCGACCTGTCGAAGCTGAAGCCGGACGGCGTCCTGGTGCTGCATCTCTCCAACCGGCATCTCGACCTGCTCTCGGTCGCCTCCCGCACGCTCGCCACCTTGCCCGGCGTCCATTTCACCGTCGCCGCCGATCTGGAGCGTCCTGCCGAGCTTGACGCGCTCGGCAGTGCCGTCATCTACGCGACCAAGAGCAAAGCCGCCTTCGAGCAGCTCGAGCGCCTGCCCTATATCGGCAAGACGCAGTCCATCGCCGCCTTGCAGCCCTGGACCGACGATTTCTCGAATGTCCTCGCCGCCCTGATCGCCAAATACTGGGCGCGCTGAGCGTCACGCGAACGGCGCGCCCGGATCGGCGGTGAGCCCCGCCGCCTCGATCCCGGCGAGGCAGCAGACCTCGTCATTATCGGACGTATCGCCGGAAATGCCGACCGCGCCGATCACCGCCGCGCCCGCGTCACGGATCAGCACGCCGCCCGGGACCGGCACCATCCGCCCGTCGCTGACGGTCGAGAGCGCCGCGAAAAACGCCGGCATCTTCGCCGCCCGCCCCGCCAGATTGCGCGAGCCGAGCCCCATGCCGAGCGCGCCCCAGGCCTTGCCCCTGGCGATCTCCACCCGCACGATGCCCGAACCATCCTCCCGTTTTACAACGACTATATGCCCGCCCGCGTCGAGGACGGCGACGGTCAGCGGCGCAAATCCCAGCTCACGCCCTTTCGCCAGGGCGGCGGATGCGATGGTCTCGGCTTGTGCCAGCGTCAATGCGCTCATGCTTGTGCTCCTCCCTCGGATGACGGCGACGCGAACCCGCAATCGCTCTTGTCAGCGGCTTACTTATCAGTTGATAATTAGCAGAGCCAACAAAAGCCGCAAGCCCCATCGCGGGAGGAGACAGCATGGACAAAACCGTCGGCATCATCGGACTGGGCATCATGGGCGGCGCGATTTCGCGCAACCTCGCCGAACGCGGCTGGACCGTCATCGGCTATGATATCGACCGCGCCAAATGCGATGCGCTGGCCTCCGCCGGCATCCAGATCGCGGACTCGCCCGCCGATGCCGCCCGCCGCGCGCCCGTCATCATGACCAGCCTGCCGAGCCCGCGCGCCGTGCTGGCCGTGGCCGAGGATATCGCGGGCTCCGGCGCGCCGCCCCGCATCGTCGTCGAACTGAGCACCCTGTCGCTCGCCGACAAGCTGAGCTTTGCCGCAACGCTCGAGGCCGCCGGCCACACGCCGCTCGACTGCCCGCTGAGCGGCACCGGCTCGCAGGCCGAAAACCGCGACCTCGTCATCTATGCCAGCGGCGACAGCGCCGCCATCGCGAGGCTCGAGCCGCTATTCCTCGATTTCGGCAAGAAACTGGCCGATCTCGGCGTCTATGGCAATGGCAGCAGGATGAAGTTCGTCGCCAACTATCTGGTCGCCATCAACAATGTCGCCACCGCCGAGGCCATGGTGCTGGGGATGCAGGCCGGGCTCGACCCGCGCCAGGTGATTGAGGTCGTGGGGCCGGGCGCGGCCGGATCGCGCATCTTCGAATTGCGGGCGCCGATGATGGCCGAGGACCGCTACGCGCCGCCGACCATGCGCATGTCGACCTGGAAGAAGGACATGAGCATCATCGGCGAATTCGCCGATGGGCTGGGCTGCCCGACGCCGCTGTTCTCCGCCTCCAACGAGGTTTACGAGAAGGGCCTGGCAATGGATCTGGGCGATCTCGACACCGCCTCGGTGTGCCGGGTGATCGAGGCGATGGGCGGCTTCAAGCGCTGAGGCCGCATTAGGATTTCTGATCGCGGACAGTAGGAATAATCATTTTTGCGCCCTCCGGCGCGGCCATAAGATCGGCAAGTCTAGGGAGGAAACAACCAATGAAACGCGGTGCAAAGCCGGGCATGGTTGCATGACGGAGGCGGTGATGGTGGATCGCGGCGGCTTCCGGCTCGCCGCGCGGATCGATGGCCGCCCCGAAGGCGCACCGTGGATCGTGCTGTCGAATTCGCTCGGCGCGGCGGCGATGATGTGGGAGCCGCAGCTCGAGCCGCTGGCCCGCCGCTATCGTATCCTGCGCTACGACACGCGCGGCCACGGCGCCTCCGGCGCGCCGGCCGGCCCCTACAGCTTCGACGATCTCTGCGATGACGTCATCGCGCTAATGGACCATTTCGGTATCGGCCGCGCCGATTATCTCGGCCTGTCGCTCGGCGGCATGACCGGCCTCGGCCTTGCCATCAATCATGGAGCGCGCTTCGGGCGCATGATCTGCTGCGACGCGCGGGCCGATGCGCCCCCGCCCTTCGCGCAGAGCTGGGACGAGCGCATGGCGGCCATCGAAAAGGGCGGGCTGACGGCGATCGTCGGCGGCAGCATGGAACGCTGGTTCGTCGAGCCCTGGCGCAAGGCCAACCCGGACACGCTGAAGGCGTTCGAGGACACCTATCTCGCCACCTCCGTCACCGGCTTCAAGGGCTGCGCCGAAGCCCTCAAACGCCTGGATTATCTGAAAGATCTCGGCCGCATCGCCCTGCCGGTGCTCTATGTCGTCGGCGCCAAGGATCTCGGCGCGCCGCCGCCGGTGATGCGCGCCATGGCCGAGGCGACGCCGGGCTCGGCCTATGCAGAGATCCCCGACGCGGCGCATCTGCCCAATGTCGACAACAGCAAGCACTTCAACGCCGCGATAGGAGCATTCCTCGGCCTCGACTGAGGCCGCCGCCAAAGCGATCCGCAAGGCCGTCCGTCAGAGACCGGCCCGGATGATGGGAGGAGGAAGACCGTGACAAGGACCGCCGTCCAGGACGGCATGGCCATCGATTGGGACGCCGAGATCGTCATGGATGACGGCCTCGTCCTGCGCGCCGATGTGTTCCGCCCGGTCGCCGCGGGCCGCTACCCGGTGCTGCTCACCTACGGCCCCTATGCCAAGGGCCTCGCCTTCCAGGACGGCTATCCGAGCGCCTGGGCGCTGATGATCGCCGCCCAGCCGGACGTGCCGCATGGCTCGACCAACCGCTATCAGAACTGGGAAGTCGTCGATCCGGAAAAATGGGTGCCGGAGGGCTATGTCTGCGTGCGGGTGGATTCGCGCGGCACCGGGCGCTCGCCGGGCTTCATAGACCATTTCTCGCCGCGCGAGACCGGCGATTTCTACGCCGCCATCGAATGGGCCGGCGTACAGCCCTGGTCGAACGGCAAGGTCGGCCTGAACGGCATCTCCTATTACGGCATCAACCAGTGGCAGGTCGCCTCGCTGCAGCCGCCGCATCTGGCCGCCATGTGCATCTGGGAGGGCGCCGCCGACTGGTATCGCGACATGACCCATCATGGCGGCATCCTGTCGACCTTTTGGGCCAATTGGTACGACATGCAGGTGAAAACCGTGCAACACGGCCTCGGCGAGCGCGGGCCGCGCTCGAAGGTGACGGGCACGCTGGTCTGCGGCGACGAGACACTTTCCGACAATGAGCTGGCGAATAACCGCTGCAGCTTCGGCGACGACATCCTCGCCCACCCGCTCGACGACGCCTATCACAAGGCCCGCTCGCCGCAATGGGAGAAGGTCACGGTGCCGTTCCTGTCGGCGGCGAATTGGGGCGGGCAAGGCCTGCATCCGCGCGGCAATTTCGAGGGGTTCTTGCGGGCCGCGTCGAAGGAGAAATGGCTCGAGGCGCACGGCCTGGAGCACTGGACGCATTTCTATACGGACTATGGCCGGGGGATTCAGAAGCGCTTCTTCGACTTCTACCTGAAGGGCGAGAAAAACGGCTGGGACGCCGAGCCGAAAGTTCGGCTGCAAGTGCGCCACCCCGACCGCTTCGAGGAGCGGTTCGAGGACGCCTGGCCGATCCCGCGCACCGCGTGGACGAAATTCTATCTCGACCCGGAGCGGCAGACCCTTTCACCGACCCCGCCGGCCAGGTCCGCAACGCTCACCTACCGCGCCCTCGGCGACGGCCTCAGCTTCCTCTCCGAACCTCTCGCCGAGGCGACGGAAATCACCGGCCCCATCGCGGCGCGGCTAAAGATCTCCTCATCCACCAGCGACGCCGACCTGTTCCTGGTCCTGCGCGTCTTCACCGCCGACCTGCGCGAAATCACCTTCGCCGGGGCCATCGATCCGCACACGCCGGTGGCGCAAGGCTGGCTGCGCGCCTCCCATCGCAAGCTCGACCCGGAGCTGTCGCAGCCCTGGCGGCCCTATCACAGCCATGACGCGGTGCAGGCACTTACCCCCGGCCAGCCGGTCGAGACCGATATCGAGATCTGGCCGACCTCCATCGTCGTCCCGGCGGGCTGCCGCATCGCGCTGAGCGTGCGCGGGCGGGACTATGAGTGGCAGGCCAAGACGGGCGCGAAACTGTCCAACTTCAAGAACGAGCTGCGCGGCTGCGGGCCGTTCCTGCATGACGATCCGCGCGACCGTCCGGCGGCCATCTTCGACAATGAAGTCAGCCTGCATCTGGACGCGGCGGAGGCGAACTACCTGCTGCTGCCAATCATAAAATGAGGCCCCAAGGCCCAAGCATAAAACGCAAAAAACAATATCGGGATGGAACGCTAAAAGGAGCCGGGAGATGAAACTTTCACGCCGCACTCTGATCAAGGGCATCGCCGGGGCGGGGCTGACCGCCGTCGCCGCGCCCACCCTTCTCGCCCAGACCTCGGAGGCCGTGCGCGTCGGCCTCCTGACGGTCAAGACCGGACCACTCGCCTCCGGCGGCATCGATATGGAACGCGCGCTGCAAATGTACCTGAAGGAGAAGGGCTCGACGCTCGCCGGCCGCAAGGTCGAGCTGATCGTCGCCGACACGGCGGGCGTCCCGGCGACGGCGCGCACCAAGACCCAGGAACTAGTTGAGAAGAACAATGTCCACTGCCTGATCGGCCCGCTCGCCGCCTTCGAGGCGCTGGCCATCGACGACTATATCCGGCAGGCGCAGATCCCGACGCTCTCCGTCGCCGCCGCCGAGGACATGACGCAGCGCAAGGCCAATCCCTGGTTCGTGCGCGCCACCTCGACCTCCTCGCAATGCGCCCATCCGCTCGGCGAATATTGCGCCAAGGAGCTCGGCTACAAGCGCATGATCACCATCGCCGACGACATCGCCTATGGCCATGAAATGTGCGCCGGCTTCCTGCGCACCTTCGAGGAAAACGGCGGCAAGATCGTGCAAAAGCTGTTCCCGCCGCTGACCGCGCCGGATTACGGCACCTATATCGCCCAGCTCAAGAACGCCGACGCCATCTTCCTCGGCTTTGCCGGCTCGAACGGCTTCCGCTTCGTGCGCCAGCTCGTCGAATATGGCCTGAAGGACAAGCTCGCCGTGATCGGCGGCATGACCGCGCTCGATGAGGCGGTGTTGCGCAATATGGGCGACGAGGCGCTCGGCATCGTCACCACCTGCTGGTACTCCGCCGATTATGACGAGCCGATCAACCGTGTGTTCGCCCCCGCCTTCCGCAAGGAATTCGGCTACGACCCCGGCTTCTACGCCGCCGCGACCTATACCGAGGCCGCCGTGCTCGAAGCGGCGCTGCAGGAGACCGGCGGCAAGGTCGACGACAAGGCGGCCTTCATGGCGGCGCTGAAGGCCACCGAGGTCGAGACCGCGCGCGGGCCGGTGAAATTCGACAAATACGGCAATGTCGTCGGCAACGTCTATATCCGCAAGGTCGTGCGCAAGGACGGGCGGCTGGTCAATCAGGTCATCAAGACCTACCCCAATGTCAGCCAGTTCTGGACCTACGACCCGGACGCCTTCCTGAAGGCGCCGGTCTATTCGCGCGACTATCCGCCGGCGGCGAATTTGGAGAATTAGGGAGAGGCGGAGCCAGCGTCCCCCTCACCCGGTCGCTGCGCGCCGGCCCTCTCCCTCGAGGGGAGAGGGCTAGAAAAGGAAAGCGGCTTCCTACTTGCCCTCTCCCCTCGAGGGAGAGGGCTCCCGCCGTAAGGCGGGTGGGTGAGGGGGCTTTACGGCGCCGACCACAGAGAAACCCAGCCGGACCCCGGCGGAGCACCACGGACGATGCAATTCTGGATCATTCAAACTCTGAACAGTCTTGCATTCGGTGGCCTGCTGTTCCTGCTCGCCTCCGGCTTCTCCCTGATCTTCGGGCTGATGCGGCTCGCCAATCTGGCGCATGGTGCCTTCTTCATGCTCGGCGCCTATCTCGGCGCGGCGGCCATCCGCAGCATTCCCGGCCTCGACCTCTGGTCGGCTGCATTGCTGGCGGGCTTCTCCGTTGCGGCGGCGGGCGGGCTGCTCGAACGGCTCGTGCTCCGGCGCCTCGGCAGCAACCCGCTCGGGCAGGTGCTGGTGACGCTCGGCATCTCCTTCATCATCGCCGATGCCTGCCTGATGCTGTGGGGCGGCGACCCGATCCCGATGCCCGCGCCCGACTATCTGCGCCGGCCGATCCTGTTCGCGGGCATCGCCTTCCCGGCCTACCGCTTCGCCGTCGTCGCCTGCGCCATCGTCGCCGCGCTCGGCCTCTATCTGCTGCTGGAGCGGACGCGTATCGGCGCCATGATCCGCGCCGGGGTCGATGACATGGACATGGCGCGCGCCATCGGCATCCCGGTGTCAAAACTGTTCACGGCGGTGTTCTGTCTCGGCGCGGGCATTGCCGGGGCCGGCGGCGTGCTCGGCGGCCCGATCCTTTCCGCCTATCCCGGCCTCGACGCCGACATGCTGCCGCTCGCCCTGATCGTCGTCATCCTCGGCGGCGTCGGCAGCCTGCTCGGCGCTTTCGTCGGCAGCTTCATCATCGGTTTCATCTACACGTTCGGCACAGCCCTGCTGCCCGACCTCGCCTATGTGATCCTGTTCCTGCCCATGATCGTCGTCATCGCATTCCGCCCGCAGGGGCTTTTCGGAAGGCTGCGCGCGTGATGCGGACCGTTCTTCTCCTGCTAACCGCCGTGGTGCTCGCCTCGCTGCCGCTCTTTGCCGGCACGTTCTACATCAACCTCGCCAGCCAGATCCTGATCGCCGCGATCTTCGCGCTCAGCCTCAATCTGCTGGTCGGCTATGCCGGGCTGACCTCGCTCGGCCATGCCTCGTTCCTGGGCTTCGCCGCCTACGCCTCGGCCTGGGCCTCGACCAATCTCGGCCTCGGCTTTGCGCCCGCCGCGCTGCTCTCGATCACGACCACGACGCTAATGGCGGCGTGCTTCGGCCTGATCGCCCTGCGCGCCACCGGCCTCGGCTTCCTGATGATTACGCTCGCCCTGTCGCAGGTGCTGTGGGGCCTCGCCTATCGCTGGGCCTCGCTGACCAATGGCGATAATGGCCTGACGCTCGCCGGGCGGCCCGCGCCCTTCGGCATCGCGCTCGATGGCGCGGGCGCGTATTACTGGTTCACCCTGGCGGTTTTCGCCGCCGCCTTCACGCTGATGGCGGTATTCGTGTCCTCGGCCTTCGGCTCGGCATTGAAGGGCACTCGCGACCAGCCGCGCCGCATGGCCGCGCTCGGCTATAATGTCTGGCTGATCCGCTGGATCACCTTCGTCTACGCCGGCTTCTGGGGCGGCGTGGCGGGCCTGCTCTACGTCTATTACCACCGCTACATCCACCCGACCTCGCTCTCCATCACCACCTCGGCGGAGGGGCTGCTCGGCGTCATCGCGGGCGGCTCGGGGACGCTCGGCGGGCCGGTCATCGGCGCGGGGCTGCTGGTGCTGCTGAAGAACTACGCCTCGGCCTATATCGAGCGCTGGAACATGCTGCTCGGCTTCGTCTTCCTGTTCATCGTCCTGGTCATCCCCGAAGGCATCGTCCCCGGGGTGAGGCGCCTGCTCTCACGCAAAGGCAGCGGCAAGCCATGACCGCGCCCGCGCTCGAAATCGTCCATCTGGTCAAACATTTCGGCGGCATCCCGGCGACCCAGGACGTCTCGCTGAAGATCATGCCCGGCGAGCGGCGGCTCATCATCGGCCCGAACGGCGCGGGCAAAACCACGCTGTTCAACCAGATCACCGGCGATTTCCGCCCGACCTCCGGA
This sequence comes from Rhodomicrobium sp. R_RK_3, assembly GCF_002198715.1. GTDB lineage: Bacteria > Pseudomonadota > Alphaproteobacteria > Rhizobiales > Rhodomicrobiaceae > R-RK-3. Next base: position 49,646 of record NZ_MWLK01000003.1, on the reverse strand, counting down.
AAAATCCTGCTGTTCGGCCAGGACGTCACCAGACTGACCCCGCACGCCCGCGCCCATCTCGGCCTCTCCCGTACCTATCAGATCATCACCTTGTTTCCGCAGGACAGCGTCGCGCATAACGTCGTGCTCGGGCTGATGGGCCTCAAAGGCGCGCGCTGGAACATGTTCCGCCCGCTCGGCTTTTACGCCGAGCTGCACGCCGAGGCGCGGCACATGCTCGACCGCGTCGGCCTTGGCGCGCTGGCCGAAGCGCGGGTCGGCGAGATCGCCTACGGCCAGAAGCGGCGGCTGGAAATCGCCATGGCGCTGGCGCAGAAGCCGCGCCTTTTGCTGCTCGACGAGCCGCTGGCGGGCCTGTCCAGCGAGGAGCGGGCGACCATCAAGCAGCTCATCGCGGCGATCCCGCGCGACACCACGGTCATCATGATCGAGCACGACATGGACACCGCGCTCGACCTCGCCGAGACCGTGACGCTGCTGCATTACGGCCGCGTGCTGGTCGATGGCCCGCGCGACGCCGTCATCGCCGACCCCAAGACGCGGGAGGTCTATCTTGGCCACTGACGCGCTGCGCATCGACACGCTCGAAGCCTATTATGGCGACAGCCACGTTCTGCACGGCGTCTCCTTCGCCTTGCGCGCGGGCGAAGTGCTGGCGCTGCTCGGCCGCAACGGCGCGGGCAAGACCACCTGCATTTCCTCGATCATGGGCCTGCTGCCGCCGCGCTCGGGCGGCATCGCGCTGTTCGGCAAGGCAATCGCCGGGCTGCCGCCCGAGGCGATTTCACACGCGGGCGTCGGGCTGGTGCCGCAGGGGCGGCGGGTGTTCCCCTCGCTCTCGGTGCTGGAAAATCTCACCGTGGCGCGCCAGCGCGCCGCCACCACGGACCGTCCCTGGACGCTGGAGCGCATTTTCGAGCTGTTCCCGCCGATGAGCGCGCGGCGGTCGCAACTCGCCGGAACGCTGTCGGGCGGCGAGCAGCAGATGCTCGCCATCGGGCGCGCGCTGATGGGCAATCCGCGCGTGCTGCTGCTCGACGAGCCGTCCGAGGGGCTGGCGCCGCTGATCGTCGCGGAGGTCGGGCGCACCATCGCGCGGCTGAAGGCCGAAGGGCAGTCGATCATCCTGGTCGAGCAGAACAGCCAGCTCGCTTTTTCGCTGGCCGATCATGTGGTCATCCTCAATACCGGCCGCGTCACATTTGACGGCCGGGTGTCGGAGGTGGTTGGCAATGAGGCGCTGATCGCCCAGAATCTCGGCGTGATCGGCACGCATCACGCGGCATGAGGCGGAATATGGACGAAGCGAATGAGAGCGCGGTGGCGCTGACGGTCAACGGGCGGGCGGTGAGCGTGACGGCCGGCGCGGATACGCCGCTGCTGGCGGTGCTGCGGCAGGATCTGCATCTGAAAGGCAGCCGCATCGGCTGCTCCGAAGGCTATTGCGGCGCCTGCACCGTGCTGCTCGACGGCAATCCGGTGCAGAGTTGCGCCATGCCGCTCGAAGCCGCCGCCGGACGCGCTGTCACCACCATCGAGGGCGTGGCGTCGACGGCAGCGGGCGAGGCGGTGCGCCAGGCCTTCATCGCCGAGCAGGCCGCGCAATGCGGCTACTGCACCAACGGCATCATCATGACGGTGACGGGCCTCATGTCGCGCCAGCCAGCGACCAGCCGGGCCGACATCATCGCGGTGCTCGACGAGCGCAATCTGTGCCGCTGCGGCTCGCATGCGCGCGTGCTGCGCGCGCTCGACCGTGCGATGGCGACGCTGGCGGGAGGCCGGGCATGAGCGAGCTTCCGTCCAATCTGAAGGCGAACCCGCTGCTGTCGCGCTGGATTTCCATCGATGGACCGGCGCAGGTGACCGTACACAGCGGCAAGGTCGAGCTGGGGCAAGGCGCGACCACGGGGATTGCGGCCATCGCGGCGGCTGAACTCGGGCTGCGCTTCGACCAGATCAGTATCGCCGCCGCCAGCACGATCGACGCGCCCGATGAAGGCATAACGGCAGGCAGCTATTCGATCGAGCAAGGCGGGTCGGCGATGCGCTGGGCGGCGGCGGCGGTGCGAGAGATTTTCGCCGGGGCCGCCGCGCGGCAGCTCGGGGCCCCTGCGGAGGAAATCGAGGTCGCGGACGGGTTGTTCCGGCGGCGCGGACGCAATGAGACGGTCAGCTATTGGCAATTGCGCGACGCGATAGACCTCGAACGCTCGGCGCTGGACCTGCCTGCGCCGGCCTTGCGCGGCGGCAGCGTCGATCATGAGGGATTGCAGCGCCCCGACCTGCCGCAAAAGCTGTCAGGCGCGGCCTTCATCCAGGACATGACGCGGCCCGGGATGCTCTATGGGCGCGTCTTGCGTCCGGCGCATCCGAGGCAGCGTCTGGAGTCGTTCGACGTGGCAGCCGTTCAAGCGATGCCCGGAGTGGTCGCGGTGGTCCGCGATGGCGAATTCGCTGGCGTGGTCGCCGAGCGTGATGAGCTGGCCGCCAAGGCCGTCGCGGTCGCCGCCCGCACGGCAGTTTGGCGCACCGAAACCTTGCCCGCCGACGACGGCCGCAATGGCTGGATTGACGGCGTCGTCCCGAAAAGCAGCACCACTTTCATCGCCGACGAGACGGCCCCCGGCCCCATCGCCCGGCGCCACGCCGCGCGCTACACCCGCCCCTATCTCGCCCATGCCTCGATCGGTCCATCCTGCGCCGTGGCGGAATGGACGGACGGGCGGCTCAAAGTCTGGTCGCACACGCAAGGGATCTATCCGCTGAAACGCCAGCTCGCGCGCGTCTTCGGCCTCGATGCCTCGGCGGTCGACGTGACCCACGCCCACGGCTCCGGCTGCTACGGCCATAATGGCGCCGACGATGTCGCCCTTGACGCCGCCCTGCTCGCGCGCGCCGTGTGCGCGCCGGTGATGTGCCTCTGGAGCCGCGCCGACGAGTTGAGCTGGTCGCCCTTCGGCGCGGCGATGCGGATGCAGATCTCTGCCGGCCTCGACCCATCCGGCCGCATCGCCGAATGGAGCTACGACGTCTGGAGCCCGCCGCATCTTGCCCGGCCCGGCATCGGCGACGGCATCAATCTCCTCGCCGCCCGCTCCCTGCAAAGCCCGCACGCCTCCTCCGCCGACACCGATGCCGCCCGCCCGCAAGGCGGCGGCGACCGCAATTCCGTGCCGCTCTATACTCTCGGGCGCCGGACCCTCACGCACCATCTGCTGCACCAGGGCCCCTTGCGCAGCTCGGCCATGCGGACGCTCGGCGGCCACGGCAACATTTTCGCCATCGAAAGTTTTATGGACGAACTGGCGCTGCTGGCGGGCCGGGATCCCGTCGCCTTCCGCCTCGACCATCTGGACGACCAGCGCGGCCGCGCCGTCATCGAAGCCGCCAGCGCCGCCGCCTCCTGGGACGCCTCCGATCCCGGCGGCGAGGGACGCGGGCGCGGCATCGGCTTTGCCCGCTACAAGAACCTCGCCGCCTATTTCGCCTGCGTCGCCACGGTCGAAGTCTCGGACAAGGTGCGGCTGCTGACAGTCCATGCCGCCATCGACGCGGGCGAGGTCATCCACCGCGACGGGCTCATCAACCAAGTCGAAGGCGGCATCGTCCAGGCCGCGAGCTGGACGCTCAAGGAAGCCGCGCGCTGGACGCCGGACGGTTTCGCCGCCCGCTCCTGGGCCGACTATCCCATCCTCAGCTTCAGCGAGACCCCAGTCATCGAGACTATCGTCCTCGCCCCGGCCGGCGAGCGTCCGCTCGGCGCGGGCGAATGCGCCGCCGGTCCGGTCGCCGCCGCCATCGCCAATGCCGTGGCCCATGCGCTCGGCGTGCGGGTGCGCGACATGCCTCTCACCCCCGACCGGATCGCCGCCGCGATCCACGCGCTTTCCGAGGAGACGACATGAAGATCGGCATTTGCGGCACTGGCCGCATGGGCGCCGCGATGGCCCAGCGCCTGCTCGAGGTCGGCCACGAAGTCACCGTCTGGAACCGCGACGCGGCGAAAACCGAGCCGCTGACGGCTCTCGGCGCGGTTGCCGCCGGGTCGCCCGGCGTGCTGGCAGGCGGCGTGGATTGCATCATCAGTGTGCTGCTGAATGCTGACGCCATCGATGCCGTCTATCGCGGAGCAGGAGGCGTCCTCTCCGCCGACATCACCGGCAAGCTCGTCATTGACATGAGCACCGTGCTGCCCGAGATCGAGGAAGCACTCGGACGCGATGTCGCGGCGCGCGGCGGGCGTTTCGTCGAATGCCCTGTCGGCGGCACGGTCGGTCCCGCGCGGGAGGGCAAGCTGCTCGGCCTCGCCGGCGCCGCCGACGCCGATTTCGCGCTTGCCCGCCCGCTGCTGGACCAGCTCTGCCGCCGCGTCGAGCATGTCGGGCCGGTCGGCGCGGGGGCCAAGATGAAGCTCGCCGTCAACCTGCCGCTGATGGTCTATTGGCAGGCGCTCGGCGAGGCGCTGTCGCTCTGCAAGCCGCTCGGCCTGCTGCCCGAGCGCGTCATCGACATCCTCTCCGACACCTCGGGCACGCCGACCGCCATGAAACTGCGCGGACCCAGCATCGCCGCCCTGCTCGCCGGAGCGCCCGCCGGACAGCCCGCCTTCGATCTCGGCGCGGCAACCAAAGACCTCGTCGCCATGACCGCCCTCGCCGAACAGCTCCGCGTCGCCGTCCCGGTCACGCAGGCCGCGACGGCCTGCTATCAGGCCGCGATGAATGCCGGCCTTGCCGCCGCCGATCCCGTCAATCTGCCTGTGTTCTGGTCGGAGCGCGGCGGACGCATCTAGGAAGGACACCCCATGATCACCGGAAAAAACCGCTACGGCCTGACCGCCGCCCGCATCCACGACGCGGATGGCCGCGCCCGCCGCCCCTCGACGCCGACCGTCGACATCCACGCGCATATCTTCGTCCCCGGCGGCGCGCGCATCGCCCAGCCGCATCTCGATCCCACCCGCATCCCGCTCGCCCATTTCGCCGATGAAGCGACCACGCAGCTCAATGCGCAGCAGGAAAAAGACCGCGCCGAGGTCATGACCAGCTACGACAAGCGCTTCCGCGACCTCGACGCCATGGCCATCGACATCCAGGTCGTCGCGCCGGTGCCGGGCCAGTGCTATTACGCCGTCGATGCCGGTGTCGCCGCCGAGGCGCATAAGGCCGTCAACGAGGGCGTCGCCGAATTTTGCGGCAAGCATCCGGACCGTTTCGTCGGGCTCGGCACGGTGACGCTGCAGGCGCCGGATCAGGCGATCGAGGATCTGCGCTACGCCATGGGCCATTGCGGGCTGAAAGGCGTGCAGATCCTCACCAATGTCGACGGCCAGGAACTGTCCGATCCGAAATTCCGCCCCTTCTTCGCCGAGGCGGAAAAGCTCGGCGCCTTCGTCATGATGCACCCGAACGGCTTCACCCATGGCGAGCGCTTCACCAAATTCTATTTCAGCAACATCATCGGCAACCCGCTCGACACGACGATGGCGCTGCACAATCTGATCTTCTCCGGCACGCTCGCCCGCTTCCCGGAGCTGAAGCTGATGGCGGTGCATGGCGGTGGCTATCTGCCTGGCTATTCCGGCCGCATCGACCACGCCTGGGGCGCGCGCGACGATTGCCACGGCGAATTGCCGCTGCCGCCGACGACCTATCTCCGCCAAGTCTATCTCGACACGGTGGTATTTTCCTACCACCAGCTCGCCTATCTGATCGAGCTGTTCGGCCCCGACCGCATCCTGATGGGCACCGACTACCCGTTCGACATGGCGGAATACAATCCAGTCGGCCATGTCGCCGGCATCGGCCTCGACCAGCGCGATTTCGAAGCCATCACCGGCGGCAATGCCGCGCGCCTGCTGGGTCTGTAGGGCGTAATCGCTCTTTAGACATGGGCGCGGCCTCTCCACGATCCGAAGCCGGACTCCCTCTCCCTTGGGAGAGGGCGGGAATGACGGGTTCGTGAGCGAGCCGTTGAATCCGCAACCCCTCGCCCGGCGTGCTGACGCACGCCACCCTCTCCCCTTGGAGAGGGTTGGGCTGCGGCAAGGTTCGGCGCGTTGCCCCCTATCTGAGAGGTCCCGCTCTAGCCATGGCCGGTCATCGCGCCCCCCTTCTTATCATTCCCGCGAAAGCGGGCATCCGGTACGCCGCAGCGCATTTATTTCAGTCGGAGTCCCGCCGCGATTGTTGCCCTTTACTGGATCCCCGCTTTCGCGGTGATGACACGTTTGGGCGGGCCGCTGCGATCCGAACGGACGCCGCGTCTGGCGCCGAATGCTCCGGCGAGCGGCCGCCATCGACGCGCGCGGAGCTTCCGGCTATCATCGGGGCATCCGGCGGCGGGCCCGCGCGGGCGCTTGCCGCTGCGCGCGTCCGGGCGCTGGATGTTGCGTCGATAAAGCAATAAAAACAAAAGCCTCGCGCCTTGGAGGAAACCGGATGGCAGTACCGATGCCCACAGCGGACGCTGCGGGTCGGACGGGCGGCGCCGTTGCGCTGACCGATATCAGCATCGACTTCGCGATCGGCGGTCATGCGACCTACAAGGCGGTCGCGCCGACCTCGCTCGCCGTGGCGGAAGGGGAGTTCGTCGCCATTGTCGGCCCGACCGGCTGCGGGAAATCGACCTTGCTGAACGTTGCCGCCGGACTGCTCAAGCCGACCACGGGCCGGGTCGAAATTTTCGGCGAGCCGCTTACCGGGCTGAACCTGAAGGCCGGCTATCTCTTCCAGCAGGATGGCCTGATGCCGTGGAAAAGCGCGCTCGACAATGTCGCGATCACGCTGGAAATCCGCGGCGCGCCTCGCGCGGAGGCGGAGGCCGCCGCGCTCGCATGGCTCACCACGGTCGGACTCGCCAAATTCGGCGACCGCTATCCGCATCAGCTCTCGGGCGGCCAGCGCAAGCGCGTCGGCCTTGCCCAGGTGCTCATCCGCGAGCCGAAAATCCTCCTGATGGACGAGCCCTTCGGCCCACTCGATGCTCAGACGCGCCAGATTATGGGCACGCTGCTCCTGGACCTCTGGGCCGTCGACCGCAAGGCGGTCCTGTTCGTCACCCACGACCTCGAAGAAGCCATCGCGCTCTCCGACCGGGTCGTCATCATGTCGGCGGGTCCGGAGGCCAGCATCATCGGCGACTACCCCATCGACCTGCCCCGCCCGCGCGACGCCGCCGACATCCGGCTGCATCCGCGCTTCCACGCGCTGCATAAGGCGATCTGGGCGCAGCTTAAAGCTGAAGTCATCAAAACCTATGACAGCGGGAGAGTGTGATGACCCGCAGCGGCATGAAACTGCTGGCCCTGCAGATCCTGGTCGGCGTCTGCGCCATCGCCTTCTGGCATATCGGCTCGCAAGTGCCGATCGGCGGCACCTATCTGCTGCCGGAATTCTTCTTCTCGACGCCGCTCGATGTCGGCCAGCGCATCATAAAGCTCTTCGTCACCGGCACGATCTGGAAGCATCTCTGGATCACGCTGACCGAGACCGCGCTCGCCTTCGCCATCGGCGCGGCGGGCGGCATCGCGGTCGGCTTCTGGTTCGCGCGGAAGCCGCTGCTCGCCGCCATCTTCGACCCCTATGTGAAGATGATCAACGCCCTGCCCCGCGTCGTGCTGGCGCCGATCTTCATGCTCTGGCTCGGCCTCGGCATCTGGTCGAAGGTGGCGCTCGGCGTCACGCTGGTGTTCTTCATCGTCTTCTTCAACGTCTATCAGGGCGTCAAGGAAGTCAGCCCGGCCATCCTCGCCAATGCGCGCCTGATCGGCATGAACGAGCGGCAATTGTTCCGGCACGTCTACTGGCCCTCGGCGCTGTCCTGGGTGTTTTCCTCGCTGCATACCTCGGTCGGCTTCGCGCTGGTCGGGGCGGTGGTCGGCGAATATCTCGGCTCGGCGGCGGGGCTCGGCTATCTCATCCATCAGGCCGAGGGCGTGTTCGACACGACCGGCGTCTTCGCCGGCATGTTCATCCTGTCGGCCTTCGTGCTGATCATGGACTGGGCCGTCACCCGCATCGAAAACCGGCTGCTGGTCTGGCGCCCGCAAAGCACCGCCGGACAGCCCTAGAAAGACAATCTTGGGAGGACTCATGAAACGCCTGCAACGCCTGCTCCTCGCCTGCGCCTTCCTCGCCGCGCCGCTGGCCTTCGCATCCGCGCAGACGCTCGAGAAGCCGAACATCACGCTCGGCGTCGGCGGCAAGCCGCTGCTTTACTACCTGCCGCTGACGCTTGCCGAACGGCTCGGCTATTTCAAGGAGCAGGGGCTCACCGTCGAGATCAACGATTTCGGCGGCGGCGCCAAATCGCTGCAGGCGCTGATCGGCGGCTCGGTCGATGCCGTCACCGGCGCCTATGAGCACACCATCCGGATGCAGGCCAAGCGCCAGGACATCCGCGCCGTGATCGAGCTCGGCCGGTATCCGGGTGTCGTGCTGGCGGTGCGCAAGGAGAAGGCCGCCGCCTTCAAGTCTCCCGCCGACCTCAAGGGCATGAAGATCGGCGTCACCGCGCCCGGCTCCTCGACGCATCTGCTGGTCACCTATCTGATGGTCAAGGCGGGCTTGACGCCGGACGATGCCTCCTTCATCGGCGTCGGCGGCGGGGCGTCGGCGGTGGCGGCCATGCAGAAGGGCGAGATCGACGCGCTCTCGCATCTCGATCCGGTGATCTCGAAGCTGGAATCGATGGACGCCATCAAGGTCGTGGTCGATACGCGCACGACGGACGGCACGGTCGCGGTGTTCGGCGGCACCAACCCGGCGGCGGTGCTCTATTTCAAGAAGGACTTCATCGACGCCAACCCGAAAACCGTGCAGGCGCTGACCAACGCCTTCGGCAAGACGCTGAAATGGCTGAAGGATGCCACGCCCGAGCAGATCGCCGACACCGTGCCGGAGGAATTCTGGCTCGGCGACAAGGCGCTCTATATCAGCGCCATCAAGGCGACGCGCGAGACCTATTCGCTGACCGGCGTCATCACGCCGGAGGGCATGAAGAACGCGCTCGACCTCGTCGTGAAGACCGATCCGGAATTCAACGCGGCGGCGATCGATCTGACGAAGACGGTCGATGACCGGTTTTTGAAGGCGATGCAGTAGCGGACGGCCCGGCGCTTATGCCGGGCCGATGGCATCGAAGGGAACGGCGGATGCAGGAGGCGCGCCATTGACGCTCGCCTCTACCCCCTGCCCCGCCGCATCCTCGAAGCGGATTTCGGACCAGCGCGGCTCGTGCGGGCCTGAGCGGCGGATGCTCAGCAAGGGCGCGCCGCCGGACCAGCGCGCCTCGGCCTCGATCAGGCAGGGCGGCGATCGCCAGTCGACATGGCTCTCGCCGTCATCGTCGTAGATCGTCGTGGCGGCGGGATCGCCCGGATATAAGCGCAGCGTCAGCGGGCCATCCGCCCAGGATCGCGACGGGCCGAGCGGCAGGATCGCGCCCGCGCGGACGAAGGCCGGAGCCGCGCCGAGCGGGGCCTCGGTCTCGATCCATCCGCCGCCCGGATACGGAGTGCCATCCCGCAGATCGAACCAGCCGCCCGCAGCATCCGGCAGCCACAGGCGCCGCCGCGTCGTGCCCGGCTCCAGCACCGGGGCGACCACAACATCGGGCCCGACCATAAAACTGTCCTCCTCGGCATAGGATTCCGGCGCGGCGGGGAAATCGTAGAAGAGCGGCCGCAGGATCGGTTCGTGATGCGCATGGGCGCGCCAGAGCAGCGTGTAGAGATACGGCACCAGCCGTTCGCGCCAGGCGAAGGCGGCGCGGATCATCGGCAGCAATTCGGGATACATCCACGGCTCGCTGGCGCTGCCGTCGTCGTTCCAGGAATGGATGGAAAAGCGCGGCCAGAAAATGCCCTGCTCGATCCAGCGCATGAACAGCTCCGGCTCCGGTCTGCGTCCGGCGAAACCACCCACGTCATGGCCGAAATTGAACAGCCCGGACAGGCTCAGCCCATGCCCCATGCGCAGATTATAGCGCAGCGTCTTCCAGTCGGTGCGGTTATCGCCGGTCCAGGTCTGGGCGTAGCGTTGCAAGCCCGGCCCGCCCGAGCGCGAGACTAGGAAAGGGCGCTTCCCCGGCGCGTGGGCGATCTGGGCGGCGCGGGAGGCGCGCAGCATCAGCGCGGTTTGCACCGGGCGCAGGCAGGCCATCGGCCCGGCATGAGCCCCGGCCTCGTCGTCGCGGATCTCGAACTCATTATTGTCGTTCCAGGTCGCGGTAATACCGTTATCAAGCAACTGCTCGCCGACTTGGCGCGACCACCATTGCGACGTCAGCGGATTGGTGAAATCGAGATAGGCCGCCTCGCCGCCCCAGAATTGCGCCAGATGCGGACGCGCCGGGTCGTCGCCGTCGTGGACAAAACCCTGGAACGCCTCGACTTCTGCGAAACGCGGATGGTCGAGCAGCATGGCCGGCTTGATGTTGGCGATCAGCCGGACACCGGCATCGGCGAAACGCCGGGCGAGCGCCTTCGGGTCGGGAAAGCGGGCGCGGTCCCAGGTGAAGACGTAGCGCTTGTCGACGATCAGCGTATAGCCGGACGACATGTGGAAGGAGCCACAGGAAATTCCGTGTTCGGCGATCAGGTCGAGGAAGCCGTCGAGGCGGGCGGTCGCGTCCGGCGCGTCGGTATATTGCATGGTCGAGCCGGAATAGCCGAGGCTCCAGCGCGGCGCGAAGGCGGCGCGCCCGGTCAACGCGGTGAAGCGGGCGACCACGTCCCGGATGGCGGGGCCGAAGATCACATAGAGGTCGAGGTCGCCGTCCTCGGCTTCGAATGCGCGGTAAGGCCCGTGATAGGCGTCGATTTCCTGGCCGAGATCGAAGGCGGCGCGCGCCAGATTGTCGTAGAACAGCCCGGCCGCCGCGCCGCCAAGGTCGGGCCGCACGGTGATATAGAACGGGATGTGCTTATAGAGCGGGTCGGAGCTTTCCGCGTCATAGCCGAGCGCGTCGGTGGTGCCCATGCGCAGGCGGCGGCCGTGCTTGTCGGCATTGCCGGTCTTTTCGCCAAAACCGTAATAGCGCTCGGCGGCATCGCGCTTCAAGGCGTGGACGAATTGCGGGCCAGGGCGGGCGAAGCGGTAGGGCTGGGTCCCACGGTCTTCGAGCACGGCGCGGAACGGCTCGCCGGCGGCATCGCAGAATGACCAGGAGAGCCCGAGCGGCGCGCGGCTTATGTCGATCTGGAGATGCCGCGACTCGACACGAATGGCCTCGGCGGTCTCGGCAATAGCGAATTCCGCGCCCGGAAAGCCGCTCAGGTCCAGCCGGTCGCGCCCCGCGATGGCGTCGTCGCCCGGCGGGCCGGCAAGCTCCGGCGACAGCGACCAGCTCCGCGCCATGCGCAAGCCCGCCGGCCGGGTAATGACCATCCGCGCAAGCCGCTCCTCCAGCACGAACAGCCACAGCCGGAAACCGCGATCCAGGCCGATTTCGACGCCGCAACCCGTCCGATGCAACAAGCGCGCGCCCGTCAGCGTTTGCATGATGTTCGCCTTCCTGCCCCCGCGCGGGCATTGAATCGGAAGCGCGCGGCCAAGGCAAGCGGCCTCTCCTGGCCGGATTCGGCTCGTTTCCCTCGGCCGGAACAATTCGGGAGGCGGGCTTTACGGTGCGGTAACGGCTCCATGATCACTGTCTTCAGCGGCGATCATGACACTCCGACCCAGAAGGAGCACGCTCCATGTTCACAAGCAACGACAACAAGGCCTCTCCCGCCCGGCGAATGCGCCCGGCGCGGCCCCTCCTCACGTCCTTGACGGCCTGCGGCCTGCTCATCCTGGCGTCCCCGGCCGTCCAGGCCGGTCTCTGCACGCCTGAGATCGCGCATTTCGAAGACTCCACCCGCTATATGGACAGCGTGCCGAGCGGCAAGCAGACGATCGGCGCGCAATTGCACCATCAGCCGACGCCGGAATCGGTCGAGCAGGCGACCAAGGCGGCGGAGACCGGCGTCGCCGCGACCTTGGCGAAAGCGCGCGATCTCGATTCCAAAGGCGAGGACACCGCCTGCCTAAAACTGCTCGACGACGCCAAATTGCGCTTCGGCATCCAATGAGCGCAGCGAAAGGCGGAGTGTTCTCCGGCCCGGTCCGCAGGCTTGGCTAGGCGCCATCGCGCAACGCGCGACCGTCCGCCCGGGCGCTGGCAGCGAACAGCCCGCCCGGTCCAGGCCCCGCATCGTCCGGCCATGCCCGTCCGGCACAGGCGCCGGTCCCAGCCGAGCCAATCCCGGCGGCGCGGCGCGCCCCAATCTCCCGACCCCGATCCACTCCGCCCGGCGCTTTGCGCTCAAACCGCCGGATCGGGCGTTGCGGGAAGCATGATGGCGAGCGGCAGCGTCACCAAAGCGGTGAGGGCGATGCAGAGCATCATGGAAATGATGCCGATATGGTCGGTGAGCGCGCCGAACAGGATCGGGGCGATCGCCCCCGCGCCGATGGTCGCCGTGTAGAAGACGCCGAATGCGCGCCCCCTGGCGGCCGGCGTGCAGAAATCGGGCACGCTGCCATAGACCACCGAGGAGGTGCCGTTGAGCATCGTCCCCAGCAGCGGCAACACCACCAGGATCCCGGTCACCGGCAGCACGAGCACGGTGGCGACCAGCGCGGCGGTCGCGGCTTTGGTCGCGATGATGGTGCGCGTGACGCCGAGCCTTGCCCCGATCAGGCCGCAGGCGAGCTTGCCGAAGGCGCCGCCGGCGAAGGTCAGCGTCAGCGCGAGCCCGGTGATGGTGGGCGGCGCGCCCTTGGCGGCGAGCAGGAAGGGCAGGAAGGTCATGAAACCCATGCGGGTCGAGCTGTCCGCGATGCCGACGCCGAGCAGGGTGCGAAATCCCTTCATGGCGGACAGTGGCGGGTTGTCGCCGGTCTCGGCCGGACTCTCGGCGGCGGGCTGATGGCGCGGATGGGCGTGCGCCAGCACCAGCAGCACCGCGACAGCCGCCGCGATGCCGATGCCGCCGACGACCATCGCCGTCTGCCGCCAGGACAGGAACAACAGCAGCAGCGAGGCGCCGGCCGGAAACGCCATCTTGCCGATGTCGCCGGCGAAATTATACGTGCCGAGCGCCGCGCGGGCTGACGCGCCGGGGAAGGCCGAGGCGACGAGGTCGGAGCCGAGCGGGTGCTGCGTGCTCGCGCCGATACCGCCGAGCAGCAGGCTGATGACCAGCATGGTCAGCCCGGCGCTCGCGCCCGCGAGCATGTAGCAGAGGCCGGAAATCGCGGTGCCGGCAGCCAGCAGCGCCACCGGGCTGTATTGAGCGGCAAGGCTCGACGCGGGGACTTGCAGTCCGGCCATGGCGGCGGAATAGAGCGCGCGCAACACGCCGACCGCGCCATAGCTGAGCTGGAATTCGGCCTGCCAGAGCGGCAGCAGCAGATAGAGCGTGTCGGAATAGCCGTCATGCACCGCGTGGTTGCCGCAGGTGACGGCGAGCACCTTTTTCGGCGTAGGTCCCGTGGCGGCCGCCAATTCGATCTGCTCCGTTGCCATCTCCACCTCGCTTCTGCCATGCTTCACGTCAGTTTCCCTGGAGATCGGAGCCGCATCAAGGCTATAATCTGCCGGATTTTGTGCGGAAAACTGACAGATGACGCAAGCCATCCCGCCTCTCAACGCCCTGCGCGCCTTCGAGGCGGCGGCCCGGCTCGGCAGTCTGAAAGCCGCCGCCACCGAGGCGAGCGTCACCCATGGCGCCATCAGCCGCCACATCCGGCTGCTGGAGGACTGGCTCGGCGCGCCGCTCTTCCTGCGCCACAACCGGCGCGTGGTGCTGACCGAACTCGGCCAATCCTATCTGGCCGAGATCGCGCCGGCCTTTCAGCGCATCGCCCGCGCCACGGACGACGCCCGCAAGCGCCGCCGCCGCAAATCGCTGCATGTCAATGCGCTGGCGACCTTCACCGTGCGCTGGCTGCTGCCGCGCCTCGCCGATTTCCGGCATGCCCATCCCGAGATCGACGTGGCGCTGACCACCTCCAACGACGCGGTCGATCTGGCGGGCGAAGCGGCTGATATCGTCATTCGCGGCGGTCCGGACACCATCCACGGCTACCAGACGCGCGTCTTCCTGACGGAGACGCGCCAGCCCGTCTGCCATCCGGCGCTGCTCGAAAACCTGCCGCTGGCGGCCCCGTCCGACCTGCGCGCGCATACGCTGCTGCACAGCTCCAACATGGCGCGGCTGTGGGATGAGTGGCTGACCCATGCCGGCGTCCCCGGCCTCGAAGCGGCGGGCAATCTGGTGCTCGATCATTTCTATCTGGCGGTCGAAGCGGCGGCGGGCGGCCTCGGCGTTGCGATGGGACCGAGCGCGCTGATCGGCGCCGATCTTGCGGCGGGGCGGCTGGTGACGCCCTTTCCCGATCTCGTCCTGCCTGCCCGCTCCTATTGCGCCTATGTGCGCGACCCGATGCGGAACGACGCGCGCATCAGAGCCTTTTGCGACTGGCTGGCGAAAGATCGCCCTGCGCCAATTCCGTCAGAAACTCCGGCGGCAGGTGATCGGTGAGCCAAACGCCGTTATCGGCGCGGTAGAAGGGGTGACCCCGCCGGTGCATTTCGCCCGCCGCGATGCGGAGTACGACCGGCTTGCCATGCCGCTGGCCGACCGCTGTCGCCGTCACGTCATCCGCCGAAAGATGCACCTGCTGGCGGCTGCCCGGCTTCAGGCCCTCGGCCCGAATTAAATCCAGAAAGCGCGTCGCCGTGCCGTGATAGAGCCACTCCGGTGGCTCGACTGCCTCGACGCCGAGCGCGACGGAGACCGAATGCCCCTGCGCCGCCCGGATTCGCGCCCCATCCGGCGACAGGGTGAAGCGCTGTCGCTGGTTGCGACGATCTCCTCGAGCGTTGCTCGGTCGATCGGCCTTCCGGCTGCCGCGCTTTTCGCCAGCAGATCGTCGACGCCAACCCAGCCATTCTCATCGAGTTTGAGCCCGATACTCTCCGGCGCGTGGCGCAAGACATAGCTCAAGAATTTGCTTTTGCCGACGAGCTCTTTACTCATGTTCGCCCTCGGTATTCACGATTCTTCCACGGTTCTACGGCCCGGAACCTGAACATTGCCGCCCCCGCCTTTTCACGCGAACGGATGCGACAAGCTGGCTTGTTCGACCGCTGCGGGTTACAATCAAAAAATACAATCAGAGCAAGATTGAAAACAATATGGGAGGATTAAGTATGCGCAACGTCTTATTAGGCGTGGCTGCTGCCATGGTGCTGACGAGCACCGCCGAGGCTGCCGAGATCCGCTTGATGACGGGTCCTCAGGCCGGCATCTGGGTGCCGCTGGGCGGCCAGCTCAAGGATATTTGGGAGAAATCCATCCCCGACCTCAAGGTGCAGGCAACGCCGGGCGCCGGCATCGCCAATGTGCGCGGCATCGAGGAAGGCAAGGCCGATGTCGGCTTCGCCAACACCATCAGCACGGCCGACGCCGTCGCCGGGACGGGCGAGCCGCCACTCGACAAAAAACACTCCAAGGTCTGCAACGTCGCGACGCTCTATCCGCAATATTTCCAGATGGTCGCCAATGCCGATTCCGGCGTGGCGACGCTCAAGGACATGAAGGGGAAGGGCTTCGCCACCCAGGTCAAGGGCAATACCGGCGAGCTGATCTCCCGCCATGTGCTGAAGGTCTCGGGCCTCACCTATAACGACGTCAAGGCCAGCTTCACCAACAGCTATACGGACAGCGTCGAGCAGATGAAGGACAACCGGGTGCACATTTTCGCGCTCGGCACCGCCATCCCGGCCTCCTCGATCATGGACCTGGCCTCGGCGCGCGACATCCGCCTGCTCGACATGGCCGCCATCTACGAGGACATGAAGAAGCTCAACCCCGCCTACAAGCTGGTCACCGTCCCGCAGGGCACCTACCCCAAGCAGGACAAGGATGTGCAGGTGATCGGCTATTACACCCACATCATCGCCGCCTGCTCGCTGCCGGAAGAGATGATCTACAAGATGACGGCCGCCTTCATGCCGAGCAAGGACGCGATGGCCGCCGTCTATAAGGAGATCGGCCAGCTCACGCCGCAGATCATGTCCCAGGATATCGGCGTGCCGTTCCATGCCGGCGCGGCCAGATGGTACAAGGAACAGGGCATTTCGGTGAACTGAACCGGCAAATCACCAATGAGGGGCGGACGCCGAGCCGCCCCCGGTCTTTCCGATCTGGGGCAGGAAACGCATCGATGAATTTTCGCGTGCCGACGCAGGATTTTTCGCGCAGGCTGGCGGCCGCCGTCGCCCTCGCCATGGCGCTCTACCACATCTGCGTCATCATCCCGCCGATGGATTTCATCTCGCCCTCGCTGCGCGAGGTGTTTCGCGGGCCGCCGACGGATTACATCTTCCGCGGCATCCATCTGCTGTTCGCGCTGGTGCTGAGCTTCCTGTGGTTCCGCCTGAAATCGGCGACCGACAACGAGTTGGCGATGCTGCTGCCCGAGGAGCGCGCCGCGCTCGAGCGCAAGACGCGGGACGCAACGCTTCTCGACTATGCGCTGGTGGCGGCGAGCATCGTCGCGGTCGGCTATATCTTCGTCTATTACGACTACATCATTAACCGCATCATCTATGTCGACGACATGGCTGCCGCCGACAAGGTGCTCAGCGTCACGCTGATCCTGCTGGTGCTGGAGGCGACGCGACGGGTGCTCGGCCCCGCTTTGCCGCTCACCGCCATCGCCTTCATGGCTTACGCCGCGCTCGGCACGCATATCGAGGCGGATCGCTTCATCGATCAGCTCTACCTCTCCACCGAGGGCATTTTCGGCCAGCCTCTGGCGGTCTCAGCCTCCTATGTGATGATCTTCGTATTGTTCGGCGCGTTCATGGAACGCACGGGCACCGGGCAATTATTCATGGATTTCGCCATGGCGCTGACCGGACACACGGCGGGCGGCCCCGGCAAGGTGTCGGTCGTCTCGTCCTCGCTGTTCGGCACGATCTCGGGCTCCGCCGTCGCCAATGTGATGGTGGACGGGCCGATCTCGATCCCGCTGATGAAGCGCACCGGCTTCAAGCCGCATTTCGCCGCCGCCGTCGAAGCCGTCGCCTCGACCGGCGGCCAGATCATGCCGCCGATCATGGGCGCCGCCGCCTTCGTCATGGCCGAGTTCCAGGGTGTCAGCTACGCGCAGGTGGTGATCTGGGCGACCATCCCGGCCATCCTCTATTACATCGCCTGTTTCGCGGCGGTGCATTTCGAGGCCAAGCGCCAGGGGCTGCTCGGCGTGCCGCGCTCCGAACTCCCCCGGCTCGGCACGACCATGGCCGCGCGCGGCCATCTGTTCATCCCGGTGCTGTCGATCCTGTTCGTGATGTATTCCGGCTATAGCGCCCCGCTCGCAGCGCTGACCGGCACACTGCTCTGCTTCCCGGTGGCGTGGTTCGGGCCGGTGGTGTTGGTCATCGTGCCCGCGCTGATCCTGCTGCCGGCCGTCTCGTCCGTTCCGGCGCTGATCCCGGCGCTGTTCGGCCTCCCGCCGCTCGCCGAAGCGGCGCTGTTCACCGGTCTGATCGCGCTCTGGCTCTGGCGCGTCCGCGACACCATCATCCTGCTCAAGATTGAAGGCCGCCCCATCGTCGACGCGCTGATCGACGGCGCGCGCAACACGCTGCCGGTGGCCCTCGCCTGCGCCTGCGCCGGCATCATCATCGGCATCGTCATCCTGACCGGGCTCGGCATCACCTTCTCGCAATGGGTGGTCGGGCTGTCGCAGGACACGCTGATCGTGGCGCTGGTGATGACCATGGCCGCCGGCATCGTGCTCGGCATGGGCATGCCGACGACGCCGGCCTATATCATCATGGTGTCGCTCCTGGTGCCCGCGCTAGTAAAGCTCGGCGTGGTCCGGCCCGCCGCGCATATGTTCGCCTTCTACTTCGCCATCCTCTCGGCCATCACGCCGCCGGTCGCGCTCGCGGTCTATGCCGCCTCTGGGCTGGCGAAATCCAACCTGTGGCGCACCGGCTGGGCGGCGGTGAAGATCGGCGCGGCGGGCTTCGTCGTGCCCTTCATGTTCGTCTACGAGCCTGCCCTGCTGATGATCGGCGACTGGCCCAATATCGTCTGGCGCTTCCTGGTCTCCTGCATCGGCATCGGGATGCTGGCGGCGGGGCTGCACGGTTATCTGCTGACGCCGATGCCCTATTGGCAGCGGGCCATCGCGATCATCGCCGCGCTGCTGCTGGTCGCGCCCGAGCTGACCACGGACATCATCGGCTTCGCGCTGATGAGCCTCATGATCGCCGTCCAATATCAGGGCCAGGAGCCGGGCAAGCTCGCCAGCGCAGGCGCCGCCGACCGGACGCCGAACCTGCGCATTTAAGGCCGGATAGGGCTTCGCAAAACCCCTAATCCCGTCGCCCCGGCCGTCAGAGCCGGGGCCCACTCGCCTCACCTCTTGCCGCAGCATTCGCGGGCAGATGATTGGGTCCCGGCTCGCCGCTGCGCGGCGTCCGGGACGACGGCGAGGGGTGCGCTTGGGATGGCATCCTTGCATTTTATCTTCGCCATTTGTGCCCGCCCAAAATCCATCTGTCCGACTTTGGTCCGATCGGAAAATCAAGCGCCCGCCTGATCTATCCGGCGGCTGACCCCGCACGTTTTATCCTGGTACCGAAGTACCTTCAGGGACCTCAGTCAGACCCGCCATTGGGACATTGATCGGTTTTGCCGACGCTCCGATTGCGTCATTTTTGGCCAAAGTCGGGCACGGCTTCGGACCAGGTCTCAGACCTCGCCGTGGACGGGCGCGATTGGCGAGTGGTCGCGCATGACCGCAAATCCTGTTGGGGGGAAAAATGGTCGCGTTTAACAAGTCCGATCTGCAATTCGTATTGACGCAAATCCTGCAGGCCGAGTCCGGGCAGCCGCCGGTCAACCCCCATCTGCCCTTCGGACTGCGCGAAGTCGCCGGCACCGACAACAACGCCGTTCCCGGCCAGAGCGATTACGGCTCCGCCGACCAGCCCTTCCCGACCCAGACCACGCAATATTTCCAGACCGTGCAGGTCAATATCGACGGCACCATCTTCGACCCCAATCCGGGCGTCGCCGGTGATACGATGACGACGTCCTATGCCAGCACGGAACCCGGCGACATCGTCGTCGATACCGCACCGCGCACGATCTCGAACCTGATCTCGGACCTCAGCTCGAACAATCCGGCCGCCGTCGAGGCGGCGCAGCATTTCGGCGCCCAGCTCGGCGACGGCTACACCGTCCTCCCCACCAACCCGACCGGCCTGACCATGCCCGGCGCCGATGGCGTCTACGGCACCGCCGACGACGTGCTGCCCGCCGATGGCTCCAACCTGTTCATCGGCAACATTACGCCGGATGCGGGCCTGTCCGCGCCATTCAATGCCTGGACCACCTTCTTCGGCCAGTTCTTCGACCACGGCCTCGATTCCATCGCCAAGGGCGGCAACGGCACGGTGTTCATCCCGCTCTTGCCGGACGACCCGCTCTATGTCGAGGGCAGCCCGAACAATTTCATGGTGCTGACGCGCGCCACCGACATCGCCGTGCTGCCCGGCGCCGACGGCATCACCGGCACCGCCGACGACATCCACCAGAACCTCAACACCACGACGCCTTTCGTCGACCAGAACCAGACCTACTCCTCGCATCCCTCGCATCAGGTCTTCCTGCGCGAGTACATGACCGGCTCGGACGGCAATCTGCATTCGAGCGGCAAGCTGCTGCAGCACGCCGCCGGCCCCGACAATATCGACGGCACCGCCGACGACAATAGCGGCATGGCCACCTGGGCCGACCTGAAGGCCAATGCGCTGAAACTCGGCATCATCCTCACCGACTACAACAGCCGCGACGTGCCGCTGCTGGCGACGGACGCCTACGGCAATTTCATCCCCGGAGCGAATGGCTACGCGCAGGTCGTCGTGCAGCACGCTGACGGCTCGACCACGCTCGTCGAAGGGACCGCCGAAGGGCTCGACCTTACCCATCCCGATCCGAACGATCCGGACGCGCATGTGGTTTATACCGGCCACGCCTTCATCGACGACACCGCCCATTTCGCCCTGCCCTTCAACGAGCAGACCGGCGCCGCCTTGCAGGCCGACGATGACAGCGTCGCCGGCAACACGCCCGCCGCCGGCTTCTACGACAATGAACTGCTCGACGCCCATTACGTCGCGGGCGACGGGCGGGCGAACGAGAACATCGCGCTGACTGCCGTCCACACCATCTTCCATGACGAGCACAACCGGCTGATCGAGCAGGTGAAGGACCTGATCCAGACCGAGCTCGCCAATGGCGATGTTTCCTTCGCGCTGAACTGGGTGCTGCCCGGCGCCAATCTGGCCGACGGCATCCAGGACAATGAGTGGAACGGCGAGCGGCTGTTCCAGGTCGCCAAATTCGGCACCGAGACGCAATATCAGCATCTGGTCTTTGAGGAATTCGCGCGGAAGATCGCGCCGACCGTGCACGTCTTCGGCAATACCGACATCCATCTCGACGCGGCCATCGTCTCGGAATTCGCCAATGCGGTCTACCGCTTCGGCCATTCCATGCTCGACGAGAACGTGCCGATTTTCGAGCTCAATCCGGACGGCACCCCGAAGCTCGACGCCAACGGCCAGCCCATCGTCACCAATGCCGGGCTGATCCAGGCCTTCACCAACCCGCTGCTCTTCGCCTCCGGCGGCGCCGACATGACGGCGGAGATCGTGCAGGGCACCACGCATCAGGTCGGCTCCGAGATCGACGAATTCGTCACCGGCGCGCTGCGCAACAATCTGCTCGGCCTGCCGCTTGACCTTGCCGCCCTCAATATCGCGCGCGGCCGCGACACGGGCGTCGCCCCGCTCAATCTCCTGCGCAACGAGATCTACAGCCAGACCCACGACACGACGCTCAAGCCCTACGAGAATTGGGACGAATTCCGGCAGTTTCTCAAGCACGACGCCTCGATCGTCAATTTCATCGCCGCCTATGGCACCCATTCCTCGATCACCTCGGCGACGACGCTGGAAGAGAAGCGGGCGGCGGCGCTCGACCTCATCCTGCATTCGCAATTGCTCGACCCGAGCGATCCGACCCACGCCAATCCCGCATTCAGCCAGGACGCCTATGACTTCATGCATAGCCTCGGGGCCTATGCGAACGATCTGGACAACCCGCTCGCCGTCCACGCCGAATGGAGCACAGGCTCGATCACCGGCCTGGATACGGTCGATCTGTGGATCGGCGGCCTTGCCGAGAAGCAGAACCTGTTCGGCGGCCTGCTCGGCTCGACCTTCAATTTCATCTTCGAAACCCAGATGGAGAGCCTGCAGGACGGCGACCGGCTCTATTACCTGCCGCGGCTTGAGGGCACCCATTTCGGCAGCGAGATCGAGGCCAATTCCTTCGCCGAGTTGATCCAGGCCAATACCGGCGCCAAGCATCTGCCCGCCAGCATCTTCCTGACGCCGGAATATACGGTCGAGGCGGGCGCCGTCACCGACGATCCCGCGACCTGGCTGCGCAACCCCGTCACCGGCGCGCTGCTGGTGGAGAAACTGGCCGACGGCACCGTGCATTTCATCGGCGACGACAATTTCTTCGGCAACACCATCGTGCTCGGCGGCACCGAGGGCGATGACCGCCTGCTGTCCGGCCAGGCCGATGACGACACCGTCTGGGGCGATGGCGGCAACGACTGGCTGGACGGCGGCAACGGCAACGACTTCCTCTATGGCGGCACCGGCAACGACACCATCAGCGACAGCGCCGGCGACGACACTATCCACGGCGATGCCGGCAACGACACCATCTACGCCGGCATCGGCGATGACATCATTTTCGGCGGCGACGGCGACGATTTCATTGATACCGGCCTCTCCGGCCCGGCCGGGCTCGACAACGCGCTCGGCGGCCTCGGCAACGACATCATCTTCGGCGGCGACGGCGACGACGAGCTGGAGGGCAATGAGGGCGATGACTGGGTGGCGGGCGGCAATGGCGGCGACCTGCTGGTCGGCGACCAGGGCGCGCCCACCGGCCAGGTGCCGCTGATCCAGGGCAATGACGTGCTGGACGGCGGCGCGCAGGGCGACCGCATGCAGGGTTTTAGCGGCGACGACATCATGCTCGGCCTCGGTGGCTTCGACAAGTTCGAGGGCCGGCTCGGCTTCGACTGGGCCTCCTGGGAAAACGAGACGCAAGGCGTCAGCATCGACATGACCTTGCGCGAATTCATCGCCCAGCCGGGCGCGCCGGGGGGCGACGCCATCCGCGACGTCTTCGTCGAGACCGAGGCGGCGAGCGGCTCGCGCTTCGACGACATCATCCAGGGCACCAACAATGCCCTCGCCGATCCGTTCAACGTCCTCAACAACGTCAATCTGATCACCGGCCTCGCCGATTACTTCCCCGAGGGCCCGGTCTCCTTCTCGGACGGCAACATCCTGTTCGGGGGCGGCGGCAGCGACTTCATCGAGGGGCGCGGCGGCAACGACATCATCGACGGCGACGCCCGCCTGCATGTGGAACTGCTCGGCGGCGCCCATGCCGGGGCGCAGATCGTCCGCGAAATCCTCTACGATCAGGCGGTGCGCCCGACCTTCGATCCCGAAACTGGCGCGGCGCTGACGGCGGGCGACATCGACACCGCCGTGTTCTCCGACGTTTCGGCGAACTATCTGATCGAGTTGGCGACCGACCCGAATACCGGCGAGCTGATCTTCGGCAGCGACGGCAATGTCGCACTCCGCGTCACCCATGTGCCGGTGGCGGGCGGCGGCGGCGCGGGGGGCGGCGCGGCGGCGGTCACCAATGACGGCATCGACACGCTCTATAATATCGAGCGCCTGCAATTCGCCGATGTGACCTTGGACAACCCGTTCAACTTCAACCTGCCGGACTTCGTCGCCGAGGGCACCATCACCCTGTTCGACAATGGCGCCCCGGTGGGGGCGGGCGGAGCGGTCACGGTCGGCGACACGCTGACCTTCCAGGCGGCGATCAACGATTTCGAAGGCGTGCGCGTCAACGGCGTGCTCGATCCCGCCACGGCCGGATTCGAGCGCATCGACATCCCCGTCAACGAGCTGACCATCCAGTGGCAATATCAGGAACAGCTCGGCGTCGGCGGCAATCCGCCCACCTGGATCTCGATCCAGGGCGCCAACGGCCTCACCTTCACCCCGACCGACGCCCTCGTCGGGACGCCGCTGCGGGTCGTCGCCAGCTTCATCGACGGGCTCGGCGTCAAGGAGACCATCGTCTCGCCGCCGACCGCGCTGCTGGTCACCAACCCCGTCGTCAACCACGCGCCGACCGTGGTGGGCCAGGTCGCCCAGCCCGGCCTGCCCGACACCACCGGCCATGAGGACGCCCCGCTCGGGACGGCGACGCGGCCCGGCATCTTCCTGTCGCTGCTGACGACCTTCACCGATGACCTGACGCCCGCCAACCAGCTCGTCTACACCGCGACCCTCGCCAATGGCGACCCGCTCTCGACGATGGGCCTCACCTTCACCGTGCTGACCGACGCGACCGGCCTCGTCACCGGCGCCCGCGTCACCGGCACGCCGCCCGCCAATTTCGCCGGGCCGATCGATGTGCGGGTCAAGGTCACCGATGCCGGCGGCCTCTCCGTCACCGATAATTTCATCATCAACGTGCTGCCCACCAATGACGGCCATGCCGCGCTGACCCTCGCCGGCACCGCCTCGGAGGGCCAGACGCTGACCGCGATCCTCGGCCCCGACCCGGACGGCCCCGGCACCACGCCGGTGTTCCAATGGCTGCGCGACGGCGCCGTCATCCAGGGCGCGCATGGCACGAGCTTCACGCTCGGCGCGGGCGATGTCGGCCACGTCATCGCCGCCAAGGCGACCTATGTCGACGGCCAGGGTTTTGCCGAAGCCGTCACCAGCGCGCCGACCGGGGCGGTCACGCCCTTGAACACCGCACCGACAGTGTCGGCGACGCCGGAAGCCAATAGTGGGACGGAGGATACGCCCATCACCGGCGTGCTGCTGCCCGGCGCCGACATCAATGGCGATGCGCTGACCTTCAAGCTGGTGCCCGACAGCGCCGCCCACGGCACGGTCAGCATCGATCCGGCGACCGGCACCTACATCTTCACCCCGGCGGCCAATTTCGCCGGTGCGGCAAGCTTCTCCTATGTCGTCAATGACGGCGCGCTCGATAGCACGGCCAAGACCGTCTCGCTCAGCGTGGCGGCGGTCGATGACGGCGCGGCGGCGCTGACCATCGCGGGGACCGCCGCGCAGGGGCAAACCTTGTCGGCGGTGCTCGGCGCCGATCCGGACGGGGCGGGCGGCGCGGCCAGCTACCAATGGCTGCGCGACGGCGTCGCCATCGGCGGCGCAACGGGCTCGACCCTGCTGCTGGGCGCCGATGATGTCGGTCATGCGATCTCGGTCTCGGCGGCCTACACGGACGGCCAGGGCTTCGCCGACAGCGCGGCGAGCGGCGCCACGGCGGCGGTCTCGCCCCTGCCCGGCATCACCCTCACCGGCACCAATGCCGCCAACACGCTGACCGGCACCGAAGGCGCCGACACCATCGACGGCGCCGGCGGCAATGACATCATCAACGGCCTGGCCGGCGCCGACCACCTGATCGGCGGCGCGGGCCTCGACATCATCGACGGCGGCGCCGGCAATGACAGCATCGAAGGCGGCGCGGCGGCCGACATCCTGCATGGCGGCACCGGCAATGACACGATCACCGGAGGGGCGGCGGCGGACCTGATGTTCGGCGACGATGGCGACGATGTCTTCCATTACGGCTTCGGCGACGGCGCCGATCTCGTCGATGGCGGCGCGGGTTTCGATACGCTGCACATCACCGGCACGGCGGCCAACGACGTGCTCAACGTGTTCTTCGACGGCACCGCGCTAACGAGCTTCGAGAATGGCTCGATCATCGGCGTCGAAGCGGTCACCGCCGATCTGCTGGGCGTCAGCGACACGCTGAACTATGCCGGATCGTCGGCGGCCGTCGGCGTCGATCTGGCGGCGGCCACCGCCTCGGGCTTCGCCTCCATCGCCAATATCGAGAACGTCACCGGCGGCAGCGGCGACGACACGCTCGCGGGCAATCTGAACGCCAACAGGCTGGCCGGCGGCGCGGGCAACGACACCTACTACGCCGATGCCGGCGACACCGTTACCGAGGCGGCCAATGCGGGCGTGGATAGCGTGTTCACGGCGAGCAGCGCCTACACCCTGTCGGCGAATGTGGAGAATCTGAGCTTCACCGGCACCGGCGCGTTCGCCGCGACCGGCAACGGCCTCGCCAATGTCATCACCGGCGGCGGCGGCAATGACGTGCTGAGCGGCGGCGGCGGCGCCGACACCCTCAATGGCGGCGACGGCGCCGACACGCTGAACGGCGACGGGGGCAATGACGTGCTCATCGGCGGCCTGGGCGATGATGTGCTGAACGGCGGCGCGGGCAACGACATGTTCGTGTTCGGCCCCGGCTTCGGCGCCGACACCATCATCGGCTTCGACGCCAATCCGGCCGGCGGCCAGGATCTGATCGACCTGACGGCTTTCGGCATCGACGCGGCGGATTTCGCCGCCCGCGTCACCATCGCCGACCTCGGCGCCGACATGCTGGTGACCATCGACCACGGCGCCAGCATCCACCTGCAAGGGGTCAGCGGCAGCGGCGCGCAATTGATCACCGAGGCCGATTTCATCGGCATCGTCGGCTGAGGCTTGCTGCGATCCGGGCGGCGCGTTGCCGCCGCCCGCATGAGCCTTATTCCGCCGGAGCGGGTGTCGGGGCTGGCCCCGGCGCCGGCTGCGGCTTGCGCCTGAGATTGGCGAGCCAGCGGCTGATGACGTAGAACACCGGCGTGAAGATCAGGCCGAACACCGTCACGCCGATCATGCCCGAGGCGACCGCCGTGCCGAGCGTCTGGCGCAATTCCGCGCCCGCGCCGACCGCCCAGACCAGCGGCACCACGCCGAAGATGAAGGCGAGCGAGGTCATCAGGATCGGCCGCAGCCGCAGCCGCGCGGCCTCGACGGCGGCGGTCCGGCTGTCGCGCCCCTGATCCTCGAGCTGCTTGGCGAATTCGACGATCAGAATGGCGTTCTTCGCCGCAAGGCCGATCAGCACGATGAAGCCGACCTGGGTCAGGATGTTGTTGTCCTGGCCTCGCAGCAGCACGCCGGTGATCGAGGCGATCAGGCACATCGGCACGATCAGGATGACCGCCAGCGGCAAGGTCAGGCTCTCATATTGCGCCGCGAGCACCAGGAACACGAACACCACCGCCAGGATGAAGGCGAAGGTCGCGGTATTGCCCGCCCGGATCTGCTGGAAGGCCAGCGTCGTCCATTCGTAGCTGAAGCCCTGCGGCAGGGTCTCGGCGGCGAGCTGCTGCATGGTCTGGATCGCCTGCCCGGCCGAATAGCCGGGGGCAGCCGCGCCGTCGAGCTCGGCGGCGGGGTAGAGGTTGTAGCGCGGCACGCGGTAGGAGCCGGAGATGTCGCGCAAGGTCGTGAAGGAGCCGAGCGGCACCGTCTCGCCCGCCGAATTGCGGACGCGGATCTTCAGCACGTCCTTGGGGTCGAGCCGGTAGGCCGAATCCGCCTGCGCCGTCACGCGGTAGGTGTGGCCGAGCAGGTTGAAGTCGTTGACATAGGTCGAGCCGAGGAAAGTCTGCAAGGCCGCGAACACATCGCCCATCCGGACGCCGAGCAACTGTACCTTGGTGCGGTCGATGTCGAGATAGAGCTGCGGCGTCGAGGTCTCGAACAGCGAATAGACCTGGGCGACGCCGGGCGTCTGCGCGGCGCGAGCCGTCATGGCCTGGACGGCGCCCTGCAGCGCCTCCGGCCCTAGGCCGCCGCGATCCTCGACCATCATGCGGAAACCGCCGGCATTGCCGATGCCGCGCACGGGCGGCGGCCGCACCACGACGATGAGGCCTTCCTGGATCGAGGAGAGTTTCTGGGTCAGCGTCGCCTGCAGCGCCGCCGCCGATTGCTGCGGGTTTTTCGCACGCGCCTCGAACGGATCGAGCACGACGAAGGTGGCGCCGGCATTGGGGGCATTGGTGAAGGTCGCGCCGGAGAAGCCGACGATGTTCACGGCATGGGCGACGCCCGGCACGTTCAGCGCCGTATCGACGATGCGCCGGTTGACCGCGTCGGTGCGGGCGAGCGCGGCGCCGCCGGGCAATTGGGTGACGACGATCAGATAGCCGGCATCGAGCTGCGGGATGAAGCCGCCCGGCGCCTTGCGGAACTCGTTGAGGCCGAAGGCGATGATGCCGGCATAGGCGATCAGCATCAGCACGGCAAAGCGGACGAGCCGCCCGGTCAGCCAGCCATAGCCGAAGGACAGCTTGTCGAAGGCCCAGTTGAAGGCCCTGAAGAAGCCGGTAAAGGGCTTTTCCCACCAGCGGCTCGGGCGATGCTTGTCGCTATGCGGCTTCAGGAGCAGCGCGGCCATGGCGGGCGAGAGCGTGAGCGAGACGACCAGCGAGATGATCGTCGCGCCGGCGATGGTGAGGGCGAATTGCCGGTAGAACTGGCCGGAAATGCCGGTGATGAAGGCCGCCGGCACGAACACCGCGCACAAAACCAGCGAAATGGCGATCAGCGCCGCGCCGACCTCATCCATGCTCTTATGCGCGGCTTCGCGCGGCGACAGCCCGTTCTCGATATTGCGCTCGACATTCTCCACGACGACGATGGCGTCATCAACCACGATGCCGATGGCGAGGACGAGGCCGAACAGCGACAGGTTGTTCAGAGAGAAGCCGAACAGCCCCATGAAGAAGAAGGTGCCGATCAGCGATACGGGAATGGCGACGATGGGGATGACGGCGGCGCGCCAGGTCTGCAGGAAGATGATGACCACCAGCACCACGAGCAGGATGGCCTCGAAGATCGACTCGTTCACGGCGTCGACCGACTGCTGGATGAATTCGGTCGGGTTGTAGACGATGG
Source organism: Rhodomicrobium sp. R_RK_3 (assembly GCF_002198715.1). Lineage (GTDB taxonomy): Bacteria > Pseudomonadota > Alphaproteobacteria > Rhizobiales > Rhodomicrobiaceae > R-RK-3. The sequence continues at coordinate 21,650 of NZ_MWLK01000003.1, read as the reverse complement.
TGTATTTCAGCCCGGCCGGAAAATCCTTCGACAGTTGGTCCATCTGCGCCTGCACCGCCTTGGCGGTCGCCAGCGCGTTGGAGCCCGGCCGCTGGAAGATGCCGAGGCCGATGGCCGGATCGCGGTCGAGATAGGAATTGGTGGTGTAGTCGAGCGCGGCCAGCTCGACGCGCGCGACGTCCTTCAGCCGCACCACGGCATTGTCGGTCTGCTTGACCAGGATGTTGGAAAACTCGGCCGGGTCGGCGAGGCGGCCGAGCGTCTGCACCGCAACCTGGAAGGCGCGCGGATTGTCGACCGGCGGCTGGCTCAGCACGCCGGAGGCGACCTGCACGTTCTGCGCCTGGAGCGCGGCCACCACATCGTTCGAGGTCAGCCCGAGCGACTGCATCCGGTCCGGATCGAGCCAGATGCGCATGGAATAGTCGCGGCTGCCGAAGACGGTGATCGAGCCGACGCCGTCGACGCGGTTCAGGACGTCGGTGACCTGGACGTTGGCGTAGTTGGAGATGAACAGCGTGTCGCGCGACTTGTCGGGCGAATAGAGATGCACGACCATCATCAGGTCGGGCGAGGCTTTCGCCACCGTCACGCCGATATTGCGCACATCCGCCGGGACGCGCGGCTGGGCGATGGCGACGCGGTTCTGCACCTGCACCTGGGCGATGTCGAGATTGGTGCCGAGCTCGAAGGTCACGGCAATGGCGAAACGCCCGTCACCCGTCGAATTCGACGAGATGTAGAGCATGTTCTCGACGCCGTTGATCTGCTGCTCGAGCGGGGCGACGACGGTCGCCGCGACCACGTCGGCGCTGGCGCCGGGATATTGGCCGGTGACGTTGATGACGGGCGGCGCGATCTCGGGATATTGCGCGACCGGCAGCCGGCCGAAGGACACAGCGCCAAGGATCATGAAAACGATCGAGACCACCGCGGCGAAGATCGGGCGGTCGATGAAGAAATGCGAAATGCGCATTTGGCGGGCGCTCCGTTGCTTGCGCTAATTCGTCTGGGCTTTGGCGGCACCCGCCGAGGCGGGTGCGGGGGCCGGCGCGCCTGCCTCCTGCGGCGTGACCTTGGCGCCGGCGCGGGCCCGCATCAGCCCGTTGACGATGACGCGGTCATCGGGGGAGAGGCCTGCCGTAATCACCCGCATGCCGTCGACGACCGAGCCGAGCGTCACATATTTCGAGCGCACGACATTGTCGGCATCGACCACCAGGACGATCTTGCGTACCTGCTCGGTGCCGATGGCGACATCCGGGACCAGCAGCGATTCGACGGGCGGGCCGGCAGGCAACTGGATGCGCGCGAACAGGCCCGGCGTGAAGCGCCCGTCGGGATTGGCGAATTCGGCGCGGCCGCGAATGGTGCCGGAGGTCTGGTCGATGGTGTTGTCGATGAAGTCCATCTTGCCTTCATGCGTGAAGGCCGTCTCGTCGATCAGCCGGAGCTTGACCGGCAAGGCGACGCCGCGGCTCGCCGAGCCGCCATCCTTGGCGGCGCGCGTATAGCGCAGATAGGAGGCTTCGTCGAAGGTGAACTCGAAGCGGATCGGATCGGTCGAGACGATGGTGGCGAGCAGCGTGGTGCCCCCGGTGCCGCCGGTCACCAGATTGCCGATGGAGACGCGGCGGTCGCCGATGCGGCCCGAAACCGGCGCGCGCAATTCGGTGAAGTCGAGATCGAGCTGGGCCTGCCGGATGGCGGCCTCCTGCGCCGCGACCGATGCCTCGGCGACGGCTTTCGCCTGCGTGCGCTGGTCGTAGGTCTGCTCGGTGATGGTGCTGCCGCGGACGAGGTTCTGGCCGCGCGCCAGATCGCTTTGCGCATAGGCCAGATTGGCTTGCGCCTGGGCGAGACCGGCCTGGGCCTGGAGCAGGCTGGTCTCGAACGGCCGCCGGTCGATGGTGAAGAGCAGATCGCCCTTCTTCACGAGTTGGCCGTCCTTGAAATGGATGGCGTCGAGATAGCCGGAGACGCGGGCGCGTACTTCGACCGAATCCACGGCCACGAAGCGCCCGACATATTCGTCCTGCTCGGTGACGAGCTTCTTGACCGGCGTGGCGACCGTCACCTGCGGCGGCGGCGGCGCGGGGCTCTGCGCGGTCGGCTGGCTGTCATTGCAGGCCGCCAGCGCGAGCACCGCGCAAAGCGGCGCCAAGGCGCGCGCCGATATCAATCGTGTCATAGGATTCCCGAATTGGTCAGGCCGAGGCCCCGGCGCGATATGGGCATTCGGCCACGTCCATAGCCAGATGCGCTCGCACGTTTGTGAACGAGCGGATTATATAAGCCACGAAGTAGCTTAACCGGTGGTCAAATTGCCGCGCTTTTTGTCTATCGCCGCCGCTGCCTTGAAATAAGGCAGCATCCCGCTGGCACGAAGCTTGCTTGTTGTAAGTAATGGCTGATTTCCGAGGGGGCCTAAATCGGGGCCGTTACAGAGGAGCGGAACATGTGCAGAGGTGATGATGCGTCCTGCCCGGATTTCGATGAACATGCCCGGCAGTTCAAAGGAGAGCTGGATGCGGAGCGGCGCAGCTTCCTGAAATCGGGATTTGCGGCGACCAGCGGCGCGGCGGCGCTGGCCTCGGGCGGGATTTCGCTGGTCACGCCTGCCTTGGCGCAGGCCTCGCGGGACAATCAGCCGGCCAAGCGGGCCTACCACTATCTGCCCGCCACCGCCGAAACGGTTCATTGGGGCTATTTCAGCAAAACCCTCAAACCCCGCGTGGAAATCGACAGCGGCGATTTCGTCACCATCGAAACGCTCACCCATCACGCCGCCGACGATCTGGAGCGCATGGTCAAGGGCGATCCGGGCGCGGAAAGCGTTTACCTGTGGACCAAGGATAAGAAGGGCGTCAACCGGCGCGGCGCGGGGCCGATGGATGCCTCGATCCACGGACGCGGCGCGGGCGAAGGCTTCGGCGTCCACATCATGACCGGCCCGGTCTATGTGCGCGGCGCCGAGCCGGGCGACATTCTGGAGGTGCGCATCATTGACGTGGCGCCGCGTCCTTGTGCAAACCCGGATTTCAAAGGCAAAAGTTTCGGCAGCAATGCCGCCGCCTGGTGGGGTTTTCATTATAAGGATCTGCTGACGGAGCCGAAGCCGCGCGAAGTCATCACGATTTACGAAGTGGACACGACCGGCAGCCGCAACTGGGCGCAGGCGGTCTATAATTTCCAATGGGTGCCGCAGACCGATCCGTTCGGCGTGGTGCACAAGACCATCGACTATCCCGGCGTGCCCGTCGATCACGCCAAGACCAAGCGCAATTACGACATTCTCAAAGGCGTGCGCATCCCGATCCGCCCGCATTTCGGCACGCTCGGCCTTGCGCCGAAGGAGGCCGAATTCGTCGACACCATTCCGCCCAGCTACACCGGCGGCAATATCGACAATTGGCGCATCGGCAAGGGCGCCATCATGTATTACCCGGTCGCGGTCGAGGGCGGGCTGCTGTCGGCCGGCGACCCGCATGCCAGCCAGGGCGACAGCGAACTATGCGGCACAGCCATCGAATGTTCGCTGACGGGCACCTTCCAGCTCGTGCTGCATAAAAAGGCCAATCTCGCCGGAACGCCGCTCGAAAAGCTCGACTATCCGATGCTGGAGACGCAGAACGAGTGGCTCGTCCACGGCTTCAGCTTCGCCAATTATCTCGCCGAACTCGGCCCGAGCGCGCAGAGCGACATCTACACCAAATCCTCCGTCGACCTCGCCCTGCGCGACGCGTTCCGCAAGATGCGCGCCTTCCTGATGACGACGAAGGGGCTCACCGAGGACGAGGCGATTTCGCTGATGTCGATCGCGGTGGATTTCGGCATCACCCAGGTCGTCGACGGCAATTGGGGCGTGCACGCGATCATCCGCAAGGATCTGTTCGCCGGCACCGTCTGAACGGCGGCCCCGGTGCCTGCGCAATTCCGCTGCACCGGGGCGGCGCGCCGCGTTAAGATGCCTCGCAAACTGAGAACGCGAGGAAACGGTCCATGCTCCATGTCGTCGCCATCATCACCACCAAGCCCGGCAAGCGGGACGAGGTCCTGGCCATCTTCAAGGAAAACCTTCCCGCCGTCCTCGCGGAAAAGGGCTGCATCGAATATGTGCCGGTGATCGATGTCGATGGCGGCCCGGATCACCTGACCCGCATCGGCCCCGACAGTTTCATGGTGATCGAGAAATGGGAATGCGAGGTGACCCTGATGGCCCACGCCGCGTCCCCGCACATGGCCGCCTATGCGGCGCGGGTGAAGGATTTGGTGGTCTCCCGCGCCATCCACGTTCTCGCCCCGGTTTGATGTCATTCCCGCTTTCGCGGGGATGCCAAAAAAATCGTGCTGTGAACGGTCAGCCGCCCCCGAGCCGGTCCAGCCTGCGGCGCTGGTCGTGCATCTCGAGAAAAATGCGGTAGTCGCGGTCGAAGCGCTCGCTGGCGGCGGGGTTCGGGGCGCGGCTGCGGCCCTTCAGACGCATGCCGCCCGCCGCTTGGCCGAGGCCAGGGTAGAAACCGGCGGCGGTCGCGGCGACCATGCCGGTGCCGAGCAGGACGGCATCGCCATCGGCCTCGATGACGGTGCAGCGGGCGGCATCGGCGTAGAGCTCCATCAGCAGCGGGTTCTTCAGATGACCGCCGGTGACGTGCAGCGTGTCGATGCCGTAGCCGCGCGCGTTCAGCGTCTCCAGGATGTGCCGCACGCCGAGCGCGATGCCGACCGCCGAGCGCCAATATAGACGGCACAGGCTGTCGAAGCTCGCGTCCAGGGTTAGCCCGCTGATGACGCCGACCGCCTGCGGATCGGCGAGTGGCGAGCGGTTGCCGTGGAAATCGGGCAGCACATGCAGGCGGCCGCCAAGGTCGAGCCCTTCGGCGCGGCGCAATTCCATCACGCGGTCGACAATGCGCTTATGCATGGCAGCGTCGGGCGTGCCGCCCGCGCCGTGCCAGCGGATGATGTGGTCGAGGAGCGCGCCGGTGGCGGACTGGCCCCCCTCGTTCAGCCAGCAATCCGGCAGCACCGCGCCGTAATAGGGACCCCAGACGCCCGGCGTCGGACGCGCCTCGGCGGAGAGCGCCATCACGCAGCTCGACGTGCCCGCGATCAGCGCCAGATGCCGGTCGAGCCCTTGCGGGTCGTCCGCATAGGCGCCGAGCACGCCGAGCGCCCCGGCATGGGCGTCGATCAGCCCGACGCCGACTCGGGCATGGACGGTAAGCCCAAGCTCATCCGCCGCGCGCGGCGTCAGGGGGCCGAGGTCCTGGCCGATGGGGCTGGGCCGCTCCGGCAGCCGGCCGCGCTCCACCATGTCGGGGATGCCGACGCTGGCGAAGAAATCCTGCTGCCAGCCGGGCTCCTCATGGCCGAGATAGGCCCATTTGCAGGTCAGCGTGCATTGGGAGCGGGCAAGCGACCCGGACGCCTTCCAGGTCAGGAAATCGGCGAGGTCGAAGAAATAGCCCGCCTGCGCCCAGCGCTCCGGCAGATGGCGGCGCAGCCACATCAGCTTCGGCGTCTCCATCTCCGGCGACATCACGCCGCCGATGAAATCGAGCACACGGTGGCCGGTCGCGGTGCATTCCTCCGCTTCGCCAAGCGCGCGGTGGTCGAGCCAGACGATGGTGTCCCAGCGCCTGCCGCCTTCGCGCGAGACGCTGAGCTGGCCGCCGTCGCGGTCGCGCAGCACCAGCGAACAGGTGGCGTCGAAGCTGATGCCGGCGATGCGCGCGCCATCCGCCTTGGCCGCCGCCAGTGCGCCCCGCACCGCCGCACAGACCGCCGCCCAGATCTGCTCGGAATCATGCTCGGCGTGATTGGTCTCCGGCTGGTGCATGTCGATCGGATGTTCGGCGCGTCCGAGCAACCGCCCGGAGTAATCCAGCACGCCCGCCCGCGCGCTTCCCGTCCCGACGTCCACTCCCACGACGAGGTCTCGCATGACGAACCCCTTTTATTTTTCCGCCCATCCGCGCAGCAGCTCCGGCAAGTCGGCCATCCGCTCGAAGACCCGATCGGGCCCCAAACTCTCGATGAACCGGCGATGGGCCGGCGCCTGCGCGTGGCTTCCTCCCGTAAAGGCAAAGACCGGCATCCCTGCCCGCTTCGCCGCATCGACGCCCGCTGGGCTGTCCTCGATCACGATACAACGGGCAGGCGCGATGCGCATCTCCCGCGCGGCGTGCAGGAAAAGATCGGGCGCGGGCTTGCCATGCGTGACCATCGAGGCGCTGAAAATATGGTCGCCGAAAAACGGCCGCAGCCCCGTCACGTCGAGCGACAGGCGGATGCGCTCCGGCTGGCTGGATGAGGCGACGCAGAATGGCAGCGCGAGCCCGGCAAGCGTCTCGGCGACACCCGGCACGGGCTGCAATTCCCGCCGGAACAGCGCGTAAAGCCGCTCGCGCATCCGGTCGAGCGCATCGCTGCCCAGATCGACGCCGTAATCGTCGCGCAGCGTATCGGTGGTGCTGGCGAGGCTGCGGCCGAGGAAGCTTTCATAGCCCTGCGCCACGTCAATCACCGCGCCGGCTTCGGCGATGGTCTCCAGCAGCACGCGCATGGACAGCGGCTCGCTGTCCACGAGCACGCCGTCGCAATCGAAGATGATCAGCCCAGGAGGCAGCGCCATCACCAGCAGCAATAGCCGCCATCGGCGAGCACGATGGCGCCCGTCATCAGGCTGGCGGCGTCCGAGGCGAGGAAATGCACCACCGAGGCGATCTCGTCCGGCTGGCCGACCCGCCCCATCGGCGTCATCTCCAGCCAGGTCTTGTACATTTCCGGATTTTCCTTGATGCCGAAGGCGGTCAGCGGCGTCTCGATATAGGTTGGGGCGACGGCATTCACGCGCACGCCGCGCGCGCCCCATTCGGCGGCCAGCGAGCGCGTCAGATGATGCACGGCGGCCTTCGAGGCGTTGTAAAAGCTCTGCGGCTGCGGCTTGTTGACGATGAAGCCCGACATCGAGCCGATATTGACGATCGAGCCCTTGCCTTGCGCCAGCATCTCGCGGCCGAAGGCGCGGCAGCACCAGAACAGCCCGTCGACATTGACATCCATGTGATGCCGCCAATGCGCGTCGCTGGTGTCCTCGGCGCGGACGTCGCTCACCGCCACGCCGGCATTGTTGACGAGAATATCGACCCGGCCGTGGTCGCGCAGCACGGCGGCGGCGACCCGGTCGACATCGGCGGATTTGGTGACGTCGAGCGCCGTGCCATGCGCGTCGATGCCGAGGGCCCGCAGCGCGGCGACGCTCGCCTCGACCCGATCCGGCATCAGCTCGGCGACGACGACCTTCGCGCCCGCCTCTCCCAGCGCCTGCGCGCAGGCGGCGCCGATCCCCTGCCCTCCGCCCGTCACCACGGCGACGCGGCCATCCAGTTTCAGCTTGTCCAGATACATGGTGTTCTGCCTTTCAGCTCATCCAATTGCCGCCATCGACATTGTAGGTCTGGGCGACGACGTAATCGCTCTCGGCGCTGGCGAGGAAGATCGCCATGCCGGTCAAATCCTCGGCCCGCGCCATGCGGCCGATGGGCACCGCCGCGCCGACGAGGCGCTTCTTCTCGCCGAGCGGGCGGTTCTCGTATTTTGCGAAAAGCGCATCGACGCCGTCCCAATGCTCGCCGTCGACGACGCCGGGGGCGATGGCGTTCACATTGATGCCGTAGGCGATCAGGTTGAGCCCGGCCGACTGGGTGAGGCTGATGACGGCAGCCTTCGTCGCGCAGTAGACCGCGACCAGCGCCTCGCCGCGGCGGCCCGCCTGGCTCGCCATGTTGATGATCTTGCCGCCGCGCCCCCGCGCGATCATCGAGCGGGCGGCGGCCTGCATGGTAAACAGCGTGCCGGCGACATTGACGGCGAACAGTTTGTCGTAGCTGGCGCGGGTGATGTCGGCGATGGGCGCAAGGTCGAACAAGGCGGCGTTGTTGACGAGGATGTCGATGCCGCCCACCTGCGCCTCGACGCTGCGCACGGCCTCGTTGATCGAGGCTTCGCTGGTGACGTCGAGCGCGACGGCATAGGCGCCCGCGCCGATCTGCGCCGCCGTTCCCTCGGCGCGCGCCACGTCGACATCGCCGATGGCGACGGTCGCGCCCTCGGCCACGTAAGCCTTGGCGAAGGCCGCGCCGATGCCGCGCGCCGCGCCGGTGATAAGGGCCGATTTGCCTGCCAGCCGCCCGGTCATAGCGCCTCCCCTCCCGCGCCGAAGCGGTGGATCTTGTCCGGCCGCGGCGTCAGATAGACGGTCTCGCCGTGATTGAGGCCGAACTCGCCATTGGCGCGCGCGGTGATCTGGCCGATGCCGTCGGCGCGCACATGCAGGAAGGTGTCGGAGCCCAGATGCTCGGCGATGCCGACCGTGCCTTTCCAGGCGCCGCTATCGGTCGACAGCGTCAGATGCTCCGGCCGGACCCCGACCGTTTCCGCGCCGAGCTTCTTCGCCTCCGCGCCATTGACGAAATTCATGCGCGGCGAGCCGATGAAGCCGGCGACGAACAGATTGGCGGGCGTGCGGTAGAGGTCGAGCGGCGAGCCGACCTGCTCGATGCGCCCCGCATTCAGCACCACGATGCGGTCGGCCATGGTCATCGCCTCGACCTGATCGTGGGTGACGTAGATCATGGTTGTCTTGAGCTGATGATGCAGTTCGCTGATCTCGAGCCGCATGTTGACGCGCAAGGCGGCATCGAGATTGGACAGCGGCTCGTCGAACAGGAAGGCTTTCGGCTCGCGCACGATGGCGCGGCCGATGGCGACGCGCTGGCGCTGGCCGCCCGAGAGCTGGCGGGGCTTCCTGTCGAGATAGTCGGTGAGGTTGAGGATGCGGGCGGCATCGGCGACTTTGCGCGCGATCGTCGCCTTGTCCTCGCCCGCCATCTTCAGCGGAAAGGCGATATTGCCGAACACGCTCATATGCGGATAGAGCGCATAGGACTGGAACACCATGGAGAGGCCGCGCTTGGCGGGCGGCTGGCCAGTCATGTCAGCGCCGTCGATGGTGATCATGCCGCCGGTGACGTCCTCCAGCCCGGCGATCAGGCGCAGAAGCGTGGACTTGCCGCAGCCGGAGGGGCCGACGAAGACCACGAACTCGCCGTCGCCGATGTCGAGATCGACCCCCTTGATCACGGCATGGCCGGCGAAATGCTTGGCGACGTTCCTGAGGCTGATGCTTCCCATGGTGATCTCCCTACTTGACCGCGCCAAAGGTCAGGCCGCGCACCAATTGGCGCTGCGAGAACCAGCCCATCACCAGGATCGGCGCGATGGCGAGCGTCGAGGCGGCGGACAGTTTTGCCCAAAACAGCCCTTCCGGGCTCGAATAGGAGGCGATGAACGCCGTCAGCGGCGCGGCGTTGGCGGCCGTCAGGTTCAGCGTCCAGAACGCCTCGTTCCAGGCGAGGATGATGTTGAGCAGGAGCGTGGAGGCGATGCCGGGAATGGCCATCGGCACCAGCACATAGACGATCTCCTTGCCGAGCGAGGCGCCGTCCATGCGGGCGGCTTCCAGGATGTCGGCGGGAATGTCCTTGAAATAGGTGTAGAGCATCCAGACGATGATCGGCAGGTTGATCATGGTGAGGACGATGACGAGGCCGAGCCGCGTGTCGAGCAGGCCGGTGTCGCGGTACATGAGGTAGATCGGCAGCAGCACGCCGACGGGGGGAAGCATCTTGGTCGAGAGCATCCACATCAGGATGTCCTTGGTGCGCCGGGTCGGCGAGAAGGCCATCGCCCAGGCGGCGGGGATGGCGATCAGGAGGCCGATCAAGGTCGAGCCGAAGGAGATGATGACCGAATTCGCCATGTGCTTGAAATAGTCCGAGCGGCTTTGCACTTCGGCGTAATTCTCGGTGGTCCAGTGGAAGAACAGGAAGGAGGGCGGGTTGGCGATGGCCTCGCCCTCGGACTTGAAGCTGGTCAGGAACGTCCACAGGATCGGGAAGAAGATGATGAGGCCGATGCTCCAGCCGATAGCCGTGAACACGAGCTTCCTTTGGGTGGTGACGGCGCGGGCCATGGCTCAGCTCTCCAGGTTCTTGCCGATCATGCGGATCAGGAAAATCGCGACGATATTGGCGAGGATCACCGCCACGATGCCGCCCGCCGATGCGCCGCCCACGTCGAATTGCAACAGCGCCTGGGTGTAGATCAGATAGGTGATGTTGGTGCTGGCATTGCCCGGCCCGCCCGATGTGGTGACGAGGATCTCGGCGAAGACGCTGAGCAGAAAAATCGTCTCGATCAGGATGACCACGGTGATGGCGCGGGCGAGATGCGGCAGGATGATGTAAACGAGCCGCGACAGGGCGCTGGCGCCGTCCATTTCGGCTGCCTCGCGCTGTTCCTCGTCGAGCGATTGCAGCGCGGTCAAGAGGATCAGCGTCGCGAAGGGCAGCCATTGCCAGGCGACGATCAGCGTGATCGAGAGCAGCGGCACCGAGGCGAGCCAATCGATAGGCTCCAGCCCGAGATTGCGGGCGAGCCAGGCGAACAGGCCATAGACCGGGTGCATCATCATGTTCTTCCAAACCAGCGCCGAAACGGTCGGCATGACGAAGAACGGGGCGACGACGAGCAGGCGCACGATGCCCTGGCCGTAAAAGGGCTGGTCGAGCAGCAGCGCCAGGAACAGCCCGCCGCCGACGGTAATGAGCAAGACACCGCCGACCAGCAGCAGCGTGTTGGTCAGCGCCGCGCCGAAGGCCGGGTCGGTGAGGAAATAGCGGTAGTTGAAGAGGCCCGCCCATTCCTCCATGCCCGGCATCAGGAGGTTGTAGCGCAGGAAGGAGAAATAGAGCGTCATCGCCAAGGGCACGATCATCCAGGCGAACAGCAGGATGACGGCCGGCGACATCATGAATCGGGCGGTGGTCTGGCTGTGCAAGGTCGCCATGAGAGTGCTCGCTTTTCGTAATCCCCGCGCAGGCGGGGACCCAGTAAAGGGCGCCATCAGCCGTCAGGCTCTGCCTGGACGCGGTCGCTGCGGCGTACTGGGTCCCCGCCTTCGCGGGGATGACATCGAGGTGTGAGCGGGCCGCCCGGGGCTGGGACCGGGCGGCCCTTCGGCGGAGCGCTATTTGATATAGCCGCCCTTGGTCATTTCGCGCTCGGTGAGCTGCTGCGCATTCTTCAGCGCCACATCCGCAGTCGCGGTCCCGGCGAGCGCCGCCGAGAATTGCTGGCCCACCGCCGTGCCGATGCCCTGGAACTCAGGAATGGCGACGAACTGCACGCCGGTATAAGGCACCGGCTTCACCGTCGGCTTGTTCGGGTCGGCGGCGTTGATCGAGTCCAGCGTCATCTTGGCGAAGGGCGCGGCTTCCTGATATTTCGCGTTGGCATAGAGCGACTTGCGCGTGCCGGGCGGCACGTTCGCCCAACCTTCCTTGGAGGCGACCAGCTCGGCATAGCCTTTGCCCGTCGCCCAGGCGATGAACTTTTCCGCCACGTCCTGCTTCTTGGTGCCGGCCGGGATCGCCAGCGACCACGCCCACAGCCAGTTGCCGCGCTTGCCGAGGCCGTTATCCGGCGCCAGCGCATAGCCGACCTTGTCCGCGACCTTGGATTCCTTCGGGTTGCTGACGAAGGAGGCAGCCACGGTCGCATCGATCCACATGCCGCATTTGCCGGACTGGAACAGTGCCAGATTTTCGTTGAAGCCGTTCGAGGAGGCGCCGGGAGGGCCGGCATCCTTCATCAGCTTGATGTAGAAATCGAGCACCTGCTTCCATTCCGGCTGATCGAATTGCGGCTTCCATTTCTCGTCGAACCAGCGCGCGCCGAAGGAATTGGCGGTGGCGGTCAGGAAGGCCATGTTCTCGCCCCAGCCGGCCTTGCCGCGCAGGCAGATGCCGTAGACTTCGCCCGGCTTGTCGGTGATCTTGCGGGCGGCATCGGCGATGAAATCCCAGGTCGGGGCGTCGGGCATTTTGAGCCCGGCCTTCTCGAACAGGTCCTTGCGGTACATCACCATCGAGCTCTCGCCGTAGAAGGGCGCGGCATAGAGCTTGCCGTCCCTGGAAAGGCCGTCGCGGATGGCGGGGATGAGGTCGTCGACATCGTAATCGGCGCCGAGATTGTCGAGGCCGACCAGCCATTTCTGCTTCGCCCAGATCGGAACCTCATAGGTGCCGATGGTCATGATGTCGTACTGGCCGCCCTTGGTGGCGATGTCGGTCGTCACCTTCTGGCGCAGGACGTTTTCCTCCATCGTCACCCATTCGACGGTGACGCCGGGGTTCTTGGCGGTGAAATCATCCGTCAGCTTCTGCATCCGGATCATGTCGCCATTGTTCACCGTGGCGACGGTCAGTTTGGTCTGGGCGAGCGCGCTTCCTGCCATCAGCAAAATGGAGCACGCGCCCAGGATCATGGGTCTGAGATGCATCGGCTTCCTCCCACCTAATTTTTTGAGCATTTGCTTAGGTTGAGAGCAATTACCCACCAGGAAAGCGCGGTCGTCAAGCCGGTTTCGATGCTGCGGCGCACAAGGATCGCCATGGCGCGGCGCGGCGAAAGCCGGGTTTTGCAAGCAAGTCAGACGGTTAACGCGGGCCGAGTAATTTTTCCGCCGTCCACTCATCCGTAATCAGGCCGCTGACCAGACGGCCGGTCACGGCGGCCTTGATGCCGGGGAGCTTGGCGCGGCCCTTGGCGATGGCGATGACGAGGCATTGCCCCGCCTTCGGGATCGGCGCGCTGGCGACGCGCTCATTGGTGAGGCCGGGGATCAGCCGCGCCTTGGCGTCGAAGGCCCAGCCGGTGATCTCGCCGACCGCGCCCGCCTTCTGCAGCGCCTTCAGCTCGGCGCGGCTGACGAAACCGTCCTCATGCAGCGGCGCGTTCGGCCCGAGATCGCCGACGCCGACAAAGGCGATATCGGCGCGCGCAGCGAGGGCGAGCGTGGCGTGGATCATCGGCTGGCCATGCAGCAAATCGCGCTCCTCGGGCGAGGAGGCGATCACCGGCAGCGACATCGGGAAATGCCGGGCCTTCACGACGTCCGCCATTGTGAAGATGACGCTGTAGAAGGCCGCCGAACCGTCCGGCGCGATATTGCCGGTCAGCGAGACGATCTTCTTGTGCGGCGCATCGATGGGCGGCAGCAGCTCGATGGCGGCTTTCAGCGTCCGCCCGGTGCCGATGCCGATGATGGTTTCCTCCGGCGACCTGAGCCGCCGCTCGATCTCCGCCGCCGCCGCATTGGCGACGCCGAGTACCGTGGACTCCGAGCCGGGATCGGTCGGCACCACCTCGACATAGTCGAGCCCGAAGCGTGTCTTCAGCCGGGCGGCGAGGTCGAGGCATTTGGCGATCGGGTGATCGAGCCGCACCTTGACCAGCCCCTCCGACACCGCCAGCGCCACGAGCCGCTGCGCCGATTGCCGCGAGATGCCGAGCTTGGCCGCGATCTCGTCCTGCGTATTGCCCGCGATGTAATAGAGCCAGCCCGCGCGCGCCGCGTCGTCGAGGCGATTGTCGCCGTTCTCCTTCCGCCTGCTCAAAGCCGGGCTCCGTGGCCGATGGTGACGCGAGTGCCTTGAGGGCGCCGCATCGGCCATTTGTCATATGTTCCGCCCCCCGCGCAACCATGCCGTGCGCGCGACGATGCCGTTGCCGCCCGGCCGTCTTGCAGGCATCATTTCGGATGCCGGCGGCAAAAGAGGCCAGCGCTCAAGCGATTGGCCCGGGCCGGCAAGGAACGTCATCAGGGAGGTTTGCATGAGAGTTTTCAGCAGGCGCTTGCGCCTGGGCATGTGCGTGGCCGTCGCACTCTTCGGATTCTCCGCCTCGGCGGCGGAATACCCCGCGCCCAAGCAAGCCGATTGGACGGCGCGCGATTTCCGCTTCCACACCGGCGAGGTCGCGCCCGAGCTGCGGCTGCATTACACCACGGTCGGGGAGCCGACGGGCGAGCCGGTGCTGATCCTGCACGGTACGGCGGGCTCCGGCACCAACATGCTGACGCCGGCCTTCGCGGGCGAGCTGTTCGGCCCCGGCCAGCCGCTCGACGCCAGCAAATATTACATCATCCTGCCGGACGCCATCGGAGCGGGCAAATCCGCCAAGCCATCGGACGGGCTGCGCGCGAAATTCCCGCAATATAATTACGACGACATGGTCGCCGCTCAGTACCGGCTGGTGACGGAAGGGCTCGGCATCAAGCATTTGCGTCTGGTGCTGGGCAATTCGATGGGCGGGATGCATGCCTGGATCTGGGGCGTCACCTATCCCGGTTTCATGGACGCGCTGGTGCCGATGGCCTCGCAGCCGACCGAAATGGCCGGGCGCAATTGGATGATGCGGCGGATGCTGGTCGATTCGGTGCGCAAGGACCCCGAATGGAAGGACGGCAATTACACCACCCAGCCGCGCGCGGTGCAGACCGCCAATGTCGTCTTCGGCATCGCCACCAGCGGCGGCTCGCAGGCCTATTACAAGGCGGCGCCGACGCGGGAGCTGGCCGACAAGCTGGTCGATGAGCGGGTGAACGCACCGTTCACCGCCGACGCCAACGACTTCCTCTACCAATGGGATGCCTCGCGGGACTACAACCCCGCGCCCGGCCTCGACCGCATCCAGGCGGCGGTGCTGGCGATCAACTCGGCCGACGATGAGCGCAACCCGCCCGAACTCGGCATCATGGAGCGCGAGCTGAAGCGCATCAAGGCGGCGCGTTTCTATCTCATTCCGGCGAGCGAGGACACGCGCGGGCACGGCACGACAGGCATCGCCAAATTCTGGAAGGCCCAGCTCCAGGAGCTGCTGCAGACGGCGCCGCGCGGGGCGATGTAGGCGGAAAAAGGGTACCGGCGCCGCGTCAGCCGCCGGTACCCAGGCTGCCTTCCGAGAGAGAGGAAGTGGAAGGGTTTTTCGCCCGCGCGCCGAGGAAATTTCGGGGCGCGGGCCGTTGGCTAATCAAGTGTCCCCGCCATGCCGCAGCCCGATTGCTTCTCCCTGGGGAGAGGGTCAGGGTGAGGGGTTGGTGCCTCACGGCTCGCTCACGAACCCCTCACCCGGCGCTCCGCGCCGACCTCTCCCAAGGGAGAGGTTGAGCTGCGGCAAGCGGAGGCCGTCTTGCTTTGGCCTCCTGATCTCCGCTTAGCTCAGCAGGTGGAAATCCGACTCCGTAATCACATTGGTGCCGGTGCCGGTGACGTTCAGCAAAAGGATGGTGTCCATCCCGTCGATGGTGACCTGCGTGTTCGCCCCCAGATCGACGATCTGCACATGCTGGTCGAAGTTTTCGGCGGTGATGCCGAGCAGATGCAGGTCCAGGAGATCCTGGCCGTTCGCTGCATTGGCGTCGAAGCCGGTGATGACATCGGCGCCGAAATGGCCGGGGCCGAAGACGAACATGTCGTTGCCCGCCCCGCCGTCCATCACGTCATTGCCCGCGCCGCCGATGATGGTGTCGTCGCCGCCCGCGCCGCTCAGCACGTCCGCCCCGGCGCCGCCGGTGATGACGTTGGCGATGTTGTTGCCGGAGCCGATGAAGGCGCCGGTGCCGCTGAAGGTCAGGTTCTCGACATTGGCGGCCAGCGTGAAGGAGGCGCTTGACGTCACCACCGTGTCGACGCCGCCGGTCGCCGTTTCGACGATGGTGTCGCCGCTATCGGCAAAGTAGGTGTCGTCGCCGGCGCCGCCCGCCAGCCTGTTGGCCCCGGCATCGCCCGCCAGCGTGTCGTTGCCCGAGCCGCCGGTGACGTTCTCGATGCCCGCGATCGAGCTGAAGCCCGAGGCGGTCCCGGCGGCAAGGTCGACGCTGACGCCGGCGGTCGAGGCGCTGTAGTTCAGCGTATCGACGCCGTCGCCGAGCGAGGCCGTGATCGATTCCACGCCCGTCACCGTGCCGCCCTCGAAGCCGGTGATGGAGATGCCATCGAAGATGACGTCGAGCACATCGGCGGCGGCGGTGCCGGTGATCTGCACGCTGTCAGTGCCGAGGCCGCCATTGATCTGGTCGGCCCCGTCGCCGAAATTGAAGATGAACATGTCGTCGCCGGCCCCGCCGGTAAGGATGTCGTTGCCGAGCCCTCCGGTCAGGATGTCGTTGCCGTTGCCGCCGTCCATGGTATCGACGCCCGCGCCGCCGAGCAGGACGTCATTGCCGTCGCCGCCCTGCATAGTATCGGCACCGGCGCCGCCGTCGAGCAGATCATTGCCGAGATCGCCGAACAGGATGTCGTTGCCGTCGCCGCCGAGCAGGGTGTCGTCGCCCGCGCCGGCATTGATGGTGTCGGCGCCGGCGCCGCCATCGAGCAGGTCGAGGCCGCCGAACCCGTTCAGCGTGTCATTGCCGCCGAGGCCGCTGATGGTGTCGTTGCCCTCCCCGCCGGTGAGCGTGTTGGCGGCGGCGGTGCCGGTCAGGGTGACGCCGGGGAAGCCCTCATTGGCGCCGTCGATGGTCAGCGTCAATGTGTTCGGCGTGGTCAGCGCGCCGTCGCTCACGGCGAAGCTGAAGATCGCGGTGTCGTGCTGGCCTTCGTTCAGCGGATTGAACTTCTCCAGCCCTGCGGCGGTGAGCGTCAATTGCGAGCCGCTCAGCACGAAGTCGGTGCCGAGCGTCAAGGTGACGCCGCCCGCCGTGACGACCGTGGTGGCGAGGCCGACGACGCTCAGCGCATCGCCGTCCGGATCGGTCGCGCCGGCCAGCAGATTGGTGCTGAACGGCCCATCCTCCGGCGTGCTGGCGACCAGCGCCGCCACATCGGGCGCATGGACGCCGATGGAGATGACATTGGTGCCGTTGTACTGGAGGATGGTATCGCCGTCCCGCAGCACGCCGCTGTTCACGGCATCCTGCACGGTGGCGAAATTGCTGCTGGCGCCGACCAGGATGAAGCGGTTGCCATCGACGATCTCGATGCCGACCAGCGTGTCGGTGCCTTCGACGGTGCCCGTCGTCACCACCCAATTGCCGCCGACGACCGAGAAATTGGCCGCCGTCAGCGGGCTGACCGTCTGGTCGAAGATCGCGGTGTCGATGCCGCCGCGCCCGTTCAGCAGGTCATTGCCGCCGAGACCGGCAAGCGCGTTGGCGCCCGCCGTGCCGAGGATGGTGTCATTGCCGAGGCTGCCCTCGGCGTTCTCGATCGTCCCCGCTTCGGAGGTAAAACTCACCACCTCGGTCAGCGTGTTGATAGTGATCCGGCCGATCAGATCCTCGACGCTGGCGTCGGTGAGCGCCGCCGCCGGCAGTCCGGCAATGTCGCCCGCCGCCGGCAGCACCACCGCATTGTGCAAGGGATCGCTGGTGATGATGCCCGATTGCAGGTCGATGGTGACGGGGCGCGATTCGCCCTTGTAGGAGATGGTGTCGATGCCGTCGCCGCCCGAGATGTAGTCGCGGCCATAGCCGCCCATCAGCAGGTCGTTGCCGGCGTCGGCGACGCCATCGCCCACCAGGAAGTCGGTGCCGGTGCCGCCGACCAGCACGTCATTGCCGCTGTCGCCGAACAGCGTGTCGTCATTGACGCCGCCGATCAGCACGTCGTTGCCCAGACCGCCATGCATGATGTCGGCCCGGTCGCGCCCGTCGATGATGTCGTCGAAGACGGTGCCGGGTTCGGCGCCGGCGGCGCCGCCCGCGTCGCGCTCGATCACCGGATCGATGGCGTTGTTGGTGTCGAGCACGCGGGCGCGGATATCGACATCCGTGGTGCCGTCCTGGGCGGTGTGGACCACCACGAACCGGCCGTCGAGCAGGCCGACCGTGGCGGAGGTGTCGCCCGCCGTCTGCCCCGTCGTGATGTCGAAGCTATGGCCGACCGCCTCGCCGGTGATGGCATAGCGCTGGCCATGCATGTCGTTCGCGCTGAAGCCGGTGCCGTCATCGCCGCGCCAGGTGACGATGATGTCCTCGGTGGTCTCGCCGACCGTGACGACGCTGTACTCGCTCGGCAGGGTGTCGAAATGCTTCAGCTCGAAGCTTTCGGGCGCGGCCCAGGTGACCGGGCCGGTGGTCTTGTAATAGGCGGCCATGATGTCGAAGCCGCCATCCGCGTCCGCCTGCACCCAGCTCACCAGAATGTCGGCTTCGCCGGCGGACAGGATCGTCGGGTTGGTGCCCGCGACGATGCCGTCGGGCGACATGAGGCCGGTCAGGTCGATGGCCATTTCCTGATGGCCGTCGACGGCGGAGATCACCGTGCCGCGCACGATCTCATGGCCCGCGCCATCGCCCTGCACCCAGGTCACCATCAGATGGCCGTCTTCGAGGCCCGCCGCGTGGACATTGCGGCCGACGATCGGGGCGAGCGTCGTGGGATCGGTGAGCACGGCGGGGCCGTCATTGCCGTCCGGCAGGCCGTCGAGGCCGAGCGCCACCGGCGCCTCGACCGTCCGCCCGTCGGCGGCGAGCGGCAGCACCCAGCGCTGCAGCGAGATATTGCCGTAGCCGGAGGCGTCGGCATTCTCGATCCAGACCATGGCGA
Organism: Rhodomicrobium sp. R_RK_3; assembly: GCF_002198715.1. Classification (GTDB taxonomy): domain Bacteria; phylum Pseudomonadota; class Alphaproteobacteria; order Rhizobiales; family Rhodomicrobiaceae; genus R-RK-3. Next base: position 3,192 of record NZ_MWLK01000003.1, on the reverse strand, counting down.
ACTGGTCGTCGAGCTCGATCGGATCGGTGGGATCGACCGGATTGTCGGCGACGGCGTCGCGCAGGCCGGTCACCAGGATGGAGAGCGAGGAATATTCGGTGCCGGCCGCGGCATCCGGATGCACCTCGAAGCCGCCGGGCGTGCCGAGCGGCAAGCCGACCGCGTCATAGGCCTGGGCGAAGAGATGCTGCTGGCCGCCGGCATCCTCGGACACCCAGGCGATGACGGGACCAGCGCCGGCCGCGTTGATGGCCGGGCTGACATCGGCGAGCGCATTGTTCACGACGTCGATCACCGCCGCCCCCGCCGCCGTGGGGATCGGGTCCATGAACTGATCGTAAATGGTCAGATGCAGCCCGACCGTGCCGTCGGCATTATGCGTCTGCCAGGCGGTGACGAAGGAATCCTCCGTCTTGGCCGCGATCGGGTTGTCCTGCACGCCGTCGAGCAGGCTTGCCGCGCCGGCGACGGCGAAGCCATTATCGGCCGTCTCCTGCGTCAGGCCCCAGCCGACCGGCGTCAAAACCGTTTCGACGCCCGCCGGATTGATGGGCGTGGTCTCCGGCGTGCCGGGATCGAGCGGGTTGGCGGGATCGATCGAGACATTGCCGGTCACCCGGGCGTCCTGATCGGGCAGATGGTAGAAATTTACGGAGTCGATGGTGACATGGGTGTCCGTCGACGGCGTCGTGCCATTATAGCCGAGATTGAACAGCGCGGTGGTGTCGCCGTTCAGGAACAGGAATTTCTCGACATTCGAGACGAGGTCGAGGCCGTCGAGATTGAGCGCGCCGCCCGCGCCGCCGCCGCCATTGCCGCCGCCGGGGCCGCCATTGCCACCACCACCACCGCCTCCGCCGCCACCCCCGCCGCCGAGCTGGTCGACGATGTTGTCGCCGTCATCGAAATGGGCGTCGACGATGGAATAGGAGCCGTCGCCATTGATCCAGATGGCGTAGTCGAGCGCATTGCCCTGGTAGACCGCCATGTCGGTATAATGCTGCGGCGAAGCGCCGAGCGTCGGGTCGTCGATATCGCCGGGCGTCGTCAGATCGCGGCCGCCATCGATGATGTCGTTGGCGCCGCCGCCGAAGATGACGTCATTGCCGAGACCGCCGAAAAGCTGGTCCTCCAGCCCCTCGCCCTTGTCGTAGCGCACGCCGGTGATGCCGCCGAGCGCCGGATCGGGCAGGTCGCCGATGATATGGTCGTCGCCATTGGTGCCGACGATGATGTCGGCGCGCACCTGGATGCGGTCGCCGGCGTCGAGGATGCCATTGCCGTTGATGTCGCGGATGCGGTCGCCCTGCAGGAACTGGCCGGGCTCGCGCAGATCGACCATGCGGGCGACGATATCGCCGGTCGCCTCGTCGAGATAGGTGATGATGGCGCGGTCGCTAATGGTGCCGGTGACGGAGCCGCCGCTCTGATTGCCCTCGGTCGTGGTGTTGACCGCGAAGGCGTCGCTATGGCCAAAGGTCTCGTTGGCGACGCCGGTCGCATTGCCGTCGACATGCACCGCGAACACGCCCGTGCCGTCCTGGTCGCCCGCCGTATAGGTGATGACGATATCGGGATTGTCCTCGCCCATGCCGCCGAGGCTGAACTGGCCGGTGAAGCTGTCGGGCAGCGGGATCGGGTCGAGCGGGATCGGCGTCCACCCATTGCCGCCCGGCAGCACCACGTCGCCGACGCCGGCATCCGGCGGCAGCGAGAAATAGGTGCCGTCGAGTTCGAGGCTGCCATCCGCCGCCGTGGCGACCCAGACGATGGCGAAATTGCCCGCGCCGAGCTGGACCACCTGCATGTCATGCGCATCGGCGACGGCGCCCGCCGGATGGGTGACGATGCCAAGCTCGGTTGCGAGCGCGGCGTTGGCCGCGTCATATTCGACCTGGGTGAGGCCGTTCAGCGTGTTGTCCGAAGGCACGACGACGCCGTTCGGCGGGAACAGATGCGCCTGGACGTTGCCGGCCTGATCGATCCAGGAGACCAGCGTATCGCCGGTATGCAGGCCGGTGACGACGGGATCGCGGCCGATGGCGGGATTGCCGTCGCGGTCGGTGAGCTGGATCGCGGCGTCGGTCGCCCCGCCCTGCGCGTCGATGGCGGCCTGGTCGAGCGGATCGCGGATCAGCGTCACCGGGTCCTCGACCTGCCCGTCGATGCCGGCGGCGGTCAGGCTGGTCGCCTGGCCATCGGCGTCGGGCACGATCTGGTAGCGCTGCAGCATGATCTGGCCGAAACCGGACGTGTCGCCCGGCACCGAGGCGACCCAGGCCACGTTGACGCCGGAGGCCGCCGCATCGACCAGATTGCCGTTTGGCGCGGTCACCTGCACATTGGTCGAGAAATCATAACCGGCGACCGACATGGAGTGATTGTTGAAGGCGGTGTTGTCGAAGCCGTCGCCGGCCTCCGCGCCGACCGTCACCAGGGTGCCGAAGGCGACGCCGCCCTCTGCCCCCAGCCCTTGCAGCTTGAGCTGCCCGAGCCCGCTCGATGAATCCTCCCAGGCGACGCCGAAGCCCGCGACGCCATCGGCCACCTGGACGTTGCTCTTGCCTTCGGCGCCCTCGCTGACGACGACGCGGCTGGCGACTTCGGCGGCGGCGACCAGCGGCTCGCCGAGAATGTCGAGGAACTGCACTTCGACGCCGGTGTCGGACAGCCACGCGACCAGCGGGCCGCCTTCAGCCGAGCCCGAGGCGATCGGGATCGAATTGTGCTGCGGCGTGCCTTCTGGCGTGACGCCCGGTTCGATGACGAAATCGAACGTGTTGTCGTTGCCCCAGCCGGTGATGTTCGTGACCATGTTCTATCCCCAGTGACCTTGACGCCACGGGAGGCGGGGGCCTCCGGGCAGCGTCGCCGCTTGTCCTATCCGAGGTTATGGAAGCATTCGGGCCGCGCCGGCCACAAGTGACGAAGGGTCGGATACCTAGGTCGCGCGGCCCATATCCAGTCGGCTACCCCGCGCCAAGATTTGGTCCGGGCGCGGCCGCCGGCACGGCCTCCGGGCCGGTCCGGGAAAAGGACGTGTGCAAATGATCGGCGCGGACGCGCACGGTCGGTTTGGACGCAAGCGACCCACTCCGCAGCCCAGTCCCCTCTCCCATGGAAGACCTTTGCAAAACTTCGATTCCTTCGCCCCGGCCGTTAGAGCCGGGGCCCACTCGCCTCTCCACTTGC
>NZ_MWLK01000029.1 GCF_002198715.1 Rhodomicrobium sp. R_RK_3 | reverse complement strand
CGTCAGGCCGAGCCGGGACCCAATCATATTTCCGCTATTGCTGCGGCAAGTGGAGAAGCGAGTGGGCCCCGGCTCTAACGGCCGGGGCGAAGGAATCGAAGTTTTGCAAAGGTCTTCATGGGGAGAGGGCTGGGGTGAGGGGGTAATACCTATCGGTATGACGGGCATTGCCACACGGATAGGCATTACCCCCTCACCCGGCACGCTTCGTGGCGCCACCCTCTCCCCATGGGAGAGGGGAAGAAAGCTGCGGCCGCTTGAGAGGCAGAGGGATAGAGAGAGAGAGCCGCGCGCGCCCGGAAATCGCAGCACCCGGGGCGGCTCAGCGCGAGGCGTCGGTGATCTCGTCCGCAGCGTCGCGGCGGCCTTCCTCGGCGAGTTCGCGCTTGCGGTCGGCGCCGTCAATATTGGGGTTGAGCCGCAGCGCCTCGTTGAAATCGGCGATGGCGTTCTTGAAATCGCCCTTGCGGCGCAGCGCCTCGCCGCGATGGGCATAGGCGCTGGCGAAGTCCGGGTCGAGCTTCACCGCCTGGTTGAAATCGGCGATCGCCCGGTCGTAATTGCCGCGCGCCCGCCAGATCAGGCCGCGATGCACGTAGATCTTGGGATCGGAAAAGCTGGAGCGGATCGCCTTGTCGAGATCGACCAGCGCGCGTTCGACCTCGCCGCGCCGCCAGAGCAGCACGCCCCGCCCGTGAAAGGCGGCGACGTTGCCGGCGTCGAGCCGGAGGGCGGCGTCGTAATCGGCGAGCGCCCGGTCGAGATCGCCCCGGCCGATCCAGGCGGCGGCGCTGTTTAGGTAGCTTTGCGCGGTGGCGTATTCGACCGGCGCGGCGGCATCGGCGGCGGCTGAGCTACCCATGGCGCGGCCGCCGCTCGCCAGCGCGAGCAGAAGCTGCGGCAACTCGCGGCCGGGCTCGACCGAGACGGGCGCGATGCCGTCCTCGGCGTCGGCGGGATGCGGCAGCACCATCATCACGGCGGCCTCGACCGGGCCGGCATCGGCCTGGGCATCCGGCAAGGAGCCGGTGACGATGTCGCGGTCCGGCGCCGCCTGCGGAACGGCCTCGGCGGGCGCGGCGGCGAGATCCTGCGGAGGCGGCGCAACGGCTCCCGCGCGATGCGAGGCGTCATCCGGCTTCAGCAGCATGTTCAGCAACAGCAGCGCCGTCACGCTGACGACCGCCGTGCTGCCGAGCGCCGTCGCGGCGAATCGCCGGGAGCGCCGCTGCCGCTTTTGCAGCAGCGTGTCATAACGTGCGCGCTGTTCCGGGTCCTTCAGCACGGCGTAAGCCGCGATGATCCGCTTGCTGGCCCGCTCCGCTTCGGCGGCGCCTTCATGCAGGTCCGGATGGTGCGCCTTGACCACACGGCGATAGGCCGCCTTGATGGCGGCGTCATCCGCGTCCCGCGAAATGCCGAGCACATCGTAATGCGTCTTCATCACCGTTTCTCCGGTGGACTGTTTATTGCGGCCGCGCCCTCAAGCCGTCACAGGTTGAAAGCGTAGCCGGCACCGTCCCTGGAAATCCTGCCGACCCCGGGCCAGGGAAAATGCGTGCCGCAGATCATCATATCGCTGCCGACGGTCCATTCCAGCAGCTTTCGCCGCGTCTGTTCCGCCATGGCCGCGTCCTGGTCATAGGCGCCATGCCAGCCGGGATGCTCGGCGACCAAAGCGGGCACATAGGCGGTATCGTTCGAGATCAGCAACTGGTCCTTGCCCGAGGTCAGGTGGAACACCGTATGGCCGGCCGTATGCCCCGGCGCCTTGACGAAGCGGATGCCGGGCACGACCTCGTCCTCGCCGTCGACGGGCAGCACGTTCTTCCATTTCGGGATTACCGACTGGATGCGTCGGGCGAGCGGCTGGCGCGCTTTCGGCAGGCGGCCGATCAGCGAGGGATCGGTCCACCATTTATATTCGGCGGCGGGAACGATGATCTCGGCATTTGGGAAGACCGGCTTGTTGGTCTTGCGGCCGAGCAGGCCAAAGATGTGGTCGGGGTGGAAATGCGAGATCAAAATGGTCTCGATCTTGGCCGGGTCGATCTCCGCCGCCCTGAGATTGGCGAACAGCTTGCCCGAGACGAACACCGAATTGGGATTGAAAGCCTGCACCTGGCCGCCGCCGCCGGCATCGCAGAGCACCAGCTTGCCGTTGATCTTGACCACCAGCGCCACGATCGGGATCGGCACGAAATCGCTCCGCAGGCCCGCCGCCGCCAGCGCCTGCTTGGTCTCCTCGACGCTGGCATTCTGGAAGAACGCCGGGTCATGCACCTTTTCCCAGACGCCGTCATAGAGCGCGATGCACTCCGCCGCGCCGACCTTATAGCGGTGGATGCCGGGCTTGGGTTCGGGGGTCTGCTGGCGCCGTTCGGGCGGCTGGACCGGCGCGCTGACCGCCATGCGCCCGGTCAAGCCGAACGCCGCCGCCGTTGCCGCCGCGCTCAATACCCATTCCCGCCGCGTCATCCCGCCCATACCGGCGCCCTCCCTCAACATCCATAAAAAAACGCATAAAAATCTATAGTTCAGCCGACGGCATTTGTACAAAATATCCAGAAATGCCGCCGGCCGCAATTTCGAACTACGCAATTTCACCTATCGGAATTCGCGCCTGGCGAACCGAATGGTTACTCGAGCCCCATGCAATTCGCGTAATAGGTGACAGTTGCCGGCCAATCGGAGAAAATTCCGCGAATGCCGACATCCTTGGCCAGCACGTCGAGCAGCTTCAGCATGTCGCCGTCGCTGCTGACGGCGGGCTTGATGGACTGGTAGTACCAGCCGCCGCCATCCTTCAGCGGACCCGACCGCTCGAGCGTCCAGGCGATGATCTCCAGCCCCGCCTCCTTTGCTGCCTTGGCATAGGGCGAGGGCACGATCTTCTTGGCCTCGTCGAGCGTTACCAGCATCCAGAGCGGCGGGGCGATGATTTTTACGCCCGAGGCGGCGAGGTCCTTCATGCCGGGCTTCCAGCTCTCGGGCTTGAGCGGATCGAAGCCGGGCAGCGTCTCGTCGCGCTCGTCGAGATAGACGCCCTGCTTGCCGAATTCCGGCGCATTGGCGATCCAGTAGCGGACATCCTCCAGATTGAAGGATTGCGGGAAGACGTCTTTCGGATCGATGCCCGCCGCCTTGTACTCATCGATCATCTTCTGCGCGTAGGCGGCCTGGGTGAAATCGCCGTCGAAAGGCATCGGCACGCTCGCCGCCTTCAGCTCGGGCGTGAATTTGACGCCGAGAGACTGGAACAATTTTATGCTTTCGGCGTGCGTCATCAGCTTGCCGCCGGACGCGGCATAGAGGTCGGTGCGCCAGCTCGCGGTGCCGCCCATATAGGCTTCGGGCGTCGTCGCGTTCTTGTCGAAAGCGTCCATCTTGCCCTTCAGCCGGCGGAATTCGGCGAGCGTCAGGTCGCTGGTGCAGCATTTGGCGCTGGCCTCCTTCTTCGCCGACGGATCGGCCGGCGTGAAGGGCTGCGTGCATTTCGCCGCCAGATCGGGAATGCCGAGAATATTGGTGGTCGTGTGCAGGTCGCATTGCGAATGGCGGCAGACGAGCTGCTTATCCTTGGTGAAGGTCACGTCGCATTCGACGATGCCGGCCCCCATCCGCGCGCCGGCGCGATAGGATTCCTCGGTATGCTCGGGGAATTGCATGGCCGCGCCGCGATGGCCGATGGAGAAAGCGGTGCGCCGGAACGGGCCGTTGGCGCAGGATTTCAGCTTCTCCTTGAGTGGGCCGTCATCGAGCCGGTCGACCAGAAAGAACGGGCGCGGCCCGAGCTGGATATTGTCCGGCTGCTGGGCAAAGGCCGGCGGCGCCAGCAGATGCATCCCGGCGGCGAGCGCGCCGAGGATCAGGAAACCACCAGACATGCGCATAAGAATCTCCCCTTAAAGCCACGGCATGCCGCCGCGCGCGCCAGCCTGCCATCGCAAGATGACATGGGGAAGAAGGCATGCGTGGAAATCCGCCCCGCGGACGATCAGCGGCGCAGCCTCTGCCGGGGCGGCTCCTGGACCAGCCTGCGTGCCATCGGGCGTCGGTCGAGGGCGGCGCGCCTTGGCGCCCGCAGCAGGCTTGCCAGCACGAGCAGCACGCCGATCAGCGTCAGCGTGGCCATGATCGCCCAGGCCTCGTTGATGGCCTGGACCATCGCCTGCCGCTCCACCGCCGCGCGGACATAGCCGGCAACGCTCGGATCGAGCGGCGTCCCGGGCACATGCGCCAGGAACCTCTCCATCGGCAGTCCGACCGCCTTGGCCGCCGCGACATCGCCGCGCTCCAGCGCTTGCCGGAGCTGTTCGCCGATCATCGGCGCGCGGCCATAGATCACCGTGTCGATCAAAGCGAGGCCGATGGCGCCGCCGAGATTGCGCATCAGGTTGAACAGCCCGCTGGCATTGGCGACCTCATCCGGCGGCAGATGGGCGAGCGCCACGCGGATCGGCGGCAGCAGGCACAGCATGATCGCCGCGCCGCGCACCAGTTGCGGCACGAACATCTCGTCATAATCGGTGGCGCGGCTCTGCGACATGCTCATGGCGAGGCCGACGGCGAGCAGCGTGAAGCCGGCGACCGTCAAGAGCCGGGCATCGACCTTGCGCTCGGCCGAGACGACGAGCGGCGCCATCAGCAATTGCGCGACGCCCGTCACGATCATCACCTGGCCGATGTCCCAGGCGTCATGGCCGCGCACGAAGGCGAGGAACACCGGCATCAGATAGACCATGCCGTAAAGGCTCATGCCGAGCAGGAAACTCAAAAGCGCGCCGAGCGCGAAACGCCGGTCGGCAAAGGTGCGCAGATCGACGAGCGGGGCTTCGATGCTGAGCGAGTGCTGCACGAACAGCCAGCCGAACCAGATCGCCGCCGTGAACAGCGACAGCACGTCGAAGGAGACCCAGCCGGAATGCGGCGCCTGCTTCAGCCCGATTTCGAGACAGGCGAGCGCCGTGACCATGGCGAGCAGGCCCCAGACGTCGAGGCCGCGCAACAGCACGACCTCGCCTCTTTCGCGCGGCAGCAGCAGATAGGCCGTGATGGCGGCGGCAATGCCCGGCAGGACATTGATCAGGAACAGCCATGGCCAGCTATAGGTGCCGGTGATCCAGCCGCCGATGATGGGGCCGAGCGTCGGCGCCAGCACCGCGAGCACCCCGGCGACCGCCGTCGCGGTGGACTGCCCGCGTCCGGGGAAGAGGGCGAAGCCGGCGGCGAAGACCTGCGGGATCAGCAAACCGCCTGCGAGCCCCTGGATCACCCGCCACATGATGAGCGTCTCGAACGACCCGCTCAAGGCGCAACCGATCGAGGCCACCGTAAAGGCGGCGATGGTGATGACCGAGAGCCGGCGCATGGTGAGGGCGCGGGTCAGCAGCCCGGTGAGCGGAATGGCGACGATTTCGGCGATCAGATAACTGGTCTGCACCCAGCTCATCTGGTCCGGGCGGATGCCGAGCTCTTCCTGGATGGTCGGCAGCGAGGAGGCGACGACCTGGATGTCGAGCACCGCCATGAACATGCCGGTGCACATCGCGGCAAAACCCGCCCAGGTCGCGAGCGAAGGCTCCGGGCCGAAGGTCGCTGTGCGCATGGACATAGGCGGCGGGATTCCCTTGGGTGGCTACGAGCTGAGCGCCCGGTCCTCGGCCCGGATGCGGATGAAGAGCACGGCGGCGTTCAATGCCGTGAACACTAGCGCAAAGCCGTAAAGGCCGAATGCGCAAGGCAGAATCAAAATCTCCGCCGCCACGACGCAATAATTGGGGTGGGAGACGAAGCGGTAGGGTCCGGTGCGGGTGAGCGGCGCGCCGGGCAGCACGATGATGCGCGTCGTCCAGCGCTCGCCGAGCGTCGCCAGCACCCAGAAGCGGGCGATCTGCAAAAGGGCGTAGACGGCGATCAGGAACAGGCTCGGCTCGCGGGCGGGAGCCAGCAGCCACAAACCGATCAGCCATGCCGCGTGGACGGCGACGATCGCCGGATAATGTTCGGGCGAGGCCTCCACCGCGCCCCTGGCCAGCATCCGCTCGGTGTTGCGGCGGGCGATGAGCAGTTCCGCCCCGCGCTGCAAGGTCACGAAGAGCAGGACGGCGACGGAGATCAGGTTCCAATCGGCCGGGCTGGCCATGATGTCTTCCTCTAGGCGGACGGCGCGGCGAGCGTCACCGTCGAAAGCGTAAAGCCGGGGCCGAGCGCCATCAGCAGCGCGCGCTCAGGCAGAGGCCCAGCCGCCAGGGCTTGCTCCAGCACGAACAGCACCGTCGGCGCTGACATATTTCCGTATCGTTTCAGAACCTCGCGCTCGTGGTCGAGCGACTGATGGCGCAAGGTGAGTGAAGCCTCGATCGCCTCGACCACCTTGCGTCCGCCTGGATGGCAGATGAAACGGGCAATATCCGGGCGGGCGAGCCCCTGCGCCGCAAGAATTCCGTCGACCGCGCCGGCCAGATTGTCATAGGCAAAGCGCGGGATCGACTGGTCGAAGATGACGCCGAAGCCGGTGGGATCGACGCGCCAGCCCATGATGTCGAGCGTGTCCGGCCAGGTATGGGCGCGGGCGCCGGTGATGCGGGCGCGGCCCTGGGCGCCCGATTTCAGCACGACGGCCGCCGCGCCGTCGCCGAACAAAGCGAGCGCGACGAGATTGGCCTTGGTCGCCAGATCGCGCCGCACGGCGAGCGAACACAGCTCGACCGCCACCACCAGCACCACCGAGCCGGGACGCGCGGCGGCTAGCTCCGCGCCGAGCGCCAGCCCGGCGGCGCCCCCCGCGCAGCCGAGGCCGAAGACCGGCACCCGCAGCACGTCGGCGCGGAAGCCGAGCTCGGCCATGGCGCGCGCTTCGAGGCTCGGCGCGGCGATGCCGGTTGAGGACACGGTGACGATGGTATCGACCTGCGAGGCGCCCATGCCGGCCGCATCGAGCGCCTTGGCGGCGGACTGGATGAACAGCGCCGTCGCGCCGTCGACATAGGCGGCGGTGCGGCTCGGCCAGTCCTGCTCTTCGAGATACCAGGGGAAGGGCTTGACGGTGAATCTGTTCTCGATGCCGGCGGTGAAGAACACGGCGGCGATGCGGTCGAATTCCTCGAACTGATCGCGAAACACGTCTCTGGCGGCGTCCACGACCTGGCGCTGATCGGCGGCGTGCGTCGGCACCGCCGTGGCAAGGGACACAATTCCGACATCAAGCCCAGCCGAGGCCGATCGGGGCTCACGACGCAGTTCAACAGGCATGCGTGTACCTCGCTTTACTCCGCAATTACGGCGCACATCGACAGGGCGCAATCCCTGTCACACAGATTTGAGAGAGTATTCGCCTTCGTCCCCAAGCAAGGCGCCGTTCAGCTAGACGACTGTCCCGAACAGGGCACCGATTGCAGCCGTCAATCCCATGGCCAGCGCTCCCCAGAATGTGACACGCGCTGTCGCCCTAATTATGTCGGCACCGCCGGCTTTTGCGCCCGCCGCTCCCAGCAGGGCAAGAAACAGCAATGATGCGATAGAGACGATCACGACGAGGTACTGGGCCGGGACGATAAGCACCATCGCCAGCGGCATCGCCGCGCCGACCGCAAAGCTCGCGGCGGAGGCGAGCGCCGCCTGCACCGGGCGCGGCGCGGTGGCGTCCGAGATGCCGAGTTCGTCGCGGGCATGGGCGCCGAGCGCGTCCTTGGCCATGAGCTGGTCGGCGACCTTGAAAGCCAGTTCGGGATCGAGGCCGCGCGTGACGTAGATCTGCGCCAGTTCGTCGCGCTCCAATTCGGGGCTGTCGGCAAGCTCCCGGCGCTCGCGGGCAAGGTCGGCGCGCTCGGTGTCGGATTGCGAGCTGACCGAGACATATTCGCCCGCCGCCATCGACATCGCCCCGGCGACCAGCCCCGCGATCCCCGCGATCAGGATGGCGCCCGGCCCTGGCGAGGCCGAAGCGACGCCGACGATCAGGCTGGCGGTCGATACGATGCCGTCATTGGCCCCGAGCACGGCGGCGCGCAGCCAGCCGGTGCGGGTGACGAGATGGGCTTCGGGATGGTTGCGCGGCCGGATCATGCCGCTCCTTTTACGCCAGCGGCGACGCTCCCGCCAGCGGTGCTTTGCGCCTCTCGGCCATGGCGGAGCGAACCTGTCGGCCCGGGGCGGACGATGCTATGATGAGCGGCAATAGCAACAATATTCAAATCTAGGGAGATCAGTCATGCGTTTGCGGTCACCTGCCGTGTTCGCGTTTTTCGTGCTTCTTGCCCTAAGCTTCAGTCCAGCCTCGGCCCGCGACGTCACGCTCAGCAAGGGCACGGCCGAAGATGTCGGCATGTCCTCGCAGCGGCTGGAGAAAATCACCCAGGCCTTCTCCAGGGAGATCGCCGAAAAGCGGCTGCCCGGCGCGGTCATCCTGATCGCGAGGGACGGCAAGATCGTCTATGAGAACAGCTTCGGCACGCTGGCGCCGAACGGCAATACGCCGATGCCGAAAGACGCCATCTTCCGCATCTATTCGATGACCAAGCCGCTGATGTCCGTCGGCCTGATGCTGCTGGTCGAGGACGGTCTCGTCGAGCTGACCGACCCGGTGTCGAAATTCCTGCCCGCCTTCAAGGATGTGCAGGTCTCCACGCCCGAGGGCGATGTCGCGCCGGTGCGGCCGATGACCATCCAGGATCTGCTCCGGCATACGGCCGGTCTGGCCTATGGCGAGTTGACCAAGAACCAGAAGGTGAAGGACGCCTTCATCGCCGCCGGGCTCGCCAAGGCCAATGTCGAATATGACGCGCGCGACCTGACCGGGCCGGAAGAGGTGGAGCGGCTCGCCAAAATCCCGCTGGTCAATCAGCCCGGATCGCTCTGGGAATACAGCCTCGCCGTCGATGTCCAGGGCCGCGTCATCGAGGCGGTGACCGGCAAGCGCGCCGGCGCGTTCCTGGCCGAGCGCATCTTCCAGCCGCTCAAAATGCACGACACCGGATTCTCCGTGCCGCAGGCCAATCTCGCCCGCGTCGCGGCCCCTTTCGAGACCGATCCCGCCAGCGGCAAATCCTTCCCCGTCATCGACATCTCCAAGGAGCCGGGCAATGATTCCGGGGGCGCGGGCGGCGTTTCGACGGCCATCGATTATCTGCGCTTCTGCCAGATGCTGCTGAATGGCGGAACGCTCGACGGCGCCCGCATCCTGAGCCCCTCGACCATCAAGCTGATGACCTCGGATCATCTGGCGACCCTCGTCAGCAATCCGCAGGCGCCGGGCGAGCTGCTGCTCGGCTCGAAGGGCTATACGTTCGGGCTCGGTTTCGCGGTTCGTCTGGCGGACGGCATCGCCGGCGTCCCTGGCTCCGCCGGCGAATTCATGTGGGCGGGTTATGCGGGCACCTATTTCTGGGTCGATCCCCGCGAAGGCATCACCGCCGTCTACATGACCCAGGCGCCGAGCCCGTCCCGCTCCTACTACCGCAAGCTGCTGAAGCAACTGGTCTATCAGTCGATCACCGAGCTGCGGAACTAGGCTGGCTGTATTTCGATAGACAGGGATGAGATCCGCAGCCGCCGGACTCCCTCTCCCTTGGGAGAGGGGTGGGGTGAGGGGTTCGTGAATCAGCCGTTGAGTCCGCAACCCCTCACCCGGCGTGCTGACGCACGCCACCCTCTCCCCTCGGAGAGGGTTGGGCTGCGGCGAGGGGCGGCGCGGTGTTCCAACCAATCCCGCTCTTGAACGACGCGGGCGCTCCTAAGTGGCCGCGCCGGGAGGTATCCCGGCGGCGAGCGCAACAATTCGTGATGACGCCCCGCCATGTCCTTGTGGCTTTGGCGGGTCGCCGAGGATGGGGCCGGTTCAGCCCGCGCGGATCGCCGGCCGCAACCGGAAAATGCTTGCACCACGGCATCGGCGCTCGCATTTTGAAGCGCATGGCAGACAAGGCGGAATCGGGTTCGGCGCGGCGCGCTTCGAGGGCGGGATTGATCCTGCCGGGCGGCGGCGCGCGGGGCGCCTATCAGGCCGGCGCGCTGAAGGCCATCGCCGAGATCGTCGGCGGCAAGCGCAATCCGTTCCCGGTGATCGCCGGCGCCTCGGTCGGCGCGATCAACGCCGCCGCGCTCGCCAGCCACGCCAATGATTTCCGCCAGGGCGTGATCCGCCTCGCCGAATTCTGGCAGGGCTTGCGCGTCAGCGACATCTACCGCACCGACCTCGCCTCGGTCGCCTTGCGCGGCCTGCATTGGGTCGCCGCCATCACGCCGCTCGCCGGACTCGGCATCAAGCCGCCGCGCGCGCTGCTCGACAACGAACCGCTGCGCGAGCTTTTGCAGCGGAACATCGATTTCCACGGCATCGAGCGCGCCATCGCCACCGGCGCGCTGCGGGCGCTCGCCATCACCGCATCCTCCTACAGCCAGGCCCGAGCGGTGACCTTTTTCGAAGGCCATGAATCGCTCGCCGGATGGACGCGCGCGCGCCAAATCGGGGTGCCGACGACAATCGGCGTCGATCACCTCGTCGGTTCCTCGGCGCTGCCTTTCGTCTTCCCCGCCCAGCGCATCGGCAACGAATTCTACGGCGACGGCTCGCTCCGCCTGACCGCGCCGCTCAGCCCGGCGGTGCATGCCGGCGCCGACCGCATCCTCGTCATCGGCGTGCGCGACGAGCCGCCGCGCGAGCCCCCGGCGCGGGACGGCGCCTATCCCAGCCTCGGCCTCATCAGCGGCTACATGCTCGACGTCATCTTCATGGACAGCCTCGACAGCGACATCGAGCGCTCGCAGCGCATCAACCGCACCATCGCCGCCGTCCCGCCCGACCGGCAGGCCACGCTCGGCTTGCGGCCCATTTCGGTGCTGACGCTGAAGCCGTCGAAGGACATCCGCGACATCGCCCGCGTCCATGCGGCAGAAATGCCCTGGACAATCCGCATCCTGCTGCGTCAGCTTGGTGTGTGGGGGCGGGACTGGCTGCTGCCGAGCTATCTGCTGTTCGGGCCTGGCTACAATCGCGCCCTGATCGAACTCGGCTATCGCGACGCGCTGGCGCGGCGCGAGGAAATCGCCGCGTTCCTGGGCGCGCGCGAGCCGCCCCGCGAATTACCGGTCGCGGCCGCCCGCCAGCGCGGCATGGGCCGGCGCCACTGACATCCCGCCGCGGGCCTCCCGGCTCCGGACTTCAAACAGCGAATGTTGCGCATGACGCCTGCGAACCCTACGTCTTGCAAAACCTCTCGCTCAAGCAAAGGTGACATCATGAGCTCGAAGGCACCCGACACCGGCGGCGGGGCGGCAGCGGCCCGGCGGCACGAGCCGCGCATGGCGGCGGTCGATCTCACCATCAATGGCGAGGCATATAGCGTAAACGCCGACGTGCGCACCTCGCTCCTGGACCTGTTTCGCGAGCACCTGCATTTGACCGGATCGAAAAAGGGCTGCGACCACGGCCAGTGCGGGGCCTGCACGGTGCTGGTCAACGGCCGTCGCATCAATAGCTGCCTGACGCTCGCCGTCATGCATCAGGGCGACGACATCGTCACCATCGAGGGGCTCGGCACGCCGGACGATCTGCATCCGCTGCAATCGGCCTTCCTGCGCCATGACGCCTTCCAATGCGGCTACTGCACGCCCGGCCAGATCTGCTCGGCGGTCGGGATGCTGGCAGAGGTAAAGCAGGGGCGGCACAGCCATGTCAGCGAGACGCTGGGCGGCGATGTCGTGCTCAGTGACGCCGAGATTTCCGAGCGCATGAGTGGCAATATCTGCCGCTGCTCGGGCTATCCCAATATCGTCGACGCCCTCCGCGAAGTCGCCGGAGACCGCTCATGAGAAGCTTCGATTACGCGCGCGCCGACACGGCGCAGGCGGCCGTCGCGCAAGGCCACGGCCGGGCGACGAAGTTCATCGCCGGCGGCACCAATCTGCTCGACCTGATGAAGCTGGAAATCGAGACGCCGGAAAAGCTCGTCGATATCAGCCGCCTCGATCTGAAGGGCATCGAGGACACGGACGCAGGCGGGCTGTCGATCGGCGCGCTGGTGCTGAACAGCGATCTGGCCGAAGACCACCGAGTCCGCGCGCATTATCCCGTGCTGGCGCGGGCGCTGCTGGCGGGCGCTTCGGCGCAGCTCCGCAACAAGGCGACGACCGGCGGCAATCTGCTCCAGCGCACGCGCTGCAATTATTTCTACGACACGGTCGCCCCGTGCAACAAGCGCCAGCCCGGCGCGGGCTGCTCGGCGCTCGGCGGCTTCACCCGCAACCACGCCATCCTCGGCACCAGCGACCATTGCATCGCGACGCACCCGTCCGACATGGCCGTCGCCATGCGGGCGCTCGACGCGACCATCGTCACGCTGAAGGCCGATGGAGAGGCGCGCCGCATCGCCATCGCCGATTTCTACCGGCTGCCCGGCCGCTTCCCGCATCTGGAAACGGTGCTGGAGCCGGGCGAGCTGATCACCCATGTCGAGCTGCCGCCGCCGCCCAAGGGCCTGCAACTCTACCGCAAGGTCCGCGACCGCGCCTCCTACGCCTTCGCGCTGGTCTCGGTGGCAGGCGTGATATCCATCGAGAACGGCAAGATCGCCTCCGCCGCGCTGGCCTTCGGCGGGGTTGCTCCCCTGCCCTGGCGCGATGCGCGCGCCGAGGCGGCGCTGATCGGCGAGGCGCCATCGACGGCGGCGTTCGAAGCGGCGGCTGACGCGCTGCTCGCGGACGCCAAGGGCTTTGGCGCCAATGATTTCAAAATTCCGCTCACCCGCCGCACGCTGATCGCGTGCCTGCGCGAGCTGACCGCCGGAGAAAGCGCATGAGCGAAGTCGACAACCGCCTCGTCATGGACCAGCCGGTCGAACGCAATCTGCTCGACCGCGGCAAGCAGGGCGTGGTGGGCAAGGGGCTCGACCGCGTCGACGGACCGCTCAAGGTCACCGGACGGGCGCGTTACAGCTATGAAGAGCCGGTCGAGAATGTCGCTTACGGCATCGTGCTGACCTCGGAAATCGGCCATGGCCGCATCGCCGGGATCGATGCCGAGACGGCCCGCGCCGCGCCCGGCGTGATCGCGGTGATCGTCGATCACCCGCTGTTGCCTTCGGACGGCGCCAGCGGGACGGCACTGCCGCGCACCCTGCCGCAGATCGAGAATTATGGTCAGGCCATCGGCATCCTCGTCGCCGAGACCTTGGAAGCGGCGCGGTCGGCCGCCCATCTCGTGCGCGTCGAATACAGGCCCGAGCCCGGCCGTTTCGACATGATGGCGCACATCGACGAGCTCGAGCACGAGCCGCCGACCCGCCTCGTCCCCGACCAGCACAAGGGCGACCTCGACGCGGCGCTCGCCGAATCCGCTATCGTCTTCGATGCCACCTACACGACCCCGTTCCATCTGCCCGTCGCGCTGGAGCCGCACGCCGCCATTGCGATCTGGACAGGCGACAAGGTCGAGATCCATTCTAGCCTGCAATTGCTGAAAGGCTCGCTCGCGGCAATTTCCGCCTCGCTGCAATTGGACCCGGCCAATGTCCGCATTCTCTCGCCCTATATTGGCGGCGGTTTCGGCGGCAAGACGGGCGTCGGCCCCGAGACGGTCCTCGCCGCCATCGCGGCGCGCGAAATCGGCAGGCCGGTCAAAGTCGCGGTGACGCGCCGCCAGACTGCCCATCTCGTGCATCACCGCTGCGACACGCGCCAACGCATCCGAATCGGCTGCACCGCGGACGGCAATATCCTGGCCATCGGCCATGAGAGCATTGTCACGCAGAAGAAAGACCGAATTTTCATCGAGCCTGTCTCGATCGGTTCCTTCGGCCTCTATGCGGGCGATGCGCGCCGTTTCACCCAAAGCGTGGTGCGCCTCGATCTGCCGCAGGCAAGCGCGGTGCGCGCGCCGGGCGAAGCGGTCGGCATGCTGACGCTGGAGACGGCGATGGACGAGCTGGCCGAACAGCTCGGCCTCGATCCGATTGAATTCCGCAAGCGCAACGAGCCGGCGCAGAACCCGCTGCGCGGCGTGCCCTTCTCCACCCGCCGCCTGATCGAATGCTATGACGAGGGCGCGCGGCGCTTCGGCTGGGACCAGCGCAATCCGGTGCCCGGCGAGACGCGCGACGGCGAATGGCTGGTTGGCATGGGCATGGCCGCCGCCGTGCGCAACAATCTCCTGGTCGAATCCCAGGCGCGGGTGCGGCTGACGCCCGAAGGCCGCGCCATCGTCGAGACCGACATGACCGATATCGGCACCGGCACCTATACGATCCTGGCGCAAATCGCGGGCGAAATGCTCGGCCTGCCGCTCGACCGCGTCGAGATCCGGCTGGGCGACACCGATTTCCCGCACGCCGCCGGCTCGGGCGGCTCGTTCGGCGCGGCGGCCAGCGGTTCGTCCGTGGCGCTCGCCTGCGAGGAGATCATCGGCCGCCTCGCCGCCTTGATGGATGCGACGCCCGAGCAGTTGACGCTGCAGGACGGCATCGCCACGGCGCGCAACCGGCGCAAACCTCTCGCCGAGCTTCTGGACGGCAAGGCCATGGAAGCGCTCGGCACCATCCAGCAGGGCAAGAACGGACAGGCTTTCAGCCAGGCCTCATACGGGGCCCAATTCGCCGAGGTCGCGGTGAACGGCGTCACCGGCGAGACGCGGGTGCGCCGCCTGCTCGGCGTCTTCGATTGTGGCCGCATCCTCAATGCCAAGACCGCGCGCAGCCAGGCCGTCGGCGGCATGATCTGGGGCCTCAGCTATGCGCTGCATGAGGAAGCCGTGGTCGACACGCGCAGCGGCGCCTTCGTCACCCGCGACCTCGCCGAATATCACGTCGCGGCCAATGCCGACGTGCCGCAGATCGAGGCTTATTTCCTCGACGCGACCGACCCTTACGCCAATCCGCTGGGCGTCAAGGGCATCGGCGAGCTGACCGTCGGCGGCACCGGCGCGGCCATCGCCAACGCCATCTACAACGCCTGCGGCGTCCGCGCGCGCGAATTCCCGCTGACCTTGGACCGGCTGCTGCAGGGCCTGCCGCCGGTCTGAGGCAACCCGCTCGTCGTCCCGGACACCGCGCAGCGGTGAGCCGGGACCCAATCATATCTCGGCAAATGCTGCGGCAAGCGGAGAGGCGAGTGGGCCCCGGCTCTGACGGCCGGGGCGACGCATTTTAATTGCATAGGTTTGCAGAGGTCACCGGTGTCGGAGCGGGCCACGCTCCGAGGGAACCCAAAACCATGCGGGGCGTTTAAGCGCCGGAAGGAACATCCTTTGTCCGACACCTCCAGCACGACCGAAAACCAGGCCGCATCAGGCTCCCTGGTCATCGCCTGCCCGACCGACGGCGTATTGAACCGCGTGCCGGTCGCGAAGCTGGGGGAGGATCCCAAATGCGGGACCTGCCACAATCCGCTGTTCCAGCGGAAGGCTTTAGTCCTCACCTCGGCCAATTTCGAGAAGCACGCGGTCAAAAGCGACTTGCCCGTCGTCATCGTCTTCTGGGCGGCGTGGTGCGGGCCGTGCCGGGCGATGTCGCCCGCTTTCGAGGCCGCGGCGCCGCTGCTGGAGCCGCGCGTCAGGCTGGCCAAGCTCGATGTGGAAGCCGAGCAAGCCATCGCCGGCCGCTATGGCATCCGCAGCATTCCGAGTATGATCATGATTCACCATGGCCGCGAGATCGCTCGCACCGCCGGCGCGATGCCGACCCCCGCCATCGTGCAATGGGTGGAGAAGGCCCTGGCGACGGTCAGCTAAGCCGGGGTCGACGGAGGTTTACCGTGACGATCACCTGTTCCCACATGGCCGACATCCAGGACGTGGTGCCGAGCGCCCTGGGCTGCGAGGAATGCCTGCGCATCGGCTCGCCCTGGGTGCATTTGCGGCTCTGCCGGACCTGCGGCCATGTCGGCTGCTGCGACAGCTCGCCGAACCGGCACGCGACCAAGCATTTTCACGCCACCCACCACCCGATCGTCGAAGGCTGGGACCCGCCCGAAGGCTGGGGCTGGTGCTATTTCGACCAGATCGCCTTCGACCTGCGCGACCGCATGACCCCGCATCCCGGCCCCATCCCGCGCTTCGTCTGAGGCGCGCCGGTGTGTTGACATCGGCCCCGCGCTTGATTGTGATGGCCGTCCAGGCGGGCTATCACGGTCCACCAGACGGGAGGCCGCCTCATGATAAGCGCCGATGCCGAGCCGGTTTTTCGTGTCGCCGTCACCGGCCACCGTCCGAACCGCCTGCCGCAAGCGGCGTGTCCGCGCCTGCGTACGCAGCTCGGCGCGGTGATGGCGGCGTTCGAAGCCGAGCATCCGGGCCGGAGTTTCACGCTGCTGTCCGGTCTCGCGGAAGGGGCCGACCGGCTCGCGGCGGAGGCGGCGCTTTCGCGCGGCTGGCGCCTCGTGGCAATGCTCCCGTTTTCCCGCGCGCGCTATCTGGAGGATTTCCCGGACGCCGCCGCCCAGGCCCAGTTCGCCGCCCTGCTCGCCCGGGCCACGGCCCGGCATGAAGCGCCGGACGCCGACACCTATGCCGAGACGCCGCGCGCCTATGCCGAGCTCGGCAGCCGCCTGATCGCCGATGCCGACGCCTTGATCGCGATCTGGGACGGCGAGCCCGCCCAGGGGCGCGGCGGCACGGTCGAGGTCATTGCCGCCGCCCGCGCCAAGCCGATCCCGGTGATCTGGATTCACGCCGCCAAGGATGTCGCGCCCGAGCGGCTGGCTCCGGCATAGGGCGCTCCCGGCCCCTGCCAGACAAAAAAAGCGCCCGATCCTCTCGGATCAGGCGCTTTTTCGCATCCGGACTTGGGCTTTGGCCCGGCTGCTTAATGTTCCGCCGGCCCCCTGTCATGGTCGCCGCGCATGGCTGGGGCGGCGAAGGCGGCGGCAGGACGTGCCCCGTGCTCGGCGGTCGCCGCGCCGCCATGCTGGGTCAGCGGACGGTTACCGGCGAGCAGGCGCAGCAGCACGTAGAACACCGGCGTGAAGAAGATGCCGAAGGCGGTCACGCCCAGCATGCCCCAGAGCACCGCGATTCCCATGGCCTGCCGCATCTCGGCACCCGCGCCTGTCGACAAGGCCAGCGGCAGCACGCCCATGATGAAGGCGAGCGAGGTCATCAGGATCGGCCGCAGCCGGAGGCGGCTCGCCTCGATCGCCGCCTGCACCGGTGTTCGCCCGGTAAATTCGAGCTCGCGCGCGAACTCCACGATCAGGATGGCGTTCTTGGCCGACAGCCCCACCAACACGATGAGGCCGATCTGGGTGAAGACGTTGTTGTCGCCTCCCGTCACCCAGACGCCGAACATGGCGGCGAGCAGGCCCATCGGCACGATCATGATGATCGAGAGCGGCAGCGTCAGGCTCTCATACTGGGCGGCCAGCACCAGGAAGACGAGCAGGATGGCGATCGGATAGACCCAGACGCCGGAATTGCCCGCCAAAATTTCCTGATAGGTGAGGTCGGTCCAGTCCAGTTCGAAGCCCGGCGTCAGCGTCTCCGAGGCGATGCGCGTCGCCGCCGCCTGCGCTTGCCCCGAGGAGAAGCCGGGCGCGGCGCCCGCATTGACGTCGGACGACAGGAAGCCGTTATAGCGCATGGCGCGTTCCGGCCCCGCCGCCGGCTTGACGTTCAGCACCGCCGAGAGCGGGATCATCTCGCCGGTATTGGAGCGCACCTTGAGCTGGCCGATATCCTCCGCCCGCGCCCGGAACTTCGAATCGGCCTGCACGCGCACCGAATAGGTGCGGCCGAACTTATTGAAGTCGTTCACATAGAGCGAGCCGAGATAGATCTGCAGCGCGTCGAAGATCTCCGTCAGCGGCACCCCGAGCTGGCGCGCCCTGGTGCGGTCGACATCGGCGAAGAGCTGCGGCACGTTCACCTGGAAGGAGGAGAACAGGCCGGTGATCTCCGGCGCCGTCGCGGCCTTGGCGAGGAACGCCTTGGTGACCTCGTTCAGCGCCTCATAGCCCTGGCCGGCCCGGTCCTCGATATTGAACTTGAAGCCGCCGATCTGGCCGAGGCCCTGCACGGGCGGCGGCGGGAACATGGCGATGAAGGCATCCTGGATGGCGGCATATTTCTGGTTGAGCTGCATGGCGATGGCACCGCCGCTCAGCTCCGGCGTCTTGCGCTCCTCGAACGGGGCCAGCACCGCGAAGACGATGCCGGAATTGGAGGAATTGGTGAAGCCGTTGATCGACAGGCCCGGGAAGGCGACCGCATGGGTGACGCCCGGCTGCTTCAGCGCGATATCGCCCATGCGCCGGATCACCTCTTCCGTCCGGTCGAGCGTGGCGCCGTCGGGAAGCTGGGCGAAGCCGACGAGATATTGCTTGTCCTGCCCCGGCACGAAGCCCGGAGGCACGGTGCGGAACAAAACGACCGTCGAGGCCAGCATCAGCGCGTAGACCGCCATCACCATCACCCGGTGCGAGATGATGCGCCGGACGCCGCCGCTATAGCGTTCCGAGCCATGCCTGAAGACGGCGTTGAAGCCGCGGAACAGCCAGCCGAAGATGCTGTTGATGATCCGGGTCAGCCGGTCCGGCTCCGCGCCGTGGGGCTTCAGCAAGAGCGCCGACAAGGCCGGGGAGAGGGTCAGCGAGTTGATGGCCGAGATCACCGTCGAGATGGCGATGGTCAGCGCGAACTGCTTGTAGAACTGGCCGCTGAGGCCGCTGATGAAGGCGAGCGGCACGAACACCGCGATCAGCACCAGGGCGATGGCGATGATCGGCCCCGACACCTCGCTCATGGCGCGGTAGGACGCCTCGCGGGGCGACAGCCCTTCCTCGATATTGCGCTCGACATTCTCCACCACCACGATCGCGTCGTCGACGACGATGCCGATGGCCAGCACAAGGCCGAACAGCGTCAGCGCGTTGATGGAGAAGCCCAGAATATGCATCACCGCGAAGGTGCCGATGATCGATACCGGCACCGCGAGCAGCGGGATGATCGAGGCGCGCCAGGTCTGCAGGAACAGGATGACGACGAGAACCACCAGCAGGATCGCCTCGAGCAGCGTGTGGATCACCGCATCGATCGAGGCGCGCACGAATTGCGTGGTGTCGTAGACGATGTCGTAATCGACGCCTTCGGGCATGTTGGCCTTGAGCTCGCTCATCGCCTTGCGCACATTGTCGGCGATCTCGAGCGCGTTCGAGCCGGGCGCCTGGAAGACGCCGAAGCCGACGGCCTGTTTGTTGTCGAGCAGCGAGCGCAGCGAATAGTCGGAGGCGCCGAGCTCGATCCGCGCGACGTCGCGCAGGCGGGTCACCCGGCCGTCACCGCCGGATTTGACGATGATGTCGCCGAATTCCTCTTCGTTCTCGAGCCGCCCTTGCGCGTTGACCGAGAGCTGAAGATTGACGTCGGCCGAGGTCGGCGAGCCGCCGACGACGCCCGCCGCCGCCTGCACGTTCTGCGCCCGGATCTGCGCCACCACGTCGGCCGCCGACAGGCCATGCTCGGCGACCTTTTGCGGATCGAGCCAGACGCGCATGGAATAGTCGCCGGCGCCGAAGATCTGCACGTCGCCGACCCCCGGCACGCGGGCGAGGCGGTCCTTGACGTTCAAGACGCCGTAATTGCGCAGATAGGTGATGTCATAGCGGTCATTGGGCGAGACCAGATGCACCACCATGATGAAGTTTGGCGAGCTTTTCACCGTGGTGATGCCGAGCGCGCGCACCGCTTCGGGCAGGCGCGGTTCGGCCTGCCCGACGCGGTTCTGCACGAGCTGCGTCGCCTTGTCGGGATCGGTGCCGAGCGCGAAGGTGACGGTGAGCGTCATCAGGCCGTCGGTGGTGGCCTGGCTGCTCATATAGATCATGCCCTCGACGCCGTTGATCTGCTCCTCGATGGGCGTGGCGACGGTCGCCGCGATCACCTTCGGATTGGCGCCGGGATAGTTGGCCCGCACCAGCACCTGGGGCGGGGCAACTTCAGGATATTCCGAGATCGGCATGACGCGGAGGGCAAGCAAGCCTGCCACAAAGATGAGCACCGACAAAACGCCAGCAAAGATCGGGCGGTCGATGAAAAATTTCGACAAATTCATTGCGTTTCCCTCGACGTCATGCGGCAGCGCTAGCGCTGCGCCACCGACGATGCTGCCTTGTTTTCAGCCGATGCCTGGGCCAGCGGACTGCCGTCCATCGAGACCATTTGCGGCTCGACCACCGCGCCGGGCCGGATGCGCTGCAAGCCGTTGACGACGATGCGCTCGCCCGCCTGGAGGCCGTCCGTGACGACGCGCAAGCCGTTCGAAACCGGGCCGAGCGTCACCTTGCGGTAGGCGGTCTTGTTGGCTTGATCGACGACGAGGACGTATTTCTTGTCCTGGTCGGTGCCGACCGCGCGTTCATTGACCAGCAGCGCCGGCTTGGCCTTGGCCTCGCCCATGCTGATCCGCACGAACTGACCCGGAATGAGGCGGCCGTCCTGATTGTCGAACACCGCCCGCATCCGCACCGTGCCGCTCGCCGCGTCGACGTGATTGTCGATGAGCTGAAGCTTGCCCTGCAATTCGGCGCCCTCGTCGGTGGCGAGCCGGACCGGGATCGCCTCGACCTGCATCTGGGCGACCGCCGTGCTCGGCAATTCCTTCAGCGCACGCGTGACGATGCCTTCGTCGGCGTTGAAGCTGGCATAGACCGGGTTGACCGACATCAGCGTCACCAGGAGCGGCGTGCCGGGTCCGGCGGCGATCAGATTGCCGACCGTGATTTCCAGCTTGCCGACCCGGCCGGCGACCGGCGCGCGGACCTGGGTGTAGTCCAGATTGAGCTGGGCGGCCTGAAGCGCGGCGCGGGCCGAGAGCAGATTGGCGTCGGCCTCGCGAGCCGCGTTCAACCGCTGATCGGTGTCGCGCTGCGACAGAGCCGGCGAATTGGCGAGCTGGCGGGCGCGCTCCAGATCGGTCTTGGTCAGCGCGACGCGCGCTTCGGCCGCCGTCACCTGCGCCTTCAGCCGGTCGACTTCCGCCTGGAAGGGAGCGGGATCGATGGTGATGAGCAGGTCATTGGCCTTCACCAGCGCACCCTCACGGAAATGCACCTGCTGGATGGCGCCGGCGACGCGCGAGCGGATCTCCACCCGCTCGATGGCTTCGAGACGGCCGGAAAATTCGTTCCAGATCATGGCGTCACGCTGCTCGACCCTCGCCACGGAGACCGGGGCGGCGGGCGGTGCCGCGGCTTCCGCCGCCGAGGCGGACGGCGCGGGCGATGCGAAAACGAGGGCCAGTCCCAGCGCGGTGGCGGCAATGGGAAGGCGTCCCCCCCGAAGGGAGTTTTGAATTCTTTGCAATGTCATTTGGATGACTCCTCGGCCGGTCAGGCCCTAATTGGATGGGTTGCGGGTGGAGGACACAAAAACGATGCCGTTCCGGCAAGAAATTGAGCGAAAGCCTCCCGCAATTTCGTCGTCCAGCCCTCTACGGGGCCGTCTGAATAGTCTGGGTCCACAAGGGCGCACGGCCAGCCGGTCGGCGCCGGAAGCACCTGATGCCGCACCGAAACGCCCGAAGCGCGAAGCCGCTCCGCATAGGCGACGGACTCATCGCGCATGGGATCGTCCTCCGCCGTCACGATCAGCGCCGGGGCGAGACCGCCAAGGCGCGACGAACCGAGCGGCGCCGCATAGGGGTGGCAGGCCTGATCGGCCGTGCCGAGATACTGATGCCAGCCGTCCGCCCATTGGCAGCCGACCGGACCGGCTTCGGCCTCGCGGATCGAACGGGTGGCAAGGCTCGGATCGACCATCGGCGACAGAAGGATCTGGCCCGCCAGGACAGGGGTGCGCTGGTCGCGGGCGATCAGCGCGAGGGCGGCGGCGAGATTGCCGCCGGCTTCCTCGCCGGCCACGAAGAGCGGCGATTTCTTGCCCGCCCATTTGCCGCGCTTCTGCGCCAGCATGTTGAGCGCCTTGGTCAGAATTTGCAGCGTCTTGGGAAAGGCGGTCCCAGGCGCCAGCGGATAGTCCGCCGAGACGACGACCGCGCCGGCCTCGGCGAGCAGCGTCGAGACGGTGTGCCCGGCATCGAGCGAGCCATAGACGAAGGAGCCGCCATGCAGATGCAGCACCAGCGGCGTGTCGAACCGCACCGGCGCAGCCGCGTAGATGCGCACGGCAAGCGGCGTATCGAGTTGCAGCGTGTCTTCGGTGACCGTCATCGTCAGCGTCCGAACGTGGGACATAGCGTCCCCGCAAAGATTCAGTTGCAGCTCTTTGCTGCGTTGCAATAAGGTAGTCTGTACAGCGGGGGAAATAAATAGCCGCTTTGCGGCTACATTGTTTCTGAGAGTAAACAATGGCTCAGTCGGTTCATGAAGGCTGAGCGCTTCGTCACGGGAATATCGGTTATGGATCAGCTCACCGCAATGCGCGCTTTTGCCCGGGTGGTGGAAATCGGCACTTTCACCCGCGCCGCCGAGCTTATCGACATGCCCAAGGCGACCCTCACCAAGCTCATCCAAAGTTTGGAAGCGCATCTGCACACCCAGCTCCTGCACCGCACGACGCGCCGCGTCAGCGTCACCGCCGACGGTGCCGCCTATTACGAACGCGCCATCCGCCTGATCGCCGACCTGGACGAGCTCGACCGGTCGATGATGCGCTCGCAGGCCTCGCCGTCCGGGCGCCTGCGCGTCGATGTCAGCGCCGGAACCGCGCGCCTCGTCATCGTCCCGGCGCTGTGCGGCTTCCACAAGCGCTATCCCGACATCCGCATCGATCTCGGCGTCACCGACCGGCAGGTCGACCTCATCCGCGAAAATGTCGATTGCGTCATCCGCGCCGGCGAGCTGAGCGACCAGTCGCTGATCGCCCGCCGCATCGCCGAGCTGGATTTCGTCACCTGCGCCTCGCCCGCCTATATCGAGCGCCAGGGCGAGCCTGCCCACCCGCGCGAGCTCGATGAAGGCCATTATGTGGTCGGCTATTTCAGCACCCGCACCGGCCGCTCCATGCCGCTGAACTTCAACCGGGGCAGCGAACGGCTCGACGTCGCCGGCCGCTCGGTGGTCGCGGTGAATGACGGCAATGCCTATGTGGCGGCGGGGCTTGCCGGGCTCGGCGTGCTGCAAACGCCGCGTTTCATGGTGAAGCAGGAACTGGCCGCCGGCACGCTGCGCCCGGTGCTGACGGGCTGGACCACCGAGGCGCTGCCGCTCTATGTGGTCTATCCGCCCAACACCCATCTCAGCAACCGCCTCCGCGTCTTCGTCGACTGGGTCGCCGACGTCTTCGCGACGGAAGCGCTGCTCGACCGGCGCTCGGCGCGGGCCGGTGATTTGGCAAACAGCCCGTGAAATCGGCCGGTTGAATCCGGCGGCCTGACTTAAGCCGCCCTTGCGCCGCGGTAACGCCGAGCCTCGCCGGCGGTCCCGCCACCGGCTAAACCTTTGTATGATCGCCGGGCCAATTTTTGCTGCGATAGTTGCGCATGAGCGACCGAAATGGAGCATTCATGCACGTCTTCGTCTACGGCACGCTGCGCGCCGGGGAGGTCAATGACATCAGCGCGGCGGCGGTCAAATATCGCATGGCGGCGCCGACACTGATCGGGACGGCCAAGGTCATGGGCCGGCTCTACGATTTCGGCGCGTATCCGGGCCTCGTGCTCGACAGTGAGGGCGTTCCCGTCATCGGCGAGGTCTACGAGATCGACGACATGCTCATTGCCGTGCTCGACCAGATCGAGCGGGACTATCCCGGTGATGATGCGCTCTTCGGCAGCCGCGACGTGCCGGTGGAGGTCGGCGGCGTCGATGTGACATGCCGGATTTATCCGGTTTCCTCCCGCGCCGTGGCCGGCATGGCGGAGATCGCGTCCGGCGACTGGGTTGCGCATCGCCGCAAAGGGTGAGCTGCCCGCGCTTCCGCCCCGCCGCCCTGCTTCAGACCTTCGGTCTCAGCTCAAACCTTGTTTGGCCCCACGTCGTCAATCAGGCTTCGCGCGCAATCGGTGATCGTCGCGGTCGCTGGTCGCGGAAGAAAGCCCAGCATGCGCCGGGCCTTCTCCGAGCTGATAGCGATCCGGCGTCCGAGGTCCGGCGTAAACATCCGCAATTGTGGGATGAACAGCGATGCGAGCCTGACGGCGAAATCCGGCAGGCGGCGGGTCGGCACCTTGCTCGCGCGCCCGCCCAGATCTGCCCGCAGCGCCCGGGCGATGTCTTCCATCCACATGAAGTCGCCGACCGCCAGGAAGCGCTCGCCGGCAGCCTCGGGCGATGTCATGGCGCGGATATGCAGCTCGGCCAGGTCTCGCACATCCACCACCCAAAATCCGATGCGGGGAAGGCCGGCCGCGCGCCCGGTGAGCAGCCGCTCGACGATCTGGACCGAGCCCAGATTGTCCCTGGTCAGCACCGGGCCGAAGACCGCCCCCGGCAGGATCGCCGTCAGCGCGGTCCGGCCGTCCGTGCCGCCGATGAAATCCCAGGCGGCGCGTTCGGCGAGGATCTTCGACTGACGGTAGGCGTCGAGCTTGGGAGCGGCGGGATCGGCCCAGACGGTTTCGTCGCTGACGCGCCCCGAGCCGCGCGGCGGGCGCGCGGCGGCGGCGGCCGACGTCATGACGACGCGCTTGACGCCGGCCCGCGTCGCGGCCCTCAGCACCCGCAGCGTGCCGCCGCGCGCGGGGGTGATGAGGGTGCCGGCGTCGCGAGGCGCGTCGCGGCCGAGGGGCGAGGCGACGTGCAGCACGTAATCGCAGCCCGCCATGGCGGCATCCCAGCCCTCATCCGACGTCAGGTCGGCGGCAAGGACGCCGAGACGATCGCCGGGAGCGCCGGCCCGGGCAACGGCATCGCGCACCGCCTGCGCCTGCGATAGGCTCCGCACTGTCGTGCGCACCTGGTAGCCGCGCCGCAAAAGCCCGGCGATGCACCACCCGGCGACGAACCCCGTCCCGCCGGTCACAAGGACAGTCTGGCCCATGAAAGCTCCTATCGCCGATCGTGCGCGGGCGAAGGCCGGCGCGGCCTTCCAACAGGCTGGCGCCGGGTGATGCGGTAGACCGCGGCCGGCGGGATGTCGCGGTCGAACGCCCCGTTTCCCGCGCCCAATTTCAGGATCGGCGCCTTCGACGGGGAAATCTCGTTCGTCATCAGACCGGCGAGCTGGTCGCCCGAGGGCGCGACCGCCGCGACCCGGAGCGGGTCGGACACCCGGGACCGGAAAAAGCCGACAGAGTCGGAATAGGCGAATTCGGCTGTCACAGAGCGCTCCTATCGTTCGCGGAAACGGTGTGGGGCCTTTTGCGTCGGTCATTGCCCCCTTATGTCTGCAACTGTATACTTTATCATGGGCCACAAGTCTACATGTGTATGATAAGAAGGACGCCATCGCCATGCAGACCAATCCGCCACCCCGCCGCCGTAACGCCGCCGCCACCCGCGAGGCCATTCTCGCCTCGGCGCGGCGCGCCTTCGCGCAGGCCGGATATGACGGCGCCGGGGTGAGGGAAATCGCGGCCGGGGCGGGCGTGACGGCGATGCTGGTCAATCGCTATTTCGGCTCGAAGGAACAATTATTCGCGGAGGTCCTTGCCGCCACCGCCGCCTCGCCGACGATCCTCACTAGGGAGAATCTCAAATCGCCCAGGCTCGGCGAGACCATCGCGGCGATGCTCGTCGACATCACCAAGACGGCGGACACGCCGCTGGAGGGCTTTCTCATCATGATGAATTCGGCCTCCAGCAAGCGCGCCGCGGAGATCGGCCGGGAGCAGATCGAAGAGGGGCATCAGAAGCTGCTGTCCAGCGCGCTGAGCGGCGAACTGGCTCCCCAGCGCGCCGCGCTGGTGCTCTCCCTCGTCGCCGGTTTCCAGGTGATGCGCCAGATGATCGGTCTCTCCGCCCTCGCCGAGGCGGATCCGGCCGATCTGGTCAAAATCCTCGCGCCGCTGTTCCAGCAGCTCGTCGACGGCGAGCCGGGCAGCCCCGTGTCAAGCCCGGATTGATTACAGCCGTCACCGGATTTCCCGCCGCCGAAATACGAATGACACGCGCGGCCGGAAGGATCCGGCGCGGGCCGCGCCTCGGCGCGGTCGCTTCTTGCGTCATGGGGGACGAATGAGTCTGATCGCCCAACTTGCAGCCATTGCCGGCACGCTCCTGATCGGCGCGATGATTCCCGGACCGAGCTTCGTGGTTGTTGCCCGCAACGCCGTCGGCATCTCGCGCTATGCGGGTTTCGTTTCCGCGCTCGGGATCGGCATCGGCGGCGTGCTCTATAGCTGCGTGGCCCTGATGGGCCTGTACACGATATTCGCAGCCGCCTCCTGGCTGTACGTGGTGCTGAAATGCGCGGGCGGCGCTTATCTCGTCTATGTCGCGATCATGATCTGGCGGCATGCGCCCGAACCCTTGTCGGTCGCCGCCGCGGACGGCCGGGCGAGCCGGACGATCATCGAGGCGCTGGGGGCCGGGTTCATCACCCATGTCAGCAATCCCAAGGTCATCATCTTCTATGGCGGCATATTCTCCGCCCTGCTGCCGAGCCAGCCGCCCGTCTGGTGCTATCTGGTGATCCCGGTTCTGGTGTTTTTCGTCGAAGCCGGATGGTTCGCCGTCGTCGCGCTGGGATTTTCGAGCACGCTGCCGCGCGAATTCTACCTGCGCTCGAAAACCGCCATCGACCGGGTCGCGGCGGCGGCGATCGGCGCGCTGGGCCTGCGGCTGGTGCTGAAAAGCGCCGACACCGGGCTCTAGTTCTTACATTAGAGCGGGATGACGAGCGGTAAACCGGTACCCACTTTCCCTCATCCCGCTCTGACGGCCCGACGCCTCAGCGCAGGTAATAGGCGAGCCAGTACAGCAGAAGCCCGCCGGCGATGAACAGCAGCCCGGCCAGCCCGAGCACCGGCGCGATGAAATGCCCGGCGACATTGGTGCCGAGCTGGCGGGCCTTGCCGAAATGCGTCGGCGCCGAGGCGATTTCGCCGAACCGCTGCTCGATGTCGGTCGGCGTCGCGGCGGTGCGCTTGCCGCGCAGGAGCTGCCACGCGGAGCAGAGCAGGATTTCCTTGAAGTCGTAGCGGGAGGCGATTTCGCGGCACCCATAGCCGATCGCAATCAGCACCGTGCCGCAAATCAGATAAATCGCGGTCGCCCCGAATTCCATCGCCGTCCCCCTGAAAGATGCCGGACCTTACATCATTCCGCGAGCCGCCGGAAAGTGGCCGGGCTTCGGTCCTGCATTCGGTCGCCATGCTGTGACCTCCGGCGCTAATGCCGGTTGGGCGCCCTGCGGCAAACACGCCGCGTTGCGCGGAGACCAGAACCAATCGCTGCCGGCGGGGTTTTAGGTGAGGGGGTCAGGCGCCGCTCTCCGACAGCCTTGAGCTTCCGGCGGTCTCATATTAGTTCCCCCGGTAAGCCCATGCACGACCGAAGGAAAGATTGGGGGATACCGCATGCCGACGAAAAAGCAGCACCTCAGCACGCTCTGGGTTGGGGGCCCGCTCAGTCGCATCGAGCGGCTTTGCCTCGCCTCGATGGTGGATTGCGGCCACCCGGTCGCGCTCTATACCTATGGCGGCGTGCCGGATGCCCCCGCCGGTGTCGATCTCCGGGATGCCCGCGAGGTCATGCCCGAAAGCAAGATGATCCGCGAGAAGCGCACCGGCAGCCTCGCGCTGGGGTCCAATCTGTTCCGCTACCGCCTGTTGCAGAAGGGCTGGGGCACCTGCTGGGCGGATTGCGACATGCTGTTCATCAAGCCGCTGCCGGTCGCCGACTACGTGTTCGGCTGGGAGCGGCCCGACAGCATCAACAGCGCCGTGCTGAAGCTGCCCCCGGATTCGCCCGTCCTGGAAAACATCCTCGCGCTCGCGGACAGCACGCCGGTGATCCTGCCCTGGTGGAAAAGACGCCGCCGCCGGCGCGAGCGCCTGAAGGCCTGGCTTGGCTTCGGTCGCCCCCTGGAGCAAATGCCATGGGGAACGATCGGCCCGCGCGCGGTGACGCATTTCCTGAAAGCGCAATGGATCCACACCCTGGCCTCCCCCATCCCGGTCTTCTACCCGAACCCGGCGACGCTTGGCCTCGACGTTTTCGACCCGGCCGCCAATATCGAATCGCGGCTCACCGACCAGACCATCGCCGTGCATCTGTGGAATACGGAGATCCGGGCGGCAAAGGACGAGCCGGTGCGCGCCGGTTGCTTCATCGACCGGCACTGCAAGCGGCTCGGCCTGAACGCCGAGGGCGAGCAGGCGGCGCAGCCGTTGAAGTCCCGCGCGGGACACGCTGGGGCTTCGTGATGGTCAGGGCTGCCGAACAGACACAAGATTGGTCGGGCGGCAAGATTCGAACTTGCGACCCTCTGGTCCCAAATAAGGGTTGCGGCCCCTAAATATCTTGATTTTCAACGCTTTTTAACCCGGTTCGTTCCCCCTTCGATCACCTGAAACGGCTCGTTTCTTGGGCGTTTCTTGGGCGGGAGGGCTGAGGCGGCTGCGCCCTGGAAATCCGAGTGCTGGTGGCCGTAGACGCGCTCCAGCGTTTCGGGCGACATGCCCAGGTAGCCAGCGGCCTCAAAGATCGAAACACCAGCCTGCATCAACCATGTCGCGGCTGAGTGCCGGAGTGTGTGCTGCACGACCTCGTCATCATCCAATCCGGCGCGCTTGCGGACCGCGGCCCATGAGCGTCGCAGCTTTTCAACCGGCTTGCCATTGTAGGTGATGACATGGGTCAAGCCGCGCGCCGCATCGGCTTCTCGCCATCGGTACAAATGTGGCAGCAGGCGTGAATGGATTTTGGCCGGCGTCTGCCGCTTCTTCGTTGCTTTCTTGGCGAGCCCCTTGCGGTAGAGCCGCCCCGCTTCAAGATCGAACCAGCCCCCCTCTGTCGAGGGCATCCAGCGGAGCTGAAGGACCGCTGTGGAGCGGGTGCCGGTGTAGAAGCCGATCAGCACGAAACGTGCGACATGCCGGAACCGGGGTTCTCGCCATGCCGCCCAAAGCAGCCGGGCGATCTCGCCGCGGTCCAGCCAGCGCTCGCGCGGCGGAGACTTGTCTGGGAGCGTGACGACCGGCATGGCGTCGAGAGTATGTTCGGCGTGATAGAAGCCCAGCGCGGCGCGCAGATTGACGAGGTCATGGCGCGCGGTCGACTCGGCGACCTCTGACCATTTTTGCCGCCAGCCGACATAGTCGCGGCACGTCTGGCCCTTGATCTCGGAGATCGTCTTGCCGGCCCAAAAGCCGATCAGCGGGGCGAGGCTGACACGGATGGCATCGGGGCGCGCAGTCTTGGGCATGCGCTCCTTGGCGTAATAGGTCAGCACCTCGGTGACGAGAAGGTCGCGGACCTGACTTGTGACAGGCGGGGTGTATTTGCCAGCGATGTGGCGCTCTAACGCCTTTTCTGCGCCTGCAAGATCACCTGCAACGCGGCCTGTGCCGACCTCTCGCGCTCCATCAAGGATGACCCATTGTGACTCGCGGCCTGCGCGTTCCCGGAGATAGAGACGGGGGGGCTTTCGCTTACGCGGCATGTGCAACGCTCCAGCATGGCCTCGATGGCCTCGGCGGTTACGAAGTCCTTATTGGCAATTCTGATTAGCTGCAAGCGCCCCGATTTGGCCTCCGTCCGCAATGAGCGAACCGTGATGCCCCCATCAGGGAAGTAACGGCGAACAGCCTCGGCCAGGCGGAACAGCCTCTTCGGAGCGGATTGTCCTGCGTAGCGCTGCATCTCGGACGCGGCGGCAACATCACTCATGGCGTCTTACGCTCCTCGCCAATGCTTGCCTTGATGATCAGGTCGTTCCCCTACCGCTCCCCCAGATAGTGGTTGAAGAGCGAGCAGGCCGGCGGCTCAGTCAGCAGCAGATCGAGGATGCCCTGCGACTTCAGACCGTCGCCGACCGTCGTGTGCTTGATGCCGGAAACATGGCAGTAAATCACCGCTTGCTTTTGCCCCTTGTCGATCATGCGCGCACCTTCCCGGTCCCGTCAGGTGGCGTCTGCAACGGGCCTCATGGTGGCTAGCGTTGCATAGCGGGAAGGACGTTGACCGGCTGTGGACTGAATACCAGCGGCGTCGCGCGGACGCATCTGCTGCGAGAGAGCGCGCGATCGCGGACATCGAGGAGCGACACCAAGCCAAACAGAAGGCCGCCAATCATAGTTACAGGGTCTGCCGGGACGACACGGTAGGCACCCACGCCTTAACTGGGGCCGGAAAGCGTTCGGAGCTAGCGAAGCTCGAACTCGCGCTCCAGATCAAACTGAATAGCTGGAGGGACGAAGCACATGCGGCGTGCGAGAATGCGAACCGCACGCATGAGCTGCCGAACTGGATCAAATTTTTGAGGGAAAAAGCGGCTCACGGAGACCGAGAGGCATTGTCGATTCTGCGCGAGCGCGAGGGGCGTTTTAGCAAGGCAGTGAAGGCAGTTGCCTATCATGATCCGGCCGCTGAAGCGCGGATGGCCATTGTCGAAGAATTCCAGCCGAGCATCGGCGCCAACGGGGATGTGATCTATAGCCTGCTGGATGGTGGCAAGGTTGCAAATCGAGGTGGTTCGATTGACGCTGACCGACAATCTCCATTCGCCGTCTTGCTCCAGCTCGCCCTCTATAAGGCTACCTATCCGGGCCATCCGATGCGCGTGTCTGGTGCAGAAGCCTTGAATGAGGCTATGGTCCAGATGGCCGTTGCGTATGGTGTCAATATTCACTTTGCTGATCCGCGACACGAAGTCCTCCGCAAGGACCTGCGGGCTATCCGTGACCGAGGTGGGGTAAATGTGGCGATCCTCGGCTTCATTGCCGAGCGGAACGCTACCTTTAATCCAAAAGACGAAGGGCGGGTGTTTAAATTCTTTGACGGCTACAATCTGGGAGAGGCTGTTTTCCGCGGGGTGGTGACCCTTAGGAACGGTTCGCGGGCGGCACTGCTCCAGTATGAATTCCACACAGCGCTGAAGGTCGTTGCCGACGAAGCAGAAATTGCTGCTATCCGCGCGGCTGCCGCTGTGTTTGTCGATCGCTCCGCCGCACCAGAACAGCGTAAGCGGCGTTGGGGATGGTGGTAAAGCCGAGGAATGCGCCGCCGAAGGTCGCCTCCACCTGGAGCATTCCGTGGTCGCGGGCGACCGGCCAGTCCAGGCGGTATTCCGTTATCGTTTCCTGGCGAGATCGCAAGGCTTAAGGCGCAGCCGGGCAATCTGGGACAGGAAATTGCAACACTTGTGTCCGCCAATTCGTCCCACCCTAATCCCTTTTGTTCAAAGGATATTCGAGATCGCGGAACGGACGGGACGGTAGGGACGCTTTCCTCTGACGCCTTGCTAAAGTCGCCGGCCAGAGTTGCGCGGAATCGCCCTGAACCGTTGTGGTCAAGTGCCTCGCGCAGCACGCCTCCAACGCACGCTTTGGAAGCGAGCAAACTTCGCCGCGCAGCAAAAATGCATACGAGATTGCAGCCATCCCAGCTTCCGGATACTATTCCGGCTAGGGGTTTATCCGCGATTACCCCGTGAGGCGGCAGCCCAAAGATCGCGTCCAATCTCCCGGCCAAAAGGGATGGACGCTCATGCCGTCGAACAACCAGATATCCACGTCTCAACTTTCTCGCCTTATCGGTCAACCGAACGCGCCTGTCATCATTGACGTTCGCGTCGCGGAAGATTTTGATAATGACCCTCGGTTGCTGCCGGCTGCGCAGCGCCGCGATTTCCAGAATGTGGGAGCATGGGCCAGCGCGCTCTCCGGCCAGCATGCCGTTATTGTCTGCCAAAAAGGATTGAAACTGAGCGAGGGTGTGGCTGCTTGGCTGCGCCACGCAGGCGTTCCGGCGGAGACACTCGAAGGCGGTTTCGAAGCGTGGAAGGCGGCAGGCGGACTCCTCGCGAAAACCGACAAACTTCCTCACAAGGACGAGGCGGGGCGAACGGTTTGGGTCACGCGCGCCCGTCCAAAGGTGGACCGCATCGCCTGTCCCTGGCTGATCCGTCGCTTCATCGACCCGCACGCCGTCTTCCTATTCGTTGCCGCAAGTGAGGTGTTCGCGGTGGCTGAGCGCTTCGGCGCAACGGCCTTCGACATTGAAGGTGCTTTCTGGAGTCATCGCGGCGAACGCTGCACCTTCGACGTGATGATCGAGGAGTTTGGCCTGGCATCGGAACCGCTCGATCGCCTGGCGACAATCGTACGGGCCGCAGACACGGCGCGGCTCGATCTCGCACCGCAAGCTGCCGGTTTCCTTGCGGCATCGCTCGGCCTCTCGCGGATGTTCCGTGACGACCTCCAGCAGCTCGAAGCCGGGATGCTGCTCTACGATGCCTTCTACCGGTGGTGCCGTGACGCGGTAGAGGAGACGCATAATTGGCCCTCTCCGCAGAAGCAGGCGTGAGGCGGCAATGATGTCAACGATCGCAACGACCGCGGAGGCGCCCGCTGCTGCAACGCCGTCAGCGCCGCGCTTCGCCGAGGCGACGAAGGTGTGGGCCAGGATCGGGCTTCTCAGTTTCGGCGGCCCGGCGGGCCAGATCGCGCTGATGCATAAGGAACTGGTCGAAGAGCGGCGCTGGATCGGCGAGCAGCGTTTCCTCCATGCCCTGAACTATTGCATGCTGCTGCCGGGGCCGGAGGCGCAACAGCTTGCGATCTACATCGGCTGGCTGATGCATCGCACGGCGGGCGGTCTTGTCGCTGGCATATTGTTCGTCCTGCCGGGCGCTTTGGTCATGCTGGCACTCAGCATCCTATACGCGCTTTATCACGACTTGCCGCTGCTCGCCGCGGTCTTCCTTGGGGTGAAGGCAGCGGTCCTCGCGGTGGTCGTCGAGGCGCTCTTGCGGATCGGACGGCGTGCCCTGAAGAATGCTGCGATGGTGGCGACTGCCATTGCGGCATTCGCCGGCATTTACCTTTTGCATCTGCCGTTTCCGCTGATCATCCTGCTCGCCGGTCTTGCCGGCTGGATCGGCAGCCGCCGAGCGCCTGGGCTTTTCACGACGGGAGGGCATGGCACCAATAAGCCGGCCCCAGAGGCGAAGGGCGTGATCGATCTCATGTTCGAGCGCGGCGCCCTTGCCCATTCCGACCCGTCCTGGCGACGCGCCGTCCGGGTCCTTGCCGTGTGGTTGCCGATCTGGCTCGGCCCCGTCCTGCTGGTTTGGCTGCTGACCGGCTCGTCGAGCGTGTGGACTCAGATGGGCGCCTTTTTCAGCACGATGGCGGTCGTCACGTTCGGCGGTGCCTATGCCGTGCTCGCCTATGTCGCCCAAGCCGCCGTCGAGGGCTTTGGCTGGCTTGCTCCCGGCGAGATGGTCGACGGCCTGGGGCTGGCGGAGACAACGCCGGGGCCCCTAATCCTTGTCCTGCAGTTCGTCGGCTTTCTGGCGGGCTATCGCGCTCCATGGGGCCTCGATCCGCTGCTCGCCGGATGTCTTGGTGCGCTGCTGACGGTCTGGGTGACCTTCGCACCGTGCTTTCTCTGGATCTTCCTGGGCGCGCCCTATGTTGAAGCGCTCCGCAGCAATAAGGCGATCTCGGCAGCGCTCGCCGCCATCACGGCCGCCGTCGTGGGCGTCATCATGAACTTGACCTTGTGGTTCGCGCTGCATGTGCTGTTTCGTGAGATGCGAGGGCTCGATCTGTTCGGGATCACGCTCGACCTGCCGGTTTTTGCCTCGCTCGACTGGCGCACGGCGCTTCTCGCCGCCGGAGCGATGATCGCAATGTTGCGCTTCAAGACGGGTATGCTGCCGACGCTGGCGGTCTGCGCAATTGTCGGCATTGCCATTGCGCAGCTGGGAGCAGGATGAGATGCGGCGGAGCAAAGCAGTCGGGCCGACCGCCTCAATTAAGACACCGCCAATTCCATAATCCGCATCATGTTTCTTTCCGAAATGCAGCGCTGGCTTTACGGCGGAGCCATTGGCGGCCTGAAAACCGTCGCCGCCGGGGCCGATCCGGAAAAGCTCGCCCTTGCGATGGGATTCGCCGCTTTGTTCGGGCTGATCCATGCGCTGATGCCCGGCCACGGCAAGAGCGTGATCGTATCCTACTATCTCGGCCGTCCGGGGCGGATGCTTGGCGGCGTCGCGACAAGCGCTCTCCTGGTGCTGACCCATGTCGGCATGGCCGTCGTCTTCGTGCTCGCGGGCTACATTGTGATCGAGCGCAGCTTTGCCGCCGCGGGGCGGGCGCCTGCATTCAACGCCGCCAGTTCGGTGCTGATCGTCGCCATCGGCCTGTGGGTGCTCTATCGCGCGCTGCGGGGCCACGATCACGCGCATGCGCACGACAGCCGTGCCGTTGCGATCGCGGCCGGGTTCGTGCCCTGTCCGCTCACGACCTTCATCATGGTGTACGCGGTAGGGAATGGGATTGTGCTGGCCGGCTTGATCGTCACGGCCGCGATGGCCGCCGGAATGATTGCAACGGTCGCGGCCTTTGCCCTCGCCGCGATTCTGCTCCGCGAACGGTTCTTTGCACTTCTCGTGCACAGCGCTGCGTGGCGTCAGCGCTTGGGACGGATCGCCGAAGCCTTAAGCGGCGCGGCCATCGTTGGGTCGGGCGTCTGGCTGATGATATCGAGGGGATGAAATCAGGCTGGCCAGCGGCGATGCAATTCGTCGATGACGAAGATATGGGCGTGGCGCGGTCCGCCCTGCTCGCGAACATGCGGGTGGGACGGCGGCAGATCGGCGTGGACGTGCTCCACGATGTCTGGGTCGTTGGCAGGCCATAGCCGAAGGGCGAGCGCCGATGCAAATAGGACAACGCCCGCGTGGGCAATGAGGGTGAGGGGCAAGCCGACGATCGCGCCAAGCCATCCCGCCATCGGATAGGTCACAAGCCAGCACGCATGGCTGAGCGCGAATTGGGCGGCAAAGAGGGCGGGCCTGTCTGCGTCCCGCGCCGAGCGCCGCAGCAGGCGCCCGGCCGGCGTCACCACCATGGCATAGGCGGCGCCCAGGATGGGCCAAGCGATCAGGATCGCGGACCAGGCATCGGCGCCTTCAATCTGCCGTAGCGCGAAGGCCGCACCCAGCAGCGGCGGGATCAGCAACCCCGCACCACTGAGCATCACTGCTCGGTCAGGGAGTCTTTCCAGCAGCCGCGGCAGGGCAAAGGCGGCCGCCATCGAGCCAAAGCCGAAGGCCGCGAGGGTGATGGCGACTTCACCGTCGCCGAGCGCCAGCCGGTCGCGAACGATCACCACAGTGTTCACGAACACGATCGCCACCCCCGCCGCCGCCGCGAGATTGAGTGCCAGCAATCCTTGCAGCCGCGGCGTCGCGAGATAGATCCGCGCGCCTCGCGTCAGCCGCTGGGCAAAACTCATCGCCTGCGTCGGCTTCGGCTGTGGCAGAGCAACCGAGAGCACGAACGCCGCCGACACCAGGAATCCGAGCGCCGTGCCCGCAAACAGGTTGTGGAAGCTCATCATCGTCAACAGCGCGGCGGCGAGCGCCGGGCTGAGCAGCGTTTCCAGATCATAGGCAAGCCGTGAGAGCGACAGCGCTTTGGTGTAATCGTTCTCGTCGGGCAGGATGTCCGGGATGGTCGCCTGGAAGGTCGGCGTGAAGGCCGCCGACGCCGATTGCAGGATGAAAATCAACGCATAAATCTGCCAGACCTGATCGACGAAGGGCAGGCACAAGGCAACGGCCGCGCGGGCCAGATCGAGAGCGACCAGCATGGCACGGCGCGGCAGCAGTCCCGCGACCGCACCGGCGATCGGCGACACCCCGACATAGGCGATCATCTTGATCGCGAGCGCCGTGCCGAGCACCGCACCCCCATCGCCACCGGCCAACTCATAGGCGAGCAGGCCGAGCGCAACCGTGAGCAATCCTGTCCCGACCAGGGCGATGACCTGCGCGGCGAAGAGCTGGCGGTAGGTGCGGTTGCGGAGCGGTTCGAGCACGGCTTTTTCCTGGGGCTGAGCAGCAGCCGCCGGTTTCGTGGCGGCTGCCTGCCTGGCCTATTTAAGGCGCTTGATCTCGGTGTAATCGCCGCTTGTCTTGAGCGTCACCGTGACCGGCGCCGAGCCGCGATTGCGCCAGAACCAGCCGTGATTGCCGTCAAACGCCGCCGTCAGCACGCCCTCATCGCCGGTGACGCCGCGATCCTTCTTGTAGCTCGTGGTGGCATTGGGATTGTTGTGCGGCTCGCCATGGGTATCGTGGTTCACCTTGCCGCCGTCGGTTTTCCAGGAATAGGTGATCTTCTGGCCCTTGGTCAGCGCGGCTTTCACTTCTACGCCTTCACCTGGCTGCAGCGTCACGGATGTCTCGTCCGTGCGGACAGCGGGTGCAGCCTGCGCATGAGCCGTGCCGATAATCATTTCAGAGATGATCGCGTCCCAAAGGCTGGAGCGCTGATCCGGCTTGGCTTTCTTGGCGTCGGTCGCCGCGTCGTCGATGGCTTCCTGATAAAGCTGCGTCTTGATGTCTCCCATCTGCTTCAGGCCGAGAGCCTGCCCGGCGCCGGTCGGATCGATGCCGTACTCGGCAGGCAACACGATGGTGACGAGCAGCAGGCACGCTGTCGCGAGAGCTATGAAGGTCGAGCGCAGAAGCTGACGCGATGTCGGCAGCTCGGCGCGGGTGGGAAGGTCGGAATTGTACATTCAGGAGATCCTCTGATTTAAGCGACGAAATAGCCGGTGAGCTGCGTTCCGATAAGGACGAAACCAGCGGTCATCATGACGACATTGGCGGTGTAAGCATGCCGGAAGAAGCTGATCGTTCCGCGCCAATAGCCCATCAGAATGAGGATGGCGCCGAGGGCGAGCAACTGGCCGAGTTCGACCCCGACATTGAAGGCGAGCAGGTTTGGAATTAGCCCGTCGCGCGACAGGTCAAACTCCTGGATCTTCGTCGCCAGGCCGAAGCCGTGGAAGAAGCCGAAGATCAGCGTCGCCGCCTTGGTGTTGGGCTGGAAGCCGAACCAGCGCTGATAGGCGCCCATATTGTCGAGCGCCTTGTAGACCACCGAAAACCCGATGATCGCGTCGATCAGATAGGAGCTGACGCTGGTTCCGAAATAGACGCCGGCCAGCATCGTCGTCGAATGCCCGATGGCGAACAGCGTGACGTAAATCCCGATATCCTTCATCCGGTAGAGGAAGAAGATCACGCCGAACAGAAACAGCAGGTGATCGTAGCCGGTCACCATGTGCTTGGCGCCGAGATACATGAAGGCGACGAGATGGACGCCGGTGATTTCCTGGATATAGCCCTTATCGCCGGTGGCGACGCCATGGGCGAACGCTTCCGAGATAAAGCCTGTGAGAGCCAGACAAAGCAGTGTGGCGGCCAAGGGGATGACCAACCGTCGCGCGTTCTGCGACGGCGGGTCTCCCTGGCGCGGATGAGCGTCGGGCAGCATGAAGCATCCTAAATTCGAAATGGCAGCCGGCCGCGATGAGCGGCGCGAGAATCAGATGAGGAGGTCTTTGCGCGGCGGTCGATCGAGCCGGCAGATGCCTGCGTCAGCGGCGCGTTTCTGGACGAGTAGCGACCAGCGCGTCTGGGCCTGCGGGCGGGGCATTGCGGTGACGCTTGGGGGGAACGGCTTATCGTGGATGTGATCTACGAACTTGTGGTGCCGGGCATGGTCCGGGTCGTGCTGGTCATCGGTCTCGTCGTCATGATCGTGACCGCTTTCGGCGTCTTCATCGTGGCTGTGTGAGCCAGCCGCGCTCTCGACATGAGCGGCAGCGTGATTTGCCGCGGCCGCCGAATGGGAATGCGGGATCGTGCTGAGGATAAGCGCAACAGCGATAAATAGCCGGAGAAGTGCATTGCACCCAGCAGGGACCATAATCGTTAGCTAGCGTTCGATTGGGGCGAGGTCAAGTCCGTGAAACTTCTGATATGGGGGCGATCGCCACGCGCCCTTGCGCTACAAGCATCCGCACGTGCCAGACATGCACCACGCAGGCATTGAGCGGGCAATGTTTTCAACGCCGCCTGCTTGCGAGTTCGCGATAGAGCGCCTCCGGCGTCACCGCCAGCGCGTCGGCAAGGTCGCGCCACTGACCCTTCTGCGGCAAGGCGCCATCGCGCAGGGACAGCCACGCGTCCAGGCGTGACGCGACGGTTTTCAGTGCCAGGATTTCAGCCCGCGCCCTGGCCTCCTGAACCTGCGCGGCCAGATGCTGCGCGAACGCCGACAACAGCGCCGGATCGAGCGCGCAGGCCTGCCTGAACCGTTTCAGCGGCACGTATGCCAACCGGCTCGACGACGCGGCAACGGCATCGCAGTGGTAGCGGGCGGCGAAGCATGAGGCCTCGGCGACGATCTCGCCCGCAACGGCCCGCTGCAGGATCAGGCGCACGCCAGCGTGGGTGGCCCGCTCGAGCCGAACCGCTCCGTCCGTCACGAGGAAGACCCTCGCCACACGGTCGCCGCAGCGAAACAGCGTCTCGCCCGCGGCTAAGGCGATCGGACGCGGTGACAGTTGAGCGAACCGTTCAGCGAGACATCGGGACATGATCGCTATCATGTCGGCAAAGCGCGAAATCTGGCAAGTCCTGGCTCTCCAACTGCTGACAGGAAGGGCTTCGACCGTGATACGGATGCTCATCATTTGCGCTGCGGCTTTCGCCCTGACGCTCGGCCCGCTCCAGGCCCAACAGCACGGAGCAGGCCAGCATGGGCATCACCAGCCATACGCAGGCCTCGAAAACCGGCCCATCAAAGCGCTGTCGGATCAGCAATTGGCCGAGCTGAGGGCGGGCCGGGGCATGGGGCTCGCTTTGGCGGCCGAGTTGAATGGCTATCCCGGTCCGATGCATGTGCTCGAACACGCGGACGCTTTGCACCTCACGCCGGACCAGCGCGCGAAGGTGGCAAGCCTATTCAAGTCCATGCAAGACAGCGCGATTTCGGCAGGCACCGCACTGATAGAGGCGGAGACGAGACTCAACGCGCTGTTCGCGACCGGCAAGATCGATCCGCAGTCGCTCGGTGTGGCGCTGGGCCAGATTGGTGCCGCGCAATCGGCACTTCGCCAGACGCACCTCGTCGCTCACCTCCATACCAGGGACCTTCTGAGCCAGCAGCAGGCCGCGGCCTACAATCGGCTGAGAGGGTATGTGAGGTGACGCCACCCCGCCGCTACATCATGCAGCCCATGCCGGTCAGCACATCGTCGGCCTTCTTGCGCTGCTCGCCGCCCAGCGCCTCGTACAGCTTGGCCAGAGGCGATCTGATCTGCTTCAGCGCGTTCACCCGGCCGTCCATCGCCGCAAGCTGGGCGTCGAGACGCTCGACGGGCGTTTTCGCCTCGAACACCGACTGCATGGTCAGATGCATGCCGCGCATGCTGTCGAGGTTGGCCTGGAGTGCCAAGGCGTAAGCGTCCCATACGTCTTTCTGCGCGTCGGTGATGCCGAGTTCGGCTTTCAGGAAGGCGATGCGGCCTGCGGCGAAGGTTGCCGTCTCGCCATCGTCGTCAAAGGCCATCATCGGGCAGCCGCCCATCCCCATCATGCCGCGCGGGCCCATATGTCCCTCGCGGCCCATCATGCCGCGTCCCCAGCCCTCGCCCATCATGAAGCCGGGGCCGCGCTGCTGCGTGAGCGCGGAACCGGCGCCCGCGGCCAGGCCCATCGCCAGGATTGCCGCTGCGAGCATCGCTTTTCTTGTCATCGTCGCCTCCTTGATCGCGGCAGGGCGAGCCGCCTGAATCGACGATGCTCTCGCCCTGCGCGTTAAGGAAAATCGTATATCCAATAGATTGGGGAGCATTGCGCTGCATCAATCGGCGGCAGTGCTTTCCCGCCGCGAAGGCGATAGGGTCTTGCGCGACGATACCCCCTTCCGGTATGAAAGCGGTTGGATAGGCTGAGTGCGCCTCCGCAGTGCAGCTGGTGATCATGCGCGTGATGAGGATGCTGAGGATCTGTGGATTGACGGCCAGAGCCGCCGTTCTGCTGCTCGGCATTTTGGTCGCCGCGCAATCGGTGAGCGTCCACGCGGAGCCGCCGCACGACCATGCCGATTGCGATCACTCCGCCGCGCCGCAAGCGCTTGGTGGCGCCGGCCACGACCATGCCGACGATCACGATCATGACGCCCAGGCGTCAGCGCCGCATGACCATGGCTCCTCAACGCCCAGCGCCGACCCTGCTGCCGCATCGCATGGCAGCGGATGCTGCGGCTGGTTCTGCTCGGCAGCCACTCTGCCGCTAGCCATGAGCTGCAAGCCCCTCTTGACGGCGATCATGGTCGCTCCCCTGCCGCTGACCGGTCTGCATGACGGCGCGCGGCTGGCCGGATTGTTCCGCCCTCCCCGGATGCCCGAGCACGCCGCCTAGACGCGCGCGGGTCGCTTGAGCCGCGCCGCGTTCGCTATCGCGCGTTGGACTCAGGAATATTACGGATCAGCATGACGACATTTCGCCGTTATTCGCGCGCTTTCGCGCGGGCCGGGCGCGTGGCATTCGCT
Source organism: Rhodomicrobium sp. R_RK_3 (assembly GCF_002198715.1). GTDB lineage: Bacteria > Pseudomonadota > Alphaproteobacteria > Rhizobiales > Rhodomicrobiaceae > R-RK-3. The sequence continues at coordinate 70,982 of NZ_MWLK01000029.1, read as the reverse complement.
GCCATTGCGCTTGCCGCCAGCCTTTTGGCCCCGGTCGCTGCCCATGAGGGGCACGACCACGCCGAAACGCCGGCCGCGCTTCCACAGGCCGCTTCGCCCAAGCTGGTGTTGCAATCGGAGACCTATCAATTCGTCGCCCTGCTGAAGGACGGCGATCTGACCATCTTTCTTGACCGCACGGCCGACAACGCGCCGGTCGCCGATGCGACGATCTCGCTCGGCGTCGGCGATGCTCAACTCGACGCCAGGCCGGGTCCCGGCGGCACTTATGTCGTCGAAGGGGGACCGCTGCGCACGCCCGGCCAATATGAAGTCATCGCCAGCATCACGGGCGGGGCGGGCGACGATCTGCTGATCGGCACGCTCACGATTCCCGACTCGCGGATTGAGGGCTCTGCCGAAAATGGCGGCGGCGATGGGTTTCAGCGCGCCGGGCTCCTGGCATGGAGCTACGGGCTCGGCCTGTTCCTCGGCGGCCTGCTCCTCGGCCTGCTGCTGCGCGGCGGGCGCGGACAGGCGACCGGCATTGCCGTCGTACTGATCCTCGGCGCATCGCTTGCCCCGCCTCCCACATCCGCCCATGAAGGCCACGACCACAGCGCGGGCTCGGCCGCCCCAGCCGCGCTCGCCGGCGATGTGCCGCGCCGCCTCGAAGACGGCTCGCTCTTCGTGCCGAAGCCGACGCAGCGGCTGCTGGAGGTGCGCACCGCCATCGTGACATCCGCCAGCGTGCAACCCGGCGTCCGCTTCATCGGCCGCGTCATCGCCGACCCGAACCGCTCCGGCCTCGTGCAAAGCATCAATGGCGGTCGGATCTTTGCCCCTGAAGGCGGGCTGTCCAAGCTCGGCGCGGCCGTCGCAAAAGGCCAGATCCTGGCCGAGGTGGAGCCGCCACTGGCGCGGGGCGATTATTCCGACCTCGCCGAGCGCTCCGGCGAGATCGACCAGCAGATCGCCCTCGCCGAAGCCAAGCTCAAGCGCTACGAGCAGCTCATCGCCACCAACGCCGTCGCGCAAGCCCAGCTCGACGATGCGCGGACGGAGCTCGACGGTCTCCAGCGCCGCCGCGCGTCGCTGACATCGACGCAGCGCGAGCGCGAGGTGCTGCGCGCGCCCGTCGCCGGCATCATCGCCTCGACGCGCATGGTCGCCGGCCAGGTCGTCGAAGCGCGCGACGTGCTCTTCCAGATCATCGACCCAGCCGGCTTCTGGGTGGAAGCGCTGGCCTTCGATCCGCGCAATGCGGAGGCGATCACCGGCGGCCATGCCGTCCTGGAAGATGGCAAAATCCTGAAGCTGGCGCTCGAGGGCAAGGGCCGCGCGCTCCAGCAGCACGCGATCCAGCTGCAATTCTCCGTCGAAGGCCCGGCCAACCTGAGTCTGGGCATGCCGCTGACGGTGCTCGCCCAGCGCGACCGGACCATCACCGGCAAGGTCGTGCCTAGGGATGCCGTCGTGCGCGGCGCCAATGGCGAAACGCTGGTCTTCGAGCATCTGGAACCGGAGCGGTTCATCCCCCGGCTGGTGCGGACCGAGCCGGTCGATGGCGAGCGGGTGCTGATCCTGGCCGGCATCGAGGCGGGCGCGCGCATCGTGGTGCGCTCCGCCGAAATCCTCAATCAGGTGCGGTAGGAGCGGTCCATGTTCAATTTCCTCGTCAGCGCCAGCCTGCGCAACCGGCTGTTCGTGATCGCGGCCGCCGTGATGCTCATCGCCTATGGCAGCTTCATCCTGCCGCGCATCCCCGTCGATGTTTTCCCCGACCTCAACAAGCCGACCATCACGCTGATGACGGAAGCCGAGGGCCTCGCGCCGCCGGAAGTGGAGCAACTCGTCACCTACCCGGTCGAGACCACCATGAACGGCATGCCGGGGGTGACGCGCGTGCGCTCGGTGTCGGGCGTCGGCCTCTCCATCGTCTATGTCGAGTTCGACTGGGGCACCGACATCTACCGCAACCGCCAGCTCGTCGCCGAACGCCTCGCGACGCTGCAAAGCCAACTGCCGGCCGGCATCATGCCGCAGATGGGGCCGGTCACCTCGATCATGGGCGAAATCCTGCTGATCGGCATCGCGGGCGATACAGCCAGCCCCATGGCGCTGCGCGAGATCGCCGATTTCGTGCTGCGCCCGCAATTGCTGACCATTCCGGGCGTCTCGCAGGTCATCCCGATCGGCGGCGAGGTGCGGCAATACCGGGTGACGCCGAACCCGGCGCTGATGCAGGCGCTGGACGTCACGCCCGCCGACATCGAGGCGGCGATCGGCAAGTTCGGCGCCAATACCGGCGGCGGCTTCGTCGACCAGTCCAACCGTGAATTTCTGATCCGCAATATCGGCCTTTCGACCCGGCTCGACGATCTGCAAAACCTCGTCGTCGCCTACCGCAACGAGCAGCCGCTGCTGCTGCGGCAGGTGGCGAGCGTCGCCTTCGCGCCCCGGGTGAAGCGCGGCGATGCCGGCTTCCAGGGCAAGCCCGCCGTCATCGTCTCGGTGCAGAAGCAGCCCGGCGCCGACACCATCGCGCTGACCGCCGCCATCGAGAAGACGCTGGAGGATGTGCAGCGTACGCTGTCGGCCGGAATCAGCGTCACCAATGTGCAGTTCCGGCAGGCGACCTTCATCGAGACCTCGCTCGCCAATCTGCAGCGCGTTCTGGTCGAGGCGGGGATCGTCGTCGCCATCATCCTGTTCCTGTTCCTGCTGAACTGGCGGGCGACCGCCATCTCGCTGACCGCCATCCCGATCTCTATCCTCGTCACCATCATCGTCTTCCAGGCGATGGGGCTGACCATCAACACCATGACGCTGGGCGGCCTCGCCATCGCCATTGGCGAGCTTGTCGATGACGCGGTGGTGGACGTCGAAAACATCATCCGCCGCCTGAAGCAGAACCGGCATCTGCCGCAGCCGCGTCCCGTGCTCGAGGTGATCGCCAAGGCCAGCCAGGAGGTGCGCTCCGGCATCGTCTACGCGACCATGATCATCGTCTTGGTGTTCGTGCCGCTGTTCGCGCTGTCGGGCATCGAGGGGCGGCTGTTCGCGCCGCTCGGCATCGCCTACATCGTCTCGATCCTGGCGAGCCTCGTGACGGCGGTCACGCTGACGCCAGTGCTGGCCTATTATTTCCTGGGCCGCCGCGCCGCCGACCACGATGAGCGCGACGGCCTCGTCGTCCGCGGCCTGAAGGCGGGCAACTGCCATCTGCTGGGCTGGGCCTTCGAGCGTCCGCGCCTGCTGGTCTCGCTCGCCGTGATCGGCGTGTCGGGCGCTGCTGTTGCGGCGGCGATGCTGCCGCGCGCCTTCCTGCCGCCCTTCAACGAGGGCACGCTGACCATCAACGTCATCTACAACCCCGGCATCTCGCTGGCCGAGTCGAACCGGCTGGGCCTCGCCGCCGAGCGCCTGCTGCTGGGCGTGCCCGACGTGAAATCGGTCGGCCGCCGCACCGGCCGCGCCGAGCTCGACGAACATGCCGAGGGCGTGCATTCCAGCGAGATCGACGTCGATCTGCACGCCTCCGCGCGCAGCAAGGACGCGCTGCTCGCCGATATTCGCGCCCGGCTGGCGCTGCTGCCCGCGTCGGTGAATGTCGGCCAGCCGATCTCGCACCGGCTCGACCATCTGCTCTCCGGCATCCGCGCCGAGATCGCGCTAAAAATCTTCGGCGAGGACGGCGATACGCTGCGCGTCCTGGCCGAGCGCTTCCGCCAGCAATTGGCCGGTGTCCCCGGCCTCGTCGATCTTCAGGTCGAAAAGCAGGTGCGCATTCCGCAGCTTCAGGTGCGCGTCGATCATGAACGCGCCGCGCTTCACGGCGTCTCGCCCGCCGCGCTGACGGAGACGCTGGAGACGCTGTCGAACGGGCGCAAGGTCTCGGAGGTCATCGACGGCATAAAACGCTTCGACGTGGTCATGCGGCTCGCCGAAACCGACCGCTCGGCGGGCGGGCTCGCCGGGCTGCTGGTCTCGACCCCGGCGGGCGCGATCCCGCTCAGCCTGATCGCCGACATCGAGGAGACCGACGGTCCGAACCAGATTTTGCGCGAGAACGGCCAGCGCCGCATCGTCGTCTTCGGCAACAGCGACGGCTCGGACATGGCCGCCATCGTCGCCACCATCCGCCAGCTGATCGCCGAGACCGACCTGCCGCCGGGCTACACCGCGCGGCTCGAAGGCACCTTCCAGGCGCAGGAGGACGCGGCAACCCTGATCGCCGGCCTCTCCGCCATCTCGCTGGCGCTGATCTTCCTTGTGCTCTACAGCCGCTACCGCTCCGCGGTTCTGGCCGGCATCATCATGGCCAACATCCCGCTGGCGCTGATCGGCAGCGTCGCCGCGCTCTGGCTGGCGGGGCAGCCGCTGTCGGTCGCCAGCATGGTGGGTTTCATCACGCTCGCCGGCATCAGCGCCCGCAACGGCATCCTGAAGATCAGCCACTACATCAATCTGGCCCTGCACGAAGGCGAAACCTTCGGGCGCGCGCTGATCCTGCGCGGCAGCCTGGAACGGCTGACGCCTGTCATGATGACGGCGCTCTGCGCGGGCCTCGCGCTCATTCCGCTGGTGATGGGCGCGGGCGAGCCGGGCACCGAAATCCTGCATCCGGTCGCGGTGACGATCCTGGGCGGCCTGATCTCATCGACCCTGCTCGACACCATCCTGACGCCGGTGCTGTTTCTGAAACTCGGCCGGCGCCCGCTGCAACATCTGCTCGAAGGCCAGCAATCCGCCCAGACGGCGGAAGCGTTTTAACCCCAACCACAGGAGCAAACCCATGACGCTCAAAGCCATTCTCGTCGCGTTCGCCATCGCAACCGCGACCGTCGCGGCCAACGCCCATGAGGTCGCCAAAGGCCCCAATGGCGGCAAGGTGGTCGACATCGCCGGCCATCACCTGGAGTTCACCCACACGCCCGCCGAGCTGACCATCTACACCACCGACGAGGCCGACAAGCCGCTCGCGACGGCGGGCGGCAAGGGCCGCGCCGTCATCCAGAGCGGCGGCAAGACCGCGCAACTCCAGCTCGCGCCCGCCGAGCCGAACAAGCTGGTCGCCAAACTCGACGCGCCGCTGGCGAGCGGCGCGATCGTGGTGGTGTCCACGACCTTCAGTGACGGCCACACCACGCAGGCCCGCTTCACCGTCGATTGATCCATAAATCAAACATTTGGAGTTCCCATGAAATCCCGCAATCACTTGATCCTCGCCTCGGCATTCGCGCTGTGCGCGGCCTCGGCTCCGCCGGTCCTCGCACAAAACGCGGACCACGGCGCGCATCACGGCGCCGCCGCGCAGCCGGCGCCTAGCAATGCCAACGAGGCTTACGAAGCCGCCAATGCCAAGATGCATAAGGACATGGCCATCACCCTTTCCGGCAATCCCGAGGTGGATTTCGTGCGCGGCATGATCCCGCATCATCAGGGCGCGATCGACATGGCCAAGGTCGTGCTCGCCTACGGCAAGGATGCCGAGATCCGCAAGCTGGCGCAGGAGATCATCAAGGCGCAGGAGGGCGAAATCGCCTGGATGCAGGCGTGGCTCGCAAAGAACGCCAAATAGAGACGACGGGACCGCTAGGAAGTGTGCCGGGACTCCCGGCGCCTTCGCCTAGTGGCGACCCAAGCTTTTAAGCAGGAGAGGGAGCAGCACCTAGCACATCCATGATCGGACAATCCGGCCGTTGATCTCCGTCGCAGGCGCGCAGCAGCGAACGTAGCGTCTTGATCATGTCTCCCAACGCCGCCGCCCGCGCCTCCAGTTCCGCCATATGGGCAAGCGCCAGCGATCTGACATCGGCGCTATGGCGATCCTGGTCACTCCAGAGTTTGAGCAGCTCCCGGATACTGTCGAGGGAAAATCCAAGGTCCCGCGCCCGGCGGATGAAGCACAGCCGATTCACATCGGCCGCGCCGTAATTACGATAGCCGGCCAGGGTCCGTCCAGCCTGCGGAAACAGCCCGATCGATTCATAATAGCGGATCATTTTGGCTGAAATGCCTGACGCCTGCGCGACCTGTCCTATATTCACGGCGATGTCATCTCCCTGCTCGGCTAGTCGCTTGACCTTACCATGTTGGGAAGGTTCAGAGTATCGCCGGTTATAGTCGCCTCCTTGCGGGAAGGCAGCGCCGAGGGAGTTTAATGGTCGACGATCAAGAACGGGCTTCCGAATTGGACCAAGCACGGCGTCAGGTGCTGCATCTCGACGTGCGGGGGATGCACTGCACGAATTGCGCGGCTCTGGTCGCGCAACGACTGAAGCAACTTCCGCAGGTGCGGCGCGCAAACGTCGATTACCGGACTCGCCGCGCTGAGGTAGATCACGTCGCCAGCCTCGATTTCGCCGATCTGCAGAGGGCCGTCGCTGACGACGGCTTCACCCTGTCCATCGCGGACGGCGCCGCACGGCCAAGTCACGCGACGCGCGATTATCTCGAAATCGCCGCGGCGTTCGCCATTCTGGCCGGGCTTGCCCTGGCCGCGCAGTCCTTCGATCTCATCCCGCGCGGCATCGCGGTTTCCGATCGCGTCAGTCTCGGGCTGGCTTTGGTCATCGGGCTCGTCGCGTCTGTATCGAGCTGCATCGCCGTAACCGGCGGCCTGCTTGTCGCCGTCGCGGCCAGGTTCAACGCCGCCAATACCCACCTGTCCGGTCTGGAGCGCATGCGTCCCCATCTCTATTTCAACGCCGGACGCGTCATTTCCTATGCGCTGCTCGGCGGCTTAGTGGGCGGGCTCGGATCGGCGCTGATGCTTTCGCCGCAGAGCACCGGGGCGCTCACGCTCATGGCCAGCGCAATCATGATCATGCTCGGGCTGCAGATGCTCGGACTCTTCCCCTCGCTGGCGCGTCTGATACCTGCCGTGCCTCAACCAATCGCGCATCGCATCCGCCGTCTGACCGCAAGTGATACGAAGGGGGCCGCCTTCCTGCTGGGCGGCCTCACCTTCTTCCTGCCCTGCGGTTTCACCCAGGCGCTCCAGCTCTACGTGCTTGCGAAGGGCGAGGTGCTGACCGGCGCGTTGACGATGCTTGCATTCGCCATCGGCACGCTGCCGGCGCTGCTGTCGCTATCAGCGGTATCGAGTTTTGCCAAAGGCGCTTTGCAGAGCCATTTTCTCAAATTTGCCGGTGCGGCCGTTATCCTGCTCGGCGTGATCAACATCCAGTCGGGACTCGTCCTGACCGGCATCGGCGGCAATCCGGCGCAGCGTCCGCAGGCTTCAGCGGCGCTCCAGCAAACAGCAACCGGCGAACTGCAGCGAATTAGCATGAAGGTGGTCGGGCTCGACTATCAGCCGAACCAGTTCACGGTCAAACAGGGCGTGCCAGTGCATTGGTGGATCGACGGCAGCGAGGCCGATGGCTGCGGCCGCGTCTTGCTGGCGCCACAGCTTGGCATTGAGAAACTCCTCTCCGCCAACGGCACAACGCTGATCACGTTCATTCCGCCGCAGCCCGGGGACTATGCCTTCAACTGCGGGATGGGGATGATGACGCCCGGCTCCAAAATCACCGTGCTGCCGAGGGACAAGGGATGACGCTGCCCCTAGCGGAGCAAGGCACCAGCAATCGTGCCCAGGCGCCTGCCCTCAGAGTCGCCAGCTTCAGCATCGGCGGCATGCATTGCGCCGCATGCGCGAACCGCAATGAACGCGCGCTCAAAAAACTGCACGGCGTGAGGGAAGCAGCCGTCAATTTCGGCATGCGCAATGCGCGCGTCGAATTCGACGCAAGCGCGGTCTCCGAGCGAGATTTGCATCAGGCCGTGATCGGCAACGGCTTCCAGGTGCTGACCAGCGAATTCGCGCGGGACAACCGACAGCACGCTCGGGAGGAGCTTTCGCGGGCCAGATGGCGTGCCGCTCTGGCGCTGATCCTGGCCGTGCCGGTCGTCCTGCTGGCCATGCTGGAGGTCGAGCTGCCCTGGACGCTGTTCGGTCGCAACGCCAGCCTCGTGCTGCAGGCGGCCCTCGCCACCATGGTCATTCTCGGGCTTGGCAGGGACTTCCATCGCGGCATGCTGCGCCAAGCGCTGCGCGGCGCCGCCAACATGGACACGCTGATTTCGATCGGCACGCTGGCCGCGCTCTTCGCCAGCGCATGGGCGCTCTACGCCGGAGGCCAGCATCTCTATTTCGAGACCGGCGCGGTCATCGCGGCCTTCATCCTGCTCGGGCGCTATTTCGAGGCTGCAAGCCGCGGCCAGGCCAGCGCGGCTATTGAGAAGCTGGTCGATCTCGGGGCGAAGACCGCGCATCTGGTGCGCGAGGATGGCGAGCGGGAAATCTCCATCGATGAGGTCCAGGTCGGCGACATCCTGCTGGTCAGACCCGGCGAAAAGGTGCCGGTGGACGGCACAATCCTGCAGGGCGGCTCCAGCGTCGACGAGGCGATGCTTACAGGCGAAAGCATGCCGGTGACCAAGGCCGTAGGCGAGGAGGTGTTCGGCGCCACCATAAATCTAAGCGGCGCGTTTCAGATGCGGGCGACGAAGGTCGGGCAGGACACCACCCTCGCCCAGATCGTCAAGCTGGTGGCCGATGCGCAGGGCAATAAGGCGCCGATCCAGAAGCTGGCCGACAGGATTTCCGGCATCTTCGTACCCATTGTGCTCGGCATCGCGATGCTGACGGCCGGCGGATGGTTCCTCGCCACCGGCGACCTTCAGCAGAGCATCATCACGGCGGTGGCGGTGCTGGTTATCGCCTGCCCCTGCTCGCTGGGGTTGGCAACCCCGACCGCCATCATGGTCGGGACCGGTCTTGGCGCGCGGCGCGGAATTTTGATCAAGAGCGGCGACGCACTCGAGCGTGGCGAAAAGATCGACTTCGTCATGTTCGACAAGACTGGCACGCTTACCGAAGGCCGTCCCAAGGTGACGGACATCGTTTCAGCCGGGGACGCCATCGGCGACGCTCAGATCCTGCGCCTCGCGGCGAGCATCGAACAACTCTCGGAGCACCCCCTGGCTCGGGCCATCGTCGCCGCTGCCCGGGCCAAAGACCTGCCGCTCGACCAAGCACAAGACTTCCAGAACGTCGCCGGCAAGGGCGTGCGTGGCACGATCCGGGGCGACGTGGTGCTGGTGGGCAGTCCACGCCTGTTGCGCGAGTCGGGTGTTTCGATTGCCGGCCTCGCCGCCGCGATCGAAGAGCGCGAAGCCGCCGCGCAAACGGTCGTCGCCGTCGCCCGCAACCATGAGCTGATCGGCATCGTCGCCATTTCCGACACGCTGAAGGGCGGCGCGAGGATTGCGGTCGAACGTCTCCAGGCGAACGGCATGCAAACGGTAATGATCACCGGCGACAATCGCAGGGCCGCGGAGGCCATCGCCAGCCAGGCCGGGATCGACCGGGTGCTTTCAGAGGTCCTGCCGCAGGATAAGGCCGACCAGGTGAAGGCGTTGCAACGAGACGGCCTGCGAGTGGCCTTCGTCGGTGACGGCATCAATGATGCGCCCGCGTTGGCCCAGGCAGACCTCGGCATTGCCATCGGCACCGGCACCGACATCGCGATCGAGGCCGGCAACATCGTGCTGGTAAAAGGCCATCCGCTGAAAGTCGTGGAAGCGCTCGCGCTCTCGCGGCTGACCTTCCGGACCATCAAGCAAAATCTGTTCTGGGCCTTCTTCTACAACGTGGGCGCCATACCGCTGGCAGCGCTCGGACTGCTCGACCCGGTGATTGCGGCCGGCGCCATGGCGTTATCCAGCGTGTGCGTGGTTGGGAATAGCCTCATGATCAAGACAAAGCATTTGGCGTAGGCCTCTGGTGCGGTCACGCGCCTGCATAGTCATCTGCGCCCAGTATGAACTCAAACTCCGTCGGAGACATTGCCATGGGTACCTCATGGGTGCGGACGGACAGTTTCGCGGCACGCTCGACATGCACGAGCCGTTTGAAACACGGGTCGCCAAGCTGCGCCGCCTGGCAAAAGAAAGACTCTGAGCATGAACATTGCCGCTAACGCTTGGAGACATTCCAGCCATTAAAGGAGGTATGTTCTGACTTCCATGCAGACCGGCCCTATTGAATGAGCTTATTTTGAATGACCGATACCACCTTTCGGAAAGTGACTGCCTTCGTCACACGCGGCGTCGAACCGCATCGGCAGCTTTTGACCTTTGTTCATCCGCTTGGCGGACGCCAACTGCCTGCGGGCTCTGTCGAAGAAGGCGAGGAGCCAATAGAAAGCGCCAAGCGCGAAGTCTGGGAAGAGACCGGCGTGAGCGATATCGAGGAGATCGCCCTGATCGATGTCGAGACAGTGCATACATATGGATCAGGCTACTTGTCCACGCCGCTGGGCGTGCGATCCGACCCTGACGATAGCGCACCCGTCTCGGGGCTCCTGCCCCGCGGCTACAAAGTCTGCTTGAGAGACCGCCGCGGTGCTTGGGTAAATATCAGCCATCGCATCTACGACTTCAACGTTAAGCCAGAGGTAGTCCTTCACGAGGTTTCTGGTTGGGTGCCGCAAACGCAGGTCGCGCAGATCCTGGAGCGCTATCATTATCACCTTGTTGCCGCTGCCGATCACCGTCAATCCTGGACAAGAGTGGCGGATGGGCACCTGTTTCAGGTCGAGTGGGTTCCGCTAACCCCCCCGCCAGGCCTCGTAACCGGGCAACAAGAATGGCTCGACATCCGGCATGCGCGTCTGTCTATGTGAGCGGAGGCACTCTATGGAGGGAAGGCGTGCCTCTGCTCTTATGCCTGCGCAGATTACCCATGATGACGAGGTCGCCGGCCTTCAGCACCGATCAGTCGCCTTCGGCGCAGGAAGGACGGGCAGTCGCGCCTGCTGCTTGTGACCTTGTCGCGATCAGATTCGCAGTTGCGTCGTAAGTATTAAGAAAATTACTGCTTTTTCCGCCCGCGCCAGTCGCCGCATCAACGTGTTTGAGCGCATTGTCGACGTCCTCGGCGATGCGTGGGCCTGACGTCCGCCGGGTGTCTGAGCTTACAACACCGTCCTGGAAACTCTGCTAGGAATGGCGCGCGTCTCCTCTCGCGTCCATGCCCGACGGCGTTCAACATCGGTGATCACCTCGAGGCGCTGCAGCCGCGCTGGTTTAGATATTTCGGTCAATCTTATGGTCAAATCGATCGGTGCTCACGGCCGCCGGCCAAGACCCAGGAAGCTCCGCACTTCTGGATGATCTCCAATCTCTGCCCGAAGCCTCCACGCGAGGCGACCCGATGTCGCCGCTGCTGTGGACCGCGAGGGCAAGGCATGGCTAGCAGATCTCCGGAAGCGGCGACGGATAGCAAAAAACGTCGCTGAAGACTTTGGCGAGCGGTGTGGATCGCGCTGAGGCGGATCGGGCGCGAGCTGTCCTGTTAACGCTGGATGGCTGGACCAGCGCACGGATTGCAGAGGCATTCGGGGTTCGCGAGGATACGGTTCGGTTCTGGCGCAGCGAGTTTATGCGCGATGGGATTGATGCGCAGAGGGCGAGCGTTGCTCCTGGACCAGCGCCACCGAAGGCCGCGGCGGCGCTCAGGATCGCCGGGCCTCTCCTGTTGCAACCGGTCGCAGACCGGACCAACTGGACGCTGGCTAGCCTCTCCGACGAGATCGCGGCCAAAGAGGGCATAAATATTTCGCGCTCGCGGCTCTCCAAGGTCCTGCGCAAAAGGGGATTTCGCTTCCGGCGACCGCGACACACCTTTAAGGGGCGCCAGATCGCGAACGAGATCAATCATGTGGGGCTGCGGCCCAAGCTGCGCAAAGCCCAGGCTAAGGCCGGCGATATCGTTCTCCTGTTCGCCGACGAAAGCGAGGCCATCTGGATGCTCCCCCCGTCAAGGACAATCACGCAGATGGCCGGCCAAAATCACGTTTCCTGGGCGGCGTTTCCTGGGCAGACGACTAACTTATTGATTTCATTGGTCGGGGCGGCAAGATTCGAACTTGCGACCCTCTGGTCCCAAACCAGATGCGCTACCAGACTGCGCTACGCCCCGATCCGTGAGATGTGCGCTCCCCGAGGGAGAACGCGGCGGGCCGGCGCCGGAGGATGATCCGGCGACTTCGCCCCGATAATGCTACCGTTCTCACCCTTTTCCCGGCCGAACGCAAGTCAAAACCATGTGCGTGCCGCACCCTTAGGCGGCGGCCACCGGCTCGATCACGGCGATGGTCGCCAGCGCGACCGCGCAGAGTTTCGCGCCGCCATCCGCATGGCTCGTCACCTTCGCCTCGACGACGGAAAGCCGCCGACCCGGCTTGAGCACGCTCGCCTCGCAGACGAGGCGGGCGCCATTGGCGGGCGAGACGAAGTTCAGCTTGTACTCGGCGGTCAGGCAGCTTTGGCTGGCGCGGTCGATCAGCGTGGCGGCGGCGACGGTCGCGGTATTGTCGATCAGGAAGGCGATGGCGCCGCCATGGATCAGGCCGTGCTGCTGCAGCAGATCGCTGCGGCGCTCGAGGCTCATCACGGCGCGGCCGGGCGCCAGCAGGTCGAGCCGCGCCCCGACCAGTTGCATGAAGCCCTGGGCGGCCAGCGCCTTGCGGATGGCCGCGTCGATAGGGGCGAAATCGGCGTCGGTCATGCTCTCTCCCTCCAGCACGCATTAAGGCGTCCGGGCGATGCTCAGGCCGGAAGCCGCTTGGTCAGCAGTACCCAATTGCGCCCCTCGTTCCGCCAGCCCTCCTTGACCATCGGCCGCTCGCCCGCCTCGACATAGTCGCAGCGCAGATAGAGCCGGCGGGCGCCGTCATTGGCGTCGGAGACGATGACGCTGAGGCCGCGCCTGCGGGCGGCGCGGGCGAGCTGCTCGGCGAGGGCAAGCAGCCGCGTCCCCAGGCCCTGGCCGCGATAGTCCGGGAAAGCGGCAAGGACATTCACATACCAGGTGGCGGGCGCCAGATTCTCCAGCTCCTGCAGCGGCACGAACATCGGCGGCATGGCGGCGTAATCGATCGGCTCGGGCTCGCTGGGCTGGGGATAGCCGATCAGGCAGGCGGCGCAGGCGCCGCCGATCTCGGCGACCACGGCATTGCGGTAGGAGAAACTGCCCTCTTCGCGCGCGGCCCGGCGGCGGCCGAGCGCCCAGGCGGTTTCGCCCGGCTCCCTCATCTTGTCCCACAGATAGAGCGGCAGGCCCTCGCCGGCGAAATTCACCAGCTCGGCGAGCGCCCCGGCGTCCTTCAGCTCCGCGCGTCGGAATGGCGGCTGCAATGCAATCATCACATTCTCCCTTCCTGAATGGCGGAGGGCGGCGCCCCCGCCCGACTGCGCCCACGATAGTCTACGGCACGCGCCCCATCCTTTGCCCGCGCAAAATTCCTGTCCGCCGCAAGCGCGGCTTGGTCCTCGTTCCGCCTTGATGTTAGCCTTTGCCGGTCGAAAAGCCATGGGGAGGTTGGGATGGCCGAGTACAAGCTGCATTGCTTCGCGCAATCGGGGAATGCCTATAAGGCGGCGCTGATGCTGGCGTTGTCGGGCGCGGACTGGCAGGCGGTGCCGATCGATTATTTCAACGGCGAGACGCGCCAGCCGGACTGGCGGCAGGCGGTAAACGCCATGGGCGAGGCGCCGGTGCTGGAACATGGCGGCAGGCGGCTGTCACAATCGGGCGTCATCCTCAGCTATCTGGCCCGGCGCACAGGCAAGTTCGGACCGGAGAGCGAGGAGGAGGAACTGGAGATCCTGCGCTGGATCCTGTTCGACAACCACAAGTTCACGAGCTATCTCGCCACCTACCGCTTCCAGATCGCGCTGATGCCGCAGACGCCCAACCCGGACGTGCTGAAATTCCTGCGCGGCCGCATCGACCCGGCCTTTGCGGTGGTCGAGGCGCATTTGGGGACGCAGCCTTTCATCGCGGGCGCGCGACCGACCATCGCCGACATTTCGCTTTCCGGCTATGTGTTCTACCCGCCGGAGGAGCTGGGATATGATTTCAAGGAAACCCACCCGAATATTTTTGCCTGGAGCGAGCGCATCAAGGCGCTGCCCGGCTGGGTCGGACCTTACGAGCTGATGCCGGGCGAAAGATTTATGGCGCAGCGCTAGGTCAGGAGGCGGAAGCCAATAGTCCGCCTGAACCCCGGAGTGCCGTTTGGGGTGACAGCAACTACGGGGCTGACACCGCGTCCGGCGTCAGCCCGGGCGGGCCGGCCGCGGCGGCTTCCGCCCGTTTGACGAGGGCGGCCACCCGCTCGCAGAGCGGCGCCGCAACGCCATGGCGCCTAGCCAGACGCAGGATCGCGCCTTGCAGGAAATCGATCTCGGTCGGGCGGCGGCGGACGAGGTCCTCCCACATCGAGGAACGCGCTTCCGGGTCGATCTGCAGCATCGGCGCGGCCACGGCGCGGAAGATGGCGGTCGGGAGCCGCAGGATGCGCGGCAGGAAACGCGCGGCGATCGGCGTCCCCGGAACCGGCACGATGCCCGCCGCCGCGTAGACGGCCAGCGCCTCCTCGATCTGGGCGGCCATCAGGCGGCGCCAGGCGCGGTCCTGCAATTGCTCGCGCAATGGCAGGCCGGAAAGGGCGTTCAGCGCATTGTTGAGGTTGAGCAGCAGCTTGCCCCATTGCACGCCGGCAATATCGGCCGTCACCGCGAGGTCGAGCCCCGGCACCGCGAGCAGCGCGCGCAGCTCCGCCCGCCCCGCCTCGATCACCACCTGACCCGAGGTGCCGCGATGAAACCGGCCCTCGCCCATATGCACGACATTGAAGCCGACCACACCGCCGAGCACATTGGTCTCGCCGAGCAGGCTCCGCAGCGCGGGCAGATTGTCGACGCCGTTCTGCAGGCTCAGCACGACCGCGCCCGGCGTGCGCTGGGCCGCGATCTCACCGGCCATGCCCTTTGTCGCCGCGCTCTTCACCGTCACCAGCACGAGGCTGGCTGCTTTCAGCGCGGCCGGATCGGCGGTGACGCTGAGGCGCGCGGCGGGAATCCGTTCGTCGAACCCGGACAGGTCCGTGAGGTGAAGCCCGCAGGACTGCAATTCCTCGACCATGCGCGGCCGCGCCAGCAGCGTCACCTTGCGGCCCGCCCGCGCCAGCGCGCCGCCGATGAAGCAGCCGATGCTGCCGGCCCCGGCCACCGTGATCCGTGCGTCCGGGCCGGGCATCACCCGACGGCCTTGGCGGCGGCCCGTCCGGCGATCCGGCCCGAGAACAGGCAACCGCCGAGAAACGTGCCCTCCAGCGCCCGGTAGCCATGCACGCCGCCGCCGCCGAAGCCGGACGCCTCACCCGCGGCGTAGACATTGGCCAGCGGCTCGCCATTGGGCTGCAACACGCGGCCGGACAGGTCCGTCTGCAATCCGCCGAGCGACTTGCGGGTCAGGATCCACAGCCGCACCGCGATCAGCGGTCCCGCCGCCGGGTCGAGGATCTTGTGCGGCTTCGCCACCCGCAGCAGCCGGTCGCCGAGATAGTGGCGCGCGCCGCGAATGGCGGTGAGCTGGGCGTCCTTGGTATAGGTGTTGGCGACTTCCCGGTCGCGCGCCTCGATCTGGTAGCGCAGCTTCTCCTCGTCGATCAGCGCATTGCCGGTCAGCGCGTTCATGCGCTTCACCAGTTCGCCGAGATCGGGCGCGGTGACGAAATCCTCGCCATTCCGCTGGAAGGCGGCGACGGGCGTCACGGCGGCCTTGCGGCCGCGCTGCAAGACCTGCCGGATGCTTTTGCCGGTCAGATCCGGGTTCTGCTCCGAGCCGGAGAGGCCGAACTCCTTGCCGATGATGCGCTGGTTGAGGATGAACCAGGAATAATCATGGCCGGTTTCCATCAGGTGCTTCAGGGTGCCGAGCGTGTCGAAACCGGGGAAGAGCGGCGCGGGCAGGCGGTTGCCGGCGGCGTCGAACCAGAGCGAGGTCGGACCGGGAATGATGCGGATGCCGTGGCGGGTCCAGATCGGCGCGTGGTTCTTGACGCCTTCGGTGTAATGCCACATGCGGTCGCGGTTGATGATGCTGGCGCCGGCGTCCTCGGCGATCGGCAGCATGCGGCCGTCGACGTAATCGGGGACGCCGGACAGCATGAAGCTGGGCGCCCGGCCGAGCCGTTCCGGCCAGTTGCGGCGGACCATCTCGTGATTGCCGCCGATGCCCCCCGAGGTGATCAGCACCGCCTGCGCCTTCAGCGCGAAGTCCCGTTCCGCCAAGCGCGAGGAAGGCGCGCCGCGCTCGACATCGCTCGGCTCCAATATCTCGCCCGAGACGCCATCGACCGCGCCGCCGCTTTTCGTCAGCTCGTTGACGCGGTGGCGGAAGCGGAAGCTGATGAGGCCCCGGCGCTCGGCTTCGCGGGCGCGGCGGATGAAGGGTTCGAGCACGCCCGGCCCGGTGCCCCAGGTGAGGTGGAAGCGCGGCACGGAATTGCCGTGCTCGGTCGCGGTGTAGCCGCCGCGTTCAGCCCAGCCGACCAGCGGGAAGAACCGCATGCCCTGGCCGTGCAGCCATTGGCGCTTCTCGCCCGCCGCGAAATCGATATAGGCCTCCGCCCATTTGCGCGGCCAGGCGTCCTCCGGGCGGTCGAAACCCGCCGAGCCCAGCCAATCCTGCATGGCGAGATCGCGCGAATCCCGGATGCCCATGCGGCGCTGCTCGGGCGAGTTGACGAAAAGCAGGCCGCCGAGGGACCAGAAAGCCTGCCCCCCGAGTGATTGCTCCGGTTCCTGATCGATGACAAGTACGCGCTTGCCCGCATCCGCCAGTTCCGTCGCCGCGACGAGGCCGGACAGCCCCGCGCCTACCACGATCGCATCCGCACTGTCCTCGGCCATCCGTCCCCCCGCGCGGCCCCCGTTCGAGCGGCGGCCGATTTTTCTCCCGCGCCAAGTCTATAGGGTGCCGGGGAACGCGCAAGTGCGGGACGGTTCCATGTCCCTGGGGATCAAGCGGTGGGGGCCCGGCGTTGCATCAGGCAGCAGGCGTAGTGTACCGGCCGGAGGTGAGGCCCATGCTGTTTCGCGACGACATCCTGAAGCGCATCCCAAGCGGCGAGGTCACGCGCGCCTATCGCCGCTGGCGGCGTCCAACCGTCAAGACGGGCGGACGGCTGCGCACGCCGGCAGGGGAGATCGGTATCGACCGGGTCGAGGCGATCGAGGTCGGCGCGATCACCGAGGACGATGCGCGGGCGGCCGGTTCGCCGAGCCTTGAGGATTTGCGGGGATGGCTGACCTCGCGCTCCGAGGGCGAGGTCTACCGCATCGACTTCCACTATGCGGGGCCGGACCGGCGCGCGGCGCTCCGGCAGGACGCCGATCTCGCGCCCGCCGAAATCGCCGCCATTGCCGAGAGGCTGGCGAAAATGGACGAGCGCAGCGGTTTTGGGCCATGGACGCGCCGCTCGCTCGAACTGATCGCCGCGCATCCGGCAAAGCTCGCCGAAAAACTCGGCGCCCAGATGGGCCGCGACAAGCCGAGCTTCAAACGCGATATTCGCCGCCTGAAGGAGCTTGGCCTGACCGAGAGCCTCGATATCGGCTACCGGCTCTCGCCGCGCGGCGAGGTGGTGCTGGCTCATTTGCGCGAGTCGGACAAGCAGCCCGCCGCTTCCCCCGCGCTCAAACCGGCGCGGGTTCCTTGACGTAAGACGCCACGCCCTTGCCGAAGGACCAATCGTCGCGCTGGACCGACAGGAGGCTGATGAAGACGTCCTCGGTCCGCAGGCCGGGATTCTCGGACAGATTGTCGGCGACGGCCTTGTAGAAGGCCTGTTTCGTCGCGGTCTCGCGCCAATTCCCGGCCGTCACCTGGATGATGACCAGATCGTCGGTGCGGTGGATGCCGAGATAGTCGGCATCATAGATGAACTCTTCCGGCTCATGCTGCTGGATGAGCTGGAAGCGGTCGTCCGCCGGCACGTCATAGGCTTCGACCAGCGCCTTGTGAACGCCGTCGGCGATGGCGCGAATATGCGCCTTGGACTTGCCCTTGAGCAGCGAGATTCGAACGAGTGGCATGGTTGGTCTCCTGAGCGAGAGGCTTGACCAGTGCAGAATAGAGGCGGATGATGCTTTGGAAAATTTGAAACTTTAGATGCCACACTTCGGCAGAATCGAACGATGACCCATCGAACCAATCTCGACATGGACGTGCTGCGCAGCTTCGTCACCGGCTTCGAGCTGGGTAGTTTCGCGCGCGCCGCCGACCGGCTCGGCCGCTCGCAATCCGCGATCAGCACGCAGCTTCGCAAATTGGAGGAGCAGGTCGGCCAGCCGCTGGTACAGAAATCCGGGCGCGGCCTCGCCTTGACCGTCGCGGGTGAGAGCCTGTTCTCCTATGCTAGGCGCATCCTCGAATTGAACGACGAGGCGGTGGACATCGTCCGGGGCGCCGGCGTCGAAGGCTGGGTCCGGCTCGGCTTGCCGCAGGATTTCGCCGAAAGCTGGCTGCCGGCGGTGCTCGGGCGTTTCGCCAGGGCGCATCCGAAGGTGCGGGTCGAAGTGCAGGTCGATGTCAGCGCGCATCTGATCGAGAAGACCGTGACGGGCGAACTCGACATGGCGTTGTGCTGGGGGGATGGCAGCGATGGCGGCCACGCCTCGCAGGTCGCGGAATTCCCAATCCGCTGGATCGGCCGTCCCGGCTGGCCGGGCGCGAAGAGCCTCGGGGCCGAGCCGATGCCGCTCCTCGCCTTTCCGCTGCCATGCCGCTTTCGCGCGGCGGGCATCGCGGCGCTGGATCTTGCGGGCATTCCCTGGCGGCTGACATTCAGCAGCCCCAGCCTCTCCGGCCTGTGGGCCGCCGCCGAAGCCGGGCTCGGCATCACGCTGCGCACGACGGCCGGAATGCCGGCGACACTCTCCGCCTTCGACGCCGCCGAAATGGGGCTGCCGCCGCTGCCATCGATCCCGCTGGCTTTGCATCGCGCCGAGGACAGGCCGAGCCTGGCCGTCGCCCGGCTGAGCGAAATTCTGCTGGAGAGAATCCAAGCTCACACCAGCGCAACGCGCGCCGCAGCCTGAATCCTCACCCGCCCTATTCCGCCGCTCTCGGCCTTGCAAGCGCGGCTTGTTCCCCTGCGGGCTTGGCCTCGATCCGCAGCGGCTCGGCGCCCGGCTCATCGACCGGGCCGACGAAGCGGCCGAACAGGCGCCAGATCAGGCTGCCGATATCGTCCATCAGGATGAACACCGCCGGCACGAAGATCAGCGACAAGAGCGTCGACAGCAACAGGCCGCCGATCACCGCAATCGCCATCGGCGAGCGGAATTCGCCGCCCGCGCCCAGCGCCAGCGCGCTCGGCAACATGCCGCCGGCCATGGCGATGGTGGTCATGACGATCGGGCGGGCGCGCTTGCGGCCGGCATCGACGATGGCGTCGTAGCGCTTCACGCCCCGCGCGATCTCCTCGATGGCGAAATCGACGAGCATGATGGCATTCTTAGTCACGATGCCCATCAGCATCAGGATGCCGATGACCACCGGGAAGCTGAAGGGCCGGTCGGTGAGCAGCAGCGCGAAAATCGCGCCGCCGATGGACAGAGGCAGCGAGAACAGGATGGTGATCGGCTGCAGGAAACTGCCGAATAGCAGGATCAGCACGCTATAGACCATCATGATGCCGGCGCCGATGGCATAGCCGAAGCTGGAGAACACCTCGCCCATGATCTCGGCATCGCCGGTCTGCTTGAGCTGGACGCCGGGATTGTTCTCGAGCGCCTTCACCTCGGGGAGCTGGTAGACTTTTTCCAGCGCGGCGCCGAGCGCGTCCGTGCCGACCAGATCGGCGCCGATGACGACGCGGCGTTGGCGGTCATAGCGGTCGATGGAAGACGGCCCCTGCCCGCTCTCGATGGAGGCGACCGAGACCAGCGGCACCGCCGCGCCCGCGCCGGTACGGATTTTCAGCGATTCCAGGATCTGGCTGTTCGAACGGGCGTCCTCGTCGAGCTGCACCCGGATCGGGATCTGCCGGTCGCCGGCGTTGAACTTGGCCAGATTGGCGTCGATGTCGCCGATGGTGGCGATGCGGATGACCTCGGACAGCGCTTCCGTCGAAACGCCAAGCTCCGCCGCCACTTCCGGACGCGGGCGGAAGCGCACTTCCGGCCGGTCGAGCGCCGAATTGGAGACGACATTGCTCAGCTCGGGCACGCGCCGCATGGCGCTGACGATCCGCGGGGCGGTTTCCGCCACCGCCGGTCCGTCCGAGCCGGAGACGATCAGCGACAAAGCCCGCTGGCCGTTCTCGTTGATGACCCAGGCGCGCACGTCGGGCAGCTTGCTCAGCTCGTCGGTAAAGATCTGCTCCAGCGTGCGCTGGTCCAACTCACGGTCATCCTTATTGACGAGATTGATCGTGAAGGTCGCCTTGCGCACCTCCTGGCCGCCACCGGCGAAGCCCAGAATCCGGCCGCCATCGACGAACACGTCCTGCACTTCCGGCCGCTCGCGAATGAGCTTGGTGATGCGGTCGCTTTCTGCCTTCATGTCCTGCAGCCGTGAGCCGGGCGGCAGCTCGGCGGCGATCAGGATGCGGGCGGCGTCCTCCGCCGGCACGAAACCTTGCGGCAGCAGCATCATGGAGAAGATCGAGCCGAGGAAGATCAGGAAGCCGAGCGCGACGGTCGCCAGACGGTGCCGCACCGACCAGCCGATCAGCCGCGTATATTGGCGCAGCAGCCAGCCGTCCTTGGCCTCCGGCTCACCATGGTCGCGCATGAAATAGGCCGCCATCATCGGCGTTATCAATCGCGCGACCAGCAAGGAGAATAAGACCGCCGCCGCGACGGTGATGCCGAACTGGCGGAAATATTGCCCGGCAATGCCGCTCATGAAGCTGACGGGAATAAAGACGGCGACGATGGTGAAGGTGATGGCGATGACGGCGAGGCCGATTTCATCGGCCGCCTCCAGCGCGGCGCGATAGGGCGATTTGCCCATCCGCATATGCCGGACGATGTTCTCGATCTCGACGATGGCGTCGTCGACCAGGATGCCGGTCACCAGGGTCAAGGCGAGCAGCGTGACGAGGTTGAGCGAAAAGCCCATCGCCTCCATCGCCCAGAAGGTCGGCATGATCGAGAGCGGCAGCGCCACGGCGGCGATGACGGTCGCGCGCAGGTCGCGCAGGAAGATCAGCACCACGAGCACGGCGAGCAGCGCGCCTTCCAGCAGCGTGTGCATGGTCGAGTCGTAATTGCCCTCGGTATAGGTGACGGTGCTGTCGACCTTGCGCAATTCGACGCCCTGGTAACGCTTCAAAAGCTCGGCGATCTTGGCGTCCACGCGCTCGGCGACGCCGACATCGCTCTCGCCCTTGGAGCGCGAAATATTGAAGCCGACCACCTCCTCGCCGTTGAACCGGGCGAAGAATTTGGGCTCTTCGAAACTGTCGCGCACCGTGCCGAGCTCATCGAGCCGGACCTTGCGCCCGCCCGGCAGCTTGACTGTGGTCGAGCCGAGGCGCTCGACGGTGTCGGCGCTGGCAAGCGCCCGGATGGTCTGCTCGCTGCCGCCGATCTCGCTCTTGCCGCCGGCCACGTCGACATTGGTCGCGCGGAGCTGGTTGCTGACATCGCCGGCGGTGATGCCGAGCGCCAGCAGCCGGTCCGGATCGAGCGAGACGCGGATCTCGCGGTCGACGCCGCCGACGCGCCGGACTTCGGCGACGCCGCGCACGGTCTGCAATTCGCGGGCCAGCGTGTCGTCGATGAACCAGGAGAGTTCCTTGATGTCCATGCCATGCGCGGAAGCGGCGTAGGTCAGGATCGGCAGCCCGGCCACGTCGATGCGCTGGGAGATCGGTTCGTCGATGGTGCGCGGCAGCTCGGCGCGGATGCGGGCGATGGCGTCCTTGGCATCGTTCAGGGCGCGGTCGGTATTGGTGCCGAGCACGAATTCGATGGTCGTCACCGACGAGCCGTCGGTGATCGCCGAGGTGACGTGCTTGACGCCGGTCAGCGCCGAGACCGCGTTCTCCACGCGCCGCGTGACCTGGTTTTCCAGCTCCGAGGGCGAGGCGCCGGCCTGGGTGATGGCGATCGACACCAGCGGGATGTCGATATTGGGGAAGCGCTCGATCGGCAGCGCGCGGAACGAGAGAATGCCCAAAATGATGAGGACGATGAACATCACCACCGACGGAATCGGGGTGCGGATCGACCACGCCGATATATTCAGCCGCATTTACTTGGCCTCGCTCACTGTGGTCGTGCCGGCGATGACCGCGCGCACCGCGTCGCCATCGCGCAAAAGCGTGCCCGAGCGGAGCACGACGATTTCGCCGTCGCGCAGGCCGTCGAGAATTTCCACCATGCCGTTGCTGACCATGCCGGTCGCCACCCGGCGGCTCTCGACGCGGCCATCCTTCACCACCTGCACCATGGCGCCGCTATCGCGGTTGAGCACTGCCGTCGACGGCACGCCGAGGCCGCTGCTCTTGGCGGTGTCGATGGTGCCGCGGGCAAAGCTGCCGACGCGCAGGGCCGGATCGTCGCCGATCAGGATGCGCACCCGGCCGAGCCGCGTGGCGGGATCGATTTCCGGCGAGATCAGCCGCACCTTGCCCTCGCGCGGCTTCAGCCCGGCGGCATCGATGCGCGCGGGCAGGCCGACGGTGATGCGCGGCAGGTAGATTTCGGGCACTTCGGCGTCGAGTTCGATCTCGCCCTTGGCGACCATGCGGAACAACGGCTCCGACGAATTGGAGACGAGCGCCCCAACCCGCGCCTTGCGCCGGCTGATCAGCCCGTCCTCGGTCGCCTTGATCTCGGTATAGCCGAGCCGGAGCCGGGATTCGCGGATCTGCGCCTCGATCTGTGTCTTCTCGGCCTGCGCGACCAGCAGCCCGTCGCGCGACAGGGCGACGGCCGCGGCGGAGGTGCGCGAGGCGGCTTCGCGCTCGTCATAGACGGAGCGGCTGGTCGAGCCGGATTTCACGAGATCCTGCGCCCGCCCGAAGGCGGCATCGGCCTGCTTCTGATTGGCCTCGGCCTCGGCGATGCGGCTGCGCGCCTGGGCGATGGAGGCCTCGGCCTTGACGAGGCTCGCCTCGAGCTGCGCGAGCTGAACCTTCAGCATCTCATCGGCGAGCCGGGCGAGCACCTGCCCGGATTTCACCCGGTCGCCCTCCTCGGCGAGGATTTCACTGAGGCGAAACCCGTCGATCTGCGGCGCGACCATGATCTCCGTGCGCGCGACCAGCGAGCCGGTGACCAGAATGGTCTCGGTGAAGGCGGTCCGCTCGGCGCGCGCGGCGCTGACGGTGGGGCCGCCATCCTCCTTGCCACCCGTCGCCGCGTCGGCCGCGTAAAGCGGCGCCGCCGGCACAGTCAGCGACAGAAGAGCCATGAGGGCGCAGACCGGTCCGCGCCGTGCCGAATGCTGCTTCGACCGTATCATCGTGCAATTTCGCTCCTGTCGCGCGCTTCAATCTTGGCTTCATCCACCGGCCTTATCAGCGAAGACACGAGCGAAAGAATGACCGGCATTATGGCTTTGACGTTAAAGTCGGGATCCATCGCCCTGCGCAGATAAATCCCATCCCCGATGATCGAAATCATGGCGGCGATCTGCCCCGGCTCATAAGCCGGGTCGATCCGCCCCCTGTCCCGGGCGCCTGCGATCAGCCGCTCGAAACTTGCGATGACGAACGCATCGATCGACCGGATGAAGTCTCCGACCGCCGGATTGCGCAGCGCCTCGGCATTGATTTCTACGTGCAGCCGGAGCTTTTCCGGCGGCTCCTCGACGCAATAAGTCTGGGCGAGCTGCCCGAGCGCCGCCATGAAATCCGGCGCCTCGGCGATCGAGGCCAGCGCCGTGGCGAGCACGGTCTTCTCCCGCTCGCAGATCCCGGCAATGAGATCTTCCTTGGAGTTGAAATACAGATAAAGCGCCCCGGGGCTTACGCCGGCCTCACGGCAAATATCCTGCATGGAGGTGTGGTGAAAACCCTGGCGCGCGAAGCAGCGCTCGGCCGCGTCGAGAATGTTTTCGCGCCTGGCGCGCTGAGTGGTGGCGTCGAGCTTGGGCATCGGGATCGCGGTTTGCATAAAAACGAACGTTCATTCACGATAGCCATGTTGCAGGTGCGGAGTCGAGAGTCAATCAGGATTGTTTCAGATTGGGTCGACGACCTCCGTCGCTGGCAGCGGGAGCACTGACGGATGGTGCCCCTATATGCGACCAAGCGCCGCCATCCGTAGCCAAATCACTTGCCAAAACGCGCCATCGATGTTTTATTGCAAATGATTTGCAATTGCGATTAGGGGTTTCGGATGGACGCGCCTGCTTATGGCTACGCAAAGGGTTGGCGCCGGGATCGTGGCGAGGCTTCGCTTTCAGACGTTCATCGCAGCATCGCAGTTCGCAGCACCGGGCCGTCCTGGCGGCGGGCGGCGGCGTTCATCGGCCCCGGCTATCTCGTCGCGGTCGGCTATATGGACCCCGGCAACTGGGCGACCTCGCTCGCGGGCGGCTCCAAATTCGGCTACACGCTGCTGGTCGTCGCGCTCGTCTCCAACATTATGGCGATCGTGCTGCAATCGCTGTGCGCGCGCCTTGCCATCGCCTCCGGCCGCGACCTCGCCCAGGCCTGCCGCGACGCCTTTCCAAAACCCGTCGCCCTCGGCCTGTGGGCGCTCGCCGAGATCGCCATCATCGCCACCGACATCGCCGAGGTGATCGGCACGGCCATCGGCCTCAACCTGATCTTCGGCATTCCGCTCGAAATCGGCGTCGTCATCACCGCGCTCGACGTGTTCCTCATTCTCTATCTGCAGCGGCTCGGCTTCCGCTGGATCGAAGCGCTGATCATTACGCTGCTCGGCGTCATCGCCGTCTGCTTCGCCATCCAGATCGCGCTGGCCGATCCGGATTGGGGCGCGGTCATCAAAGGCTTCGCGCCGACCACCGACATCGTCACCAACCCTGAAATGCTCTATTTGGCGCTCGGCATTCTTGGCGCGACGGTGATGCCGCATAATCTCTATCTGCATTCCGGCATCGTGCAGACACGGGCCTATGGCGAGACCATCCCGGAAAAGCGGCAGGCGCTGAAATACGCCACCATCGACTCGACCGTCGCACTGATGTTTGCGCTGCTGATCAACGCCTCGATCCTGATCCTGGCGGCGGCGACCTTCCACAAGACCGGACGGCTCGACGTCGCCGAACTCGGCGAGGCGCACACGCTGCTCGCCCCGCTGCTCGGCCTCGCCATCGCGCCGACGCTGTTCGGCATCGCACTGCTCTGCTGCGGCATCAACTCGACGGTGACGGCGACGCTTGCCGGCCAGATCGTGATGGAGGGTTTTCTCAACATCCGGCTGGCGCCCTGGCTGCGCCGCATGATCACGCGCGGCATCGCCATCATTCCGGCCTCGATCGTGACGATCTGGTATGGCGACGCGGGGACGGCACAGCTTCTGATCCTGACGCAGGTCGTGCTGAGCCTTCAATTGTCCTTCGCGGTCTTCCCGCTGGTGATGTTCACGGCCGACAAGATGAAGATGGGCGAGCTGGTCGCGCCGCGCTGGCTGATCGTCTTCGCCGCCGTCATCGCCCTCGTCATCGCCGTACTGAATGTCAAATTGCTGTTCGACTTCTTCGGCGGATAGGCGGGCGCGCTTCGGCGCGCGGCTGCGGAGTCGGCCCCTTGGGAACCCCTGCAAAACTGCGCAACGTTCACTCCCGTCGCCCCGGCCGTCAGAGCCGGGGCCTACTCGCCTCTCCTCTTGCCGCAGGGCTCGCGGATGCGGGATTGGGTCCCGGCTCACCGCTACGCGGTGTCCGGGACGACGGACGCGCCAGCCGGGAGGACGCGCCAGCCGGGAGGACGCGCCAGCCGGGAGGACGCGCCAGCCGGGAATGCGCCGCATCCCGGCGCGGCGACTCGGCCGCGCGCCTAGAACGTAATCTCAAAATCGCATTTGAAGGTGTAGTCGGGCGTGGCATCGGTCGCGCCTAGGAGGACGCCAGCGCCGATCTCGATCTCAGGATCCTTGCCGCCGGACTTGAGGCTCTTGTCCTTGTCGTCGTCGCCGGGCTTGCCCTTCGCCTTGTCGTCATCATCGCCGAAGGAGAGGTAGAGCATGGGACCGGCGCGCAGCTCGGTATCCTCGAAGGATGGGGCGTTGTCGATATCCTCGATCTCGCCGAACAGCTCGGCGCCGAGGGCGAATTTGCCGGCCAGCGGCAGGCGGAGCTGGGCGGCATATTCGAAGCCCAAACCCTTGTCGCGATTCTCGCCGAAAGTTTTTTCGAAGAAGCCGTTGAGGATCAGGCTGCCGCTCTTGTCGTCGCCGAACTGGACGATGGGGCCGAGTTCGGCCGCGTCCGGATCGTCCGCGCCGCCGACGCCGAGCGCGAGCGTGGCGAACAGGGCGAAGGTGGCGCTCCAGCGCGGAATGGTGCCGAGTTCGAAAGTGTTCTCGAATTCGATGCCGGAGGCCTCGAAGCTCCCATCCACCGGCCTCTGCGCGGTCATGCCGAGTTCGAACTGCCAGAAATCGGTGACGCCGTAACCGATCTCTAGTTCGTGCCCCTGCCGCACCGGAGGCCCATCATCCGCGTCCGTTCGCGGAAGGCCGGTCTGAAACGTGCTGTGCGTTTCGACCTCCCACTCGCCCTTCGTGACCCCGGGCGACTGGACGTTCAGTTGAGCGTAGGCCGGTCGCGGCGGCCAAGCGGCCAGCAGCAGCACGGCGACAAGAAGCGTTGCTCGCAATAGCAGGGTCATGGTCTGGGCGCCCTCCGGCCGCCGGACAGGCATCCCATTCGCAACCCTGAGTCGCAAGCCGCCGCGGATACGCTCCACAGACTCCTGCCGCTTAAACCGCCACCGTCTCCTGTCCGACGATCATGGCATAGCCGCCGATGCGGACGCCGCGAATGGCCCTGCCCTTGACTTCGAATTCCAGAAAGATCTCGCTCGGACGGCCCATCTCGATGCCCTGCTCGATGACGGTGCGGTAGACGCCTTCGGGCGGGCCGTCGAAGAGGTTGATGATGCCGGCGAAAGCCGCCGCCGCCGAGCCGGTCGCGGGGTCCTCCGGCACGCCCATGCCGGGCACGAAGGCGCGGGCATGGAAGCCGGCTTTGTGCTGCAAGGTCTCGCGGCAATAGAGATAGGCGGCCGGATGGCTGTCGCCGCCGAATGCCTGGTCCCAGAAGGCGGGGACGACATGGGCGCGGCCCATGGCGGTCAGCCCCGCGACCGGCACGAAGGTGAAGGCGTTGCCGGCGGTGAAGCGGCGCGGCCGGAAATTTTCGAAGCCGATCTCGGACGGGGCGAGCCCCAGCGCGGCGGCCAGCCGGTCGCTCGGGGCGGCCTCGCCGCTCTCATACGGCAGGGTCGGCGCGTCGAACTCGGCGAAGGCGGTGCCGCTACCGGGCCGCACGGCGACGCGCAGAATGCCGCCCTTGCATTCGAGCACCGCGAGCGCGTCGAATTCGGTGCCCTTGTCGCGCCAGATCCGCTCCTGGGTGAGGCAGATCGCCGTGCCGACGGTCGGATGGCCGGCAAAGGGCAATTCGCTCGCCGGGGTGAAGATGCGGATCGAGGCCAGATGCGCCGGGTTCTTCGGCGGAAACACGAACACCGTCTCCGAAAGGCCGATGCGATGCGCGATCGCCTGCATCGCGGCATCGTCGAGACCGTCTACTTCGGACATTACCGCCAGCGGGTTGCCGCCGTCGGGCTGCTTGGTGAACACGTGCAATAGCGTATAGCGGCGTTCCATTCGACCCCTTGCGGCTGACATGCGAAATTGCCGAACCATAGCCGAAAGCGGACGGCGCGGCACGCGGGAACGCAGCGACTCAAACAGCAAAGGCGGATGCGCGCTTGGCCACGAACCGAGTGTCGTTCTGCCTTAATTCAACCAAAAGGCGACCGGGATTCACAGGCCGGATTTTTGCTTATGGCGCGCCTTGTACATAATGCAAAAAAATCTTTTTCAATTTTAATGAGTTGCATTTCGACCGTGACATATAGCACACGCCACGATTGTACCTCCTCCTCGCCATACCCCCGCCCAATGCAGGGCTTAACACTTTAGCATCCGCTGGTGCAATCGTGCGCCGCGATCGTGAAGCGTTCCAAATCAGACGGGGGACTACTATGACATCGTTGAAATCCGTTGGCTTCGGGGTGCTCGGCGCCCTGGCTCTCACCGCCATCGCGGGGAGCGCACAAGCTGCCGATATCGGCCGCGAGAGAAGCTACAAGGACGCCGGACCGGTGGACTATTCGCCGCCGATCGGCTGGACAGGCTTCTATATCGGTCTCAATGCCGGCGTCGGCTTCGATGATACGGACGACGTCGAAATCGTCGACGACAATTTCGTCGGCGGCGGTCATGTCGGCTACAATTGGCAGGGGCCGACCAATGTCGTCTACGGTATTGAAGGCGACGTGACCTTTGCCGACAATATCGACTATCTGGCAACGATCCGTGGCCGTCTCGGCTACGCGTTCGGCCCGACCCTGGCTTACGCCACGGGCGGCGCGGCCTTCATCGGCTTCGACGAGAACAATTTCGGCGATGATTCGGATACGGGCTGGGTCGCCGGCCTCGGTCTCGAGCACAAGCTGCGCGACAATGTCAGCGTCGGCGTCGAAGGCCTCTATTACGGCTTCGAAGGCGAAGACAATGATGAAGATGCCAATTTCTTCGTCGCCCGCGCCCGCCTGACCTACCATCTCGGTGGCGGCTACGGCCTGAAGTAAGCTGATTCGCGGGCGGGACAGCCGTTCCGCCCGCGGATTCTGCCGGCGAATTACGTATTCAAATCAATTGGTTAGGCGCTGTTGCCCGCAAGCCACTACCGCAAAAACACATTAAGCCTTTGATCTGCAAGCATTTTTCGCGATTGCACAATATACGCAGTTTCGCCTACACGCAGTGCGGCTAGCTCCAGCCTCACTCAACCTCCGGTCGGTTCACCGGCCCTCGGCGGCTCACATATGGTCCCGTCATCCGGGAACATCGGGATCCACCACATGAGGGATACAGTGAACGCATTCAAGACCGCGCTTCTTGGCGCAAGCCTTCTGATCTCCGCTTCTGCCGCAGCCTCCGCAGCCGATCTGGGCCGCGGCCATGGTGAAGGCGGCTATAAGGACGATCAGTCCTACTACCCCGCCATCACCTGGGCCGGCTTCTATGCCGGCGTCTATGCCGGCGCGACTCTTGGCGACCGATTCGACGCGTCGGAAGGCGACTTCCATTCAGGTGTCGACATCGACGAGTCCTTCACCGGCGGCGGCCAGATCGGTTACAACTGGCAGCAGGGCAACGTCGTCTACGGTATCGAAGGTCAGATCGGCCTGATCGATGACGAGCTGAACGGTGAGGACCTTTCGGATTACCTGGCCAGCGTTCGCGGCCGTCTCGGCTACGCTATCGACAAGAACCTCGTCTATGGCACGGCTGGCGTTGCCTTCCTCGGCGCTTCTGACGAAGCCGCTGACCTTCTCGATGATGACACCTCCATCGGCTTCGTGGTCGGTGGCGGCATCGAGCGCAAGATCACCGAGAATCTCAGCTTCGGCGTCGAAAGCCTCTACTACAACTTCTCGTCCGATTCGGCTGAGAACGGCGTTGATATCGACCGTGACTTCTTCACGGTGCAGGCTCGCCTGAACTTCCAGTTCGGCAACAGCTTCGAAAATCCGCTGAAATAAGCAATTTCGCGGGCGGAGTAACCACTTCGCCCGCGAATTATGCATTCAGGTGAAATCAGCAACGGGCGTTGCTGCAATGCAACAGAGCCGAAAGTCGCCTAAATCATTGTTTTAGAATGCTTTTTCAAAAATGCATTATATACGCATTTTCACCAACACGCAGAGCGATTGGTTCGGAATGCGCTCACCTTCCGGTTGGTTCACCCTCCCCTGAGTCGCACTTATTGTCCCGCCACGGGAACATCAGGACCCATAAAATGAGGGACAACGTGAACGCATTTAAGACCGCGCTTCTTGGCGCAAGCTTTCTGATCGCAGCCACCGCAGCAGCCTCCGCAGCCGATCTGGGCCGCGGCCATGGCGGCAGCTACAAGGACGAGGGGTCCGCTTACCTCCCGGCCATCACCTGGACCGGCTTCTATGCTGGCGTCCATGCCGGCTCGACCTTCGGTGACACCGTTGAAATCGACGGCGAAGGCGACTTCGACATCGACAATGCTTTTGTCGGCGGCGTTCAGCTCGGCTACAACTGGCAGCAGGGCAACGTCGTGTATGGCCTCGAAGGCTCGATCGGCTTGGTGAACGACGAAACCGAAGCTGGCTTCGATCAGACCGACTATCTGGCAAGCATCCGCGGCCGTCTGGGCTATGCCTTTGACAAGTCGCTGGTTTACGGCACCGCCGGCGTTGCCTTCCTGCAGTACGCTGACGATGTCTCGGCAGCGTTCGATGACGATCTGGCAGTCGGCTTCGTTGTAGGCGGCGGCTGGGATTACAAGCTCACCGACAATGTGAGCTTCGGCGTCGAAGGCCTCTATTACAACTTCTCGTCCGATTCCGTCGAAGAGGGCGTTGACATTGACCGCGACTTCTTCACGGTCCAGGCCCGCCTGAACTACCACTTCAATTCCGGCTACGAAAGCCCGCTGAAGTAAGCCTTTCGG
Organism: Rhodomicrobium sp. R_RK_3; assembly: GCF_002198715.1. Lineage (GTDB taxonomy): Bacteria > Pseudomonadota > Alphaproteobacteria > Rhizobiales > Rhodomicrobiaceae > R-RK-3. The sequence continues at coordinate 40,420 of NZ_MWLK01000029.1, read as the reverse complement.
CTTCATTTCAACGACAGACTGCACGGCGCGTGGTGATTCACGCGCCGTTTTCTTTTTCATAACACCTGCAAGCCTTTACCGCCGCCTGCACGGACTTTACGCATCTGGCCCGAATGCTCCAGCCTGTTGCCCTTGGGACACAGCCAAATTTGTTATCAAGCGGTTGATTTTAAACGATTTTTTCCAATCGCAAAATGCACCACAACTCAAAGTTGTTCGATAAAGGCAAAATCCATCTTGGGTTGGTTTTCTCCCCCGGCTCGCTTCCTACCTTCAGCCCATGCGCTAAGCACAACCATCCTGAATTGGGGGACACAACTTGACCATGAAGACAGCATTACTCGGGGCGGCCTTGCTCGTCGGCGCGGCGGCTTCGGCCAGCGCGGCCGATCTCGGCCGTGGCAGCTACAAGGATGCGCCGGGCGAATATCTGCCGGCGATCACCTGGAGCGGCCTCTATTTCGGCGTGAATGCCGGCGCAGCCTTCAATGACGACGACGACAATGATCGCCGCTTCTCGGATGTGCGCGACTTCGGCGACAATGATGGCGACGACACCATCTTCCTCGGCGGCGTCCATCTCGGCTACAACTGGCAGCGTTCGAATGGCCTCGTGCTCGGCGTCGAGGGCGATGTCAGCTTCGGTGACGACATCGACTATCTCGGCAGCGTCCGCGCCCGCCTCGGCTATGCCGAAGGCGCAACGCTGTTCTATGCCACCGGCGGCTGGGCCTTCCTCGGCCAGGACGACAATTTCGGCGATGACGACACGCTGGACGGCTTCGTCGTCGGCCTCGGCGTCGACCACAAGATCGCGCAGAATGTCAGCGTCGGTCTCGAAGGCCTCTACTACAATTTCGGCGAGCAGGATTTCAGCGACGAAGACCAGGATTTCTGGTCCGTGCGCGCCCGCCTGACCTATCATCTGGGCGGCGATGCCTATCAGGACGCCCTGAAATAAGAAGACGAACTCTCCCTAATCTCTGTCTCGAAAACGCGGTGCAGCCCTGCACCGCGTTTTTTTTGTGGCCCCCGCCGCGAGAAACGCGAGGGCGCCAGGATTCACAAACTCGGATCTTTGGCTTCCGCCTGACCTCTTCCGCCGATGCGCAAGATGCCCCGTGCCGTCGCGGGGGGATGATTCCGAATGCATGAATTCTGGGCGAGCCGTTGCCGCCTCAGTCGCCGGCGACTTTCCTTGTCGCGCGCTGCTTGGCCAGGGCCACCCATTTCTGGCAGCTCGGCCGGCTGATCGCACAACGATATTTGACGGCGGGGAGCGCCGCGGCGCCTTTGCGCGCACCGCGTCCCCGCAGGGGGCGGATGCCTTCGGCCTCGCGCTTGGCGCGCTCGATGAGCTGCTCGGCGGTCATGCGCGCCATGAACGGGTTGGCGCCGACGGCGGCCTTGCCGAGCACGCTGGCGACGGAGGCCGACGGTTCGGCGGACAGCAGATCGACGGCCGCGTTCGGACCGACCAGAAAGGCCAGCCGCAGGGCGCCTGCGTCCGGCGTCAGGCCGTTGGCTTCGAGAAAAGCGGCATTTTCGCGGGTATAGGCGCGCGCGGCGTTGCGGGCGACATGCGGGTCGACCCGCAGCTTGGAAATCTCCGCCCGCGATTTGCCTTCGGCGATCTCGGGGAAGTTTCGCGTCACCACGTCGAAGAAGGTGGCGTGGATGAACTGGAACGGCCCGAGCGCGCTCGAGCGGGGGTTTTTGGCATATTGCCGCCCGCCCGATTCGGCTTGCGACAGGCGGTCGAGAAAGAGCTGCTCATTCTCCACCGGCTTCAGCGCTTCGCCCACGACAGGCTCGGGCTTGGCGGCTTCGGCATCGCCCTCCGCCGGCTTGGCGGCGCCGGTTTCAGTCTCGGCAGGCTTGGTTGCTCCGGCTTCGATCGCCGCCGGCTTGATGGCCTCGTCTTCGTTTGTGGCCAATGCCAAAGACGGCACCGCCAGGAGGAACACCGCCGCGAGGCCAAGCCGCGCGAATCGGTGCGTACAAAGATGAACGCTTACGATCACAAATCTCCCGATATGGCCGCCGAATGCGGCTCCCGATACTCCGTTTGCGGCGCAACCTTTGCCAAAGCACGCCGAGATTGCAAGATTTTCGTTCCACCCCGCGACATCCGGACGCTTTGCGATCATCAGTCTAACACCGCGCCGCCCCAATCGGTCCCTTGTCACACGCTTGATATGTAAATCGGTTTCCTTTGCATGAGAGAAACAGGACGCTTTGATGCTGAGCGTATACGACCCCCACGGCCACCAGGAAGACCGCGATCGGGACGGTCGGAGCTTCCGGACTCTCTTCATCTCCGACACTCATCTCGGCACGAGATCCTGTCAGGCGGATGCCATCTTGGAATTTCTACGGCTCAACGACGCCGAAACCATCTATCTCGTCGGCGACATCATCGATTTCTGGCGCGTCAAGCGCGGGCCGGTCTGGCCGCAATCGCATAATGACGTGCTGCAGAAATTGCTACGCAAAGTCCGCAAGGGCGCCCGCATCATCTTCATCCCCGGCAATCATGACGAAGCACTGCGCGACTATTGTGGCATGAGCTTCGGCGGCATCGAGATCCACCATGATTTCGTGCATCAGACCGCCGATGGCCGCCGTATCCTCGTCATGCATGGCGATGAGTTCGACATCGTCGTGCGCTACGCCAAATGGCTGGCCTTCCTCGGCGACCGCTCCTATGAGATCGCGCTCTGGTGCAACAATCCGCTGAACTGGGTGCGGCGGCGGCTGGGCTTCGGCTATTGGTCGCTCTCGGCCTATCTGAAGCAGCGGGTCAAGAGCGCGGTGAATTTCATCGGCGAGTTCGAGACCGCCATCGCCGACGAGGCCAAGCGCCGCGAGGCCGATGGCGTGATCTGCGGCCATATCCATCATGCCGCCGACCGCATGATCCACGGCATCCGCTACATCAATTGCGGCGACTGGGTCGAAAGCTGCACGGCGCTCGCCGAAGATCATGACGGCCAGATCCGGCTGATCCGCTGGCACGAGGAGGCCGCGAAATATGCGGCTCCGGCGATGATCGCGGCGGCGGCGCCGATCGCGTTGATCGAGGCCGAGGCGGCGCCGCTCGAGGCCGACGGCGCCCTGCCGCTCCCCCCGCTCGAGGCGGAGCATGCGGTCGAGACCCGCGTCTAATCCCCGAATCGAAACGCAAACCAGGAGGCAGGATTGCTGGACAGGACAGAAGCGACGAGACCCAGAAGCGGCGCGATGATCGGCGCGGCGGTGGCGCGGAACCGGCTGTTCTCGGCCGAGGGCCTGCGCGAGCGGCTGTTCGCGATGGTGTTCTCCAACCTTGTCTATCCGCAGATCTGGGAAGACCCGGCCGTCGATCTGGAAGCGCTGGCGCTCGATGAAAACAGCCGCATCATCACCATCGCCTCGGGCGGCTGCAACGTGCTGAGCTACCTCACCGCCGGCCCGGCCCATGTCACCGCCGTCGACATCAATGCCGCCCATATCGCGCTGAACCGGCTGAAACTGGCCGCCGCCAGCCATCTGCCGGATTACGACGCCTTCTACCGCTTCTTCGGCGCGGCCGACACGCGGGACAATATCGCCGCCTTCAAGCGGTATATCCTGCCGCACCTGGACGCCCGTACCGCCGCCTATTGGTATGGCCGCCACGGCGTCCGCCGCGGCCGGCGGATCGGACGCTTCGCCAGCAATTTCTACCGCGCCGGCATCCTGGGCAATTTCATCGGCGCGAGCCATCTGGTCGCGCGGCTGCACGGCGTCAATCCGCGCACGCTGCTGAAAGCGGGGACGCTGGAAGAGCAGCGCCGGATCTTCGACCGCGAACTGGCGCCGCTCTTCCGCCGCCGCACCGTGCGCTGGCTGGTCAACCGCCCGGCCTCGCTCTACGGCCTCGGCATTCCGCCGGCGCAATATCGCGCGCTGGTCGGCGAGGTGGAGGGCGGCATGGCGGAGGTGCTGCGCCAGCGCCTCGAACGGCTGGCCTGCGGCTTCCCGCTCGAGGAAAATTACTTTGCCTGGCAGGCCTTTGGCCGCCGCTATGCCAGTTCGGGACGCGGCACCCTGCCGCCCTATCTCGACCGCGCCAATTTCGACGCGCTGCGCAAGAACGCCTCGCGCGTCTCGGTGCATCACGTCTCGCTGACCGAGCATCTGGCCGCCGCGCCCGCACAGAGCATGGACCGCTATGTGCTGCTCGACGCGCAGGACTGGATGGGCGACGCCGATCTCACCCGGCTCTGGCGCGAGATCACCCGCACCGCCCGCCCCGGCGCCCGCGTCATCTTCCGCACCGCCGGCGAGGCGAGCATCCTGCCGGGCCGCGTGCCGGCCGACATTCTCGGCCGCTGGGACTATGCGGCCGACCTCTCCCGCGCGCTGACGGCCAGGGACCGCTCGGCGATCTATGGCGGCTTCCACCTCTATCTCTTGAAGGCTTGAGCCCATGTCGCACATCGCTTCCGCCGCCGACCATATGGACGGCATCTACCGCCGCCAGCGCTTCATCTACGACGCCACGCGGCGCTATTACCTGCTCGGCCGCAACCGGGTGATCGCCGATCTCGACGTGCCCGAGGGCGGCACGGTGCTGGAGATCGGCTGCGGCACGGCGCGCAATCTGGTGCTGGCGGCGCGGCGCTATCCCTCCGCGCGGCTCTACGGGCTGGACGTGTCGGAGGAAATGCTGCGGACGGCCCGCGGCTCGGTGGAGCGGGCGGGGCTTGAGCGGCGCATCACGATGACCGCCGGCGACGCCACCGATTTCGACGCTACGGCTTTGTTCGGCGCCGAGCGCTTCGACCGCATCTTCATCTCCTATGTGCTGTCGATGGTGCCGTCCTGGCGGGAGGTGGTCCGCGCCGCCGCCAGCCATGTGGCGCCGGGCGGCGCCATCCAGATCGTCGATTTCGGCGATTTCGCCCAATATCCGGCGCTGATGCGCCGCGCCCAGCACGCCTGGCTCGGCCGCTTCTCCGTCCGCCCGATCGCCGCCTTCGAGAGCAAGATCACCGCCCACGCCGCGCAACTCGGCCTGCGCGCGACGACGGCGCGCCTGTTCGGCGGCTACGCGATCCAGGCCAAGCTGGAGCGGCGGTAGCAGCGTCTGGCGCGCGCGTGATGCGCGGGCTCGCCGGGCTCTGCCCTAGCCTGCCCGCTGCACCAGATTGGGCGCGGCGGCCAGCCGGCTCGCGAAGGCGACGATTGCGAGTGTGCCGACCAGCATGGTGATGCCGAGCACGGCGATCGCGCCGAGATCGCCGCTCTCATTGAGGTCATAGATCACCACCGACAAGACTTTCGTGCGCGCGGTGAACAGCATGATCGCGGCCGATAATTCCCGCACCACGCCGATGAAGATGAAGCACCAGGCGCTCACCAGGGCCGGGCGCACCAGCGGCTCCGAAATGCGCCAGAGCGTCGTCAGCCTTGTGCCGCCGAGGATGCGGCTCGCCTCTTCGAGTTCCGGATGGACGGCGCGAAAGGCGCTGCGCATCTGCTGGAAGGCGGGCGGCAATTCGATGGTGAGATAGGCGAGGAACAGGATCCAGAGCGTTCCGTAGAGCATCAGCGGCGGCCGCGCATAGGCGAGGAACAGCCCGACGCCGAGCACGATGCCGGGGATGGCGACCGGCGCCGTCACCAGGAATTCGACGACATGCCGTCCCGGATGGGTGCTGCGGCTCACCAGCCAGGCGATGGCGAAGGCAAGCAGCGCGCCGAGCGTCGCGGCGGAGGCGGCGAGGATCAGCGTGTTCCAGATCGCGGGGATGGTCTGGGAGAATTCGTAGAAGACGAAATGGACGTTGAACCATGTCAGCGTCGACCAGGAGAGCGGATCGGAGGCGACGCGGGTGGCGGCGGCCTTGAGCAGCGCGGCGTAAGGCAGGAACACCGGGAAGGCCAGCACGCCGAGCGCGAAGGCAAGCGCCGCATAGCGCCAGCGTCCCAGCGCGACGCGGCGCGTGGTGCCGCCCTTGCCGCCGATGACGGTGAATTGCCGCCGCCCCATCAGCCGCCGCTGTCCCCAGAGCAGCAGCACCGTCACCGCCAGCAAGGGCAGAGCCGCCGCCGCCGCGACATGCGGTTTGGGCGGGAATTGGAACAGCATGAAGATCTTGGTGGTGATCGTGTGGAAGCCGGCGGGCAGCGCCAGGATCGCGGGCGAGCCGAACAGCACCATGGCCTGCAGGAAGGCGATCAGCGCGCCGGCGAGGATCGCCGGCAGCACCAGCGGCAGCGTCACGTCGCGCAGAATACGCAAGGGCCGCGCGCCGAGGATGCCGGCGGCGTCTTCGAGTTCGGCGGGGATGCGGTCGAGCGCATTGGCGAGCAGCACGAAGACGAAAGGCGTCGTGTAGCAGGCGATGACGAAGATCAGGCCGGAGAGCGAATAGATGTTGAACAGCGGCACTTCCGCACCGGAGAGATCGCGCCAGAGGCGGTTGAGGATGCCGCTATTCGGCGCGGCGAGGATTTCCCAGGCGATGGCGCCGAGAAAGGGCGGCGTCACGAAAGAGGCCGTCATCAGGATGCGGATGGTGCGGCGGGCTGGGATGTCGGTGCGCGCGACGAGCCAGGCGAGCGGCATGGCGACGGCCATGCTTGCCAGCGCGACGGAGGTGGCCAGGATCGCCGTCGTGCGGATCGGGGCGGCGAGCGAAGGGTCGGTGACGAGCGCGGTGAAATTGGCCAGCGTTAACGCGCCGTCCGGCGAGGTGAAGGCGAAATAAGCCAGCCAGCCGAAAGGCAGGATGACCAAGAGCGCCAGCAGCCCCGATGCCGCCGCCATCAGCGCCGCGCCGCCATCCACGCGCAAACGCCAGCCCTCCGCGCGGCCGCCGACGCCCTCGAGTGTCCCTGTCGAGACCATGCCCTGCACCTCAAAGGATTTTGGGCAGCCGGCCGAGGGCCCGCTGCCCGGTCGGCTCTCAGGTGCCGAAGGCTTTGGCGTAGCGCGCCTTCAGGTCTTCGGCGTGCTTCTCGGCATCGTCGGCGTCGTCCTTCATCAGCTTGATTTCGCTGAGCGATTTGACGCCTTCCAGCTCCTTCACATCCGGATGCACCGAGCGCAGGCCGCCGACATCATGCATGAGCTGCTGGCCTTCGAGGCTGAACGACCAGATATAGAACAGCCGCGCCGCATTTGGGTGCGGGGCCTTGGCCAGCACGGCGGACGGTCCCGGCACGAAGGGCGTCCCTTCCGCGGCGTAGACGATCTCGATCGGCGCGCCGGAGCGCTTGGCGAGGATGAGATTGTACTCGGTGCCATCGGCGGCAATGGCGCGCTCGCCGCTAACGATCTTCTTCGACGGGTCGGTGGCGGATTGCACCTGCATCACCTCCTGCTTGCCGAGCTTGTCGAGATAGTCCCAGCCGAGGTCGCGGGCGATCTGGTGCGTGGCGGTCAGGACGGTGCCGCTATAGCCGGGATGCGCCTTGACGATCTTGCCCTTCCATCTCGGGTCGAGCAGATCGGCGAAGCTTTTCGGCGCGGCCTCGGGTTTCACCAGCGTGGTGTTGTAGCCGATAGGGCTGAGCGTGGCGCGCCAGACCGCATAGGTGCCGTCCTCGGCATCGTAATAGGCCTTATCGAATTTCTTGGCGACCTCATCGGGCAGCACCGGCGCGAGCCAGCCCTTGCGCTTCCAATAGAGCGCGTGGGAGGCGTCCGAGGTGTTGATGACGTCGGCATTGTTGATGCCGCTTTCGAGTTCCTGGCCGATGCGCTGGAAGAGACGTTCCGCGCCGGTGCGCTCGACCTGGACCTCGATGCCGGGGAATTTTTCCTTGAAAGCCTGGGCGACCTTTTCGGCCACCTTCACGTCGACGGCGGTGTAATAGGCGACGACGCCTTCCTTCTTCGCTGCCTCGATCAGGGCCGGTGTGATCGACACCGGCTCGGGCGGCGCGGCGAGCGCGCCACTGATGGCGAAAGCGCTGATGACGCCCGCCAGTCCTAATGGAATCCGCATGGTTTCCTCCCTGGATGTCTGCGTTTCCTCTTCTGCGCAAGACGGGCCGTTCGGCCTCTGTTTGTCGTTCATCTGCAGCTTGCGGCGGATTTTCTCGCGAGGCAGCCGCATCCACAATTGTCATCCCCGCGAAAGCGGGGATCCAGTACTCCGCAGCGCCGAATTTCCAGGCAGAGTGCCGCCACAAGCACCGGGGTTACTGGATCCCCGCCTTGGCGGGGATGACAAAAAGGGGCGTGTGGTTTGGGGATCATGCCTTTAACCCTCCGCCCGCACCTGCAAGGGGCGGCATTTCTCGGCGGGCAGTTCGACGAAAACCTCTCCATCGGCGGGGATGGCGAGATCGGGCGAAGTGGAGGCTCGGAATGCCGTCCCGCCGGCATGTTCGAGCGCCAGATCGACGGTCGGCCCCAGAAATGTCCGGCGCGCGACACGCATCGGCAGACCCTGCATGCCGCTCGCACCTGATGGGCGCGCGGCATGCACTCTCACATCATGGAAGCGGATCGATAGCGCGCCGGGCCGTCCCGCCTCGAACAGCTTTTCGGCGGCATTGATCGTCACCCCATCCACTGACAGCGCGGACGGGTCCACGGCGGTGCCGCTGAGAATATTCGCGCCCCCGAAGAAGCGCGCGACGAATTCGGTGCGCGGCTTCTCGTAAATCTCCTGCGGGCGGCCGATCTGCTCGACGCGGCCTTCATTCATGACGACGATGCGGTCGGCGGCGGTCATCGCCTCGGACTGGTCGTGGGTAACGTAGATGGTGGTGTAGCGATACTCGTCATGCAAGCGGCGCAGCTCGAAGCGCATCTCCTCGCGCAGCGAGGCGTCGAGATTGGAGAGCGGTTCGTCGAGCAGCAGCGTCTCCGGTTCGATGACGAGCGCCCGCGCCAATGCCGCCCGCTGCTGCTGGCCGCCGGAGAGTTCCGAGGGATAGCGGTCGGCGAGGCTGCCGAGCTTCACCACATCCAGCATCGTCCGGGTCCGCGCGGCGATCTCGGCGCGCGGCAGGCGGCGCAGCGTCAGGCCGTAGCCGACATTCTCCGCAATCGTCATATGCGGCCACAGCGCATAGCTCTGGAAGATCATCGACATGTTGCGGCGCTCGGGCGGCAGGCAGCCATCCGGCCAGGATAGTTTCCTGCCGCCGACCAGAATTTCACCCGCGCTCGGCGTGATGAAGCCCGCGACCAGCCGCAAGGTCGTGCTCTTGCCGCAGCCGGACGGGCCGATGACGCAGAGCAATTCGCCGTCGCGCACCGAAATGTCGACGGCATCGACGACGGGGCGGCCCGCATAAAGCTTCGACAGCCGGACGAGCGCGACCTCCGCCATGCCGCCCTCAGCGCCCGGTGAAGTTCGGTTTGCGCTTCTCCATGAAAGCCTGCCGCCCCTCGATGTAATCCTGCGAAGAGAAGCAGGCTGCGACCGCTTCGGCGGCCCGGTCGAGGTCGCGCGCCTCCGGATCGCGCAGCGCCTCAACGATCGAGAGCTTGATGCCCCTGATGGTCAGCGGCGCGTTGTCGGCGATGGTGTTGGCGGTCTCCATGACCACCTGCTCCAGCGCCTCGTCGGCGACGATCTGGTTGATGAGGCCCCAGCGAAACGCTTCCTCGGCGCCGACCTGCTTCGCGGTGAAGAAAATCTCCTTGGTCACCGCCGGTCCCAGCGTCTCGATATAGCGGCGCAGACCCGCATAGCCGTAGCCGAGGCCAAGCTTGGCGGCGGGCAAGGCGAAGCGCGAGTCCGGCGTCGCATAGCGCATGTCGCAGCAGACGGCGAGGTTGAGGCCGCCGCCGATGCAATAGCCGCGGATCATGGCGATGGTCGGCTTGTCGATGGTGTAGATACGGTCGTAAAGCCGCTCGATGAGAGTGTTGTAGCGCTGCTGGGCCTCCAGCGTCGCGCGCTCGCTCTCGAATTTGGAGATGTCGGCGCCGGAGACGAAAGCCTTGCCGCCCGCGCCGGTCAGCACGATGACGCGCACCTCCGGGTCGGCCGCGAAATCCTCCAAAATGACCTCGGCGGCTTCCCACATCTCATAGGAGACGGCGTTGCGCTTCTCCGGATTGTTGAAGGTCATGATGCCGACGCGGCCTTGTCTCGCGGCCAGCATCTTGTCTGTCATGGTCAAGGCCCGTCCTCCGGATGTCAGATCAGTTTGCGCGCGCGGAACGCCGCGATCTCGTCGGCGTCGTAGCCGAATTCGGCCAGGATTTCGTCGGTATGCTCGCCGATCCCGGGCGCCGAATGGTGCAGCATAGCGGGCGTGCGGGCGAGCGTCACCGGCTGGCCGAGCATGGTCGCACTGGTGCCGTCCGGCCTCTGTACGCTCTGGGCGATGCCGAGATGGCGCACTTGCGGGTCGGCGAAGACTTCGTCGATGGCATAGATGGGACCGCAGGGCACGCCCGCCGCGTTCAGCCGGCCGAGCCAGTCATCGGTCGGCCGCTGGCGCAGGATCGCGGCGATCTCGGCATTGAGGGCGGCGCGGTTGGCGGAGCGGTCGCGGGCGGTGCGGTATTCGGCGCGGCCCAGCAATTCGGTCGCCTCGACGGCCTCGCAAAAGCGCTTCCAGATCGCCGAGCCGGTCGTCGCGATATTGATGAGCCCGTCCGAGGTCTCGAAGACGCCGGTCGGGATGCTGGTCGGGTGGTCGTTGCCGGCCTGCTTGGGCACGACGCCATCGGCGAGGAAGCGCGCGGCCTGGAAATCCAGCATGAAGATCTGCGATTCCAGCAGCGAGGTCGTCACCCATTGCCCCTCGCCGGAGACCTCGCGCTCGAGCAGCGCGGTGAGGATGCCGAGCGCGGCGAACAGGCCGGCGCTGAGATCGGCGACCGGGAGCCCCGCGCGCACCGGCCCCTGGCCGGGTATGCCGGTGATCGACATCAGCCCGCCCATGCCCTGCGCGATCTGGTCGAAGCCAGGCCGGTCGCGATAGGGGCCGTCCTGGCCGAAGCCGGAAATGCTGGCATAGACGAGGCGCGGATTGACCCGGCGCATATGCTCATAGCCGATGCCGAGCCGGTCCTTCACGTCGGGCCGGAAATTCTCGACCAGCACATCGGATTCGGAGACGATGCGGTCGAGGATGGCGCGGCCATCGGGCTGCTTCAGATCGAGAGTGAGACTGCGCTTGTTGCGCTGCAGGTTCTGGAAATCGGAGCCCTCGCGCGGACCGCCCAGCGGCTCGCTGCCGGCATCCGCTGCGGGCGGCATCTCGACCTTGATGACATTGGCGCCGAAATCGGCGAGCTGGCGGACGCAGGCCGGTCCCGACCGGACACGAGTCAGATCGATCAGGGTGAAGCGGCCAAGCGCTCCGGCTCCATTTGGGGCCATTGGCGGTCCTCCCCTGACGCGCCGAATATCTGCTGACCAACATCATAAAAGACGGGCGGGCTTTGTCCACCTCCAGACGGCGCGGGACATGTTGAGGACGAGCGGAAGAACGTCCAGCGCCGCGCAATCCGAGCCGCTATGATCGCAAAAGTAGAACTTGATTCGCTCCACAACCCTTAGCCGGCTTCGGCTGGCAAAGGGCAGCGGCAAACGTTGCGTAATCGATTACCGATCGCGGTTTTGCGTTCCTGAGGGTGACGACATCGACTTACCGGGGAACTGAAGATGATTTCGCAACAGTTGGTTTTGCGCGCATTGGCCGGCTGCCTTGCCGTGACGGCGGTCCCTGCCGCCCATGCGGAGAGCAGCACGGTCGGCATCGCGGTGACCTTGGAGCGCCAGCCGGATGATTTCAGCGACAATCGGGGCACCGATGTCGAGCTGAACGGCGCGCATGTCTTCGACAATGGCATCATCGTCGGCGGCTATATGAAATATTACGACACCACCAGTATCGACCAGCAGACGCTCAATACCGAAGGCGTCGTCGGCTACACCCATTCCTTCTTCAACAAGCGCTTCAATCTGAGCGGCACCGGCGGAGTCGGAGAGCGCGTCTTCATCGAAGGCGATAGCGACGACTTCCCGTATTATGTCTTCAGGCTGGCCGGCGACATCCCGCTGACCGACCGCACCACCTGGAACATGTTCACCCTGCGCTATCGCGACGCCTTCGACGGCAAGAACGACTACAACACGCCGGAAATCGGCACCGGCTTCACCTACAAGATCGATGAGGGCAATACCGTCTCGATCAAGCTGGAGCGGGATTATTCGGACGGCAGGCCGAGCTATACCGGGCTGGAACTCGGCTATAAATATCATTTCTAGCGGCTATGGCGCCTAAGGCTTTACGCGGGCGGCATCGGTCAGATTGTCCCGCAGCGTCACCAGATCCTCTCGCAGCTTGGCGAAGGCGGCCGGCGTGAGCCCGGTGGCCATCAGCAGACCGCCGCGAAAGCAGAGCGCGGCCTCGCGGATGCGCCGCCCCTCGGGCGTCAGCCGGATTCTGACCTGCCGCTCGTCCTCGGGATCACGCTGCCGCGTCAGATAGCCGACGCCCTCCATGCGCTTCAGCAGCGGCGTCAGCGTGCTGGAATCCAGGAACAGCTTGCTGCCCAGCCCGCCCACGGTCTGATTGTCCTCATCCGCCAGCGCCACCAGCACGAGATATTGCGGATAGGTCAGGTTGAGGTCTTCCAGCAGCGGCTTGTAGAGCCGGTTGAAGGCAAGATTGGCCGAGTAGACAGCGAAACACAGGAAGTCGTCGAGCTGTGGGACCCCGTCCGCAACGGCGTGAAGCTTTTCCTTGGCCATAGAGAACGCTCCTCACGGCATCCGAACCATCGATAACGCCGTCCCCACAAATAGTTGATGCGCGATGGAATAGCAAGCGCTTGACCCGCGCCACATATCGAGCGAATAGTTTGCGAGCGATTTAATCGCGCTATCGACAGGCGACGCAGCACCAAAGAGGAGGCAGAAATGCTCGAATATACGAGGTTTCTTATAATCGTGGCGCTGGGCGCCGCCATCGCGCTGTCATGTGGGGCGGAAACCTACGCGGCGCATCTCGGGCCTTTCGAAGCGGTTTGATATTCGAAAGACTTCATTAACATCGCATCCCATTTAATCGTGTCATAAGCAGTTCAATTCATCACAAGGAAGCAAGGCCATGACCAAGATCGAAAAAGTTCTCTACACCGCCAAGACCCACACCACCGGCGGCCGCGAAGGCGCCTCGCGCAGCTCCGACGGGCATCTCGACATCAAGCTGTCCCGCCCGGGCGCCCCTGGCGACGGCACCAATCCGGAGCAGCTTTTCGCCGCCGGCTGGTCGGCCTGCTTCGAAGGCGCTATGGGCGTCGCCGCCCGCAAGCTCAACGTTTCACTTCCCGCCGATGTGGCCATCGACGCCGAAGTCGATCTCGGCGCGACCGAGGAGGGCGGCTTCCAGCTCCGGGCGCGCCTCAATATCAGCGTGCCCGGGGTGGAGCGCGACGTCGCCCAGGCGATCATCGATGCTGCGGATCAGATCTGCCCCTATTCCAAGGCCACCCGCGGCAATATCGACGTGACCATCACACTGGTCTGAGCCGAAGCCGTCTTGAACGAAACGCACGAAGGAAACCTCGGATGAAAAAGCTCGCCGCAGGACTGGCCCTCGCCGGAGCCTTATTCGCAAGCCCGGCATTGGCGCAGTCCGAAAAGCCCACCATCGTCCTGGTGCATGGCGCATTCGCCGATGCATCGAGCTGGAACGGCGTCATCAAAATCCTGGCGAAGGACGGCTATCCGGTCGTCGCCGCCGCCAATCCGCTGCGCAGCGTCAAGGGCGATGCCGATTACGTCGCCAGCCTGCTGGCCGGGATCAAAAGCCCGGTCGTGCTGGTCGGCCATTCCTATGGCGGGTCGGTGATCAGCGAAGCCGCCAACGGCAATGCCAATGTCAAGGCGCTGGTCTATGTCGCGGCCTTCGCGCCGGACGCGGGCGAAACCGCCGCCGGCCTGTCGGGCAAGTTCCCCGGCAGCACGCTCGGGCCGACGCTTGCTCCTCCCGTCGCGCTGACGGGCGGCGGCAAGGATCTCTACATCCAGCAGGACAAGTTCGGCGCGCAGTTCGCGGCCGATGTGCCGAAGGCCGAAGCGGTGCTGATGGCGGCCGGGCAGCGGCCGATCACCGAAGCGGCGCTGAACGAGCCCTCGAACGCCCCCGCATGGAAGGCCATCCCCTCATGGTTCGTCTATGGCGACAAAGACCTGAACATCCCGCCCCAGGCCCTCGCTTTCATGGCCGAGCGGGCGCAGTCCAAGCAGACCGTCGCGGTGAAGGGCGCCTCGCATGTGGTGATGATCTCGCACCCGGAGCCGGTCGCGAAGCTGATCGAGAGCGCGGCGGCGGCGGCAGCGAAATAGCCGCCGGTCCCGCAAAGGAAACGGGCTGAAACGCCGACCTCGGCGCGGGCGCCTCTATAGCGGCGGCGCCCGCGATCTGTTCACCTTCGGCTAGGACAAACGGCCGATGCTTTCCGGCGCGGCGGCGCGCTCTCACAATTTCGGAAACCCTTGCAAGGAAAACGAATGTCCGACCTTACCGACCTCAGCCGCCGCCGGTTTTTCGGCAATACGGCCCTGACCATCGCAGCCGCCCAGCTCGGCTTGATCGGCGCCGCCAATGCGCAAGGCGGCACGCCAAAACCCGCCGCCCTGCCCGCGATCGAGCCGGGCGCTCATACCAGTTTCGGGCCGCTGAAGCAGATCGACGCCGGCGTGCTCAATATCGGCTATGCGGAAGCCGGTCCCGCCGGCGGCCCTCCGGTCATTCTGCTACACGGCTGGCCCTATGACATTCATGCCTTCGCCGATGTCGCGCCTGCCCTGGCGTCGGCGGGCTACCGGGTGATCGTCCCCCATCTGCGCGGCTACGGCACGACCCGCTTCCTCGCAGCCGACACGCCGAGGAACGGCCAGCAATCGGTGGTCGCCGTCGATATCGTCGCGCTGATGGATGCGCTGAAGATCGAGAAGCCGCTGATCGCCGGTTTCGACTGGGGCGCGCGCACGGCCTGCATCATCGCGGCGCTCTGGCCCGAACGCTGCAAGGGGCTGGTTTCGGTGAGCGGCTACCTGATCGGCAATCAGGAGGCGGGCAAGATGCCGCTGCCGCCCAAGGCCGAGCTGCAATGGTGGTATCAATTCTATTTCGCCACCGAACGCGGCCGGCTCGGCTACGACAAGAACCGGCACGATTTCGCCAAGCTGATCTGGCAGCTCGCGTCGCCGAAATGGGCGTTCGACGACGCCACGTTCGACCGCAGCGCCGCGTCGCTCGTCAACCCGGATCAAGTCGAGATCGTCATCCACAATTACCGCTGGCGGCTCGGCCTCGCCGAGGGCGAGGCGAAATATGACGCGCTGGAAGCGCGGCTCGCCAAGGCCCCGGTCATCACCGTGCCCGCCATCACGCTCGAAGGCGACGCCAACGGGGCGCCGCACCCGGAGCCCGCAGCCTACCGCGCGAAATTCTCCGGCAAATATTCGCACCGCACGCTGGATGGCGGCATCGGCCACAATCTGCCGCAGGAAGCGCCGCAAGCCTTCGCCGAAGCGGTCGTCGAGGTCGACGGCTATTGATCGCGCCGGGGCGGCCGGAACGACCCCGGCCGCCCGTTACGACTGGCGCTACAGGAACACGCTCATGAAATTGACCCATCTCGGAATGTTCGCGGCGGCCATGGCGGCGGCGTCCGGCTTTGCCGCCATGTCACTTGGCGCCCCCGGCGCGGCGGGCGAAGCCTCGCCGGTCTACGGCGTGACCATCCCGGAAGGCTACCGGCAATGGGAGCTGGTCGGCGTCGCGCAGGAAGCCGAGCCGCTGAACGAATTGCGCGGCATCCTGGGCAACCCCATCGCGCTCAAAGCCTATCGCGAGGGCACCCTGCCCTTCCCGGACGGCACCATTCTCGTCAAGCTGGCCTGGAAGCACGTGCCCTCTCCGGAGTTCGAGGCAGCCTCGGTCCCCGGCGCCGCGACGACGGTTCAGGTCATGGTCAAGGACGCCCGGAAATATCCCGATAGCGGCGGCTGGGGTTTCGGCCGCTTCATCGATGGCAAGCCCGTCGATGAGGCGCAGCACCAGACCTGCTGGGCCTGCCATCAGTCTCTGGTGAAAGACCACGATTTCGTATTCACGCGCTTGGCCCGCTGACGCGGAAAGCCGCCGGCTCCGCTTGCCCCAACCTGGGCTTCGCTCTCCGAAGCCTCGAGCCGGCGTCGCGGCGCCATGCGCCCGCAACCAACCTTCCCCAAAACACTAAGCCACCAAGCCGTTTCCGGCCGACGCCGCTCCGACCGGCGCCGCTCCGCCACATCGGCGATCACCATGCCTGTTCCCTCGCGAGAGACGCCGGGGCTGGACAAAACCAAATCGCTTCCATAGTATTATTCGGCATAAACAATCAGTTAGAGGCATTTTCTTTTGACACAACTTTAATAGAATCGATGAACGCTTACTTTTCGAAGAAGTTAAACGAGAGGTAAATATGGGCGTGGCCGTCTGGTCGACTGGCTTGGCTGAGCGTGTATTCTCGTTCGGCCCTTTCCGTTTCATTCCGGCACAACAGCTTTTGCTGGACGGGGAGGCGCCCGTCCGGGTCGGCAGCCGCGCGTTGGAGATTCTCGCCGGTCTGGTCGAGCGCCCGGGCACGCTGGTCACCAAGGACGAGCTGATGGCCCGCGTCTGGCCGGACACGGTCGTCGAAGACAGCAATCTCAAGGTCAATGTCGCCGCGCTGCGGCGCGCCCTCGGCGAGAGCAAGCCGGGCCGCCGCTATGTCGCCACCGTGCCCGGGCGAGGCTACCGCTTCGTCGCCCACGTGGAATATTCAGGACCGGGCGTCCCCACCCCCAAGCCACGCAGCGCCGAGCACAGCCATAATCTGCCGGCGTCCTGGACGCGCGCCATCGGCCGCGCCCAGACGATCGATGCTCTGCGCAAGCAATTGCCGCAGGGCCAGTTCGTCACCATTGTCGGCGCCAGCGGCATCGGCAAGACGACGGTGGCGCACGCCGTCGCCGAAGCCTCCATCGGCGCCTACGCGCATGGCGTCTGGCTCGTCGATTTCGCTCCGCTGCGCGATCCGCAATTCGTCGCCAGCGCGCTCGCCTCGGCGCTCGGCCTGACCATCCCATCCGACAATGCCGCCACCGCCCTGACGGCCTATCTCCGTGACAAGCAGATGCTGCTCGTGCTGAATAGCTGCGAGCATGTCATCGAGGCCGCGGCATCGACTGCCGAGCAGATCATCAGCGGCGCGCCCGGCGTGCATGTGCTCGCCACCAGCCGCGAGCCGCTGCGGGCCAAGGGCGAGCGCGTGCACCGGCTGTCGCCGCTGGAAAGCCCTCCGCTGTCATCCGGGCTGACCGCCGCCGAAGCCCTCACCTATCCCGCGGTCCAGCTTTTCGTCGCACGCGCCGCGGAGTGCCTCGACGGCTTCGAATTCGGCGACGCCGACGCGCCCGCCGTCGCCGATATCTGCCGCAAGCTCGAGGGCATCGCCCTTGCCATCGAACTGGCCGCCACCCGCATCGACGCCTTCGGGGTGCGCGAGCTCTCGGCGTTGCTGGACGACCGCTTCCGCCTGCTGAGCCAGCATCGCCGCGGCGCGCTCTGCCCGCGCCATCGCAGCCTCGCCGCCGCGCTCGACTGGAGCTACGACCTGCTCTCGGCGGACGAGCGCACGACCCTGCGCCGGCTGTCCGTCTTCGCGGGCGCGTTTTCGCTGCAATCGGCGGGCGCCGTCGCCGCCGGGGCCGAACTTTCCGTTCCCGAGGTCATCGACTGCGTGGCCAATCTGGTCGCCAAATCGCTGATCTCCGCCGATATCAGCGACGCGGTGGTGCAATACCGGCTGCTCGGCACCACGCGCGCCTATGCCCTGCAAAAGCTTGCCGAGGACGGCGAGCTCGACGCCTCGATGCGCCGCCATGCCGAGCACCACCGCGATCTGTTCGCGCGGGCCGCCGCCGATTGGGAGGCGCGTCCCGCGGCGGACTGGCTGGCGGATTACGGCCGCCGGATCGACGATGTCCGCAATGCGCTGAGCTGGGCGTTTTCCGAAGGCGGCGACCCCGCCATCGGCGTCGCGCTGACGGTCGCGGCGATCCCCTTATGGATGCATTTATCGCTGCTCGACGAATGCCGGATCTGCGTCGAGCGGGCGCTTGCGAGCGAGGCCGTGGCCAAGCCCTCCGGCGACCGCGACAGGATGAAGCTTTACGCCGCCCTTGGCGCGGCGCTGCTCTATGCGCACGGTCCGCTGCCCGAGACCGACGCCGCCTGGACCGCCGCCCTCCGGATGGCCGAGGACATCGGCGATGTCGAATATCAGCTCCGCGTGCTTTGCGGCCTGACCATCTACCGCATCTATATCGGCGACTACCGGGCGGCGCTTACTCTGGCCGAGCGCTTCCATGGCATCGCCGAGGAGAACGACGACCGCGCCGCCCTGCTCAGTGCCGGCCGGCTGATCGCCACTGCGCTGCATTATCTGGGCGACCAGCCCAATGCGCGCCTCCGCCTCGATGCGATGCTGAGCCGCAGCGCCGCACCGGCGCAGCGCCCGCAGATCACCCGCTTCCAGCTCGATCAGCGCGCGGTGACCCAGAGCACGATGGCCAACATCCTCTGGCTGCAGGGCTTTCCGGATCAGGCCCTGCGCGCGGCGGATCGCTCCCTGGAGGCTGCCCTCGCCTCGGATCATGTGCTCAGCCTTTGCAGCGTGCTGGTCCACGCGGCTTGCCCGATCGCGCTCTATGTCGGCGACTTGCCCCGGGCGGAGCGCGCGCTGACGATGCTCTCGGAGCAATTGGCGAAACACGCTTTGCCGGTGAGCAGACAGGTGGGCGTGTGCCTTCGCGGCCTGCTGGATATCAAGCGCGGCGATTTCTCCGGCCTGCCGCATCTGCGAATCGCGATCGACGAAATCCGGGACGCCAAATACGGCCTGCGCTACCCGGCCTTTCTCGGCGTGCTGGCCTATGGTCTGGCGGCGAACGGTCAGACCACCGAGGCGCGTGCCGCCATCGACGAAGCCCTGAACTGGGCCGAACGCACCGAAGAACTCTGGGTCCTGCCGGAATTGCTGCGCATCAAAGGCAAGGTGTACCGCTTGCTGGCGACGCCCGCGGCGCTCGCCGCCGCCGAGTCGCATTTTCTGCAAGCACGCGAGGCGGCGCGCCAGCAACGCGCCTTATCCTGGGAGCTGCGCGCCGCCACCAGCCTTGCCGGCCTCTGGCACAGAGCCGGCAGGACCGAGGAGGCGTTCATGGCGCTCTCGTCGGTCTATGACCAGTTTGAGGAGGGTTTCGGCACGCTCGACCTGCGGACCGCCCGCCTGCTGCTGGACGATATCCGCCATGGCGCGGCGCGGCGTCCTGAGCTGCATCCTCGCTGATCGGCAATTTGGCCGTTGGGCCGCCGCTCCGCTTTTATCGCATGCAGAATATCTGTGAACGGACCGCGATACCAGCTTGACTGAACACAATGGCTGCGCAACTTAAGGTGGCGCAGCCATTTCGGTTCTTCATCAGTTGCTTCGTTAAAATCCGCTTGTTTCAGATTCACTGTTCCCGTTTTTCTTGGGAACGCGCCCTCTCGAGCCCGCTTCGACTTCCTCACGGACGGACGCGCCGACCATGCCGTTTTCGGACCAATCGTTTCTGTTTGTCTTTTTGCCCGTCGTTCTGCTGTTGGGATTGCCGCTTGCCGGGACGCGCCATTTTCTCGGATTTCTCTTTGCCAGCAGCCTGTTCTTCTATTTCTGGTCGTCCGGCTACCATGTCCTGGTCTTGCTGCTCAGCATCGGTTTCAACTATGCGGGCGCGCTCAGCCTCGAGCGAGAGCCATCGCGGGCCAAGCTCACCCTTCTGATTGCCGGCAATGTCGGCCTCTTGGTCTTCTACAAATATATCGGTTTTCTGCTGACGCAGCTCGGCGTCCCGGTGGCCGGCGGCCTCGGCGGCTGGTTCCACGATCTGGTCCTGCCGCTCGGCATCTCCTTTTTCTGCTTCCAGGGCATTTCCTATCTGATCGACGTCTACCGGGGCTCGGTTCCGGCGGAGCATGATTTCGTGCGCTACGGCGCCTATAAGAGCTTCTTTCCGCAACTGATCGCCGGGCCGATCGTCCGGTACACGGACGTCGCGGCGGACCTGCTGTCCCCGCAACGGTCACTCGACCTTTTCAGCGCCGGCGCGGCGCGCTTCTCCCACGGCCTGATCAAGAAGCTGCTGATCGCGGACGGCGTCGCGGGGCTCGCGGACGCCGCCTTCTCGGTCCCCAACGCCGAGCTCAACTGCCTGACGGCGGTGGTTGGTTCGGTGGCGTTCGCCCTCCAGATCTATTTCGACTTCTCGGGCTATTCCGACATGGCGATCGGCCTCGCCATGATGCTCGGCGTGCGCTTCCCGGAGAATTTCGCGCGACCATACTCCAGCGCCACCATCACCGAATTCTGGCGGCGCTGGCACATCTCGCTGTCGAGCTGGTTTCGCGACTATGTCTACAAGCCGCTGGGCGGCAACCGGCGCGGCCCGGTCCTCACCTATTGCAATCTGCTGATCGTGTTCCTGCTGACGGGCCTCTGGCACGGCGCGGCCTGGACCTTCCTGCTCTGGGGCCTCTATCACGGGCTGTTCCTCATTCTCGAACGGCTCGCGCTCGGCGAGAAGGCAAAGGCGATGCCGCAAGGCTGGCTGCGCTATGTCTACGCGCTGCCGGTGGTCCTGGTGGGCTGGATCCTGTTCCGCGCCGCCGATCTTGGGCAGGCCGGCGCCTTTCTCGCCGCCATGGCCTCTCCCTTCGCCGCCAACAGCTTCGATGTCCTCCCCGCCGTCCGGGCCGCGATGTCACCGCAGGTTCTGGTGATTTTTCTCGGGGCCATGGCGATCTTCGTCATGCCGCGCGCGCCCTCGCATGCCGCCTGGCTGTTCCGGTCGACCGACCGCCCGCTGATGGCGGCGACGCGCATGGCCTATATGTCGGCCTGCTTCACGGTCGCGGCGACGATCGCATTCTCCCAATCCTACAGCCCGTTTCTGTATTGGAGGTTTTAACCCCCTTCGCCCGCCGAGATCTTCCCCCAGGCCGAACCATTCACATTCAAGAAAGCTGAGGATTTTGCAGTGTCCGCTTCCCTTGCCCCCGCCGCTCGCATTTTCGCCCTGCTGGCGGCAGGCAGGGCGGCCCTGCCCCGCCGAGTCACGCCGGGCGCGCTGCATCTGGCAACCTGCGCGGTTTTCCTAAGCCTGATCTTCGCGCCGGTCCTGGCGATCTACGCCTTCGGGGTGGCCCCGTCCAGCCAGGGCAACCCGCTCATGATGGATTTGCTGAAGCCGCGCCTGGCGCCGCGGAGCGCAACGGACCCGCAAAAGGGCCTCGCGGCCGAAATTCTGGAGCGCTCGCAACTCCGCGAAACGCTGATCGGCGTTCGAAGCTGGCTGGCCTATAATGTGGCCGGCTATGTCGACACGCCGCTGGTCGTCTCCGGCCGCGACGGCTGGCTTTTCTACAAGGAGGAATTCTGGGGCGGGCGGTGCCTGGAGGACCGGGTCTGGACGACGCTGCTCAATGAAATGGACCTCCTGACCGGCATCGCCAAGCCGACCGGGATGCGGCTGTTCTTCACCGTCGCGCCGGACAAATCCGCCCTCTACCCCGAGCAGCTTGACCCGCGCTCGGCGATCTATTGGAAGTGCAAGGCGCAGAACAGCGCCAGGTGGCGCGCGCTCGCGGCGGAACGGGCGCCCGGCCTCATCGATCACAAAACCGCGCTGGACGCGGTGAAGGCGGCAGGCGTGCCGCTGTACTTCCAGACGGATACCCATTGGAACCTCTATGGCGGCGCCGTCGCCATCCGCCAACTCGCCGCCGCGACACTGGAAATCCCGTCACGGGAACTCCCCGAAGCGGTCCCCCTGCCGGAAGCCTACCGTCATCCCAGCGACATGCGGCGCATGCTGAAGCTCGCCGGCACCGATCTCAGCCCATTGCCCAACAATGCCGATGACACGCGCTTCGTGGCGCGGGCCGCCATCGACGCGCGCACCACCGCCATCATCCACGATTCCTTCTATTTCTACGTCGCGCCGTTGATCGAAGCGGTGTTCAAGGGCACCAACCGCTTCCACATGCGCAAGGTGGAGGGCTTGGACAATGTCGTGCTCCGCAATCCCAGCCTGCTGATCGTCGAATCGGTCGAGCGCAGCCTTCCCCTCCGCTTCGGAGATGGGCCCTACGGCGTGAACGGGGCGCTGGGACAAGCGATCATCGCCAACAACCGCAAGGCCGCCAATCGCTGCATCTTCGGCAAGGAGAACATGGCCGATGCGCTCGCCGATGAGCAGATGCATGAGTTGAGCCGCAGCGGCCGCAAATTCGTCTCCAGCGGCGTCGACCCATGGGTCGTTCTGGACCTGCCCGAAGGGGGCAGCGGTTCGCCCTGCCTGCGCCTCTCGGTGACCGTCAAAGCACCGACTCGGCTTGAAATCTTTCTCCCCCCGCGAAAAGGGCGGATAGCGGCGGACATGTTCGAGGCGGGGCGCGTCCTGCCCATCCCGCTGGCAGCGGGGGAAAACCACATCAAGCTCGTGTTGCCGGACGATCTCGTGGTGCGAAAGATTCGCATCGATCCGGTCATAGGTATCCGCCGCTTCGTCATCGATGACATCGCGTTCGGCTATGACAGCGGCGTCGAACAGCTCGAATATCCGGCAGCGGCCTTCACCTCCGCGCTTCCATATCAGTGATGCCCTCGGCCGGCGGCAGCGTGGCGCGGTGCCTTGCCTCGCCAATCACGCTGGCGGCGTGCCCAAAATCCACGTGGCGGCCAAAGTTGATTCAGTCAACGTGAAATATCGCTCAAGCACACGGCAACAACGCCGACGGCACGATCGCACCGCAACTTCGCTCGATTGCTCAAAATCTTGGGCGACGACGGTTCAGCAGATGAATCGACCGCAAACTGCATTCAATAACTTGACGAATGCTTATCCCGCAAGCTACTCATAATAGGGGGAAATTCCACGTCCCACGAATATCCAATAGGAAGCCGGGTCGTGGCAAATAAAAATGTGAGGGAGCAACGGGAATGGGTCTTGTTCGTGCCGCCCTATTGGGCGCTAGCCTGTGTCTATGCCAATTGTCGATTTGCGGCGGCGCCGCCGCTCAAAACGCCAACACGCCTCAGTCGAAATACCAAGCCGCGAAAGAGCAGGCGAACGCTTCAAGCGTGACCATCATCGCCTCATCTGCATCCAGTACCTATACCCGCTTTGCCCAGGACATGCAGGACGTGCTGGACGACCGCAGCCTGGGCGGCTTGCGCGTGCTGCCGCTGCTGGGCAGCGGCGGCGGTCAGAACATCCATGACATGCTTTTCCTGAAAGGCATCGACATGGGCATCACCGATGCCGCCTATCTGCAATATTACAAAGAGCAAGACCCGATTCTCTACGGGAATTTAGAGAGCCGAATCAATTACATCTGCAACCTCATGAACGCCGAGTTTCACCTGCTGACGCACCAGGGCATAAAATCCTACGCGGATTTGCGGGGCAAGAAGGTGAGCTTCTGGAAGCAGGAGAGCATCACATCGTTGGCCGCCGAAAACATCTTCAAGGTGCTGGGCGTCGAAGTGGTGCCGGTCTATCTGGACGATGCCGCCGCGATCGAAAAAATGCGCAGCGGCGAGATCGATGCCGTCGCGCGGATGAGCGGTGCGCCTCACAATGATTACAGCACGGTGAAGCCCGAAGATGGCTTCCACCTGTTGCCGCTCGACACCGCGACGCTGACCGATGCGCAGCATGCGAAGCTGACCTCGATCTATTTGCCGTCCGAATTGACCAGCAAACAATATCCGCAATTGATTCCGGCCGGAAAGACCGTGCCGACCCTGGCGACGATCATCGTTCTCGCGGTGTATAACTGGCCGGAGAAATCCGAGCGCTATTTGAAGCTCGAGAAATTCGTCCAGCGATTCTTCTCCAATATCGCGGAATTCCGCAATCCGGCGAGGCATCCGAAATGGACCAGCGTGAATCTGGCGGCGAAGGTCATCGGCTGGCAGCGCTTCAAGCCCGCCCAGGAATGGCTCGATCAAAATGTTCAAGCCACGTCCAATGACACGACGGACCTGCGCGTCGCCTTCGAAGCCTTCATGCGCGACTACGCGGTCAAGACCTCGCTCGGGCCCCGCACCGAAACCGAGCGCGAAAAAATGTTCAAAGACTTCTCAAAATGGTGGCAGACACAGCGGAACTGAACGCGTGAGACTCGGAGCGGGACGATGATAGGCGGCGGATGTCGCCCATCGTCCCGCTCTACGGGCCACCCGGCCGTCGGCGACAGCGCAGACGGCCGATGTCGCGGGCGTTCTGCCCGGCGATCGCTGGACTTACGAAGTCACCGACGAAAATCACGGGTGACGTCAAGGAAACCACGACGGTCGACGTCATATATGCGCGCAAGCCTTGATGCGTGTGAGTGAAAGCGCGGCGGCCGCGAGTCTGCGCCTCTCCGAGCTTATCGGTGGGTGCCTTTGGCCATACTGGCATGCAGTTCGGCTACGCCAGTGGCGCCCTCACCCATGGCGGCGCCGACCCGCTTTACCGATCCAGAGCGTACGTCGCCGATGGCGAAGACGCGTTTCACACTCGTCTCCAGCGGCAGGGGGCGGCCATCGCTCCCCTCGGACGAACCGTCCTTTGATGGCCAGACGTCCGAGCCCGTCAGAATGAAGTTTCTTGAATCGAGCGCTATGCGGCTGTCCTTCAGCCAGGCCGTCGCCGGTTCGGCGCCGATGAACAGGAACACATGGCGGATCGGTTTCTCCGTTTCCTCGCCGGTGACGTTGTTGCGCCAGCGCACGCGCTCCAATTGTCTCTCCGCGCTCCCGTAAAGCCCTACGATTTCCGTGTTGGTAAGGACCTCGATATTCTCGGTCGCCCGGATCCGGTCGATGAGGTAGCGCGACATGCTTTCGGCAAGGCTAGGGCCGCGCACCAGCATCCAAATTTTCTTGGCGAAGCTCCGCAGGAAAACGGCGGCCTGGCCCGCGGAATTACCGCCGCCCACGAGTACGATCTCCTCGTTGCGGCACAGGCGAGCTTCGACGGGGGACGTCCAGTACCAGATGCCACGCCCCTCAAAGTCGTCGAAATTCGGCACGTCGAGACGCCGGTAGCGTGCGCCGGTCGCGATCACCACCATCGATGCCTCGACAGAGCGGTCGTCCCCTAAGTGCAGCGTTTTCGGTGTTTCGGCCAGATCGAGGCGAGTGACTTCGCTAGGGATCGCCATGACGGCACCGAATTTCTGCGCCTGAACATGAGCGCGCGCCATGAGTGCCTGTCCGGAAATTCCGGCCGGAAAGCCCAGAAAGTTCTCGATCCGCGTGCTCGCTCCCGCCTGGCCGCCAAAGGCCCGCGCATCGAGCACGATCACCGAGAGCCCCTCGGAGGCAGCGTAGACGGCGGCCGAGAGACCGGCGGGTCCGGCGCCGACGACCGCGACGTCGTAGGTGCGATCGCATTCCTCGATCGGCACCATTCCGAGGGCCTTCGCCAGCTCCGCCTCACTTGGATTTTTCAAAATCGTTCCCTTGGGGCACACCGCAAGCGGCAGATCCGAAGAATCAGGGGAATAACGTCTCACCAGTTCCGCCGCATCGCGGTCCTGCGCCGGATCGAGCAGTTGATGCGGATAGCCATTGCGGGCGAGAAACCCCTGCAGCCGGATGACGTCCGGACTGGATTCAGGGCCGATCAGCACGGGGCCGCCGGCTCCAGCCTCGATCAGCGCGACGCGCCGCAAAATCAAGGCCCGTATGATCCGCTCTCCGAGTTCGGCCTCCTCGATCATCAGCGCCTGCAGGTTCTTAGGCGGGATTACAAGGGCTTCCACCTCCTCGATGGCGTCGACGTCGATCAGGGCCGGCTGGCCCGACAATTGCCCGACCTCGGCGACGAACTCGCCCTGCCCCTGCTCGACGATGGGAGCGCTATGCCCGAGCGGATCGCGCCGTACGACCCGCACCGAGCCGCGGATCAGTACGGCCATGCCTGGAGCGACCTCTCCCGTAATGAAGAGCGCCTCGCCGGGCCGGTAGCGCCGAACGGTGCCGAACCGGCGGAGCCGGTCGATCTCACCGAGGTCGAGCTTAGGGAACATTTCATCGTGGCGGCTATCGGTCGTCGACATGGATGGGCTCCTCGGTTGGTTTTCTGCGTGCAGCAAAGATTCGCATTCGTCGCTGACAGGCGTCATCGCGCCCTCCTCGGCGTTTCCCCGGAATAAAAGGGCCGCGGTCAGCGCTCTCGGACGATGCTGTGGATCGGCAGCCTTCGACCGAAGGCACGCCCAATGCTCCGACAGCGATGAGGGAACGCCATGCAGATTGAGAAATACACCGACAGCCTCAAAGCCATTGTGCAGGCCGCAGAGAGCCTCGCCCTACGCAGTTCACACCAGCAGTTCACGCCGCTCCATGTTGCCAAGGCGCTGCTCGACGACCCGAATGGCCTTGCCGCCAATCTCATCGCCGCGGCCGGCGGCCGCCCCGAACAGGTGAAGCAGGAGATCGAGCGCGAGCTGGCAAAACTGCCGAAAGTGGAGGGCGGCAGCGGTCAGATCTATATGAGCCCGGAAGCCGCGCGGCTGTTCGATCAAGCCGAGCAGATGGCCCTCAAGGCGGGTGACAGCTTCGTCACGAGCGAATATGCGCTGCTGGCGCTGGCCATGGCCGCCGGCTCCGCGATCGCCGATATTCTCAAGCGGGCGGGCGTCACGCCGCAGGCCCTCAATGCCGCAATCGCCGAGCTGCGCAAGGGGCGCACCGCGGATAGCGCCTCCGCCGAGCAGGCCTATGACGCCCTGCGCAAATACACGCGCGACCTCACCGAGGAGGCGCGCCGGAATAAGCTCGATCCGGTGATCGGGCGCGACGAGGAAATCCGGCGCACGATCCAGGTGCTGGCGCGCCGGACGAAGAACAACCCCGTGCTGATCGGCGAAGCCGGCGTCGGCAAGACCGCCATCGTCGAAGGGCTGGCCCAGCGCATCGTCAAGGGCGACATCCCCGACACGCTAAGGGACCGGCGGCTGCTTTCGCTCGATCTCGGCCTGCTGCTCGCCGGCGCCAAATATCGGGGCGAGTTCGAGGAGCGGCTCAAAGCCGTGCTGCAGGAGGTGACCTCAGCCGGCGACGTCATCCTCTTCATCGACGAGCTGCATACGCTCGTCGGCGCCGGCAAGACGGAAGGGGCGATGGACGCGTCGAACATGCTCAAGCCGGCGCTGGCGCGCGGAGAGCTGCATTGCATCGGCGCCACCACGCTCGAGGAGTATCGCAAGAACATCGAAAAGGATGCCGCGCTTGCCAGGCGGTTCCAGCCGGTCTTCGTCGGCGAGCCGTCGGTGGAGGAGACCATCTCCATCCTTCGGGGGCTCAAGGAGAAATACGAGATCCACCACGGCGTGCGCATTGCGGACAGCGCCATCATCGCGTCGGCGACGCTCTCGCACCGCTACATCGCCGACCGCTTCCTTCCCGACAAGGCAATCGACCTGATCGACGAGGCGGCGAGCCGATTGCACATCGAGGCGGAATCCAAGCCGGAAAAACTCGACGAGCTGGACCGCCGGATCATCCAGCTCAAGATCGAGCGCGAGGCACTGAAGAAGGAGAAGGACCAGGCCTCGAGGGAACGGCTCGAGAAGGTGGAACAGGAGATCGCCGAGCTGGAACGCCAGGCGGCCGAGCTCACCGCTCAGTGGCGGGCGGAAAAGGAAAATCTCGCCGCCGTCAAGCAGCTCCAGGAGCAGCTCGACCGCGCGAGGAACGAGCTGGAGGCCGCCCAGCTCCGCGGCGATCTGACCCGCGCAGGGGAGCTGCGGTACGCCATCATCCCGGAGTTGGAGCGCAAGCTGGAGGAAGCCTCCAGCATCAAGGGGCAGCTCCTCAAGCCGGAGGTGACCGACGTCGAGATCGCGGAGGTCGTGTCGCGCTGGACCGGCATCCCCGTCGACCGGATGCTCGAAGGGGAGCGCGAGAAGCTCATCCACATGGAGGAAAAGCTGACCGAGCGGGTCGTCGGGCAGGAGGCCGCCATCCGCGCCGTCTCCGACGCCGTCCGCCGTGCCCGCGCCGGTTTGCACGACCCGAACCGGCCGATCGGCTCCTTCCTCTTCCTGGGGCCGACCGGTGTCGGCAAGACCGAACTGTGCAAGGCGCTCGCCGAGTTCCTGTTCGACGACGAGCGCGCCATGCAGCGCATCGACATGTCCGAGTATATGGAGAAGCACTCCGTTGCCCGGCTGATCGGCGCGCCGCCGGGCTATGTCGGCTATGAGGAAGGCGGATCGCTGACCGAAGCCGTGCGCCGGCGTCCCTACCAGGTCATCCTGTTCGACGAGGTGGAGAAGGCGCATAGCGACGTCTTCAACATCCTCCTCCAGGTCCTCGACGATGGCAGGCTGACCGACGGACAGGGCCGCACCGTCGATTTCCGCAACACCATCATCGTGCTGACGTCGAACCTGGGCGCCGAATATCTCGCGGCGCTGCTCGAAGATCAGCCCGCCGAGGCCGCCCGCGGGCAGGTCATGGAAGTGGTGCAGCGCGCCTTCCGTCCGGAGTTCCTCAACCGGCTGGACGAGATCATCCTCTTCAACCGGCTCGGGCGGAAGGAGATGACGCGCATTGTCGACATCCAACTGAGGAACCTGCAGAAGCTGCTGCTCGAGCGCAAGCTGACTCTCGAAATCGACGAGGCGGCCAAGGCATGGCTCGCGGCTGCGGGCTATGATCCGGTCTATGGAGCCCGGCCGCTCAAGCGCGTGATTCAGCGCGAGTTGCAGAACCCGCTGGCGATGATGCTGCTCTCCGGCACGGCCAAAGACGGCGACACGATTAGGGTGTCGGTCGTGAACGGCCGCCTCGCCATCAACGGGCAGCAACTCTCCCAAGCAGCGTAGGCGACGCCGTCAGTGCCACGGCGGCACTTAGTCCAACGCTCGTCATTCCATGTCGCCGTGAGCGATCCTCTAAAGCAGGAGCCGTCAGATGCCGCATCTCAGCGGGAAATTGCGCAAGACCTTGGACGAGCTTTTCGGCCATCCGGAGCCGGCCAATCTGGAATGGCGGGAGGTGTTCGCGCTTGTGCGCCATTATGGCGAGGTCGAGGAGCTGAAGAACGGCCACATCGTGTTCTCGATCGGGGATCGGCAGCTCAAATTCCTGCTGCCGCGCGAGCAGACGCTGGACAAGGACGAGGTGGTCAAGGTCCGCAAATTCTTCCGGGCCGCCGGCATAACCCCCGACCACCCCGAGCCAGCTCCGGCACCGCCCCCCGAGCCGCTGCCCGGCGTTGTCCTGACCATCGACCACCACGAGGCAGCGCTTTGGAGACAGGAGCACCCCGGCGGGCCGCTTGCCCGCGTGAAACGCTTCCATCCGCATGATCCGCAACATCACCGGGACAATCTGCGCCTGAAGCACTCCGACGACTATCGGGGCCAGCGCGCGCCGGAAGACCCCGGCTATTATAAATCCATCATCAAGGCGCTGCAGGATGAGCCCGAGGTGCTTGTCGTCGGTGACGCCAAAGGCAGTAGCAGTGCCATGAGTGTGCTGCGCGCCTTCATCGAGCGGCATCAGCCCTCATTGCTGGGCCGGATCACCGCGTTCGTCGACACCGAGCTCCGGGCGCTGACCGAAGCCGCCCTTCGCGAGATCGCCGAGCGGCATTTGAAGGCGGCCAGCTTAAGCAAAAATTGACGCCCGTCACGGCGGTGCGCCGCCGTCTCTGATTGTCTTTCGGCAGCGATCTTCACCCAGCAACAAGGCGGGATAGTTATGAGCGTCGACCTCTTCACGCCGATCGTCATCGGTCCCTACGAACGTCAGAACCGCGCTGTCATGGCGCCGCTCACGCGCAGCCGGGCGCAAGAAAGCAATGTCCCCAGCAAGCTGAACGCGCTTTACTATGCCCAGCGGGCAAGCGCGGGTTTGATTATTGCCGAAGCGACGCAGATCGTGCCAGAGGGGCAAGGCTATATTTCGACGCCGGGCATCCACTCGGCCGAGCAGATCGAGGCATGGCGGATGGTGACGCGGGCCGTGCACGTTGCGGGCGGCCGCATTTTCCTGCAGCTCTGGCACGTGGGCCGGATCTCCCATTCGAGCTTTCAACCCGGCGGGGTGGCCCCTGTTGCGCCCTCCGCGATCCGCGCCGAAGGGCAGGCCTTTACGAAGGACGGATTTCAGCCGCATCCCACGCCTCGGGCGCTCAGCCGGGATGAAATCCCAAGCATCGTTGAGGCATACGCGACGGCGGCACGGAATGCACTTGCAGCGGACTTCGACGGCGTCGAGATCCACGGCGCCAACGGCTATCTGATCGACCAGTTCCTGCGCGATGGCACCAACGAGCGCACCGACGACTATGGCGGAAGTATCGAGAACCGCGCCCGCTTCCTCCTGGAGATCGTGGACGCCGTGGCGCGCGTCGCG
Organism: Rhodomicrobium sp. R_RK_3; assembly: GCF_002198715.1. Taxonomy (GTDB): domain Bacteria; phylum Pseudomonadota; class Alphaproteobacteria; order Rhizobiales; family Rhodomicrobiaceae; genus R-RK-3. The sequence continues at coordinate 9,957 of NZ_MWLK01000029.1, read as the reverse complement.
CAGCCGGAGCGCACGGGCGTGCGCATCTCTCCCCAGGTGACCGCCAACGACATCCGCGACAGCAATCCGCAAGCTTTGTTCAATTACGTGGCCGGCGAGCTGGGCCGGCGCGGCCTCGTCTATATGCATGTCATCGAGGGAGACACCACGGGCAAGCCGGTGGCGGAGTTTGATTATGCAACGCTCAGACGAGCATTTGGCGGCCTGTACATCGCAAACTACCATTTCGACAAGGAGCGGGCCAACGCGGCGATCGCGGAGGGACGCGTCGATATGGTGGCGTTTGGCAAACCCTTCATTGCCAATCCGGATTTGGTCGTACGGTTCCTGCTTGACGCGCCGCTCCTCGAAGTCGATCCGTCGACCATGTATGGCGGCGCCGAAGAGGGCTATACCGACTATCCGATCCTTTACACGCTTCGGCAGCGCGCCGGCCACGATCATGAAGATGCGTCCTGGGGCTGAAGTCCGCTCATCGCGAACCCGCCTTCCTCATCCCGGATGCAAGCGGCGCCCCTCGTGACGTTCCGCTGAGCCCGGCGGCGCTTGTGCGCTCCTCGCACAAATGGCCGCGCCGACCCACCATGCCGCCGAGCAGGGGCCGGCCCCCATCAAGCTCGAACCCCGCCCTGCCGCTTCACCTGGGAGACCGAAACCCCGCCTCGGTTGATGCGCGGAGCGGCCAAGCTGACAGCCGTCATCGTGCTCCGCACCGCTCCAGGTTCTTATGCATTTGAGGGATCGCTCCGTCATGCTGGCCCTGCGATGCCCTCAAGGAGTTTGATCATGAGTGACACCGGAACGGCGGAAGTGAATGTTCGCCGCAAACGCCAAGCCAGCGTCTCGGACGACTGGCTAAACGATGTCAAAAGCACGGTGCTGGCGCAGAATTGGTGGCTCATCGCCCTACGCGGTGTGCTTGGCATCCTCTTCGGCGTCATCGCTATCGTCATGCCGCAGATCACGCTGCTCGCGCTCGTGATGCTGTTTGCCGCGTACATGCTGGTCGATGGTGTGCTGGCTATCATCTCGGCGGTGCGGGAGGCCAGACAAGGACAGCGCTGGGCGCTGCTCGTCGTCGAAGGGTTGTTGCGGATCGGCGTCGCCGCTCTCGCTCTCTTGTGGCCCGGCATCACGATCCTCGCCTTCGTACTGATCATCGCTGTCTGGTCGATCGTTTCGGGCGCGCTGATGATTGCGACGGCATTGCGGCTGAACCGGCGCTATGGCCGGGGATGGATGGGGCTTAGCGGCTTCCTTTCCGTCGTGTTCGGCATTCTTCTCATGGCGGCACCGCCCGTCGGAGCCATCGTGCTCACCTGGTGGCTGGGCATCTATGTCGCGGCCTTTAACGTCGCCATGCTCATCCTGGCCTTCCGCCTGCGCTCGCGGCGCCATGAGACCCCGCAAGACGTGGCGGCCGCCGCACAGAGCGCATGAAGCACGATGCGTGACGACCGTAACCCCTCAACCTCACTCACAGAAGGAGATTATTGTGACCAGACTTAGCAATTCGCAGGCTGCCGCCACCGCTCTCGGTAGCTTCCGCCCATTCGCCGGCGCAAGGCTTCGTGTCGGTGCGGCGCTGATCGTCGCGGCGATGTGCAGCGGCGTGCTGACCACACAGCCCCACCCGGCGAGTGCCCAGGGCGTGCAACTCCTGCAGTTGGACGTGAAGGTCATAGCCAAGGGCTATCGCGCCAGCAGCCTGATCGGCAAGGAGGTCAGGAACGATAAGAATGAGAAGATCGGCTCGCTCGACGAGATTATCATCGATAAAAAGCAGGTGCTCTTCGCCATTATCCAGGTCGGCGGCTTCCTCGGCGTCGGCGGCCGGCTCGTCGCCGTCGGCTACGACCAGCTTCAGATCGACGATCTGGGTAACAAGATCACCCTGCCCGGAGCCTCTAAGGAGCAGCTCGAGAAACTCGACGAGTTCAGATACCAGACCAGTTGATTATTGGGCTGAACGCGGCCGCGGGGCGAGGATCCTATCCTCGCGCCTTCTCGTTGCCCGCGCGCACACGATAGCGCGGCAGTGGTAACGCCCCCCGGCCCGCACGATCTCGGCCGGGGCAAACAGGATGATGACGTGCATTGGGGGCGGTCCGGCTCGCATGTCCCCCAAGCTTTAGCGATCAACGGCCTGCCGACAGGCGCAGGTCTGGAGGGGCACATGACGGTTCGAAGCGAAATCAGGGCCGCCAAGGAGCAGTGGCAGGCGCTGACCTTCTACGAGAAGTTCGAGCAGGCGGTCGTCCTGATCTTGACCGCCCTCATCGCGATCATCGTGGTGGCCGCCGTCTGGAATTTGGCGCTGAATATCCTCTTTGTCCTGATCTTCAGTGGGCCGCGCGATCCCGGCGACAACAGCGTGTTCCAGGCGCTGTTCGGGATGATCTTCACCGTGATCATCGGCCTGGAGTTCAAGCGTTCGCTCCTGGTGATCGCCGAACGCCGGGACAGCATTGTGCAGGTGCGTACGGTGGTGCTGCTCGCCATGCTGGCGATCCTCAGGAAACTGATCATTCTGGACTTGAGCAGCGCGGAGGCGGGCAAGATCTTTGCCCTGAGCGCGGCCATGCTGTCGCTTGGCGTCGTCTACTGGCTGGTGCGTGACCAGGATCGCCGGGTCGCCGCCGTCAGGCGGCGGGAACCGGCGCGCTAGCCGCCGCGATCGCAACAGCCAGAGTCTCGAAATCCCAGGCCCCGTCGTGGCGAACACCGTTGATGAAGAAACACGGCGTGCCGTTCACGCCGCTGCGAACACCGCTGATAAAATCCTCTCGCACGCGCGGAGCATGCACGTGCTGAGCCAGCTCACTCGTGAACCGGGGCAGATCCAGCCCGAGCAGGCCCGCATAGCGCGTGAGGCTTGGCGGGTCGAGCGCTTCTTGATGGGTGTAGAGCATATTGTGCATCTCCCAGAACTTGCCTTGCGCGCCGGCGGCTTCGGCGGCCTCGGCAGCAAGCCCGGCATGGGGATGGATGGTCGTGATCGGGAAATGCCGAAAGACATAGCGCAGTTCGGGGCCGAACTGCCGGATCAGCTCGGAGACCACGACGTGGGCCTGGCCGCAGAAGGGGCATTGATAGTCCCCATACTCGACCAGGGTGACCAGCGGATCCGGGTTCCCGATAATATGATCACGCGGCCCGACGGGCAGCGTCAGTACCGTAGGTGCATTCTTCATGAGGTAGCTCCTTCCATCTCAAGACTTTCGAGCGCGGTGAGGATGCCGTCCGCACCGGGATTGACCCCGATCGGGGAGACGTGCCGCCAGTGAATGACCCCCTCGGAATTGAGGACGAACAGGGCGCGCTCGCAAACGCCATCGCCATGGCGGTAGACGCCGTAGGTCTTGGCGATCCGGCCCTTGGGCTCGAAATCGGACACCAGTGGGAATTGCAGCTTGCGGTCGCGGGCGAAGGCCAGGTGGCACCAGACGCCATCGACCGAGATGCCGATCAGCGCCGCATTGTGTCTGCGAAACTCCGGCAAGATCTCGTTATAGAGCACCATCTGGTCGCCGCAGACCGGGCTCCAATCGGCCGGATAGAATGCGAGAATGACCGGCTGGCCGCGGAAGTCCCGCAACGCGACCGTCTGGTCGGGCGTCGTATGCAGGGTAAAGTCAGGCGCCGGCTGTCCCTCCGGCAGAGGCGAGTTCGGCGCAGACGATGTGTTATGTTTCATCTTTGACTCGTTGGCGATTTTGCGCCCTTGGCAGAGCGGGTGTCCGCGGCCTGACGTCAGACCTTGACGGCGATGTGGTTCTCGACAAGGGCGATGCCGGGACCGGCCCATGCGGTTCGCTCGGCCGCCTCGCGCTCTGCCCAGGACCGCACCGTGCCTTCGAGAACGACGCGATGGCCTTCCACTTCGACCCTGATATTTTCGGCGTCGAGTTCGGCGCTGCGCAGGAAGGCTTGCTTGATTTTCTGCTTGATCGCTTCGGGGCTGACGCGTGGATTGACCCGGATCAGATTGCGGATTTCGCGCACCCCGCGAATGCGTCCGACCGTCTCTTCAGCGATCTTGCGCTGGAAATCCCACTCCACCTCGCCGTCGAGCGTGACCACCCCGCTCTTCACGACCACTTTGATCTGTTCCCAGGAGGAAGGCAGTTGCAACGCCAGCGCCGCGACCGCGTCGCGGGCTATGGCCGGATCAGGGCGCTCGTCGATGGCAGGCAGTCGGACCTCGATGTCGTTGGCGATGCCGATCACCCCGGCGACCCGCTTTGCGGCGGCCTCGGCCTCGAAGCGGCTGGTAAAGTCCGGCACGAAGCCGGTCAGCATCACAATGCCGTTCTTCACCGAGACGGCGATATCGGCGTCGCCGACGGTCGGGGTCCACTTCAACTCATCCTCGACATCGCGCCTGATTTCCTCGTCGGATCGCATGGTCGACCTCAAAAATTCGGCGCCTGGGAGTGACTGCGGTTCCCAGGCGCCCTTTCGCCCGCGTGAATCAGCTCGACTGCACGGCAATGCGCCGCGATCCGTTGTCGCTATCGCTCGTCTTGGGAATGCTGAGAGTCAGCACCCCGTTGCGATAGCTTGCCTGTATGGCTTCGGGGTCGACATTGTCGGGAAGGGGTAGCGTGCGCTCGAAGCGCGCCACTCGCCGCTCATGGATAATGTAGCCGTTGTCGCTCACATCCTGAGAGGTTTCACCTTCGGCGCGGATGGTTACGGCCCCATCCGTTACCATGACGTCGATTTCGTCCGGCTCGAAGCCGGGCAGCTCGGCGGTGATTTCGACCTCTTTGTCGGTCTCGCGCATGTTGATGGGCATCGTGTCGCCGCTCAACAGCGCGGAGTTGACCAGGCCCATCATGGGCAGGTCGAAGCCGCGCCAGAAGCTGTCCAATACACGGTCGATGTCGGACCTGAGCATCGTGACCGGGTCGCGGCCGCCGCTCCTGGTCTGCATGCCGCGGCCGCCACTGCCGCTCTGTCCGGCGGTCGTCGCCGGCGCGTTGCTGCCGCCGTTGCGCGATTGTTGGGTGGCTGGCGTCTGCGATTGTGTCTGTGCCATGTCTCTCTCCTTAAGCTGCATTGACGGGGATCTTCTTGGCTTGCGAGGGCGGGGCTTTCGGCACGCGGATGCACAGCACGCCATCCTTGAAGTTTGCCTCGATCTTCTCGCCATCGAGCTGATCGGACAGAACGAAGGACCGTTCATAGTTCCCGTCCTGATATTCGGCGGCGATGAGCGTATATCCCTGCGGCCGCCAGGGCTGGCACCGCGCCGATACCGCCAGGATGCGCCGGTCGAGGGTGACATCGAGCGAGGAGGGATCGGCGCCGGGCATGTCGAGATAGAGCTGTACGTCCTCCTTCGTCTCGTAAATGTCCGAGGGAGGCGCGAAGCTGGGCATCGGGACGGTCTGCTCGACGCTGCGCCCGTTTCCACTCGCCGCGTCACTGCCTTGATCGGCCGCCGCGCCGTTTCTGGAGGCTGTCTGCTGTTGAACAGTCATCGGATGACCTCCTATGAGTCGTGGGCGATGCGGACTTTGCGCGGCCGATCCTCGTCGGGCCGCGGCAGCTCCAGCCGAAGCACGCCACGGTCGAACCTTGCCGAGACCTTGTCGGCATCAACACGGAACGGCAGCACGATCACGCGCCCGAACTCGCCATGCGGCCGCTCCTGGCGATGAACCACCGTGCCCTCCTCGACGACTTCCAGCGGGCGTCTGCCGCGGATCGAACAAGTGTTCTTGTGAACAGTGACGTCGATCTGATCCATGCTCACCCCCGGCAGTTGCGCAGTGACCAGCGCTCCATCGGGAGAGGTCCAGATGTTGACCGGTGGGAAGTCCACCGCCTGGGTGAGCCTCAAGCCCCCGAAAGGCCTGCCAAAGTCGTCCTGTCTGCGCCTGAGATCGCGGAACAGGTCCGGCCACCGGGCGGCGGGGGCTGCATATTCGGACAGCATGTTGCACTCCTTGTTGCGGGGTGGCCTCACTGGGAAGCCACCGATTGCAGCAGCATGCCAGGACACCTGGCGAGGGCCACTGACGCGCGTCAGCGCCACTGAGGATGCGCGCCGTCATGCTGTGTGGGACAGTCAACGGGCAGCAGTTTCAAGGAGCGATGACCGAGGTGAGCGGCGCGGACCCCTATAGGACGCTAGGCGTGCAGCGCGGTGCCTCGGCCGAGGACCTGCGCAAGGCGTATCGCCGCCTCGCCAAGGAGGTGCACCCGGACGTCAACCCAGGCGATGCGGCGGCCGAGCAGCGCTTCAAGGATGTCTCGTCGGCCTACCAGCTCCTGAGCGACGAAGAGCGGCGGGCCCGCTTCGACAGGGGCGAGATCGACGCATCCGGCGCCGAGCGGCCGCGCCAGCGCCATCAGCGTGCCGGGGCCGGGGCGAGGCGAAATGCCAACGGCTTTGCTGGCCACAATCGAGGTTTTGCCGACGACGGATCAGGCTCCGGATTTGCCAATTTCGACGCCGAAGACTTTTTCTCGGATTTCTTCGGACGCACCGGCAGCGCGCCTTTCCCGTCCCGCGGCCGGGATGTCCGCTACCGCCTCGATGTCGATTTTCTCGACGCCGTGAACGGGGCGGCGCAGCGCCTGTCTCTGCCGGGTGGCGATACGATCGAGGTCAACATCCCGCCCGGCACGCGCGACGGCCAGATCCTGCGCCTGCGCGGCAGGGGCGACCCAGGTCCGGACGGGCGCCGTGGCGATATGCTGATCGAGATCGAAGTCCGGCCGCATCCCTCTCTCACCCGGCGCGGCGAGAATATTCATGTCGAGGTGGCAATCTCGCTGTCCGAGGCCGTGCTCGGCGGGCGCATCAAGGTGCCGACGCCGACCGGCTCGGCGACTGTGCGGGTGCCGAAATGGTCGAATACCGGATCGACCCTGCGTCTCAAAGGCAAGGGCGTACGCCGCGCTGACGGCAGCCGCGGCGACGAATATGTGAAGCTGCGGATCATGCTCCCGGAAAGACCTGATCCCGATCTCGAGGCCTTCGTCGCCGCCTGGCCCGCGGGGAAGTCCCATCATCCCTGGCGAACAATGACCGGGTGATCCGGATAGCGCCGGCACAGGAACAGGGAGCGACCATGCCCGAAGATGAAGACAAGGACGATTGCGTCGAACGCGCGAGCAACGAGTCGTTTCCCGCCAGCGATCCGCCGGGCTGGACGGGAATCCTGGCTCGGCCTCCGGTGGCGCCGCCTCCTGGCGAGGTGGTGGCCGACGGCGTGCATAAGAACGAAGAGACACGCTGGCGGCTGCGAAAGCAGGGAGGCTGATGATGGTCGGCGAGCATCTCACGCAAAGCGTCCTCGTGCTCGCTGCCGCGACCGGCCTCGTCGGGCTCGTCAGCGCACTGCGCTTGCCGGGGGCGATCGGCTACATCGTCGCGGGCATTCTCATCGGGCCTTACGGCCTGGGGCTGCTCTCGGCCGACGGGGAGATCCTGTTCCTGGCCGAACTGGGGATCGTCCTGCTCATGCTGATGACGGGCCTCGATATTTCATTCTCGGCGGTGAAGGACGCGCTCCGCGATGTTCTCGGCGGCGGCGGACTTCAGGTCGGCATCACGACCGTTGTCGTCGGCGCCTTCGGCATGGCGTTCGGCATGAGCTGGCAGGGCGCGCTGATCCTCGCCGGCGCGGTCGCGATGTCTTCGACGGCATTGAGCGCCAAGCAGCTCGCCGACCAGGGCGACCTCGCCTCGCCGCATGGGCGGCGGGCGATCAGCGTCCTGTTGTTCCAGGACCTGGCCGCAATCGCCTTCCTGGTGCTCCTCGGCACCAGTCAGTCCGCCGGCGACCCCGGCGCGGAGATCCTGCGCGGGGTCATCATAGCGGCCATGTCCTCGCCGGCATCTCCTTCATCGGCCGGCCAGCCTTCCGCATCATCCTCGCACGCATCTCGCGCGTGGGCTCGGAGGAGCTGTTCCTGCTCTGTGTCCTCCTCATCGCCCTCGGCACCGCCGCCGCCGCAAGCCTCGCCGGCCTGTCCGCTCCCATCGGAGCGTTCCTCGCCGGAATGGCGATCGGCGAAAGCGACTTCCGCCATCAGGTCGAGGCCGAGCTGCGCTCGCTGCGCGATGTGCTGCTGGGACTGTTCTTCATCACCATCGGTATGCAGGTGAACCCCTCCGTGCTGATCGAGCACCCCCTCGCGGTGTTCGCCTGGCTCCTGGTGTTCACGCTCGGCAAAGCGGCCATCACGATGCTCGTCGGGCGCATGATGGGATGGTCGCGGGAGATCAGCCTGCGGGTCGCGATCGTGCTCGCGCATGGCGGCGAGTTCGGGCTCCTGCTGCTCAGCACGGCAACATTGTCGGGGCTGATCGACCGGCAGATCGGGCAGCCTGCGCTGTTGGCCCTCATCATCAGCATGGCTCTGGCGCCGGTCCTGATCCGAAACAAGACGCACCTGTTGCAGATGCTGCCAAGCTGGGTGCTGCGACCCGGCGAAGCCACCCGCGCCGAACCTCCGCCGACGCTGAAAGATCATGTGGTGATCTGTGGTTACGGGCGGGTCGGCCGTCTCGTGGTGCTGGCCGCCGATGCCGCCAACCTCCCCTATCTCTGTATCGAAAATAATGGGCGGCGCTTTGCCGAGGCCAAGGACGCCGGATATTGCGTCTTGTTCGGGGATGCCAGCCGCCCGGAAATCCTTCGTGCCGCGAGCATCGAGCGAGCGAGGTTGGCCGTCGTGACCTTCGACCGCCGCCCGCATGTCGGCGGGCTCCTCGCCTCTATCCGGCAGCAAAACCCCGCAGCCGCGATCCTTGTCAGCGCGGATGACGCGCGTGGCACGGAGGAGCTGGCAAAGGCCGGCGCGACGGCTGTGTTCCAGGAGGATCTTGCCGCAGGTCTGGCGCTCGCGGATCAGACGCTGCTGCTGGCCGGGTTCACCCAGGACGAGGCTGCGGACGTCATTCGCAGGTTGCGCGCCGAGCTCAACCCGAAGCTGGAAGCCGTTGTCGGCATATAGGACGCTTCGGAGGCGCTGAAAAAGGAAGGGTACCCGGGCGGAGAAGGGCTCAGGCAATTGCGGCGGTCACAGGGGCTTCCCGCGCCGTCAAACGCCCGTCGTCACATGGACGGCGGCCGGCCGGAGCAGCCTGTCATGATGCATGTATCCCGGTTTCAAGACGGCGGAAACCACCCCGGGCCCCTGGCCTTCGTCGGGAACGATTTGCACCGCCTCATGGAGCGCCGGATCGTAAGGCTTCCCTAAAGCGTCTATTGACACGATGCCATGCCTTGCGAATGCCGCAAGGAGGGCCCGTTCGGTGGCCAGAAGTCCTTCGAAAAGCTGTCGGATCGTGGTATCGGCCAATGCCGATTCAGGGATGCTGCCGATGGCGCGCTGGAGATTGTCGGCGGTGTCCAGCAGATCCGCGCTCAGTTGCGAGCCGGCGAACTGGACGGCGCGTTCCATCTCTCGCCGGCCGCGCGCGCGAATGTTTTCCTGCTCCGCGAGGGCGCGCATGAGGCGATCCTCAAGATCCCCGACATCGGGCTGCTCTTCGGCCTCCGGCGCGGCGTCGGGTGGGCTCGCCTCGCCCGCATCGGCCGCCTCGGGCGGGATGGAGCGGTCATCGGGCCCGTCTGCCGTGGATTGCGGCTCCTCGCCCGTCCGCAGGCCATTCATCTCGGTTTTGAGGCGGTTTTTCATGGCCGGCCCTCATCCACGTCGCTGAATTCCGCATCGACCACGTTCTCCTCCTGCTCGCGACTCTGCTGGTCGCCGGAGGCGCCATTGGCGGACTGGCCAGAAGCTGCATTCTGCATGGAGGCGGCGCTGAGCGCGGCGACCGCCGCGCTTAAGGCTTCGACAGCCTGCAGGATGCGGGCGGAATCCTCGCTTTGCATCGCGTCCCGCACGCGCCTTACGGCTTCTTCCACCGTGGCCCTTTCGGCCTGCCCTGCGCCCGGCATCTGCGCCTGTTTCTCGGCCTCGTAGACC
>NZ_MWLK01000028.1 GCF_002198715.1 Rhodomicrobium sp. R_RK_3 | reverse complement strand
ATGAGCCATCGGGGACGGGGTCAAAATTGAACGCCGATTACCCCTGGCAGGGGGTCAAAATTGCATGCCGGTTCACAGGCCATCGGCATGATGAAGCGAAAAACATTCTATTAATTATAATCAAGGGTGAGGCAGAGTTGAGTGATCCACTGCAACCTTCAAGAATTGTTCTGTTGCTCAGATTGGCAGTCGCTATCGAAGACTACGAACTGGCAAAGACGCTATGCAGTTGATACTCAGAAAGCTGTTGTCTAGTCGGATTCAGGTCAACTCATATTCTGGTGGTGTAACCTCATATAATCTAAATGGACATCTAGCTGAAGCTGCGGCTTTGTTTGCTCAATTGGAGCAAACTAGGCGATAAGTTCTTCAAAGCATTCAATCGCCAAGCGAAACTTTGAAACGGTTGGTCGGCTCAGCCCGGGCGACCAACGATTCGAATGATGCGCCCGGACAGGGGAATAATAATCCAGGCTGTGCAGACCCATTAAGTGGCGCGAATTTGTGTAACCCACAGGAAGTCGCCATTGGCTTGCAGGTAGGCTATGCGAGCGGATCTGTTTGGAGCGGCTTTCTTGGAGTAGGCGGAATATACTCAGCGTTAAGGTCGGTATTTCAGTCGTCATTTCTAGAAGCTAATTATGTCAGCGTAGGACTTTGGATGAGTCGTGACGAACTTGACTACATGGTCAGTAACGGCCGGATGTTGGAGAGCAACAATAACGGGGTCACCCCAAATTCCGGCGCGTACCGTAATGCCCCGCCGGGCAACGTGTTTGCTGAATTCCAAATACCGAGTTCAGCGATCGGAGCGCAAGGCACCGGATGGGCGAAGATATATGGACCGAATAGCCTGATTGGGAGTTTCAAAGGCATATTGGAAATGCCGCCAGTGAAAAATATAAAGGTACCGTAATGATCGATGATCTCATCAACACTTGGCTTCGCGATTGGCAGCTTGAACCGGATCATTTTGGCGTCAAAATCGTGGTGAGCAAAGGATTTATCGGCGGTACCAAAATGCTGAAAATTGCTGTAGGAGCTGAATCGCCTGAAACGATTACGCAATTTACGGCGTGGGATAGACCTGACATAAATAAAATACTGACAGAAGTAATAGTATTTAACAAAAGGCGAAATATAACTCTATACGTTGCAGAAAAAGAGCACGACTGTCCGAGCGACGCCGTTTATCATTTGTCGTCGACTATGGATAATATGGTTAAGGGCGCATGTGATCAAATGGAGCCAGATCCGACTGTTAAATACTAGCTAAGAAGACGATTGTGTTTGGCTAATCTCACGTCAATGGTGTCCGCATGCGGTGTCCTCGATCTTGGGCAGCGTCATCAAAACCACCTTCTCCTACGACGCCAACGACAGGGGATTGCAATAAACCGTTGTGATACAGCAGGAGCTTGTGCAGTTGGTGGTAGGAAGTAGTTAGCATGCTTACCGACTCAACCGCGTTCGCGATGCATGGCGAGGGCGACCTCACGATGCACAAACCAGCCTTCGGCGAGCCGATAGACTTCGCACCGGAGCTACGGTTACAAACCAAATCAATTACAGCAACGCAGAGCACCAGGCAGTCCTTATTCCCAGGTTCCTTAGGGAAAGGTTTTAAATGACTTTTTATGGGTTAGCCATATTTGTGTTTTCGATTGCTTTCACAAACTTGGTGAAAGCTTGCCCAGTGGGGCAATTGGCTGCACTTTCGAAGGAAACGTTGGGCGAATTACGAAAGGAGGAACTGCCCGCGGGCGACAATGATTCTACTGAAGGTGGTCAATGGCAAATCTTCATTCGAGATGATGCAAGCTTGCATTCGATTATACGACTGGATTTTGGTGAAACCGGACAGCGCCAGATTCGGCTATCTAGGCTGAATCGGCGTGAATTCGCTATAACCCTAAATAATCTGCGGTATGATATACCTCTTAATGCGAATGATCGCGTAGACACAGACACTGCGAATAAGATTTCAAAGGTGTATTTTTTTTTGTGATGGGACCGCGTACATACCGGTTAACGTTGCGGACGATTCGAGTGCTGTCACAAACAGCGATGAGGCGAAAAATTTGAAGTCCACGTTTTTCAGTTCGATCGAATTGGCTCCGTATCTGAGCCGAAGCAGATAGGCGGTTCGATCTCGGGCGGCGTGATCAACACCACGTTCTCAAATGACGCCGACGGCAACCAGATCGCAGGCAACGGCCTTGCCATCAGTTACACCGCCTTTAAAAGCCCGAGACGATCACCCGCGGTTCGGCCACGATCGGCTTTACCCATGACAGCGAGCACTGGTGCTTCAAGTATGCCAGCACGACCGGCGAGCAGCTGTACCTCGCCACAAGCGGCGCGATGGCCGAGCGCCTGCTCGGCGCGGTGCAGTGGACCAATTTCTCTCCGCCGATGGCGAAATCCGGAGCGGCATAATGCGGCTGCCATCTTCGCGGCTGCTGATAATTCGCAAGCTTTCAATCGTACTTACTTTGTGTCTTGCCACCTAGCAGGATGGTAGCATCTCTTGCTAAGATGGGGCGAGGATGCAGTTAGGGCGTAGATACATATGCGATTGTTTTGCGGGCGAGTTCGGGGCTGAAAGCGCAACGAAACGCCAGTCATCCCGTCGAGGGCGCCCCCAGCGTATCGCTCGTCCGGCCGCCGGTCAGGATGGTCCACTCCAGCGCCCTCGCGCTGACCGGCTCCCTGCCTTTCAGCTCCGCCATGAACGCCTGCACGTCGCGCCAGGGCATCGCGGGATGGTGCTCAACGGCGCGGGCGCTGGGGTAGCTGGTCTTGCAGCACATCGAGCCGGGCCGGGTTCTCGCCCTTGAAATAGCCGGCGGCTTTTGCCGCATTCATCACCTGCTCGATCCGGCTCCGCGCTTTGCGCGAGGTCTCCCGGTGCGAGATCCAGATGGGGGCCATGCATGGCGCCACGTCGGCGGGGCGGACCAGGCTGATCGGCATGCGACCGATATGCGGGTAGGCATAGGCGGCGAGCGAGTTGCCCCACTGCTCCCGCGATTTTGGGTGTTTTAGGCCTGGGATGGTGCGCTTGATATAGTCCGCCGCAGCCTCCCTGAAACTGGGCGCTTTCGGTTGCCGTCCGCCGCGCTCCAACTGCGGATCGATGCCCCGCGCAATCTTGTCTCGCAGTTCATCCGACAGCGTTTCGGCCTTGGCCACTGTGACGCGGACGAGCGGACCAAGGCCCAAATCTCGCGTGCGCCCTTGGAAGGAGTAGCGAAAGATCCAGGTGCGGGAGGCCTCGTAAGTCTGAATATAAAGATTTCGGCTGATTCGCGTTAGCGTCTTACCCATAATCGCTACCCCATAGATCAACTCAAGGTTGAGAGGTCATGGGCTATGCTAGCGAGGGACAATTAACGCAAAAGGCCAGCATTCAGGCCGATTTTCACCAAACCTACCGTTTTCGACCTGCGCCGGAAACCAAGTCTGGTGCCCCGTAGGGGAATCGAACCCCTGTTTCAGCCGTGAGAGGGCCGCGTCCTGACCGCTAGACGAACGGGACAAGCATTTACTGCGAGTACGAGATATAAAGAGAGGCCGCGCGGCGGGCAAGATTATTCTTGCGGTGCCAGACGAATGCGTTGCAATTCGCGGCCGGTGGTCAGGTCGATGATCGAGACCTCGCCGCCGCCGGGCTGGCGCAAATGCAGAATCAGCCGGCCCTGATCGGCGAGCACCTGCACAAGCTCCGCACCCGCTTTCACCGGCAGGTTGAGCGTCCCGGCGACGCCGACGGGGATGGTCAGGGGCGAGGCTTCCGGCTTCTTCGCCAGCTTCTGCGACTGCAAATAAATGCCGACGAGCAACAGAATAAAACCGACAACCAGCAGAATGCTCATAATGACGATGGCAATCTTCAATTTCCGCACTTGGCTGGGAGTTAAACTACCGCCCGGCTCTGCTGTTTCGGTCGCGTTCAGCATTGGTCCTCAAAAGTCCTAAAGATGCAGGCAATGGCACATCTGTCGATTACGGCGCAGGCCGATCATGACGGGCAGCGGCTCGACAGCGTCATCGCGGCCGGCTGCCCGGATCTGAGCCGCTCGCGCGCCCGCGACCTGATCAAGCAGGGCCAGGTCCGCGCCAAGGGCCGCACGATAGTCGAGCCCGATTACAGGGTCAAACCCGACGAGATTTTCGACATCGAGATGCCCGAGATCGTCGAGGCCGCTCCGCAGGCGGAACATATCCCGCTGACGGTTCTTTACGAAGACGACGCGCTGATCGTCATCGACAAGCCGGTGGGCCTGGTGGTGCACCCGGCGGCCGGCAATTGGACCGGCACGCTGGTGAACGCACTGATCGCCCATTGCGGCGACAGCCTGTCGGGGATCGGCGGCGTCAGGCGGCCGGGCATCGTGCACCGGCTGGACAAGGACACCAGCGGCATCATGGTCGTCGCCAAGACCGACGCCGCGCATAAAAGCCTTGCCGCGCAATTTGCCGATCATGGCCGCGAAGGCCCGCTGCACCGCGAATATCTGGCGCTGGCCTGGGGCGGGCTGCGTCCCGTCAAGGGCGTGGTCGAAACCAATATCGGGCGCCATCCGAACAACCGCCTGAAAATGGCGGTGCGGCGCAGCGACGGAAAACACGCGGTCACGGAGTATAAGGTAAGGAAAAGCTTGCCGGAGACAGGCGAACCGGTGGCAAGCTTGGTGGAATGCATTCTTAAAACGGGCCGCACGCATCAAATCCGGGTTCATCTGGCCCATCTGGGCCACCCGGTTATAGGGGATAGTCTTTATGGCAGCGGTTTCCGATCAAAAACTCGTGCATTGCGTGAGAAGGCGCAATCTGCGACACTGAGCATGACCAGACAAGCGCTTCACGCGGCTGTCCTCTGCTTCCTCCATCCAACAAGCGGCAAACGTCTGCAGTTTCATTCAGAACTGCCGGCGGATATGCGCGATGTCATGGAAGCGCTGGAATGATCTGGCAAAGGTTCACGGATGTTTGCGTTGCCGGCGAAGGCAATTTGCGGAACGAATGAATTAAACGAGTTGTTCTGCCGTTATGTCGGCGACAACGTACTAGCGTAGAGAAGGACAAGGCCATGGCCTCACTTCCCTCTGTAGCGGCGAGCGGCGGGTTGTCCCGCTATCTTGAGGAGATCCGGCGCTTTCCGATGCTGGAGCCTCAAGAGGAATACATGCTCGCCAAGCGCTGGCAAGAGCATGAAGATACCGAGGCGGCACAAAAGCTGGTCACCTCGCATTTGCGTCTCGTGGCGAGAATCGCCATGGGTTACCGCGGCTACGGCCTGCCCATCGGCGAGGTCATGTCCGAGGGCAATGTCGGTCTCATGCAGGCCGTAAAGCGCTTCGACCCGGAGAAGGGCTTCCGATTGGCCACATATGCTATGTGGTGGATCAGGGCCGCGATTCAAGAATATATCCTGCGCTCGTGGAGCCTCGTGAAGATGGGCACCACCGCGTCGCAGAAGAAGCTGTTCTTCAACCTGAGGAAGCTGAAAGGTCAGCTCCAGGCGTTCGAGGATGGCGATCTGCGGCCGGATCAGGTGGCCACCATCGCGACCAAGCTCGGCGTGCCCGAGGAAGACGTGATCTCGATGAACCGGCGCTTGGCGGGCGATAGTTCGCTGAACTCGCCGCTGCGGGCCGACAGCGATGGCGGCGAGTGGCAGGACTGGCTGGTCGATGAGGGCACGGATCAGGAATCCCAGCTCGTCGACCGCGAGGAACTGGACAGCCGGCGCAACTATCTGACCGACGCCATCGACACGCTCACGCCGCGCGAGAAGCGCATCTTCGAGGCGCGCCGCCTGGCGGAGGACCCGCTGACGCTGGAGGAGCTTTCGAGCGAGTTCGGCGTGAGCCGCGAGCGCATCCGCCAGATCGAGGTGCGGGCGTTCGAGAAAGTGCAAAAGGCGGTCAAGAAAGCCGCCGAAGTCGCCGAGGCGCGGCCGGCCTGACCGGCTCCGATGCGGCGAATGACATTCGAGACAGCCTGCGGGACGCGAGTCCTGCGGGCTTTTTTGTGCCCGCTCGGCGAGCTTCGCACAAAGTGCAAGAGGCATAAGTCCGTGGATCGGCGGGGCGGCTGAACTTATTAACGCCTCATTAACTGTTCTCCACAGAAAATCAGAATCAGGCTAATTCTGACGGCGGTTCGTCAATGACCAAGCGGTGTGTGTTGGGATCCTCGTTCGCCCGGCGCCGCAGATGACGGACCTCGAGATCCAGGCGCGAACCAGCGCTTTGGAAATGCGGCACGAGGGCACCCTATGCAGCATGAGAGACAAGCGGACCGGACCGAACCAGTTTCGGCGCCGGCGGCTTTCGCTCGTCCGCAAGGGCTGCTCGCTTGCGCGCATGGAGCGGGAGCCGGAAGGCACCCAATATCGCCGCCGCGAGTGACCTCGCCAAGAAAGGGATCCGCAAGCGGCTTCGACTGTAATGGAGCGAAGATAGATGCTGAAAAACGGGCTCAAAGAGTTTAGCGAGCGTCTACACCAGCATCATGAAACAGCAGGGTTGCGTATTCGCAGGGGTTTCGTCGATCAAATTTTTGTCGAGCAGACACGATATTTGCATCCGCCCAGTCTTTGCGAGTGATCTAAGCGTTGTTCAATCTCAAGATTGACAGGCAATTGGAGCCGGCCCTTGTGGCCGGTTTCCTTTTGCGGGGAGCGGGCAGAACTCATTCTCGTCGCCCCGGCCGTCAGAGATGACGTCGGCATCGCGGATAAGCCAACGGGTCCCGCCACCGCTTCGCGGCGTCCGGAACGGCGACTTGGGCTACGCCGCCCTCATGGGCCAATCGCGCACCTGGAGCCCTTTTTCCCGCGCCACGGCCTCTTCCAGTTCCGCCAGCTTCAGCAATCCGGTCTGCGTATCGGCGTGGCGCACCACGGAGGCCGAATTCAGCGTCGCGGCTTTGAGCGCGGCGTCGAGCGGCCAGCCCAGGCTCGTCAGCGCGACAAAAGTCGAAGCGAAGGCATCGCCCGCGCCGGCGGTGCCGAGCACTTCGGTCGCTGCCGCCGGGCAATGCAGCACCGTGCCAGCCGTCCCGACGAAGGCGCCCTGGCGGCCATCGGTGACGACGACCATGCCGGCGCCTTCCTTCATCAGCGCCTGCAGGAAGCGCACCAGACTGATCTCGAACCCGCCCGAGGAAAAGCCCCGGCGGATGAGATCCGGCACCGGCTGGTCGGGATCGAAGGGCAGGGAGGGGCCGCCTTCGCCCGCCATCCCGGTCAGCACCGGCACCAGTGCGTTGGCCTCGGCGCGGTTCACGACCAGGATGTCGATCGAGCCGACCGTGTCGAGAAAGGCGCGGCCGCGCGCCGTGAGTTGGCGGATGCCGGGATTGGCCGCGACCTTACAGCCCGCCGCCTTCGCCGCCTTCACCAGATCGGGAAAGCAGTCGGCTGACTGGTTGCTGAGGCTGGAAATGCAGACGATGTCGACCGAAAGCGCCTCGCGCTTGATGTCCTCGATGGCGAGCAGCGTGTTGGCGCCGCGAAAGGTGAAGATCGCGGCATTCCGCTCATGCGAGGAGATCACCACGGAGGCGCCGGTCGGCAGGCGCGGGTCTCGGGTCACCCAGCGTGTGGAGACGCCTTCCTTTTCCAGCTTGCCGAGGATGGAGTCGGCGCGCTGATCGGTGCCGAGCTTGACGATGGCGGAGACGTCGAGCCCGAGCCGCGCCATCGACACCGCCGCATTGACGGCGCCGCCGCCGGGATAGGTGGAGATCTCTTCGGCCTCGATCTTGCGGCCCTCCTCGAGCAGCAGGAAGGACGCATCGGCATTGCGCATCGACATGCGCTCGATGCCGCCGGAATTGATGATGGCGATGGAATCGACCATCGCGCCGCCGACCGTAAGGGCTTTCATGGGCTTAGCCTTTTCAGCCACGCTGGCGCCGGATATGCGCCGCGCAAAACTGCATTCGGGGTCAGATAGACCGTTCGCGGGCGATTGACCACCCCCGAACACACCTTATACCGCGAAGATGGCTGGATCGTAAGAGAGGCGGATTGCGCGGGTGGCATCCGGTGTGCCGAAGCGTTGGCGTTCCAGGCGGAACTCACTGAAATTGATGCAACCCCAGACGAAATCCCAGCGAAGGCGGGGATCCAGTAATACCGGAGCCAGCGGTCGTGCTCTGCCTGACCTCAAATGCTGCGGCGTACTGGATCCCCGCCTTTGCGGGGATTTCGGTGTGATGTGTTTTGCAAGGCTTTGCCACCGACCGGCGGCGGAAGTGCTCCAACGTCGAGCAATGAGTGAGGCGAAGGGCCGGCGTTCCTGCCAAATCGTACCGAACCCTTCGCCCTGGCCGGGGTCCTAGTAGTCGCAGAACCAGACCGGGCCGACCTTCACGCAGCTATCCGGACGGCGGCCTTTGCCACGCCATTCGCGGCACGGCCGGCGGGCGCAATGATTGCCGACATGCCGGTGCCAGCCGCCGGGGCCGCGTTCGCAGCTCGCGTGGCAACCATGGACCCTGGTGAGGCCGTCGCCGACGCTCGGAGCGCCCTGGCCGACCGTGCCGGGCGCCGCGCCCGCGATGCTCGCCGACGCGAGCAACGCGCCAGCGGCTGCCAAAAGCTTGAGACTTTTGATCATTCCAACTCCCTGATTTTAAGCAACTTTGGACTGCCGCGGCAGGTGGGTTGGTTCGGACAGTGCCGACTGCCCGCTTAGTGAAGAAGGTCACACCCCCCGCACCGGAATGAACCATTTGCGGGCGGCTCGGTTCCGGCGGAAACTGTCGTTCTATTTCGGCTGAACGAGGTCCAGCCACTCGTCTTCAGTGACGACATTGACGCCGAGCGCGGCGGCATTCTTCAGCTTCGACCCCGCGCCCGGCCCGGCGACGACATAATCGGTCTTCTTGGAAACCGAGCCCGCCACCTTCGCGCCGAGCCGCTCCGCCATGGCCTTGGCCTCCTGGCGGGTCATGCGCTCCAGCGAGCCGGTGAACACCACCGTCTTTCCCTCGACGGGCGACCCGGCGGTGTCGGCGCGCTCGAAGGGGACGATCTCGATCTGCTTCTCCAGCGCGTCGATGGCGTCGAGATTATGCGCCTCGCCGAAAAAGGCGACCAGCGCGTCGGCCACGACGTCGCCGATGCCGTCGATCTCGTTGAGGTCGCGCCAGGCTTCGCCCTCCTTGTCCTGCGCCGCGATCATGGCGACGCGGAACGCTTCGAAGGTCCGGTAGCTGCGGGCGAGCAGTTTGGCCGTCGTCTCGCCGATATGGCGGATGCCGAGCGCGAAGATCACCCGCTCGAGGCCGATGCGGCGGCGGTCCTCGATGGCCTTGAACAGGTTCTGCGCCGATTTCGAGCCCCAGCCTTCCTTGGCATGGATCGGCTTCAGATTGCCCTTCTCGCGCTCGGCGAGGGTGAAGATGTCGGCGGGCGTCTTGATGCGCTCTTCCAGGTAGAAGGACTCGATCTGCTTCGCCCCGAGACCCTCGATGTCGAAGGCGTTGCGCGAGACGAAATGCTTCAGCCGCTCCACGGCCTGCGCCGCGCAGATCAGCCCGCCGGTGCAGCGCCGCACCGCATCGAGCTTGCCGGTCTTCTCATGCTGCTCGCGCACCGCATGGGAGCCGCAGACCGGACAGATGTCCGGGAAGACATAGGGCACGGCATCGGCTGGGCGCTTCTCCGGCAGGAAGCCGAGGATCTGCGGGATGACGTCGCCGGCGCGCTGCACCGTCACCCAGTCGCCGATGCGGATGTCCTTGCGGGCGATCTCGTCCTCATTGTGCAAGGTGGCGTTCTGCACCACGACGCCGCCGACCGTCACAGGCTCGAGCTTGGCGACCGGCGTCAGCGCGCCGGTGCGGCCAACCTGAATCTCGATGCCGCGCAGGATCGTGGTCGCCTTCTGCGCCGGGAATTTATGCGCGACCGCCCAGCGCGGCGAGCGCGAGACAAAGCCGAGCCGGTTCTGCAGATCGAGGCTGTTGACCTTGTAGACGACGCCGTCGATGTCGTAGTCGAGCGTGGCGCGCTGCGCCTCCGTATCGGCATAGGCGGCGAGCAGTTCGTCGACCGAGCGGCAGACCTTCATCAGCGGATTGACCGGAAAGCCCCAGCGCTTGAAGGCTTCGACGACGCCATATTGCGTCTTGGCAGGCAGCCCCGAGACCTCGCCCCAGGCATAGGCGAAGAATTTCAGCGGCCGCGCCTTGGTGATCGATACGTCGAGCTGGCGCAGCGAGCCCGCCGCCGCATTGCGGGGATTGGCGAACAGCTTGCCGCCCGTCTCCTGCTGGCGGAGATTCATGGCGAGGAAATCCTCGCGGCCCATGAAAATCTCGCCGCGCACTTCGAACACGGCCGGGAAGTCCTTCGCCGTGACCTTGGCCGGAATGCCCTTGATGGTCAGCGCATTGGCGGTGACGTTCTCGCCCTCCGCGCCGTCGCCGCGCGTCGCTGCCGTGACCAGCTTGCCGTCTTCGTAGCGCAGTGAAATGCCGAGCCCGTCGATTTTCGGCTCAGCGGTGACCTCCAACTCGTCGTCCGGGCCGAGCCGCAAGAAACGGCGGATGCGGTCGAGGAATTCGCGCAGCTCGTCCTCGGCGAAGACGTTGCCGAGCGAGAGCATCGGCACCCGGTGCACGACCTTGGCGAATTTCTCCGACGGCGCCGCGCCGACCGTCTGGCTCGGGCTGTCGAACGCTGTCAGCTCCGGATATTCATCCTCGATGGCAAGCAGCCGCGCGCGCAGCTCATCATAGGCTGCATCGGAAATGGTCGGCGCATCCTCGGCGTAATAGCTCCGGTTGTGCTCCGCCATCTCGGCCGCGAGCCGGCGATGCTCCGCCGCTGCCTCGTCGGCGGTCAGGTCGGCTGCCGGTTTCGCGGCCTGCGCTTGCTTGGCGGTCGCCATTATGCGTCGAAGGGCACGCCGACTTCCGGCACCACGACATTCTGCCCCTCCATCTCGGCCAGGAATTTCGAGGCGTCCTGGTCGATGATCGGGAAGGTCGCGTAATGCACCGGAATGATGGTCTTGAACTTGAAATAGCGCTTGCACGCGATGGCGGCCTGCTTGGCGCCCATGGTGAAGCGGTCGCCGATCGGCACGCAGCCGATATCGGGCGCGAAGAATTCCTGCACCAGCGCCATGTCGCCAAAAATCTCGGTGTCGCCCATATGGTAGAGCGTCTTGCCGCCCGAGCGCAGGATCACGCCGCAAGCGGGGCCGAGATAGACGGGAATGCCGTCGACGATGTTTGAGGAGGAGTGGAAGGCCTTGGTGTAGGTGACGTCGTATCCGGCATGGGTGATGGTGCCGCCCGGGTTGCACGGGTCGATATTGGCGACGCCCTGGCCCGCCAGCCACATCGCCAGCTCGAATGGTCCTGTCACGGTGGCGCCGGTGCGCTTGGCGATCTCGACCGTGTCGCCGACATGGTCGAAATGGCCATGCGTTAGCAGGATATGATTGCAGCCTTCGGTGGCGTGCTCGATGCTGCCCTGGAATTGCGAATTGCCGGTGAGGAAGGGGTCGATCAGCAAGACTTTGCCTGCGGTCTCGATGCGGAAGCCTGAATGGCCGAGCCACGTGATTTTCATGGCGTCTCCTTGCGTGTTGCCTGCCTTTGTCTCCCGGCGCAGTATAAAGAGCTACTAACCCGTCACAAGCGCGATTCGCCAGCCTCAAAGAGATGTTATTGCCCGACGCCTCCCCAAAAATCCGGCCCGATTTCAGCATCGAGGCGTTGGCCGCCGCGCTGCCGCGCCAGGGCGCGGTGTTCGGGCTGGATGTCGGCACGAAGACCATCGGCGTCGCCATTTCCGACGTGACCCGGACGGTGGCGACGGCGGTCAAGACCATCCGCCGGAAGAAATTTTCGGCCGACATGGCGGAGCTGTTCGCGCTGGCCGCCGAGCGCGGTGCCATCGGCTATGTCATCGGCCTGCCGATCAATTTCAACGCCAGCGAAGGCCCGCGCGCGCAGGCCTGCCGGGCGTTTGCACGCAACCTCGCCGGGCTGACGTCCGCGCCGATCGCGCTATGGGACGAGCGCCTCTCCACCGCCGCCGCCGAGCGCGCCATGATCGAGGCCGACGCCAGCCGCAAGCGCCGGGCCGAGGTGATCGACGCGGTCGCCGCGGCGTATATTCTGCAGGGCGCGCTGGATCGGATGAAGGGGCTGGATTACGGGCCGAAGGAAAATGAGCGCTGATGCGCCGCCGGTCGGTCAATGGCAGCCAAGAACGAAGCTCGGGAGGACATCATGGCGTCAGCACCTCGGACGCCGGTCCGCGACCACTCAGGCGTCGTCGCTCCGCCGCCGCTGATTTACTTCGGCGTGCTGGCGCTCGGGCTGACGGCCGGCTGGGCGGCCGGCGAACCCGGCATCGGTCTGCCGCTGCTCTGGAGGCTCGCGCTCGGAGCAATCTTTGCCGTCCCCGGCATCATGCTGATCGTCTCGGCCTCGCACCGCTTCCAGGACGCCGGCACGAATGTCGAGCCCTGGCGGCCGAGCACCGCGCTGGTCACCGCGGGCGTCTATCGATTTACGCGCAACCCCATCTATGTCGGCATGGCGCTGGTCTATATCGGCCTCTGCATCTTCGCGGACAGCCTGGTGGCGATAGCCTGGCTGCCGGCGGCATTGCTGATCGTGCATCACGGCGTGATCCGGCGCGAAGAGCGCTACCTTGAGGCGAAATTCGGCGAGGCGTATCTGGCGTATAAGGGAAGCGTCAGGCGGTGGGTTTGACCGGCGAGCGGCGTCATGCGCAGGCGGCTTGGGAGTTGTCCTGGCCGCGCCTTCCCCAGCCGGTGATGGCCTGATCCAGGCTCTCGGCAAGGCTCAGCAGCTTCGAGCGGTTGCTGCCGATGGCATCGTAGCTCAGCGCAATCTTTGCCCGGTCGATATCGAAGCTGTGCGACAGCAGGATCGAGGCGATAGCGGCGCCCAGCGCCTCATGAAACGTATCGTATAAATCGCCCCGGCTTCGGCGCAATTCATCCAGCAGATCGAGAAATTCCTTCCTGGGCGTCGTGACATGCCCGCGATGCTTGATATCGGCCAGGGACTTGGTCAGAAACGACATTGCGCGGCGTCCCGCCCGCTCGTCGGTGACGGCGAGCCCGATGTCGAAGATCATGTCCTTGAGAGGCTCCGGCGTAGCGGGGTCGCGCAAGAGCAGGTCCGCCCGGTCGTAGAAATCGCTGGATGCCATCTTCGCGGCCTGAAGAAAATCCGCCCGGATTTGCGATTGCCAGATCAGCCGGTACAGGACGATGGTGATGGCGCCGAGAGCGACGACCAGCGCGATGGACAGATTTTCATAAGACATCGTCATTCTCGATCGTCTCCGTCTAGCATGGAAAGCTGCTCCGGCGATCTCTCCCTCAGTCTAAGCAATTGCAGCCCCCGCTCTTCTTTCATGCGGGCCAACTCGAGCCGAAACAACCGTTCGGCGATCAACATCCGGTTCCACTTGAGGCCAAGCCATCCGGCAATGAAACACCCCGATAGCAGAAAGGTTACCCCGGCATTTGCTCCGACCATGAGCGCCACAAATGCCAGAACGACGATCATGCCGTAGAGGGCGACATCTTCTCCTATCCTCTCGACCGAATCGGTAAAGGAATGAATGATTGCCGCCGGATCGTAGCCTCCCTTGTTCGCGGGTCCCTTACCTCTGGCTTGCGGCATTCATTCGCGCCCACAATCATCACCTTTTTCTGCCGTTCTATTCAACAAATTCGACGACAGTCATCTAAGTATCAATACCAATTTTCTGATTTATTCGTGTCATTTGGATTTGATTGCGGATCTACTGTGCGTTTTCTCGCAAAAATTGGCCATAATTGGCTCCGGCGCTGCGGGCCTTTCCACAAGGATTTCGGGCGGGCGACCAATCCTGGCGAGAATGACGGGACGATCTCGCGCGAAACCTTCCAAAACCGCACCAAATCCCCCATATTCCGCCCATGCCCCGCAAACCGAAAAAAGCCCTCGCTGAAGCGTCCGCCGTTCCGTATCAGCTCGAGCCGAACAGCACGGCCCTGCTGCCGACCATGGCCAGCCACCCGATCGTCTCGGGGGCGATGCCGATGTTCATGCCACACCGGCCCGAGCGGCCGGAGAAATCCGAAGGCGGCCGGCGTTTCGAGCTGGCCTCCGAATTCGAGCCGAAGGGCGACCAGCCGACCGCCATCGAAGAACTCGTCGCCGGCGCGAATGCCCAGGAGCGCGACCAGGTGCTGCTCGGCGTCACCGGCTCGGGCAAGACCTTCACCATGGCGCAGGTGATCGCGCGCACCAACCGGCCCGCGCTGATCCTCGCTCCCAACAAGACGCTCGCCGCCCAGCTCTATGGCGAGTTCAAGAATTTCTTCCCGAACAACGCTGTCGAATATTTCGTCTCCTATTACGATTACTACCAGCCAGAAGCCTACGTCCCGCGCACAGACACCTATATCGAGAAGGAATCCTCGATCAACGAACAGATCGACCGGATGCGCCATGCCGCCACCCGCGCGCTGCTCGAGCGCGACGACGTCATCATCGTCGCCTCGGTGTCCTGCATCTACGGTATCGGCTCGGTCGAGACCTATACGGCGATGACTTTTGAGCTGAAGCGCGGCGCGCATGTGCAGCAGCGCCAGCTCCTCGCCGACCTCGTGGCGCTGCAATACCGGCGCAACAACATGGATTTCGCGCGCGGCAGCTTTCGCGTACGCGGCGACACGGTCGAGCTGTTCCCGGCGCATTTGGAAGACCGCGCCTGGCGCATCTCGCTGTTCGGCGACGAGATCGAATCGATCGTCGAATTCGACCCTCTGACCGGCGAGAGGACCAATGAGTTCGAGGCGGTGAAGATTTTTGCCAACTCGCATTACGTCACGCCGAAGCCGACGCTGCACCAGGCCGTCAAGGGCATCCAGAACGAATTGCAGCTCCGCCTCGCCGAGCTGAACGAGGCCGGCCGGCTGCTTGAATCGCAGCGGCTGGAGCAGCGTACCAATTTCGACCTGGAAATGATGGAGGCGACCGGCTCCTGCGCCGGCATCGAAAACTATTCGCGCTGGCTCACCGGCCGCCAGCCGGGCGAGCCGCCGCCGACCTTGTTCGAATATCTGCCCGACAATGCGCTGGTCTTCGTCGACGAAAGCCACGTCACCATCGGCCAGCTCAACGCCATGTTCAACGGCGACCGTCGCCGCAAATGGACGCTGGCCGAGCACGGCTTCCGCCTGCCCTCCGCCATGGACAACCGTCCGCTCAAATTCGAGGAGTGGAACGCCATGCGGCCGCAGACGGTCTATGTCTCGGCGACGCCCGGCGCCTGGGAGATGAACCAGACCGGCGGCATCTTCTCCGAGCAGGTCATCCGCCCGACCGGCCTGATCGATCCGCAGATCGACATCCGCCCGGCGAAAACCCAGGTCGACGACCTCATCGACGAATGCCGCAAGACCACCGCGCAGGGCTACCGCGTGCTGGTCACCACGCTGACCAAGCGCATGGCCGAGGACCTGACCGAATATATGCACGAGCAGGGCCTGCGCGTGCGCTACATGCATTCCGACGTCGAGACGCTGGAGCGCATCGAGATCATTCGCGACCTGCGGCTCGGCGCCTTCGACATCCTGATCGGCATCAACCTGCTGCGCGAGGGACTCGACATCCCGGAATGCGCGCTGGTCGCCATTCTCGATGCCGACAAGGAAGGCTTTTTGCGCTCCGAGACCTCGCTGATCCAGACCATCGGACGCGCCGCGCGCAATGTCGACGGCCGCGTGCTGCTCTATGCCGATCACATGACCGGCTCGCTCGAGCGCGCCATCGCCGAGACCGACCGCCGTCGCGAAAAGCAGGTCGCCTATAATGAGGCGAACGGCATCACGCCGCAGTCGATCCGGAAAAACATCGGCGACATCATGTCGAGCGTCTATGAGCGGGACCATGTCCTGGTCGGCGCCGGTCCCGGCTTCTCCGAGGACGGCGCGCCAATGGTCGGGCATAATCTGGCCGCCGTCATCGCCGACATGGAAGTGCGGATGCGCAACGCCGCCGCCAATCTGGATTTCGAGGAAGCGGCAAGGCTGCGCGACGAGGTCAAGCGCTTGCGGCAGGTGGAACTGGCGGTGGCGGACGATCCGCTGGCGCGGCAGGAGGATATCGACGAGCGCACCGGCAAGGCGGCGTCGGCGCGTCCGCGCAGCGCCGCCTTGGCCGCACGCCGCGTCGATCCAATGTCGCGGCCGCATAAGCCGAGCCTCGACGAGATGGGCCCGCATTCGGAGCGGGTGGTGCCGAAAAAGGGCGGGCGGCGGCGGAGTTAGTTGAGTAGGGGCCGGCGCGTGCCGCCACCCCTCACCCGGTCGCCTGACGGCGCCTGCCCTCTCCCTCAACGGAGAGCGCAAAAACGACGGGGCTGTCTCGGATCGCGGCCGGACCAGCATCAAGGGAGGGACCGCCATGGACGAAAATCCCAGCGTCATCAGCCATGTGTCGATCGGCACGAACGATTTCGGCCGCGCAGTCGCATTCTACGACGCCGTGCTCGGCGTACTCGGCTGCAAGCGCGTGATGGAGCATCCCGGCGCGGTGGCCTGGGGCAAGCTCTATCCGGAATTCTGGGTGCAGACGCCCATAGACGGCGGCCGCGCGACGATCGGCAACGGCACGCATTTCGGCTTCATCGCCGCGTCGAAAGCCCAGGTGCACGCCTTCTACGACGCCGCGCTCGAGGCAGGGGCAACGGCCGACGGACCTCCCGGTCCGCGGCCGCATTACGGCGAGCCCTATTATGGTTGTTTCGTCCGGGATCCGGACGGCCACAAGATCGAGGCGAGCTTTTGGGATGAATCGGCGGCCGGGTAGAGCCCCCGCCGCGAAATCTCACTTCTTCCGGAACAGATCCAGCTCGACCACCTTCGCCCCGCCTTGCTCGGGCTGCTCTTCCTGGCGGATGGGCGGATCGCGTTCGGGCTTCAGCGTCTCGACCACCACCAGCGTTTCCGGCTGGGCCTGCGGCCCAGGCAGCGCGGTGCGGTCGGCGGGCAGTTCCGGCGGCGCGGCAGGGATGTCCTCGGCCGGCCGTCCGAGCGGCGTGAACAGATTCGGGTTGAAGCCGAAGGGCACGCTCGGATCGACGAAGCTCTTGATCGAGGAATAGGGAATGACCAGGCGTTCCGGCACGTTGTTGAACGACAGCTTCACCTCGAAGCGGTCGTCATAGACGAGCAGGTCCCAGAACTTGTGCTGGAGGACGATGGTCATCTCTTCCGGATATTGCGCCTTCAGCCGCTTCGACAGGATCGTGCCGGCCGCGCAGGTATCGAAATTGATGTAGAAATGATGCTCGCCCGGCAGCCCACGCTTCTGCACCCGCTGCATGACGGTGCGGATGATGCCGCGCAAGGCCTCGCTGGCCAAGATATCGTAGCGGATCTTGTCCTCGGATATCATTGCTAAGTCGTGATCACCATAAGGGCCAAGCCGCCCCGCGCCGCGCTGTTCGCGGGTTGGGTGGAGGACTTCTGTTGCCCGGTGTCCTCCAAACCGCGCCTAGCCGCGCTGAACGACTAGGACTTTAATTTGGCTAACCGAACCGCATTACGCGGCGAGGCGTGCCTCAGCATAGTTGTCATTTGCAACTATTGAACGGCCCGATGACGGCGGAACCATGCCGAGCAAAAACATACCCTTTACGCCCTCGTCGATCCTAGTTCGCCCCCATCAGAAGCCCGCTTGCGCGGCGGGCTTGTGGTGGAGGCGCCGGGTACCGCCCCCGGGTCCGAAAGGTTTATTCCGGCAGTCATTTATCGCCATAGCCAGCGAACTGGCACGCTCAATATATGGTCATCGGACCTTAAAAAAAAGGCCGAATGTCCGTTTTAGGCGCTTATACGGGATGCACTGCGAAATAAACCACGGCGGGTGACGACGAGGGGAGAACCGGGGCTAGTAGCAGACGTCCGCGGTCGCCTTGCAGGTATGTTCGTCGAACAGGCCGACATCGAGATAGAGCTCGCAGGAGACATCCTTCTTGCCGGTCTTGTATTTCTTGACCCCCTTCTCGGCCGCCCACTTCTCGATATATTTGTCGAGCAGCGCGATCGCGTCGCGGGTGGGGCCTTCCTTGCCGTAATCGTTCACGGAATAGAACAGCGTCGTGCATTGCTGCTTGGCTGCCTGGGCGGTGCCGGCGCCGGCCATCGCGAGGGCGGCGAAAGTCAGGGCAATCATGCGATTCCGGGAGAAGATCATATCCAATTGTCCCAATTGAGTGTCACTGCGCCCATCTTTGCTTAAGGACAAACCGCGCCGCTAGGGCGATCCCGCCACATCAAGCAAAAAATGCAACCTGAGGGTGATTGGCGCGCGAGGGCTAGCGGCACACGACAGCTTGCGCCGTGCACTCATACTCATCCAGCCATTCGATATAGATCTTGCAGTCGTTCTTCCGGTCCTTGGTCTTGGCCGTGAAACTGCCGCGATGCTCCCAGGCGGAAATCTCGCTGTCGAGCGCCTTCTCCGCATAGCCGCGCACGGAGTCGACGCCCCAGCCGACCATCTTGCCGGTGAGGGTTTTGCAATTGGAGGCACTGTCTGCCTTGGCTTTCGCCTGTGGCTTGCCCGCATCGCCCTTGGCGAGAGCGGCATCGGAAAGACCCGCAGCCGCACCCATCGTGGCCATGCCCATGACCACGCAAAAACCGAGTGTTTTCAGCATTTTATCCCACGCAAACACCGCGCAGGACCGCCGACCGGTCCTGCGGGTCTACGTCTTGGGATTTACCCGATTTATTCGGAAACCTGAAGATTGATCGCCTTAGGTCCCTTGCCGCGCGGATCCGGCTGTGTCTCGAAGGAGACACGCATGCCCTCGTCGAGCATGGGAACGCCCGAGCGTTCGACCGCGGAAATATGTACGAAAACGTCCTTACCGCCCTCATCCGGTGTGATGAAGCCAAAACCCTTCGACTGATTGAAGAATTTCACCGTGCCCGACTGACGCATGCTCTGCTCCTTCAAGTCCCCAACGATAGCTCCGGCGACCAACGGCCGCGCCGAAAGGTGAGGCAGTCATTCAGATGTCGGGGAAAACCAGAACATGCTTGTTCGCCAAAGCGAATTACAACGCGCATCGTCACTATTTCCACCGGGTCCTACAGGCCGCCCGATGGCCCGAAGTATGGTGGATTTGATTAAGCTCGGCAACAAAATTTAGCAATACGAATACCGGGATGGCCAATTCGTATACGATCCCAAGTTCATCCTGCGGCGGGCCGATTTCGGGGCTGGAAAAGCTGATGAATGCTTAGACAATTGGGGTATGCGGATGAGTAAGGCGCAAGGCAAAACCGGGCATTTCCCGCTCGGAGCGTGAGTATTGGGCAGCCGGATCTGGGCGCGATTTCCTGGCTTGCGTCTCCGGCGCGCGGGCGGCGTCCTGCCGCGCCTGATTTTGCGGCAGCCGATTCGGTGATCCCGCTCTCCAAATCAGGGCGATTCTCCGCAGCATAGGTAGAATCCACAGGTCATTGCCCACTATTATGTCAAATCATCCGTGTTCGCCTGAATCTGTGCCAAAAAACACTTATTCAAAAATACGTACGTTGCGCTGCACGCAAATATTCCGTCGGCCGATTCGTGACAGGTGGAGGATCATCATTACAATGAGTTAGAAGAAGTGTCTTTGACCCGAGCTGGCGACGAGACATGGGCGCCCTGTGGTGCAGAAATGCTACCGCAACGCAGCATAGGGTTCCGCTCCTATAGCCAATCACGACTGAAACGCGTTAAGAAATCTGGATCAACTGCAGTGCTTCCATGCGAGCGAGTCTTTGCTGCGATGCCGAAATCACCAGCCATGTTTCCACGGGAAATAGAAGAAGCGCTGCATTCGTCGGCCAATTACTCGCCCGATTTGCAACAGCTCATGCAGCGCGCGCGTCTTGCCAGCGACTTTCTGAAAGCGCTTTCGCATGAGAGCCGGTTGCTGCTGCTCTGCCTGCTGGCGGAGCGCGAGCGATCGGTCACCGAGCTCGAAACCATTCTGCAATTGCGCCAGCCGACCGTCTCGCAGCAATTGGCGCGGCTGCGCACGGAAGGGCTGGTCGCCCCTCGCCGCGAAGGCAAGACCATCTTCTACCGGCTCGCCAATGAAGATGTCCGGCGCATGATCGCGCTCATTTACGAGATTTTCTGCCGCGATTACGAGAAGGCCGGCGAGAACGCGGCCTCCTAGATCACGATGATTTTGGATTGGATCAATCCAAAATCATGTCGTCCCGCTCTAGCCGCCCCGTTCAACTGAAATGCGTGCCCTGGGCGAGTGGGAAGCCGCGCAGGAATTCCGCCCCCAGCATCGGCTTCTTGCCGGAACGCTGCACCCGGGTAAACCGCACCGCATGTTGCCCGCAGGCGACGGTGAGCTGGGAATCCAGAAGCCGCCCCGGCTCGCCCCTTCCCTGCACCACGATCGAGCGCAGCACCTTGATCCGCTCGCGCCGCCCAGCCAGCAGCGCCTCGAACCACGCACCCGGATGCGGCGATAGCGCCCGGATCTTGTCATGCACTTCAACGGCGGGCAGGCTCCAGTCGATGCGCTCCTCATCCTTGGTGATCTTGGCGGCGTAGGTGACGCCCTGCGACGGCTGCGGCCGGCATTGCAGCCGCCCCTGGCCGAGCCGGTCCAGCGCCCGCGCGATCAGCTTGGCGCCTTTCAGCGACAGCTCGTCATGCAGCTCGCCCGCTGTCATGTCCGGCCCGATGGGCAGCCGCTCGCCCATACAGACGGGGCCGGTATCGAGCCCTTCATCCATCTGCATGATGAGCACGCCGGTCTCGGCATCGCCCGCCATGATCGCCCGCTGGATCGGCGCGGCGCCCCGCCAGCGCGGCAGGAGCGAAGCGTGGATGTTCAGGCAGCCATAGCGCGGCGCCTCCAGGATCGGCTTCGGCAGGATCAGCCCATAGGCGGCGACGACGGCCACATCGGCGTCATGGGCGTAGAATTCGTTCTGCACCTCGGCCGAGCGCAGGCTTTTGGGCGTGAACACCGGGATGCCGGCCTCCTCGGCGAAATGCTGCACCGGCGATTTGCGCGCGGCCATGCCGCGTCCCGCCGGCCGGGGCGGCTGGCTGTAAACCGCCAGCACATCGTGGCCGAGCGCCACCAGTTCGGAGAGCGGGGGCACCGCGAAATCGGGGGTGCCCATGAAAATAACGCGCAATGGAATCATGCCTCAAGTGCCTTTCGCGGGCGGTCCCGCAGGCGGCCATGGTCGCATGTTCATAGCGCAAGGGGCGGCGAAAACTGAAGTCCTGATTACCGCGCCTCGGCGGAAATCTCACTCCGTCGTCTCATCCCGGCGCGCCCTGCGATATTTGCGGACCAGAACGTTCCGCTTCAGCCGTGAGAGATGATCGATGAACAAGACGCCGTCCAAATGGTCGATCTCGTGCTGGGCGACGGTCGCAGCATGGCCGTTCAGCCACTCCTCGACCAGCTTGCCGTCCTTGTCGAGATAGCGCACCAGGATCGAGGCCGGGCGCTCGACCTCGGCGAAAATGTCCGGGATCGACAGGCAGCCTTCCTCGTAGGTCCGCCGCGCATCGCCGCTTTCGAGAATTTCCGGATTGATCAGGAAGCGCGGCGCGGGCGGCTCCTCGCCCTTGGCCGGGTCCATCACGAAGATCCGCCGCGACACGCCGATCTGCGGCGCCGCCAACCCGACGCCCGGCGCCACATACATGGTCTCCAGCATATCGGCGAGCAGGCGCAGCGTGTCGGTATCGACCCGCTCCACGGGGGCCGCCGCCTTCCGCAGGATGGGGTCGGGATAGAGGATGATGGGTCGTTTGGCCATGAGCGTCAGATAAGCGGATTACCGGACTTGGTCAACGGCGCTTTTCATGGTTTTTAGACTTGCCGTTCGCTTTTCGTTCGAGAAGGAATCAGCCTAGGCTGCTGGCCGGGATTCTCATGAGGATCGGCATGGCGGAAACGATGATTTGGCAGCTTCGCGGCGTGGGCGTCGACCCGCTCATGGTTTTTGCCGCCATCGCCGGGATGGCGCTGATCGGGCTGGTGACGCTAATAGTCGTCGTCTGGCGGAACGGGGCGGCGCGCTCGCGCGAGGCGGCGCAGCGCCAGAGCGAGGCGCGGCTGTTCGAAATGGAGGTGGCCGAACTGAAGGGCCGTTTGCATAGCATGGTCGAGCTTGCCGGGCAGGGCCAGGCGGAGCTGAGCCGCGCCATCCATGAGCGGCTCGACCGGGTCAGCCAGAATCTCGGCGTCAATCTGGAGGAGACGAGCCGCAAGACCTCGGAGAATCTGGCGCGGCTGAACGAGCGGCTGGCGGTGATCGACACCGCCCAGCGCAACATCACGGAGCTGTCGACGCGCGTCGTCTCGCTGCAGGACATTTTGGGCAACAAGCAGCAGCGCGGCGCCTTCGGGCAATTGCGCATGGAGACCATCATCGAGGACGGCCTGCCGCGCGAGTCCTACAGCTTTCAGGCGACGCTCTCCAACGGCAAGCGGCCGGATTGCGTCATCCATCTGCCGGGCGCCTCGGGCGGCATCGTCATCGACGCCAAGTTTCCGCTTGAGGCATTCGAGGCGCTGCGCACGGCGCGGGACGAGGCGGCGGGAAAAGAGGCCATGCGCCGCATCCGCTCCGATGTCGGCGGCCATGTCGATGATATCGCCGCGAAATACACGCTCCCCGGCGAGACGCAGGACACCATGCTGATGTTCGTCCCCTCGGAGGCGACCTATGCCGACCTGCACGAGAATTTTCCGGACCTGATCCAGAAGGCGCACCGGGCGCGGGTGGTGATCGTCTCGCCGAACATGCTGATGCTCGCCGTGCAGACCATGCAGGCGATCATGAAGGACGTGCGCACGCGGGAGCAGGCGGGGGTGATCCAGCGCGAGGTCGGCGTGCTGCTGACGGATGTGAACCGGCTGAAGGAGCGCGTGCTGGAGTTCCAGAAGCATTTTGGCCTGCTCAGCGGCGACGTCGAGAAGATCGTCACCTCCACGGAGAAAATCGCCAGCCGGGGGCGCAGGATCGAGGGGCTGGAGCTGGAGGAGAAGACCGCGAAAGTGGTCGCGGTCAGTGGGAATGGGAGCGTTGCCCGCTAAGGCGGTGCCGCGTGCCCTGCCGGACACGGGAGGCCGGATTCTGCCGCTAAGGTCCCGATTCGCTCCATCAGTGCTTGCCGTTCGCGCTGCAAAGCCTAGGATGCATAAGGCATTAGACGTTTAGGCAGTCTGTGCGGCAAGGCATTGGGGGCAGGCGTTGCAGCGTTCTCGTTTTAGCCATTGGCGGCCGGCTTTTGTCCTCGCCGCTTCCTTGGGGTGCGCTGTGCCGGCCATGGCAGGCGACCTGTTTTCCGAGATCAAGATCGGCATTCTCGACCACGACACGCCGGACTTGTGGAGCGGTTTCCGTCGCGAGCAGGAGTCCGTCGACATCAATGTCGAGGCGATCCTGTCTCCGTCGGCGGCATTTTTCGGCGGCACGCTGCGGCCCGCGGTCGGCGCCACGATCAACACCGAGGGCGACACGAGCCACGCCTATATCGACGCCCGCTGGCAATATGAGACGGCGAGCGGCATCTTCTTCGGCCTCGGCGTCGGCGCCGCCATCCACGACGGCAATCTCGACGCCAGCGATCCGGACAAGAAGGCGCTGGGCTCGCGGCTGCTGTTCCATATTCCGGCGGAACTCGGCTTTCGCGTCGACGAGCAGAACAGCGTCTCGCTCTATTTCGAGCATACGTCGAACGCCTATACGCAGGACGAGAACGAGGGCATGGACCGTCTCGGCGTGAGGTATGGGTATCGGTTTTGAGGGCTTCTTGGTAGCCGCGGACCCGCTATATTGAGTTTGCCGAACCCTAGTGGAGCAGTTGGGTCCTCAAATGCAGCAAGCAATCGTGCCCTACTGCACCAAATCCATTTGCTTTTGATCATCCTTGCACTTGCTCGCGTCGTTAAAGCCGTCTAATTATTGAATTGACGAGTTAGAGTATGCGTTTTGGATCACGAGCTTTTTTTTGAGATATTGCCAAGCAACGGCGAGCCGATAAGTCGGGCGGCAGCGACCGTATTGATGGCTGAAAAACTCGGCCGCGCTCTGAATGAGCACGACGTCGATGAAATGATTTGGGCGCTAGAAGCTCGCGTATTGTTTGATCGTACCAAGCATGAATTGAGGCGTTCGCCCGCGCCGTTTGAACTCCCCCAAACAATAGACAATGAAACTCACTTGGAGGGGTGGTTTGAACGGTATCTGCTCCGAGAGGCTTCGGACGTTTTCTTTCCTTTTAAACCCCCGAGCCTGAGCCTTGTCGTTGAAAACACGGCACGCAGAGGACGGACGACCGGAATATATAGGCGCCCCGATCTCTGCATGGCAAGCATCTCGCTATATCATTACTCGCCGGTTGCTCGCTTCGATCTGTTTGCATTCGAGCTAAAAATGGAAGATGGGTGCGGCGCGCGTTCGGTAATGCAAGCAAAATCCTACACAGACTTCGTAAATTACTCATATGTTGTCCTTTACTTGCCGTCTGGCTCTCTTTATTCTAGACATCTTCCATACATGTATGAGCAGGCAAGAGGGCAAGGCATAGGCGTTGTCCTTATCTCGGATCCTCGTCGGGATGACGGATACCAAATCGCCATTGCAGCCAACCGTCATGATCCACATCCTGGAAAAATCGATAACTTTATCGAAGAACGATTCAGCGATTCCAGTAAATCGGCGCTAAGAAAATGGGTTCGATTATGAGTAAACTGATTCCTATAGTGAATATGAAGGGTGGAATTGGGAAGACAACTATTGCTGTATCTTTTGCCGAAGCATCCGCCGCGATGGGCAAAAAAACATTAGTTATCGATTTAGATCTTCAGATCAACGCAAGCATCACCCTCATTGGTGATTGTGAAGATGAGTTTCTGCCGTGGCGCCGCCATCATACAATCGAGGATTATCTCGAAAATCGATGGCAAGGGAAGGCTCCTAGCCCTCACATTTTCTTCCTTAAGTACGGACAGACCCACCTCCTTTGCGGCAGTCCATCGCTCACGATCTTTGAACGGCGTCTGCTCGTCGCCTGCAATAATGTTTGGCAGGCGAAAAGCTATCTTTCTCAATGGATGAACGAGATTTTGCAGGAAGCGAGAAGCAAGTTCGACCTGATCATATGCGACACTCCTCCTGGCCTTTCATTGCTGTCCGAGGCTGTTATTCGAGCAGCAGACAAAATCATAGTTCCGCAAGTCCCTGACCGCCTTTCGACACAAGGCTTACAACTATACGCAAGATATCTTAGAGATGATCTGTTGTTGCCAGCGATTGCAGAGCGGACAAACGTATTCATCAATCGATTCAATCAAGCGCAGGGGGTGTCAAAGGATTATACTACCCAGATACTGCTTGACGCAGGCAGGCCACTATTCCCGTACAGGTGTTTCAAGAATCGGTATAGGGACAGCGTCTCGTTTAAAAAGGCCATGGATAGGTCAAATTTAGGCGATTTACGAAATCTATCATTTCGAAACCTGTGGGGCGAGGCTTCAAACGAGGTAATCGCTGCCACACGTGAGTTGTGGGAACTTCTTGGTTGGATAGAAGAGCATGAGCGCGAAAACGGTGTCGCACCTCGCCCAGAAATCGGCACGACTCTCCAGTATAACTGATCAGCATCAAAATAAACTGCGGAAGACGCTCGATCAGTGGTTTTTTGGGGAGTTTGTGAAGGCAATGAAGCTGCCTTTGCTTCGTAAGATTTACGAGGCGGGTGCATACGATGTTTTTGTCGAGTTGCTGCAATTAAGAAGTGACGCAGATCTCGTCGCTATTCTCGATAAAGTCGACAAATACAACGCTGACGTGCAGATGTATTCGACCAAGCAAGCACTTGTTCATATAGAGCAACTGGCCAAAGGTCAAGCCAAACCCTGGCCAAAACCCAAAGACAATTCACAGCGGGCGGGTAAAGCTGCGCCAAGCGCCTCCAAAAAGTCGGGTGGAGTAATTAGGGACTCGAAATATTAAGGGCCGCGCTCCCAAAACATCCCCCTTGCACCCCGCCCCGCTTCCTTCTAACCCATCCCCACACCCTGCAACCCATGGACCCCGTCCCATGCGCGAAGAATGGAGCGGCGCGCGCCGTATCGTCGTCAAGATCGGCTCGGCGCTGCTGGTCGAAAAAGACAGCGGCAAGCTCAAATCGGACTGGCTGTCGGCGCTCGCCGACGACGTCGCCGCGCTCAAGGCGCAAGGCCGCGATTTGCTCATCGTCTCGTCTGGCGCGATCGCGCTCGGACGGCGGGCGCTCGGCCTGCCGAAGGGGCCGCTGAAGCTGGAGGAGAGCCAGGCCGCCGCCGCGGTCGGGCAGGTGACGCTCGCCCGCGCCTATCAGGAGATGTTTTCCGCGCGCGGCATCACCGCCGCCCAGATCCTGCTGACCCTCAGCGACACCGAGGAGCGCCGCCGCTATCTCAACGCGCGTAGCACCGTCTCGACCCTGCTGGCGCTCGGCGCGGTGCCGGTCGTCAACGAGAACGACACCGTCGCCACCACCGAAATCCGCTATGGCGACAACGACCGGCTGGCGGCGCGGGTCGGCTCGATGATGAGCGCCGATTGCGTGGTGCTGCTCTCCGACATTGACGGCCTCTACACGGCGCCGCCCGCCCAGGACGCTACTGCGCGCCGGCTGGACGTGGTGGACGAGATCACGCCGGAGATCGAGGCGATGGCGGGCGATGCGGGCAGCGAGCTGTCGCGCGGGGGGATGATCACCAAGATCGTGGCGGCCAAGATCGCGGTCGCGGCGGGGGCCAATCTGGTCATCACCAGCGGCAAGATCCTCAACCCGCTGAAGGCTTTGGGCGAGGGCGCGGCCTGCACCTGGTTCCTGGCGCGGGCCAATCCGATGATTTCCCGAAAACGCTGGATCGCCGGGTCGCTGGAGCCGCGCGGCATCGTGACCATTGACGCCGGGGCGGCGGCGGCGCTGGATGCCGGGCGCAGCCTGTTGCCGGCGGGCGTGACCAGGCTCGACGGCAGCTTCGACCGGGGCGACGCCGTCATCATCCGCGACGCCGGCGGGCGCGAACTCGGACGCGGGCTGATCGCCTATTCCCGCCGCGACGCGGAGCGGCTGGTCGGGCGCAAGAGCGGTGAAATCGAGGGCATTTTGGGCTATCGTGGCCGCTCGGAAATGATCCACCGGGACGACATGGCGCTGAACAGGAGCTGAGATGTCCATTGTGAGCATGGCCAAGCCCGATGCCGCCGACAGCGGCGACCTCGGCCTGCAAATGCGCGAGATCGGGCGGACGGCGCGCGCGGCGGCGGCCAAGCTCGCGCTCGCCTCGGCCGACGCCAAGAACGGCGCGCTGCTGACCATGGCCGCCATGCTGCGCAATTTCCACGAGCAGATCCTGATCGCCAATGCGGAGGATGTGGACGCGGCGCGCAAGGCCGGCCGGCTGCCCTATTTCATCGACCGGCTGACGCTCAATCCGGCGCGCATCGAGGCCATGGCCAAGGGCCTGGAAGACATCGCCGAACTGCCCGACCCGGTCGGCGAGGTGATCGCCTCCTGGACCCGGCCGAACGGGCTCGTCATCGAGCGTGTGCGGGTGCCGCTCGGCGTCATCGGCATGATTTTTGAGAGCCGCCCGAACGTGACCGCCGATGCGGGCGGGCTCTGCCTGAAGTCGGGCAATGCCGTCATCCTGCGCGGCGGCTCGGACGGGCTCGCCTCGACGCGCGCCATCCATGCCGCGATGGTCGCCGGGCTGCGCCAGGCCGGGCTCGACGAAGCCGCCATCCAGATCGTCGACCGCGCCGACCGCGAGGCTGTGGGCATGATGCTCGCCGGCCTCGACGGCGCCATCGACGTGATCGTGCCGCGCGGCGGCAAGAGCCTCGTCGCGCGCGTGCAGCAGGAGGCGCGGGTGCCGGTCTTTGCCCATCTCGACGGCGTCAACCATGTCTATGTGCATGAGGCGGCCGATCCCGAGATGGCGCGCGCCATCGTGCTCAACGCCAAAATGCGCCGCACCGGCGTCTGCGGCGCGGCCGAGACGCTGCTGGTCGACGAGGCCGCCGCGCCCGCCAATCTCGCGCCCCTGATCGGCGCGCTGATCGAGGCCGGCTGCGAAGTGCGCGGCGATGCGGCGGCGCGCGCGGCGGACGCCCGCGTCAAGCCGGCGAGCGAGGAGGATTGGGGCACGGAATATCTCGAGGCCATCATCGCGGTGAAGACGGTCGCCGGGCTCGAGGCCGCCATGGCGCATATCGCCCGCTACGGCTCGCAGCACACCGACGCCATCGTCACCGAGGACGACGCCGCCGCCGAGCGCTTCCTACGCGAGGTCGACAGCGCCATCGTGCTGCACAACGCCTCGACACAGTTCGCCGATGGCGGCGAATTCGGCATGGGCGCAGAGATCGGCATCGCGACCGGCCGCTTCCACGCGCGCGGGCCCGTCGGCGCCGAACAGCTCACCAGCTTCAAATACCGCGTGCGCGGCACCGGCCAGTTGCGGCCGGTTTAGCCGCCCTTAGGAATTCTGCCGACGCGGGTTCTGGTAGAGATCGGTCTCATGGGTCTCGATCTTGGCGTCCACTTCGCCGTGCTTGATGCCGCGTACCAGCTTGCGGATATGCCGCTCGGCAGCGGCGCGGAAGCGGAGCATGCCGCAAAAGAGCTGCAAGGTCGCGTTCAGCCGCGGATTGTCGTGGTCCTCGCGGATGCGCACGTCCCAGCGGCCGCCCAGATTGAGCACGCGCCCGTTCAGATGGCCGATCTTGCCGCCCTTTTCGTCGAACAGTGAATAATCCGCGCCGATGGCGATCCAGTCGCGGCGCAGGCGATAGAAGCGCGCCTGTTTGCCCTCGATCAGGAAGAACGAATAATCCTCCGGCATCAGCGGCCATTTATGCGCCGAGCGCTCGACACTGATCAGTTGCTCATGCCCGGCGAGATTGACGGTGAAGGCGGCGACCGGGAAGCCATGCGCGCCGATGGTCAATTGCAGGCTGCGGCCCAGCAGCATGTCCATGGTGCCGCGCCAATTCATCGCCTCGGAGAACAGCTTTATGACGAGGCGCTTGTTCATGCCCTCGGCCTCTTCCCACAGCGCGCGGCGATAGGTGAGCAGGCTGGTGCGCTCGCCGTTGACGTCGACGGCGCCGATAATGTCGGAATCCTTGCTGAACTGGCGCGATTTCGCCCGCTGGCGCGTGTGCTGGAAGATGCCGATCTCGGTGGCGTTGAGATCGGTCCACCACATGTCGACGGTGTATTCCGAGTAGCCGAGTGCTGCGCTGCTCGCCATTGAGGTCCCCGCGTGCTGCGAATCATTCGTTAAATGTTGAGCGATTGCGGCCCGGTAGGCTAGGGGGGACAAGTGGTAGACGCATTGATCCACAAGTTGGGAGCGGCCAAGCCTATACGCGCGGATTGAACAGGCGTGTTGGGTGCACCCGACTCGTTTAAAATGAGCCTCTTCGCTGGAGGTTATTATGGCTACTTTCTTTCATTGCGCGCCGAACAAACTTGACGTTGGCACCGCAATACTCCCTGGAAATTGGGGTCGGATCATAAGGACAGCCTATCCGGCCGCAACCAATAACATCCCGATTACCTACAGAGAGGCGTTGTTTGAATACGCTAGACAGCTTTTTGCTGCTGATAAAGTTAGCCGCTTAAATTGTGTATTTGTTTTAGAGAGTTTTGAAGCTGCGACAAAGTTCAGAAACACACATCAATTGGCTAACATTATATATGAAGTTGAGCCTAGTGGCCTAACCGAAGGAAATCATCGTTCAGACTATGATCTGACAAATTGGCCACAAGAGGGGCAATGCTTTGATTGGGTTTATGATCGAGCAAGGCGTTACTGGCTCGGCGTTGACATTCAGAACGCCGAGGTATTGCTGCCCTGTCCAGTAAAAATTATTTCGCTACCTGAGGGGTATCGAAATCCAGCGAACTCACAAGGTGACGCATAAAGGCGCGCATCTGCGCATGCCCTCAATCCATCCGCATGGCGATGCCGGCGGCGGCCATGTGGCGCTTGGCTTCGCCGATGGAATGGTCGCCGAAATGGAAGATCGAGGCGGCCAGCACCGCGCTGGCATGGCCGTCGCGCACGCCGTCGACGAGATGGTCGAGCGTGCCGACCCCGCCCGAGGCGATCACCGGCACCGTCACGGCGTCGGAGATGGCGCGGGTCAACTCGATGTCGAAGCCGGCGCGGGTGCCGTCGCGGTCCATCGAGGTGAGGAGGAGTTCGCCTGCGCCGAGCGCCACGACTTCGCGGGCGTAATCGATGGCGTCAAGGCCGGTCGGATTACGGCCGCCATGGGTGAAGATCTCCCAGCGCGGCGGCTCGCCTTCGGCCGAAACGCGCTTGGCGTCGATGGCGACGACGATGCATTGCACGCCGAATTTTTCCGCCGCCCGCGCCACGAACTGCCGGTCGGTGACGGCGGCGGTGTTGATCGACACCTTGTCCGCGCCCGCCTGCAGCAACCGGCGCACATCCTCGACCGCGCGCACGCCGCCGCCGACGGTCAGCGGCATGAAGCAGCGCTCGGCCGTGCGGGTGACGACGTCGAAGATGATGCCGCGATTTTCGTGGCTGGCGGTGATGTCGAGGAAGCAGAGTTCGTCCGCGCCGGCCGCGTCATAGGCGGTCGCGGCCTCGACCGGATCGCCCGCATCGCGCAGATCGACGAAATTGACGCCCTTGACGACGCGCCCGTCCTTGACGTCCAGGCAGGGTATGATGCGGGTGGTTAGCATGCGTCTACACGATCTCTCGAAACTCGCCAGGAATGACCTTCTGTAGCGTGCGAAGCAATTCGGGCGCAAGCGGCAGCAGATCAGCAAGGCGGTTGCTCGACGCCCGGAGCACAATCACGGCAAAGGGCCGGCCGGGAATGTTTTGCTGATACCGAAGATTGGCGTCGGTCGTGACCAATAGATCGAAGCGGCCGTCCATTCTGTCCAGAAGCTCAGCGTCGCGGCATTGGTGCAACTCGGCAAAGCGCACGGTCTGAACCTCGATATCATCCATGGCCTTGAATGCGTGGCGAATCCTGCGGAATGCATTCGTCGAGCAGGATTCTCATGCTCAAGCCGCCTTCGAACCACCTTCGCCGAGGGTGACGGTCTTGGCAGCCAGCTTGATGACCGCGACGGCGTGCTCCCGGCTTACCCCTGGAAATTGCGTAAGGAACGCATTCAAGGAGTCGCCAGCTTCAAGGTAATCAAAAAGTGCGCGCACGGGCACACGCGTGCCGGTGAAGACGGGCGCGCCGCTGAGATAGTCCGGAGAAATGGTAATCAGCGGATCCGGCAAAGACATCATAAGGCTCCTTCGGGAGCATTGTAGCATATTTCGGGTTACCTGCCGATTGCCACCGACTTCGCCCAGCTCTCGCACACCGCCTTGATATGCGCCACGGCGCAGGCGACCGCGCCGTCCTCCTTGCCGATCTCGGGGTCGAGGCCGGTGATTGCAATGGCTGCAAGCGGCAGGGCGGCCGTCACCGCGACGAGATCCGCGCGCACTTGCTCGGGCGAGGGGCCGCCCTCGCCGGCAAAGCGATTGGCGCGCAGTCTTGAGGCGTCGTGCACGTCCATATCGACGTGGATGTAGAGCCGTTCCGCCCCCTCCAGCGCCTCGATGGCGATTTCGGCATCATTCGCCACCACGATGCCGTCATCGTCGATGATCGCCTGTTCGGGCGGGTCGATGTCGCGGGCGCCGTAGAGGCAGAAATTACGGCGGCTGGCGGCGCTGAGGCCGGCCACGTCGATGGCGAGCGCATGCCAGGCGTCGCCGAGCACGATGGCGGCGGCCATGCCGTCGAACATGCCGCTCATGGTGGTGTCGGGCGTGTTGAGGTCGGCATGGGCGTCCATCCAGAGGATGCTGGTGTCTTCGCCGAGGCCGGAAACGGCGCCCAAGGAGGCGACCGCGCAGCTCCCGCAGATGATGACCGCCAGCGCCCCCGCCTCATGCGCCGCCTTGACTCGCGCTGCGATCTGGGCGGCCAGATCGAAGGCGGCGCGCAATTCGCCCGCGCCATCCCCGGTCGCGGCGAGGACATGCTCACGCGCCTCGAGGCCGGCCTTCTTGAGCGCGGGCTTGAGCTGCGCCTTGCGCACCGTATCCGCCATCAGATGCCAGACGGTTCTGCCTGGGTTGCGCGGCCACGTCGCATAGATCAGCTCGACCTTCATGTTGCCCCCCTCACCAGCGCCAGCGCCTCGACCGCATCCAGCCGCCCGTCATAAAGCGCCCGGCCGGCGATCGCGCCTTCGAGCATGGTATAGTCCGGCCGCATCAATTGCCTGATGTCATCCATCCCGGCGAGCCCGCCCGAGGCGATCACCGGGATCGACACTTCGCGCGCCAAAGCGGCGGTCGCATCCAGATTGAGGCCGGTCAGCAGCCCGTCGCGGGAAATATCCGTGTAGATCACCGCCGCAACGCCCGCATCCTCGAAGCGCTTCGCCAGTTGGGCGGCCGTCAATTCGCTCGTCTCCGCCCAGCCCTCGATGGCGACCAGCCCGTCGCGCGCGTCGATGCCCACGGCGACCCGCCCCGGGAAGGCGCGCGCCGAATCGCGCACCATCTGCGGGTCGCGCACGGCAGCCGTGCCCAAAATGACACGGGCAACACCCCGTTCCAGCCAGGCCTCGACCTGTGCCGCAGAGCGGATGCCGCCGCCGAGCTGCACCGGGATTGATAGGCTATCCAATATCGCCCGCACCGCCGCGCCATTGACCGGCTCGCCCTCGAAAGCGCCATTTAAATCAACGACATGCAGGTAATCGAAGCCGATCCGCTCGAAGTCGCGAGCCTGCGCGGCCGGGTCGTCGCCGAACACGGTCGCCTGATCCATCAGGCCCTGGCGCAGGCGCACGCATTGCCCATCTTTCAAATCGATAGCCGGGAACAGCCGCATTCGTTACAATCTGCCTAAAATGGGACACATCCACAAGGGAGAATCCCAAAGTTGAGTCGCGCGTAAAAGTGCGCTCCTTTTGGTATCCGCGTCTGGAGCTGAGTTTTCCGAAATTTTATCGGGCTTAGGGATCCTATGCGGCGCTACATCATCTCCTACGACCTCTACCGGCCGGGCAACAACTATTCCGACTTCACCGGCGAGATCAAGCGGCTGGCCCAGGACTGGGAACATCCGCTCGCCAATCTCTGGATCGTCGAGACGCCGCTTTCGGCCGCTGAGATCCGCGCCCTGCTCGGCGATCATCTGGTCACCGGCGACAAGCTCTATATTTGCGAGGCGGGCGACGATTTCGCCGGCATGGATGTCGGCCCCGGCACGCCCGCGCGGATGACCGCCGTCAACTCCTATGAGCGCGCGCCGGTCAGGCTGCTCGCCAATGTGCTGTCGCAGACGGGCGGCAATAATGCGCGGGCCGCCGAGTCGCGCCTGCTTACGGCCGCCACCTGAGGAAATTGGCGATCAGCCTGAGACCGAGCTTCTGGCTCTTCTCGGGGTGAAACTGGGTCCCGGCGACATTGTCCTTGGCGACGATCGCCGTGACCGGGCCGCCATAATCCGCTTCCGCCAGCACTTCGCCGGGAGCGGTTTCGGTCAGCGCGTAGGAGTGGACGAAGTAGGCGTGCCAGCCGTCCGGGCCGGTCGGCACGCCCTCCAGCAGCGCATGATCGCGCGCCGCGTTCAGCGTATTCCAGCCCATATGCGGGATTTTTAGCGCCGCATCGTCCGGCTCGATCATCCGCACATTGCCCTTCACCCAGCCGAGCCCTTCCGTGACGCCGTGCTCGTAGCCGCGCTCGGACAGAAGCTGCATACCGACGCAGATGCCCAGAAACGGCTTGCCCTGCCGCTTGACGCCTTCGTCCAGCGCTTCGAGCATCCCGTCGACCGCGCTGAGCCCTGCCCAGCAATCCGCATAGGCGCCGACGCCCGGCAGCACGATGCGCTCGGCGCCGCGCACGGCATCGGGATCTGATGTCACGAGGATGCGATGGCCGGTCCCGGCTTCCG
This sequence comes from Rhodomicrobium sp. R_RK_3, assembly GCF_002198715.1. Taxonomy (GTDB): domain Bacteria; phylum Pseudomonadota; class Alphaproteobacteria; order Rhizobiales; family Rhodomicrobiaceae; genus R-RK-3. The sequence continues at coordinate 16,345 of NZ_MWLK01000028.1, read as the reverse complement.
CCGCCGCGCGCTCAAAGGCCTTGGCGGCCGAATGCAGATTGCCCGAGCCGTAGTCGATGATGGTGAGGTCCATGCTCATCCCCCATGTGAAGGGAACATCCCGATGACCGGGATGCCTTGCGAGCGCGCCGGATCTCCGCCGATGGGCGCGCCGGTTGCGGCCATGGCCGTCATGCGGGCGCGGTCGCTCTGCGCTTCCGGCAGCCATTCCTCGAGAAAGCGCCGCTCGGTCTCGGGCAGATTGCGGCCGGAGACCACGCCCTTCAGCACATAGCCGCGCCGCTCCAGCGAGGCGCGGTAGATGTCGCGCGCCTCAAAGCCGAAGATCAGATTGATGACGAGCCCGCCCCAGGCAATCACCTGCTCGTTGACGCCGAGCAGCCCGAGGCCGACGACCAGCCCGACGCTGAGCAGCACATAAACCAGCAGCCCGCGCCACAATCCATTGAACAGCAGCCAAAGCCCCGGCGCGAGGAACGCCCAGATCGAAAAGCCTTCCTTGAGGAACACCAGCTTGCCCGCGCGCTCCTCGATGTCTTCCGGCGCCACGCGCGGTTCATGCACCGTGTATGTCTGCACCGGCTATCCTTTCTGCCATGCTGGAGCGGGATGAGGAAAAGTGGATACCGATTTTCCGCTCGTCATCCCGCTCTAATATAAGATCGAGATCACTGTTGATGATTTTGGATTGGATGAATCCAAAATCAGCGTGATCTAGCCCCCGAGCGTGCCCTTGGTGGTCGGGAGCTGGTCTTTCTGCGCCGCGTCGATGGCGATGGCCGCCCTCAGCGCTTTCGCGAGGCCCTTATAGCAGGTCTCGGCGATATGATGCGAGTTCTCGCCGTAAAGATTTTCGATATGCAGCGTGATCCCCGCATTCTGGGCAAAAGCCTGGAACCATTCGCGGAACAGCTCGGTATCCATCGTGCCGATCTTCTGCGTCGGGAAGGCGACCTTCCAGATCAGGTAGGGCCGGCCGGAAATGTCCAGCGCGACGCGGGTCAGCGCCTCGTCCATCGGCAGATAGGCCGACGCATAGCGGGTGATGCCGCGCTTGTCGCCGAGCGCCTTGGCCACGGCCTGCCCGAGCACGATGCCGCTATCCTCGGCGGTGTGGTGCTGGTCGACATGCAGATCGCCGTTGGCGCTGAGGCTGATATCGATCAGCGAATGCCGCGCGAGCTGTTCCAGCATATGGTCGAGAAAGCCGACGCCGGTCGAAACGTCGTAGACGCCGGTGCCGTCGAGATTGATCGCGGCGGTGATTTCCGTTTCCTTGGTCTTGCGGTCGATGCTGGCTTTGCGCATGGTTCCGGTCCAATCTGTGGGGCTGTCCGCATGCGGCTGAATGGACGGGCGGACGGCGCACCCCGCAAACATCTCAATAGCGCTCGCAGCTTAATCGTGAAAGCTTGATATCAGATACACCGTTTACGATATCCAGCCCAGCTTTCTCACGTCGGGTGAATATGACCGAACACGCTTCGAATTTCCCGCACTGGCACGGCACGACGATCCTCACCGTCCGCAAGGGCAACAGGGTAGTGATCGCCGGCGACGGCCAGGTCTCACTCGGCCAGACCGTCATCAAGGGCAATGCACGCAAGGTGCGCACGCTCGGCAAGGGCAATGTCATATCCGGCTTTGCCGGCGCCACCGCCGACGCCTTCACCCTGCTGGAGCGGCTTGAGGCCAAGCTCGACCAATATCCCGAACAGCTCCTGCGCGCCTGCGTCGATCTCGCCAAGGATTGGCGCACCGACCGCTATCTGCGCCGCCTCGAGGCGATGATGATCGTCGCCGACCGTACCGATACGCTGGTGCTGACCGGCACCGGCGATGTGCTGGAGCCGGAATTGCACGTCATGGGCATCGGCTCGGGCGGCAATTACGCGCTGGCGGCCGCCCGCGCCCTGCTCGACACCGACATCGACGCCGAGGCGATTGCGCGCAAGGCCATGGCGATCGCGGCCGATATTTGCGTCTATACGAATAACAACCTCATTGTCGAAAGCCTTCCGTCTGTCGATAAGAGATGAATTCTAGGAAATCTGGCTGGGCCGCATGACCGATTTTTCCCCACGCGAAATCGTTTCCGAACTCGACCGCTATATTATCGGCCAGAATGACGCCAAGCGCGCCGTGGCCATCGCCCTGCGCAACCGCTGGCGCCGTCAGCAGCTTCAGGGCGAGATGCGCGAGGAAGTGCTGCCGAAGAATATTTTGATGATCGGGCCGACCGGCGTCGGCAAGACCGAGATTTCCCGGCGGCTGGCCAAGCTCGCCAATGCGCCCTTCCTGAAGGTCGAGGCGACGAAATTCACCGAAGTCGGCTATGTCGGGCGAGACGTGGACCAGATCATCCGCGATCTGCTGGAGATCGGCGTCAGTTTGGTGCGGGACGCAAAGCGCAAGGAAGTGCAGGCGAACGCGCATCTTTTGGCCGAGGAGCGGGTGATTACCGCCTTGGTCGGCCCGAATGCCTCCCCCTCGACGCGCGAGAGTTTTAGGAAGCGCCTGCGCTCGGGCGAGATGGACGACAAGGAGATCGAGGTCGAAGTGGCCGATACCGGCCCCGGCGGCGTGCCGAGCTTCGAGATCCCGGGAATGCCCGGCAGCCAGATCGGCATGATCAACCTCAACGAGATGCTCGGCAAAGCGCTCGGCGTGCGCACCAAGAAGCGCAAGACCAGCGTGCGCGACAGCTATGCGTTGCTGATCAACGAAGAGTCCGACAAGCTGCTCGACAACGACCAGATCATCCAGGATGCGATTGCGGTCGTGGAGAATAACGGCATCGTCTTCGTCGACGAGATCGACAAGATCTGCGCCCGCTCCGACCGGGTCGGCGCCGATGTCAGCCGCGAGGGCGTGCAGCGCGACCTGCTGCCGCTGATCGAGGGCACGACGGTCGGCACCAAATACGGGCCGGTGAAGACGGATCATATTCTGTTCATCGCCTCCGGCGCGTTCCATGTCGCGAAACCGTCCGATCTGCTGCCGGAATTGCAGGGCCGCCTGCCGATCCGCGTCGAGCTGAATGCGCTGACGCGGGAGGATTTCCGCCGCATCCTGCGCGAGCCGAAAGCCAGCCTCATCAAGCAATACGTGGCGCTGATGGCGACCGAAGGCGTCACCTTGGAGTTCACCGAGGAAGGCATCGACGCCCTCGCCGACATCGCCGTGCAGGTGAATTCCAGTGTCGAGAATATCGGCGCCCGGCGCCTGTCGACGGTGATGGAGCGGGTGCTGGACGAGATTAGCTTCGAGGCGTCGGATCGCGGCAATGGCAGCTTCGTCATCGACGCGGCCTATGTCGCCGCCCATATCGGCGAGCTGGCGAAGAACACGGATCTGAGCAAGTTCATTCTGTAAACGGCGGATAGCCGGGCTTATCCGCCCGCATCCACCAGCGCAATATAGCGGCGCACGACATCGCCCGGCGCGCCGTCTGCCTCCACCCTCCCGGCATGGATCAGGATCGCGCGGTCGTATCCGGCGATCAGATCGAAATCGTGGGTGATGGTGATGATGGTCTGTGCGAGCCCGTCCATTAGGCCAGAAAATCTCCGCCGGGTCGCGAGGTCGAGCGAATTCATCGGCTCGTCGAAGACGATATAGCGCGGCTCCATGATGAGCACTGAAAGCAGCGTCAGCAGCTTCTGCTCGCCGCCGCTGAGCAGATGCGCCGCCGAGTCGCGCCGCGCGGCGAGGCCGTGCGCGGCCAGCATCGCATCCACGCGCGCCGTAATCTCGGCCTTGGGCAAGTTCATATTATGGAGGCCGAAGGCGAGGTCTTCCTCCACAGTCGGCATGACGATCTGGTGCTCCGGATTCTGGAACACATAGCCGACCAGCCGGCGTACCTCCGAGCCGTTCTTGCGTGCCGAAACCCCGTCGACCAGCACCTCGCCCCGCCTCGGCACGACCAGTCCGTTCAGCATCCGGGCAAGCGTCGTCTTGCCCGAGCCATTCGCGCCGATGATGGCGATACGCCGCTCCACCAGGTTCAGCGAGATGTCGCGCAGCACTGGCCGCCCATCAAAATCATGACTGACACCGCTGATTTCGATCATGGCCCCAAGCGCCCGAACCGGCCCATACCGTCGCCCCGGACGGCGCGGAGCGGCGAGCCGTGACCCAATGGTCTGTCGGCACGGCGTTGCATTGATGAGACGCCAATGGGTCCCGGCTCGGCTTCTGGCCGTCCGGGACGACGGGTGTGGGAGGCCTTCGCTCGGGGCCAAACGGCCAGCGCTTTCGCATCGCCGAACCCGCGCCAGCCAGGGGACAAAATGCCGAATCCGGTTGAAGGCAATTCAGGAATTCCCTAAGAGGCAGAATAATGCAATATTGTTACAGACATCTCTAAGCCCCTGTCAGGGATCGATCAGCGATAAGCGCAGCACCCATGCCGGACAATCTTTTTCCGCGTCCCGAGCACGATCACGGCTCCTGCATCGAGCACGCCATCGGGCGCGCGCACGAGATCTGCGCCGAGAAATCCGTGCGGCTGACGGCCCTGCGCGAATCTGTCCTGCGCGTGCTGCTCTCCTCGCATAAGGCGCTCGGCGCCTATGAGATCATCGAGCGGCTGCAAACCGATGGCCGCCGCCTCGCGCCGATCTCGGTCTATCGCATCATCGACGTGCTGCTTTCGGCCGGGCTCGCCCATCGCCTCGAGAGCAAGAACGCCTTTTTCGCCTGCCTGTCCGAGCATGACAGCGCCAATTCCATGCTGGTGCTGGTCTGCGACGGCTGCTACCGCGTCGCCGAAGCCGAAGCGCCCGACGCCTGGGGCGCGATCAAGAGCGTGACTCAGTCCAGCGGCTTCGCCGTCACGGAAACCATTCTCGAAATCCAGGGCACTTGCGCGGATTGCCGCAAGACGACCCGGCCAGCAGCTTGAGGGCGGCTCCGATGGCATTACCAGCGGTCATCCCGCTCCGGCCGAACGGCTCGGAGGACAAACCGGCGCCGGGGGCCGGCGAGGCGCTGGTCACCGGCGACCGCCTCGGCCTGACGCTCAGCGGCAAGACCATTCTCGAGAATGTCGATGTCACCGTCCATGCCGGGGAAATCCTCACTGTCATCGGCCCGAACGGCGCAGGGAAAACCTCGCTCGCCCGTCTCCTGCTCGGCCTGATGCCGCCGACCACCGGCAGCATCGCGCGCGCGCCGGGCCTCAAGGTCGGCTATGTGCCGCAGCGCTTTCCCGTCGACCCCAGCATTCCGATCAATGTCCGCCGCTTCCTGACGCTGACCGTGCGCGTTTCGCCCTCGGCCATACGCTCCGTGTTGCAGGAGGTCGGCGCACTGCACCTGATCGACCGGCCGATTTCCGTGTTGTCGGGCGGCGAGTTCCAGCGCGTCTGCCTCGCCCGCGCGCTGATCGGCGTGCCGCGCCTGCTGGTGCTCGACGAACCGGCCCAGGCGCTCGACTATGCCGGCGAATTGCAGCTTTACGAGCTGATCGGCGACATCCGCCGCCGCCGCGGCTGCGGCATCCTGCTGATCTCGCACGACCTGCATGTGGTGCTCGGCGCCAGCGACCGCGTGCTCTGCATCAATGGCCATGTCTGCTGCGAGGGCGTGCCGGAGAAGGTCGCCAATCACCCCGAATATGCCCGCCTGTTCGGACGCGACGCCGGTAAGGCCGTCGCCGTCTATCGCCACCGCCACGACCACGAGCACGACCTCTCCGGCGCCGTCAAATGCGGCGAAGACTGCGGCCACAAACATGATTGACGATTTTCTGGTGCGGGCGGGCCTCGCCGGCCTCGGCATCGCCTTGCTCACCGCGCCGCTCGGCTGCTTCGTCGTCTGGCAACGCCTCGCCATGTTCGGCAATTCCATCGCCCATTGCGGTCTGCTTGGCGTCGCCCTCGGCATCATCCTCAGCGTCGACCTGACGCTCGGCGTCATCGTCGTGTCGCTGGCGCTCGCCGCGCTGCTGATCGGGATGCAGGGCCAGAAACTCCTGCCCGACGACACGCTGCTCGGCATCCTCGCCCATGCGGCCCTGGCCGCCGGACTGCTCGCGGCGACGCTGATCGGCGGCGCCCGGCTCGACCTGATGGGCTACCTGTTCGGCGACATCCTCGCCGTCTCGGCCGGCGATCTCTGGTGGCTGCTCTGCGGCCTCGCCGCCATTGCCGGCGCGATGATCTGGCTGTGGCGGCCGCTGCTCGCTATCAGCGTGCATGAGGAGATGGCCGCCGCCGAGGGCGTTCCCGTCAATCTGGTGCGCGCCGCCTTCATGCTGCTGGTCGCCTTCACCATCGCGCTCAGCATCAAGCTGGTCGGTATCCTGCTCATCACCTCGCTGCTCATCATCCCCGCCGCCGCCGCCCGCGCTTTCGTGACGACGCCGGAGCAGATGGCGCTCGGCGCGGCGGGCATTTCCATCATCGGCGTGCTGGCGGGTCTGGCCATGTCGCTGCATCTAGACACGCCCGCCGGACCCTCCATCGTGCTGGTGCTGACGGCGCTTTTCATCGCCACCGTCCCCTGGCTCTTGCGCAAAAACCGGGGCTAAGTCCTGCAACCTCTGGCAATTCCCCTCGCTGTCGATTAATTAATGGGTGAGGGCTCATCTCTTTTGGCTGACCGCCAGGAGCACGGGGAACCATGCATAATATTGCCTCAAGACGCCCAACGATCGGCGTGAAAGTCGGAGATGTGATGGTCGGCGGCGGCGCGCCGGTCGTCGTGCAGTCGATGACCAACACCGATACCGCCGATATCGACAAGACCGTGACGCAGGTCGCCCAACTCGCCCAGGCGGGCTCGGAGCTGGTGCGCATCACCGTCGACCGCGACGAAGCCGCCGCCGCCGTGCCGCATATTCGCGACAAGCTGGCCGCGCGGGGCATCAAGGTGCCGCTGGTCGGTGACTTCCATTATATCGGCCACAAGCTGCTCGCCGATCACCCCGCCTGCGCCGAGGCGCTCGATAAATACCGGATCAATCCCGGCAATGTCGGCTTCCGCGCCAAGCGCGACAGCCAGTTCTCCGACATCATCGGCATGGCGCTGAAATACGGCAAGCCGGTGCGCATCGGCGTCAACTGGGGCAGCCTCGACCAGGAGCTGCTTACCAAGCTCATGGACGAGAACGCCGCGTCGGAAGCGCCGATGGACGCGCGCGCCGTGCTGCATGAGGCCATGGTGCAATCCGCCCTGCTCAGCGCTGAGCGCGCCCAGGAACTCGGCCTAGGCGCTGACCGCATCATCCTCTCCGCCAAGGTCAGCTCGGTGCAGGATCTGGTGAGCTGCTACACCATGCTGGCCTCGCGCGGCAATTACGCGCTGCATCTCGGCCTGACCGAAGCCGGCATGGGCTCGAAGGGCATCGTCGCTTCGGCGGCGAGCATCGGTATCCTGCTGCAGCAGGGCATCGGCGACACCATCCGCGTCTCGCTGACACCGGCGCCCGGCGGCGCGCGCACGCTCGAAGTCGAAGTCGCCCAGCAGATCCTGCAGACCATGGGCCTGCGCTCCTTCGTGCCGGTCGTCGCCGCCTGTCCGGGCTGCGGGCGCACGACCAGCACCGTGTTCCAGGAACTCGCCTCCGACATCCAGGCGCACATCGCCGTCAGCATGCCGGAATGGCGGAAAATCTATCCGGGCGTCGAGACGCTGACCGTCGCCGTCATGGGCTGCATCGTCAACGGACCGGGCGAGTCCAAGCATGCCGATATCGGCATTTCGCTGCCCGGCACGGGCGAAACGCCCGCCGCGCCCGTCTTCATCGACGGCAAGAAGGCGATGACTTTGCGCGGTCCGGGCATCGCCGACGACTTCAAGAAGCTGGTGGCGGAGTATATCGAGCGGCGCTATGGGCGCGGCGAGGAGGCCGCTCCGACGCGTGCGGCGGAATAACGCGCCCGCATTTTCGCCGCTTTGTGCAAGCATTTTTGCCCCAATTCCCGGGTCTTGCTCCCTCAGAATTCGTTCAGCTTGACGCGCCTATAGCAGTGCTCGCTGCTAAAAGCGCGTCTGTGCTGCGCGTTTTTTGCATGAATAATGCAAAGCAAGCCCTGTGGAGAGCAAACATGAATTTTGGCGCCAGATTTATTGGCGGGTTGCTTCTATTGTCTGCCGTCGGCCTGTCGACGGCGCAGGCCCAATATCGCGACGGCGACGATAGATGGGAACGTCTGGGATGTTCCGAAGTCGGCCGGCGTGCCGATCGGGACGTGATCGAGGTCGGCCGCCGCGAGGGCCGCTTCACCGCCCTCCGGCTCGAGGCGGAGGGCAATGACGTCAACATTCTCGACCTCACCGTGATCTACGCCAATGGCGAGCCGGACAATATCGACGTGCGCCGCGAAATCCGCGAGGGCGAACGCACCGGCCCGCTCGATCTGCGCGGCCGCGACCGCGCCATCGACCGCATCGAAATCGTCTCCAAGCGCGATTTCCGGGGCCGTGGCCACGGCCCGGCGCAGGTCTGCATCTTCGGCCGCGAAGCCCGCTATGACCGGCATGAATCCCGCGACGACCGCCGCGATGACCGGCGCGATTACGACCGCCGGGACCGCGACGACCGCCGCGGCGGCCATTGGGAAGAGCTCGGCTGCCAGTCCGTCGGCATCCTCGGCGACCGCGACGTGATCCGCGTCGGCCGGCGCGAAGGCCGCTTCAAGGCGATCAAGCTGCTGGTCTCGGGCAATGACGTCAACATCATCGATCTGCGGGTGATCTATTCGAATGGCGCGCCGGACGACATTCCCGTCCGCTCCGAGATCCGCGAAGGCGGCGAGACGCGTCCGCTCGATCTGCGCGGCTATGAGCGCTCCATCGACCGCATCGAGATGATCTACCGCGCCAAGCCGAATTTCCAGGGCAAGGCCCGCGTCTGCGTGGTGGGTATCCAATAGCTCCGCATGGCCGGCTTCGGGGCCTCTCCTCGCGGGGAGGCCCCAGGGCAGCTTACTTCTTGGCGCCCCAGACCGCGTCGAGCCGCGCGTCGCGGCCGCAGCCATAGCGGTAGAACTTATACTTGATCGGATTTTTCAGGTAGTAATCCTGATGGTAGCCTTCGGCCGGGTAAAAGGCCGTCGCGGGCAAAATCTGGGTCTCGACCTTCTTGCCCAGCTTCTCCGACACCGCCTTCAGCGAGGCTTCCGCGAGGTCCTTTTCCTTCTCATTGCCGTAGAAGATCACCGAGCGGTATTGCGGGCCCTTGTCGCAGAACTGGCCGGCGGCGTCGGTCGGGTCGATATTGGGCCAGTAGACCTCCAAAAGCTTCTCATAGCTGACCTTGGAGGGGTCGTAATCGACCTTCACCACCTCGTAATGGCCGGTGGTGCCCGCCGAGACCTGCTCATAGGTCGGGTTGACTTCCGGGCCGCCGGAATAGCCCGATGTGGTGGCGGTGACGCCCGGCGTCTTGTCGAAGGGCGGCTCCATGCACCAGAAGCAGCCGCCCGCGAATATGGCGCTGGCGGTTTGCGGCGACTGGGCCTGGGCGGCGCCGGTCAACAGCGCGAAAATGGCGGCAAAAAGCGCAGCGAAGCGCATGGCGTGTCCTCAATCGTTAAAGCGGCGCGTTATTGTTCAAGCGGGGTTTTTGGTTTCCCCGGCCTCGGATGGCAGGAATGTCATCGCCTCGCCATTCATGCAATAGCGCAGGCCGGTCGGCTTCGGGCCGTCGTTGAAGACATGGCCGAGATGGCCGCCGCAGCGACGGCAATGCACTTCCGTCTGCACCAGCAGCAGGAAGGCGCGGTCTTCGCGGGTGCGGACGGCGTCGTCGAGCGGCTTCCAGAAGCTTGGCCAGCCGGTGCCGCTGTCATATTTGGTCTCGGAGGAAAACAGCGGCAGGTCGCAGGCCGCGCAATCATAGATGCCGGCGCGCTTCTCAGCGTTCAGCGGGCTGGTGAAGGGGTGTTCGGTACCGCGCTCGCGAAGGACGTAGAATTGCTTGGGCGTCAGCGCCTTGCGCCATTCCTCAGGCGTCTTGGTGATCTCGAAACTCTCCTCGGAGGACACGGCCATGGCACCGCCGAACCCCCAGAAAGCCAATGCGGACACGGATAATGCTGCCAAACCGGACAGGACGGTGCGGCGCGTCATCATGACGGGCGTTCCTCATTTTTGAGCCTTACGCAGAATGTGGCGAAGCCGTGTTCAAACACAAGACACGATCCCGTGGCGGCCGGGTGCCGCCGCTTCACGTTTTTGCGGGCGAAGGGGAAGCCAAAGAAGGGCGCGATGGCGCGGATTTAGCCGATTTCGCAGGCGGGGCAGGCGGGGGGGGCGGCGAACGGCCGGCGGCGCCGCGTCCGCCTATCGGGGCCGGCGGGCCTTCCAGGCATTGACGGATGCGAGGGCGGATTGGATATGGCTGCCGGCATCCGGCGCCGTCAGCACCGAGGCGATCTTGCCGTCGGGCGTAATAACATAGGATGTCCGGCTGGCGAAGATGCTGCCGCCGTCTTTCCAGGCCAAGACATCATAGGCCTTGACCACGTCCCCTTTGGGATCGGCGGCGACCGGGAATTTGTCGCGGCAGGCGGTGCGTGAGAACTCGCGCTGGGTCTCGATGGTATCGGCCGAGACGCCGATGACCGAGGAGCCCAGCGTTTCGAATTCCGGCATGGCCTCGGCGAAGAGGTGCGCTTCCTCGGTGCAAACCGAAGTGAAGCTTTTCGGATAGAAGTAAACCACGACGGGGCCGGTCTTGAGCGCCTCGGACAGCGCGAAAGTCAGCGCCTTCCCGCCGAGCGCGGCTTTGGTCGAGAAGACCGGCGCCATCGCCCCGACCGCCAGTTCCGCCTTGGCGAGGGACGGCAGCAGGCCGGCGAGCAGACAGGTGAGGAGGAGGCGCATGAGGCGTGTCATCGATTGCTCCAGATCGCGGGCGAGGCGCCCCGCATTTTTCGGGCCGGTCTTGCCGCCAGCCCCATCCGATGTTTGCCCGCAAAGGGCAGGGCGTCGTCGCCCGTATCGGGCACGCCAATATCTCCATTTTTTGTGACCGAAATCGGCCCGCCATCACCACGCGCCCGGTCTCGAAATCCCCGCTAATGCGGCGCCCCTTACTCTCAAACACGAAAGATCTCGGCGAGACGCGCACGCAGCTCGGTCTTGAGCACCTTGCCGTAATTGTTCTTCGGAAGTTCGGCGAGCGCGATATAGTGCTTCGGCCGCTTGAAGCGGGCGATGTGCTCCCGGCAATGGCTGTCGAGCGCGGCCGGATCAACCGACGACCCTGGCGCCGCGACGATGAAGGCGACGACGTCCTCGCCCCATTCGGGGCTCGCCCGGCCGATCACCGAAACTTCCTCGACGCTGGGATGCAGCAGCAGCGCTTCCTCGACCTCGCGCGGATAGATGTTGCTGCCGCCGGAGATGATGACGTCCTTGGAGCGGTCCTTCAGCGTCAGAAACCCGTCCGCGTCGAGCGCGCCGACATCGCCGGTCCAGAGCCAGCCGTCCTTCAGCGCCGCCGCGCTCGCCGCTTCGTTGCGCCAATAGCCCAGCATCACCGGCGCGCCGCGCACCAGGATCTCGCCGGTCTCGCCCGGCGGCAGCGCCCGCCCGTCGGCATCGGCGACGCGCAGCTCGACGCAAGACTGCGCCGTGCCGACCGAGCCGAGCCGCTCGCGCCAGCGCGGATGCGCGCGGTCGGCGACCAGGCCGCGCGGGAGGGCGGTGATGGTCATCGGGCTCTCGCCCTGCCCGTAGATCTGGATGAAGCGCGGCCCCATCGCGGCGACCGCCTCCTCGATGTCGGAGAGATACATCGGGCCGCCGCCATAGATGATCGAGCGCAAGCCCTCGCCGGTCTCGCCCTGCGCCTTGGCGCGCTCGACGAGGCGGCGGACCATGGTCGGCGCGGCAAACATGGTGATGCCGCCGAGCGCGCGGCCGAGCGCCAGGATTTCCGCCGGATCGAAACCGCCCGAGGCGGGCACGACATGGCGCGCGCCGCGCAGGACATTGACGACATTATACAGGCCCGCCCCATGCGAGATCGGCGCGGCGTAGAGGGCGGCGTCGCCGGGGGGCACGTCGTCCACGTCGGCGAGATAGGCGAAAGCCATGGCATGGAGATTGCCGTTGGAGATCATCACGCCCTTCGGCTTGCCCGTCGTGCCCGACGTGTAGAACAGCCAGGCGAGATCGTCGCGGGCGCGGGGCAGTGGCTCCGCCATCGGCTCGGAGGCGCGGAGCGCGGCGAATTCAGCGCTGTCGATGGCGATCAGCCGTGTGCCGGGAAGCTGGTTCTGAAGTTCATGGCATGTGTCGCTCAGCGCGAAGACCAGCTTGGCCTCGGCATCGCCGATGATCCAGGCCGCTTCCCGCGTATGCAGCTTCACATTGATCGGCACGACCGCCGCCCCCGTGAACCAGACTGCATAGAACAGCTCCAGATAATCCGTGCTGTTCGGCATGAACATTGCGACGCGGTCGTCCGGGCCGATGGCGAATTTCTCGCGCAAAGCCGTCGCCATCCGCGCCGCCCGCCCTGCGAAGCCGGCATAATCCGCAACCGGCCGCTCGCCGTCGAACAGGGCCGGGCTGCTGCCTGCGCGCCGGGCCGACCGAACCAGCCATTCCGCAAGATTCACGCGCTCCTCCTCCCGGTTGCGGGGCTCCAGGCGCCCGCTTACCGCTCCCGCCGATTATAGGCACGAACCGCGAGCGCGCCAAAACACCTCGGATTTTCAGGTCTTTGACGCCCGGCTTCCCCCTTAACGCACTCCATAATGGAGTCCCCTTTTGGGAAATTCGTTCACCAGCCGTAAACCCTTTTCCCTCATAACTTGTATTTGAGGTCTTCTCATTGGTGCTGAATTACAAGTGAGTGAGCCGAGTCATGGGTTACATCGTCGACCAGAAGTCGCAGATCAATTCCGAGCTTGGCCTGATGATGCCGCGGCTGAAATCCTTCGCGGCGGCGCTGACGGGAAGCGAAGCCAAGGCTCAGATGCTGCTGAAATCGACCCGCAATCACATCCTTGCCCGCATGGCCAAGGAGCGTGGGCACACCGCCATGACGCTCTGGGCCTTCACGCAGATGTACAAGATCTGGGTGAGCCGCATGAAGGGCGGTCCCTCCGACCAGCCCGAGCCGGCCGATCCGCGCCTGTTCCAGCCGCGCAGCCGCATGAATGACGGCGGCGCTTCGGCGCGTTTCGCCATGCAGCTTGCGCAATTCGCCCCGCAGCAGCGCGCCACGCTCCACCTCGTCTATGGCGAGCGCCTGTCCTATGACGAGGTCGCCGAGATTTTCGGCGTGCCGGTCGCCGCGATCATCACGCGCCTTTCGAAATGCCACGCCGTGCTGGCCCAGCCCGATGAGCGCGAGCGGAGCGGCTTTTCGCCCGCCGCGCCGAGCGTGCCGGCGCATGGGCGCGCCGCATGATCGATCTGAGCGAAGAGCTGCTGATGGCCTATGTGGACGGCCAGCTCGACAAGCCGCAAGCGGCTGTCGTCGGCCGGCTCTTGCGCGACGATCGCGACCTCGCCTACCGGGTCAGCCGCCTGCAGCAGACCCAGGCCCAGCTCCTCGACACGTTCGGCACCCTGCTGCGCGAGAACATGAGCAGCGCCCAGCGCAATGCGCGCGCGTCCGGCGCCGGCGGCGGCTCGATGCTGACCGGCGGCAGCATCGCGGGCATTGCCTTCGGCGCCCTGCTGCTCCTGCTCGGCGCCTCGGCCGGCTTTACCGGCGCCTATTATTCCGGCCTGGCAGCGAAGCCCGATGCGGCCGGCGTGCAGATGCCGTCCTCGAACTGGCCGGAGGACATCGCCGAATTCCATGCGTTCTTCACCAAGGACACGATCGGCGTCAGCGCCGAGAGCCAGTCCAACCCGGACATGGTGAAGTTCCAGCTCGCGCAGTTGTTCAAGGCTGCGGCGCTGCCCGATTTCTCCAGCGAAGGGCTGAAATTCGCGCGCGGCCAGATGCTGACGCATCAGCGCACGAAGGTGATGCAGCTCATCTATCTCGGCCGCAACGAGCCGCTGGTCGCGCTCTATGTCAGCGCCGGCGGCCTCGACATCCCTATGACGCCCGGCCGCTTCGGCGACGTCAAGACCGTGAGCTGGACCGCGAACGAGCGCCGCTACGTCCTCGCCGCCGACATGCCGGCGCAAGAGCTGAAGGCGCTCGCCGCCGTCGCGCAGGCGCAACTCGGCGGCAAGTGAGCCGGGCGGCAACGCCGCACTCCCAGGCACTATCAATCGTCTCTCACCGTCGCCCCGGCCGTTAGAGCCGGGGCCCACTCGCCTCTCATCTTGCCGCAGCGATTGCGGATGGGCCAAAGGGTCCCGGCTCACCGCTCCGCGGTGTCCGGGACGACCGCCGCGGGCGATTTATGCAGGGTCGAGGTCATGCCTGCGGGCATCCCGGCCGCGTCAATGCGGCCTCGCTCCACGTGGCGTGCGAGGGATGACAGGCGGCGCATCTGCCGGTAAAACAGGCCGCCAGGCACCCAATCCCCCCTGGCCAGCAAACTTTTCGCCCCATCCGCGCTTTTCCGCGAGGCTGTTGCCGCCGCGCAAGCTTTTGGCCGCAGATACATCATGATTTTCGCATCTCTACCGCAGACGAATTTGCTATCATCAGTGCGATAATGACGACCTCCATTTCCAGCCAAGTGATCTCATTGGGGAGCCTGCTGCGCTGCGGCGACAGCTATGTCGTGCCGCCCTATCAGCGCAACTACGCCTGGGACGAAGGCCAGTTCGGCGTGTTCTGGTTCGACATCTCCAAAACCTTCACCGGCGCGGCCCCGGAATATTTCCTCGGCTCGGTGGTCATCAACAACAGTCAGGCGCCCGAGCATGTCGTCATCGACGGCCAGCAGCGGCTGATTACCACCTCGGTGCTGCTCTCGGCGCTGCGCAGCCATCTCAAGAGCGAGGGCCTGACGGCGATGGCGGCGTCGGTCGAGGATTTCCTGATCAAATCCGCGCCGCAGCAGAAGCTGTTCAAGCAGCCCTGCCTCGTCCTCAACAAGACCGATAAGGGCTTCTACGAGAACCACATTTTCCATGCCCGCCCGCTCGCCGAAATGCAGCGGCTGGCGGAGGACGAGCACGCCTCGCCCTCGAACCGCCTGCTGGCGGAATGCTTCTGCTTCATGCACCGCCGCATCGGCGAGATGCGCGATGGCGGCCTCGGCATCGAGGCGATCGCCGACACCATCGTCGGCAGCCTGAACGAGCGCGTCTTCGTCATCCGCATCGACGTGAAGGACGATTACAACGCCTTCCTCTTGTTCGAGACGCTGAACGATCGCGGCCTCGAGCTGTCCGAGGCGGACCTTTTGAAGAACCATCTCTTTGCCGCCTCACGCGACCGGCTCGGCGAGACGCAGCGCAATTGGGAGGTGATGGAGCAGGATCTGGGCAGCGAGCGGCTGATCAAATTCGTCCGCCATCACTGGCTGTCGACGCGCGGCCCCATCGGCGAGCGCGGCCTCTATTCCGACATCAAGGCCGCCATCGCCACGCCCGAGGACGTCGCCGCCTATTCCGAGAGCCTGTGCGATGCGTCCAGCCTTTACGCCGCGCTCTCCGACCCGCGCCATCACCTCTGGGGCGGCTTTCCGAACCAGCAGCAGCCGGCGATCCGCAATCTGGTCGAGGCCATCGAAATCCTGCGGCCCGAGCAGCTTTTCATCGTGCTGCTGGCGGCGCTCGAGGTCGACAAGCGCGGCTTCCTCGAGCTGACCCGGATGCTGGTGAATTTCACCTTCCGCTACAGCACCATCTGCAATCTCAGCCCGTCGGCAATCCTGCAGCCCTTCATCGGCGCCGCCCGCGACATCCGCGAGACCGGCGCGGCGCGCACCGAGGAGCTGTTCAAGAAGCATCTGGCGACGCTCTATCCCGACGACAGCCAGTTCCATTCCGCCTTTTCGCGCAAGGTGATCCGCTCGAACGCGCAGGCGCGCTATGTGCTGGCCCGCATCAACGACCACCTCTCGGCCAAGCCCTCGATGCGCACCGAGGGCGACCGCTTCGCCACCGATCTCGAGCACATCCTGCCCAAGCGCCATAACGGCTCCTGGGAGACCAGCCGGCGCGATTTCCCGGGCGGCATCGACAAATATGTCTACCGCCTCGGCAACATGACGCTGATTTCGGCCGAGCTGAACGGCCGGCTCGGCAATGCCGATTTCGAGACCAAGAAGAAGGTCTTTGACGAGGATTGCCTGGAGATCACGCAGAAGGTGCTCAGCGCCGAGAAATGGACCGCCGAGGAGATCAAGTCGCGCCAGAACTGGCTGGCGAGTCTGGCCTGCAAGATCTGGCGCTATCCGGGGTAGGGGGCCTCGCCCCCTTGCCGGAGCGCGCGGGGGCGGGACGGGGGAAAAGG
>NZ_MWLK01000027.1 GCF_002198715.1 Rhodomicrobium sp. R_RK_3 | reverse complement strand
CCGGCAGTGCCGGCCGCGGAAGCCTACCCAGTCGCAAAGACCCCGCCAAACGCTTTCGGGCCAAGCGCTGGCGACTTACGCAACCTTCTCCCTGGGGAGAGGGTGGCACGCGAAGCGTGCCGGGTGAGGGGTTGCGGACTCAACGGCTGATGCACGAACCCCTCACCCCAGCCCTCTCCCAAGGGAGAGGGAGTCCGGGTGCGGCATGGCTTCACGGCTTACCCTATCGCTTCGCAATGCTGATCGGGCGGACGGTGGCGCGCGCGGTGTCGATCAGCGTGGCGAGGAAGTCCGGATAGCTCACGCCGGCGGCCTGCATCATGCGGGGAACTTGCGACATCGCGGTCAGGCCGGGCATGGTGTTCACCTCGTTGATGACCGGAACCAGCCTGCCGCCTTCCGGGCGCAGGAAGAAATCCACGCGCAGCAGGCCGTTGCAGCCCAAGATGCGGAACGCCTGGATCGCCTGTTCGCTCAGCAGCGCCGCCACCGGCGGGTCGAGTTCGGCGGGAATTTTGAACACCACCGACTTGTCGTTGTATTTGGCGTCGTAATCGAAGAAGGCGGTCGAGCCCGGCAGCAGGATCTCCAAGGGCGGCCCCGCCACGACGCGCCCGTCCGGATATTCCACCACCGCCACGTCGACCTCGCGCCCAGGCACGGCTTCCTCGATCATGATCTTCGGGCCGCTGCGGCGGGCCAGTTCCAACGCCGCGTCCAGGCCAGCCCAATCATTGACCTTCGAGACCCCGACGCTCGATCCGCTGCGCGCCGGCTTCACGAAACACGGCAGGCCGAGCGCTTCGAGCGCGGCCCGGTCGATCGCCGCCCCGTCATCCTCGACCACGATGCCCTTGGCGACCGCCATCCCTTCGGCCGCGAGCAGGCGCTTGGTCTGCTGCTTGTCGATGCCGGCGGCGCTCGAGAACACCCCGCTGCCGACATAGGGGACGCCGATCAGTTCGCACAGCGCCTGCACGGTGCCGTCCTCGCCATAGGGGCCGTGCAGGACGGGAAACACCACGTCCAGCCGCTCCAGCGCCGCGATGGCCGCGCCCAGGCCCGGCCCCGCGCCGGCTCCCTCATCCGGGGTGCTGCGCAACAGCGCCCCGGCATCGGCGCCGCCATTCGAGGCGGCGTCATTGCCGACGATCCAGGCGCCCGCCTTGCTGATGCGGATCGGCGTGACCGCGAAACGGTTGCGATCCAGATGGTGTACCACGCTGGCCGCCGAGTTGCAGGACACCTCATATTCGTCGCTGGGGCCGCCGAAAAGGACGCCGACATGAATGCGGGCGCGTTCATTGGAAGACATTTAGGCTCGCTCCTGTTGTTGCGCAGCCGGGAGCTCGGCGCCGGACGCTGGCAAATATCGCCTGGGGACCCTCGATCCGATCCCGGTGAAAATCTCATGCGGATTGGTGCCCGCCCATTCGGCCCAGTCCGCCGCCGACGGTTCGCCGGCATCGCCGGGGCCGAACACCAGCACAGGGTCCCCGACCTCGACCGGAAGATCGCCGGCATCGACGACGAACTGATCCATGGAGATCACCCCGGCGACCGGGCACCGCGTGCCGTTGATCGAGACGGACGCCTTCCGCCCTGCGGCGCGCGGCACGCCGTCGGCGAAGCCGAGCGGGACGAGGGCGAGCGTGGTTTCCCGGTCGGTCCGGTAGGCCTGGCCATAGGAGACCCAGCTCCCGGCGGGGACGCGTTTGGCGAGGATGACCTGGGCCGTCAGCGCCATGGCCGGCCTGAGCCCGAAGCCCCGGCTCAAGGGCGGCACGCCGTAAAGCGCGATGCCGGCGCGCACCATGTCGAAGCGGGCCTGCGGGAGTTGCAGGAGGGCGGCGGAATTGGCCAGGTGGAGCAGGCGCGCGGAAAGCCCCGCCTCCCGCGCCGCCGCGACGGCATCGCCGAACTGCGCCAATTGGGCGCCGAGACGCGGATCGGTGAGATCTTCGGCGCAGCCGAGATGCGACCAGATCCCGGCGAGGTCGATCAGGCCGGCTTTGCCGAGGCCGGCGGCGGCCTCGATCAGCGCCGGCCAATGATCGGGCAGCGCGCCGCCGCGGCACATGCCGGTATCGACCTTCAAATGGACTTTGGCGGCTTGCCCGCACCGGCGCGCCGCATCGGCCACGCAGTGCAAATGCGCCATCGAGCCGACGGAGATGTCCACCCCGGCGGCGACCAATGCGGCAAGATCCTCATTCGGCGCGTAAAGCCACATCAGCACCGGCGCGCCGATGCCCGCGTTCCGAAGCGCCATCGCCTCGGCGGGCGAGGTGACGCCGAGCCAGGACGCGCCATTGCCCAGCGCGGCGCGCGCGATCTCGACGGCGCCATGGCCGAAGCCATTGGCCTTGATCACCGCCATCAATGCGGCACCGCCGGCAGTCCGGCTCAGCACTCTGGTATTATGGGCAATCGCCGCGAGATCGATGACGGCTTCGGTCCGGCTGCGCGGGGAAGCCGCGAGCCCGTGATCGCCGATGGAGGCGTTGCGCGCCGCATGGTCACTGCTCCGGCCGGGAGGGCCGGGATCTTGACGAAGCATGTCCATCCCCCGATGGCGCGAGTTCGCTTGCCGACGGAATCGGCCTCCTGCACAGGCCAATCGACAGTCGGAGGCGCTGCGAGAACCGCGCTCTCGCGATGGCGCTGCCGACCGGAATAAAGGAATATCCGCGTGTAGTTTGTGGGGGGGAAGGTTACAAAGCGATGCCAGAAACGGCGATGTCGTTACGGATGAAATAGGCGGCGGCGCCGAGGCTCAAGCGTCGGCCGCGATGATCTCGCCGCTCTCGGTGCAATCCGGCGAGGCGAGCCGCAGAATGAGCGGCGCGAGCGCTTCCGGCGGCTTCACGGTCGCCTTATCCTCGCCCGGATAGGCTTGGGCGCGCATGGCGGTGCGGGTTGGGCCGGGATCGATGAGGTTGACCTTGACCGGGGTGGTGGCGACTTCGGCGGCATAGGTTTTCACCAGCGCCTCCAGCCCGGCCTTCGACACCGCGTAAGGCCCCCAATAGGCGCGGATTTTCCAGGTGGCGCGCGAGGTGAAGAAGATCGCGCGCCCGGCGTCCGAGCGGCGGAGCAAGGGATCGACGGCGCGGATCAGCCGCCAATTGGCGGTGAGGTTGATGCGCAAGACCTCCTCCCAATCCTCGGTCGGGATGTGGCCGAGCGGGGAGAGCCGCCCGAGCATTCCCCCCGCCGCGACCAGCACGTCGAGCCGCTGCCAGCGCGCGTAAAGCGTGGGGCCGAGGGCGTCGACCTTGTCGCCATGCGAGAGGTTGAGTTTCATGATCGAGGCGCTGCCGCCGGCGGCGCGGATCTCGTCGTCGACCTCTTCCAGGCCGCCGGAGGTGCGCGCCGACAGGATGACATGGCAGCCCGCCTTGCCGAGCGCCACGGCCGCCGCGCGCCCGATGCCGCGCGAGGCGCCGGTGACGAGCGCGATGCGCTTATGTTCGGGGATGTCGTTCATGGCGCCTTGATAGCGGAAGCGCCGGCGTAATCAAAGCGGCAGATGGGAGCCGTGCGGTTCGCGGGCGCATCGGCAGGGAGGATGACCAGGTCTCTGCCTGCCCGTCGAGCCCTCGCGGTAGTCATTTTAGACGGAAACGTCAGGCGCGACCCATCCACTCCTGTCATTCCCGCGAAGGCGGGAATCCAGCCGCGTCCACGGCGGGCGCCTCAAGGATGCTGGATTCCCGCCTCCGCGGGAATGACGATACAAATGATCGGGCCCTAGTGAAACGGGCGCACTTCGACCGGCGCCCTGCAGGCGATGGCGGCCTTGCGCCCCCAGGCCAGCGCTTCGTCCAGGTTGGCCGCCTCCAGCACCCAAAAACCGCCAATATGCTCCTTGGACTCAATGTATGGCCCGTCGGTGACGAGCACCTTCCCACCGGGCTGTGCTCGCAGCGACTTCGCGCGGCTGACCGGTTGCAGACCGCCCACGAAGATCCTGACGCCGGCGGCGATCATCTCATCGTTGAGCAGGTCGATATCGCGTGCCATCGCTGCGTCCTCCGAGGCGAAAGGGTCGTAGTCGTCCGGGTGGTGAATGGCGACCAAATACTGGGTCATGGCGTCCTCCTGTCGGGATCTTCGGGCAGGGCCGGTTGCGCGGCTCTTACTATCCAGACGAACGGCCGGACCGCAATCCGACAAATCGGCGGCGAGTTTCCGGGGGGCATCAACGCCGGGCCTCGTGATCCGACTAATCCTCCCGCCCGGTGAATAGGTCGGCGTAATAGACGACCTGGATCAACATCAGCAGAGTCACCAGCCCGCAGATCAGCACGCTCAACTCCTCGGCGCGGCTGAGCTGTGGCCGGCGGGAGACGAAGAAGATCAGCGCGGCGCCGGAGGCGGCCGGATAGAGGGTGAGATTGGCGACGAACAGATAAAAGCGCCGCCGCACGCGCCGGGTCCGCCTGACGAAGCCTTCCCAGCCGAACAGTTCATGCGCGGGAAGGCCGGTGGCGGCGGCGAGGCGCGGGGCAAGGCTGGTGCGGATGTAGAGATTGCTCCGGCTGATCATCTCGTCATTGTAGTAATAGGCGTTCGAGATCACGAACAGCACCGGCGTCAGCACCAGATAGCCGATGTCGAACCCGGCCATGGTGAACAGCGTCGAAAACACGGCGCCGAAGACGATCAGGGCGATGTAGAGCAAATTCTCCCGGATGGTGATGCGCGCCCGCTGCTCGTCTTTCAGCTTCTCATATTCGAGCAGCAGGATGTCACGCAGCACGCTGGCTCGGTCGGGCGCCGCTTCCTCGATCATGGCGCGACATAGAGCTTCAAAGCTTTGCCGTCGAGGACCACGGCCTCGCGCCGCCGCTTGGAGGTGTCATCCGCGTCGAGCACGGCGGTCGAAACATTGAGCTTCGAGTTCTTCAAGATCGCGCCTTGCAGTGCCGAGGCGACCTTGCTGGCGGCTCGCAGCGGCAGCGTGTCGCCCCTGACCGCGCTCTGCACCGCGAGCAGCGGCAGATCCGTCGCCCGCGCCACCTGGGCGAGATCGCCCGACAGGCCGGTGAGCAGCATCCGCTCGACGGCGCCGTCCCCGGCGATGGTGCCGTTGAAGGTCAGCACATAGAGCGCGGGCACCACGCAGCCCTCGACCGGCAGATCGTTCTGCGACAGGATCCGGCAGGCGACCGCCAGGATGTCGATGCTCTTGCTGAGCGTCGCCGGGCGGCCGGCCATCGCGTCGCGGATCTGGCCGCGCCCCAGCCGGTCCCAGCCTTGCTGGTCCAGCAGTTGCAGGATCGACGGCCCCTTCGCCCCGCGCGCCATCTGCCATTCGGCGGTGCAGCCGTCGATGAAGGCTTTCTCCGGCAGGTTGCACGCCGCATAGATGGTCGCAAGGCCCGGCCAGACGTAGAACAGCCGCTGCCTGGAATGGGCGAGGAGCACATCGAGGCCGATCTCCCGGTCGAGCAGGGAATTGCCCATGAACCAGCTCAGCAACTCGTTCTTCGGGATCGAGGGCTGCGCGCGCTCCAACTCGCGGCTCAGCTCCCTGGTGTCGGTCAGGATGATGGCGGGCGTCGTGCGGCGGCCGAGATATTGCGCCGATTGCGCCTCCGGGCCCTCGGGCGGGGGGCGCTGATAAAGGATCCGGCCCTTCTTCTGCCGGGCGGCTTTCCGGTCCTGCTCCTGCTGATATTCGAGCGCGTCGAGGACGATGGCGGCATGGCCGGGAAGATCATCCATCCAGCCTTCGACGCGCATGATCTGCAAAACTTCGTCCGCCGATGCGCCGTGCAGCTTCTCGATGCGGCGCAGCATGTCGTTGAGTTCCCGGTCGTCCGCGTGTTCGGCCTTGAGGCCGAAGCTCATCACGCGGAAACCGCCGAACTTGTCGACGATGCCGGCCGCGACCAGCGCCTCGTAAATGCGCAAGGCGTCGAGCCGGGCGAAGAACGAGACGCGGACGCTGTTCGCCGGTTTGAAGGAGAAATTGCGGATGCCGTATTTCTTGAAAAGCTCGAACAGGTCGGCCTGGATCTCGCCGACATCGTGCATCTCGGCGTCGAGCACCATCGACACTTCGGTGACATCCGTCTTGCCGCGCGCCGCGCTTTTGCGAAACGCGCTCGCATTGACGAAATCGAGCGTCGCGAAGAACAGGGCGGCGGCGTGCCGTGTGGCCTTGAACTGCGATTGATCCATGCCGAGGCCGAGCGGCTTTTCATCCCCGCCGGCGTGGTTCTTGTTGTCGAGCGTATCGGAGATGCCGCGGATGACCGCCGCCTCGACCTTGAGCTCGCGGCAGGTGGACAGGAAGCCGTAGCCCTCCATTTCGATGGCGACCGCTTTGGGCGAACTCGCCTGCACCGAGCGGAAAAATTGCGAGCGCGAATTCGTCAGCACGGTTTCGCCCGCGATGATCGGCTCGAAATGCACGTTGATGCGCGCGTTGGAAACGTCGGGCAGCAGATATTGATGCCACAGATCGAGCAATTGCACGTTCTTGCAATGGTCGATGAAGGTGCTGGAGCAGACCTCCTGCTGCGGCCTGATCTGCGTGCGCTCGCTGACCTTGGTGCGGGCGATGTAGTCGACGCGGGGCGCGACCACGACGTCGAAGGGCTCGATCTTGTCCGGAAAGCCGCCCGCGCAGCCGATCAGCGCCACCAGATGCGGGTTGCATTCCGGCACCATCTGATAGAGCACGCGCGAGACTTCCAAATTCCCGGCGCCGGTCGGCGGCGCGATATAGAGGGCCCAGGTCTCCTTGATCTTCGCGCCGAGGCTGGTGGAGAAGATTTTGCGATTGCCCGTCATGTAGCTAACGCCGCTCGGCGCACTTTTCACATCAACATCATCGAAGAATGAAAGGATTGCCTTAGCTTCGACAGGCAAAACAGGAACAATGAGAGCGCGGCGCCGAGTCATTGAGGAAAACAATTCTTAGAGCGCAATGAGTATAAATCATAGCATCATATCGGATAAGCGTCTTTCGCTTTCACGCAGCCGAACGCCCCGCTATGTATGCTGTTTGGTGCTATAATTTTTCAATGCGAACACAAGCCAACGACGGCGATGTGCTCCGAGGTTTCCTCAGCGTCTCCCGCACCTTAGCGGCGCGACTCGGAACAAATTTGGGTTGCGGCGCTTTAAAGGCGTGATCCCTCGGCAGTCTCGGTAGCATCCCATGATTGTGCATAAACTCCTGACCGGCGCGCGTATTCTCATCGTGGAAGACGACGCCGTGCAGGCGCTGGACATTGCATCGGGACTGCTGGAAGCGGGCGCATCCATTATCGGACCCGCCGCGAGCCTTGACGAAGCGGCGCAGCTCATCACGGAGCAGCCCTGTACAGCGGCGGTGCTCGACCTGCGCGTCGGCAACCGCAACGCCACCTCTTTCGCGCAAGGGCTGCTGAGAAAGCGCATTCCGTTCATACTCTGCACCGGCTATCCGGACAGCGCCTTCTTCAGCTCGGAATCGGCCGGCTACAAGCTGGTGTCGAAGCCGGTCGAGATCGCTCTGGTCATTCGCGAGCTTGCCGCGCTGATTGATGCGGGCAACAGGGTCGGGCAAAGCCGCGCGCCGGGCTGATGCCGGGCTATTCGGTCAGGAAGACCAGGAAGGCCGCGACCGGCATCGCCAGTCCGAGGCACGCAGCATAGCTCCAGCCGCCTTGCGCATAGGCCCAGCCACCCAGCGCCGAGCCGAACCCGCCGCCGACGAAGAAGCACGCCGTATAAAGACCGTTAAGGCGGCCGCGCGCCTCCACTCCGAGCGAAAAGATCATCCGCTGTCCGACCGACATGTTCGCCGCCGTGCCGGAATCGATCAGGATCGCCGCCGCCACCAGCAAAGCCAGCGTCGCCGCTGAGCCCTCAGGCGCGATCAGCGTGATCGAGAAAGCGGCGGCAACGAGGAGGAGGGCGAACGCGGTCGTCGCGCGGCCGAAGCCGCGATCGGCCAGGCGCCCGCCGATCGGCGCGGCGATGGCGCCGCCGACGCCGGCGAGGGCAAACAGCCCGATGCCGGCCTGCGAGAGATGGAACGGGCCCGCCAGCAGCAAGGGTGTCGTGGTCCAGAACAGACTGAAGGCGGCGCCGTTGAGGCCATGGTACAGCCCGCGCCGCTGCAGCACCGGGGTTCTGGCCGCCAGATGGCCGAGTGAGGTCAGCAGGGCGAAATAGCCCAGCTTCGAGGCCGGCATGCGCGGCGGCAAGGCCCAGCGGACAAGGACGGCCAGAGCGACCATCAGCGCTGCGGACAGCAGGAACACCGCCTGCCAGGCAAAGAATTCAGCGATGAAGCTGGAGACCGGACGCGCCAGCATTACGCCGAGCAGCAGCCCGCTCATGACATTGCCGACCACCTGTCCGCGGATCGCATCCGGCGCGATATGGGCGGCATAGGGCACCAGGATTTGCGCCCCGACCGAGCCGAAGCCGATGAACAGCGCCGCGGCAAGGAACGGCAATGCGGCGGGCGCCAGCGCGGCCCCCAGCAAGGCCAGCGCGCAGACCGAGATCATGATCAGCACGAGGCGGCGGTTTTCGAAGAGATCGCAAAGCGGCACGATCAGCAGCAGGCCCGTGCCGTAGCCGATCTGCGTCAGGGTCACGATGAGGCCCGTCGCGTGCGGCGACATGCCGAGCGCGCTGCTGATCGGCCCGGCAAGCGGCTGGGCGTAATAGAGGTTGGCGACCAGCATGCCGCAGGCCGCCGCGAGAAGCAGGGTCGTCCATGGCGAAACCGCCCGCTCGTCGGACGGGGCTTCGGGAGTCGTGATGGTGGTCATGCTTTATGCTTTATCCAGAAAATGCCGGTGAGCGCGCCGGGACGGGTGCGCCGTGACGCGCAGATCTGCACCCGCGCCGGCGATGGGAAGGGAGGCATCGTGGCGCATGGCAGGCGGGTGGCGTGGCGCTGATTTGGACCGTCAATGCCAGCCGGTGGACAGCCCCAGCGCAGGGCACTATCGCCGGGCAGGGAAATGCGCTCAAGCTGTGGCACCGGATGGCCCCGACGCCCCGATCCGCGGACGCTCTGCTAAACGGCAAATGTTGCAGGGTGATTACTGCCTTGCGGTTGTAAATTACGGCTGTAATGGAGCGCCCCGCCACAGTGTCGTCGCCGTACCGTCGCTAATCGGCCATTGTGGCGCCGCTGTTGTCGTAACTAATGGCCTCTGCGCTCTGGGGGGCCAGTATGCTTAGACCATCACACCTTGCTGCGATGCTCGGTTTGTGCATTTGGTGCGGTTGCGGGGCGGCCGCGCTCGCGCAGGAAGCCGACCGCGTGGCGAGCATCTACGCCTATGGGCGCAACAAGATCGGCCTTTTGCGCTATTGCCGCGATCAGGGGCTTCTCGGTCAGATCACGGCGGAACGCGCGATCGATACCATCGAGACCGGCCTTCGCCGCATCGCTGACCGGCATGGCCTCGTCTGGCTGAAGCGCGACCGGTCGGAAACGCTCGGAGAGGCCGGTATCTGGGACGGGGAGGGCCAGCGCGACCTCGCCAGCGTCGCCGATGTCATGCAGACCACGCCCGCCGGCCTGTGCAAGGACCTGGCTGCCTCGACCAAGACGCTGCAGCCGTCGCCGGCCACGAAACCGGCCGTCGCGGAAACGCCCGCGCCTCTGCCTGCGCCCGCGCCTTTGCCTGCCCCCGCCGCCGCGCCAAGCCCGGCGGCCGCCGGTCACGCGACGACGTCGGCGCATGCGGCCAATCCTGCCCCACGGCAGGGCGCCGAGACGACGAATACCAGCAGTTTCTGGTCGAATTTCACCTCGCCGTTCGAGGTCAACAAATGGCGCTACAACCGCCGCGACCGGCCCTGGAGTCCGTGACGGGGGGCGAGCGTCCGGATTTCACCGCGGAAAGACGTCGTAGCGTCGAAGGACAGTCTTCGTTCGCCTGCGCGAGAGAACCGCGCGGCGCTGCCTAAGATATCCGTAACCAATTTTAATTAAATTCCATAAGTCGCCCGTCATGGCGCGTTCTGAGCTTGATTTTCTTCCAATTTCTTTAATCATGTTCGACGGATTGCGCCGGTGGCCGAGGATCCAAATAGAGGCGATGGGCCTCCACGCAAGTTTGAGGAGCGTGGGGAGGGCGCAGCCAAACGCCCGCCGGATCCGCCGAAGGACACCTCACCACCGAAACCGCCAAAGCCACCACAACGGAAACCTCCGCCCCCGCCGCCATGGCCGCCGCGCCTCCAACATGGCGGCACAAGGATCGTGATGGTTGCAAGCTTCGTTGGAGGCATCGCCTTGAGCCAGGCGGTCTCCCATCTGGTGCCACCGCCGCTCGGGCAGGCGCTCCAGCAAGTCATCAAGGTTCTGCGCGAGGAGGAAATGCGCGCTTTGGAGGCTGAGCGAGCCAGACGCGCAGGGCGGCAGCAGCAGTCCCGGGCCAATCCCGTCACCGACACATTGTGCGAAGCCGTTGTTGAAAAGGTGGTCAATGCAATCGTCGACCGTACCATCGAGACGATCGAGGGACGCATCCGTAACCTGCGCGGCGCCGAGCCCACGGATTGCGAGGCCGCCGACCCCTGTCCTCCCTTGCGGGATGAGCCGCCCTATCAGGCGCGTTACGACTCACCCTGGAGGGAGCACCGTGAGGCCCAATGAGCCCCGTGTTCCCGCTCCGCTCAGCCCGCGCCGCGCATTACCGAGGCGCCTTCAGATCTCTCGGTTCCGCATATCCGGCGTCATTATAGGTGGGATAGGCGCGCTCGTCATAGGTGCGCCAGCCTTGAGTTTCCCCGTTGCGCTTGGCGCAGAAATATTCTCGATCGCGCAACAGCTCGAAAAAGGCGACCCAGGCCTGCACGATCGGAATCTCGTCGAGGCAGCGCCCGTCGATTTTCAGCACGGCGGCATCGCTAGGCGCTATCGAGCGCATGGCGGCGGCAGATAGAGCCGGCGCGGCGTCAACCGGCGCGGGGCCGGCGAGGCCAATTCCCATTCCGAAAAGGGCGACAGCAAGTGCCTGTTTGATCAACGCGCCGACCTCCTGGTTGCGAGTCCATGGCAAATGCAACCGATTCGGGAGCGCTGTAAACAGATCTGCGATGGGCTGCTGAGCGCGGACGCCCAACAGCCCTTCGCTGCCCGGCCACATGGGGACGGCGGACCGCCCGACCGGCATACGAGCTTTATGCGACAGGGAGACGAACCGGCCTAGCGCTGCAGCGCCGCGACGGCCCGAAGATTTGGCGTCCCCGCCGCGATTCGAACGCGGGACCTGCAGCTTAGGAGGCTGCCGCTCTATCCTGCTGAGCTACGGGAACTTGGGTGTCGTGCCACAGGTGTACTTGGCGCGGCCGGACGAGGTCAAGCCTCGTGCCGCCGGGCAACGCCTCCGCAATCGCCCGTACGTAGCGGGCACGAGGGTTTCGCGCCGGCGCGTCTGCTATAAGCGGAGGAGATCAAAACAGGAACGGATGTCCGGCGGTGCAATTTTCTTCTGGAGCCACAAGCCATTCCCGCGCGTCTGGCCGAAGACGGTTCGACGCGTTCGCCGGGGCCGCCTTGGCGTTATTGTTGAGTTTGACGGCCGGCCGAGCCTTCGCCCTGTGCCAGGGCGAGGATGGCGGCGGCGGGCTGGTCACCGAGATCAGCGAAGGCGACACCCTGATTCTCGAGGACGGCCGGGCGGTGCGCCCGACCGGCATCATTGGGCCCAAACGCGCGCGGGGCGGCCCCTCCTCGGAGGCGCGGCTCGCCATGGAGACGGCGATGTCCGGCCTGGTGCTCGGCAAGAAAATCGCCTTGCGGCTCGACCAGCGCAAGCGCGACCGCTATGGCCGGATGCTTGCCCAGGTGATGATCCTCGGCGACGGTGCGCCCGTCTGGTTGCAGGGCAAGCTCGTCGAGGCGGGGCTTGCCAGGGTGATTTCATTTCCCGAGAACCGGCTCTGCGTCGCCGAACTGCTGGCCAAGGAGGAGGAATCGCGCGCCGCCCAGCGCGGGCTGTGGAAATCGGGCTTCTTCGCCGTACGGCAGGCGCAGGCGCAGGATGTGCTGGCGACGCTCGCCCAGAGTTACGAGATTGTCGAGGGCCGGGTCAGCACGGTGAAGGAGAGCCGGGGCCGCACCTACATCAATTTCGGCCAGGACTGGCGCCAGGACTTCACCGTCTTCATCTCGGAGAAAAGCGCCGGCGCCTTCGCCGGCACCGGCACGGAGGCCCCGGAGCGCGAGCTGAAACCGGCGGAGCTGACCGGCCGGCGCGTCCGCGTCAGAGGCTGGATCAAGAATTTCAACGGCCCCTCGATCAGCGTCAGCCATCCCGAGCAGATCGAGATCCTGGACAGCGTGGCGGCGATCCGGTAGCCGGCGTCAGATCAGCAGCAGGATGACGACGATGAGGAAAATCACCACGATGATCATCGCCTCGCGCTGATTGTCCGCCCATTTCTCGAAAACCGGCGGCGCGTCGACGCTTTCGCTGATCATCGAGACGAAGAACAAGAGACCGAGCACGCCGAGCACATAGAGGCCGATCGGGTAGTTGACGCAATTGCACGAAATGGACTCCACCCACATCAGCCCGAGAATAGTGCCGGCGGTGAGGAAGATGACAAAGGCCAGAAAGCCCAGGGCGATGATCAGGGCGAAGCGCGCGACATCGGTCGTGTTCGGATTCATGGCGCCCTCTCGACTTTCCGCCAGACTAGCAAATACAGACGATTTGTCTGAATTTGTAGCGACTGCAGTTAAGATTCGGTTGCCATGTCCTGCACTGCCGCCGTCGCTCCGCCAGGGAGCCGGGATCGCGGCGGCATTCGGAGGGCTGACCGGCGCTAGTCGGCCTTCCATTTGATCGAGCAGCCGATCGACGGCGTCTGTTCGCGCGGTCCTTCGCCGGTCCGTGCGACCAGCGACATCGCCTCGAACAATTCCCGCCGCGCGCCCGGCACCGGATTGCGCCCGCTGCTATCGAGCCGGCCGCGATATTGCAACTCCAGCGCCCCGTTGAAGCCGAAGAAATCCGGCGTGCAGACGGCGCCGTAGGCGCGCGCCGTCTCCTGGCTCTCGTCGTAGAGATAGGGGAAGGGCAAGCGGTTTTCGGCGGCGAACAGCGCCATCTTGGCGAAGGAATCGTCGGGATAGGCGACCGCGTCATTGGCGCTGATCGCGACGCTGCGCACGCCGACGGCGTCCAGCGCCGCCGCGTCACGGACGATGCGGTCGATGACGCCGCGCACATAGGGGCAGTGATTGCAGATGAACATCACCAGCGTGCCGTTGGCGCCTCTGATATCGGCGAGGCCATAGCTCTTGCCGTCGGTCGCGGGCAGGCGGAAATCGGGCGCCTTCCAGCCGAAATCGCAATTCGCCGCCGTCGTCGCCATCAGCCACTCCTGTCGCTCGCCGCACCTGCGGCCGCATGGATGATAAGGGTGAGCCGGACGGCGCTCAAGCCGCAAAGCAGACGCTTAAGCAAAATCGAAAAAGCCATTGACGTCCGCGGTCTTCCTTTGTCATAATTTCTGATCAGCTCACGGAGGTCTAAGAAAATGATCCCGCCGAAGCAGGTTATGCCGTCTTGAAGCGCGTGTTCGACTGCGCGCGCGGGCGAGGCGGCCCAAGCAGACAATCCACGAATTTCAACGGCTCTGGCGCCGCGAGCGGGTTTTCAAAGGCTCTATTCGCGGGTGCGAGCCGTAATCTCCGGATCGACCGGTGAGGGCGCCGCTGGGAAAAGCGTCGACTGAAAGGAACCGTGCTGTAACGGGTGATCGCGACAGGAGGATCTTCGTTCAGTCACCTTCGTTCAACGACCTGGAATCGTAACGCGTCCCGCTCTGCTTGAGAGCAGACCCAAAGGCCCTCTGGAATGACCCAAGACCTCGCTGGCGCCCGCGCCGGCGAGGTTTTTCGCTGTGAACGGGGAGGGGTGCGGGGCGCCCCCGGTCCGGACTCAGCGTCTGTTCACCATCGGAAGCGAATAAACGGGAACGGTTCGGCAAGCGCGGCGCCGGTTGCGCCGGACGAGGGGAGGGATTCGATGAGGGCAATCCGCATTCGGCACGGCATCGCCATGGCGCTGCTTGCAGCCGCAGCCGCCACAGCGGCGCCCGTCCCGGCCGGGGCCGCCCCCCGCTATCTCTGGCTCGAGGGCAACGCCGCCCCGGCTTCCGCCGCCGCCACCCTCGCCGGCCGCATCGCGCCGCCTCCCGGGTTCGAGCGCCTTCCCGCCGAGCCCGGCAGCTTCGCCGAATGGCTGCGCAATCTGCCGCTGCGCCCGCCGGAGACGCCGGTCCGCCTCTATGACGGCCGCCTGAAATGGTCGCAGGACAGGCACGCCGCCGTCATCGACATCGACACCGGCACGCGCAATCTGCAGCAATGCGCCGACGCCATCATGCGGCTGCGGGCCGAATTCCTGCTGGCCAGCGGACGCGCCTGCGACATCGCCTTCAACGACAGCAATGGCAAGCGCCTCGCCTATCGTGGCGCGGCCGCCGACCGCAAGGCGTTCCAGCGCTATATGATTCAGGTGTTCAGCTATGCCGGCACCTATTCGCTGGAGCGCGAAATGCGCCGCGTCCCCCTCGCCGAGATGCGGATCGGCGACGTCTTCATCAAAGGCGGCTTCCCCGGCCACGCGGTGCTGGTCGGCGACATGGCGGCGAACCCCGCGACCGGCGAGCGCCGTTTCCTGCTGATCCAGAGCTACATGCCCGCGCAGGACATGCATGTTCTGAAGAACCCGAAAGGGGAGGGCGGCACGCCATGGTACCCGGTGCCGGCGGCTTCGGCCGAACTGATCACGCCGGAATGGATCTTCCCGCCGGCCCATCTGCGCCGCTTCAAGGAGTGATCCGGGGCGGGCACGATCGCGCGAAAGTCTCCAGTTCGGCCAGGATCGCCTGCCCGGCTTCGTCGTCGCCCGGGCCCTCGAGCCTCTTGTCCAGCACTTTTCGCGCGGCGGCCAGATGCGCCCGCATCATCGGCAGCCGGTCCGGCCCGAATTCGTCGCCGGCCGTGCGCCAATAGGCGCAGAAGCTCTGGCCGACGCGGCCGAGCAGCGGATAGCCGAACAAGGCGGCCTGTCCCTGGAGATCGTGAAACAGCCGGTAGACCTCCTTGGCAAGATCGGCCGGCGCGCCGGATGCGCTATCGACGGCGGCGCCGAGCAGATCCAGTTCATCCATGGTCTGCTGCAGCCAGATGCGCTTCAGCGCCTCCAGCCCTTCGATCGCATTACTATGCTCAGGAATCATATCCTGGACTCAACTCTCCGGCCGCCGGGAACCTCTTTTGGGCCGGCAGCCCAACCTGGCACTTGCCCACGGCTCCCCATTGGGGGGCGGCAAGCCATGCGCGGGCGCCTCTGCCCACGCAACCAGCAACTGTGCCTGCCGCACGCTAATGTCCGGTTACGGAATTGCGTCAATTGCCATCGATCGCAGGTTGTGAGGGCCCAGCCGCGGGCAAATAATCGGCAAGGCGCGGCGCCCGCGCAGATCAGTATTACCCCTTGGAGGGCCGTCCCAAACCGCGCCGGAAGCCTTAATCCGGCTCGTTTTTCCCCAGCATAATCGAGGAAATCGCGGCAAGAACGGACCGTCCCGGTCCGCGCGCTTACCAACTGTTGACATCGGGGCTTCGCAGCCGCTGGCCCGGTTGCTATATATGAGCGGCATATATGTTGTGAAAGGCGTTCCATTTTGGCTGCTTGGCTCGCAATTTTCGCCCTCATCGTCGCCGCCATAGCGCTGGTCGTTTCGAACGATGTCGGCAGCATTGCGGGGATCCCGAACGAGTCCTTCGCGCAGCTCGTCGCCGCCGTCGCCATCCTGATCTTCCTGGGCGGAGCGGTCGCCTCCTCCTATCGCGGCCGGACGCTGCAGGCGGTGAAGCATCTGGCGAGCTGGGCGGCGATGCTGTTCTTCCTCGTCGGCGTCTATGCCTATCGCGGCGAGCTGGCCCTCGTCGCCGACCGGGTCATGGGCGAGCTTGCCCCGCATGGCAGCCAGATCAACGTCACCGGCAGCACCGGCGCGGCGCATGCCGTGCGCATCAAGCGCGGCTGGAGCGGCCATTTCGTCGCCACCGCCGAGATCAAGGAAAAGCGCATCGAGATGATCGTCGACACCGGCGCCTCGACGGTCGTGCTGCGCCATGAGGACGCCAAGCGCCTCGGCATCGACACCAAGAAGCTGCGCTACACCGTGCCGGTGCAGACGGCCAATGGTTCGTCCTATGCCGCCCGTGTCGAATTGGACACGATCATGATCGGAAATGTCGGCATCAAACGCGTCGAAGCCCTGATTGCCAAGCCCGGCAGCCTGCACCAGAGCCTGCTTGGTATGACTTTCTTAAGCCGTTTGCGATCATATGAATTCGCAGGCGACTATTTGGAATTGCGGGGCTGAGGGACATGAGCCGCGGGCTGGGGCCCAGGGCGCATGAGCGTTTGAGGAGCATGGCGCATGGCATTCCGGGGCGGGATGCGGCGCGCTGCGAACGAGGCCGGCTTGTGGCTCCTGTTCGCGGCGGCAGCGATCGTTAGTTTCACCTATTTCGAGGATGTGTACCGGGTCTTGGAGCAGAATTGGCCCAAGCTTCATGCCAGCGTGGCGCCGGAATGGAAGACCGGGATCGAGCCGGGCGGAACGACGCAATCCGTCGCCAGCCGCGAGCCGGAGACCACGGCCAGCGCGCCGCAGAACATTCCCGAGCTGCGCGCCTCGGTCACCGAGCTGGACACGCTGATCGACCGCACCACCCGCACCGGCCGCAAGGTCACGCTGACGGCCAATCTCTACGGCCATTACATCGTCCAGGCCGAGATCAACCGCGCCAAGGTCGAGCTGCTGACCGACACCGGCGCGACCTATGTCGCGCTGAATTACGAGACCGCCGTGCAGCTCGGCTTCCGCGAAAGCAATCTGCGCTTCACCAGCCGCTCTTCGACCGCCAACGGCATCGCCCGCGTCGCGCCGGTCAATCTCGACTATGTCCGCATCGGCAGCATCGTGCTGCATGACGTCAAGGCGGTGGTGGCCGAGCCGGGCAAGATGACCCAGAATCTGCTCGGCATGAGCTTCATCAACCGCCTTTCAGGTTTTGAGCTGAGCGGCGGCAGGCTGAACATGGTGCAGCACACGGCGCCCTGACACCGCCCGGCCGGCATCAATGCGCCGCGGAATGTGGCAATCAACGCTGGCCATTGGCCGGGCGACCCGATATCGGGATAAGTCAGGACATTTGGCCGGGAGCCGCGCAGCTCTCGGCACGCCATTTTTTGCGCCCTCAAGGACGACCATGTTTCCGACGCCTCGCACCGACCTCAGGCCCAACACCGCCGATTTCGAGCGCCTGCCCTTCATCAAGCCGACCGGCTTTCGCGAATATGACGCGCGCTGGCTGTTCCCGCAGGAGATCAACCTGATGGGGATGCAGGCGATCGGCATGGGCCTTGCCACCCTGATGCGCCGCCGGGGCGTGCCGGTCCGCATCGTCACCGGCCATGATTTCCGTGCTTATTCCGGCGCGATCAAGCAGGCGCTGATGACGGGGATGCTGGCGGGCGGCGCGGACGTCTTCGACATCGGCCTGGCGCTCTCGCCGATGGCCTATTTCGCCCAGTTCGCGCTTGAGGTCGAGGGCGTGGCGATGGTGACGGCCAGCCACAATGACAATGGCTGGACCGGCATCAAGATGGGCATGCAGCGGCCGATGACCTTCGGCCCCGACGATATGAGCGAGCTGAAGGCCATCGTGCTCGGCGGCGATTTCGAGGCGAAGGGCGGCGGCTCATACCATTTCGCGCACGAGCTTTCGGACCGCTATCTGGCCGACCTGACCAACCGGGCGCCCCTGACGCGCAAGCTGAAAGTCGTCGCCGCTTGCGGCAACGGCACGGCGGGGGCCTTCGCGCCGCAGGTGCTGGAGGCGGCGGGCTGCGAGGTGATCCCGCTCGATTGCGCGCTGGACTACAATTTCCCCAATTACAATCCGAACCCGGAAGCCATGGCGATGCTGCACGCGCTGCGCGACGCCGTGCTCGAACAGGGCGCCGATGTGGGCCTTGCCTTCGACGGCGACGGCGACCGCTGCGGCGTCGTCGACAATGAGGGCCGCGAGATCTTCGCCGACCGCGTCGGCGTCATGCTCGCCCGCGATATTTCCAGCCTCATCCCGAACGCCAAATTCGTCGTCGACGTCAAGTCGACCGGCCTGTTCCTGACCGATCCGGTCCTCCTCGCCAATGGCGCGACGACCGACTATTGGAAGACCGGCCATTCTTACATTAAGCGCTACAGCCATGAGAACGGCGCGACCGTCGGCTTCGAGAAATCGGGGCATTTCTTCTTCAACCCGCCGCTCGGGCGCGGTTATGACGACGGCCTGATCGCAGCCTTCGCCGTGCTCGATATGATGGACCGCAGCCCCGGCAAGACGCTCGCCGAGCTGGAGCGGGACCTGCCGAAAACCTGGCAGACGCCGACCATGTCGCCCCATTGCGCCGATGAGGTCAAATATGGCGTGGTCGACCGCGTCATCGCCCATTTCACCGGCCTCGCCCGGGTCGGCGGCCGCCTCGCCGGCCAGCCGATTCGCGATCTCGTCACGGTCAACGGCATCCGCGTCGTGCTGGAGGACGGCACCTGGGGGCTGGTGCGGGCCTCCTCGAACAAGCCGGAGCTGGTGGTGGTCGCCGAAAGCCCGACCTCGGAGGCGAATATGCGGGCCATCTTCGCTGAAATCGACGGACATCTGGCGACCTATCCCGAGATCGGCGCCTATAATCAGAAGATCTAAAGGGGCGACAATCATCCCGCGAATGAGCGTAAACACTTTCCACTCGCCGCAATTCGCCCTAAAAAGCAAAGTTACGTCCACATTGCGCAGGCGGCGCCACCTCACGACCCCGGGTCCCTAAAGCCAAATGGTTTGGCAAGACATCCTCATTGTCCTCTTCATGATCGTGCTCAACGGCTTTTTCGCGATGTCGGAGCTTGCGGTCGTGTCGTCGCGGCGTGGCAGGCTGCAGCAATATGCGTTGGAATCACGGCGCGGCGCGGCCTCGGCGCTGATCCTCGCCGAAGATCCCGCCGGCTTCCTCGCCGTGGTGCAGATCGGCATCACCCTGATCGCCATCCTCGCCGGCGCCTATGGCGAGGCGGCGCTCGCCGATCCGCTCGCCAAAGTTTTGGAGCCGCTGCCCTATGTCGGCCCGCATGCCAGCGCCGTATCCACCGCCATCGTCATCGTCTCGCTGACCTATGTCTCGCTGATCATCGGCGAGCTGGTGCCGAAGCGCCTCGCCCTGCGCAATCCGGAACCCGTCGCCTGCTTCGTCGCGCCGCTGATGCTGTTTCTGTCGCGCGCCGCGCTGCCCGCCGTCTGGCTCTTGCGCCGGACCACCGACCTGGTGCTGCGCCTGTTCAGCCCGCCCGCGCTCGACGATCCCCGCGTCACCGAAGAAGAGGTGAAGACGCTGATCGCCGAAGGCACCGAGGCGGGCGTGTTCGAGCCGGCCGAGCGCGAGATGCTGGAAGGCGTGCTGCGCGTCGCCGACCGCTCGGTGCGCTCGATCATGACGGCGCGGCCCGACGTCGTCTGGCTCGATCTCGACGAGAGCATCGACCGCGTGCTGGAGACCATCGCCACCAGCGGCCATTCGCGCTTCCCCGTCGCCCAGCAGGAGGCCGACAACATCATCGGCGTCGTCCACTCCAAGGACCTGTTGCAGCTGACGCGGCAGGGCGGCGTCATCGACCTGAAGAAGGTGGTGCGCGACCCGGTCTATGTGCATGAGGGCACGCCGGTGCTCAAATTGCTGGATAGCTTCCGCGCCTCGACCGTGCATATGGCCGTCGTGCTGGACGAGCACGGCACGGTGCAGGGCATCGTCACGCCGACCGACATCCTGGTCGCCATCGCCGGCGATTTGCCCGAGCGCGAGGGCGACGACGAGCCCAATGCCGTGCAGCGCGCCGACGGCTCCTGGCTGCTCGACGGGCAGATGCCGGTCTATGAGGTCGAGCGCACGCTGTCGGTCCGGGGCCTCAGCGCGCATGAGGACGAATATACGACGCTGGCCGGTTTCGTGCTGTCGCAACTCGGCCATATCCCCGTGCCGGGCGAGACCTTCGACTGGGGCGACTGGCGCTTCGAAGTCGTCGATCTCGACGGCCGGCGCATCGACAAGGTGCTGGCGATGGCGCGGCCCGGATCGTCCGTCCGCCGGCCGCGAGGCGGGCTGTAAGGCAAAAATCGAGCTAGGGAGTTTTCGGATGAGCAAAGTTGCATGGATCGGCCTCGGCGTCATGGGCTTCCCCATGGCCGGCCATCTCCGCACCAAGGGCGGCCACGAGCTGACCGTCTATAACCGCACCCGCGCCAAGGCGGATGAGTGGGTGGCCAAGTTCGGCGGCAAGGCGGCCGCCACCCCGGCCGAGGCGGCGGCGGATGCCGAATTCGTGTTCTCCTGCGTCGGCAATGACGACGATCTGCGCGCGGTGACGACCGGCCCCGGCGGCGCCTTTGAGACGCTGCGCGCGGGCGCTGTCTTCATCGACAACACCACCGCCTCCGCCGATGTCGCCCGCGAGCTTTACGCGGCGGCCAAGGCGAAGGGCGCCGGCTTCCTCGACGCGCCGGTGTCGGGCGGGCAGGCCGGCGCGGAGAACGGCGCGCTGACGGTGATGGTCGGCGGCGACGCCGATGTCTACGCCAAGGCCGAGCCGGTGATCGCGCCCTATGCCAAGGCGACCAAGCTGCTCGGGCCGGCCGGCTCGGGGCAATTGACCAAGATGGTGAACCAGATCTGCATCGCCGGGCTGGTCGAGGGGCTGGCCGAGGGCATCCACTTCGCGCAGAAGGCCGGCCTCGACGTCGCCGCCGTGATCGACACGATTTCCAAGGGCGCGGCGCAGAGCTGGCAGATGGAAAACCGCTGGAAGACCATGAACGAAGGCAAGTTCGATTTCGGCTTCGCCGTCGACTGGATGCGCAAGGATCTGTCGATCTGCCTCGACGAGGCCCGCCGCAACGGCGCCAGTCTGCCGGTCAGCGCGCTGGTGGATCAGTTCTATTCCGAAGTCCAGAAGATGGGTGGCAACCGCTGGGACACCTCCAGCCTGATCGCGCGGCTGAACCGGGAATAAGACGGCGAGGCGGCATCGGTGCGGACGCACCGACCCCGCCGCAGCCAAGCTCCCTCTCCCATCGGAGACCTTCGCGTATCGAAGGTCCTCTCCCCGTCGTCCCGGACGGCCGTCAGGCCGAGCCGGGACCCAATCCTATTTCCGCTATTGCTGCGGCAAGTGGAGAGGCGGGTGGGCCCCGACTCTAACGGCCGGGGCGAAGGAATCGAAGTTTTGCAAAGGTCTTCATGGGGAGAGGGGCAGGGTGAGGGGTTCGTGCCTCACGGCTGACTCAAAAACCCCTCACCCGGCACGCTGACGCGCGCCACCCTCTCCCCATGGGAGAGGGGAAGGCTGCGGCGCATTCGGGCGCTGAGTATGATCGCGGCCCTTTGGTTAATGCCGTTCGATGCGATCACGCGCCGATGACGTCCATGCCCAGCTCTGACAACAGCTCGCCGCTTGCTGCGTCTGGGGCGACCGGCGGGCGATCAGCTCCGCGCCGCCTCGCGGACGGCGCTGCGGCTCAGGCTGATGATCTGGGCGAGGATGGAGACGGCGATTTCGGCGGGCGTCTCCGCGCCGATGGCGAGACCGGCGGGAGCGCGCAGGCGGGCGAGCGCCGTTTCGTCCATGCCGCCGGCCAGCAGCCGCGCACGCATCGCCCGGACCTTGGCCGGACTGCCGACGAAAGCCACGTAAGGCGCGGATGTCGCCAGCGCGGCGCTGAGTCCGGCAAAATCCCCCGAGCCTTGCGTCGCGACGACGATGAAGCCGTGGCGGAGGCCGGGCTGATCCGCCAGCGCCTCGGCATTGGCCTGCGCCTTGACGATGTGGAAGCTCAGCGGCCCGGCCAGATCCGCCAGCGCCTGCGCAACATAGCTGCCGCCGATGATGACCAGCGGGCGCTTCGGGATGACCGGCTCGATGAAAATATCGGCGCTGCCCTTGCTCGGGCAATGGCTGGCGTAAAGCGGCACGCCGTCCGCGTCCCGCTCCGCCCCCACGGCCTCCTTCGGCCGCACGCGGATCAGCCTCGGCGCGCCCGCCGCGATGGCCTCCCGCGCCGCCTTCAGCACCGCGCCGCGCACGCAGCCGCCGCCCAGCCAGCCGATGATCTCCGCCTCCGCCGTGACGATGGCTTTCGCCCCGCTCTTGGCCGCCGTCGCGCCCTCGGTGCGCACGATGGTGGCGCGGACATAGGGCGCGGCGCCGTCCCAGTTCCGGCAAAAGCTCTCGACGCTTTCATTCGGGTCGATGCTCATAGCCGCGCCAGCTCCGCTTCGAGGACCGTCAGGCTCTCCAGATTATGCGCCGGCGCGAACAGGTCGATATGCGGCAGCGCGGCCAGCATCCCCGCCGCGCGCGGCTCGTAGGACGCCCGCCCGAGCAGCGGATTGAGCCAGACCAGGCGCTTCGCCCGCCGCTTCAGCCGCGCCAGCTCCGCGCCGAGGCGTTCGGCCGGGCCGGTGTCGAAACCGTCGCTGATGATGATCGCGAGGGTGTTGGGCGTTGCGAAGCTGGTGGCGTAATGCGTATTGAACTCGGCCAGCGCGGCGCCGATGCGCGTGCCGCCGGACCAGCCCTGGCTGATCAGCGCGAGTTTCTCCATCATCCTTTGCGGGTTGATCTTGCCGAGCGCGCCGGTGATGTGGACGAGGCGCGTGTGGAAGATGAAGGCCTCGGCCTTGGCGAAATTGGCGGTCAGCGCATAGACGAAGCGGGTGAAGAACAAGGAGTAATTGTCCATCGAGCCGGAGACGTCGACGAAAACCAGGATGCGCACGGGCTTCAACTTGCGGCGGCTGCGGAACCATTTGATCGGCAGGCCGCCGGTCGAGACCGAGCGCTGAAAGATCCGCCGCAGCAGCAGCTTCTCGCCCCGGCGCCCAGCGCGCCGCCTGCGCGAGAGGCGGTAGCGGATGCGCTCGGCCCAGTCGCGGGCGAGGTGGTGAAGCTGGCGGATTTCCTCGGGGTCGGTGATCTGGCCGAAATCCGCCTTGGCGAGGCTTTCGCCGCGCGATGCGCCTGCCGCCCGGCCCTCGCCGCCGATGGTCCCGGCGGCGTCGCCTTCGCAGCCCCAGTCGAAATAATCCGCGAGCGTGCCGCGCCCGCCGCTTCCCTGCCTGTCAGCGCCCGAAACGGTGGCCGCCCCGCCCGCCGATGAGCGCACCACCGTCCGCCGGTAGCGGGCCTCGCCGAGCCAGAAGGCGTCGAATAGCTCGTCGAAGCGCCGCCATTCGCGTTCGCGCGAGGTGAACAGCGGGCGCAGCGTCCGGCGGACCTGATCGGCATCCAGCGCATCGACCACGCCGAGCGCGCGAAAGGCATCGGCGACTTCGGTCACGCCGACGGGCAGGTCGTTGTCGCGGAGCAGGCGCGCGAAGCGGACCATCCGTGTCTGCAAAGCCGGGATCGTGCCGATGTCTTCCATCCCGGACACCTTACACCGCCCGTCCCGCCAGCCGGTTGAAGACCTCGATCGGCACCGCCTCGCGATCCTCCCGCGTCTTCAGCAGGCATAAAAGCGTTCGGTGCACGGCCTCCGGATCGTCCTGCAGGCCGGAAATGTTCACCCCCTGCAAAGCCGCCACCCAATCCAGCGTCTCGGCAATGCCGGGCTTCTTGCGCAGATCCTCCGCGCGCAGTTTTTGCACGAAGCGTACGATCTGCCCGGCCAGCAATAAGGGCGTCTCCGGATAGCGCGTCTGCACGATGCGCAACTCGGCGGCCTCATCGGGGTAATCCACATAGGTGTAAAGGCAGCGCCGCCGCAGCGCGTTGGACAGCTCCCGCGTCGCATTCGAGGTCAGGATGACATGCGGAATGCTGCTCGCCCGGATCGTGCCGAGCTCCGGGATGGTGATCTGGTAGTCCGACAGCACTTCCAGCAGGAACGCCTCGAATTCCTCATCCGCGCGGTCGATCTCGTCGATCAGCAGCACCGGCGGCGATCCTTGCGTGATCGCCTCCAGCAGCGGGCGCTTCAGCAAGAACTCTTCAGAAAATATCCGGCTTTCCTTGTCGCGCGTCGTGGCCTGCTCGCACTCCAGCACGCGGATTTCCAAAATTTGGCGCTGGTAATTCCATTCATAGAGCGCGCTCGAGGCGTCCAGCCCCTCATAGCATTGCAGCCGGATCAGCCGCTGGCCCATGGCGGCCGCCAGCGCCTTGGCCAGCTCCGTCTTGCCGACCCCCGCCTCGCCCTCGACCAGCAGCGGGCGGCCGAGCTGGCGCATCATGGCGAGCGCCGTCGCCAGCGACAGGTCGGCGATGTAGCCGGCGCGCTCCAGATCGGCCCGGATCTCGGCGGGCGTGCTCATCAGGCGACGAGACCCAGCCCTTTGGCGTAGCTCCAGATGCGCGGCGGCGTATGCGGCATCTGCGTATGGACGCCGCCGAGCTGGGCGAAGGCATCGTTCACCGCGTTGGAGAAGGCCGGCACGCCGCCGACATTCGGGCTCTCGCCGACGCCTTTCGCGCCGATCGGATGATGCGGGCTCGGCGTCTCGGTGTAGTCGGTCTCCCAGACCGGCGTTTCGACGGCGGTCGGCAAAAAATAGTCCATGAAGGTGACGTTCTGGACGTTGCCGGCCTCGTCATAGTCGATGCTCTGTCCCATGGCGATGGCGAAGGCTTCGGTCAGGCCGCCATGCACCTGCCCCTCGATGATCATCGGGTTGATGCGGGTGCCGCAATCGTCGAGCGCGTAGAAGCGGCGGATCGCGGTCTCGCCCGTATCGACGTCGATATCGGCGACGCAGACATAGGCGCCGAACGGATAGGTGAAGTTCGGCGGGTCGTAATAGTCGACCGCCTCGAGGCCCATCTCCATGCCCGGCGGCACGTTGTTGTACGCCGCCCAAGCCAGCTCCTTCATCGATTTGCGCCGCTCGGGCAGGCCCTTCACCTGAAAACCGTCGACATCCCATTCGAGGTCGTCGTGGTGGACCTCCAGCAAATGGGCCGCGATCATCTGCGCCTTGTGGCGGATTTTTCGCCCGGCCCGCGAACAGGCCGCCCCCGCGACCGGCGTCGAGCGCGAGCCGTAGGTGCCGAGGCCATAAGGCGCGGTGTCGGTGTCGCCCTCCTCGATGGCGATCATGCTGGCGGGGATGCCGGTCTCGGTCGCCAGGATCTGCGCGTAGGTCGTCTCATGCGCCTGCCCCGTGCTCTTGGTGCCGAGCCGGGCGATCGCCGAGCCGGTCGGATGCACCCGGATCTCGCAGCTATCGAACATGCCGATGCCGAGGATGTCGCAATTCTTCGACGGCCCCGCCCCAACGATCTCGGTGAAGAACGCGACGCCGATGCCCATCAGCTCGCGCGTCTTGCCGGCCTTGAAATCGGCGAGGCGCTGAATCTGCTCGGCGCGCAAACCCCGGTAGTTCACCGCCTGCAACGCCTTGTGCATGGCGTTGGGGTAATTGCCGCTGTCATACTCCCAGCCGAGCGCGGAATGATAGGGGAATTGCTGCGGCTGGATGAAATTGCGCAGCCTGACCTCCGCTGGGTCGAGGTTCAGCTTCTGCGCCAGAATATCCACCAGCCGCTCGATCATGTACGCCGCTTCCGTCACCCGGAACG
Source organism: Rhodomicrobium sp. R_RK_3 (assembly GCF_002198715.1). GTDB lineage: Bacteria > Pseudomonadota > Alphaproteobacteria > Rhizobiales > Rhodomicrobiaceae > R-RK-3. Next base: position 52,446 of record NZ_MWLK01000027.1, on the reverse strand, counting down.
AGCAGCGATAGGCAACGCCCCCCGGCGCCTTGTTGGTATAGACGCCGTCCACTTCGACATGCGCGGCGGGGATGTCGTAGGAGCCGGTGCAAATGTGGAACAGGCCCGCCGGGAACTTCGTCGGGTCCGCGCAGGCATCGAAGGCGCCGTGATCGGCGAGCACATGCGCGCGAAGGCCGATGATCTTGCCGTCGCGGGTGGCGGCCAGTTCGCCGGTCATGTGGTAGTCGCGGGCAAAGGCCGTCGCGGACAGGTTCTCGATGCGGTCCTCGACCCATTTCACGGGCACGCCGAGCACGATCGATCCGACCACGCTCATCACATAGCCCGGATAGACGCCGACCTTATTGCCGAAACCGCCGCCGATGTCGGGCGCGATAACGCGGATCTTGTGCTCGGGAATGCCCGCGATCAGCGAGGCGACGGTGCGCACCACATGCGGCGCCTGGAAGGTGCCGTAGAGCGTCAGCTCGCCCTTGATCTTGTCCATCGAGGCGACCGAAGCGCAGGTCTCCAGCGGCGCCGGATGCACGCGCTGATAGGATAGCAGCTCCTTCACCGTCACTTCGGCGCGGGCGAAGGCCCGGGCGGTCTCGTCCCGGTCGCCGGCTTCCCAGGTGAAGATGTGGTTCGGATGCTTGCGCGGCCCATGCGCGCCGGTCAGCTTTTCGGCGATGTCCTCGCGCAGGACAGGTTCCCCCTCGGCCATCGCCCTGAACGGATCGACCAGCGGCGGCAATTCCTCATACTCGACCTCGACCAGCTCCGTCGCGTCGGAGGCGATATAGCGGTTCTCGGCGATGACGAAGGCGACTTCCTGGTTCTGGAACAGCACCTTTTGATGCGCCAGCACGGCCTGTACATCGCCCGCCAGCGTCGGCATGTAATGCAGGTTGAGCGGGATGAGGGCTTCCGCCGTCAGCACCGCGATGACGCCGGGCAGCGCCAGCGCCTTGTCCTTATTGATGTGCTTGATGCGGGCATGGGCGAAGGGCGAGCGGACGAAATCGCCGAACACCATGCCGGGCATGGCGATGTCGTCGATATAGCTGCCGCGCCCCTGCACGAAGCGGATGTCCTCGACGCGCTTCCGCTTGCAGCCGATGCCTTCGAGCTTGGCCTCGCGATCGACGATGGTCACATGCTCATTCATTCCGCCGCCTCCTTGATCTGCATTTTCTCCGCGGCGTGGCGGACGGCCTTGACGATGTTCTGATAGCCGGTGCAGCGGCAGAGGTTGCCCGATAGCCCCATGCGGATCTGCTCGTCGGTCGGGTCGGGGTTCTCCTGCAGAAGGCGGTAGCCGCGCATGATCATGCCGGGCGTGCAGAAGCCGCATTGCAGACCGTGCTCCTGGCGAAAGCTTTCCTGCAACGGGTGCAGCGTGCCGTCCGCCTGGGCCATGCCCTCAATGGTGCGGATCTGCGCGCCCTCGGCCTGCACGGCGAACATCGTGCAGGATTTCACCGACTTGCCGTTCATATCGACGGTGCAGGCGCCGCAATGGGTGGTGTCGCAGCCGATATGCGCGCCGGTGAGCCGCAGATCCTCGCGCAGGAAATGGATCAGCAGCGTGCGGTCGGCGACCTCGCGCTGTACCGCCTTGCCGTTGACCGTCAGCGAGATCAGCCTTTTAGCCATCCGAAAATGCCTCCCGTCTTGCCATCCTTGGGTGCGTCCTTGCCGTCCGCGGTCTCCGTTGCCCGCCCGGCGGCCTCGATCAGCGCGCGGCGGACCATAACGCCCGCCATCCGCCGTCGATATTCGGCCGAGCCGCGCCCGTCCGAGGCCGGACGGGTGATGGCTTCGGCGGCGGCGACGGCGGCATCGATGTCAGGCGGCAGCAGCGCGGTGCTGGTGATGCGGTCGACGGCGTCGGCGGCGTAGAGCGGGGTATCGCCGACATTGGTCAGCGCAATCGAGGCGCGCCGCACCACGCCGCCCGCCATCTCCAGCGTGACGGCGGCGGCGGCGGTCGCGTAATCGCCAATCTTGCGCTTCAGTTTCTTATAGGCGTAGCCCTGGCCCTTCGGCGGCAGCGCGAAGCGGATTTTGGTGATCATCTCGCCATCCGCGATGGCGGTGACATAAGCGCCCTGGTAATAGGCGCGGGCCTTGACGCTGCGCTGGCCTTTGGCGCTCTCGAGCAGATAGTCGGCGTCGAGGCATTGCATCAGACCGGGCATGTCGTTGCCGGGATCGCCATTGCCGACATTGCCGCCGATGGTGCCGAGATAGCGGATCTGGGGGTCGGCGATTTGCAGCGCGGTCTCGCGGATGATCGGGCAGGCGGCGGCGAGCTGTTCGTTCTCGATCAGCTCATGCTGGGTTGTGGCCGCGCCGATCTCAACCTCGCGGCCGCCGATGGCGACGCCTTTCAATTCGCCGATGCGGGAGATGTCGATGAGTTGCGCCGGCGCCGCCATGCGCAGTTTCATCATCGGGATGAGCGAGTGACCGCCGGCCAGGATGCGCCCGTCCGGTCCGGCGCGGCGCAGCATGTCGAGCGCCTGTGCCTTGCTGTCTGGCCGGTGATAGCTGAAATCACCTGGGATCATGCGTCCTCCCTGTCGGCTTTTGTGGCTCGCGGCATCGAGGCCGCGAATGCACGTCCTGCAAGGAAGTTTGTGCCCGAAACGCTTTGCCGGCGGCTCTGCGCGCACGAATGGCGGCTATTTTGCACGAGGCGCGGCGCCTCGCGGCGGCGCGGGCGCGGATGGGGTCGCTTCACTCAACCTAGGCTGGCTTGCGGAGCGCCTAAGCACTCGCCGCGGGGGAACAGTTGCGCTGTGGCGGGGTTGTCAAAGATCCAAACAGAGGAGACTCATCATGGATAAGGATCGCATCAAAGGCACCGCCCAGCAGGTCAAGGGCTCGGTCAAGGACGGCGTCGGCAAGATGACCGGCGACCCCAAGCTCCAAGCCGAAGGCAAGGCCGACAAGGCAGCCGGCAAGGTGAAGAGCACCGTCGGCGGCGTCAAGGATGCCGTTCGCGGCAAATAGTTTTGCGTTGAACTGATCGGGTCTCCCCGCTACCGGCTGCGCCGGACCGGAGGAGACCCGTCGCGCGCCACACGCAGGACGCGCAGACCCCCCAGCAGGCAACGCCGCGCGCTGCTTGGACGCGGCCCGCTCAAGCCGCAGCGAAGCCCTACGCCCTCGCCCGGCTCGCGATCACCAGCCCCGCCAGCACCAGCGCCGCCCCCGCCGCTTCCACCGGGCCCATCGTCTCGTCGAAGAACACCCAGGCGCTGATGGTGGCCACGACCGGCTGCGTCAGCAGCAGGATCGAGGCGAGGCCGACCGGCGCGCCACGCATGCCATAGGCGACGAGGCCCTGGCCGAAGACATGCGAGACGAGGCCCAGTCCGATCAGCACCAGCCAGCCGTTCGCGCTGGCCGGCAGCAGGCGCTCGCCCATCAAGGCCGCCACGCCGAACATCAGCACGCAGGTGACGATCGACGACCAGACCATGATCGAAAACGTGTCATGGTCGCGGCAGGCCCGCTTCACGGCGACGAGATAGAACGCATAGCCGAGCATGCCGAGCGCGGCGAGGCCGTTGCCCGCCAGTGTGCCGCTGCCATCGGCGCGCATCAGCGTCATGATCGCCGCCCCGCCGAGCGCCGCGACGAGGCCGGTCGCCTTGGCCGGGCCGAACCGTTCGCCGAACATCAGAAAGCCGGCCGCCAGCGCCACCACCGGCGCCAGATTGACGATCAGCGTCGCATGGGCGACGGAGGTCAGTTGCAGCGACCAGTTGTAGAAGGCCATGTCGATGGCGAAGAACAGGCCCGCCAGCGCCAGGATCGGCGTCAGGCGCAGGCGCGAATGCGAGCCGGCGCTTCCCGCCGCCAGCCGGAAGAAGGGCAGGAAGGCGATGATGGCGATCGCCATGCGCCAGCCGCCCGTCGCCAACGGGTCGACCTCGCTCAGCCGCACGAGGATGCCGGAAAATCCCGTCAGCGAGCCGCCAAAGGCGACGATCGCCAAGGGGAGCCCGGCCTGGACACGCGGCGGCGCCGGATAATCGACTGCGATGGTCATGACGGCTCGGCCCTTCATTGCTGCTGTGCGGAGTGGGGAGCGCAATGCCGGCTTCGCCTGGGCGCTGCTCACGCCTGGCAAAATGCTGAATTTCGTGGCATCATGGAAACGAATAATGCTTATTGCCACGATGAGAAATCTTGATGATCGATCTCGATCCCTCCTGCCTCCGCGCCTTCATCTCGGTGATCGACAGTGGCGGCTTCACCCGCGCCGGGGCGAGGCTCAACCGCACCCAGTCCGCGATCAGCATGCAGGTGCGCCGGCTGGAGGAAATGCTGGGCACAAAACTGTTCGAGGACCGCAAGAAGGCGACGCTGACGCCCGCCGGTGAGCGCATTCTCGAACATGCGCGGCGGATGCTGGCGCTGAACGACGAACTGGTCGGCCGGGCCAAGGGCGCCGATATTGCGGGCCGCGTGCGTCTCGGCACGCCGGACGATTACGTCTCCTTTTTCCTGCCGACGATTTTGCGGCGGCTGTCGATCACCCATCCGCAAGTCGAAGTCGAGGTGCGTTGCAACATGACCGCCGACCTGATGCCGGCGGTCGATCGCGGGGTGATCGATCTGGCCCTGATCACGCGGGCGAGCGGCGCCGACGAGGGCACGCCCTTGCGGCGCGAGCCGCTGATCTGGGCCGCCGCCGACGAGACCATCGCCAAGCGCCGCCCGCTGCCGCTGGCGCTGTTCTCGCCCGGCTGCCGCTTCCGCGAGGCGACGCTCGCGCAGCTCGACGCAGCGCATATTCCCTACCGGATCGCCTACGAAAGCCCGAGCGTCGCCAGCATCAGCGCGGCGGTGTGCGAGGGGCTGGCGATTTCGGCCCTGGCGCGGCTGTCGCTGCTGCCTTCGATGAAGGTGCTCGACGCCAGCCACGGCCTGCCGATCCTGCCGGATATCGAGATCGCGCTCTATGGGCCGAGGGGCATCGCCTCGCCCGCCGCGATGGCGGTCCGGGCGTCGCTGCTGGAGACGCTGTCCAGCAATCGGCCGGAGCGGGCGGCGGCTTAGGGCGCAGCGCTCACCCCAAAACACACGAAATCCCCGCGAAGGCGGGGATCCAGTACGCCGCAGCGCAAGTGGTTGGGCAGAAATCCAATTTCGAGTTTGTGAATACTGGATCCCCGCCTTCGCGGGGATTTCGATGGGGCTAAGCCTCCAGCCCGTTCTCCTGCACTTCCAGCACATGGCCGGACAGATACAGCGAGCCGGTGATCAGAATCCGCACCGGCTCCTTCGCTTCGCGGAAGCATAGCTCCAGCGCCTGGCGCAGATTGCCGGCGGGCTCGGCGAAGAAGCCCTTGTAACGCGCCATCGCGCAGAGCTCCTGCGCCGTATACGCATTCGGCTGGCCGGGAATGTCGACCGTGACGATGAAGCTGGCGAGGTTCTCGAAATGGTCAATGAAGCCGGACGCATCCTTGGTCGACATCATGCCGACGATGAGATGCAGCGGACGCGACACGCGCTCTTCGAGATCGGCGAGCGCCCGGGCCAACACCTCGCCCGCCGCGCTGTTGTGGCCGCCATCGAGCCATATCTCCGAGCCGGGCGGCACGAGCTGATGCAGCGGGCCATGCGCCAGCCGCTCCATCCGCGCGGGCCAGACGGCCGAAGACAGGCCCTTGGCGAGATCGTCTTCGGTGATCTGGAAGCCGTCGAGCGCGCGGGCCGCCGCAATCGCCGTCCCGGCATTGCCGATCTGATGCCCGCCCGCGAGGCGCGGCAGCGGCAGGTCGAGCAGCTCCCGCCCGTCCTGGAAGACCAGGCGGCCATGCTGCTCATAGGCGTCCCATTGCTCGCCGGCGATGATGAGCGGCGCGCCGATCTGCCGGGCGCGCATCTTGACGACGCCGAGAGCGAGGTCCGGCTGGCGGGAGACGATGCAGGGCGATCCGGCTTTCAGGATGCCGGCCTTCTCGCCCGCGATGGCCTCGATGGTCTCGCCGAGGAAGGTGGTGTGATCGATCGAGATCGGCGTGATGACGGTCAGCTTGGGGCGCTCGATGACGTTGGTGGCGTCGAGACGGCCGCCGAGGCCGGTTTCCAGCAGCACGATGTCGGCCGGGTGCTCGGCGAAGGCGAGAAAGGCGGCGGCGGTGGTGATCTCGAAGAAGGTGATCGGCTTGCCGGCATTGGCGGCTTCGGCGCGGCTCAGCACATCATGCAGCGCGCGCTCGCTGATCGGCTTGGCGCCGCCTTTCGCGGCCAGCGCGATGCGCTCGTGGAAATGGCGCAGATGCGGCGAGGTGAAGACGTGCACGCCGAGCCCGGCCGCCTCCAATATGGCGCGCAGGAAAGCGACGACCGAGCCCTTGCCGTTGGTGCCCGCGACATGGATCACCGCCGGCAGCGATTTATGCGGATCGCCCAGGGCCGCAAGCAGCCGGTTGATGCGGTCGAGCGAGAGATCGATGGATTTCGGGTGAAGATGCTCGAAGCGCGCAAGCAGTTCGGCGGTCCCGGTGGTGGAGGCGGTCATTGGGGCGCCCTCTCCTTGTGCCTGGGCAGGATGTTACGGTTCAGCGCCGGCGCGGCGCCCAGCGGAAGGATGATCGCATGAAGCGCCCTGAAAAAGAAATAAGCGGCCCCGCGGCAAAGCCACCCGGCCGCTCATCCTAGCTCTTGTGTGTCGCGGGATGACGAGCGGAAAACCGGTTCCCTCTCATCCCGCTCCGGGCATCATGCTTATTCGGCGGCGGCCTTCTCCGGCGACGGCAAGGCGATCGTGCCCGGATCGTTGGCGGCCTGCTGCGGCAGGTCGCGGGCCGGATTGTCGACCACGATGCGCGGCGTCTCGCTGGCGGAAAATGCCTCGGCGGGCACGTCCGGCTCGACCCGGCGTTTCAATTCGCGGCGCTCCATGAACAGGCTGCACAGCCGGCTCAGCGTCTCGCGCAGTTGATGGCGATGCACGACGATGTCGACCATGCCGTGCTCAAGCAGATATTCCGCGCGCTGAAAACCGTCGGGCAGCTTTTCGCGGATGGTCTGCTCGATGACGCGCGGGCCGGCAAAGCCGATCAGCGCGCCCGGCTCGGCGATATGCACGTCGCCCAGCATGGCGTAGGAGGCGGTGACGCCGCCCGTCGTCGGATGGGTCAGCACGACCAGATAGGGCAGGCGCGCTTCGCGCAGCTTCTGCACGGCGACGGTGGTGCGCGGCATCTGCATCAGCGACAGCATGCCCTCCTGCATGCGCGCCCCGCCCGAGGCCGCGAACAGGATATAGGGCGTCTCTTTTTCCACAGCTTTCAGCATGGAGGTGACGATCGCCTCCCCTGCCGCCATGCCGAGCGAGCCGCCCATGAAGGCGAAATCCTGAACCGCGGCGACCACGTCCTGGCCGTCCAGCGTGCCGAGCCCGGCCAGAACGGCGTCCTCCAGGCCGGTCTTGGCCTTGGCATCCTTCAGCCGGTCGACATAACGCTTCTCGTCGCGGAATTTCAGCGGGTCGAGCGGCACTTCGGGCAGTCCGATCTTCTCGAACTTGCCTTCGTCGAACACGGATTTCAGCCGCGCCTCCGCGCCCATGCGCAGATGATAGTTCGACCCCGGAATGACGAGCTGGTTGGCTTCGACATCCTTGTAGAAGACCATCTGCCCGGTTTCGGGGCATTTCACCCACAAATTTTCGGGGACTTCCCGCTTATGCCAGAAGTCACGGATCTTTGGGCGGACGACGTTGTTGATCCAGTTCACTGTTTTAAAACGCCTCTCACGCTGAGACAGTCTGATCAGGATGCTCGGCGGTCATCGGCGCCGGGCGCCGGACCAACCCCTTCGAAAGCAATGATACCAGAGAAATCACGCTTTCAACGGTAGATGGGGTTGCTCCGCCATCTTTGTCCAGACTTGTTGCAACCGCGTTCACAAGGGCCGAGCCGACCACGACTCCGTCGGCATAAGCCCCGATGGCCTCGACCTGTTCGGCCGACTTGACGCCAAACCCCACACAAACCGGCAAGGCCGTCTGGCGCTTGATCCTGTCTACGCTGTCCTTGACGGCGGTGACATCGGGCGCCCGCGTGCCGGTAATGCCCGCAATGGAAACATAATAAACGAAGCCGCTGGTATTGGCGAGCACCGCGGGCAGACGCTTGTCGTCGGTCGTCGGCGTCGCGAGGCGGATGAAATTCAGGCCGCCCTCGATGGCGGGCAGGCAGATTTCGGCATCTTCCTCCGGCGGCACGTCGACGACGATCAGCCCGTCGACCCCGGCGGCGAAGGCGTCGCGCACGAACGCGTCGGGGCCGTAGATGTAGATCGGGTTGTAATAGCCCATCAGCACGATCGGCGTCGTCGTGTCGGTCTCGCGGAAGCTGCGCACCATGGCGAGCGTCTTGCGCACGGTCATGCCCGATTTCAGCGCCCGCAGCGACGACGCCTGAATGGAGGGGCCGTCCGCCATCGGATCGGTGAAGGGCATGCCGAGTTCGATAACGTCGGCGCCGGCGGCCGGGAGGGCCTGCAGCAACCCGTAGGAGGTCTCGTAATCCGGATCGCCGGCGGTGATGAAGGTCACCAGGGCGGGCCGTCCGTCGGCGCCCTTGAGCCTTGCAAATGTCTCGTCGATCCTGGTCCGCGCCACGTCCGTCTCCTCGATGCCGGGTTTGCCAGCTCTACATTTCCATTCCGAGATGATCGGCGACCGCGAAAATATCCTTATCGCCACGGCCGCAGAGGTTCATCACCAGAAGATTGTCCTTGGTTAATGTCGGCGCCAGCTTGGTCACGAAGGCCAGTGCGTGCGCAGGCTCCAGCGCCGGAATAATGCCTTCGAGCTTCGTGCAGAGCTGAAAGGCCGTCAGCGCCTCCTTGTCCGTCGCCGAGACATAGGTCACCCGGCCGCTATCGCGCAGCCAGGCATGTTCGGGGCCGACGCCGGGATAGTCGAGGCCGGCGGAAATCGAATGGCCTTCGAGGATCTGGCCGTCATCATCCTGCAAGAGATAGGTGCGATTGCCGTGCAGAACGCCCGGCCTGCCGCCGTTCATCGAAGCGGCATGACCGTTGTTCACCTCGAGGCCGTGGCCGCCGGCTTCGACGCCGTAAATGGCGACCTGGCGGTCATCGAGGAAATCGTGGAAGAGGCCAATGGCGTTCGAGCCGCCGCCGATGCAGGCGACCAGCGTGTCGGGCAGGCGGCCTTCGCGCTCCATCATCTGCTGGCGGGTTTCGCGGCCGATGATCGACTGGAAATCGCGCACCATGGCCGGGTAGGGATGCGGGCCCGCCGCTGTGCCGATGATGTAGAAGGTGTTCTCGACATTCGCCACCCAGTCGCGCAGCGCGTCGTTCATGGCGTCTTTCAGCGTCCCGGTGCCGGAGGTGACCGGCACGATCTCGGCGCCGAGCAGCTTCATGCGGAAGACGTTCGGCTTCTGCCGCTCGATGTCGGTCGCGCCCATATAGACGACGCAGGGCAGGCCGAAGCGGGCCGCGACGGTGGCGACGGCGACGCCGTGCTGACCAGCGCCGGTCTCGGCGATGATGCGGGTCTTGCCCATGCGGCGGGCGAGCTGGATCTGGCCGAGGCAGTTGTTGATCTTGTGCGAGCCGGTGTGATTGAGCTCGTCGCGCTTGAAATAGATTTTTGCGCCGCCGAAATGCTCGGTCAGCCGCTCGGCGAAATAGAGAGGGCTCGGGCGGCCGGAATAATGCGCGTTGAGCTGGTCGAGTTCGGCCTTGAAGCCAGGGTCGCGCTTGGCGGCCTCATAGGCTTCCTCAAGCTCCAGGATCAGCGGCATGAGCGTTTCTGCGACGAAGCGGCCGCCATAGATGCCGAAATGTCCGGTCTCGTCGGGGCCGGTGCGGTAGCTGTTCGGCAGGGCGTCGGTCGTTTTATCCATGTGCGATCTCTTCCAGCGCGGCGGCGCGTACGGCCTCGGCGAAACGGCGGATCAGGGCGGCATCCTTGATGCCGGGGGCGGTCTCGACACCCGAGGAGACGTCGACGACGGCGGGGCCGGTCAGGGCGATGGCCGCGCCGACATTGCCGGGCGTCAGGCCGCCGGAGAGCATGAAGCGCAGCTTGCCGCGAAGGGGCGAGAGCAGGCGCCAGTCGAAGGCGAAGCCATTGCCGCCGGGATGCAGGGCATCGCGGGGGGCCTTGGCGTCGAAGAGGATGAGGTCGGCGGCCTCGCGATAGGCATCGGCGCGGGCGGTGTCGCCCTCGGCCTCGATGCTGATCGCCTTGATGACGGGCCGGCCGGCCAGCGTGCGGATCTGCGCCGAGCGGGCGGGCGATTCGCTGCCGTGAAGCTGGATCATGTCCGGGTCGGCGGCGGCCACGATGGCGGCGATCTCGGAATCGGTGGCGTCTACCACCAGCGCGACGCTGGTGATGCGGCCCCGGGCGGCTTTGGCCAGGGTGGCGGCGTCATCGAGAGCGATATGGCGCGGGCTGCGCGGAAAGAACACCATGCCGAAATGGCTGGCGCCGGCCGCGAGCGCCGCTTCGAGAGCGTCGTGCGTCCGAATTCCGCAGATTTTTACGCCGGTGCCCACTGACACATACCTTCTCTAGCCGCGCGACGCGAAGCAAAGCCTATATCAAGTGCGCTGCAGCAATTGCAAGCGTGACAACAGCTTGATGGCGGCTCTGTGGCGGTGCGGCGGCGATTCTCACGTCCCCGGCGCGGTGCTGAGCCGGGCCGTGACTTCGATCTCGATGCGCATGCGCGGATCGGAAAGGCCCGCCTCGAGCATGGTCGCGGCCGGACGAATCTCGCCGAATCGGCTCTTCAGCACGGGCCAGCAGGCGGGGAAATCGTCGCGGTCGGGGAGGATGTAGGTGACGCGGACGACATCGCTCAGCGTGGCGCCGGCTTCGGCCAGCGCGGCTTCGATATTCTTCAGCGCCTGATCGCATTGCGCGACGGTGTCGTCGCTGATGCTCATGGTGGCGTAGTCGAAGCCGGTGGTGCCGGAGACGAAGACCCAGCCGTCGATGACCACAGCGCGGGAATAGCCGATTTCGCCTTCGAAGGAGGAGCCGGAGGAAATGAGGCGTCGCATGAGAATTGGTGCTCGCGAATTGCGGGCGCCGATATTCGGCGGCCATTGATCTGCCACACCGTCGCCCCGGCCGTCAGAGCCGGGGCCTGCTCGCCTCGCGGCGGGGCATGGGGGTGCTGATGGGCCATTGGATCCCCGCTCGGCCTGAAGGCCGTCCGGGACGACGATAAGGGAAAACCCTAGTGAATCCGGGGCCGTTCCTGGATGTCCGTCTGCGAGGTGAAGGCGCGGAGCTGCTGCGGCGCGCGTTCCATGACGCGCAGATGCCGGGTCAGCCGCTCATTCTCCTTCTTCAGCTCGAACAGCTCATGGGCGCGGCGGCGGGCGGCGGTGCGCCATCGGGCCTGTCCGAGCCAGGCGGCGGCGGCGCCGATCAGGAAGCCGACGAGCAGCGCGCCGAACAGGAAGACGAAGAGCGGCGCGTCGAAGGCGAAGACACTGTTGGGTCCAGCGATCGGGTCGAAGACGAATCGCACCAGATGGCGGTTGGCCACGGCGAAGGCCAGCGCGACGATGGCGACGAGGAAAAGAATAAGATAACGCAGCGATCGCATTGGCAGCTCCGGCTTTTGCTGGCAGATCAGGCTTTCTTTTTCTTGCTCTTCGCTTTCGGCGCCGACTTTACCTTGGATTTGGTTTCTGAATCATTATTCATCCGGGAGCGCAATTCCTTACCCGTTTTAAAATACGGTACGTATTTTTCCTCGACGAAGACCTGCTCCCCGGTGCGGGGATTGCGGCCGGCGCGCGCCGGCCTGCGCTTGACCGAGAATGCGCCGAACCCGCGCAACTCGACGCGCTCGCCCCTCGAGAGCGAATCGATAATCTCATCGAAAATTACGTTCACAATAAGCTCGACGTCGCGTTGGAAGAGATGCGGATTTTCGCCCGCGATCTTTTCGATAAGCTCCGATTTTATCATTGATGCCCGTTCCGGCTTTGGCGATCTACTTCAATTTATTGTTGATTTTGAGGGTGCCAAACAGAAATGAGGCCGTCAAGATGGTTAAACCGGGTCGCGTCCCCAATTAATTCAGCGGCCTGTTCAAAAACGCCGCCGAACAGCGAAGCCGCCCCCTGCATCATGCTCCGCATAAAGAAAGAACTAGAGGTACTTTCAGGCTTTTTCTCGATCACTTCGAGGTCTTTTGGGACGCCGCGCTTTTCCTGCAGCCATTTCAGCGCGCTCTCTTCATCGCCGATCTCGTCGATCAGGCCGATTTCGAGCGCCTGGCGGCCGGTATAGATGCGGCCGGTGCGGACCTGCTCGAGCGATCCTTCGGCCAGCTTGCGCCGGTCGGTGACGATGTTGACGAACCAGTTGCGCGATTCGTTCACAAGTTCTTCCACCAGGGCGCGGCCGGCCGGGTCCGGCACGGTGAAGGGCGAGGGCACGGCTTTCAGCGGGCCGCTGCGGACTTCCTCGACCTTGATGCCGACATTCTTCAAAAGTTCGGAGAACTCGGCATATTGCAGGATGACGCCGACCGAGCCGGTGATGGTGTTGCCGCGCGCCACGATATGGTCGGCGGAGATGCCGGCGAGATAGGCGGCCGAAGTGGCGGCGGTGCCGAAGACGGCGACGACGGGCTTCTTCTCGGCGAGGCGGCGCAGGGAGTTGTAGAGCGCTTCGGCGCCCGCCGTGGTGCCGCCGGGGCTGTCGACATAGAGGATGACGCCGCGCACCTGATCGCTGTCGCCGACGGCCTTGATGAGCTTGCGCTGCTCTCGATTGTCGGAGATGAAGCCCTCGACGGTGACGCGCGCTACATGCGGCGAGAAGCTGAGATCGGCGAGCATATCTTTGTCGCGGCTGATGATGAAGCCGACCACGGCCGCGACGGCGAGCACTATGGCGCCGATCCGCCAAAAGCTGAGGCGTCGTTTGAGACGGCGGCGTTCGGCGAGGCTGTCGGCATCAAGCGTCATGACTGGACCAATTCCTTCAACGGAAACATGGACCTTAATCATTTTCCATTAAGCGATCGCGGTCCAGCGTGTTTCGTCTACGCAGCAAATTTTGGGAAAAACTTCGAGAAGCCCGTCTCCGTTCCGGCCGAACGGCGGGCCTTACGCAATACGCAGTCGGCGGAAATCGGGAAGGCTCCGATGGAGCCCGGAGCCTTCCCGGACGCGTTACTTTACTCTTTGTCGCCCTTGTCGGCTTCGCCCTTTTCCTGGGCGCGCGACAGGGCCGCACCGAGAATGTCGCCGAGCGAGGCGCCGCTGTCGGTCGAGCCGAACTGCGCCACGGCTTCCTTCTCCTCGGCGATTTCCAGCGCCTTGATGGAGACGGCGATCTTGCGGCTGTTCTTGTCGATCGACTGGATCACCGCATCGACCATGTCGCCGGGCGAGAAACGCTCGGGGCGCTGCTCGGACCGGTCGCGCGAGAGGTCGGCGCGGCGGATGAAAGCGGTCATATCGGTGCCGGAAATTTTCACTTCCAGCCCGCCTTCCTTGACTTCGATGACTTCGCAGGTGACCACGGAGCCCTTCTTCAGCGCGCCGGCCGACTGGAACGGATCGGTGCCGAGCTGCTTGATGCCCAGGCTGATACGCTCCTTGTCCGGGTCGGTGTCGAGCACCACGGCGCGGACTTCGTCGCCTTTGTTATATTCCTTGAGCGCTTCCTCGCCTGGCTTGTTCCAGTCGAGGTCGGACAGGTGCACCATGCCGTCGATGCCGCCGTCGAGGCCGATGAACAGGCCGAACTCGGTGACGTTGCGGACCTGCCCCGAGAGCTCGGTGCCCTTGGGATATTTTTCCGCGAAAGCCGACCACGGATTTTCCTGGGTCTGCTTCAGGCCGAGCGAGATGCGGCGCTTGTTCGGGTCGACTTCCAGCACCTGGACTTCGACTTCCTGGCTGGTCGAGACGATCTTGCCGGGGTGAATGTTCTTTTTCACCCAGCTCATTTCGGAGACGTGGATCAGGCCCTCGACACCCGGCTCCAATTCGACGAAAGCGCCGTAATCGGTGATGTTGGTGACCTTGCCGGTGAACTTGGCGCCGAGCGGATATTTCGCCTCGATGCCTTCCCACGGGTCGGATTCGAGCTGCTTCATGCCGAGGCTGATGCGGTGCGTATCGGGATTGATGCGGACGATCTGCACCTTCACCGTGTCGCCGACATTCAGGATCTCGCTCGGATGGTTGACGCGGCGCCATGCCATGTCGGTGACATGGAGGAGACCGTCAATGCCGCCCAGATCGATGAACGCGCCGTAATCGGTGATGTTCTTGACGACGCCGTCGACGCTCTGGCCCTCTTCGAGCTTGGCGACGATTTCCGAGCGCTGTTCGGCGCGCGTCTCTTCGAGGACGGAGCGACGCGAGACCACGATATTGCCGCGGCGGCGGTCCATCTTCAGGATCTGGAAAGGCTGCGGCACGTTCATCAGCGGGCCGATGTCGCGCACCGGGCGGATGTCGACCTGGGAGCCCGGAAGGAAGGCCACGGCGCCGTCGAGATCGACAGTGAAGCCGCCCTTGACCTTATTGAAGATGACGCCCTCGACCTTTTCATTGGCCGTGAATTTCTCTTCGAGGCGGTTCCAGCTCTCCTCGCGGCGCGCCTTTTCGCGCGACAGGACAGCCTCGCCCATGGCATTTTCGACGCGCTCGAGATAGACCTCGACCTCGTCGCCCACGGCGACGGTCGATGCGCGGCCATTGATGCCGAATTCTTTCAGCGCCACCCGGCCTTCGGTCTTCAGGCCCACGTCGATGACGGCGAGATCATTTTCGATCGCGACGATGCGGCCTTTGACAACGGCGCCTTCGTCGATGTCGGATTTTTGGAAGGATTCCTCGAGGAGAGCGGCAAAATCCTCCTGAGACGGATTATACTCCCTGGCTCCCTGTTCGGTTGCTTGCGGTAAGCTCATTAAAGTCCCTGCCGGTCGTTGGTGCGGCGCCAATTGCGCCAAATGGAATAGGCGGCCAGCCTCTCCTTACCGGCGAGGAGGGGACCGATCCGTCAATTCATGTGCTCTTTGTTGCCGGAAAGACAGGGCAGCACCCGCTGACAACTCTGGATAGTGTCGCACTCAGAGGACAAAAATCCGTCTAGAGCGGCGAAGAGCGGCCAATCGCGGCGTCGATCAATCTCACGGCGGCGAAGAATGCTGCTTCTATATCCAATTTCGTCGTATCGAGCAAGTACGCGTCCTCCGCCATGCGCAGCGGAGAGGCGGTCCGATATTGGTCGCGGTGGTCGCGTTTCTCAAGATCGGCAAAGACATCCTGCTCGGATATGCTCTCCCCCAGCGTGGTCAGCTCAAGATGGCGACGGCGGGCGCGTTCGGCAAGATCGGCGGTGATGAAGAGCTTGACGTCGGCATTGGGGAAAATCACCGTGCCGATATCGCGCCCCTCGACCACCGCGCCGGATCGTCGTTCGGCGAACGCCTTCTGCGCTTCGAGCAGGGCAGCGCGCACGGCCGGGAATTGCGCGATGACGGAGGCCGCTTCGCCCATATGGCGGGCGCGCAGCTCGGCATCTTCGAGCGTCGTCGGATCGAGCGAACGAGCGGCGTGCTCGGCCGCCGTCTGGTCTTCGAGCGGGATGCCGGCCGCCAGCATATCCCGCGCGACGCCGCGATAGAGCATGCCGGTGTCGAGATGGGCGAGGCCGTAATGCTGGGCGATGCGCTTGGCCAGCGTGCCCTTGCCGGATGCGGCCGGTCCGTCGATGGCGATGATCATACGCCGGCGTCTCCGTGCGGCTCCAGGCGGGCGCCGAGGCTGGTCATCAGGGCGACGAAATTGGGAAAGCTGGTCTCGATCATCGTAATATCATCGACCGCGACGGGCGATTGCGCGCCGAGTCCGAGCGTCAGAAAGGCCATGGCGATGCGGTGATCCATGTCGGTGACGACGGTCGCGCCGCCGGGAACGCCCTTGCCGCCGCGCACCGCCATCCAGTCCGGGCCGGTGGTGACATCGACGCCGCAAGCCTTCAGCCCGGCCTCGGTGGCGGACAGCCGGTCGCTCTCCTTCACCCGCAGCTCGGCGAGGCCCAGCATCCGCGTCTCGCCCTCGGCATAGGCGGCGAGCGCCGCCAGCACCGGATATTCGTCGATCATCGATGGCGCGCGCTCGGGCGGCACGGTGACGCCTTTCAGCTTGCTATGGCGAACGCGGATGTCGGCGACCGGTTCGCCGCCCTGCTCGCGGCGGTTCTCGAAGCTGACATCGGCGCCCATTTCGAGCAGCGTCTCGTAGAAGCCTATGCGCGTCGGGTTAATGAGAACGTTCTCGATGACGATATCGGAGCCGGGGCAGATCAGCGCGGCGGCGGCCGGGAAGGCCGAGGAGCTGGGATCGGCCGGCACCTCGATCGGGCGGCCCTTCAGCACCGGCTGGCCGGTCAGCGTGATGATGCGGCCGTCATCGGTATCCTCGATGCGGATTCGCGCGCCGAGATAGGTGAGCATCTTTTCGGTGTGGTCGCGCGTCGCCTCGGCCTCGATGACCGTGGTCTCGCCCGGCGCGCTGAGCCCCGCGATCAGCACCGCCGATTTCACCTGCGCCGACGGCACCGGCAGCTTGTACGTAATCGGGATGACGTCGCCGGTGCCGCGCAGGGTGAGCGGCAGCGTGTCCCGGTCGCCCTCGGCGATGGAGAGGCCCATCTGGCGCAGCGGCTTCAGTACGCGGCCCATCGGACGGCGGCAAAGCGAGGCGTCGCCGGTAAACACGGCTTCGATGGGATGGCCGGTGACGACGCCCGCCATCAGCCGCGCGCCGGTGCCGGAATTGCCGAAATCGAGCGCTTCCTCCGGCGAGACCAGCCCGCCGATGCCCCGTCCGGTGACGGTCCAGACGCCGTCCGCGCCGGTCACGCCCGCGCCGAGCTGTCCGACGATCCGGGCCGTGGCGAGCACATCGCCCGCCTCCAGAAGCCCGGTGATCCGGGTTTCCCCGATGGCGAGAGCGCCGAACATCAGCGCCCGATGCGATATGGATTTGTCCCCAGGCACCTTGGCGCGGCCGGAGAGCGGCCCCGATTGAGCGGCGGCGAGCATTGGCATGACGAAAGGCCCGTGCGTTGAGCAAAGAATGGGCGTTCTGCAAGAAGCCTCAGTGGCGCCATAGAGCCGTCAGACGGGCGGTCTGTCAATTCTCAATCGCTGCGGCGCACAGGCGCGATCATTTGCCTTTGACAGGATGCGCCGTCCATGCCTATGCAATTGGTTCATTCCCCCCAAAAAGTCCGAGCGACGTTTTACGAGGCGATTTGATGTCCATAAAAGCTGCCCGAGGGACGAAGCGGGTCTGCCAAAACTGCGGAAGCAAATTCTATGACCTCAATCGGGACCCGATAACCTGCCCGATCTGCCAGGCAATCTTCCAGCAGCAGGAGGGCAAGCATAAGGCTGCTCCCGCCGGCAATACGGTCGATGATGACGATGATGATGTGATCGGCAAGGCCGCGCCGGTCGATATCGTCTCTCTCGACGAGGTCGCGGCCGAGGAAGAAGTGCCCGATCTTGAGGATAGCGAGCTGGTCGTGCTCGAAGACGACGACACCGACCTCAAGGATGACGAAGCCTTCATCGAAGTCGAGGAAGACGACGACGGCGGCGACGTGACCGGGATCGTCGGCGGCCCGCGCGAAGATGACGAAGAGGTCTAAGCGGCCTTCCGTGGCGATGACGGCCCGCCGGGCGGCGCGATGATCTACGATCTTTGCGTCATCGGCGGCGGCATCGTCGGGCTGGCCAGCGCCCTCAAATTCGGCGAGGTGCATCCCGGCGCCAGCATCCTCCTCCTCGAAAAGGAGGAGGGCGTCGGGCGCCACCAGACCGGCCATAATAGCGGCGTCATCCATTCCGGCATCTATTACGCGCCCGGCAGTTTCCGGGCCGAGCTGTCGCGCCAGGGCGTCGTCGAGACCATCGCCTTTTGCGAGGCGCATGGCCTGCCCTACATCCAGTGCGGCAAGCTGATCGTCGCGACCAACGAGGCCGAGCGCGTCCGCATGGATGCGCTGTTCGAGCGCTCTAAGCAGAATAAGGTTCCGGCGGAAAAGCTCGACGCGGCCGAACTGCGCCGGCGCGAGCCCAATATCGACGGCGTCGGCGCGATCTGGGTGCCGAGCACCGGCATCGTCGGCTACAAGCAGATGTGCGCCGCCATGGCCGACGACATCCGCAAGGGTGGCGGCGAGGTGGTGTTCGGCGCCGAAGTGACGGCGATTGCCGAGGGCATCGAATATGTCACGGTCTCGGCGGGCGAGCGGCAATGGCGGGCGCGCCAGCTCATCGTCTGCGGCGGGCTGCAATCGGACAGGCTGGCGCGGATGGCCGGCGTCGCCGCCGATTTTCGGGTCGTCCCCTTCCGCGGCGAATATTACCAACTGCCGCCCGAAAAGAACGACATCGTCCATTCGCTGATCTACCCGGTGCCTGATCCGGCGCTGCCGTTCCTGGGCATCCACCTGACGCGCATGATCGACGGCAGCGTCACGGTCGGGCCGAACGCCGTGCTCGGCTGGGCGCGCGAGGGCTATAGGAAATTCTCCTTTTCCCCGCGCGATTCGTCCGACTTCATGCGCTTTCCCGGCTTCTGGCGCTTTACCCGCAAGCATCTCGGCGCGGGGCTGGCCGAAATGCGCAACTCGCTCTCGCCGAGCCGCTATCTGGCCGAGTGCCAGAAATATTGCCCCAGCTTGACGCTGTCCGATCTGCTCCCCTACGAGGCCGGCATCCGCGCCCAGGTCATCCTGCGCGACGGCACGCTGCTGCATGATTTCCTGTTCGAGGAAACGCCCCGGATGCTGCATGTCTGCAACGCGCCCTCCCCGGCGGCGACCTCCTCCCTCCCCATCGGCCGCCTGATCGTCGAGCGCGTCGCCAAGAAGATGACGGCGCGGCTGAACGCGGCGGCCCGGGCGTAGGGCGGCGGGACCTCCGCGACGCGGCTTCCGGACTTAGAGCGGGATCGGCTGTGACGGAATAAATCGGCGCTATCGGTTGTCTGTCATTCCCGCGAAGGCGGGAATCCAGCATCCTTGAGCAGCCTGCCCGTGGACGCGGCTGCCATTCCCGCCTTCGCGGGAAAGACAAAAGGCGGATGCGTCGCGCCTGACGTTCCATATGACATGGCTCCCGCTCAAGATCAGCGCCACATTCCCCGCATGCGCGCCCCGACGTCGATCCTGGCGCTCTGCCGCGCCGCCGCGCGCGCGGCCTCGGACCCCGCGACCGGCCATCCGGTGCGCTCGAACAGCGCCAGCAGATTGTGCGGAATGAAGCGGCTGCGCGAGGCATAGACATGCCGGTCGCCGAGCGCGTTCTGGTTATGCTTGAAAAACCGCTGCGGCACGATCAGGTGCAGATCATCCTTCGCCCGCGTCATCGCCACATAGAGCAGCCGCCGTTCCTCCTCGATCTCGGCCGAGCTGCCGACCCCGAGGTCGGACGGAATGCAGCCATCGACCACATTCATCACGAAGACCGAGCGCCATTCCTGGCCCTTGGCGGAGTGGATCGTTGATAGGATCAGATAATCCTCGTCCTTCAGCGGCACGCCGGCCTGGTCGCTGGTGGCGTCGGGCGGGTCGAGCGTCAGCTCGGTGAGGAAGCGGGTGCGCGAGGCATAGCCGCTGGCGATCTGCTCCAATTGCAGGAGGTCCGCGCGGCGCATTTCGGCGTCCTCGTGCAGCCGCTCCAGATGCGGCTCGTACCAGAGCCGGGCGCGCTCCAGCTCCGCAGGCCAGCCGGGCCTCCCGGAGCGCAGCAGCGTCACCGTTTCGGCGAAGAGCCGCCAGCTCTCATCGGCGCGGGGCGGCGTGGGCAAGGCGGCGAGCGCGCCGATCGGATCGGCGGCGCGGGCGATCTCGTCCAGCACCCGCTGCGCCGAGACCGGGCCGATGCCCGGCATCAACTGCATCAGCCGGAATCCCGCCACCTGATCGCGCGGGTTCTCGACGAAGCGCATCAGCGCCAGCATGTCCTTCACATGCGAGGCGTCCAGGAATTTCAGGCCGCCGAATTTCACGAACGGGATCTTGCTGCGCGTCAGCTCGACCTCGAGCGGCCCGCTATGCGAGGAGGTGCGGAAGAGCACCGCCTGCTGCTTCAAGGTCGCGCCGGTCTCGCGGTTCTCCAGCACCCGCTCGGCGATATAGCGCGCCTGATCGGCCTCGTCGCGGACGCTGACGAGCTGGGGCCGCGTGTCGGCGGCGCGCTCGCTCCACAGGTTCTTGGTGAAGCGCTCCTTGGCCAGATCGATGACGGCATTGGCGGCGGCCAGGATCGGCTGGGTGGAGCGGTAATTGCGCTCCAGCGTGACGATCTCGGCAGGCGGGCTGAACTGCGCCGGAAAATCCAGGATGTTGCGCACAGTGGCGGCGCGGAAGGAGTAGATCGACTGCGCATCGTCGCCGACGACCGTGAGGCCGATGCCATCCGGCTTCAGCCCGAGCAAGATCGAGGATTGCAGCCGGTTGGTGTCCTGATATTCATCGACAAGGATATGATCGAACCGCCCGCCAATATCCTCCGCGATCGAGGCATCGCCGACCATCTGCGCCCAATAGAGCAAGAGGTCGTCGTAATCGAGCACGCGCTGGCGCTGCTTGGCCTCGACATAGCCGGCAAACAGCTCCCTCAGCTCCTCGGCCCAGTCCGCGCACCAGGGGAAGGTGCTGCGCAGCACATCGCCGATCGCCATTTCGGCATTGATGCATTTGGAATAGATGGCAAGGCATGTGCCCTTGGTCGGGAAACGGGTCTCGGTCTTGGAGAAGCCGAGGCCATGCCGGACGAGGTTCATCAGATCGGCGCTGTCCTCGCGGTCATGCACGGTAAAGGCGGGGTCGAGGCTGATTTCTTCCGCATATTCGCGCAACAGCCGCGCGCCGATGCCGTGGAAGGTGCCCGCCCAGCTCAGGGCCTCGATCGTCACGCCAGCATTCTGGCGCATGACCTCGTTGAGGATGCGCCCGGCGCGCAGGGTCATTTCGGCGGCGGCGCGGCGGGAGAAGCTCAGCAGCAGGATGCGGCGCGGATCGGTGCCGCCGGCGATCAGATGCGCGACGCGGGTGGCGAGCGTGTTGGTCTTGCCCGATCCCGCCCCGGCTATGACCAGCAGCGGCCTCGCGCGCGCAATGCCATCGGCCGAAACGCCATGTTCGACGGCGCGCCGTTGCTCCGGATTGAGCTTGTCGAGATAGGCGGCGGCAAGCAGCGGACGGTCCCCCCGTGAAAACACGTAAGGATTGCTGATTCTTGTTTTGTTCGCAAGCCGGGCCTAATCAGGCGAGGAGGCCGAGCGCCGCCGCCGCCATCTCGGGCGGAACGCCGTGGCCGCCGACGAATTCGCGGTAGTCGACGCCGTAGCCCTCGCGGCGCAGGGCCGGGGCGATCTCACGGCTGCAGAGGCGGATCGGCAGGATCGCATCCTGCGTGCCGTGGGAGATGAAGATCGAGGGCCGGCCCCGGCGCAGGCCCGGGATGACGAAGCCGGGCGAGAAAGCGAGGATGAAGCGGAAGAAGTCGCCATTGGCGAGCCCGAGCGAAAGCGCATAGGTGGCACCATCGGAAAATCCTGCCAGCGCGATGCGCGCGGGATCGATGGGGAAGTGGTCGAAGAGATAGGCCAGGGCACGGTTGAGCGCGACGACATCGGGGCCGAAGGCGCCGCCGATGGCGTCCCATGTCGTGGCGTGCGATTTCGGCGCCAGGATGAGGGTTTTTTGCCGCTCGGCTTCGTCCTGAATGCGCGACAGCACGCGCTGCGGGGTGGAGGTCGCGCCGTGCAGAAGCACGGCCAGCGGCAGCGGTCCGGCGGGCAGATCGGCGGGGACGAAGAGCGCGGGTCCCTTGCCGCCGCTGCCGAATGGCCATTGCAGCCCGGACGGCAGGGGCCGCGCGGTGGGCTGGGCGGGCGCCACGCTCAGAGCGCTGCGCGATGAAGCGCGCTCGCGCAACGGGGACGTCGGGTTCCGGTCCATGATGTCCGAGCCTTGTTTCGCTGGTCCGGACAAAAGGTGGCGCGGGGGCGAATGGTTCCCATTACGATTGCGCCCCGTCGCGCCGAGCCCCGCGCGTCAGCGGCCCTAGATCACGATGCTTTTGGATTGGACTCAACCCAAAATCCTGAACCTGATCTCGTTCTTGCATGTAGAGCGGGATGACGAGCGGCAAACCGGTCCCCGCTTTACCTCATCCCGCTCTAGGAGCGCGCCAGCATCGGGGGCCGCGAGCGGGCGAGCGAGCGCGCCAGCACGCCGGCAAGTTCCGCCGAGGCCAGCGGCTGGCGGACGAGGTCGAACACCCCGGCTTCGATCAGCGCCTCGACATCATATTCGTCGCTCGAGACGCTCGCCATGACGATCGGCAATTGCGGCGCGGTCTCGTGCAGCAGGCCGGCGAGCGTAATGGCGCAGGCCGAGGTGATCTGGCCGACCAGCGCGGCGTCGAACCGCTTCGGGCTCGCCTTCCAGGCGGCGAGCGCGTCGGAGGGGCTGACGAAGCCGACGGGTTCGTATCCGAGCGCGGCGAGCATTTCCTCGTTGCGCAGCAGCCTTTCGCGCTCATCCGCCACCACCAGCACCGCCTCGCCATGACCGAGCGCGACATTGACCGGCTGCGTCGTTGCCGGCGCCTGGATCAATTCCGCCCCGGCGCAGGGCAGCCAGACCTCGAAGGAGCTGCCGGCCCCAGGCGCGCTCTTCACATCGATGGCGCCGCGGTGGTCCATGACGATATCGCGCACCGTGGCGAGGCCGAGGCCGGTACCGCCCATGCGGGTGGTGTAGAAGGGCTCGAAGATGCGCTTTGCCGTGGACTCGTCCATGCCGCCGCCCTGGTCGACGACGGAGACGACCCAATATCGGCCCGGCGGCAGCGAGCCGTGGCTGAGACGGGGCACCATGCCGCGAAAAAGCCGGGTCTCGATTCGGATCATGCCGTTGTCGTTCATGGCCTGGGCGGCGTTGCGGCACAGATTGAGGATAACCTGCTGCAATTGCCCGGCCTCGCCGGAAATGATCGCCGGGACAGGCACATCCTCGATCATCAGCTCGACCTGCGGCGGCAAGGAGGCGGTGAGCAGCGAGCGCGATTCGTTCAGCACGTCGCTCAATTGCAGCCGTGTGAAGCTCGGGTCGCGGCGGCGGCCGAAGGTCAGGATCTGGTCGACGAGGTCGCGCGCGCGCTCGCCGGCGCGGCGGATTTCCTCGATGCTGTGGGCAAGGCGGCCGCCCGTCGCCCGCGCCTGACCCTGGGCCATCTCGGTATAGCCCAGGATGGCGCCGACGATATTATTGAAATTATGCGCGATGCCGCTCGCCAGCGCGCCGACCGTTTCCATCCGCCTCGCGCGCTGCAAATGCGCCGCCACCCGGTCACGTTCGGCCTCGAGGGCCTCGCGGTCGAAGGCGTGGGCGATGGCGTCGAAGGCCATGCGCAGCAGTGTCACCTCGCCGGAGGTGGCGATGGCATGGGGCCAGACGGCGTCGAAGCCCAGCATGGCGCCGCCGCATTTGCCGCCCTGCGCCGTGGCGCTGATCCAGCCCGCGATGCCCGCCGCGCTCAGCGCGGTCCTGGCCGGGCCGCGCGGCATGGCGTCGACATCGGGGATCTGGAGGATGCCGTCATCGCATTTCGACAGGCTGGCGAGGACGGATGGCGCGTTCTGCGGCCAGCCTTCGGGGAAACTGACCCCTTCGCGGGACCAGGTGTAGAAGCGGCCCTCGATGCCGGCGCTGGAGAAATAGGCACGGTCGGCGCCGATGCGCTCGGCGAGTTCTCCGAGCGCCGCCTCGATATGATTGCCCAGCTCATGCGAGCGGGAATTGATGAAACGGGTCGAGATGCCGGCGATGGTATGTTCGAGCGCGGCGCGGCGGCTCAAAATCTGTGCCCGCGAGCGCAGTCGCAAGGCGAAGAAGATGAGGAAACTGAGCAGCAGCAGCGACAGGCCGTACAGCATCACGCGGTAATGCTGGGCCTTGTCCTCGGATGCCCGCTGGAATTCGAGCACCGCCGAGCGCAGGCTGCCGATATCGGCCTCGATCGGCAACTGGAACAGCGATTTCAGGATGCGGTCGGTCTCCGGCAGCAGGCGCTGCAGCATCCGCCCATGCGCCAGCAGCGCGTCGACGCCGCGGATATCGTGTACCGGCAGGGCCTGGCCGCTGAGCTGGTCGAGCAGGACCTCCACCTCGCGGGCGGCGGCCTCGGAGGTGTCGAGCGTCAGGTGCAGCATGGCGACGGCGAGGCTGCTGACCGCCGGGATCGGCGGGGCGGACGCGCCGTCGACGATGTTGAGGCGCGTCGAGAAGAAACCGAAATAGGCCAGCGAATTCTGCAAAAGGGAATTGGCGGATTTGAACTTTTCGACAAGCTGCTCCTGCTGATCGACCGCCCCCGACAGCGTGTCGATGGCGCTGGCGAATTCGGGCCGCTGGCCGCCGATATTGCGCACGCATTCGAGCGCCGCGCGCGTCGCCTCGTTCTCCTTCACCAGCGGATCGTAATTGCGCAGCAGGCCGGAGCGCGCCCGCAGCACGTCGCGGTGCAGCGCGCTTTGCGCCACCGCCAGCCGGTCGAGCGCCTGCATCGCCCGCACGGTCGATTGCGCATCCAGGTTGAGGCCGCGCACCAGGAGCCAGCTCAGCAGCAACAGCAGGAAGGAGGCCGCGGCGGCGGTCGACGACAGTCTCATGGCGTTCCTCCGACCCGGCGGCCGCGATAGGTGCCGGTCAGGCTGTCGAGGAAGGCGACGATGGCGTCGACTTCGGTATCCGACAGAGCGTAGTTGAGCTGGGCGGCGCCCATGCGGCGCACGGCATCGCCGAGCGTGGCGGCGCTGCCGTCGTGGAAATAAGGGGCCGTCGTGGCGATATTGCGCAGGCCGGGAACGCGCAAAATCTCCGGCTTGGGCGAGGCCAGCGGGCGGAATATGCCGTGCCGCTGAAACAGGTTGCCGCCGAGATTGACGCCCTGATGGCAGGAGATGCAGCCGAGCATCTTGAAGGTCCGGTAGCCGAGCTGTTCCTGCTCGGATAGCGCCGTCTGATCGCCGGCGAGCCACCGGTCGAAGCGGCTGCCCGGCGTCACCAGCGAGCGCTCATAGACGGCGAGCGCGTCGATCAGGCTGACACGGTCGGGGCCGCGCCCATAGGCTTCGCGGAAGGCGTTTCTCATGCCGGGATCGGCGGCCAGCTTCTCGACGGCGCTGTCGACGCCGGCGCCCATCATGTGCGGGCTGTCCAGCGAGGCTTCGGCCTGGGCTTCCAGCGAGCGGAATTTGCCTTCCCAGTTCAGGCGGAAGCTCAGCGAGGCGTTGAAGACGGTCGAGACATCCATCGCGCCAGGCTTGTCGTCGGTGATGGCGGCGTTCTCGGGACGTTTCGCGCCATTGCCATTGATGTCGTGGCAGGTGGCGCAGCTTCTCTTTCCTCCCGCCGACAGCCTGACATCGTGGAACAGGCGCTCGCCCAGCGCGACGACGCGCGGGTCGGCGGCGGGCGGCTCGGGAATGGGCGTGATCGGCTCGACGGGGCCGGCGCTTTGCATTTCGTCGAGGGCGGTCGGATGGAAGGGATCGGCCGAATCCGCGGGACGCACGGGTCCGGCGCATAACACGCCGAGGGCCAGAGCCGGCATGATCCACCACCAGCTACGGCCAGGTCGCGCACGCATCGGGCTTATTTCACTCCCAGTTGAGGGCGGGTTGTAGCGCAGCCGCGTTACATGCGGATTTCATCGGTAGGCGACTATGTTACATCTGTAATGTTCCGCGGTTTCAGGTAACAAAGTCTAGATACGGCGATGGCGCCGCAAATCCGAAGTTTCCCTTGTCTTTCGGCTAGACCGGCTGTCATCGAACGCCAATTTCGGGAGGGATGATGAATCACGGTGTCTATTTTTTCGCGGTGATTATGGCCATGCTGCCAATGGCCGCCGCCTCTGCATCAGAGAACTATATCGTCTCCGATCCCGCATCCGCTTATGCACGGCCAAGCAAGCAAAGCGCGAGCGATCATTCATTCGCCGCCGGTCAGGTGGTTTCCGTCACGTTCTGCCGCAAGAGCTGGTGCCAGACCGAAAATGAAATGAGCTGGCTGGAGGCGGCGGCGGTCAAGCGGGTGAAGGGGATGCCCGGCGCGGTGAACGTGCCCGGCTTCGGCTCCATTCCGCAAGCGATGTTCGAGCAGGCGAGGAGAAATTGCGAACCGGACAGCCCGCCCGACCCCGCCGGCTGCCTCTGCCAGGACGGCGCCGTGATCGGCGCCTGCGGGGATTGAGCGGCGCACTACCCGTCCTCATCCAGCACCGACCGGATCTTCAGCGCCAGCTCGTCGAATGAGAACGGCTTGCCGAGAAAATGCACGCCGGGATCGAGGCGGCCATGATGGACGATGGCGTTGCGCGTATAGCCCGTCGTGAACAGCACCTTCAGCGCCGGATGCAGTTTCACCGCCTCATCCGCCAATTCGCGGCCATTCAGGCCGCCCGGCATGACGATGTCGGTGAAGAGCAGGTCGATGTCGCCGCGCTCCGCAAGCACCTTCAGCCCGATCCGCCCATCGGCGGCTTCCAGCACGCCATAGCCAAGTTCGGTCAGGATTTGCACGGTATAGCCGCGCAGCGACGCATCGTCCTCGACGACCAGGATCAGCTCGCTTCCCCCCGCGCGCGCCGTCAGCTCCGGCGGCACGAACGGCGCGGCCTCCTCGGCGCCGGCATAGCGCGGCAGGTAGATCTTCACCGTGGAGCCTTCGCCGAGCTCGCTATAGATGCGGATATGGCCTGAGGATTGCCGCACGAAGCCATAGACCTGGCTCAGCCCCAGCCCGGTGCCCTGGCCGACCGCCTTGGTGGTGAAGAACGGCTCGAACGCCTTCTCCTGGGTGGATTTGTCCATGCCGAGCCCGCTGTCCGTCACGGCGACCATGACATATTGCCCCGGCTCGACCGGCTCGGCGATGCCGGCCACATAGGCCCCGTCCAGATGGCAATTGGCGGTCTCGATGGTCATGCGGCCGCCGGTCGGCATGGCGTCGCGGGCGTTCAGGGCGAGGTTGATGAGCGAGTTCTCGAGCTGGTTGGCGTCGGCATGGACGCGCCAGAGCCCGGCCGCCAGCACCGTCTCCAGCGCAATCTGCTCGCCGAGCGTCCGGTGCAGCAGCTCGCCGGTCGAGGCGATCAGCTTGTTGGCGTCGAGCGGTCTGGGATCGAGCGGCTGGCGGCGCGAAAAGGCGAGCAGCCGGCTGGTTAAGGTCGCCGAGCGCCTCGCGCCCTCGACGGCCATGTCGCGGGCTTTGGCGATGCGTTCCGCCTCCGGGGAGGGGCCGAGCGCGGGCAATTGCCGGCCGATAATGTCGAGGCCGCCCAGCACGATGGTCAGCAGATTGTTGAAATCATGGGCGACTCCGCCGGTGAGCTGGCCGACCACCTCCATCTTCTGCGCCTGGCGCAAGAGTTCCTCGGCCTTGCGCCGCGCTTCGTTCTCGGCGACCAGTTCGCGCGTGCGCTCGCGCACGGCCTCCTCCATCGTCTCGGTGAAGGCGCGGAGCTGCAGGATGGCCCGCTTGCGCTCGGTGATGTCGGCATTGACCCCCACCATCCGGATCGCCCGGCCGTCCGCGTCGTAAAAGATGATGCTGCGCGCCTCGATCCAGACGAGGCCGCCATCGCCCGGCCGGAGGATGCGGAACTCCATCAGCATTTCCCGGTCCCGGCGCCTGAACGCGTTCTCGGTCTGATCGACGATGCGGGCGACGTCCTCGCGGAAGACACAGGCAAGCCAGCTCTCGTGGCGGCCGTCGAAGCAGTCGAGCCCGTAGATGACGAGGAATTGCTGCGAGACCAGCAGGGTGCCGGCCGGCACATGCCATTCGAAGATCCCGACCCGGCCAGCTTCTTGAGCGAGTGCGAGCACTTCATCGCTGAAGGTCACCAGATACGGCGCGGGCTCTCCTTTATCCTTGGTCACGCTTATCCCTGAGAGGCTACCCGCCCAATAAATGCTTCGCCGCCACCATGGCTTGCAGCTTGCCCATCGCCGTCCGGCGCGGCAGGTGATTGAAGCCGCAGGACGAGGTGATGATGACCTGCTCCGGCGCCGCCCAGCCTTGCGCCAGCACGCGCGTCGCGATGGTCTCGCCGGTCTCGATCTTGGGATCCTGCACGTCGGCCGCGCCGATGCCGATCTGCTTGTTGCCAATCAGGCCCTGATAGTGATGCGCCATGTCATATTCTACGAGCAAGGAGGCGCATTGGATCTTCGTGATGACGTCGGCCTTGTAGCGGCCGTGATCGAAATAGCGATGGCCGATCTGGCCGTCATATTCCTTGCCGACCGCGTAATTGCCCTGGCAGATATGCACCGAAACATGGGCGCGCGAGGTCAGCCCCTCGATGGCGGCGTTGATCGCGTCGACGGCGGCGAGCGCCTCGCTTTCATCGACGATGGTGAACAGCGGCTCGTCGATCTGGATATGCTGGCAGCCGGCGTCGAGCAGCAGCTTGAAATTATGCCGGAGCAGCTTGGCGAGGTCGTTCATCATCGCCGGCAGGTCATTATAGTGCTCGTCATAGGCGACCTTGGCCAGCATCAGGGGGCTGGTCATGGTGATCTTGACGGGCAGGGCGGTCAGCGCGGAGACGGCGCGGAACTCCTCGACGAGGCCGAGGTCGATCGTGTCGGGGATGCGGCTTTTGCAGGTGGCCGCCGGGTGAAACACGTCCGGATCGTGCCTGGTGATCGATTTCGGCCGCGTTCCGCCCTGGAAGGCGGGGATCATCTGCCAGAAATGATTCAGCATGGCATTGGGCGGCGAATGGCGGTTATGCGTGCGCCGCTGCATCTCGCCGCCGGTGACGACGTCGATGCCGGCGACCTCCTGGTCGAGGATAGCGCCCTGGCAGCAGCGGAACTGCGCGTCCGCCATGGCGCTAAGCGAAAGCTGTCCCACTGCGACGAGCCTGTCCAAGGCTTCGAACCAGTCCGGCACGCTATAGGCGCCGATGACGGTGGTCGCGTATTTCGGATAGCGCTGCATCAATGCGGCCTGCTTGAATAAGCTTTAATACGTAGCACGTTTCTTGGAGCGCCGTCGTTAATGCATCCGGGTGAGCCTGACGAGATCACGATGACTTTCGTTTGGATCAGTCCAAACCATGAACCGTGATCCAGATCTTCGATTTAGAGCGGATGACGACCGGTAAACCGTCCCACCTTACCCATCCGCTAACGCCCGGCCTCCACCTGCCGTTTGATGCCGTCGCAAAACGCCGTGAAGATTTCGTTAAGGTCGGGAAGCGATGCGGTGACCATTTTGAGCATCGGCCCGCTGAGCACCTCGGTGACGTCGAGCCTGCTGCCGCTGCCGCGTTTTGCGATGCGGTGGGTGCGGACGGAGGTGAACATGCCGAGCGGCAGGCCGCCGGTCCAGGCGAACTCGGCCGGCGGGTCGAAACGGCTGATCCGCACCGGAATGGCGCGGCCGGGCGCCAGCGGCGTGTACACGGTCAGCGTTTCGCCGAGCGCAACATGGCCCTCGATCCGCTCGCAATGGGGATCGAATTCCGGCCAGCGCTTGACGTCGACGAGCACCGCCCAGACGGCGCCGGGCGGCGCGTCAATGTCGATCCCGGCGGCAAATTCTTCCATGGGCACCTCCTGCCTGCTTCGCGTTGCCGCGTTAACGATTGTGGCGAAATCACCCAAACGGGCTATGACGCCTGCTAGCCCGACCGTTTACCATGACCGGGCTTGGGGCCAAGCAGACAAGGCGCGGTGAGGAGAAGCGGCTGTGGGGAAAATCGGCACGGTTCTGGTTGCCGCCTGCGTCTGTGCGCTGGTTCTCGCGCAATCGCGGCAAGACGCCGCCGCGTTCGCGGTCAGCATGCGCCCGGACGCCAGCGCTTCGATCTCGCCGAGCGCCGTCGGACCGCCGCCGATCGAATTGCACGATTGCAGCGGCTGCCGGACGGTCGACGGCGATTGCCCCAAACCCTGCCTCAGCGACAGGGAGCGGCATGAGCGGGCCATCGCCATTCAGAACAGGCGGGCGCGCTGCGGCGAGGTCTGCTTGCCCTGCTACGAATCGCCCGAGCTGAAATCCTGCCATGGCAGTTTCAGCCGCTGCCTGCGAGCCTGCACGGGAGAGTGACGCGGGAGGCCCCGTCGCCATTGCGCAAAAAGCCTTGGCGGCGCTGGCCCGGTGCTGCTATCTCACCCCGACAAGAACGGCGCGCGGCACCCGGCAAGACGCTCGGACTGGCGCGACATCTCTCCTCCAACCCTCATAACCCAACCGTGAGCTTCGCTCGCGGGCCACGCGAAACTGAATGGGCCGGCGCCCGCGCCCTGCGTTTGCGCCCCGCGCCGCCAAATTGCTTGAGGACCATGTCATGAGCGTCGGTATCGATTTCGGCACGACCAACAGCGTGCTCGCGGTGGCGCCCGGCAGGGGCGGCATCCAGGTCGCGCGGCATGGCGCCGACCGGTCGAGCAGCAATTTCCGCTCCATCCTGTGCTTCGTGCGGGGCGGCGGGGCGGCGCGCGCTCAGCCGATCGTGCTGGCTGGGCCTGCCGCGATGGAGGCCTATCTTGAGCATGGCAGCGATTGCCGGCTGATCCAGTCGGTCAAGTCGATGGTCGCCAATCCGAATTTCTCGCAGACCCATATTTTCGGCCGCAAGTTCACCATCGAGGAGCTGGTCGCGGAAATCCTGAATGCGTTGCGCGCCAGCGCCGAGGCGGAATTGCCCCCGCTCGGCGACAGCGTCACGGCCGGGCGTCCGGTGCGTTTCGCCGGCCAGCTCGCCAATGAAGAGCTGGCCCTGAAGCGGCTTGCCGACGCCTTCGGCCTCGCCGGGTTCCGCCATGTCGATTTCGCCGCCGAACCGCTGGCGGCGGCCTATAAATTCGCCAGCGGCATTCGCGAAACCAAGCTTTGCGTGGTGGCGGATTTCGGCGGCGGCACCAGCGACTTTTCGCTGGTCCGCCTCGCGCCGGGCGCCGAGCTTGAAACGCTGGGCGCCTCCGGCGTCGGCATCGCCGGCGACCGGCTCGATTACCGCATCATCGAAAAGATCGTCTGCCCGCTGCTCGGCCTGGATTCGCATTATCTCAGCATGGGCAAGCGCCTGCCGATGCCGGTGCATTATTATTCCCGCTTCCAGCGCTGGAGCGATCTCTCCTTCCTGCGCGCACCCGACACGCTGCGCGAGCTGCGCGGCCTGATGCGCATGTCCGAAGTGCCCGAGGCGCTGGAGCGGCTGATCTACATCATCGAGGAGGAGCTGGGCTTCGACCTCTACCGCGCCGTCTCCGCCGCGAAAACCGCGCTCTCCTCGCAGGAGACGGCGACGCTGGAATTCCGGCACGGCCCGGTGCAGATCAGCGAGCAGATCCGCCGCGACGATTTCAACCGGTGGATCGCCGAGGATCTGGATGCGATCGATGCCCAGCTCAGCAAGCTGTTCGAGGGCACCGGCGCCGGCCCCGCCGATGTCGACCAGGTCTTCATGACCGGCGGCACATCCTTCGTCCCCGCCATCCGTGCGCTGGTCGCCGCCCGCTTTCACGCCGCCGACTTCGCCGACGGGGACGAGTTCATCTCGGTGGGTGCCGGGCTGGCGCTGTACGGCCGCGAGCGATCGAATGGCGGATTGAGCGTTTAGGTTACGCCTGTCCGGCAAAGCCGTCCCGCTTCAGCCGGACGATGGCGAGGTCGAGGGCGGAGAGGAAATTGGAGCGGTCGCGCGGCTGGAAGGGTTTTGGGCCGCCGGTGATCTGGCCGGCCGAGCGCAGACCGTCCATCAGATTGCGCGTCGCGAGCGCCATGCCGATGGAATCCTGCGTCCAGGCGCGGCCGGTCGGCGAAATCACGTCCGCCCCGGCCTTGATGGCGCGGCTGGCGAGCGGCACGTCCGCCGTAATCACAATGGCGCCGCGCGCGGCCCGCTCGGCGATCCAGTCATCGGCGGCATCGGGACCGCTGCCGACGATCACCCGCTCGATCAGCGGATCGCGGGGCACGGCGATGAAGCTGTTGCTGACGACGTACACCTTCAGCCCATGCCGCTCCGCGACGCGGTAGATCTCCGCCTTCACCGGACAGGCATCGGCGTCGACATAGATGGCGATGGTCTTGGGAGGCTCGGTCAAACTGGCGGTCCGCATGGTTGCGCCAGATTAATAACACGGTGCCGGCATCCCCGCACCGCTTGACAGCGATAACGTGAGCATCTATCACATTTGTGTAATGTGACAAATGCTCATGTTTTGCGGCGGAGGCGGGAATGACGAGGTGCCACGGCAGGCAGCCTGTCCACGGAGGCCGTCATGATTGAGCGCGCGGCGGTGTTTCTCATCTTCGCCGGAGCGATCGGCAGCGGGCTGGTCGCAGGCATTTTCTTCGCCTTCTCCTCCTTCGTCATGGCGGCGCTGGCGCGGCTGCCCGCGGAGCAGGGCGTCGCGGCGATGCAATCGATCAACATCACTGTCATCAACCCCGGCTTCTTCCTGGCCTTTTTCGGCACCGCCCTCATTTGCCTCGCGCTGATCGCGGGCTGGATTTGCGGCTGGGGCGACATCGACGGCAAGCTGGTCCTGCCGGCCGCTTGCCTGTATCTCGCCGGATGCATCGGCGTGACCATGGCCTGCAACGTTCCCCTCAACGAGGCGCTCGCCGCGCTCCCGCCGGCCACGCCGGAAGCCGCCAAACTGTGGCTACGCTATCTCGTCGACTGGGCCTTCTGGAACCACGTCCGGACCGTGGCGCCGCTCCTCTCCGCGATCCTTTTCACGCTCGCCCTGATGTAGCGCCACCCGCTTCGGTCGATGGAGGATGCGCCGCCGTGGCGGGCCGCTGGGGTCGTGTTACGGCCGCAATCGATTTGCCGCGCAATGAAATCAAAGCGTAGCCGGTGGAAGAGCATTTTATTGGACGTCGTCGTCGAGCGCGCCGGATTTTCTGAGCGGCCTTAGTATCGGTCTCAACCGGACGCTCGACCGCCGCACAAAATCAAAGGTAAGCGATGCGCAAATCGGTCTATGCTCTGGCATTTATTGCGATGATGTCGCCAATCACGGCGGCGTTCGCGGAAAATAGTTCCGCAGCCCAGGTTGCGCGGGGAAAATATCTGGTCGAATTGGGCGGTTGCAATGATTGCCATACGCCGGGCTACCTGCTCGGCAAGCCGGACATGTCGCGCTATCTCGGCGGCTCCGATGTCGGATTCGAAAATCCGGCGGGCGGCTTTGTCGCGCCGAACCTGACGCCGGACCGCGAGACCGGGATCGGCGCCTGGAGCAAGCAGGAGATCGTGACCGCGATCCAGACCGGCGTCCGGCCGGATGGGCGCATTCTCTCCCCGGTCATGCCGTGGCAGGCTTTCGCCAAGCTCACCCAGGCCGATGCCGACGCCATCGCCGATTATCTGAAGACCCTCAAGCCGGTGAGCCACAAGGTGCCCGGCCCATTCGCGCCCGGCGAGAAAGCAACGTCTTTCATGATGGTGGTCAAGCCGCCGGCGGCAGCTTCGGCAAAAGCTGAGACGTCCCGCTGACCTCCCGCGCGGGCCGATATTTAATGCATTTTGATTCAGCCCCGAAGGGCACCAGATCATGAAGAAGATCGACGCCATCATAAAGCCGTTCAAGCTGCATGAGGTGAAGCAGGCGCTGCAGGATATCGGCGTGCAGGGCATGACCGTGAGCGAGGCGCGCGGTTTCGGCCGCCAGATCGGCCAGCCCGAGATCTATCGCGGCGTCGAATATGCCGTTCACTTCCTGCCCAAGGTGAAGATCGAAATCGTGCTGCCGGACGCGATGGTGGAAAGCGTGATCGGGACCATCCAGAGCGCGGCCCTGACCGGACGGATCGGCGACGGCAGGATTTTTGTCTCCGCCGTCGCGGAGGCCATCCGCATCCGCACCGGCGAAACCGGCGCCGACGCGATCTAAGTCTTGTGCCTAAAGCCTCGCCGGCCGCTGGGACTGCTCCCGCCCACTTCGGCGGTCACGGTGGCCCGGTGACGCTCCAGCCGTTCCACGCACTGTCCTCGAAGCGGGCGGGCGGGCTGGAGCACGCGGGAGGCGGGCGGCCCGACACCGTGCCGCCTCCCGCCGATTCCCCCGGACTCGATCCCATAGCCCACCCTGGCTGCGGCGGATCGTCCTGTTTTCAGTACGCTAAATCCCTTAAAAACAGGCATAAATCGTCGCAGGTATACCAGATGCGACAGCTTGCATTCTCAGCCGTCTGTCCAAAAATTCTATGATGCAGAATAACTTAAGCGCCTATGCGACAGATATATGACGCTTTTTCGCCATCGTCAGCCGGCGGCATGACACGATTGTATACTTGTCTGTCAATCCGTACCGCTCCATATAAATGCTGCTGATTTGCCATAGTTGGACTCTAGTGATTGGAGCCGCTATGTGCAGGCAGGCGAAGTCAACGGAAAGGCAGTTCAGTCCGTGACCACAAAGCATATGGAAGCTGACGAATGGCTTGGTCAGTCATCTGACGTACCGCACCGGGCCTTATTTGAGGGCGCGGCGCTCGGCCATGACGGGCCCGGCGCAATTGCCCTGAGACGCCCGGATGTGGGCGACGGGCTCGACAAGCATATCCGCATTTTGGTGGTCGATGACGATCCCGCAATGCGGCATATGCTCATCGACTATTTCGAGGAGCATGATCTGTCCGCGACCTGGTCGGCCTCGCGCCAGGATCTGGTCAGGGTTTTCGCCGGGGGCGAGCCCAGCCTGATCGTGCTGGATATCCGGCTCGGCCATGAGGACGGGTTCGACCTGTTGCGCGAGATCCGGTCCCGCTCGGATGTTCCGGTCATCATTACGACCGGCCACCGGCGCGACGAGGTCGACCGGATCATCGGGCTGGAGCTCGGCGCGGACGACTACATCACCAAGCCGTTCAGCCTCAGGGAGCTGCTGGCGCGGGTCAGGGCGGTGTTGCGCCGCCATGAGATCGGCCGGACCTCGCAGAAGCGGGAGCCGGAGCGCGGCGGCTACAGGTTCGACGGCTGGCAGCTCGAGCGCCGCAGCCGCCGGCTGGTCGCGCCGAACGGCAATCAGGTTCCGCTTACCAAGGGCGAGTATGGGCTATTGCTGGCCTTTCTCGACGCGCCGCAGCGTCCGCTCAGCCGTGAGCAATTGCTGCATGCCACACGCATGCACGAAGATGTGTTCGATCGCAGTATCGACGTCCAGGTTTTGCGATTGAGACGCAAACTCGAATACGATCCTAGCGCGCCGCGTTTCATCCAGACCGAACGCGGCGTCGGTTATGTGTTCGCCGTCAACGTCGAGACCTATTAGGACCGTGGGCGGGCTGTAATATGCTGGCATCGGCGCCCGCATATTACAGCCGCAACCTTCGATCCATGCATTGACACGGCCTCGCAACGCGGACGCTTTACGCTTTTCTCCAAACGCGTCCGCAATGGTGCGATGGCGCGGGGAGATTACAGCACATGCATCGCAGAGCCTTGCTGAAGACGGCGGCGGCAAGCTTGGCGGCCGGCGCGCTGGCGGCGCCCGCCATCGCGCAGACCAGCCCGGAGATCCGCTGGCGGCTGACATCGAGCTTTCCCAAATCGCTCGACGTCACCTATGGCGGGGCCGAAGTCTTTTCCAAGATGGTGGCGGAGCTCACCGACAATCGGTTCAACATCCGCGTCTTTGCCGCCGGCGAACTGGTGCCGGGCCTGCAGGCGCTCGACGCCGTCTCCAACGGCACCGTCGAGATGGCGCACAGCGTTTCCTATTATTATGTCGGCAAGGACCCGACCTTCGCCATCGCCTCGTCGGTGCCGTTCGGGCTGAATGCGCGCCAGCAGAATGCCTGGCTGTTCCAGGGCGGCGGTAATGAGGCGTTCAACGAGTTCTATGCGAAATACCACGTCTACGGCTTGCCGATGGGCAATACCGGCGCGCAGATGGGCGGCTGGTATCGCAAGGAAATCAAGTCGGTCGCCGACCTGTCGGGGCTGAAGCTGCGCGTCGGCGGCATCGCGGGACAGGTGATGGCCAAGCTCGGCATCGTGCCGCAGCAGCTTGCCGGGCCGGACGTCTATCCGGCGCTCGAGCGCGGCACCATCGACGGCGTCGAATGGGTCGGCCCGTATGACGACGAGAAGCTCGGCTTCGTCAAGGTCGCGCCCTATTACTATTATCCCGGCTGGTGGGAAGGCGGGTCGAGCCTGCACGGCTTCATCAATCTGGAGAAGTGGAGCGGGTTGCCCAAGAGCTACCAAAGCGCCGTGGTCGCGGCGGCGACCTATGCCAATACCTGGATGCAGGCCCGCTACGACGCCAAGAGCCCGCCCGCGCTAAAACGCCTGATTTCGGAAGGCGCCAAGCTCAGGCCCTTCCCGGCCGACGTGATGGACGCCGCCTATAAGGCGTCCCAGGAGCTTTACACCGAGATCTCGGCCACCAATGCCGATTTCAAGGCCATGATCGAGCGCATGACCGCCTTCCGCGACGAGCAATATGCGTGGTGGCAGGTCGCGGAATACGGCTATGACAGCGACATGATCCAGCGGCTCGGCCGGGCGGCGAAATAGGCGCGGGGCGGCCGCGCCCTTGCGTTGCAGGGCGGCCGCCGTCGTGCATTTTGCCTCTTCGCGGCCGTTGGCTCGGTCTGTTCCGGCGCCACAACGGCACCGGTCAGGCGCCGCCCCGCCCCTTCTTCAGCAGGGCGCGGCGGGCCTCTCCCGCCAGCCAGATCTCCGCCTTGTCGAACGACCAGCCATTTTCCAGCACCAGCGTCGACAGGCCGGCATAGCCGAAATAAAACCAGAGGATGTCGATGGCGTCCTGCCTCGTGATTCCCTCCCTGAGCGCGTTGAGATCGGCGAGACGGTGCGCCGGGGTGGCGAGCGCCGCGCGATAGCGCTGCGTCGCGGCGGCCCAGGTTTCGCCGGCGCTGTCCTCATGCGGCGCCGTCTCGACGATCAGCCGCAGCGTATCGCCGAACTCCTCGCGCACGATGCGCACGCCCTTGGCGAGCAGATCGATGATCTCATCCGGATCGGCGCTGCGCGAAATCGCCTCCATCGTCGTCGCGACCGCCGAGGCGGTCGTGCCGATCTCCATCAAGGTCCGCAGCAAACCTTGCTTGCCACCGGCCACGGCGTAAACCGTCGCCGGCGAAACGCGCGCGAGCTTGGCGATGTGCTCGACCTTGGTGGCAAAATAGCCATTCTGACAGAAAAGCTGCCGGGCAGCGTCCACGATCGCCTGCCTGGTCGCCTCCGCGTATTCCTCCCGCCGCGTGGACGGACGATCAGTGCTGTCTGACATTTGGGGGGTTACCTTCTCGCGTTTGCCCACCATTTTGACTGGGGATCGACTCCGGTCAATAGGACAAAGCGCAGAGTCGGCCGGCGAGGACCGCTCAGGGCGCGTTCCGGTCGCGGCCTCCGCCCGCATCCCAGCCAGGTCCGGCGCGGGAGACGGGTCCGGCATGCCAGACTTTTTTCTCTGTACCAATATGGCCATGGTGGTGAAACGCCGTGTTGGCCTCGAGGTTGCCCCGCCCTGTCTGACGCGCTGGGGCGGGAGCGCGGCACCTATCGGGCCGGCAGGCCGAACGCAGCGTTTTCCTCAGGACTGGCAAGCCAGTAACCATATTTCAATGCCAGTTTGAAGAAGCGCTGCAATTCGGCGTCGGTCGGCGGTCCGGACGGCAGGGACCGCGCAGGGCGTCCGGCTTCGTACAGGAATCGGCCCATGCGCACCGTCGTGACGATGAGCATGGAGACCGGCACGCCGGACATATTGAGGAAAGCGTGCATAACGCCGCCCGGCACGTCGAAAACGTTGCCCGAGCGCAATGTCGTCCAGCCGTCGTCCTTCAGGCCCTGCAATTCGCCGGAAAGCACGTAGAAGGTCTCGCGGTCGTCATGGCCATGCGCGAGCACCATCCCGGCCGGGGGGAGGGTGGCCTCGATGACGCAATAATCCCCATCGCCCTGGTTGAGCGGCGTCACATGATGGATCCGCAAACCCAGGACGTCGAGCACCTCATGGGCGCCTGCCGATGGGACGAATTCCGGTCGGCTCGGCCGGGCCGTCTCGGCAAGGAGACCGGCCCCCGCGGCGGACCCGTTCTTGGCGGTCATAAGCAATTTCTCCGTTGCAGAGCGCTGGACCCTCGCATCCCCGCGCTACCCGAAGGTTTCAGAGGTGTAAGACTCGGCTACGGACGTAACGCAGCTTTGGCAGCCCGCCACTTGTGATTGCAGATGTAACCGCCGGCCAACTCTCCGTCATCGTTGCGTAGCCTGGACGTCCTTCCTTGAGGCTCAACCGCGGATTGGCCGAATTGCCATCCGCCGAGGGACCATTCAGGAGACCGGATCGATGCAACCTCAGCCGAGGGCACGCGCCCGATTCAGCGGCGCATCGCGCGCGCTTGCCGCACTCGCTCTTCCCCGGCACAAAATCGGGAGGGCATAGCCATGATGGTGCCCACCCTTGCCGCCGACCTTCCGTCGTTTTTCGGCCTGTTCGGCATGCTTTGCCTCGCCGTTTGGCCGCTGTTCCGCTCGCGCGTCGCCATGCTGTCGGTCCAGCTTGCCGCGGTGAGCGGACTGAGCCTGCATTATGCCCTGCTCGGCGTGACGACCGCCGCCACCGTAGACGGACTTGGCGCGTTGCAGATCGCGCTCGTGCTGGTGCTCGGGACGCGGTCGGAGCTGCGCTGGATCGGCTATTTGCTGGCCATCGCCATGGTCGCGTCGAGCGTCGTGACCTGGCAGGGCACGGTGTCGCTGCTGGCCGCGACCGGCATGGCGCTGATCGCCATCGGCCGGCTGCAGGAGCGGGCCGGGCCGATGCGCGCGCTGGTCCTGGCCGGCGGCCCGTTCTGGCTGGCGCATGACCTGATGGTCGGCTCGCCCGTCGCGGTGGCCGACGCGGCGAGCCTTGCCTTCGGCCTGGGGCGTCTCGCCTGGGAGCGGATCAAGCGGCGCCGCCCGCGCCGCCCCCGCGTGCCGCTCGCTTTCCCGATGCATGGCGTCGGCTGACCGCCGGATGGCCGCCCGCGCCCGGACGCGGCGGCTATTCCGCCCGAGCCGGAAAGAACCGGTTCTCCGGGCGCGGCAGGCCGAGATTCTCGCGCAATGTCGCGCCCTCATACTCCCGCCGGAACAGGCCGCGCCGCTGCAATTCCGGCACGACGCGGTCGACGAAATCGTCGAGGCCTTTGGGCAGGTAGGGAAACATGATGTTGAAGCCGTCGCTGCCCTCCTCGACCAGCCACTGCTCCATCTGATCGGCAATCGTCTGGGGCGTGCCGACAAGGGCGAGCCCGCCATAGCCGCCGAGGCGCTGGGCGAGCTGGCGCACGGTCAGGTTTTCGCGCCGCGCGAGCGTCGTCACCCGTTCCTGCCCGCTGCGGCTGGCATTGGTCGGCGGCAGATCGGGGAGCGGCCCGTCCGGATCGAAGCCCGAGGCGTCATGGCCGAGCATGACGGAGAGCGAGGCGAGGGCGCTGTCATAATGCACCAGGCTGTCGAGCAGGGCCCGCTTTTCACGCGCCTCCTCGACGCTGTCGCCGACCACGACGAAGGCGCCCGGCAGGATCTTCAAATGGTCGCGATGGCGGCCGAGCTTTTCCATCCGGCCCTTCACGTCGGCGTAGAATTCCTTGTCCCTGGCGAGCGTCGAGCCGGCCGAGAACACCACCTCCGCCGTCTCGGCGGCAAGCTGGCGTCCGGCATCGGACGCCCCGGCCTGGAAAATCACCGGCCAGCCCTGCACCGGGCGGGCGATGTTGAGCGGCCCGCGCACCGAGAGATATTGGCCCTTATGGCCGAGCACATGCATTTTCTCGGGATCGAAATAGAGGCCGCTCTCAGCGTCGCGGATGAAGGCGTCGTCGGCGAAACTGTCCCAGAGGCCGGTGACCACATCGTAGAATTCGCGGGCGCGCACATAGCGCTCATCGTGCTCCATATGGTCGTCGAGCCCGAAATTCAGCGCCGCGTCGGGGTTCGAGGTGGTGACGATGTTCCAGCCCGCGCGGCCGCCGCTAATATGGTCGAGCGAGGCAAAGCGCCGGGCGACGTGGTAGGGCGCATCGAAGGTGGTCGAGCCGGTGGCGACGAGGCCGAGCCGCTCGGTCACCGCCGCGAGCGCCGAGAGCAGGGTGAACGGCTCGAAAGAGGTCACGGTATGGCTGCGCTTCAGCGCCTCGACCGGCATGTTGAGCACGGCGAGATGATCGGCCATGAAGAAGGCATCGAACTTCCCGCGCTCGAGCGTCTGGGCGAGTTTCTTCAGCACCGGGAAGTTGAAATTGGCGTCCGGCACCGCGCCCGGATAGCGCCAGGCGCCGGTGTGAATGCTGACGGGGCGCATGAAGGCGCCCAGACGCAATTGCCGTTTCGCTGCCATGACCATCATCTCCTCGCCGCGCCGGGACATGCGGTCCGCGCGGCCTGTCGCGTTTGATATGTTCGCGCCGCGAGCGCCGCGCAAGGCGCCCCTGGCTAGCGGCCGTCCTTGCGGGGGTTGATTCTGAAATCGGGGATAAGCGAGCCGCCGAGCAGCACGGGCGTCCATACCGGCATGCAATAGGAGGCGACCGGCGCCATGAAGGGAATCATCGCGGTGCCGGACGGCGTCTTGCAGGTGGCGCGGGTGCCGGGGACGGGATCTGCGCCGGGGCCGAGTTTGCGGCGGCGGTAACGCGCCAGGTCAATCACATCCGCGATGCGTTTTGCCACGCCGTGCTCCCAACATTTACCGGGCAGCTTATGAAACCAGAGGCGTCATCAGAGCGGAACCAAGTATTTCTGCAAAGCTTCGCAGAAGATGAACCGGGACCGCTCAAAGCCGGTCGTAATTGCCCCGCCAATAGACCAGTCCGTCGCCGTTTTCGGCGAGCTGAACGCCTGCCACCCGGCCGATCACGATGACGTGCGAATGGCGCTCGATCAGCTCCTCGAGCTCGCAATCGACCGAAGCCAGCGCGTCGGACAGGATCGGCGCGCCGGTCGCCAGCGTCTGCCAATTGGCGCCGTCGAAGCGGTCCTCGCCCTGCGCGCCCATGCGTCCGGCGAAGCGGTCGGCGAGCATCTGGTGCTGGGCGCCGAGAATGTTGACGGCGAAGCGCCGGCTGCGCGCGATCAGCGGCAGCGATGTCGAGGTGCGGATCATGCAGAACAGCAGGCGCGGCGGCTCGACGGAGAGCGATGTCACGGACGTCGCGGTAAAGCCGTTGCGCACGCCGCCATCGGCGCAGGTCACGATGCTGACGCCGCTCGCGAGCTGGCGCATCGCCCGCTGCAGGTTCGGCGTGTTGGCTGACGGGGCGGGCGGCGGCGAAATGATCATGTCCGGGCGTCGTCCCCCGCTGGCTGGGCCGGCACAAGGACGGCGTGCGATGTCATACGGAGCTTCATGCTGTCCAAATCATAAGCCAATCACGCGGCAGGGCCAAAGAAGGAAAACTGCTGACCTTATGCGAAGTTCAGACCCGCCCCATGCGCCCGGCGCGGGCCTGTCGCATGCGGGCGCCCCGCCATGCCCAACCTCAACCGATCGGATAGGGTTGCCGATCCGCCTCGCTACGCCGGAAGAATGAGGGTCATGCCGCGCTTCGAAGTCCGAGCCTCACTTGCACCGGGCGCCATGCGATTCGCAAGCGTTTGCTACGGCTGAGTTTTTCCATAAGTGACGCCGAATTTCCGGGCCGTGCGGGCGGTTACGCCAAGCTCGTTCGGAGAACAGGCCATGGTTATCCTCCTATCTTGCGTAGGAAGTAAAAATCTGCTTATTGGATTTTCGCAGTAACGCGAGTTGTTAAAAATTTATTCAAGAAGAGGTTCATTAAAATGGTTCGTATACCACACGGTGGAACCGTCGAACGCGATCGCGAAGGTGGGCTCTCTATTGAAGCAATCGTGGGTGATACTCACAAGTTCGGCTTCATGTTCCCGAACTTGCAAGCGAACAGCGCCAACCGGCTGCCCGAGAGCGATGCGACAGTCGAGGCGTTGAAAGTGCTCGGCGAGGCGATGGTGGACGCCAATGAGCCGCCCCCGAGCGGCACTGTAAACGACGCGGGCGACGGTCCGATACCTGCCGCCTATACGTATCTGGGGCAGTTCATCGACCACGACATCACCTTCGACAAGACCGGCGCCCCGGTCAACGATCTCGCCGTTCCCAATCTGCGGCCGCGCCCCGATCTGGAAGGACTGATCAACACGCGCTCGCCGACGCTGGAGCTCGACA
Organism: Rhodomicrobium sp. R_RK_3; assembly: GCF_002198715.1. Taxonomy (GTDB): domain Bacteria; phylum Pseudomonadota; class Alphaproteobacteria; order Rhizobiales; family Rhodomicrobiaceae; genus R-RK-3. Next base: position 10,119 of record NZ_MWLK01000027.1, on the reverse strand, counting down.
GCGTCTACAGCGATCCCGCGCCGCGCGACCCGGCCAACCCGGCGCTGATGAAGATCGGCAAGGTCCAGCGGATCAACGGCTCTCCCCCGCGCACGCAGCCCGTTCCGGGAAAAACCGACTTCAACGATGTCCCCCGAAAGCCCCGCAACGCCAACGAGCTGATCGACCGCGAAGCCCTGATCGGCGACCCGCGCAATGACGAGAACCTCATCGTCGCCCAGCTCCACCTGGCGTTTCTGAAGGCGCACAACAAACTGGCGACGACGAAAAATCTCGATTTCGCCGGCGCGCGGCGCGCGCTCCGGCAGCGCTATCAATGGATGGTGCTGTATGATTTCCTGCCGCGCATCTGCAACCGGCACATCCTGAATTCGCTCTGGGAGACCGGCTCGAACTGGAAGGTCGCCGACGAGGAACAGCTCTTCATGCCGGTCGAATTCGCCGTCGCGGGCTACCGCTTCGGCCATTCGATGATCCGCACGGTCTATGATTACAACCTCAACTTCCCGGACGCGAGACTGTCGCTGCTCTTCACTTTCACGGCGCTGAGTGGCCAGCTCGGCGATTTCGACACGCTGCCGGACAATTGGATCATCCAGTGGGAGCGCTTCGTCGCGCTGAACGGTTCGGCGCCGCAAAAGGCCCGCGCCATCGACGCCCAGCTTACGGATTTTACCTTCAAGCTGCAGGACACGTTTGGCAAGGTCGAGGGTTCCGATCCTGAAGTCCCCGGCGAGGTCAAGCGGATCGCGCCGAAACTGGCGGTCCGCAACCTGCTGCGCGGTTACTTCCTGCGCCTGCCGACCGGACAGGCCGTCGCCAAGGCGATGGGCATGCCGGTGCTCGAGGGTGCGGCCCTGCTCGCCGCGCTGCCCACCCAAAAGCTGAAGGACGCCGCGGAGCCGTTCAAATCCGCGACGCCGCTCTGGTTCTACATCCTGGCGGAAGCGGGTGATCCGAAGGGCGCCAACGGTCAGCATCTCGGCCCGGTCGGCAGCCGCATCGTGGCCGACACTTTCTATACGCTGATCAAATATTCCGAGGATTCGATCCTGAAGCCGGGGACATATCTTGATTTCAAGAGCTTCACGCTCGCCGACCTGATCGCCCTGGCTTCCGACGACACCGTCTGACATCGCCTTACGCATTGGGCAAAGCAGCCCGCCGGCGCCGCCTTCCCCGGAAAGCGGCGCCGGCGGGACGTCCGCGCGACTCCGCCAGCAGCCATTTCATCAAGGACATTTGGGATGCAACGGTTCAATCAGGTCGGCCCCTGGACCCACTTCACCGTCGAGGGCGTGTCGCGGCCGTTCTACATCATCCGCTTCGATGCCTCCGGCCAGTGCATCTCGCCGCAAACGCGCGAGCACATGCTGCGCGACCTCGCCGCCGGGGATTATACCGACGTGCTGCTGTTCAGCCATGGCTGGAACAATGATTGGGAGGACGCGACCGGCGCCTATCAGCGCTTCGTCACCGGCTTCCACGCCTTTACCGGCGCGCAAGGGCGCGGTCTGCCGGCGAGCTACAAGCCGCTTTTCGTCGGCGTGTTCTGGCCGAGCGTCAGCCTCGTGCTGCCCTGGGAGCAGGCGCCGAACATCGCCTCGGCTCCCGGGCTCGAGGACGCCGCCGCCGACCCGGAGCTTGCCGCCATCGCCGAATTGCTGGGCGAGCCGGAACGCGCCCGCTTCCTGGCGCTCGCCGGCCAGACCGCGCGGCTCGACACGGCGCAGGCGCGCGAACTCGCCGGCCTCTTCGTGCAAATCCTCAATCCGCTCGACGACATCTCGTTGCAGCCGCAGCCGAAGCTGACGGCGGACGAGTTGCTGACGGTCTGGCGCGCCGCGCCGCCGCTGTCGAGCCCGGCCGCAGCGGGGACCGGCAAGGCCGATCCGGCCCCGGACGGCGCCGGCATGGTCGGCACGCACCCGCCCGCCGCCGGACCGGGCGCACAGGCGGCGAGCTTCCTCGACTCTCTCGATCCGCGCTGGCTGGTGCGGCTCGCAACCGTGCGCATCATGAAGGACCGCGCCGGAGTGGTGGGCGCGAACGGAGTGGCCTCGCTCTTGCAGGATCTGGTGGCGGCCAAGCCTGCCCGCGTGCGCGGCATCGCGCATTCCTACGGCGCCAAGCTGCTGCTCACCGCCTTGGTGCGCGCCGAGCTGACCCGGCGTCTGCAATCGGTGCTGCTGCTGCAGCCGGCGGTGTCCTATCTCAGCTTCGCCCCCGACGCCGGCCAGGGACGCAGCGGCGGCTTCCGCCCGGTGCTGGCCAAGATCGACCAGCCGATCCTCTCGACATTTTCGCGTGCGGACACGCCGCTGTATCGCATCTATCACCACGCCGTGCGCCGGGCCGCCGATATCGGCGAGATGCAGATCGCCAGCGACGGCGTGCCCAGCCGCTATGCCGCGCTCGGCGGCTATGGCCCGGCGCCGCTCCGGGGCGGCGAAAGCCTGTTGCAGCCTCTGCCGGATCCCGGTGCGGCCTATCCCGCGCCCGGTCCCGCCCTGCGCATCGTCGGTCTCGACGGCTCGGCGGGCATTCACGGCCATGGCGACGTCGCAAACGGCCACACATTCTGGGCGCTGCTCAATCAATTGCGCGCATCGGATCCGGGCGGCGCGCCGGCCTCGAACTGACTTTGCCCGTAGCGCGGGGGCTTGCCCGGCGTGGGCAAAATGTCGGACAAAGGCTGCTGGCGCGGCCGCCCCCCGGCCGCCTGGCGAAAAGGAGATCGTCATGCCCGACGCCCGCGCAAGCTCTACGTTTCGGGACCTGCATCATCGCCGCGGCGCCTTCATCATTCCCAATCCGTGGGATGTGGGATCGGCGAAAATCCTCGCCTCGATGGGGTTCGAGGCGCTGGCAACGACCAGCGCGGGCTACGCCTTTTCGCTCGGCCGCAAGGATGGCGGCGTCGGCGCGGCCGAGATGCTGGACCATTGCCGGGCGATCGTCGCGGCGACGCCCCTGCCCGTCTCCGCCGATCTGGAAAAGGGTTTTGGCGACACGCCGCACGCCGCCGCCGACACCATCCGGCAGGCCGCGGCCACCGGCCTTGCCGGCGCATCGCTGGAGGATTTCTCCGGTGACCGCGGCCAGCCGATCTTCGATTTCGCTTTGGCCGTCGAGCGCATCGCGGCGGCGAGCGAGACCGCCCGCAACCTCGGCCGCGATTTCGTGCTGACCGCGCGGGCGGAGAATTTTCTGCACGGCCGCCCCGACCTCGACGACACCATCAAGCGCCTGCAAGCCTTCGAAGCCGCCGGCGCCGACGTGCTCTACGCCCCCGGCCTGCGCAGCCTCGAGCAGATCCGCACGGTCTGCGCCTCCGTCGCCAAGCCCGTCAACGTGCTGATGCCCGGTGCCGCGATCGGTCTGGCCGAACTGGAGGCGGCGGGAGCGAAGCGTGTGAGCGTCGGCTCTGGCCTTGCGCGTCTCGCCTATGGCGCCCTGATCGCGGCGGCGCGGCAGATGCGCGAGGAAGGCAGCTTCGCCTTCGCCGGCACCGCCGCCAGCTTCGCCGAGATCGAGGGGCATTTCTGAGCGCCTGGAGACGTCCGGTCCGGGCTGGGAGCTCGTCCCGTCAAGGGGGGCGACGGGCGCCGCCGCCTTTTACTGCGTCCGGATGCTCACCGGATTGCGGTCGGGGACGCCGAGGCCGTCGGAGAGGGTGGCGGGGTCGACGGCCTGTTCGGCCACCGGCGTGCATTCGGCGCCTTGCAGCACCTTCACCGTGTCGGCCGCAAAGCTCGGGCCCCGGATCGGCGCGCGCAGCACGACGAGACCGTCGAGGCCCGGCGTGATGACGATGATCTGCTCGTCGCCCTCCTCCGAGCGCTCGGTGCTGACCTCGTCGGCAAGCCGCGAGCGCGGCACCAGCAGCAGGCGCAATTCGCGGCGCTTTGCCTCGGCGCCGCTGATGAAGTAGAAATTCTCGCCATGCCGGCCGGACACCGCGATGCTCCAGGTCGGATCGCCGAGCGCCGTTTTCACCAGCACATTGTTCTTGCTGAGATCGTAGCGGCAGAAGGCATAGGCGATGTCGGGCGCCATGAAGGGCAGGGGCGTGTTGCTGGCCGCGACCGGCAGCACCTGGATGTGGTTCTCCGACGAGATCCGCGACAGCCGCGCCCAGGCGTCGCGCGAGGCGACGTAAGGCACGCCGAACACCGCCAGGATGTGGATGATGCCCGCGCAGAACAGCGAGGCCACGAGCCAGGGCCAGAGTGTGCGCATCAGCAGCTCACCCTTTTGATGATCGGCATGGCATTGGCATTGGCGGCGCCGACATCCTCGCCCTGGCCGACCGCGAGCGGCCGGATGATGCGCAGCACGAGGGTCAGGTTGTGGCCTTCGCCGGAGGGCAGCCAGTGGCCGGGACGGGCGCCGGGCGCGAGGGCGATGCGCTGGGTGCCGTCGGGCAGGATGGTGAGGTTCTGGCTGCTGAAGGCGTGGCGCGAGGCCTCGTTCGGGATCAGCTTGCCGTCCTCGTCATAGACCGCGATGGTCCACCACAGCGCGGCGAGCGGCCGGGCGACGATCTCGTAATCGCAGTAGGAGGACAGCGCGCGGCCGTCGCTGTCGCGGGAGGCGAAGAAGGTCAGGCCGTTGGCGGAGTTGATCGGCAATTGGCCGGAACGGGCGATATGGGCGCGCGTATAGGGATCGGCGGTGAGGCCGCCGGCATTGATCCAGGTCGTCCACGGGCCGGCGCGGCTGACCACCATGCCGAAGCCGTCCTCGATCATGTAGCCGGCCGAGCCCAGGCCCAGCACGAGCGAGACGCCGGCGAAAATGAGGAAGGAGAAGAAGTTGTTCACGGACGGCCATTCCCAGCGATTTGGTCGCGCAACCGGCGCCGCTTGCCCTGGCGGCGGCGGGCGCCCCACGAAACGGTCCCGGCGCCGCCGCGATCACCCAGCGGCCTCTGCTTCCAAGCCTTAGCGCCGAAATCGTGCATGCAGCTTGCCGCTATTGGGCGGCGCCGGACGCCACGCGCGGACCCGGCCCATTGCCGTCCAGCGACGCGCCCCGGACCCCGTTCAGATCGAGCGGTTTGGCTTCTTTAAACATCTTGGTCAGAGCGAGCAACATCTGCCGCGTCTTCGGCGGCATCCGGCGCGCCCCGGCGCCTTGCGCGACGGTGCCGAGCGTCGGATCGTCCTTCTTGATTTCGGCGATGCGCGCCATCTCCTCGACCTGCTTCGGATGCAGCGGCACGCCCGGGATTTGGGGGATGTTGTAGCTCGTGGTCGCGGCGACCATGTAGTCGTGCCAGGTGCGCGCCGGCAGCGCGCCGCCCGTCACCTTGTTCATCGAGGTGAAGCTGTCATTGCCGTACCAGACGCCGGTCACATATTGGCCGGTGAAGCCGATGAACCAGGCGTCGCGATAGTCCGAGCTGGTGCCGGTCTTGCCGGCGACGCTGGTGAAATCGAGGGCGGCGGCGCGCCCGGTGCCTTCGGTGATGACGTGGGTGAGCATCTCGTTCATGGTCTCGACCGCCTTGCGGTCGAAGATCTGCTTGGCCGGCGGCTCGTCATTGGCGCGCGAATAGACGAGCTGATCCTGCGAATTGCGGATCTCGGTGATGGCGTAGCCCTTGACCTGCTTGCCGCCCGAGGCGAGCGTCGCATAGCCCGACGTATGCTGCAGCGGCGTCACGCCCTGGTCGCCGAGCGCCATCGAGCAGCTCTTCTTGATCTGGGTGAGCCCGACGCGCTGCAGCGTATCCAGCACCTTCTCGCGCCCGTAATCGAAGGACAGTTTCACCGCGACGGTGTTGATCGACAGAGCGAGCGCCGTGGTCAGCGTCATGCGGCCGCGGAAGCCGCCGGAATAGTTGCTGGGGGACCAGTTGCCGCAGGAGACCGGGCTGTCGCTGGTGACCTGATTCGGCTTGGCGCCGTTCTCCAGCGCCGTCAGATAGACATAGGTCTTGAAGGACGAGCCGGGCTGGCGGTAGGCCTTGGTGGCGCGGTTGAACTGGCTCTCGCCATAGTCGCGCCCGCCGACCATCGCCCGCACAGCGCCGTCGGTTTCCATCGACACCAGAGCGGCCTGCCCGACATGCAGCGACTTGCTGTTCTGGTCGAGCGTCGTCTCGACGGCCTGTTCGGCGGCCTTTTGCAGTGCGATGTCGACCGTGGTGCGGGCGACCAGATTATATTCGCCCTTCTTCTGCATCAGGCGCTGGGTCTCGTCATAGGCCCAGTCGAGGAAATAGTTCGGCGTGTAGGAATCGGCGTTATCGATGACCTTGGCCGGGTTGAGTCTGGCGCCGTGCACCTGACCCTCGGTCATGAAGCCGGCATCGACCATGTTGGTCAGCACCTGATTGGCGCGCGCCCGCGATTCCGCCGCATTGGCGTGCGGGGCAAATTTCGTCGGCGCCTTGAACAGGCCGGCCAGCAGCGCCGATTCGGCCAGATTGATCTCGCGCACCGACTTGCCGAAATAGAATTGCGAGGCCGCTTCGACCCCGAACGTGCCGCCGCCCATATAGGAGCGGTCGAGATACAGCTTCAGGATTTCCTTCTTGCTCAGCCGCGCTTCCAGCCACAGGGCGATGAAGGCTTCCTTGACCTTGCGCTCGAAGGAGCGCTCGGAGGACAAAAACAGGTTTTTCGCCAATTGCTGCGTCAGCGAGGAGCCGCCCTGCACCACGTCATTGGCCTGGACGTTGGCGACCATGGCGCGGGCGGTGCCGAGCACGTCGACGCCGAAATGCTCGAAGAAGCGGCGGTCCTCGGTGGCGAGCGTCGCCTTGATCAGATTGTCCGGAATTTCCTCGAGCGGCACCGAATCCGAATAGAGGATGCCGCGCTTGCCGATCTCGGCGCCGTTGCGGTCGAGGAAAGTGACGCTATATTGTGCGGCGGTGCGCCAGGCCGGATCGTTGGTCGACTCGAGCGAGGGCAGGGCGAGCGTCAGCACGCCGATCAGTCCGAGCGTGCCGAGCGTTGCGGCTTCCGAGCAGAATTCGGCGACGATGCGGCGGAAGCCTGAGACCCGGAACTGGCTGACGAAATTGGAGTAGCCGGACCACAGATCCTGATATTTGGCCCAAACGGCGTAGAGGCTGGAATCGATCCAGGAATCGAGCGCCCACCAATCGACCAAGCGATTGCGGCGGTTCGGTTTGAAAATCCAGTCGCGCAACGGTCCCGGCCCTCTACTCGCGTCAAAATCGGTCCATGCATAGTCTAAAGAGCGCTTGCGGGGAATACAAAACCCGGTGACATCCACGCCCTACCGGCGGTCCGCCTGTGCCACTATAGCCCCGCGCCGGTGTCAAAGGCGATAACACGCTAGCGAGTTCCGTTCGATGCAAGACGAATTGCCCTTCTGGAAGACCAAAAGCCTCGCCGAGATGAGCCGCGAGGAATGGGAATCGCTTTGCGACGGCTGCGGGCGCTGCTGCCTGATCAAGCTGGAAGACGAGGACACGGCGGAGATCGTCTATACGCGGGTGGCCTGCAAGCTGCTGAATATTGGCTCGTGCCGGTGTCGGGATTATGTCAACCGGCGGGCGAAGGTGCCCGATTGCGTCGAGCTGACGCCGGAGGCGGCTGGGAGCCTGGAATGGCTGCCTTCGACCTGCGCCTACCGGCTGATCGCGAATGGGCAGGAGCTGGAATGGTGGCATCCGCTGGTGTCGGGCGATCCGGAGACGGTGCATGAGGCCGGGGTGTCGGTGCGGCGGTTCGCGGTGGGGGAGCGCAAGGTCAGGGATGGCGGGTATGAGCGGTTTTTGATGCGGCGCTGGTGAGCCGCGACGGGCAGGATTTACGCAATAGGTAAGCTTCCGGATTTCCACCGCAACGCTTCCCGTGTATAGTCTCAGCATGATCCGATAACTGGGCCGGCGGGCAGACGATGCTTCTGCCGCTGCCGCTACGGCAGCCGCCCGATGGCCCGCCTTTCGCTTGCGCCTCGCGCATTCTCAAGAGAGTCCCCGTTTGCCGCCAGATATGATGCCCGGCCACTCACCGGCCGACTGGGCCGCGATCGCCCGCGACTATGCGGCGGGAACGCTCCGCGTGGACGATCTCTGCATTTTGCATGGCGTCGCCTGGAGCGTGCTTTACCGCCGCATCAAGAGCGAAGGCTGGCCGCTGCGGAATGAGTCCGGCCGCCGCGCCCGCCGCCACCTGCGTCCCGATTTGACCAAGCGCCTGCTCGTCGCGCTGGAGCTGAAGATGACCCAATTCGAAAAACGCATGATCGAAGCCGGCGCGCCGGTGACATCGGCGGATAGCGAGCGCGACGCCCGGACTCTGAACACGCTGGTGCGGCTGTTCGAGAAGCTCAAAGGCTTCGGCGAAAAGGCCGCCGCGTCCACCCGCTCCCGCGCCGCGACGCAGGCCGCCGGCGATCCCGCCGCTTCCGCCGGAAAGGACGCCCATGACGCGGACCGCCTCCGCCAGGAGCTTGCGCAGCGCCTTGAAAAGCTGCGCGCCGGGCTCGGCGGTTGAGGCCTTCGCGCGGAGCCTGAGCCCGGAGGAGATCGCCTTCCTGGCCCAGGACTGGCAGCTCTGGGCGCGCGACGACCAGCTTCCGCCGGAGACGGCGCAGGGCGGCGCGGCCTGGACGACATGGCTCATCCTCGGCGGCCGCGGCGCCGGCAAGACCCGCGCCGGGGCCGAATGGGTGCGCGGCCTGGCGCTCGGCCGGCCGCCTTTCGCCGGGCGCGCCATCGGCCGGATCGCGCTGATCGGCGAGACGCTGGGCGACGCGCGCGCCGTCATGGTGGACGGCCCCTCCGGCCTGCTCGCCATCCATCCGGCGGCGGAGCGGCCCGTCTATAATGGCTCGCGCCGCGAACTGACCTGGCCGAACGGCGCGGTGGCGCAGATTTTTTCCGCCGACGACCCGGAATCGCTGCGCGGTCCGCAATTCGGCGCCGCCTGGGCGGACGAGCTGGCCAAATGGCGCTATGCCGACACCGCCTGGGACATGCTGCAATTCTGCCTGCGGCTCGGCGAGCGCCCGCGTCAGACGGTGACCACCACGCCGCGCCCGATCCCGCTGCTCAAGCGCCTGATCGCCGATCCGTCGACCGCCATCAGCCGCGCCGCGACCAGCGCCAATGCCGCCAATCTGGCACCCGGCTTTCTCGGTGCCATCGTCGGCCGCTACCAGGGCACCCGCCTTGGCCGGCAGGAGCTCGAGGGCGAGCTCATCGAGGACCGTCCGGACGCGCTCTGGCGCCGCGCCGCGCTCGACGCCGCGCGCGTCGCCGGCGCACCGCCGCTGGCGCGCATCGTGGTCGCGGTCGACCCGCCGGTGTCGAGCGGCCCACGCGCCGACGCTTGCGGCATCGTCGCCTGCGGCCGCGCCGAGGATGGCCGCGCCTATGTGCTCGCCGACGCCACGACGCAAGGCCGCGCCCCGCTCGACTGGGCCCGCGCCGCCGTGCGTCTCCATGACAGCCTCGATGCCGACTGCATCGTTGCCGAGGTCAATCAGGGAGGCGAGCTGGTCGCTCAATTGCTACGTCAAGTTGCGCCCAATATAGCGGTGCGCATGGTGCGGGCAACTCGGGGCAAATACTTACGGGCCGAGCCGGTCGCGGCGCTCTATGAGCAGGGCCGCGTGGCGCATGTCGGCGTCTGGCCCGAGCTGGAAGACCAGATGTGCGATTTCGGGTGGGACGGCCTGTCGGGTCGCAGGAGCCCGGACCGCGTCGACGCGCTGGTCTGGGGGCTGACGGAGCTGGTGCTGGAGGTGCGGGGGGTGCCTCGGGTGCGGGGGCTGTAGGATCCGAATCAAGCGAGCAAATTACGCAGCGCTTTCCTTCACTTTGCGCGGACGCGTGGCAGCTTCCTGCATGTCAATTGGCGCGGGCTTACCGCCTTTCAACCAATCGAGGATCGCGGAACGAAGTAGTGCGGCTAGTGCCAACACTACGTCCGCAGTCTTGAGTGGTTGCCAATCAATCGTCATGGAATCACCCGATTGTTATTTCTCCCGCGATTGCTGTTGTCCGACGTTTTTACGCAAGCAACCATTGGTTGCGATCAACAAGTTGCCGCGAAAGTTCTCAGTAAAGGGTTGTCAATGCCCCTCCGCGCCCTAGCCGCCACCCTCCTCCGCTACGCCTCCCCTCCC
>NZ_MWLK01000026.1 GCF_002198715.1 Rhodomicrobium sp. R_RK_3 | reverse complement strand
GCCTTCCGGATTTTCGATGACTTTCGGCGTCTTGCCGTCCATCAGCGCGACGCAGGAATTCGTGGTACCGAGGTCAATGCCTATCGCCTTCGCCATGATGCAACCCTCTCCGGTTTCCGCCGCGCGGTCGCGCGGCAGGCAATGCTCGCGTCCCACTCACCGTGGTTTTTGACCGCCCGCCCTGACAAGTGTCAGGTTTCCGCGCGCATGCCCGGGAGACAGGACCTCGATTATCGATGCCGGCTCGCCAGTGATCGTCGACGGCACTCACGACCAGCGGTCGGATGGTGATCGCGAAGTGTTAATGAATTTCCGAGCGCCCTCTTGAGCGCGATAATGAAGCGGTTACAAATGCTTGTGAGTTCCGCGAGCGGCGAGCCGGCATCGATCGGCGCGTCGCACGCTGGTTCCGTCCGTGGCCGGCACCATTGCATTGGCGGCAACGGGGAAATCTGACGAAGGGCCAAGCGCCCGGCCTGTGGCCCCTTCGCCCCAAAACCGTCATCGGCGCACAAATAAAGCAGTAAATTCCAATATTTCATGCGCTCGACAGGCTTAACACCGAAGCAGGCAGCAAGCACCGCGCCCCGAGAGAGCGCTGTTACAACGAGAGTCTGAAACCCGGATCGTGGGCTCGGCGTACGCGGAGGCACGGAAACGCGAGCATCGCGGCGACACGGCCCAAATGTGAGACCTGGGGTTCGCAAACTCTCCAAGGACGCGATGACGAATTCATTGCCACCGCAACGACTGAGAGGCTCAAGCGCGACGGTGGCGCTTCATTTCGGAGCGCTGCGGACGGGACTTGCAACCGAAAGAGCCGCAACCCGGCCGATCTCCCGCCCCGGCAGCGATGCCCTACCCCTAAGCTGCGCTACCGAGACCCCTCAGCTTAACCCGCCATTTACGCCGTTGATGAATTCCCTGACCGCCGGGCCCCGCATGTGTCGCCTTTGCAGCCGCACCGAGCCTTCGGGCGGCGGCCATGCTCATCCCGGGAGCGGATGATGGCGCCGCGGACGATGATCTACGTGGTTGACGGCGAGCCCGCGGTGCGGCGCTCGCTCGAGCGGCTGCTGCGCACCGCCGGATATGAGGTCCTGGCCTTCGAATCCTCGCCCACCTTCGTCGCGGCGGCTCCGGGCCTGCGAAGCGGCTGCGTCCTGCTCGACTTGCAAATGCCCGGTCTGGGCGGCCTGGAGGTGCAGCAATGCCTGAGGGAGCGCTCGGTGAGTCTGCCGGTCATCATGATGAGCGGCAACGCCGACGTGCGCATGGCGGTCAAAGCCATGAAAGGCGGCGCCGCCGATTTCATCGAAAAGCCCTTCGACGACGGCAGGCTGTTTTCGGCCATCCATAGCGCCGTCTCCCGCATCGTCAGAGGCGATGTCAGCGAGGCCGCCGCCGACGCCGCGCGCCGTCTTACCGCGCTCACCTCGCGCGAGCATGAGGTGCTCGACGCGCTCGCATCGGGCTACACCACCAAGATGATCGCCTATGAGCTCGGCCTCAGCGTGCGCACCGTGGAGGCGCATCGCGGACGCATGCTGGAGCGGCTGGGGACGAAGCGGCTGGCCCAGGCAATCCGCTATGCAGTGCTGGCGAGCCTTGCCTGAGCCGCCGCGCGTCACTCCATGTCCTCGAGCACGGCGCGGTTGACGATCCTCACCTCGCGCGGTCTCGGCAGGGCGATGGCGCCGCGCCGGGTCAGCTCGGTCATGCAACGGCAGACCGTCTCGGAGGACACGCCGATGAAATCGGCGATGTCGTAGCGGCTGATCGGCAAGCTGACCGCCGCCGCCTCGTCGTCGGTCAAGCGGCCGGCGAATTCGAGCAGGAAGCCGGCGACTTTCTCCAGCGCGGTGACGCGACCCTGGATCAGAAGCTGCCGCTCCAGCCGCCGGACGCATTGCAGGATCATCTCGTGAATCTTATGGGCGAACTGCACGTCGCCGGCCGTCAGCTCCTCGATGCGGCGCAGCGTGTAACCGGCGATCACCGTGTCGTTCACCGCGGCTTCGAGAAAGAAGTCCTCCCCGCGTCCGCGATCCAGGCTGACGATGTCGCCCGGCAGCAGCAGGTCGACGATGCGCCGGTGGCCGTCGGACTGGATGGCGAATTTGCGCGCGACCCCATGCATGACGAAGAACAGATAGCCGACCTTGGCATTGCGGGCGGAAATCTCCTGCCCCCGGCAACCCCTCTTGACGATCGCCGTGCTGTCGAACTTCTCCAGCGGCGCCGGCAAGTGACCGAAGCGCGGCGCGCCGGCCAGATGGGTCTCGTGCGGAAAGCCTATCGATGCCATGGGGGCTCCTTGACGCAAACTGACTTGACCAAAATTGAGCCTCAGGGGCAGCAAGCACTTTGCCGATAACGCCGGTGCCGCCATATAGCGAAAAAATATCCGAGTAGATTTACGCTATTGCGAAGTCAACACTCCAGCAACGAGGATATTGCGTGGCTTGAATTGACACGAAATTTTCTGAAATAACGAGCGCCTGCATCGCAGACGCCTGGATCTATTCACAAATCGGTAAGCATTCCGATTGTTCAGCGTCATGCGGCGCGCCATCCGCGCGTTTGCCTGACTGCCCCGCGAAAGCGAAACTGATGCGGGTCAAGGACGGATGTGTCCGGCGGACCTAAGCCGGATGAAGCGGCGCCGAACCGGAAAGGTGTGCGGCCATGATCAAGGATGTGCTGGTGCGGGTCGAGGCAGGCGCGGCCGACGAACTGCGCCTCGCAGTCGCCGAGTCAATCGCCCTTCGGTTCGGTGGCCGCGTCATCGCGCTTTTCTTCAACGTGTTGCCTCTGCTGGCGCTGCCGGCCGATCTGGAAGCGCCCAACTACAGCGTGCTGGAACGCCTGCGTCAGGCGCGGCGCGCCGGGGACGCGCGCGAAGCGGACCTTCGCTCACGGCTGCTGGATCTCAAGGCGCCCTTCGAGATCCACCGCCATGACGCGTTCCCCGAAGACGTCGCCTCGATCGCCATCCGCGAGGCGCGCACGTCGGATTGCTTCGTGACGCTGCGGCCAAACGCCGAGGCGGAAGACCCGGAAGATCTCGTCGAGGCGATTTTGTTCGGCGGCGGCCGCCATCTTTATGTGATGCCGGGCCGAAGCACGATCCGCCTGCCCGGCCACGTACTGATCGCCTGGAACGGTAGCCGGGAGGCGGCGCGCGCCGTCGCCGAGGCGATGCCGTTCATGGGCGAGGCGTCGCGGGTGACGGTGCTCGTCATCCATGGCGCCGCTCCGGCGGAAGACGCCATCGTCCCCGGCTCCGATCTCATCGCCTATCTCGCTCATCACGGCATTAAGGCCGAGCTGCGCCCTGCCCAGCGCAACGACCAACGCACCGGCGCCACCCTGATCGCCGAAGCCGAGCGGCGCGGCGCGGACCTCATCGTCATGGGCGGCTATAGCCACTCCCGGGTCAGGGAATGGCTGCTGGGAGGCGCCACCCGCCAGCTCCTGCAGCAGACGGCAATCCCCCTCCTCATCGCGCATTGATCCGCAGGAGGTCCGCGCAACAGGCGGATCACCGCTTGGCGATCATGTCGATCTCGATGATGCCGCCGCGGGCGAGGCCGGTCACGCCGACCGTGGTGCGGCCGGGCAAGGCGTCGGGCTTGAAATAGCTACGGTAGATCTCGTTCATCGCCGCATAGTCGCGGTCGAATTGGGTGAGGAAGACGCGGGCGAAGACGACGCGGCTGAAATCGGAGCCGACGCCGGCAAGCGCGCGGCGCAGATTGTCCATCACCTTATGCGTCTGCGCCTCGATGCCATCGGGGATCGGCAGGGAATCGTCGTCCGGGTCGGTGGCGAGCTGGCCGGTGACGAACAGAAAATCGCCCGCCTCGACGACGTGGCTATAGGGCGCGACCGGCTTGGGCGCATCCTTGATGAGGTGGAAGATGATGTCGGACATGCATGTGCTCCTCGCGGGGAAAATGGCGGCGGATTATTGCATGTCTTTGTAACGGCGCGCTATTCCTTGCGCATCTCCACCTTTTCGGCCTCCATCGTATAGCCCGTCGCGGCAAGGCCGGTGAACTGACGCGCCGTCTTCAGCGTGCCGGTGACATAGACCGGATCGAACTGGCCCGCGACCTCGAAGCCATCGGCGGCCTTGACATAGATGATCTGGTTCGGCGGCGGCGGCGGCACATGGATGCAGGCGCCGACGAAGGGCACCAGCAGGAATTCCTTGATCTTGGTCGCGTCAAAATCGAGGGCGACGACATAGCCGCCGATACGGACGCGCTTGCCGTCGAGCTCCGGCACCACGGCGGGCGGCGCGGAGGATTCCGGCTGCTGCGAGCGATAGGCCATCCAGCTTGCTTCGGGCACCTGTTGCGGCTGCACCGGCGCTTCGATGCCGAACGGGCTCGCCGCGCGCTGGCCGAAGACGAAACTCTTCGACTTCACATCCGACGACGGCGCGCCCGGCATCTGGGGCTGCGACGAGGCCGGTGCGGCGGGCGGCATCAGCGCGGCCCAGCCCAGCTCCGTCGCGTCGCTCGAACTGGCGGCGCGGGCGAGCGTGGGTGTCAGCAGGATCGCCAGCGCGGCGGCCTTGATGAGCGTTTTCATGGGGCTGGATCTCCTCTCATGTGCGGACGGTCATGCCGTCGGCGAGCGACAGGCGGTAGGCGCGGAAGGCAGGCAGCAGGCCCGTCAAGATGCCTGCAAAAACGATCGCGGCGAGGCTGGTCCATTCGCCCGGTTTCAGCGGCTCGATGGCGATATAGAGGCCATAGACGCGGTCGATATAGGGTTGCAATGCGAACAGCGCGGCATAGAGCAGCGCGATGCCGAGCCCGACACCGGCGACGATCAGCAGCGCCGCCTCCGCGACCAGCAGGCCGAGGATGGTGCCCGGCCGCGCTCCGACCGAGCGCAGAATCGCCATTTCGCGCCGCCGCTCGTTCAGCGTCGTCAGGATCATCGTCACCATGCCGAGCAGCGCCGTCACCACGACCATGACCGAGACGGCGGCAAGCGCGGTTTCCGCCGTGCCGACCAGACTCCAAAGCTCCTGCAAAGTCGAGCCGGGCAGGATCGCCGAGAGCGGTTCGGCCCGGTATTCGTTGATGGCGCGCTGCAAGCGGAAAACGCCGAGCTTGGATTTCAGCCCGATCAGCGCGGCGGTGATCGCCTTGGGCGGCAGCGGCATCTTGCGTACTTCGTCGGCGGAAATGCTCTGGCCGGGGATGCGCGCGCCGCTCTGCCAGTCGATATGGATCGCCTCGATCGCCTCCAGGCTGACATGCACGGTGCGGTCGACCGGCGTGCCGGTCTTGGCGAGGATGCCGGAGACCTGGAACGGCTTGTCGTCATGCTCGACGAAGCCGGTCGAGCCGAGCCCGTGCGCTACGACAATGCGGTCGCCGAGCTTGTAGCCGAGCTTTGCCGCCACATCCGCGCCGATTACCGCGTCGAACAGATCGGCGAACGGTTTGCCCTGCGCGAATTCCAGCGCATGGGTGCGGCGATAGCGGTAGCGGGCGAAGTACTCCGGCGTCGTGCCCATGACGCGGAAGCCGTGATGGCTGTCGCCGAGCGAGATTGGCACGATCCAGTCGATATCCGGCGCCTGGGCGATCTCCTGATAGGTCGTCCAGGTGATGTTGTTGGTGGCGTTGCCGATGCGGAAGACGGAATAGAGCAGCAGATTGAGCGCGCCGCTGCGCGCGCCGATGATGAGGTCGGTGCCGGAGATGGTGTCGGCAAAGCTTTGCCGCGCGCCGGTGCGCACCTTTTCGACGCCGAGCAGCAGCATGACGCTGAAGGCGATAGCGAGGATGGTCAGCATGGCCGTCAGCCAGCGGTTGGCGAGCGATTGCCACGCGAGGCGGAAGACGATCATGCCGCGTCTCCGCCCGTTGTGATGCGCGCGATCTCGCCGAGCGGCACGACCCGGCTGAAACGGGGAGCGAGGCTCTCATCGTGGCTGACCATGATGAGCGTCGCGCCCGCCTCGGCGACGACCTCGAAGAGCAGGTCGAGGAAGGCTTGCTGCCGGTTGCGGTCGAGGGCGGATGTCGGCTCGTCGGCGATGATGATCTGGGGCGCGCCGATCAGCGCCCGAGCCGCCGCGACGCGCTGCTGCTGGCCGACGCTGAGGCTCGCGGCCGAAGCCCCTCCGATCAGCGACGGTGCGATGCCGAGCTTGCCGAGCAGCCTTCCGGCCTCGCTTTCGGCGGTGCCGCCCGCGCTCGCCCGCTTCCGCCGCTCGGCGGAAAAGCTCAAGGGGAGCAGCACATTGTCGAGCACCGAGCCGTAGGGCAGCAGATTGAACATCTGGAAGATGATGCCGAAATGCTCGGCCCGGAAGCGGTCGCGCGCACCGCCGCGCAGGCGGGCGATGTCGGTGCCGAGAATGTCGATCTTGCCCGCTTGCGGCGTGACGATGCCGGCGAGCAGGCTGAGGAAGGTCGACTTGCCGCTGCCGGACGGGCCGATCAGCAGCAGCCGCTCGCCCTCGGTCAGCTTGAAATCGTCGATGGCGAGCCGGAAATCATCCCGGCGCGGCCAGGCGAAACGGACCCCGGACATCGTAACGATGTCCGGAGCCGCCTGCGGCGTGACGGCCTTGACCTGTGCAATGGCCATGGGCGTATCAGCCGATCTCGCCGAGCTTGAGATTGGGCTTGTCGCGCGTGACCTCGTAATGCGTCTGGCCCTTCGCGGTGACCAGATTGATGTCGAGCTCCTGCGCGCCGGCAAAATGGTCGAAATATTTGAAGTCTATGCCGGTCAGCTTTTCGGGCGCGCCGCAGTCGATGGCGTAGGTGACGTGGAACTCGGAATGATGATGCTCCCCGCCCTCCGCTTCGCCCTCGGCCTTATCGCCGTCCTTGGCCTCGGCCGCTTCATGCTCGTTCTCATGCTCGTCCTCTGCCTGGATCGCGACCTTGGCATCGGCCAGCTTGCAATGGGCGGCGGCCGGGAACTTGAAGATCTTCAGCGCGTCGGCGAGCGTCGCCTTGGCCTTGGTGACGGTCGCCTTCTGCTCGGTGGTGCTGGCCTCATGCTCGAAGCCGACAATGTCGGCGCCGGGCACTTCCAGCTCCATCGAGACGCGCTTGCCTTCGATGACGATGTTGAGCCGGCCGTGGCCATGCTCGTGCGGCCCGAGTTCGCGGTGCTCTTCCGCCGCCATCGCCGGGACGCTGGCGATGATCGCCGCTGCAAGAAGTCGGTAATTGGTTCTACGCATGCTGATCTCTCTCCTTCGGGGCCTCGCCGCTTGGCGCTGCTCACCGGGGTTTCATGAAAGGCTCGCTTGGGGACGGCCCCGCGCTCGATAGCGCTTGGCCTATGCGGGGAGCCGTCGGAGATCAGGCTGCGGGAGGGGCTCGCGGGTCGAATGCGGTCGCGGCGAGGCGAGCGGCGTGCCCGGTCAGGGCCGGGCTGAGCCGGGCCGCGAAAATCTGCGCCGGCAGCAAAACTGGCACAGCCGGCGGCATGAGCAGCATATTCGCCGCGGCATGCACCCAGCAGACCGGACAGGGCGCGCCCGTGTCATGCGGATCGCCAGAATTATGGCCGGTGCTGTCGGCGACGGCGGCGATGGCGTCGCCGCGCAGACCGGTGAGATGGAGATGCCCGGCCACCAGCACGAGCTGCGCCAGCAACAAGGTTGCGACGAAGCTGACTAATCTGGGCCGGCGCTTCCGAGTCACCATCCGGTACTCCAAATTCCGGGCGAGAGGAGAGCAAATCCCCCTCGGATCGGAGCGCACCCTAGCACGATCGCGGGCGAAACCAAACCCGCTTTGTTACATTGTTGCTTTTTCCATCGAAGCGACGAGATCGCCGAAGCGTTCGCCCTGGATGGCGATGTGAGCGCGCAGCCTTTCGGCGGCGGCGAGCGGATTGCCTTCGAGGATGGCGGCCAAAATCTCCTCATGCTCGCGTTGCGAGGTTTTCAGCCGGTTGCGGACGCGCAATTGCAGCCGCCGGAATGGGGCAAGCCGCTTGTGCAGTGCGAGCGCCTGATCGCAGAGGAAGCGGTTGCCGCTGGCCGCGTAGATGGCGCCGTGGAAACGCTCATTCTCATAATAATAGGCGTCGGGATCGCCCGCCTCCATGGCGACGCGGCAGGCGGCGAGCGTCGAGGTCATCAGCGCCTCGTCCTCCGGCAGCAGGCGGCGCGCGGCAAGCCGCCCGCACATCGCCTCGAGCTCGGCCATGACGTCGAACATCTCCATCAGCCGGGTCGGATCGGGGGCGCTGACGATGGCGCTGCGATTGGGCCGCAGCTCGACCATGCCTCCTGCGGCAAGCTGCTGCAGCGCTTCGCGGATCGGCGTGCGCGAGACGCCGAAGCGTTCGGCGAGCGACATTTCATCCAGCCGCTCGCCGGGTTTTAGCAGGCCGGTCGCGATTTCATCCTCGATCCGGTCCCGAAAACGGGTTGCATGCTTCATCTTCATGGGTGCTAGTCTGGATGAGGCCGGTGGTAAAGGCAAGAAATCGCACGCGTTCTCCCGGACATTGTGTTCAGGAGAGCGAGTTTTGTATACCAAACAATTTGACAACCCATTCCGTGCGATGTTCACTAAAATGAAGCGCCGCCTACAGAACGAGCGCGGCCCAAACGGATGTTCCGCGCGGGTCTTTTCCAGGAGGAAACCCATGAAGATCTCTCGTCGGCATGTGCTGTCGGGTCTCATCGCCGCGCCAGCCGTCCTCACCTTCAGCCGGCCCGGCTCGGCCCAGTCGGTCACGACTATCAAGATTTCGCACCAGTTTCCGGGCGGCTCGATCGACACCGGCGATTTCCGCGATCGCCTCTGCCGGATTTTTGCCCGCGATGTCGAGAAGCGCACCAATGGCAGCCTGAAATTCGAGGTCTATGCCAATTCCTCGCTGATGAAGACCAACGCCCAGTTCTCCGCGCTGCGCAAGGGCGCGCTGGACATGTCGCTCTACCCGCTCGCCTATGCCGGCGGCGAGTTGCACCCGCTCAATCTCGGCCTGATGCCCTGCCTCGTGACCAGCTATGAGCAGGGCGCGAAATGGAAGACCGCCGATGTCGGCAAGGCGCTCTCGACCATCATCGAGGACAAGGGCGTGAAATTCGTCTCCTGGATCTGGCAGGCGGGCGGCGTCGCCTCGCGCGGCGAAAAGCCGGTGCTGCATCCCGACGACGTCAAGGGCAACAAGATCCGTGGCGGCAGCCGCGAGATGGATCTGATGTTCACCTCCGCCGGCGGCCAGGTCTCGACCATGCCGTCGAACGAAATCTATATCGGCATGCAGACCGGCGCGCTCGACGCGGCCGTCACCTCCTCCACCAGCCTGATCTCGTTCCGGCTCGAGGAACTGGCCAAGTCGCTGACCGCGCCGCGCCAGGGCTCGTTCTGGTTCATGCTGGAGCCGCTTTTGATCTCGAAGGCGATCTACGACACGCTGACGCCCGATCAGCAGAAGGCGATCATGGAGGTCGGCGCAGAGATGGAAGCCTGGGGCACCGCCGAGGCGAAGAAGGATGATGAGCAGGTCGCCAAGGTCTATGCGGCAAAGGGCGCCAAGGTCGTCGACTTCACGCCTGAAGCGCTCGCCGAATGGCGAAAAGTCTCAGAGGCCAGCGCCTGGACCGATTTCGCGGCCAAATCGACCGAATCGGCCGATCTGCTCAAGCTGGCCCGCGCGGTAACCTGAGATGTCTGTCGGGTTGCAGCACGACGCCATCCTGGCGACAGAAACCCCGGCCACGACCAGCAAGCCCGGCGGCATCGCCGGGATCGTGGACACGGTCAACGATGCCTTCTTCTGGCTGTCGGCCATCGCTTTGATGGTCGCGGCCGTGGTGCTCACCGTCGGGGTGGTGACGGGCCATGTCGCGCATATCTCGCTGGCGTGGCAGGACGAAGTCACCATCTTCCTCATTGCCGGCGCGATCTTCCTGTCGGCGGCGGCGGTGCAGGCGCGGCGCGGCCATATCGGCATCGAAGTGCTCGACCACATCCTGCCCCCGCGCGCCAATGGCGTGCGGCGGGCGGCGGTCGACGCCATCGTGCTGGGCTTCTGCCTGGTCTTCGCCTGGGAGTCCGCCAACCTCCTGCATGAGGCGCTGGCCGAAGGGCAGACCTCGCATTCCGCCTGGGGTCCGCCGATGTGGATCCCCTATCTCGCTTTGACCATCGGCATGTGGCTGCTGGCGGTGCAGGTCGGCTTGCAGGTCAGCCAGCATTCGCTGGTGGTATTCGGCATCGTACTGCTGGCCTTCGTTGCCTTCCTGCTCTGGGAGCGGCCTGTCCGCCCCATCGTCGCGGGGCTGCCGCAATGGCAGATCGGCATCGCCTATTGCGTCGTCACCTTGCTGGTGATGTTTTCGGGAATGCCGATTGCCTTCGCGCTCGGCGTCGTGGCGCTGACCTTCATGGTCCTGTTCATGCCGCGCGCCTCGGTCGACACCATCGCGCAGAATTTCTATGAGGAACTGGCCAACGTCATCATCCTCGCCATCCCGCTCTTCATCCTGAAGGGAGCGGCCATCGGACGATCCAACGCGGGCCGGGATCTCTATTCCGCGCTGCACGCCTGGCTGCACCGCATCCCCGGCGGCCTGGGTGTCGCCAACACCATCGCCTGCGGCCTGTTCGCGGCGATGGCGGGCTCCTCCCCGGCGACCTGCTCGGCGATCGGCTCGGCGGGCATTCCGGAGATGCGGGCGCGCGGCTATTCCGGCGGCTTTGCGGCGGGCATCATCGCGGCCGGCGGCACGCTCGGCATTCTGCTGCCGCCCTCCGTGACCATGCTGCTCTACGCCGTCGCGGCGGAAGTCTCGCTCGGAAAGCTGTTTCTAGCGGGCATCGGGCCCGGGTTGCTGCTGATCTCCATGTTCGCCCTCTATTCCGTGCTGCGCTACCGCAAGGAATTCCGCATGGCGCAGCAGGTGGCGACCGACACCGGCGTCCATTCGGCGATGCTCAAGGAGGAGCACTACACCTTCAGCCAGAAGATCGGCATGATCGTCTGGGTCGCGCCCTTCGTCACTATCCTGGCAGGCGTCATGATCGTGCTCTATGCCGGCTGGGCGACCCCGTCGGAGACGGCGGGTGTCGGCGCGGTGCTGGCGCTGCTGGTCATCGGCGTGATGTACGGCATCTGGCGGCCATCCAAGCTCATGCCCATCGTTACCGGCACACTGCGCGAATCGACGATGCTGCTGATGATCATCGGCATGTCGCTGCTCTATGCCTATGTCATGAGCTATCTGCAGATTTCGCAGGCGACTGCGTCCTGGGTGATCTCGCTCGGACTGTCGAAATGGGCGCTGCTCTCGGCGATCCTCCTCTTCGTCGTGGTGCTCGGCTTCTTTCTCCCGCCGGTGTCGATCATCCTGATGACGGCGCCGATCATCCTGCCACCGCTCAGGGCGGCCGGGTTCGACCTGATCTGGTTCGGCGTCGTCATGACCATCGTCATGGAGATGGGGCTGATCCATCCGCCGGTCGGGCTGAACCTGTTCGTCATCAAGAACATCGCGCCGGACATTCCATTGTCCGAAATCATCTGGGGCACCCTGCCCTTCCTGGTGCTGATGTTCGTGGCGGTGGTGCTGTGCTGCTTCTTCCCGGAAATCGTCACCTGGCTTCCGGCGGCAGTCATCAAGTGAGGCACATCGAGACCATGTCCGCGACGAAGGCCAATCACCGCGATGCCGACGGGGAGGCGCATGCCGTCATCGGCCCCCTCACCGGCGTCACCGTCCTCGACCTGACCCGAGTGCTCGCCGGGCCGTACTGCACCATGGTGCTGGCGGATCTCGGCGCCCGCGTCATCAAGGTCGAGCAGCCGGGCACCGGCGACGACAGCCGCGCCTACGGGCCGTTCCACAATGGCGCCTCGGCCTATTTCAATTCGCTCAATCGCGGCAAGGAATCCATCGCGCTCGATCTGAAGAACCCGGAGGACCGGGTAATCTTCGAGCAGCTTCTGGCGATGACCGACGTGCTGGTGGAGAACTACCGCCCCGGCACCATGGAAAAGCTCGGCTATGGCTGGGATACGCTGCACGCACAATATCCGCAGCTCATCTATGCGGCGGCGTCCGGCTTCGGCCATACCGGCCCTTACACCAAGCGCGCGGCCTATGACATGGTGGTGCAGGCGATGGGCGGCATCATGAGCGTCACCGGGCATCCCGGCCAGCCGCCGGTGCGCGTCGGCACCTCGGTCGGCGACATCACGGCGGGGCTGTTCACCACCATCGGCGTCAACGCCGCGCTCTATCATCGCCAGGCGACGGGCGAGGCGATCAAGATCGACGTGGCGATGCTGGATTGCCAGGTGGCGATCCTGGAGAACGCCATTTCGCGCTATGCCGCGACCGGCGAAGTGGCCGGGCCGATCGGCGCGCGCCATCCCTCGATCACGCCCTTCGCCGGCTTCGAAGCGAGCGACGGCTGGCTGGTGATCGCGGCGGGCAACGATCAGCTTTTCCTGAAGCTGGTGAACGCTTTGGGCATTCCAGAGTTGGCCGCCGACGAGCGCTACCTCACCAACGCCCTGCGCACCGAACATTGGCAGGCGCTGTTCGAGACCATCAACGAGGCGCTGAAGGCCCGCCCCTCCGAGCAATGGCTGGAGATCCTCGATGCGGCGGGCGTCCCGTGCGGCCCGATCAACTCCATCGACAAAGTCCTGGCCGACGCCCAGGTCCGCGCCCGCAACATGGTGGTGACGGCGGACGATCCCGAAACCGGCGTGCTGATGATGGCCGGCAACCCGATCAAGCTCTCCGCCTTCGAGGATCCCGAGATCCGCAAACCGGCCCCCAAGCTGGACGCCGACCGCGCCAGCATCCTCGCCCAGATCAAGCCGCGCGGCTCCTGATCCGCCGGCTCAGCCGTCACCCGTCGAGCAGTGCCGTGACCGGGAGAACCGCCTCGTCCTTCACCGTCTTCGTCACGATATAGGTGTAATAGCGCGCGATGCCGATTTCGCGCTGCAACAGCCCGTCCACCAGCCGCTGATAGGCGTCGATATCCCGCGCCATCACCTTCAGCACGTAATCGACGCCGCCGCCCACCGACCAGCACGCCACGATCTCCGGCACCTGCCGGATCGCGCGCTCGAAGCGGTCGAGATCCGGCTGGCGGTGGTTGCCGAGCGTGACTTCCACGATCAGGATGGCGACCGGCGCGATCATGCGCACGGCGACGCTCGCGTGATAGCCGCTGACGATCCCCGCCTTTTCCAGCTTCCTCAGCCGCATCCAGCACGGCGTCGGCGACAGCCCGACCTTCTCGGCCAGCGCCAGCTTGGTGATGCGGCCGTCGCGCTGAATCGCATCCAGAATGCGCAGGTCGATCGGATCGAGTTTGAGGCCAGCCATTCCGCGCCTTCCGGTGGTTGCGATCCCGATCAGCATGAAGCCGCATGATCGATTGTCAATCGCACGGAATTCGCTCTCGCCCAAGCCCCGCGCGCGGACGCCGCGGCCGATGGGGCGGCGGTGGCGCTCAGTCGGTCAGCGCGATCTTTCCGGCGGTCGCGCTGGAGATATCGATGCGCTCGGTCACCATGGTGCCGGTCCCCCAAGGGGTCGGCACCGACAGCGAATAGGGGATCAGCATCTGGGAATGCGGGATGCGCCGCAGCACCAGCTCGACATCGCGGTTCGCGGCGTATTCCTTGGTGTCGGCATTGGCGCGGTGGCCGGAAATCGGCTCGTAGGTGATCCGGCAGACATAGGCGACTTCCGAACCTCCCCCGCGCGGCGCCGGCAGCCGGGTCAGGCGCTTGGGCGTGAACACGATGTCGTAGCGCTGCTTGCCGTCGAATATGCCGACGCGCCGGTCGCAGGGCGGACGCGCGTCCGCCTTGGTCAGCATCATGATGGCGGAGACGGGATCGAGCGCGACCTTGTCGCCCTGGCGCAGCGGCACCGTATCGCGGCGCTCGCGGGTCGGCGGCCTGACGGCGATCTGCGCCGCGATGTGATCGAGATAGCTGATGCGGATGGTTCCCCGCTTCTTGTTGTTGCGCCAGTCGAAGGCGTAGTTGGCGGGCAGAGGCTCGCCATCCTCGATGGTGCCGGAGACGGTCGACGAGGCCGCCCAGACCACCGAGCCGAACAGCACCGAAACTTTTCCCGAACCGGAGATGGAATAGGTGTTGCCGCTGGTGTTGAGCTTCAGGTCGACCTTGCCGACCTCGATGCCATTATAGCGCAAACGATATCGCGCCTGCACGGCGGCCGGCCAAATCTCGCCCGACTTTTCGGGCGGCTTTTGCTGCGAAGCGGCCGGCAGCGGGAGCAGAGCGATCCCGAACGCCAGCAAGGGAAATGCCCGGCGGCCCAGGGCGAGCGCTACACCGGCAGCCAGGGTCCGCGCGGCGCGGCGACTTTCGACGTTGCACATATCCATCACCATTAGAGGTAGGCATGGAATTCGGCGAAAGCGCGGCGCGGACGGAGGAATCGCGGCGTTTCCCCTTCCGGCATCGGCGCCGTTCGGCCTTCGCCATTGTCACCATGATCCGGATCGGGAGACATCCTTAACCACAGCTTCAACGCCCTCGCGAACGCCGGGTCGCACGCAACCATATCACGCGGGTATTCGTTTCAGTTGCTCAACCTAAAGGAGTAATGAGCGTGACCATGATGAAAACCGTTCTGATCTGCGCAGGCTTCGCGGCGATTGCCGTGCCGGCCTCTGCTGATGAGTATTATGTCGTGCGCGGGCCGAACAAGGAGTGCCGGGTCGTGGAATCGCGCCCCACCGATTCGACGATCATGCAAGTCGGGCCGCTCGCGTTCAAGTCGCGCGATGAAGCCGAGCGTCAGCGCACTGTCCTGTGCAAGGATGAGCGCGGCGGCGGCGACAAGGTCATCATCAAGCGCGACTAACCGATTTGCCCGAACCGACGAGAGCGAAGCGCCCCCTAGCAGGGGCGCTTTTCGTTTTTAGCCAACCGCACGCGCGCCCTTCCCCCGAAATACAAGCAGATCCTCCTCCAAATCTGACGAACGTCATCTCGCGCCTCGATGCCGGAGGCGAAACATGGGGAGGACGCCATCGGCGGCCTGAAGCGGCCTCGGACCCGAGCACAGCGCGGGATGGCCAATGAGCGTGGACGACACTATCCAGGGTGGCCTTCAAGGGCGCCCATCAACGGACCAAATGCGGCGCCCCGCGCCCTTCGAACCCATTCGGAGAAGAACGATGAACGCAATCTATGCCCAAGGCGACATCCTCCTCGAAAAAGTCAACGACTTGGTTCCGGCCGGCGTCACGATCGCCCCCGGGGCGGACGGCGCGCTGGTGCTGGCGGAAGGCGAGATGACGGGGCATCGCCATGTCATCTTCGATCGGGTGACGATGTTCCGCGACGACAGCCTCGCCCGCGACATGCCGTCCGAACTCTATGTCGGCCATGTCGTCGTCGAGGATGATGAGGCCCTCCTTCGGCATGAGGAGCACGCCGCCATCGCCCTGCCGCGCGGCACCTACCGCGTGCGCCGGCAGCGTGAACTCGAAGCCAAGGACGTACGCATTGTCGCCGACTGAGCGCACCAGCCTCAGCCCGCGGCACCTCTCGCAACTGGCTGAGCATATCCGGGACTGGACACGCATCCGCCTGTCCACCGCTCCCGCCGACCGGCAAACTGCGGAAGAAGGCGTGATCCTCGCCTATGCCGCTGCCGGTTATCCGCCGCCGCGCCGGATCATCTGGGGCGGCGGCCCGGTCGACATCGCCCGAAGCTGGGCGCGGGGCCCGCGCGGCGAACGCGCCGGCGGCAACCTCAAATCCGCGCTCATCGACAAGCCGCGGCACGATGTCGACCGGAAAATCCGCGAGCGGGTGAGGCGGGATGAGATGGCCGGGGTGCTGAGGGCTGCCCATGCGCCGGACGCCGAAAGCCTGGACGCCTCGGTCGAGCGGGTGGTGGCGGAGCACGCCAGCGCCTTCCGTCCGAGCGTGCTGACGCGGATCCGGCGCGCCTTCCGCCGTCCGTCGGATTTGCACGCGGCGCTCAATTCCTGGCGCAACTTCGAGGATGCCGGCTGCGCCCAGCACGATTTCCACTGGCTTGGCGCCGCCGTCTATCTGCGGGATGCCTTGGGGCTCGCAGGCGAGACCGCGCTGCTCAACGGTCTGGCCAAGATCGCCGCCAGTGCCGGCTGGATCGTGCCTCACGAATATGTCTGCTGGCTCGGCGAGCGGCATCATCTGCTGCGGCACGATCCGCGCGGACGCCTGCACTCCGAGGACGGGCCTGCCCTGGCCTTTCCTGACGGCTGGCAGGCCTTTGTTTGGAAGGACGTCGCGGTCCCGGCCGCGCTCATCGACCAGCGGAGCAGGATCACCGCCGCCGCCATCGAACGGGAGCGCAATATGCAGATCCGGCGCTGCATGATCGACATGATGACGCCGCAGCGCTATATCGCCGAAGGCGCCGCCCACCGGCTCGGCAGCGACGATTGCGGCACGCTCTGGCTCAAGCTCTGGCCGAATGGCGAATCCTGGGCCGCCGTCGAGGTCGTCAACGGCACCCCGGAGCCGGACGGCCAACACAAGCACTATTTCCTGCAGGTGCCCACTTATTGCCGCACGCCGCGCGAAGCCGTAGCCTGGACCTATGGCATGTCGGAACGGCAATATGCGCGGCTCGCTCTGCGGAGCTGAGGCGCAAGATATGCCGGGTTATCTTGCCGCGCCGGGCCGCATCACCAGGATGCTCAGCGTCGTCGGATCGAGCAGCGCCTGCGCCGCCTTATCCGCGTCGGCCTTGGTCACCGCATCCACGCCGCGCTTGCGCACCTCCCCGTAATCCGCGTCCAGACCGTCGATCCACAGGCCAAGCAGGTGGTCGGCGAGCCGCGCGCTGGTCTCCAGGTCCAGCAGATAGGCCCCGTTCAGCCCGCTCTTGGCGTTCTCCAGCTCGGTCGTGCCGGGACCGTTCGCCTGCAAATCGGCGAACGTGGTCCGCAATGCGTCCAGCGCCTCGTCCATCTTTCCGGGCTGGGTCGAGAAGACACCGAGCATGATCGAGGAGGCCGCGTCCGCCGAGATCTGGGTGGCGACGGAATAGGTCAGGCCGCGCTTGACGCGCAGTTCGCGGGTCAGCCGCGCGTCGAAATTGCCGCTGCCGACGACGTGGTTGAGCGTCAGCGCGGCAAAGAATTGGGGATCGCCGAGGCCGGGCATCGGCAGCGCGAAGACGGCGGTCTCGAGCCCCTGCACATTCGGCGAGGCGACCACCTTCGCCATCGGCTTCAGGGCGACCGGCGGAACGGGCGTCCGCGCGACGCCGGCGGGCAGCTTGGCGAAGACATCGTCGGCCAATTGCGACGCCTTCGCCGCATCGATGGCGCCGACCATGACGACATGGAGCTGGCTCCGCGCGATCAGCCTGTCGCGCTGGCTCCGGATGTCGGCGAGCGTCAGCGCCGCCAGGGTCCCGGGCGTGCCCTTGACCGGGCGGGCATAGGGATGGCCGGCGAAGGCCGCCGCGCTGAACTCGCGGAAGGCCACCCGCTCCGGGTCGCGGTTCTCGAAGCCGAGCGCGGCGATCTCCCGCGCCTTGGCCCGCTCGAAATCATCCTCGCTCAGCCGGGGCTCGCGCAGCGCGAGGCCCAGAAGGTCGGCCGAGGCATCCAGATGCTTGGTCAGCGTCACCAGGCCGCCGGAGAACGCATTGCGCGAGACCGAGAACGTAAGCTGGGAGCCGATGGCCTCGAGCTTGTCCTTGAAGGCATCGGCATCATACGGCCCGGCGCCTTCGTCCAGCATGGCGGAAACGAGCTGGCCGGCGCCTTCCTTGCCGGGCGGGTCTTCGACGCTGCCGCCGCGAAAAGCAAAGCCGACCGCCACGATGGGAATGCCGTGGTCCTCGACCAGCCAGATGCCGATGCCCGCAGGGGTCGTGAGCCTCTGCAGGCTCCTTGCCTCGGCCGGCGCGCAAAGCAGCGCCAGCAGCGCGGCGACGATCAGGATGCGAATGGGATGGAGCGCTGTCACGGCTTGGCCTCCTGGGGAGGGGGCGCGACGACGCCTGTCACCGAGCGCTGGCGCGCCAGAAATGCCGCCGCCGCGGCTTCGACATCGGCTTTCGTGACCCGGGCGAGACGGTTCGGCGCGTCGATGAGATCGTCCACGGTGCGGCCGACGGCGAGCGCGCTGCCGTAGAGCGCGGCAAGCCGTTTCTGATTGTCGCTCTCGATGATGGTGCGCGCTTCGATGCCGGCTTTCGCTCGCGCCAGCTCGTCCTCGGTGATGCCTGTCTTCAGCAGGTCTGCGATGACGCGGTCGACCTCGCGCTCCGCCGCGCCGAGGTCGCCATCCCCGGGCAGGATCGCGAACAACGCCAGCCGCCCGCTATCGCGCCCCTCGCCGAAATAATGCGCGCTGACCCCGACCGCCGCCTTCGCGCCCGTGACCACGGCGCGGTGCAGCCGGCTGGTCTCGCCATCGCCCAGGATGGCGGTCAAAATGTCAAGACTTTCGGCCTGGAGCCCGGTCGCGCTGCGATAGCTTGGCGTCAGGTAATAACGGAACAGCGTCGGCTGCGGCACCCGGCCGTCGGTCATCTCGACGCGGCGCGCGGCGATCGGCTCCGGCTCGGCCGTGACGAGGCGCGGCGGCGGCTGGCGGTCGACATTGATGGTGCCGTAGGTCTGCGCGGCGAGCAGGCGGACCTCGGGGGGCGTCACATCGCCGGCGATGATGACGACGGCATTGGCGGGGATGTAGAAATTGCGGTAAGCGGTAAGCGCATCGTCGAGCTTGAGCTGGCTGATTTCATGCGCCCAGCCGATGGGCGGGCGGCCATAGGAGTGGTTCTCGTACAGCGTCGCCATCATCTGTTCCGCCAGCATCTTGACCGGATCGCTCTCGAACACCGAGCGGCGCTCCTCGCGGACCACCTGGCGCTCGACCAGCACCTGGTCCTCCTTCAGCGTCAGCCCGCTCATGCGCCGCGTCTCGACGGCCATCACGTCGGCGAGCCGCTCCTTGGCGACGCGCTGGAAATAATTCGTGCTGTCGGGCCCCGTGGTGGCGTTATCGACCGCGCCGAGCCGGGACATGATCTGGGCAAAGCTTTCCTTGGCCTCGGCGTCGAAAGATTTGAACATCAGATGTTCGAGCAGATGCGCGAGGCCCGATGCGCCTTGCGGATCGTCGATGGAACCGATCTTGTACCACACCATATGGGTGACGACCGGGACGCGGTGATCCTCGATGACGACGATCTGCAGGCCATTGCCGAGCGTGAAGGGCGTGACCTTGCCGACCGGCGCTTCGGCTTCGGCCATCGCGGCGCCGGCGCCGAGGCCGAGCATCAGCGCCGCAGCCGCAGCCAGCATGCCTGCCCTCAGGGGCCTCATCTGAACGCCGCGACGCGGGCGGCCTGATCGGCGATGACGCGGGCATTGTTGGTCATCGCATCGCCCGCCGGCTCTTCGGCGACCACGACATCCGGGTTCGACCAGATCGGCAGGCGCGGGCAGCCATTGCAGGCCGATTTATAAGCCATCATCGTCCGCCATTTCTCCTGATTGACATAGCCATGGCCGTAGGGAAAGGGCTGGGTCGAATTGTCGAGCGAGCGGTCATGCCGCGCACCGATCAGATGGCCGATCTCATGCGCGACGGAAAAGGTCGCCGTGGCGCATTGGTGATTGACCACGGCAAAGGCCTCGTCCTCATAGGCGCCGACGCGGGTCGCAAGCCCGCAGCCGCTATTGCTGGTGACGAGCATGACGACGACATCGGCCTTCTTGTCGTCGCGGATCTTATGGATTTCGTCCAGATAGCCGTCGCCCTTGTCGGCAAGGCGCCAGAGGTGATTGTAGAGATTGGCGTCGCCTTCCTCGTAATCGGATTGGTAGGTGCCGGCGACTTCGAGCCGGACATTGCCGATCTTGCTGAGGCGAAAACTCTCATTGCTCTGCTGGACGGCGAGGGCAATCAGGTCGTTGTCGATATTCTCGTAGAGGCTGGCGACCGCCTTGGAATAGACGAACAGCACGGTGATGACGACCGGCGTCGTGGAATTGAGGCCCGGCGTCAGCATCGATGGCTTGTGCTCCAGCAGCGCCAGGAATTCCGGCGGCATGCTCTGGGCGGTCTCACGGGCGTCTTCGAGATTGCGCTGGTCTTCCTCGCTCTTCATCGGGTTCTTCGGCTTCACCGGCGCCGGCTTCAGGGGCTGCTTCGGCGCCTGGATCCGCGGCATGGTCCGGGCGTGGACGCCCCGCAGCCCCGGTTCCATGCCCGGCTTCGACGACATTTCCGGACGCATCCCCCCGCGCATCGACATCTCCGCCTCCGGATGTTCCGGCGGCAGATCGTCTGGATCCATCTCGATCACCGCGTGCGCCATGCCCTTGAGATTGCGGATCGCGTACATCTTGTTGCGGTAGCTGAACGAGGCCGTCAGCTTGCCGCCCGGCCACCAGATCAGGCTGACCGGCATCTGCGATCCGGCGATGGTGCCGTGCCAGATGGTGCGGTCGGCGAGCGTTTCGACGCGGTTGCGCTTGACGGTGATTTTTTCGGTCTGGTTGATCTGGATGACGATCTCATCCCGCATCGATTCGGGCGCGGCCCAGGTGCCGATGCTCTCCTGCTGGCCGCGCGCCAGGGCGTATTCCATCATCGCAGGCGGCTTGACCATCATGATCGTCACCGCCGTCACGGACGGCGACTTCATCATCTGCTGCATATAGGCGGCATAGGGGCCGGGGTCGGCCGGCATTTCGCTGCTTTCGACGCGATTGGCCACGCCGGCCATCAGCTCATTATAGCTTTTGCCGAGCTCGATCATCTGCACGCCCTGCTCGCCGCCGGCATGGCGCAGCATCTCGGCGCGGAACGGCTCGAGCAGCCACATCTCGGCGTTGCTGCGGGCAAGCTCCTCGCCGCCGACGACGCCGGCGATGTCGCGCAGATATTTATAGGCGGGGCTGTCCTTGGGGGGCAGGTTCCAGATCACCATGCTGGTCGGCGCTTCCGCCCCATCATCCTGAGCGGTCGCCGGCAGCGCCGTCATCAGCAGCGCGAGGACACCGGCCGCCAGACGCGGGACGAAACCGGCACGGCGGGCCGGCCATTGACGATGTCGCGTCCAAAATCGCATTCCTGATGCCCCGGCGGTTTTCCGCCTTTGCGGTGGCAGCCGGAATAACCGGACTGCCACCCAATCTGTAAATGGATCGGGCGGCCTATTTCTTGGCTGCGCCGACTTTCTGCAACTCGGTCCAGAACTTTTCCTGATCCTCTTTAGAGTTGCTGTATTGCTTAATCTTGTCCCAAAAATCGTCAAATTTGACTTCGTCGCCGGATTGGCACGCATCGAACGCGCGGATGCCCTGGCGGTTGGTCGCGATCACGTCCTCGATCGATGGCTTGGCGTTGGCGTATTCGTTCTGCTTGTCCCAGAAGTCCTTGTATTTCGAAATACAGTCATTCGAGGCCGCCTGGGCTGACGGCGCGGCGAAGATCGCCACGATGGCGGCCGCAAGGATAGATCTGATCATGAATTCTGTCTCCCTAACTCGAGGTTAATGGCACAAAAGGCTTGGGAAATTGCAAATCCCCAGCCTGGGCCTTTTAGCCAGCTAGGCATTCATTTCGGAGGATGGAAGAGGAAAGCCGAGGGAATGTTTGGCTTCGACGTCCCACCGCCTAGCCCAATCCCTATCGCATTTCCTGACAATTTCGTCATGCCATTTTTGGCGCGGAACGAGCAGGGCAAACTTCGCCAGCAACCTGGCCGATTAGAGCCAAATCCCCGGCGGCAATTGGCGCGCATCCGCACGGCGGCGGCCTTGACGGCAGTCAGCTTTTGCCGGGGATCGCATGGCACCCTCAACGAATGCTGACGCCGTCTTGGCCGCGCATCAGGGCGCGTGGGCGGGCATTTCGATCGCGGCCTCGATGGCCGACCCCAGCGTTTTGACGTCGAACGGCCCATTATGGCGGAAGCCGTTGATGAAGAAGGTCGGCGTGCCGTTGACGCCGCTGCGCAGACCGCTGAGGAAATCCTCGCGGACGCGCGGAGCGTGGACATGGCGCGCGAGATCATTGGCGAAGCGCGGCAGGTCGAGGCCGATCAGCGCGGCGTGGCGCGTGAGGCTGCGCATGTCCAGCGCCCGCTGATGGCGGTAGAGCATGTCGTGCATCTTCCAGACATCGTCCTGCGCGCCGGCGGCCTCGGCTGCCTCTGCCGCCTGCTGGGCGTGCGGGTGGACGGCCGTCAGCGGGAACTGCCGGTAGACATAGCGCATCTGCTTGCCGAACGAGCGCATGAGCTCGCTTACTACCTTATGGGCCTGCCCGCAGAACTGGCATTCATAATCGCCATATTCGACGACGATCACGGGAGCTTCGGGCGCCCCGAGGACATGGTCCCGCGGAGCGACGGGAGAGGTGAGCATGTTGGTCTCGCTGATCATGATGATGCGCCTTGTGAGGGGAAACGTCCGAGAGCGGCGGCAATTCCGGCCCATGGCGAAATGCACTGCAGGCCGCGCACTCGGCCCGGACGATAGGGGGAAGAATGCTGGGCGAAAGACGCCGCAACACTGATGACCGTCACTGTCTTGGGGTCTACGGCAAGCATCCGGCGCGAGCGGCGCCGCATTGAAAGCTCGACATGGGCGGCGATTCCCGTTTCAACGGAGTGCTCGACCGTCGGAACCGCGGCTCAGCGCCGCCGCGCCTTGAGGCTCTGCCCGCCATGGAATGCGCCGAACCCAGCCGCGACTGCCCCCTATGCCCGCGCCTCGCCGCCTTCAGGGAGAGCAACCGCACCAGCTTTCCCGACTTCTTCAATGCACCGGTGCCGTCTTTCGGCGACGCGGAGGCTCAGCTTCTGATCGTCGGCCTGGCGCCCGGCCTGCGCGGCGCCAATCGCACCGGACGCCCCTTTACGGGCGATTATGCCGGGCAGCTTCTCTACAGCACCCTGCTCAAATTCGGCCTCGCGTCAGGGGAATATCTGGAAACGCCCGCCGACGGCCTCCGCCTCCAGCGCTGCATGATTACCAATGCCGTGCGCTGCGTCCCGCCCGCCAACAAGCCGGAGCCCTCCGAAATCAACATATGCCGCCATTTTTTAACGCAGCGCATAGGTGTCTTGCCCAAGCTGCGGGCAATCGTCGTGCTCGGCCGCATCGCCCATGACAGCACGCTGCGGGCTTTGGGTTTGAAATTAGCGGCTTTTCCCTTTCGCCATGGTGCAAGCCATGCCGTCCCCGGCAGCCCGGTGCGCCTGTTCGATAGCTATCACTGCTCCCGCTACAACACTAATACTGGTATGTTGACCCCGTCGATGTTTGAGACGGTTTTTAAGACTGTCCGAACCTACCTTGAAATTTCCAATAATAGCGATGTAGACTAACGACCCGGCATCGCCCAATTTGTGTTGTTGCGTAACCTCGGGTCAGTACAAAATCATGCTTGAAATCTCGACGGCAAAAGTCGCTCACGTCATCGTTCGAGCACGCGAATATGATGCCAAGACCGGGAGCTGGGAAGATCCCATGCGCTTCGGTTTCCGCGATGATGACAGCGATACGATTCTTGAGAATTTCTCCAACGATTCAACGCGCAGCGAGTTGGAGGAGTTTATCGGCGGCCTGAACCGGGACGAACAGGCAAGCCTTGTGGCGCTGGCCTGGCTCGGTCGCGGATCGTTTGCTCCGGAGGAGCTGGACGATGCCATCGAGACCGCCAAATCCGAGCGCGCCAGCCGCACCGGAGACTATCTGATTGGCATTCCCCTCCTCGCCGACTATCTCGAAGAAGGCCTCGACAAGCTCGGCGTCTCCGTCGAAGACGCAGAGAAGGGCATTTTGTAGGCCGTGCCTACGTGTTTAGCCGGGCGCGCAGACAGCACGCCCTTAGCGGCTAAACAATCCCGCGCAACGCCTCGCCGGCCTTTCGCAACACCGGCAGGAAACGCACTGTCATGTCCTCGGCTGAAACCCAGGCCGCGTGCGCGCCGATATTCAGTGCAAAGCGCGCCCCGCCATCCGGCCCGAGCACCGGCACCGCGATCGAGCGCAAGCCCGGCTCCAGTTCCTCGTCGACCATCGCGAAGCCGTCCTCGCGCACCTGCCGCAGCACGTGCTGCAAAGCGGCGATGCCCGTCACCGTCTTCGGCGTGCGCGCGGTCAGGTCGGCGCGGGCGAGATAGGCGGCCTGCTCCGCCTCCGGCAGATAGGCCAGCAGCGCTCGGCCGAGCGAGGTGCAGTAGATCGGCAAACGGCTGCCCACCCCGAGACCGATCGACATGATCCGCTTCGTCGCCGAGCGGGCGATATAGACGATGTCGTCGCCGTCGATCACCGCCGCCGAACTCGACTCGCCGGTCTCCTCGGAGATGCCCTCCAAAAAGGGCTGAATCCGGCTTGGCAGCGGGGTCGACGACAGATAGGCGTAGCCGAGCCTCAGAATGCGCGGACTGAGGCTGAAAAAGCGGCCGTCGAAATCGGCATAGCGCAATTGCGTCAGCGTCAGCAGATAGCGCCGCGCCGCCGCGCGCGTCAGGCCGGTGCGCCGCGCCACATCGGCCAGCGTCAGCCGCTGATGCTCGGGGCCGAAGGCTTCGATGACCGCCAGCCCCTTTTCCAGGCTGGCGACGAAATCGCGGGATTCCCCTCGCCCTGCCCCGGCCTCCACGCCGGGCGTCTCCTGCGTGAGAGCCTTCATGCGGCCTGTCCATAGCGCTTGACAGTAAAAGGCCGCATCGTAGACTCGTGCGTAGAATAAGAATATGTGCGCATCGCGCACACTATCCTGTCAGCGCGGGATGATCAATGGCATTGGGTGAGCCCGCAGTGTAAAAGCGGGCCTTGGGGAGGGGATGTCCATGATTTCGAGACGCGTTTTGTGCGCCGCCTTCGGGCTGGCAATGCTGGGTGCCGGAGCCGCCGCCGCCGAAACGGTGCGGGTCGGCATCATCGGGCCGTTTTCCGGTCCGTTCGCCTTGCAGGGCAAGAATTTCCAGGCCGGCATCGAGGCTTACCGGGCGCTGAACGGCAAGAGCGTCGGCGGCAACGAGGTCGAGATCATCTATCGCGACCTGCCGACGGCCAATCCGCAGCAGGCCCGCGCCATCGCCCAGGAACTGGTGGTCAAGGACAAGGTGCAATATCTCGGCGGCGTCTATTTTACGCCCGACGCGCTCGCCATCACCCCCATCCTCACCCAGGCCAATGTGCCGCTGGTGATCTTCAATGCCGCGACGTCGGCCATCATGGAGCAGTCGCCGCTGGTGGTGCGCACCTCCTTTACGCTCTGGCAGACGGTGACGCCGCTCGGCAAGGCCGCCATCGAGCGCGGCATCAGGAAGGTCATCACCGTGGTCAGCGATTACGGCCCCGGCGTCGATGCGGAAAACGCCTTCAAAAAGGCGTTTCCGGCGGCGGGCGGCACGGTGGTGGAGTCGATCCGGATGCCGATGCAGACCAACGATTTCAGCCCGATCCTGCAGCGCGTGAAGGATTCGGGCGCCGATGCCGTCTTCGCCTTCCTGCCCTCCGGCCCGCCGACCCTCGGCTTCGTCAAAGCCTACAACGACAACGGCCTGAAGGCCGCCGGCATCAAATTCCTGGCGTCCGGCGACCTCACCCAGGAAAGCGATCTGCCCGCGCTCGGCGACGGCGCGCTCGGCCTCGTCACCAGCTATCATTACGCCGTCTCGCATGACTCGCCGGAAAACAAGATTTTTGTCGAGGCCGCCCGCAAGGCCATCGGCAATCCGGCCGAGCTGTCGTTCCCGGCCATCGGCGCCTATGACGGCATGTTCGTCATCAGCAAGATGATCGAGGCGACCGGCGGCAAGCAGGACGCAGCCAAGGCCGTCGAGGCGGTGAAGGGCCTCGCCTGGATCAGCCCGCGCGGGCCGGTCTCCATCGACCCCAAGACGCGGCACGTGACGCAAACCATCTACCTGCGCGAGGTGGCGAAGGACGCCAGCGGCCAGTACATCAATAAAGAGATCGAGAGTTTTCCGGGCCAAACCGATCCCGGTCTCGTAAAGTAGCCGCGGATCGGCAAGGCGCGAGCGGCAGGCGGCGGACATGCAGACGGTTCTCAGCATCGCGGTGGACGCCTTCGCCTATGGCATGGTGCTGTTCATCATCTGCATCGGCCTGTCGGTGACGATGGGCCTGATGCAGGTGGTCAATCTCGCCCATGGCGGCTTCGCCATGATCGGCGGCTACATCGCCTCCTATGTCGCGCGCGACATGGGGCTCGGCTATGCGGCGGCGGTGCTGGCGGCGATCATCGGCACCATCGCCATCGCCATCCCGCTGGAGCGCTTCCTCTACCGGCGCGTCTACGCCCAGCCGCAGCTCATCCAGGTGCTGATGACCATCGGCATCACCTTCTGCATCATCGGCATCACCAATTACATCTTCGGTCCGACGCTGAAGACCATTCCGCTGCCCGCCGCGCTGTCCGGGCCGGTCGATATCGGCTTCCGCACCATCGCCGCGCACCGGCTGTTCGTCATGGTGTGCGGCCTCGCCGTGGCGCTCGGTCTGTGGCTGCTGATCGAGCGCACCGCCTTCGGCATCCGGCTGCGCGCGGCGGTCGACAATGCGGCGATGACCAGCGCGCTCGGCGTGCGCACGGAGTTCGTCTATGCCGTCGCCTTCGCGCTGGCGATGGGGCTGGCGGCGTTCGGCGGCGTGGTCGGCGCGGAGTTCCTGCCCATCGAGCCCTATTACGCGTTGCGCTACATGGTGACGTTTCTGGTGGTGGTCTCGGTCGGCGGCGCGGGCTCGATTTCCGGTGCGCTGGCCGCCTGCCTGCTGCTCGGCGCGGTCGATACGACGGGGCGCTATCTCTTCCCCGATTTCGGCAATTTCTTCTTCTATCTCGCCGTCATCGTCATCGTCTGCGCCTTTCCGCGCGGCCTGTTGGGACGGGAGCAGGCGCGAGGGTGAGTGTATTGTCGGAAACCCGCCCGCTGGCCGCTTCGGGTCGCCGCTGGCCGCGCGATGTGATCGGCCTCGCCGCCATCGCCCTGGCGGGCGGCGCGGGCTATGTGCTGTTCCCCGACAGCCTCGCCTTTCTGACGCGCATCATTTCGATTGCTTTGCTCGTCCTCTCGCTCGACCTGCTGATCGGCTATTGCGGCATCGCCACCTTGGGTCAGAGCGCGCTTTATGGCGCAGGGGCCTATGCGGCGGGGATCGCGGCGGTGAACGGACTGACCGATCCGGTCGCGCTGATCGCCGTCGGCGCGCTGGCGGGCGGCGTCGCGGGGCTGCTGATGGGGGCGGTGCTGCTGCGTGCGCATGGTCTGCCGCAACTCGTGCTGTCCATCGCCTTCGTGCAGCTTTTCCACGAGATGGCGAACAAGGCGGCCTCGATCACCGGCGGCAGCGATGGGCTATACGGCATCGCGCCCGGACCGCTATTTGGGCTTTTCGCCTTCGACCTCTACGGCAAGACGGCCTTCTTTGCCGGCCTTGGCCTTCTGCTTTTGGTGTTCGCGGCGCTGTCCTTCGTCGTGCGCTCGCCCTTCGGCATGACCTGCCGGGGCATCAAGGAAGACCCGCTGCGCATCCGCGCCATGGGCATCGGGGTGCGGCCGACGCTGATCAAGATGTTCGCACTCTCGGGGGCGGTCGCCGGGATGGGCGGCGCGCTCGGCGCGATCGCGACGCAGGTGGTCGGCCTCGACAGCGTCAGCTTCGAACTCTCCGCCAATGCGCTGGTGATGCTAGTGCTCGGCGGCTTCGGCTCGCTCTACGGCGCGCTGATCGGCACGGTGATCTTTCTCGGCGTCGAGCACGAAGTGTCCGCGATCAACCCGTTCCACTGGATGACGCTGGTCGGCGTGATGCTTATCGCGGTGGTGCTGTTCGCGCCGCGCGGCCTCTACGGGGTGATGACGGACGCCGTCGCCCGCTGGCGGGGGCGGCCATGAGCGCGCTGTTCCGCATTGAGCACCTGAGCAAGCAGTTCGGCGGCCTCAAGGTGACGCGCGACGTCTCGCTCGACCTCGTCCCCGGCGACCGCGTCGCGCTGATCGGGCCGAACGGTGCGGGCAAGACGACGCTGGTCAATCTGGTCACCGGGCAGTTGCGGCCGGATAGCGGGCAGGTATTTTTCGGCGGCGAGGACGTGACGCGGCTGAGCGATGTCGCGCGCGTGCGCAAAGGGCTGGTGCGGACCTTCCAGGTGACGCGCCTGTTCAGCGAGATGACGCCGGACGAGCATGTCACGCTGACGATCTTGCAGCGCAAGGGCAGGGCGACGCGCATTCTTGAGCGCTTCGGCCACGATCCGGCGATTGAGTTCGAGGCGGCTGACATTCTGTCCACGCTGGGGCTGACCGAAGTCGCGCATCGCCCGGTCGCGGAGATCGCCTATGGCCAGCAGCGGCTCTTGGAGATCGCGATTGCCCTGGCGCTGCGCCCGCGCGTGCTGCTGCTCGACGAGCCCGCCGCCGGTGTGCCATCTAGCGAGACGCCGCGCATCGAGGCGGCGCTGGCGCGGCTGTCGTCGGATCTGGCCGTGCTGCTGATCGAGCACGACATGGATCTGGTGTTCCGCTTTGCGCGCAAAGTGGTGGTGCTGAACGGCGGCGAGATCGTCTTCACCGGCGCGCCGGACGCCGCCGCAGCCGACCCGCGCGTGCGCGAAGCCTATCTGGGGAGCTATGCCCATGCCAGCCGCGTCGCTTGAAGTTTTGGGCCTGAGCGCGGGCTACGGGCCGACGGTGATTTTGGAGGATGTGTCGTTTTCGGTGCCGGCGGGCGGGCGCTTGTCCGTGCTCGGCCGCAACGGCATGGGCAAGACGACGCTGCTCATGGCGCTGATGGGGCTGACGAAGCGCACGGGCGGGGAGATCAGGGTCGGCGGGGCGGATGTGACGGCGATGAACGCCACTGCGCGGGCGATTGCCGGACTGGGGCTGGTGCCGCAGGCGCGCGAGGTGTTCAAGTCGCTGACGGTCGAGGAGAACCTGTTCGTCGGCCTGAAGGAGCGCCCGCGTTCGGCGATCGCCGAGGCTTATGCGATGTTCCCGCGTCTGGCGGAGCGGCGGCGGAACCTCGGCTGGCAATTGTCCGGCGGCGAGCAGCAGATGCTGTCCACCGCGCGCACGATTTTGGGGCGGCCCTCAGTGCTGCTCCTGGACGAGCCGCTGGAAGGCCTCGCCCCTGTCATCTGCGACGAGCTGATGGCCGTGCTGACGCGCCTAGCCGATAGCGGCGAGATGACGATCCTGTTCGTCGAGCAACGCCTGGACAGCGCGCTGAACTTCGCCGAGCGGGTGGTCATCCTCGAACGCGGCCGCATCGCCTGGACCGGCACCAGCGACACCCTCCGCGACGACCACACCCTGATCGAACGCTACATCGGCGTCGGCGCGCTACACTGACGGCCGCCTCCTCTCAGCATCGCCCCGGCCGTAAGAGCCGGGGTCCAATCACATCCCCTCTTGCCGAAGTGCTTGCGGATAAGCCAATGGATCCCGGACAGCCGCTGCGCGGCTTCCGGGACGACGGAAATGGGCTATCCGTGCGCGACCATCACATGCCGCAGCGCGGTGTAATCCTCCAGCGCGTAGAGCGACATGTCCTTGCCGTAGCCGGACTGCTTCAGCCCGCCATGGGGCATCTCGTTGACCAGCATGAAATGCGTGTTGATCCAGGTGCAGCCGTAACGCAGCCGCGCCGCGACCGACATCGCCTTGGATACATCCCGTGTCCACACCGACGAGGCCAGCCCATAGTCCGAGTCATTCGCCCAGGCGACCGCCTCGTCCGCATCGGTGAACCGCGTCACCGACACCACCGGGCCGAACACTTCGCGGCGCACGATCTCATCGGACTGCAAGGCCCCCGCAATCACCGTCGGCTGGTAGAAAAACCCGCCGCCTTCATGCACCTTGCCGCCGGTCGTCACCTGCATGTGGCTCTGCTCGACGGCGCGCTGCACGAAGCTGGCGACGCGGTCGCGCTGGCGTTGCGAGATCAGCGGGCCGATCTCGTTCTCGGCGTCGTCCGCGCGCGCATAGGCGATGGTCGACACCGCCGAGGAGAGGTCGGCGACCAGATTTTCGTAGATCTTCGGCCCGGCATAGATGCGGCAGGCCGCCGTGCAATCCTGCCCCGCATTGTAGTAGCCGAAGGCCCGAAGCCCCGCGACCACCGCCTCAAGATCGGCATCGTCGAACACGATCACCGGCGCCTTGCCGCCGAGCTCCAGATGCGTGCGCTTGACGCTTTTCGCCGCGGCCTGCAGCACCTTCTTGCCCGTCGCGACGTCGCCGGTGATGGAGATCATGTCCACCTTCGGGTGGTTGATCAGCGCATTGCCGACGCTCTCGCCGCGCCCGAGCACGACATTCACCACGCCCTCCGGCAGCACATCGGCCAAAATCTTCGCCAGCTTCAGCGCGGTCAACGGCGTCTGCTCGGACGGCTTGAACACGATGGCGTTGCCGCCCGCAATCGCCGGCGCCAGCTTCCACGCCATCATCATCAGCGGATAGTTCCAGGGCGCAATCGACGCCACCACGCCGATGGCGTCGCGCCGGATCATCGAGGTGAAGCCCGGCAGATATTCGCCCGCCGCGCTTCCCGGCACGCAGCGCACCGCACCCGCAAAGAACCGAAAGCAATCGGAAATCGCGGGCATCTCGTCGTTGCGCACATTGTTGATCGGCTTGCCGCAGTTCAACGCTTCGAGCGCGGCAAAGCCCTCCGCCTCGGCGTCGATCCGGTCCGCGATCTTCAGCAGCGCCGCCGAGCGCTGGGCGGGCGTCGTGCGCGACCAACCCGCAAACGCCGCCGTCGCCGCATCCACCGCGCGGTCGATCTGGGCTTGCGAGGCCTCGGGCAGCAGGGCGATGCTCTCGCCGCTTCTCGGATTGAGGACGTTTTCCGCCGTCTCCGTTCCGGCCTCGAAGGCCGCGCCGATCAGCATCTGCGTATCCATGTCTTCCTCCTTGGCTGAAATCATTTGCCCTGGCCGGCGACCTGATCGCCGTCGCGGGTGAGGTAATAGGCGCCGAGTATCGGCAGGAGCGTCACCAGCACCACCACCATGGCGACGACGTTCGTCACCGGGCGCTGGCGCGGGCGGACGAGTTCCTCGAGCATCCAGATCGGCAGGGTCGCCTGCTGTCCGGCGGTGAAGGTGGTGACGATGACCTCGTCGAAGGACAGGGCGAAAGCGAGCATTCCGCCTGCCAGCAGCGCCGTGCCCATGTTCGGCAGGATGATGTAGCGCAGCGTCTGAAAGCCGTTCGCGCCGAGGTCGGCCGAGGCTTCGAGCAGCGAGCCGGAGAGCCGCCGGAAGCGGGCGACGGCGTTGTTGTAGACGACGACGACGCAGAAGGTCGCGTGGCCGAGGATGATGGTCCAGACGGAAAACGGGATTTCGGCGATGTTG
Source organism: Rhodomicrobium sp. R_RK_3 (assembly GCF_002198715.1). Classification (GTDB taxonomy): domain Bacteria; phylum Pseudomonadota; class Alphaproteobacteria; order Rhizobiales; family Rhodomicrobiaceae; genus R-RK-3. The sequence continues at coordinate 139,383 of NZ_MWLK01000026.1, read as the reverse complement.
AAGGCCGAGCGCAGCGCGATGCCGGTAATGATGCCTGGGAGAGCGATGGGCAGGATGACGAGCAGCGAGATCGTCTCACGGCCGAAGAAGCGCGTCTGCGAGACGGCGGCGGCGCAGAGCGTGCCGAGCACCAGCGCGATGGCCGTGGAAATCGTGGCGACACGCAGGGAGAGCCAGAGTGCGTCCCAGACATCCGGCCGGTTCCACGTCACCGCGAACCATTTGAGCGTGAAGCCGGGCGGCGGCCATTGGTAGCTCTTGTCCTCGGTGGTGAAGGCATAGACGAAGATCAGCAAGATCGGCAGGTGCAGGAAGAGCAGCCCGGCCCCGGCGGCGATCTTCAGTGCGAGCGGCGCGCGGTTCTGGCGGTCAGAGCGCATCGAAGGCCCCCATCCGCCGGGCCATCCAGAGATAGAGGCCCATGATGACGATTGGCACTACCGTGAAGGCGGCGGCCAGCGGGATGTTGCCGGCGGTGCCCTGATGCGCGTAGACCGCCTGCCCGATGAACAGCCGCGACGAGCCGACGATCTGCGGGATGATGTAGTCGCCGAGCGTCAGCGAGAAGGTGAAGATCGAGCCGGCGACGATGCCGGGCAGGGCGAGTGGGAATAGCACCGTGCGGAAGGTTTGCGCAGGCGTCGCGCCGAGGTCGGAGGAGGCTTCCAGCAGACTGACCGGCACGCGCTCCAGCGCCGCCTTGGTCGGCAGGATCATGAAGGGCAGCCAGACATAGAGGAAGACCAGGAACGTGCCGGTATAGCTGACCGACAGCGAATTGCCGCCGATGACGGGCAGCGACAGCCAGGCGTCGAGCAGCCAGCCGAGATAGAGCTTGCCGAAGACCCAGGTGAGGATGCCTTCCTTGGCCAGGATCAGCTTCCAGGCGTAGATTTTGACGAGGTAGCTCGACCACAGCGGCAACAGCACGCCGACATAGAACAGCGCCTTCCAGCGCCCTTGCGCATAGCGGGCCGCGTAATAGGCGATGGGGAAGCCGACGATGGCGGCGGCGATGGTGACGATCGCGGCCATCAGCACGGTGCGCAGGATGATGTCGAGATTGGAGGGCTGGAACAGCTCGCCATAGGTTTTCAGCGTCGGCTGATAATCGATCAGGCCGGAGAACTCGTCGATGGAGAAGAAGCTCTGCGCCAGCAGCGCAAACAGCGAGCCGAGATAGATGATGCCGAGCCACAGGACGGGCGGCGTCAGCATCAGGGCCAGCAGCAGGCCGGGGCGGCGCCAGAGCAGGTCGGAGAGCGCGCCCGTGAGGCCTTCGCGCGGCGGCTGGATGGCGAGTGTCGATTCGGTCGCGGAGGTCGCGGTCAAAACTCGTCCTCCATCAGATGCAGGTCGGCGGGCGTCCAGGCGACGCGGATGCTGTCGCCCTCCTTCGGCACGGCGCCGTTCGACGGCACCAGCGCGACCAGCTTCTGGCCGTAGAGGTCGAGGCCGAGCCGGGTCAGCCCGCCGAGATAGCCCGACGCGGTGACGCGCGCCTCGTAGCCGCCCGCGCCGACGATGCGGATGGCCTCGGGGCGCAGGCTCGCCCAGCCATAGCGCCCGCTGGTCTTGTTGGCGAAATCGGGCGGCAGCACGTTGGACGAGCCGACGAAATCGGCGACGAAACGCGAGGCGGGCCGCTGATAGATGTCCTGCGGCGAGCCGAGCTGCATGATGCGGCCATGGTCGAAGACGGCGACGCGGTCGGCCATGGACAGCGCCTCGCTCTGGTCGTGGGTGACGAAGACGAAGGTGATGCCGAGGCGCTTTTGCAGCGCTTTCAGCTCCTCCTGCATGGATTCGCGCAGCTTTAAGTCCAGCGCGCCGAGCGGTTCGTCGAGCAGCAGGACCTTCGGCTTGTTGATCAGCGCGCGGGCGAGGGCGACGCGCTGGCGCTGCCCGCCGGAGAGCTGGTTCGGGCGGCGCGCTCCGTAGCTGGGGAGCTGGACCAGGGTGAGGGCGTCTTCGGCCGCGCTGTGACGCTCGGCCTTGCCGATGCCCCGGATCATCAGCCCGTAGGCGACGTTGTCGAGGACGTTCATATGCGGGAAGAGCGCGTAGTCCTGGAACACGGTGTTGACGTTGCGCCGGTAGGGCGGCACGCCTTCGGCGGTTTCGCCGAAGATTTCGATGTGGCCGGCGGTCGGCTGCTCGAAGCCGGCGATCAGGCGCAAACAGGTGGTCTTGCCGGAGCCGGAGGGGCCGAGCATGGCGAAGAACTCGCCCTCGCGGATGGCGAGATCGACGCCGTCCACGGCCTTCACCGCCCCGAAATGGCGCGAGACCTTGGCAAAGAGGACGGCTGTCGTCATGGCAATCCGTCTGTTGGGGGGCGCAGTGCATCGTACGGGAAGCGCCGCTTCTTCCCTCTCCCATGGGGAGAGGGTGGCGCGAAGCGCCGGGTGAGGGGGTGTGTCCTATCCGTTTGGCGAGGCATCGTCTCACGGAGAGGCATTACCCCCTCACCCCAACCCTCTCCCCATGGGAGAGGGAGTGCTCCGTGCCCGTTGTTGGTCCGTCATATTCATGGCGATCGGTTGGCGATGGGCTTAGCCGAGATTTCTCCTCCTCGTCGCCCCGGCCGTCAGAGCCGGGGCCTACTCGCATCGCCGCTTGCCGCAGTGCTAGCAGATCGGCGAGTGGGCCCCGGCTCACCGCTTCGCGGCGTCCGGGACGACGAGGTGGAGATTCCGTGAGCATCCAAGCCGGGCGCTGCCCGCTCACCGCCCCCCGATGACGCCGATATAGTCCGACACCCAGCGGTAATACGGCACGCACGCGGTCTGCGTCGCGCATTTGGCGACGGGCGTCGTCCAGAATTTGATCTTGGCGAAGTCATCCATGCCGTTGGTGGTGCAGCCTTCCGCCGTCTGCATGCCGCTCTTGTTAGTGCAAGCCGCGGGCACGCTCGGATTGGCGCCGAACCAGACGGACAGGTCGCTCTGCAAATTCGAGGACAGCGTATGCTCCATCCAGAGATAGGCGCAGTTCGGATTGGCGGCGTCGACATGCATCATCGTCGTGTCGGCCCAGCCGGTCGCGCCTTCCGCCGGAATGGTCGACGCGATCTTCGCCTTCTCGCTCTGCAGCAGGTTGACCTGGAATGGCCACGACCCCGACGCCACCACACCCTCGTTCTTGAAATCGTCGACCTGGATCATGGCGTCGTGCCAGTAGCGGCCGACCAGCGTGCGCTGCACCCGAAGCAAATCCAGCGCCGCCTTGTACTGATCCTCGTTCAGCTCATACGGATTCTTGATGCCCAGCTCAGGCTTCTTCGTCATCAGGTAATTGGCGGCGTCCGCCACATGGATCGGCCCGTCATAGGCCTGCACGCGCCCCTTATTCGGCTTCCCGTCGGGCAGATCCATCGGCTCGAACACGACGTTCCAGCTCTTGGGCGCTTCCTTGAAGACCTCGGTATTATACATCAGCACGTTCGGGCCCCACATATAGGGGACGCCGTAATGGACCCCGCCCGCAGTGTGCCAGGGCGCGTCCTTCAGCCGGGGATCGATCTTGTCCCAGCTCGGCACCAGCTTGATGTTCACCGGCTGCACGCGCTTGCCCGCGATCAGCCGCAGCGAGGCGTCGCCCGAGGCGGTGACGAGGTCGAAGCCGCCTTCGTTCATTAAGGCGACCATTTCGTCCGAGGTGTTGGCGGTCTTGACCTGCACCTTGCAGCCGGTCGCGGCCTCGAACTTGGTCACCCAGTCATAAGCCTTGTCGGTTTCGCCGCGCTCGATATAGCCGGGCCAGGCGACGATATTGACCTGCCCCTCGCCCTTGCCGAGCTTTTCCACCATGCCCGCCGCTTGGGTCGCCGCCGTCTGCGCCATCAGGAGAGAGAGGGCCGAACAGGCCGCCAGAAAACGCTGCATCGCAAGCCTCCTTTATGAAATCGCCGCCAATTTCGCTCATGCTTTGCCGGGCATAAGCTTGCGCGCCGGGCCGCTCGGCCACAAATGCTTTTCACAGAAAAGTGATATCGGTTTTTCCGATAGCGTCAGCGCGTGCGGCTGACGCGCCGGGACTTGGCGAGGCTGATGAAATCCTGCGCCGTCCGCTTCGGCGACAGGCCGCGCCGCCAGACGATGCCGACCTGGATCACCGGCAGCGCGCCCGAGACATCGCGGGATTCGATGCGGTCGCCTTCCAGCGACCAGGGGCGGTAGATCAGGTCCGGCAGGATGGCGATGCCGGCGCCGGTCGCGACGAGGCTGCGGACCGATTCCACCGAGCGCGTGCGGAAGGCGACCGGCGGGCGCGCCCCGAGGGCGCTGAGCAGTTTCGCCGTCGCCGTCTCGATCTCCTCGACGGTCAGCACGATCATCGGCTCGCTCGCCAGATCGGCCAGCTCGATGCTTTCCGCCGTCTCCAGCCGGTGGCCGAGCGGCAGCCAGAGGCGATAAGGCGAGACTTCCAGGATCTCGCTCTGCAGCGCCATGCGGTCGCTCAGCGCCGACACCACCATGATGGCGACGTCGAGTTCGCCGCCGACCAGAAGGTGCTCCAGATACTCGCCATTATCCTCGATGGCCTTCACGGTGACGCCCGGATAGGCGCGGCGGAAGCGCGAAAGCACGTCGGAGAGGAAATAGCCCGCGACGAGCGATGTCACGCCGAGATTGAGCGTCCCCGACGGCCGCTCGTCGGTCTCGCTGAAGGCGCGGCGGGCGTCGGAGACATTGCCCAGGATCGCCTTGGCGTGGCGCAGGAATTGATGGCCCTTATAGGTGATGTTCAGCCCGCGCGAATGGCGCTCGAACAGAGCGACGCCGAGATCGGCCTCCAGCTCCTTGACCGCCTCCGTCACCGAGGATTGCGAGATCGACAGCGATTGAGCGGCGCCCGATACCGACCCCTTCTGCGCCACCGCAACGAAATATTGTAGCTGTCTGAGCGTGAAAGGCATCGATCCCCGACCGGTCCGGCTGCCGTGCAGGGCCCCGCGCGGGACCAAGCCAAGGTGCTCCGCAAAACCCGCCGCCGTCAAGCTGGCATGATGAACGCCCGCTTTACAGCGGCCCTCGCCGAGACCCAGACGGGGACAGCGCTTTACCTGTCGGGCACCTTCCGGCCAGAGCCCGCGCAACCAAGCCATGATTGGTGTGTTGGGTGGACGGGGGAGTAACGGGTGTGGTGAATGAACGTATCAAACGGGCTTCCGCGCGCATTTCCCCCGGCGCTCATCGCGCTGCTCCAACCCAGCCAGCGCTTGCGGCGTTTCGGCTCCTTATCCGGCCTCGCCAATACGCTGACGATCATGAGTTTCGGCCTGCTGGCGATCGTCGTCACGCTGAAGATCACGCCGCGCGATGATTATCCGATCGAGCAGACGCTGCGCGCCGCCGTCAAGCGGCCGCTGGTGCTGATCGGCGCCGACGGCCAGCAATTCGCCGAGCGCGGTGAATGCGTCGCCGAGCCGGTGAAGCTGGCGGAATTGCCGCCGCATGTGGTCGACGCCGTGCTGGCGATGGAAGACCGCCGCTTCTACCGGCATTTCGGCATCGATCCCAAGGGCATCATCCGCGCCGCCAAGCGCAATTACGAAGCGGGCTCGGTGCGCCAGGGCGGCAGCACCATCACCCAGCAGCTCGTCAAGATCTCCTATCTCTCCAGCGCCACCACCATGCAGCGCAAGGTCGAGGAGGCACTGGTGGCACTCTGGCTCGAAATGCACCTGACCAAGGACCAGATTCTCGAGCGCTATCTCAGCAGCGTCTATTTCGGCGAGGGCTGCTTTGGCCTGCGCGCCGCCGCACGGCATTTCTTCGACAAGCCCGTGGGCGAGCTGAACATCTCGGAAGCGGCGCTGATGGTGGCGCTGCTGCGCTCGCCGACCCGGCTCAGCAACAATCTGGACGATGCCCGCATCGACGCCTCGCGGGTGATCCGCGCCATGGTGCAGGACGGAAGGCTCGACGCCGCCAAGCTGGTCGATCTCGAACCCGCATGGCTCGATCCGGGCCGGGGCCATGAGTTCGGCGCCTATTTCGCCGACTGGCTGGCCGACGGTATGCAAACGGAAATGAGCGACCGCCATTCCCGCAAGCCGATCCAGGTCCACACCACCTTCGAGCCGGGCTTGCAGCGCATCGCCGAGAAGGCGGTGCATGGCGTGCTCGACAAGCAGGGTCCGAAGCTGAATGCCGGGCAGGCCGGGCTGATCGCCATGCGCACGGACGGGCGCGTCGTCGCCATGCTCGGCGGCAAGGACTGGCAGACCAGCCAGTTCAACCGGGCGGTGCAGGCGCGGCGGCAGCCGGGCTCCTCCTTCAAGACCTTCGTCTATCTGACGGCGATGCAGGCGGGCGCGCGCCCCGACATGGTCATGGCCGACGAGCCGATCAAAATCGACGGCTGGGAGCCGAAGAATTTCGGCGGCGGCTATAGCGGCTACCTCACTCTGACGCAGGCATACACGGCTTCGGTCAACACGGTCGCGGTTAAACTGTCCGAGGCGGTGGGCCGTCAGGCGGTCATCGCCACGGCTCATAATCTCGGTATCAACTCGCCGCTGGTCGCCAATCCGAGCCTGCCGCTCGGCACGTCCGAGGTGTCGCTGCTGGAAATGACATCCGCCTATGCCGCCATTGCAGCGGGCGCCTATCCGGTGAAGCCCTGGGGCGTCGCCGGGCTCGACATTCGGCCCGCCGCCGGCGGCGGCATCCCGCCCAAAGGCTCCGGGGCATGGAAACTCGCCGGCGCCGAAACCATGCGCGAATTGATGGCCTCGGTGGTCAATTTCGGCTCCGGCCGCGCCGCCCGCCTGCCGATCCCCGCCTACGGCAAGACCGGGACCAGCCAGGAATTCCGCGACGCCTGGTTCATCGGCTTTGCCGGCAACCTGGTCGTCGGCGTCTGGGTCGGCAATGATGACGACACGCCGATGCGGGGCGTCACTGGCGGCAGCCTGCCCGCGCAAATCTGGTCGGCCTTCATGCGCGACGCGATGAAGGCCGATACGCGCTTCGAGAAGAAGCTGCCGCAGATCGCCGCTTTCGAGGCGCGCCCCGCCGCCGCCGTCGCGCCATCATTGAAGCTGGCCTCGCTGGCGACCTATGTCGCGGTGCAGCCGGTCGCGCCGCGCAAGGCAGCCAAGCGGGCAGGCAGCTTCGCGACCGAGTTCCGGCCGCGCGAGCGCGACGGCCCGGTGACATCGCGCCGGGCCGAGCGGCGCGAAGTCCGCCGCGACCGCGACCGCAGGGAGGACCGCCGCGAACGGCGCGAGCGGCGCAATTCGCAGCGCAGCTTCTTCGACTCGCTCTTCTCCATGGACTAGGCGGGTCTTGCTCCCGAGCCGGGCGATGCGCTTGTCCGCGCGAAAATTTTACCTAAAACAGTCTCGACAGAGCGCATTATCCGGCCCAAGTCAGATTGCGAGACGATGGAGGCCGCTTCGATGCCCCAGAAAGACGTGGCCAAGGCAATAGCCAGAGGCTGGTATCATCCCATGTCGCTGTGGGAGTCGATCCGGATCAGGCCGCGCGTCTGGTTCGCGGCCGGCGCGGGCACCGCCGCCTTCGTGTTCTGTCCCGGCGAGTGGCCCGGCACGGTGCGGGCCTCGATCTCCTGGGACATTTTCGGGCTGGTCTATCTGATCTTTGCCTTCTGGCTAATCTACAAATCCGGCGCAGCCCAGATCAAGTCGCGCGCCGCGCAGCATGACGACAGCCGCCTCGTGATCCTGTCGCTCATCCTGCTCAGCATCTGCGCCAGCTTCGTCGCCATCGCGCAGCTCGTCGGCCACGTCAAGCACCTGGAAGGGACCGAGAAGACCGTGCTGACCGGCCTCGCCATCCTGACCATCGTGCTGTCCTGGACCGTCACGCAGACGGCATTCGCCTTGCATTACGCGCATGAATATTACGCGCCCGGCCCGAACAGCGACGCCAAGCACGGCCTGATCTTCCCGCAATGCGAGGTGCCGGACTATTGGGATTTTCTGTATTTTTCGATGTCGATCGGGGCCGCCTCGCAGACCTCGGACACTTCGATTTCATCCCACAATCTGCGTCGCCTGGTGACGCTGCACTCGGTGATCGCCTTCTTCTTCAACACCGCCGTGCTCGCGCTCGCGGTGAATATCGCGGCCAGCCTGCCCGACGCCCATTAGGTCGCAGGCGTGAATTACGATCGTAACGCAATGAGGCATGGCCGAAATTGCGATGAAGCGGACGCCTGACAATCGTGACGGCAGCAGGATGGACGATCGGCGGCCATCCCATGAGGGAGCGTTGAAATGAGAGCAGTTGCCTTGGTCACAGCTTTAGTTTGCGGCAGCCTGATTCTGCCGGGTCTGACATTCGTGGCGGGCGGGCACGGCCCGATGCGGCTTTCACCGGAGGGCCAGAAGGTCGTCTCGACGCCGGTGATTTCGACGGATGTCACGGTCAGCGGCCAGCCGATCGTCCTGCCGCAATCGGCGCAGCTCGTCGTGACGACGCTCGAAATCGCGCCCGGCGCCGCGCTGCCCGAGCACCGGCACAAGTACCAGCGCTACGGCTACATGCTGGCCGGGCAGCTCCAGGTCACCAATGACGAGACCGGCAAGGTCGAAACCTTCAAGCCGGGCGACTTCATCGTTGAATCGCTTGGACAATGGCACCACGCCGCGACTCAGGGCAATGAGACGGTGAAACTGCTGGTCATCGATCAGGTCGAAAAGGGCCAGGGCAATGTCGAGATCAAGAAGTAGCGCTGCGGACGGGCTCCCTGCGCCTTACGCGCAGCCGGCTTCTTGCTGTTCCCGCAGAAGCGGGAATCCGGGTCTTGCACACCCTCGCCTCCGGGCGGGGGGCGCCCTGTCCTCCCCAGGGCGTCGTACCGGACGGCCATCAGGCCGAACGGGGCCTACTCGCCTCTCCGCTCTCTCTTCCTCGCGGTAAGGTAAGTAGGCCCCGGCTTTTATGGGCGCGCAACGCATCGTCCCGGACGGGGCGGCGGCGGAAATCCGTGTGGAGCGGGATCGGCTCAGCCGGAACCGGCGGAATGCCTCAAGCCGCAGCCAAGCTCCCTCTCCCATGGGGAGAGGGTTGGGGTGAGGGGGTAATCCCTATCGGGTAAGGCAAGACGTCGCCACACGGAGAGGCTTTATCCCCTCACCCGGCACGCTTAGCAAGCCGCCCTCTCCCCATGGGAGAGGGCTAGCTAGCTGCGGCGACTTCGCGGGCGAAAATCGCGGCCGATTCGGGTCTCTGCGAGCCCGCGCTAGTTCAGCCCGAGCTTGCCGCGCAGGGTGGACAGGTCCTCGGCCAGGGTGTTGACGGCGGCGGCGAGCACCTTGCGGTCATCCTCCGACAGCTTGTCGTACAATTCATAGCCGCTGCCGGACTTGTATTTGGCGAGCGTCGTGTCGACCGTGGTGAAATTGCCGGCGACCTTGGTGACGAAGGCGCCGTCGCCGCTCTCGATCAGCGGGCGGACCAGGTCGAAGATTTTCTTCGAGCCGTCGAAATTGGCCTTGAAGTCCCACAGGTCGGTGTGGCTGTAGCGGTCCTCCTCGCCGGAAATCTTGGTCGCCGCGACCTCTTCCATCAGCGCCGCCGCGCCGCCGACGACTTTCTCCGGCGGCAGGGTCAGGTCGGTGATGCGCTTGTTCAGCTCGGTGACGTCGGCCAACAGCTTGTCGGCGAAGGGCGCCATGCCCTCGGTGCTGTTCTCGGAAAAGAGCTGGAATTCGATGCGGTGGAAGCCGGTGAAGCCGGGGTCCTTCTCGGCCTTCTCGTGGTCGTCGGCGCGCGAGTCGATCGAGGCGTCGAGATCGGAGAACAGTTCGGCGATGGGCTCGATGGCCTCGTAGCTCATCCGCGTCGGGGCGAACAGCGCCTTGGCCTTGGCGACGTCGCCGGCCTTGACGGCGGAGGTGAACGCCTTGGTGTCGGTGAGCAGCGTCTCGAGCTTTTCGGAGACGTAAATCTTATAATCGGCAACCGGCTTGACCAGGTCGAGCGGCGACACCGCGGCAAGGGCCAGGCCGCTCCCCGCGGCGGCGGCCAGAGCGAAAGCGCTCAAGCTGAAATAGCGTCGGAAATGCATGGGTCGTCTCCTTAGGGTTTGAGGCCGGACACGGCTTGCCCCGCCGCTTCAAGCAGGGTCCTGCCCAGAAAATCAGCTTTGTCCACTGGGCCCGGCAGGGTGAAAAAATAGCCGCCGCCAATCGGCTTGATATATTCCTCGAGCGGTTCGCCGGAGAGCCGCGTCTGAACGGCGATGAAGCCTTTTTCCAGATCGGCCTGATAGGCGATGAAGAGCAGGCCCTGCTCGAGCTGGCCGGATTTGGTCACGCCGTTCGAATAGTTGAACGGCCGCCGCAGCATCAGGTTGGCCTGCGTCTCGGCGACGCGCGGATTGGCGAGGCGGATATGGGCGTCGAGCGGCGTCACCATCCCGGCCGGATCGGCGGCATAGTCGGGCACGTCGTCCTCGGTGCGGCCGTCGAAGGGGGCGCCGGTCGCCTTCATCCGGCCGATGATGCGCTCCTGCTCGCCGAGCGGCGTCCGGTCCCAGCGCTCAACGAAATTGCGGATGATGCGGACCGCCTGATAGGTGCCGCCCGCCGCCCAGCCGGGCTCCCGGCCGCCCTCCTGGATCCAGACGATGCGGTCCATGAGCGGGGCGTTGCCGCCATCCGGATTGGCCGAGCCGTCGCGGAAGCCGAGGAAATTGCGGGCGCTCTCGCGGGTGCCGTCCGGTTTGGCCGGGAGGGCGGGGACCGAGCCTTCCTGCTTCCAGCGCAGCACCATCAGGTCCGGCAGGTTTTTCAGGATGTCGCGCAGGGCATGGATATTGGTGTCCTGCGAATTGGAGCTGATTTGCAGCGAGAGGTCGCCATGGCAGCGGGCGGCTTCGAGCGCGTCATTGGGGAAGCGCGTCATGCGCACGAGGCGCAAGGGCTTGTGGTCCGCCAGCCAGTCGCGCTGTTCGAAGAAGGAACTGCCGAGCGAGACCGTAATGGTCAGATTGTCCGGTGGGATCACCGGGCCGAGGATGCCGGAATCGGCGGGGGGCAGGCCGGGGTCGAGCGCGGGCGGCGTGCCGCCCTGCATGAGGAAGGCGATGCGGTCGGTCAACGTCTTGAACAGCCGCTTCACCTCCGCGGGACTGGTCGCCAGCACGTCGAAACTGGCGATCATGCCGTGCTCGGGGCGCGGCGTGACGATGCCCGCTTGATGGCGTCCGTAAAAGGGCTGGCGCTGCTGCGTCCGGTCGCTGACCGGGGCATCGGTGACCTGACCGGCGGTTCTATCGTCGGCGCGTGCGGCACCCAATCCGGCCGCCATCGCGCCGCCCGCTGCGCCGAGGCCGAACAGCAGGCGCCGCCTGTCGGTGAGGATACCGCGCTTCTTGCCGATGTCCTGGGTCATGGCCGTGTCTTTCTCATTCCAAACCCACCGCCGCATTGAGCTTGCCGATGGCGCCCGCGAGCGTCTGCATTTTCTGCGACAGCCCGCGCCGCGACTCCGCGCTGACCTCGCCATAGGGCGGATAGCCGTCCGGCCCCTTCATCGCGGCGAGCGCGGCCTCCACCGACACGGTCTTTGCCTCGATTTCGGCGACGATCGCTGGCGCGGCCTTCGACGTGACCGGCTGCATCAGCCGCATCATCCGGGTGACGCCGGCCAGATTGGCCTCGAATTCGGCGAGGTCTGTCTGCGCGTAATGCTCCTCGCCCGCGGGGATTCGCGTCTCCGCCAGGGCCGCGATCAGGCGCGCGCCGCCGGAATTCATCCGCTCGGGCGACAGCTTCAGATTGCGCAGCCGCTCCTTCAGCGCCGTCACATCGGCGACCAGCTTCGTCGAGACGGGGGCGAGCCCGTCCGTGCTGTTCTTGGCGAACAGCCCATATTCGAGGCGGTGAAAGCCGGTGAAGGCCGGGTCGGCCTCGCGCTGTTCCAGGTAATCGGCGACCGGAGCGATGGCGTGGTCGAGATCGGCAAAGCTCTCCGCCATCGGCTCGATCAGCTTGTAGGGCCGGCGCGTATCGGCATAGAGCGCGCGCGCCTGGGCGAGGTCGCCCGCCTGGATCGCGGCGTCGAGCGCCTGCACCGCGCGCAGCAGCGCATTGCCCTGCAAAGCAAGATAGACCTGATATTCCGCCAGCGGTCCGACGAAGGCGATCAGCGCCGGGCGTGCGGCGTCGGCGGCCGACTCGGCCGAGGGCGTGACATGCAGTTTGCCGCGCGGATGGTTGAGCAGGCCGCAGGTGATCTCGAACTCCCCCGCCGGGAGCTTCGCCGTCACCGTCTGGGTGAAGCCGGGCAGGATGTTCTCGCGCTCCTCCAGCACCATGACGCCGTCGATGATCTCCCACTCGACCGCCCGGTTGGTGGCGTTGACGATGCGGAACGTGTTGCGGCCCGCCGGCACGGTCAGCTCGCCCGGCACGCAGGTCTCGTCATTGATGGTGACGAGCAGGCCGCTTGCCGCCGCGATGGGTTGCACCTTGCGTGAAGCGTAGTAGAACGCCGCCAGCCCCGCGATGGCGAGAATGGCTGCCCCGGCGACGGCGAGCCGCATCCTGCCTTGCGATGGCAAACCGTTGGGGATGTGTGCGGTCGGCTGCGTCATCGGCGGCGCTTTCGCTCAATGGACGGGGCGGGGAAGTTCCACGCCTGCCGCGCCCCCATTGGCGGGGCGCAGGAACAGGAAGAGGCTGACGGCCAGGAAGGCGACATAGACGATCACTTCGCCCACGGTCGGGATGTCCTGATAGCCGAACATGCCCGAGAGCAGCGCGCCGAGCGCCCCGTCGACCGGCAGCACGCCGCTGAGATCGAAGGCAACGGCTTGCAGTCCGTTCCAGACGCCCGCCTCGTGCAGATTGCGCAACGTGCCCGCGAGAATCCCGGCCGCGACGACGAGGATGAAGATGCCGGTCCAGAGGAAGAAGCGGCGAAGGTCGAGCCGGATGCCGCCCGCATAGATGCCGTAGCCGATCGCGGCGGCGAGCAGCACGCCGAGCAGCGCGCCGAGCGGAGCGTAGACGTCGGCGCTTTGCTGGAAGACGGCGAGCAGGAAGAACACCGATTCCAGCCCTTCGCGCGCCACGGCGAAGAACACCATGCCGACCAGGGCGAGGCCATGATGCGGACTGTCCACCAGCGCGTGATCGATCGAAGCGTGCAGCTCCGATTTGATCGTGCGCGCCGCGCGCCGCATCCAGAGCACCATCGAGGTCAGCACGAAGACGGCGATGATGCCGACAACAGCCTCGAACAGCTCCTGGGCCTTCTGCGGAAATTGCGCGCTCACCAATTGCAGCCCCGCGCCGACGAACAGCGACAGCGCGATGGCGAGGAAAATCCCGATCCAGACGGCGGGCATCCAGGCGCCGCGTCCCGTCTGCGCGAGATAGCTCGCGACGATGCCGACGATGAGCGCCGCTTCGACGCCTTCACGCAGCATGATCAGGAACGGAACCAGCATCAGACCCAACTTCTTGAAGCGGAGATTCTTCGACCTTCGAGGGCGGCCGGCTGCATTATCTGCTTTCTAAAAAATGAAGCAATAACAATCATTTAGAACGTTTCTAAGGAGCGTTCGGGCCGATTTTATTCAATCATTTCGAGATGTTGACCGGCGCACTCGGGAATTCATTTCCCGTAACAGCTCCCCTCGCTCCGCGCCATGCGTCCGATTGGCGAAGGCGGATGGCCGAATTGCCGCCTCTCTTGGCACTTTCGGCAGCCCCCGGACGTTTAGATTTAAGTGATCGTTCATGATCCGACCGAAAGGAGCCTATCCATGGTCGATACTCTCAAGCGGCCCCGCACGGCGCATAAGCCCAAGACCGACGCCAAGGCCAAGGTGGTCGCTGTCGACCACATGGTGATCCGCGTGGGCGACTATAAAAAGTCCAAGCAGTTCTACAGCCGCCTGTTCGAATTTCTCGGTTTCGACGTCATGGACGAATATGCCGACATGATGGGCTGGCGGAACGACGTCACCCGCTTCTGGATCGCAGCGGCAAAGCCCGGCGCGCGCAAATTCCATGAGGGCGATGTCGGCTTCCACCATTATGCCTTCGAGTTGCGCGGCCGGCAGGATATCGACAATCTGCAAAGCTTCCTGCATGACATGGGCGCCGAGATCGTCGATCCGGCGGGCGAATATTACGAGGATTATTACGCCGTCTACTTCCGCGACCCGGACGGCATGAAGCTCGAAGCCATGACCTACGGCGCCGGCCACCCCGACGCTTGAGCGAGCCTGCCCATCGCCGCCGAGGCAAGCGGCCTCGCTTTGATTCGGCGGCGTTTTGTGCTAGCTCTGAAATGGAATATGACAAAATTCGGCGCTCCCGAGGGTCGGGGCTCACATCGCAGCGCAAGCATGCGCGCATCGCCTGCACGGCGCATTGGCCGGATCGCCCTGATTTCCGGGCTCGCCGCCTTTTCCGTATCTTTGGCGAGCCGTGCGGAAACCGGCTTAAACCCCGCCGCCGAAGACACCCAGGCGCTGTCCAACAATCAACTACAACCCTGGACCGAAGGCAATAAGCCGCCGCTCAGGCTGCCCGTGCTCGATGGCGCCACGGCCGATCTCGCAGACCATGCCGGCAAAACCGTCCTGGTGCATTTCTTCGCCACCTATTGCGCGCCCTGCCGCCCCGAACTCGCCTCGCTGGCGCGGCTCGCCGAGCGCCGGGCCGGGCGGCCCTTCACCATTCTCGCCATCGATGTCGGCGAAGTCCCGGACCGCGTCCGCCGCTTCCTTTCGACGGCGCCGGTGCCGTTTCCGGTGCTGCTCGACGGCGACCGCAGCGTCACTAAGTCCTGGGGCGTCTACGGTCTGCCGACCACCTTTGTGCTGGACGCGAAACTGACGCCGCGACTCTATGTCGAGGGTGACCTCGACTGGATGCGCGCCGATATCCTGGCCAAGCTCGACGGCGTCGCCGCGAGCGCAACCGATTGACCGAAAACCCCATTTCAACAGGGAGGAGCAAGCAACATGACCATTAACAGGCGCGACGTGCTGAAAGCCGGCGCTGCGATTGCCGCCATCACGGCCTTGCCGCGCGGGGCTAGCGCACAGGCCACATTCGCCCCCGCGCCCGGTGCCTGGCGAAATTTCCAGGTCGTGACCCGCGTCGAGATCGCCAAGCCCGCGGGCGCCATGCAATCATGGATTCCGCTTCCCGCCTTCAGCGAGCCGGACTGGTTCAAGCCGGGCGGCAGCACCTGGACCACCAACGCCAAGAGCGCCGAGATCGCCCGCGACCCGAAATATGGCGCGGAGTTCCTGCATGTGGTCTGGGCCGATAGCGAGGCCGCGCCCGTCGTCGAGGTGACCAGCAAATTCGCCACGCGCGACCGGGCCATCGACCTGTCAGCCAAGGGCAGCGCCCCGGCGCTCAGCGATGCCGACCGGGCGCTCTACACCGCCGCGACCGACCTCATCCCGACCGACGGCATCGTCAAGACGACCTCGGACAAGATCGTCGGCGGCGCCAAGAGCGATGAGGAGAAGGCGCGGCTGATCTATGAGTGGATCGTCGACAACACCCAGCGCGATCCCAAGACGCGCGGCTGCGGCATCGGCGATATCGCCGCCATGCTGAAGACCAACAATCTGGCCGGCAAATGCGCCGATCTGAACGCGCTCTATGTCGGCCTCGCCCGCGCCGCCGGGCTGCCCGCGCGCGACGTCTACGGCTTGCGCGTGGCGCCGTCGAAATTCGGCTACAAGAGCCTTGGCGCCGGTTCGGAGAACGTCACCAAGGCGCAGCATTGCCGCGCCGAGGTCTATCTGTCCAGCCATGGCTGGGTGCCGGTCGATCCGGCCGACGTGCGCAAGGTGGTGCTCGAAGAGCCGCCGGCCAATCTGGCACTCACCGATCCGAAAGTCGCCGCCGCCCGCAAGGCGCTGTTCGGCGCCTGGGAGATGAACTGGCTCGCCTATAATGACGCGCATGATCTGGTGCTGCCGGGCGCACAGGGTCCGAAGCTGGAATTCCTGATGTACCCGCAAGCCGAAGTCGGCGGCCAGCGCCTCGACTGCCTCGACGCGGCGAACATGAAATATGAGATCATCGCCAAGGAAGTGACGGCGTGACGCTTGCACTGAGGGCCGCCCATTCGGCGGCGCTCGCGCACCGCTCGTGAAAGGATGGGCGGATGGCTGCTGGGGCCATCCGCCACATCCGCCGGTTCGGTTGCGGTCTCAAAATACCTACCCGGCTCGGCAAACTTTTCAGCGGATCGCGACGGGGTTGATGATCGCCTGCACCCCCCCGGTGATCCGGCCATGACTTTCGACAAACATGAACTCCCACGCCTGGTCGGCGACCAAGGCGGCGGTGTTCATGTTCTCCAGAATATGCATGCCGTTCTTGGCGAGCAGGATCTGGTGCACTTCGAAGACGCCGACGCCCGGCTCGAAAGGCAGCACCTCGAGGCCCCAAGTGTCCGCGCCGACGGCCAGCACCTCTTTGCTGGCCAGATATTCGGCGCCTTCCTTGCCAAGGCCCGGCTCCGCCTTGTTATAGCGCGCGTCGTCCTTGCCGACGAGGTCGAGCCAGCCCGTATAGAACAGCACCACGTCGCCCTTGCGGAGTTCGATGCCCTGGCGCTGCAGCGCGGCGTCGATCTCCTTCTTGTTGAACGCGGTGCCTTCCTTGACCGGCTTCTCGCCCGCGACGGCGGTCATGTCGAGCACGATGCCGCGCGCGACGATCGGCGGGATCTTTTCGATGCCGAGCTTCTTCAGCCCGTTGGCGGCGACGAAATCGGCGCTCTTGAAGCAATTATAATAGACATTGTCGATGCCGAGATGGCCGAGGCCGTCGATCTGCGAGCCGGTGCCGACCCAGCCCATATAGATGTCGTCATTATAGCTGGTCTTCGTCGCACCGAGCGTGACGCCGCCCGCCTGCCCCGGCTGCAGCACGATGGTTGCCCAGGTGCGCGGCGCGAAGGCCGGGGTCTTGGCGTTGGTCTCGACGCCGAGCGGATAGGTCTTGCCGGTCTTCACCAGCTTGGTCGCGGCGAGAACCGATTCCGGCGTGATCATATTGGCCGCGCCCCTTTCATCGTCGGGGCCCCATTTCGATTTGCACCAGCCCGGATTGTCCTGAGCCGCCGCACCACCCGCCGCAAGCGCGGCGATCGACAAGCCGAGCACCGCCGGCCTCCAAAACTTCCACATCGCTTTGCCTCCTCCCTTGTGCCTCGTTGGGCATTTGCCGCGTCCCGCATCGAGGCGAGGCACGGATCTTCGGCGCCATCCCGGCCTATCGGACAGGCGGGGATTGCAGGCTGCTCGAGCGGCCCACCTCGCCGCGCCGGCGCACGATCTCCTCCTGCGAGGGCAGCAGCCGGTCGGCATCGTAGACCTCGAAATTGCCGAGCATGGTCTTGGCCGGCGGAAAGCGGTCGTCGCGGACGACGGTGCCGATGGCCTGCATCTGCACGATCTGATGCGTGGCCGGATCGATATGCGAGCGGAAGCCGTCCGGGTCTTCGGGCAATTCCAGCTCCATGCCTTCCAGCGCCACGATCAGCGCCTCGGTATCATCCGGATTGCCCACCATCGCGACGGCCTGCTTGATGGCCAGGATGCCGGCATAGGCGCCCTCGGCGGCGTAGCTTGGATAATGGCCGGTGCGCTGGTGGAAGCTGTCGACGAAACGGCGGTTGCGCTCGGTGTCGGGCCAGTTGTTGTGATGGCGCGCCGACAGCACCAGCCCGAGCGGCATGTCGTCCTCGAGCACGCTCATCACCTCGTAATTGCCGCCCGAGTCGAAATTGGCGAAGATCGAGGGCATGTCGAACAGGCCCAGCGACTTGGCTTGCCGGACGAAGGCGACGAAGTCGCCGCCCCAATGCGCATTGACGATCACATCCGGCTTGAGCCGCTTCAGCTCGGCGATGTAGAGGGCGAAATCGGGCTCATAGAGCTTTGGCCAGAGATCGCCGATCACCTCATATTGCACCCCCGCCTCATCCAGCTTGGAGCGCAGGTCGGCCCAGGCGCCACGGCCATATTCATAATCCGGCCCGATGAAGGCGATGGTCTTCCAGCCGCGCTTTTTCTGCGCCTCGGCAAGCCAGAGCGCGCCCGCCGCCATCGCCTGATAGACATTGTTCGAGACGCGGAAATAATAGGGATGCGCATTCTCGATCGTCAGCCGCGAGGAGGCGTGATCGGTGCCGATGAAGATCTTCTTGTGCTCTCGCGCCACCTCGCTGACGGCCAGTCCGACCGAGGAACTGACCACGCCGCAGAGAAAATGCACCTTGCGCTCGGTGATGAAGCGGCGGGCGATGGAAACCGCGAAAGCCGGCTTCGACTGGGAATCGGCGCGGAAGATGCGGAACTGATAGCCCGCCGCGCCGCCGGCCGCGTTGACTTCGTCCACGGCCATTTCGAGGGCGGCGATGCTGTCGCGTCCGTAGAGCGCGCCGCGCCCGGTCATCGGATACATGCAGCCGATATCGACAAAGCCCTTGCTCTCCTCGGCCCATGACGGCGCCGCGGCAAGACCGGCCAGAAGCATCAGCAGGGCGCCGGCCACGCAAAAACGCATCTCACCTCCCAGGCAAGCTGATCATATTGTCCAGGCTCAGGCTTCGAGCGCAGCATAACTGAAGATCTGAAGACGTGTAAAGCATAGTCGCAAATGTTGCAGCAATTGCGGCAAAGGCTTATTCGAGTGTTTTTGCATAGCGAAATATTTATACTGAGCGGAAACCGCTCAATCTCTGCTCCGATGAGCGGATTCCGCTCAGGCCATGCCGACACGCTTCAGCCGCCGCTTCAAGGCGTGGCGGGAAATGCCGAGCGCGTCGGCGGCTTTGCCCTTATGGCCGTCGGCAGCACGCAGGGCGCGCACGAGGATTTCCCGCTCGGTATCCTCCAAAAGCGCGCCGATGGAGGGCACGCCATCGGCCAGCGCGCCGGAGAATTCCGGCGGCAGATGCTCCGGCTCGATGGTCCGGCCGGGATAAAGGATGGTCAGGCGTTCGACCAGATTGGCCAGCTCGCGGACATTGCCGGGCCATTCGTAATCGGCCAGCAACTCAGCCGCATCGGCGGTGAAATCGATGGGCGGCGTCGTCTCCAGCGCGACGGCGCGCCCGGCGAAATGGCGGGCGAGCGGCAGCGCGTCCTCGCTATGGTCGGCAAGGTTGGGGATGGCGACGGGCACGACGTTCAGCCGGTAGAACAGATCGGCGCGGAAGCGGCCGGCATCGACCTCATCGCCGAGATTTTTGTTCGACGCCGCGATCACCCTGATATCGGCGATCTGCTCGCGGCTGGCGCCGAGCCGCCGATAGTGGCGGCTCTCCAGGAAGCGCAGGAGCTTGGCCTGCAGCGGCAGCGGCACATCGCCGATCTCGTCGAGAAACAGCGTGCCACCCTGCGCCGCCTCGACGAGGCCCGGATGCCCCTGCCCCCCGCCGGCATGGGCATCGCGCTCGATGCCGAACAGCTCCGCTTCGAGCAGGTCGCCGGGCAGCGCGGCGCAGTTGACGACGATGAACGGACCTTCGGCGCGCGGGCTCGCCTCATGCATGGCGCGGGCGGTAAACCCCTTGCCGACGCCGGAGGCGCCGAGCAGCAGCACGATGCGCGCCGTGCTCTTGGCGACGATCTCGACCGTCGAGCGCAATTCCTTCATCACGTCCGAGATTTCGACCTGGAACGCCCCCGGTGCCTCGCCGACCGCCTTCGCGCGCGGGCCTAAGCGGCGCGGGGCGAGCGCCCGGCGCAGGACGCCGACGAGATCGTCCAGCTCGAACGGCTTGGTCACGAAATCATAGGCGCCGCGCCGCACCGCCTCGACGGCGGTCGGGATGTCGCCATGGGCCGAGATCATGATGATGGGCGCGGTTTCGTCCAGCGCGCGCAAAGGGGCGATCAGGTCGATGCCGAGCCCGTCGGGCAGCTTCTGGTCGAGCAGGATGGCGCTCGGCTGGCGTTTGCCGGCAAGGTCGAGCCCTTCCGCCGCATTGGCCGCGCCGATGCCGTTGAAACCGTACGCCCCAAGCCCGTAGGCGACGGAGCTGACCAGATTGGCCTCGTCGTCGATGATAAGCACGCAAGGCCGGGTCATGCGGAGGCGCCATCCTCGCGCGGCAGCGTCACCGTCGCAGTGGTGCCGTGGCCGGGCTGGCTGGCGAGCGCGAAGCCGCCCTTGTTGAGTTCCGCGAGCTGGCGCGAGATCGGCAGGCCGAGGCCGGATCCCTCCTGCCGCGTGGTGACGAACGGCTCCATGATCCTGTCCAGCATTTCGGGCGCAATGCCCTCGCCGGTGTCGCTGACCTCGATAATACCCTGTCCCCCAGCCCGTCTGACCCGCAGCGTGATCCGGCCGCCCTCCGGCATCGCGTCGATCGCATTGGCCACCAGATTCATCAGGATCTGCTGCAAATGGAACGGATCGACATGAATGGCAAGCCCTGTCTCACCCAGGATTATGAGCGCGATATTGCAGGACTGCAATTGGTGCGCGACCAGCGTCTCGCAGCGCCGCAGCACGTCCTCCATGACGACGCGGCGCGGCGAGGGCGGCGCCGGCCGCGCATAGGCCAGGAAATCGCGCAGGCTTTCATCGAGCCGGTCGATCTCCTCGTCCATGCCGTGCAGGAGGCGGCGGCGGTCGGGCTTCTCGTCGGTCGTCAGCAGCGCCTGGACGGCGGTCTTCACGGCGGCGAGCGGATTGCGCACCTCATGCGCGAAGCTGGTTGCGAAGCGGCCGAGCACCGCCATCTTCTCGACCTCGACGGCGGCGCTCAGCGTGTCGCGCTGGCGCACCGCCATGCGGTTGAAGGCGCTGGCGAGCGCCGCCAGCTCGTCATTGCCCTCGTCGACGATGCGGGTGCCGAGCTGGCCCTCGGCGAGCGCCGCCGAGCCGTCGACCAGCCGGCCGATGCGCCGGTTGAGCTTGCCGCCGAGCAGCGCCACCAATCCCGCGATCGAGATGATGACGAGCAGCGCCGCGCCGATCAGCGTCTCGCGAATTTTGCCGAGCGGCTGGACGAGGTTCGCCGAATCGTCGGTCAGGGCGACGGACCAGCCCGGCAGGATCTCCTGCTTGCGCGCGATATGGGCCGAACCGGAGACCGGCCGCCCCACGGCGGTCAGCGCCACATTCTGCGGCGTCAGCAGCACGGGCTGGACGATGCCGCCGGTGTCGTCGCGGCCGAGCAGTTCGGTCAGCGAGGACAGCCGCACATGCAGGGCGATGGAGATTTCGCCGGCCGATTCCTCGCCGAGAAAGGCCGGCAGATTGCGCATCATCAGGAAGGCGCCGGGGCGGCCGTCATCGGGCAGGAACGGGCCGATCACCTCGCCGCGCAGCATCTTGGTTCGCGGCGCGTCGCCCATCAGCGGCTCCCAGCTGCCGCCCCAATAGGGCTCGCCGGTGGCGGCCTGGCTGGGGATGGCGTGCATCAGCTTGCCCTGCGCGTCGAAGATCAGGATGCCGTAGAGATCCGGATTGTCGGCCTCATATTCGAGCACCGCGCGCACGCCGGGCGGCGGCGAGCCTTTCTCCAAGGTGAGGGCCATGGGCAGATCGGGATAGGTCGCCAGCGTGTCGAGCTGGGCGAAGCGCCCCTCGATGAAGCTTGCGAGCCGCCCCTGCGCGCCGGCAAGGCGCTGGCCGGCGTCGCTGCCGGAGAGCACGTCGAGCAGGCTGCTGGCATAGCGGTCATAGGCGAACAGCACCACCGCCAGCGGCAGCATGGTCACGGCGACCATGGCGGCGGCATAGCGGACGGCGATGTGCGAGAACCAGGAAACGCGCATTGCCCGAATATTGTCGATGCCGCGCCCCCTTGTACAGCCCGGCGAGGCTCACGGCTACCGGTCCAGGCGGGACAGGCCTCCCGACCGGCATTATCGGTCCCTTCACTCATCGCAACTAGCCTGTCGTCGAATCTTGCGCTCCGCGCAACCGCGTTTGCGCACGCGCGGATCATCGGCAACGCGTAAGCCGTGCAACCATGAAAAACCTGAGCGTTCGCAACCGTATTCTCGGCATTTTCGCCGGGATACTCGCCGTGCTTGCGATCGTTGGCCTCATCGCGTTCATCGAGCTCAAGAATGCCGAGCGGGAGGTGCGCGCCATGCAGGAGGATTCGCTGCCGGGCATCGCCAGCAGCGCCAATCTCGCGAACACGCTGGTCGTGGATTATGCACTGACGGAAGCCCATATCGCCCTCTCCGACCCGGCCGAGATGCAAGCGAAAGAAGTGCAACTCGCCGCCAACAGGATTCTGTTGGAAACCCAGGCGCGCGCCTACGAGCTCACGATCCTGCAAGCGGAAGACCGCCAGATCTTTGAGGCTTATCAGCGCGCGCTCGCCACCTATTTTGCCGCGCAGGACAAGGTGCTGCGCGCGAGCCGGGCCTCGCGCGACGAGGACGCCAGAAACCTGAACATCTCCGAGTTTCAACCCGCGTTCGAACAGACGCGCGCCGCCATCCACGCCATTCTGACTTACAATCTATCCAGCGCCGACGCGGCGGTGGAGAGAATCCAATCGGCCGTATGGACCACGCTCATGGCGATCGGCATCGGCCTGCTGGTGGCGCTGCTTCTGTCCACGTTGGGCGGCTATCACCTGATCCGGGCCGTGACCAAACCGCTGAAGGCGCTGGTCGTCGCCATCGACGCGATGCGGCAAGGCGATTTTTCGCGCCGCGTCGAGGTCGAGCGCAATGACGAGTTCGGCGCCCTCGCAACCGGTTTCAACCGCATGGTGGACGAGGTGACGACGCTGGTCGGCGAGGTGCAGAAATCGGGCATCCAGGTCAGCACCTCGATGACCGAGATGGCGGCGACCTCGAAACAGCAGCAGGCGACCGCGACCGAGATCGCGGCGACGACCACGGAAGTTGGCGCCACATCCAAGGAAATCTTAGCCACGTCGAGAGATTTGCTGCGGACCATCCACGAGGTCGCGGCGGTCGCGGAAGAGACGGCCGGTTTGGCGGTGAACGGTCAGGCTGGCGTCTCCAGCATGGAGGAAACCATGCGCCAGGTCACCGATGCGGCGAGCACGATCAACGCCAAGCTCGGCGTCCTGAATGAGAAAGCCGGCAACATTAACCAGGTCGTGACCACGATCACGAAAGTCGCCGACCAGACCAATCTGCTCTCGCTCAACGCGGCGATCGAAGCCGAGAAGGCCGGCGAGTATGGCCGCGGCTTCGCGGTCGTCGCCACGGAAATTCGCCGTCTGGCGGACCAGACCGGCGTCGCCACCTACGACATCGAGCAGATGATCAAGGAAATCCAGTCCGCGATCTCCGCCAGCGTCATGGGGATGGACAAGTTCTCGGAAGAGGTGCGGCGCGGCATGAGCAATGTGCAGCAGGTCGGCGGGCAATTGTCGGAAATCGTCCGGCAGGTGCAGGCGCTGGTCCCGCATTTCGACCTGGTGAGCGAGGGGATGCAAGGCCAAGCCACCGGCGCGGAGCAGATCAGCGAGGCGCTGCTGCAATTGACGGAAGCGGCGCAGCAGACCGTCGACTCGCTGCATCAATCGACCGAGTCGATCAACGACCTCAATCAAGTCACCGGCAATTTACGGAGCAGCGTGTCCCGCTTCAAGCTGAGCGCCTGATCGGCGAAAGGACAGCCACGTGCTTTTTCTTTTGTTCCAACTCGACGGCCATCGCTATGCGCTCGATGGGCGCGAAGTCGTAGAGATACTGCCGCTGGTCACCGCAAATCGGACACCGCATTCGCCCGAGGGAAGCGCCGGCCTGTTCAATTACCGCGGCCGGCCGGTCCCGCTGATCGATCTCAGCGAAATGGTTCTCGGGCGCCCGGCCAAGACACGCCTCAGCACGCGGATCATCCTCGTGGAGCGCAAGGGCGAGGGAGCCGAACCGCGTCTCGTCGGACTGTTGGCCGAGCAGGCGACCGAGCTGGTGCGTGGCGATGAGGCGTCTCTCGCCGGCGCTGACGCCGCCCAAAGCGACACGCCCTATCTCCGGTCGATCTTCTTCGGCAAGAAGGGTTTCGTGCAACGGGTCGATGCGAATGCTCTGGTGTCGCATCATCTTGGCAAAGCGCGCTTCGGGGCGGCGGCATGACGATCGCCAAAATCGAAGCGCTTCTGCGCGAAACCATGGGGCTCGACGGAGCCTCGATCGGGCCCTGTTCGATCGACCGGGCAGTCAGGTCGCGCATGATCGTCTGCAACGAAACCGACACCGGCGATTATTGGGAGCGCATACAAGCGTCGAGCACCGAGGCGCAGGAGCTGATCGAGGCGGTCGTCGTCTCCGAAACCTGGTTCTTCCGCGACCGCGCCGCCTTCGCGGCCATGGCGCGCTTCGTCGTCGCCGAAGGGGCGAAAACCAGCAAGACGCTGCGCCTGCTGAGCCTTCCCTGCGCCACGGGCGAGGAGCCGTATTCCATGGCGATGGTCCTGCTCGACAGCGGATTGAGCGGGGCGCGTTTCCAGATCGACGCCATCGATATCAGCGCGCGAGCGCTGCGGCGCGCGGCGGACGCCTCTTATGGCAGCAATTCGTTTCGCGGCGGCGATCTCGGTTTCCGCGATCGGTATTTCGAGCCGGCGCATGGGCGCTACCGCATCTTAAGCGGCGTCCGCGAGCGGGTGGCGTTCATGCGGGCCAGCATTTTCGATCAGGACTTCCTGAGTGGGGCGGAACGCTACGACGTCATTTTCTGCCGGAACATGCTCATCTATTTCGACGCCGAATCACAGGACCGCGCCGTGGCCGTCTTGGCGCGGCTGCTGTCGCCGGCCGGGCTGTTGTTCGTCGGCCCGTCCGAGACCGGCCTGCTCCGGCGAAACGGGTTTCCATCCGCCGCCATTCCCCGATCTTTCGCCTTCCGCGCCCCTGACACCGCCTTTGCCCGAGCGCGACTGGACGAAGCGGTCAAGAGCCTGCCTGCCCCGCGCGCCAAGCCGCCGCCGCGCCCCCTTCGTGCCGCCGTCGTGGCCCCTGCCCTTGCCAGGCCCCGCCCGCAAGCGGCCGCTCCGCCGGCGATGCCGCCGCCGGGTCTGGAAGACAGCAGGCGATTGGCCGATCAAGGCCGCTTCGAGGAATCCGAACAGGCTTGCGCCGCCCATATGGAAGTTCATGGCGCCAGCGCCGACGGCTTTTGCCTGCTCGGGCTCATCCGGGACGCAAAAAACCGGCTGGAGGACGCCGCACGCTTCTATCGCAAGGCGCTCTATCTCGAGCCGGAGCATCACGAGGCGCTGATGCATCTGACCCTGTTGCTCGAGAGGCAAGGCGACGCACGGGGCGCCGGATTGCTCAATGGACGCATCGCCCGGCTCGGCCGAAAGGCGGCGCCATGACCGCGCCCATCGCAGACTTGCGTGCGGGCAGCCCACCCGTCGAGGCCTGCTGGAGCGTGATCGGCGTCAGCGGCGACCGCTCCTGTCCGGAATTGGCCATCCAGGTGCATTGCCGGAACTGCCCCGTCTACGCCGGTGCCGCAGTGACGTTTCTGGATCAAGACATGCCGGAAGCCTATCTGGCAGAACTGACAGCCTATGTCGCGCGCGCGCCCGAGCGCCAGGAAGGCGCAACCCACGCCGTCATCATTTTCCGGCTGGGCGGGGAATGGCTGGCCTTCCCAATGCTGGCGCTCGAGGAGGTCGTGAAGCGGCGCCCCATCCATAGCCTGCCGCACCGGCGCGGCGGCGTGGTGCTCGGCCTCGTCAATGTGCGCGGCGCGCTTTTGATTTGCGTCTCGCTGACGCGGCTGATGGCGTTGGACGAGACGCAAGAGGAGGACCACGCCGGGCGGCGATTGCTTGTCATCTCCGATCATGGCCAGCGCCTCGCGGCGCCGGTGGATGAGGTCGGCGGCATCTTTCGCTATCGTGCCGACGAGGTCAAAGCCCTGCCCGACACGGTCGCGAAAGGCGCGGCGAACTTCACTAAAGCCACCTTCGCCTGGAAGGACAGGACCATCGGCCTCCTCGACGAGCAGCGGCTTTTGCCAGCCCTGAATCGAAGTGTCGCATGAGCGCGAGGAATCTCAGCGATCTCTCCATGGAGGAATTGTTCCACCTCGAAACGGAGAGCCAGGCGGAAGTCCTGACCGAGGGGCTGCTGGCGCTCGAGCGGACTCCCAGCGCACCCGCCGAACTCGAAAGCTGCATGCGCGCGGCGCATTCGCTCAAAGGCGCGGCCCGCATCGTCGATCTCTCCGCCGGCGTCGCGGTGGCGCACGCGATGGAGGATTGCTTCGTCGCGGCCCAGGAAGGCCGGATTACCCTCGACCGCGATGAGATCGATCTTCTGCTGCAGGGCGTGGATCTGCTGATCGCGCTGGCCAAGCCGCCCGATGGCGAAGCGGGCGGCGCGGACCGGACGCCGCAGGCCGCAATCGACGCGTTCACCCAAAAACTGGAACAGATGCTCGCGAGGCCACGACCTGCCGCGCCGCTCGCGCGGCCCGAGGCCTTGGAGCCAGTCGAGGCGCCTGCCGCATCAGAACCGGAGCTGGAGCCGGAGGCGATCAAGGCACCCACGGCGGCGGCGCCCGACGCGGCGGACCGGATGCTTCGGGTGACGGCCGACAACGTCAACCGGCTGCTCGGCCTCGCCGGGGAATCGCTGGTCGAATCGCGCTGGCTGAAGCCGTTTGGCGAATCCCTGCTGCGGTTGAAGCGCCTGCACATCCGATGCGGCGATGCGCTGCGCGCGCTGAGCGACGCCTTGCCGAAAGAAGGCTCCGGCGATCGGGCCCGGATGGCGATGACGGACGCGCAGAGCCAACTCCTGGCCTGCCAGGGCATCCTGCAGCAGCAGATCGCCGATCTCGACCTCTCCGACCGTCGCACCGCCAATCTCGCGCAGCGCCTTTATGATTCCGCGCTCGCCTGCCGAATGCGGCCGTTCAGCGACGGCCTGCAGGCGTTTCCGCGGATGGTGCGCGACCTCGGCCACGCCCTCGGCAAGCAGGTGCGGCTGGAGATCCTGGGCGGGGCGACGGAAGTCGACCGCGACATCCTGGAAAAGCTCGATGCGCCGCTCGGCCACCTCCTGCGCAACGCGATCGACCACGGCATCGAAACGCCGCAAGAGCGCCTTGCCGCCGGCAAGCCCGCCGATGGCCTCATCAAGATCGAAGCGCGTCACGGCGGCGGCGCTCTGCATATCACCATTTCGGACGATGGGCGCGGGGTCGATGTGGAGGCGCTGCGGCGTGCCGTCATCGGGCGCGGGATCGCCACTAAGGAGATGGGCGCGACGCTCAGCGAGAGCGAATTGCTGGAATTCCTCTTCCTCCCCGGCTTCTCGATGAAGGAGACGGTGACGGAGGTGTCCGGGCGCGGCGTCGGGCTCGACGTCGTTCAGGATATGATCAAGCAGGTGCGGGGCATTGTCCGCGTCGCCTCCCATCTTGGCGCGGGCACGCGCTTCCAACTGCAATTGCCGCTGACGCTCTCGGTGGTGCGCGCGCTCGTGACGGAGGTCGGCGGCGAACTCTATGCCATCCCGCTCGCTTACATCGTGCGGGTGGTCAAAGTTCACGCCGGGCAGATCGAGAGGCTGGAAGGGCGCCAGCACTTCCTGTTCGAAGGGCGCAATATCGGCCTTGTCGCCGCAAGCCAGATTCTGGGAGGCGGCGAGCCCGCCATCGCGCCCGACGACATGCCCGTCATCATCGTGAGCGATCACGCCAGCACCTATGGCCTCGCCGTGGATCGCTTCCTCGGACGGCATGAACTGGTGGTGCAGGCGATCGACGCGAGGCTCGGGAAAATCCAAGACGTGAGCGCTGCCGCCCTGATGGCGGACGGCGCGCCGGTGCTTATCGTCGATGTCGAGGACATGATCCGGTCGATGGAGCGCCTCGCCTCCGCGAACCGCCTCAGCAAGGTGCGTGAGGAGAATGTCGGCGCCCAGGTGCGAAAGCGCAAGCGGGTGCTGGTCGTGGACGATTCGCTCACCGTGCGCGAGCTGGAGCGCAAGCTGCTCACCCGGCACGGCTACGAGGTCGATGTCGCGGTCGACGGCATGGACGGATGGAACGCCGCGCGCGCTGGCGGATTCGATCTCGTCGTGACCGATATCGACATGCCGCGCATGGACGGCATCGCGCTGGTGGCGCTGATCCGCAAGGACCAGAATCTGCGGTCGACGCCCGTGATCATCGTCTCCTACAAGGACCGCGAGGAGGATCGCCAGCGCGGGCTGGAAGCGGGCGCCGACTTTTACCTGACCAAAAGCAGCTTCGACGACGACAGGCTGGTGCAGACCGTCGTCGACCTGATCGGCGAGGCGGCGGCGTGAGGATCGGGCTGGTCAACGACATGCCGATGGCGATCGAGGCTCTGCGGCGGGCGCTGGCGCTGGCGCCGGAGCATGAGATCGCCTGGACCGCGCGTGACGGCATCGATGCCGTCGAGCTCTGCGCAAGGGATAAGCCGGACTTGATCCTGATGGATCTCGTCATGCCGCGCATGGACGGTGTCGAGGCGACGCGCCGCATCATGGTCGCCACCCCTTGCGCCATCGTGGTGGTGACGAGCGATGTCGGGGTCAATGCCTCGCGCGTTTTCGAGGCCATGGGCCACGGCGCGATCGACGCGGTGGACACGCCGGTGCTGGGCGGGGCGCGCGATGGCGCCGCCGCCCTGCTCGGCAAGATCGCCACGGTCGGCAGGCTCTTGTCTCCGACCCCGCTCGCGCAGGCCGTGAAGCCTGCCGCCGGCCACGGCTCAAAACCGATGCTGGTCGCGATCGGGGCTTCGGCGGGGGGGCCGGCCGCGCTCGCGACGGTGTTGAGCGCGCTGCCGAAGGCTTTCGCAGAAGCCATCGTCATCGTGCAGCATGTGGACGAGAAATTCGTCGCCGGCCTCGCCCATTGGCTGTCGCAACAATCGCACCTGCCGGTGCGCATCGCCGCCGAGGGTGACCGGCCGCAGCCTGGGCGCGTCCTGCTCGCCGGCGCGGGCAACCATCTGGTGTTCAAGACGCCCGAAAAACTCGGCTATGCGCCCCAGCCGGTCGACAGCGTCTACCGTCCGTCGGTCGACGTTTTCTTCGAGAGCATATGCAAGCTTTGGCAGGGCCGAGCCATCGGCGTGCTGCTGACCGGCATGGGCCGCGACGGCGCGCTGGGTCTTAAAGCCTTGCGCGACAGGGGCCATCACACCATCGCGCAGGACGCCGCCAGCAGCATCGTCTACGGCATGCCCAAAGCGGCGGCGGATATCGGCGCGGCGGTTGAAATCGTTTCACTCGAACGCATTGCAGCGCGCCTCGCCGTGGCAGCCGCTGCGCGGGGCCAAGAAGGAGCTCGCCATGGAACACGCAAGTCCTGAAGACGCGGAGCTGCCCGGCGTTCCTCAGAACGACAAGGCCATGGTGCTGCTGGTCGACGATCAGCTCATGGTCGTCGAGGCGGTGCGACGCGCCCTGGCGGATGTGCCCAGGCTGGAGTTTCATTACTGCATGGATCCCGCCGAGGCCATCAAGGTGGTGCGCGCGCTAAGGCCGACGGTGGTGTTGCAGGACCTCGTCATGCCGGGCGTGAACGGCCTGGATCTCGTCAGCCAATACCGCGCCGATCCGGCAATCGGCGGCGTGCCGATCATCGTATTATCGACGAAAGAGGAGCCGGCCACCAAGAGCGAGGCCTTCCGGCGCGGCGCGAATGATTATCTGGTGAAACTGCCTGACAAGGTCGAGCTCATCGCGCGCATTCGCTATCACACCCGGGCGTATCTCAGTCAGCTTCAACGCGACGAGGCCTACCGCGCGCTGCACCAAAGCCAGCAGCAGCTCATGGAGGCAAATCTTGCGCTGCAGCGCCTCATCAAGGTCGACGGGCTTACCGGGCTCAGCAACAGGCGCTATTTCGACGAATATCTCGATGCCGAATGGAAACACGCCGCGCGCACCCAGATGCCGATTGCGCTGCTCATGATCGATGTCGATTGCTTCAAGGCTTACAACGACACATACGGCCATGTCGGGGGCGACGATACGTTGCGGAGAGTGGCCAACGCGGTCGCCGACAGTTGCAAGCGGCCCGCAGATGCGGCCGCACGCTATGGAGGCGAGGAGTTCGCGATCATCCTGCCGAACACGGACGGCGCCGGCGTGTTCGCCCTGGGCCAGATCGTGTGCCGCACCATCGAAGACCTGCGCGTCCCCCATGCCGGCTCGACCGTCGGAGGGCATGTGACCGTCAGCATCGGGGCGACATCGGCGATTCCGGGCCGGGCCTGTCAGGTGATGGCCACGTTGATCGAAACCGCGGACAAAGCGCTCTACGAGGCCAAACGAAGGGGAAAGAACTGCGCCGTCCTCATTCCCTGCGGAGGCGCGCCGGAGCGGGATCGGCAATAACTCACGCCGGAACCAAGCCGCAGCCGAAACCCCCTCCCTGGCAATGCGGCGCGCGGGGCCGATGCCGTCTCATGCGATCCCGCTCAGCCGCCCGACATCGCCGTCAGCACGTAGATTTTGGCGCCTTCGGGCAGCGGCGTCTCCAGGGCGGCGCGGCGGCCTTCGACGAAAATATTGAGATGGCGCCGGACGCGCGGGGTGGTGTCGCAGAGCCGGTCGCGCATTCCGGGCCAGCGGGCATCGAGCGCGTCGATCATCTCGCCGACCGTCGCGGCCGACATTTCGAGCTGTTTTTCAGCGCCCGGAAACAGGTCGAGAAGCGCGCGCGGCAGCGTCACCAGGACCGTGGGGGCGGATGTTGCGTTGTCTTTCGGCATCGCGGTGATTTCCTCAATTGGATCATGCGGCAGGGGCCGGTTTAGCGCAAGCGGCTCCCCTCACCCGGCCGCTTAACGGCGGGAGCCGAAGGCGACCGGTTGAGGGGGAGGCCACACGCACGGCGCCAGCCGCTAGCCCTTCATTACCAAAGTCTCCACAGAGTAGATCGGCGGCAGGTGCTCTGCGACGCAGGTCCAGCTCTCGCCCTCATCGGCGCTGGCATAGAACTGGCCGCCGCTGGTGCCGAAATAGACGCCGGGGCGGTCATGCTTGTCCGTCGCCATGGCCTGGCGTAGCACGCCGAAAAAGGCGTTCTCCTGCGGCAGGCCCTGGCGCAGCGCCTGCCAATTTTTCCCGCCATCGCGCGTCCGCCAGACGGCGGCCTTGGCGTCCGGCATGTAGCGGCCGACCTGATCGCCGTTCAGCGGCAGCAGATAGAGCGTCTCCGGATCGCTCGGATGGGCGGCCGCCGGGAAGCCGAAGGTCGAGGGCAGGCCGGCCTCGATGCTCTGCCATTCGCGGCCGCCATCGTCGCTGCGGTACATGCCGCAATGGTTCTGCTGATAGAGCCGCTCCGGCTTGTTCGCCGCCATCACCAGCGAGTGCACGCATTGGCCGAATTCGGGGTATTTCTGGTCGTCGGGCGCGTAGTCGTTGCGCGTGCCGCGATTGCGCGGCTCCCAGCTTTCGCCGCGATCGGAACTGTGGAAGACGCCAACCGAGGACATTGCCACCCAGATTTGCCGGTCGTCGTTCGGGTTGGTGACGATCGAATGCAGGATCAGCCCGGCGCCGCCCGGGTGCCATTCAGGGCGGGTCGGGTGATCGCGCAGCCCCGAAACATGCGACCAGCTCTCGCCGCCATCCTCGCTGCGGAACAGGCCGGCCGGCTCGACGCCCGCATAAAGGCAGGAGCCGCATTGCGCGAGGCTCCAGACCGATTTCACCGGCGTCTCGCCCGCCGCATAGGCGAGGCCCTCGCTCGAATGGGTCCAGGTCTCGCCGAGATCGGTGGATTTCCATACCGCCGGGCCGAACCATTCATTGCCGCCGCCGGCATAGATGGTGCCGGTCTCCGGGTCGGCGATGACGTGATTGATCGGCCATGCCGGATTGAACGGACCGCGCAAATCCCAGGAGCGCCGCGCGGCGTCGCTCTCGAACACGAACGCGCCCTTCTTCGTCCCTATCAGCACCAGCGTTTTGCTCGCCATGTCATCTTCCTTTGTTTGCCATAGACATCATTGCCCGCCGAAGCGCGCGATCAGGCTTTCTCGACGAAGCTCGGGTCCATATGCATGAATTCCCAAATATGCCCGTCCAGATCCTGAATGCTGTGGTGGAGCATGAAACCGTGATCTTGCGGCTCGCTAAACGTGGTCCCGCCCGCGTCGAGCGCCCGCCCGACCATTTCGCCGACCGCCTCGCGGCTTTCGCAGGACAGGCAGATCAGGACTTCGGTGCTCTTGGTCGCATCAGCGACCGGCTTCGGCGTGAAACTCTGGAATTTCGGATGCGTGAGAAGCATCACATAGATGTCTTCCGACACGATCATGCAGGTCGCGGTTTCATCGGTGAATTGCTGGTTGAAGCTGTAGCCAAGCTTGGTGAAGAACGCGACGGACTTGTTCAGGTCCTTCACCGGCAGATTGACGAAGATCTTGGATGCCATGGGTTGCTCCTAGCGATTGATATCGTTCTGGATTGGTCTTGCGGGTGTAAATTGTCTTTGCGGCTCAGCTATGCCGTGGCGGCCGTGTGGCAGCAGGAATCCGCGCCAGCTTGCGCCTCATACTCGTCATTGCGCTTCACCCATTCCATGATCCGGTCCTCGTTCCTTCCCTTCGGGGTCATGTCGAGATAGATGAAGGCGCCGATAACTTCCTCATTGCCGCGCGCATAGCTCGAATAGGTGTGAAAGACCTCGCCGGACTCGTCCTTGTAGAACACGCTGAATCCGGGCAGTTCGTCCAGTCCGTATTCTTCTGGGATCTCCTGATAATTGTAATAGAGCTTGCCGGAGGCCATGTCGTCCTTGCTGAAGGAGACGTGATAGTCGTAATTGAAGTCGCTGCCATAGGACGACACCCATTCGGCCGTCCAGCCGAGGCGTTTCTTATAGGCTTCCAGCTTGGCGAGCGGAGCGCGCGAGACGCGCACATAGCTGACATCGTGATGTTGGAGATGGACGAGGGCGCCTTCCGCGTGATCGGCGGCCAGGGAGCAGCTCACGCAGCCCTGATCCAGGTCCCAGCGCCACATGAAGTGATGGACGATGAGCTGGCTGTTTGCGCCGAAAAGCTCGGCGAGCGTCCGTTTGCCCTCGGCGGTGTCGAAGACATAGTCCTTCTCGACCTTCACCCAGGGCAAAGCGCGCCGCTCGGCGCTGACCATGTCGCGCATGCGGGTAAGGGCTTTTTCATTCTTGAGATGCGCCTTGCGGGCCGTCAGCCATTCCTCGCGCGAGACGATGCTGCGGGCCGGTCTCGCGGCAGTCCTGCCATTCGGGGCCATTGTCCAACTCCTCCGTCTGCGGCTTCCTCGGGGCTAAATGCCAGCTTAGGAAGCGGCGTGTGACAAAGGACGAAGCAGCAGAGCGCATCCCGACAAGGCGCCGAAAAAAAATCGCTGAGGGTTGCGGGCAACGGCAAAAAGGGCGCGGAGAGGCGCGGCCAGGCAGGGCGCCCCGCGGCTGGAGCGGCTTGCGGAGTTTTAACCCAGTTCGCTTTCCTGCACGACACGCTCGAAGCTCTCGGCGAGGCATTTGATGCGGTATTTCGGCTCGTCCGCGTCGGTGGAGAGCAAGCGCACGACCTTGCACTTGCTGGGACCGGCGCCAAAACTCATCCGGTGGGGGGTGAAATTGAGCGACTGGCCGATCTTGAACTTGTGTTCCGACATGGTGATCCTCGGGTCTTGGCAAGGGCGGACGCCTGCGCAAACGGCGCCGGCAGAAAACGGTGCCGGCGGCAAAATGTTCAAGGCATTCGGGACTAGAAATCCGGTGGGCGCGGCATCGACCGAGAATCCCCAGGTCTATTTCGGCGCCGCGCCTCGGTAAAAATACATAAGTATGGTCGCATGACAGACGCAGGAACACCATGGAATTAGCATGCGTTCCTTAGCGGGACGCAATTTACCCCTATGATAACTGTCAGCGAAATCGGCTTGTCCCCAGGGTAAAGAGAGGTTGTGCCGATGTCTGAAATGCGGTTGTCTGAGGTTCGGCTTGTCATAGGCGTCGTTAAGGACTAGGTTGCCGTCTCGACTTTGGCCAGACGATTGGTCCGTTACACCTTGGCGCTGCTAGGTGCACGTTCAGACTCTATCCAAACTTCGATATGGCGAGCGGTCGCTTACGCACCTTGCGTCGGCTGCTCATCTGCACTCGCAGTGAAAAGGTTGAATATCATGACTAACGGTACGGTTAAGTTCTACAACGGCCAAAAGGGCTTCGGTTTCATCGCTCCCGACGACGGCGGCAATGATGTGTTCGTGCATGCGACCGCTCTCGAGCGCGCTGGCATTCGCGGCCTCGCCGAAGGCCAGAAAGTCAGCTTCGAGACCGAGCGCGATTCCCGCACGGGCAAGATCGCCGTCAGCACGCTGCAGGTTTCGTAAGCCTTCAGTTTTTAGCGCGGCCCGAGGGCAGCGCCGAACGAAAGCCGCTCCCCTGGGGGCGGCTTTTCGCTGTCCGGCAACGTCAGGCGTCAGGATTGAGCGGCCACCGCATTTTCCTGCACCGGCACTTCGTCGGTCCAGACGCGGAAGCCGGACAGCACGCTCGGGCCGAAAATATGCGTCAGGGGGACATCGGCGGCGTCGCGGCCGAAGGCCATCAGGATGCGCCCGATGCGCGGCGCATTGTTGCGCGGATCGAACGTATGCCACTGGCCGCCGAGATAGACTTGCATCCAGGCGGCGAAGTCCATCGGCTCGTAAGGCGGCGGCTGGCCGATGTCGCTGACATAGCCGGTGCAATAGCGCGCCGGGATGTTCAGGCAGCGGCAGAAGGTGACGGCGAGATGGGCGAAATCCCGGCAGACGCCGCGGCGCTCGCGATAGGCGTCCGCCGCCGTGCGCGTCGGACTGGCCTCGGCATAGCCGAAAGTGATGTGATTATGGACGAAATCGCAAACCGCCTGCACGCGCGCCCAGCCGGGAGCGGTGTCCTTAAACAGCCGCCAGGCTTCGTCGGCCAGCTTATCGGTCTCGCAATAGCGGCTGCCGAGCAGGAATTGCAGCGTTTCGGCGGGCAGGTCTTGCACCTGGTGCTGGACGGCGTCCAGCTTGACGATGTCGGGGATGCCGCGATCGCGTATGATCGTATCGGTGCCGAGCGTGAAACGGCCCGCCGGCGCGACAAGGCGCGTGCACCAATTGCCGAACGAGTCCCGGTAGCCTTCGATCGGAACCGGCGGCGAGGTGGTCAGATGGTCCGGCCGCTCCAGATCCGAAACGCGCGAGAAATGCACGTTGAGCATGGCGATCAGCGGCGTGACTTGCGGAAATTCGAAGGTCAGCTCGCATCCGATTTGAATACGCACGTTGGTTCCGATCTGTGTGGAGCGAGGGTGGCCAAAATGACTGGCTTCGACAGGTCCCGGCCGCGCCCAAGCAAATCCGCGCCGTTCATCGATGCAACCCGTCAGGCGAGCTTTTGTTTCGAAAAGACTGTCTCACGCGGGGCACGATTTGGCGAGCGCGAAGATTGCGGCGCGGACGTCTCCGCCACTTATCCGCGTGTTGCATCCGCCGCGAGGCGCGATGTCTGAGCAAGGGAGCCCAGCCGGACTGGTCGCGACCGAGCTGCTCGATTGCCAGAGCTGCGGCGCCTGCTGTGCGTTTTCGCAGGAATGGCCGCGCTTCACGCTGGAATCCGATGCCGAACTCGATCTGATTCCTGCGGATTTCGTCAATGCCAGCCTGTCCGGCATGCGCTGCGAGGGCGACCGCTGCGTGGCCCTACAGGGCGAGATCGGCAAATCCACCGCTTGCGGAATTTATGGCCTGCGCCCCGACGTCTGCCGCGCCTGCCAACCGGGCGACGACGCCTGCCGCATGGCGCGGGCGCGCTACGGTCTCGACGGCGCCACATTCGGGTAAGCTACGCGCCACGCTGGAAAATCCTTCGCAATCGGGGCTGGCGCTGCCGCGATTATTCCAGCTTGGTGGCGTGATCCAAATTGCGTTTTGCCTTTCGCTCTATAATACGCCGTGTTATTTCTTGCGCTGCCTCGCTGGGGGTTCGATGCCGGGGTCACAGCCGCGAAGGACTAGGGGCACATTACGAGATTTTCGTCCTTCCGCAGCTTCGGTCTTCCCGTTGATCGTCTTCGAACATCACCGGACATCCAGGGCCAGGCGGGGCGATTTCGACGGGCCGCTGCTGGTAGGGAGCCTCGCGCGGCAACGACTTCCCAACTGCCTGACGCGCTCCGTGGAAGGACGATCCGCCTGAACCGCTTTTACGCTTCGGCCTGTGTGACCTTCGCGCCCGTGCAGCCTTGTTCGCGGCAGGGCCGCATTGAGCTCGCGATGGGCATCCGATGAATCGCACCGCAACGATGCCGCCCCGCAGCGACACGCCGGCGCCCTCGCTTATGGCGGCGGTCGCCAGCCACCCCGGCTTCTTCCTGCGGGCGGGACCGTTCCCGCTGGCCGTCATCGCAGAAGCCATCGGCGCGCAGCTCACCGACGCGGCGCAAGGCACCGCCATGATCGAGGACGTGCGTCCCTTGCGCGACGCCGGGCCTGGGCATCTGGCCTTCTTCGAGAACCGCAAATATGTCGGGCAACTCGCCGTCACCACCGCGCGCGCGTGTATCCTGGCCAGCGGCTTTGCCGCCCGCGCCCCGCGCGAGACCGCCACGCTGACCACCGCCGCGCCTTATCAGGCCTTCGCCCGCGCGCTGACGCTGTTCTATGCCGATGCTATGCGCAGCAAGGCCGCCGCCATCGGCGCCGAGGCCAATGGCGGCCTGATCCATCCGACGGCGCAGATCGCCGAAGGTGTCGTCGTAGAGCCGGGCGCCATCGTCGCGCGCGAGGCGGTCATCGGACCGGGCAGCATCATCGCCGCCGGCGCCGTGATCGGCTACCGCACCGTGCTCGGCGCGGATTGCTATATCGGCGCGGGCGCGTCTGTCACCCATGCGCTGATCGGCAATAACGTCATCATCCATGCCGGCGCCCGCATCGGCCAGGACGGTTTCGGCTTCGCCATGAGTTCGCGCGGCCATCTGAAGGTGCCGCAGATCGGCTGCGTCATCATCGGCGACGATGTCGAGATCGGCGCCAATTCCACCGTCGATCGCGGTTCCCTCGGCAACACCATCGTCGGCGAGGGCACCAAGATCGATAATCAGGTGCAGATCGCGCATAATGTGGTGGTCGGCCGTCATTGCGTGATCGTGGCGCAAAGCGGCATCGCGGGTTCGTCGGAGCTGGGCGACTTCGTCGTCATGGGCGCGCATTCCGGCGTGCTCGGCCATGTGAAGGTCGGCACGGGCGCGCAGATCGCGGGCATGGCCCATGTCAAGGACGACGTTCCCGCCGGGGCCCGCATGGGCGGGACGCCGGCGAAGCCCTTCAAGGAATGGGCGCGGGAAGTCGCCGTGCTGAAGAAGCTCGGCAAGCCCAAATCGCGCGCATCGCGCCGCCCGAAGGCGTGATGGGCGGCGAGGTCGGCGACGCACCCGCTGCTCGGTTCGCCCAAGCGCGCGGCCAGCCTGCTGGCGCCGCATTTGCCCGCGCGGCGGAGGCAGCGCGCGGCCGCAGCATCGTCGCGGCGCAGGACACCACCGAGATCAATTTCGCCGGCCGCAATAGTCGCGCTCAAGGCCGGCACGGTGGAGCTTCACCGTCCGGACGGCGGCCCAAACAGGACCCAGCCAGCCTGCGGCTCGGCCTGATCGAGGCGCGCGCAGTCGATCCGGCAGCGACGTGGACAAGCCGCTGATGTGGCGGCTTTTAATGGCTCTGCCGGCTAGGACCTTGGCCGCCCTCGCCCACCAGGGCCAAAATGTGTGAATCCCGCCGCTCCCATAGGGAGAAGGTACTCCGCTGCGGTCCGGTCGCGGCCGATCACTCGCCTGGGCGCGGCGTCAGGTCGTTGCGCAAGAGGCCGCGATAAATTTCGGCGTTGTCGCAGAGGCCAGCGAGGCGGCCGAGCTTGTCGACCAGCAGGATCGGGTGGTCGCTGCGCTGTTTCAGGGCGATGGCCTGCTGCAGCTTCAGATCGACCGGCGCCACGATCACGTCGCAGGGGACAATGCCGTTCTCGGAATTCGCGATAATGCCGATCCGGCCGTCGATCTCGACCCCGGTCGGGCAGCCGGCCTCGTCGACGGTGATGCTGACGCGCCCGTCCGGGCCGGCCAGCACCTTGAGGCCGTCGCGCGGCAGCGCCGCCGCCGGGGTCATCACCGCATTGCCGCGCAGCACGTTGAGCGGATTGACGTGCTTGACGAAATCGGTGACGTAGGCGTCGGCTGGGTGCAGCAGGATGTCCTCGGCCGTGCCCGCCTGCACGATCCGCCCGCCTTCCATGATGGCGATCGTGTTGCCGAGCTTCATGGCCTCGTCGAGGTCGTGGCTGACGAAGATGATGGTTTTCGAAATGCGCTCCTGCAGCGCCAGCAATTCGTCCTGCAGCTTGTCGCGGATGAGGGGATCAAGCGCCGAAAACGGCTCGTCCATCAGGAGGATGTCCGCGTCCGTCGCGAAGGCGCGGGCGAGGCCGACGCGCTGCTGCATGCCGCCGGACAGCTCATGCACATATTTGTCGGCCCAGCGCGACAGCCCGACCATCTCCAGCTTCTCGTCGACGATGCGGGTGTATTCGGCGAGCTTCATGCCGCGCAATTCGAGGCCGAAGCCGGCATTCTCGCGCACGGTGCGCCACGGCAGCAGGCCGAATTGCTGGAACACCATCGAGACCGTGCGTGAGCGCACGTCCCGCAGCATGGCGTCGGAGCAGGTGGCGACGTTGACCTGCTTGCCGTCATGCGAGACCAGCACTTCGCCGCGCGTCACCTCGTTGAGGCGGTTGACGGCGCGCAGCAAGGTCGATTTGCCGGAGCCGGACAGGCCCATCAGCACGCAGATCTCGCCGCGCTTCACCGCCAGATTGACGCCCGCCGCGCCGAGCACGCAGCCGGTTTCAGCGAGGATGCGCTCGCGGGCCGCCCCGGCATCGAGCAGCGCCACCGCCGCCGCGCGCTTCGAGCCGAAGATGATGTCGACATTGCGGAATTCGACGACGTTCATGGCGCTCACTCCCCCGCTCATTCCGGCCGCCGGAAAACGCGATCAAGAATGATCGCCAGGATGACGATGGCCGCCCCCGCTTCGAAGCCGGTCGCCACATTCACCGTGTTCAGCGCCCGCACCACCGGCTTGCCGAGGCCGTCCGCGCCGACAAGGGCGGCGATCACCACCATGGACAGCGACAGCATGATGCATTGGGTGATGCCCGCCATGATGGTGGGCAAGGCGGCGGGCAGTTCGACCTTGAACAGGAGCTGCGAGGGTGTCGCGCCGAAGGCGAGCGCGGCCTCGCGCAGCGGCGTCGGCACGGAGGAGACGCCGAGATGGGTGAGGCGCACCGGCGCTGGCAGCGCGAAGATCACCGTCGAGATCAGGCCGGGCACGGTGCCGAGGCCGAACAGCACCAGCGTCGGGATCAGGTAGACGAAGGTGGGGATGGTCTGCATCAGGTCGAGGATGGGGCGCAGCGCCGAGTAGAGCCAGGGCCGGTGCGCGGCGGCGATGCCGAGCGGCACGCCGATGATGACGCAGACGATGGTCGCGCAGGCCACCAGCGATAGCGTCTGCACCATCGGCTCCCAATAGCCGAGGTTGGCGACGAACAGCAGCGACAGCAGCACGAACGCGGTGAGGCCGATGCTGCGGTGGACGAGATAGGTGCCCGCCGCCGCGAGGCCGATGGCCAGCATGGGCGGCAGGGCCAGCAGCAGATTGGTCAGCCCGTCGATGATCGTGCCGAGCACCAGGGAGATGAAATCGAAAACACCGGCCGCATTCTGGGTGAGGAAGTCGATCAGCGACTTCATCCATCGGCCGAGCGGTATCTTGTGATCGACAAGCCAGTCATACATGCGCGCCACCTCGCCCTTAGAGCCGGATCGGTCATGACGGCCGCATGACCGGGCTCTAACTTATTGTTTGAGCATGATCTTCACCGCAAGAGGCCGGACCCGCATCCAGCCTTCCCGAATGATGCGGCAAGAACGGCCGCCGCGCCAGGGCCATGCGGCCGAGGCGCGGGGCTCGCGATGCGTCAGAGCTTGAGCGCGGCCTTGACGGCGGCGAGGCCCGGCTTGCCGTCGATGGTCGTCACGCCTTCCAGCCAGGGCGCCCAGGCGTCCGGATTGGCCTTCAGCCATTTCGTGGCGGCCTTTTCCGGCTCCATGCTCTCATTGAGGATGTAGTCCATGACGGTGTTTTCCGCCGTCAGCGAGAATTTGAGATTGCCGATCAGCTTGCCGGCATTGGGGCATTCCTTGGCCCAGCCGGCGCGGATATTGGTGTAGACTTCCGCCCCGCCGTAATTGGGGCCGAACACATCATCGCCGCCGGAGAGATATTTGATCGAATAGCGGGTGTTCATCGGGTGCGGCTCCCAGCCGAGGAACACGATCGGCTCCTTCTTCGGCGCCGAGCGCGCGACCTGGGCCAGCATGCCCTGCTCGCTGGACTCGACCAGCTCGAACCCTTTCAGGCCGAACTTGTCCTCGTTGATCATGCCAAGGATCAGCCGGTTGCCATCATTGCCCGGTTCGATGCCGTAAAGCTTGCCGCCGAGCTTGTCCTTGAACTTGGCGATGTCCTCGAAGGTCTTCAGGCCCGCGTCGTAAAGATAGGTCGGCACGGCCATGGTGTATTTGGCGCCGACGAGATTGGGGCCGATCACCTCGATGGATTTGTCGTCGTCATAGGGCTTGCGGTCGGCGGCCTGGGTCGGCATCCAATTGCCGAGATAAATGTCGATGTCCTTGTTCTTCAACGATACGTAGGTGACCGGCACCGACAGCACCTGGGTCTTCGGCGCGTAGCCGAGACCTTCCAGGATCGCCGAGGTGACGGCGGTCGTCGCGGTGATGTCGGTCCAGCCGACATCGGCGAAGCGGACGGCCTTGCAGCTCGCCGGATCGGCGGCGAAGGCGGAGGCGGTGCTAAGAATACCGGCGGCGAGTATCGCTGCGGCGGATGCGAAGTTCGACCTGATCATTGCTGCTCCCCATTTCCCCTGAATTCAGGACCTCGGAGCGGAAGGCGCCTGCCGAGTCGTAATCGCCCGCGCCCTTCGCCCGCTCACCCATTCTCGGCCAGCGCTGATCTGAAATTCAAACGGAATGTTAAGGATTTGTCACTGCCTATTTTTGATCATTCAATCAATGGATCTGCTCCCAAAGCAGTCAGATTTCTAAGCATTTTTCCTTAGCTTGCCTTGGAAACGGGCAGGTCTGGGCCCGTGCTTTTGTCTATTGATTGAACCTTCAATCAATGCATCATTATGGTGCGAATACCGCCCAGCCCTCGACCAAGGAGCAAGATGATGCGGGACGTTACGCTCGCCCGGGCCGAGGATCAGCGGCGGCAGCAGCTCATCGATGCCACCATCGAGACGCTGGCCGATGTCGGCTTCAGCGCCTGCACGCTCGGCGAGATCGCGCGGCGGGCGGGCGTGTCGCCGGGCCTCGTCGCGCATTATTTCGGCGACAAGGATGGCCTGCTCGAGGCGACCTTGCGGCATATGGTGAGCCGCCTTGGCCATTCCGCCGCGCGCCGGCTGAGCAGCGTCCGCGACCCGCGCGCCCGCATCCAGGCGGTCATCGACGCCAATCTCTCGCCCGAGGAATTCGAGCGCCGCACCGCCTCGGTCTGGCTCGCCTTCTGGGGCCAGGTGATCCACTCGGCGCGCTTCCGGCGGCTGCAGGCGATCTATCAGCGGCGGATGATCTCCAATCTCAGCCATGCGCTGCGCCAGCTCCTGCCGCCGCAGCAGGCCGTGGACATGGCGACGCTTGTCGCCTCGGTCATCGACGGGCTGTGGCTGCGCGCGACGCTTTCGGGCAAAAGCGAGACGGAAAGCGCCAATGCCCGCCGCTTTGCCACCGATTTCGTCGACCGGCAGCTTGGGGCCTTAGGCGCATCATCGACGCCAGCTTCCGCGCGGCGCGCGAAGGCAACGGCCACAGCGTCCGCGGCGGATCGGCCCGATGCCGCGAGCGAGACGAGCGCGACGCACTTCACCTCGATCAATCCCGCGACGGGCGAAGTGCTCGCCGAAATCAGGGTCTCGACCGCCGCGGATGTCGATGATGCCGTCGCCGCCGCCAAGGACGCGCAGACCCGCTGGGCCGCCCTGACCGGAGCCGAGCGCGCCCGCATCCTCCGCCGCGCCGCCGACCTCCTGCGCGCGAGCAATGCAGACCTTGCGCAATTGGAGAGCCGCGACACCGGCAAGCCGATCCAGGAAACCATTGCGGTGGACGTCCTCTCCGGCGCGGATTGTTTTGACTATTTCGCCTCCGTCGCCGCCACGCTGACCGGCGAGCAGATCGACCTCGGCCCATCGGCTTTCGGCTATACACGGCGCGAACCGCTCGGCGTGGTCGCCGGCATCGGGGCGTGGAACTACCCTTTGCAAATCGCCTGCTGGAAGGCCGCGCCCGCGCTCGCCTGCGGCAATGCGATGATCTTCAAGCCCGCCGAGCTGACGCCGCTCACCGCGCCCCGGCTCGAAGCCATCCTGCGCGAGGCGGGCGCACCTGACGGGCTGTTCACCGTCGTGCAGGGCTTTGCCGAGACCGGCCGCTTGCTGACCCGCCATCCCGGCATCACCAAGGTCT
Source organism: Rhodomicrobium sp. R_RK_3 (assembly GCF_002198715.1). Taxonomy (GTDB): domain Bacteria; phylum Pseudomonadota; class Alphaproteobacteria; order Rhizobiales; family Rhodomicrobiaceae; genus R-RK-3. The sequence goes on along the minus strand of NZ_MWLK01000026.1, from coordinate 96,799 downwards.
CGCTGACCGGCGAGGCGGGCACCGGCCGCAAGGTCATGGCGGATGCCAGCGCCACGCTCAAGCACGTCACGCTGGAACTCGGCGGCAAGTCGCCGCTGATCGTGTTCGAGGACGCCGATATCGACGACGCGGTGTCCGGCGCGCTGCTCGGCAATTTCTACTCGGCGGGTGAGGTTTGCTCAAACGGCACCCGCGTCTTCGTCCATGCCAAGATCAAGGCGGCCTTCCTCGACAAGCTGCTCGCCCGCACGAGGCGGATGAAGATCGGCGATCCGCTCGACCCGGCGACCCAGGTCGGCGCGCTGATCTCCGAGGCGCATATGCGCAAGGTGCTCGGCTCGATCGAGGCGGGCAAGCGCGAAGGCGCGGCGCTGCTGATCGGCGGCGAGCGCGTCACCGGCGGCGGCCTCGAGCGCGGCTTTTTCGTCGCGCCCGCCATCTTCGACCGCTGCACCGACGATATGAGCATCGTGCGCGAGGAGATCTTCGGCCCGGTCATGTCGGTGCTCAGCTTCCGCGACGAGGAGGAAGTCATCCGCCGCGCCAATGCCACCGATTTCGGCCTGGCGGCAGGCGTCTTCACCCGCGACCTCGCCCGCGCCCATCGGGTCATCGCGCGGCTGGAAGCGGGCACCTGCTGGATCAACCAGTACAATGTCACGCCCATCGAGCTGCCCTTCGGCGGCTTCAAGCGCTCGGGCCTCGGGCGGGAGAACTCCAGGGCCGCGATCGAGCACTACACCCAGATCAAGAGCGTCTACGTCAATCTCGCCCGCATCGAAGCGCCCTATTGAGACTCCAGATGGCCATCAACGACGTCACCACCTTCGATTACATCATCGTCGGCGCAGGCTCCGCCGGCTGCGTGCTCGCCGACCGGCTGAGCGCGGATGGCGCCAATCAGGTCTGCGTGCTGGAATATGGCGGCTCCGACCGCTCGATCCTGATCCAGATGCCCGCCGCACTCTCCATGCCGATGCGCTCGAAAACCTATAATTGGGGTTACCACACCGAGCCGGAACCAGGCCTCGGCGGGCGCATTCTGCATTGCCCGCGCGGCAAGGTGATCGGCGGCTCGTCCTCGGTGAACGGCCTCGTCTATGTGCGCGGCAACCCGCATGATTTCGACCGCTGGGAGAGCGAAGGCGCGTCCGGCTGGGGCTATCGCCATGTGCTGCCCTATTTTCGCCGGGCCGAGAAGCGCCGCGACGGCGGCAACGCCTATCGCGGCGATGCCGGTCCGCTCGCCACGCAATATGGCGCGCTGGCCAATCCGCTCTACCGCGCCTTCATCGAGGCAGGCAAGCAGGCGGGCTATCCGGCCAATGCGGATATTAACGGCCAGTCCCAAGAAGGTTTTGGGCGGCTCGACATGACGGTGAAGGACGGCCGGCGCTGGTCCACTGCGAACGCCTATCTGAAGCCCGCCATGAAGCGCCCGAACCTGACCGTGATCACCGGCGCGCTGGCGACGCGCATCCTGTTCGAAGGACGCCGCGCAATCGGCATCGCCTATGAGCGCGGCGGGCGGGCCTGCGAGTTGAGGGCGCGGCGCGAGGTGGTGCTGTCGGGCGGCCCGATCAACACGCCGCAGCTTCTGAAACTGTCCGGCGTCGGACCCGCCGGGGAACTGCGCCAGCACGGCATCGATGTCCTGCACGACCTCCCCGGCGTCGGCGAGAATTTGCAGGATCATCTGGAATTCTATTTCCAGGTCGCCTGCCGCCAGCCGATCACGCTCTATTCCTGGCAGGGCCTTTTAGGGCGGGCGAGGGTCGGCGCGCGCTGGCTCGCCTTCCGCAGCGGGCTTGGCGCGACCAACCATTTCGAGAGCTGCGGCTTCATCCGCTCGCGGCCCGGAATCGACTATCCCGACATCCAGTATCATTTCCTGCCGCTCGCCGTGAGCTATGACGGCAAGCACCTCGCCACCGAGCACGGCTTTCAGGCCCATGTCGGCCCGATGCGCTCGAAGAGCCGGGGCTGGGTGCGGCTGAAATCGGCTGACCCGCGCGACCATCCGCGCATCCTGTTCAACTATATGAGCCATCCCGACGACTGGACCGAAATGCGCGCCTGCGTGCGGCTGACGCGCGAGATCTTTGCGCAGCCCGCCTTCGATCCCTATCGCGGCCGTGAGATCCAGCCCGGCGCGGAGGTCACGAGCGACGAGGCCATCGACGCGTTCATCCGCGCCAAGGTGGAGAGCGCCTTCCACCCGTCCTGCACCTGCCGCATGGGCGCGCCGGGCGACCGCATGGCGGTCGTCGATCCGCAGGCGCGCGTCATCGGCCTCGATGCCTTGCGCATCGCCGACAGCTCGATCATGCCCTCGATCACGACGGGCAACCTCAACGCGCCCACCATCATGATCGGCGAGAAGGCGGCGGACCATATTCTCGGCAAGGGGCTGCTGGCGGCGTCGAACGCGGAATATGGCGCGCTCGGCCGCGCGGCGGAGTGAGCCTGACCGGGTTTGGGCCCCCCCGCCCTCGCACGGACCGGGCTCACCGCGCCTCGGGCTTTTGGCGGTATTTTGCGATGAAGGCGCGCAAGCGGGCGAGGGCGCCGAAATTATAGATGTCGGAATGCCCGGCCCCGTTCAGCACGGCCATCTGCTTGGGCTCCGGCGCCAGATCGAAAAGCTGCTTGCCGAGCGAGAAGGGCACGGTCCGGTCGGCGGTGCCGTGCATGATGAGGATGGGGGCTTTCACCCCCGCGATATGGCGCTTCGACTCGAAGCGGTCGACCATGAAGGTCTGCACCGGCATGATCGGGTAGAGCAGCTTTCCGACATCGGGCAGCGAGGTGTAGGGCGCGTCGAGGATCAGCGCGCCGACCGGCCGGGCCGCCGCCAATTGCACCGCGACGCCGGTGCCAAGCGATTCGCCATAGGGGATGATGTCGGAGGCCGGCAGGCCCTGCTTGCGCAGATAGTCGTAGGCGAGCAGCGCATCCGCCACCAGCGCCGTCTCGGAGGGCCTGCCGGAGCTGCCGGAATAGCCGCGATAGGAGGGCATGAACACGCCGAGGCCGACATTGGCGTACATCTTCAACCGCTCCGAGGCATCGACCAGATTGCCGGCATTGCCGTGGAAATAGATCAGCGTCGGCTGCCCCTTGGCGGCGCGCGACCACCAGGCGATGACCCGCTCGCCGTCCGGCGTGTCGAGCTTGACCTCGCGCACATCGGTCAGCCCTTCATCCTCGGGCGTGTAATAGGTCGAGTCGGGGAAATAGATCAGCCGCCGCTGCAGCATATAGAGCGAGAATGCCGCCGCCACGTACAGGCCCACGAGGCCGAGCGCGACGATGAGCAGCCCCTGCGTCACCTTCCCACCTGGGAGCTTGGGTGCAATGGCACGGCCTATCGCCGATAGGCGCGCGCCGTCAGCCAGGTCTGGGCCAGCGCGGCGACGGCGGAGATGATCGAGGACAGGATCGAGATGGTGACGGCCAAATCCTGCCGCTCGGAGGGTTTGGCGTCACTCCGGAACGACCGCTCGGCCGGGCCGGTGCCGTCAGGGCTCTTTTCGATGCCGCGCAGTTGCGGCTGCGAGGCGGTGGGCGCGCCGGCTTCCGGGAGGAAGGTCCGCCAATACAGCGCGCCGGCCGTTGCTATGATCGACACGACAAATAGAAACCTGAAAAACCGACGCATGACGCGAGCTCCCAAAACCTTCGCCGAGCGGGTGTTCTTGCCTCTGCTTACGGCTTTTCCGCGACAATTATCAAGCTCAGAAAGCTTTGACGATTTCCTCGGTCATCTTCTTGGCGTCGCCGAACAGCATCATGGTGTTGTCGCGGTAGAACAGCGTGTTGTCGATGCCCGCATAGCCCGAGGATAGCGAGCGCTTGATGAACATCACCGTGCCGGCCTTCCACACTTCCAGCACCGGCATGCCGAAGATCGGCGAGGACGGGTCTTCCTTGGCGGCGGGGTTGGTGACGTCATTGGCGCCGATGACGAAGGCGACGTCGGCCTGGCTGAAGGCGTTGTTGATGTCCTCGAGCTCGAACACCTCATCATAGGGCACGTTCGCCTCGGCCAAGAGCACGTTCATGTGGCCGGGCATGCGGCCCGCGACCGGATGAATGGCGTAAGAGACATCGACGCCGTGCTTCTTCAGCGTGTCGGCCATGTCGCGCAGCGCGTGCTGGGCCTGGGCGACGGCCATGCCGTAACCGGGGACGATGATGACCTTGGAGGAGTTCTTCAGAATGAAGGCGGCGTCGTCCGCCGAGCCCTGCTTGACGGGCCGCGTCTCGGCCTTGCCGCCGGCTGCCGCGGTCTCACCGCCGAAGCCGCCGAGGATCACCGAGATGAAGGAGCGGTTCATGCCCTTGCACATGATGTAGGACAGGATCGCACCCGAGGAGCCGACCAGCGCGCCGGTGATGATGAGAGCCGAATTGCCGAGCGTGAAACCGATGCCGGCGGCGGCCCAGCCGGAATAGGAATTCAGCATCGAGACGACGACCGGCATGTCCGCGCCGCCGATCGGCACGATGATGAGCACGCCGAGCACCAGCGCCACCACCGTGATCGCCCAGAACAGCAGCGCCGAGCCGCTGGTGCAGAACAGCGCGATCAGCACGATCAGGCCGGCGGCGAGCGCGATGTTGATGAGATGGCGGGCGGGCAAGAGGATTGGCGCGCCGGACATGCGCCCGTCGAGCTTCAGGAAAGCGATGATCGAGCCGGAGAAGGTGATCGCGCCGATGGCGACGCCGAGCGACATTTCGACGAGCGTCGCCACAGCGATATTACCGGGCGAGCCGATGCCGAAGGCTTCCGGCGCATAGAGCGCCGCGGCGGCGACGAACACCGCCGCGAGGCCGACGAGGCTGTGGAAGGCGGCGACGAGCTGCGGCATGGCGGTCATGGCGATCGAGCGCGCCGTATAGGCGCCGATGCCGCCGCCGATGGCGAGGCCGCCGACGATCATCAGCCAAGTGGTGCCGTCGCGCGGGGCGACCACGGCGAGTGTCGTCAGGATGGCGAGCGTCATGCCGGCCATGCCGAATTGGTTGCCCTGGCGCGCGGTTTCCGGGCTCGAAAGCCCGCGCAGGGCAAGGATGAACAGCACGCCCGAGACGAGATAGAGGAGCGCTACAAGATCAGCGGACATGTGGTTTTCCCTCGCCCTTAGCAAAGATCGGCGTGTTTATGGCTGCGAAGATCAGTCGGTGACTGGATGTGCGGTAACGATATCGGATGGTCGGCGGGATATTCGGCATGAAGAAGAAGGCGGCCCCCAATGCTGCTTTCTCCCCTTATTCGATCGAGATGATTTTGAGCGTCTTGGTCGCGTCGGACCAGATCGTCGGCGATGTGCCCATGCCGACCAGGCCGTCGAGATCCTTCACGTAGCAGTCGAACACATAGCTCTGCGCCTCTTCGCGCGCTTCGACCTTCAGCTTTTGCAGCAGGTCCGGCGCGAGGCCCCGGCAAACCGGGCGGATGATCACGCTGTCGCCGTCGCGCTTGGCGAAGATATAGGTCGCCTCGCCGGAATCGCTGGCTTCCTGGATGACATAGGCGTTTTCCCCGATTTCATGCAGCAGATAGGCCGACGGCACTTGCGGCGGCGGCTGGCCCTGTTCGATGAAGCGGTAGATATCGCCCTCCCGCTTCAGCGCCACGATCTGTCCTTCGTCGTCCTTCAGCGAAATCGCGGTAAACGGATATTTCGCATGGGCGGTGTCGATGAGCGGCGCGGCGGATTTGAAGCAGCCTGCCAGCGCCAGCACCATGGCCAGCGAGAGGACATGCCGAAAAACGCCGCGAGGCCCGGGTGTCATTTTTTTTCTTTCTTCTTGTACATTGCCAGCATGCGCTGGGTGACCAGGAAGCCGCCGAAAATATTGACCGCCGCCATCATCAGCGCCAGGAAGCCGAAAACCTTCGAGGCGCCCGCGCCCTGCAGCACATCGCCCGCCGCGTGCTCGACGCCGACGGCGAGGAGCGCGCCGACCACGATCACCGAGGAAATGGCGTTGGTGACGGACATCAGCGGCGTATGCAGCGCCGGCGTCACGCTCCAGACGACGTAATAGCCGACGAACACCGCCAGCACGAAGATCGAGAGCTGGAACACGAACGGGTCGACATGCGCGCCGCCCGCTGCCCAGGCCGCATTCGGGGTAAGGGCCGCCAGAGCCGCCGCCGCGCTCAAAATGCCTTTGCGTTTCATGCCTTGGCTCCCGTCAGGCTAGGGTGAACGATCTGGCCGTCGCGCGTCAGGGCGGTGCCCTTGATGATCTCGTCGTCCCAGTCGATTTTCAGCGCGCCTTCCTTCTTGTCGATCATCAGCTCGACGAAGGCGTAGAGATTGCGTGCGTACAGGCTCGACGCATTGCCCGAGACCTGCCCCGGCAAATTCAGCTCACCCATGATGGTGACGCCGTGATGGTCGACGATCTCGCCCGGCATGGTCAGCTCGGCATTGCCGCCGCGCTCCGCCGCCAGATCGACGATGATCGACCCCGGCTTCATGCTTTCGATCATCGCCTTCGAGATCAGCTTGGGCGCGGGACGACCCGGGATCAGCGCCGTGGTGATGACGATGTCCTGCGCCGTGACGTGATTGGCGACCAGCTCGGCCTGCTTGGCCTTGTATTCGGCCGACATTTCCTTGGCGTAGCCGCCGGAGGTTTCCGCCTGCTTGAATTCCTCGTCCTCGACGGCGACGAATTTGGCGCCGAGCGATTCGACCTGCTCCTTGGTCGCGGGCCGCACGTCGGTGGCCGACACCACCGCCCCGAGCCGCCGCGCCGTGGCGATGGCCTGGAGGCCCGCGACGCCGACGCCCATCACGAAGACGCGCGCGGCGGGCACCGTGCCGGCGGCGGTCATCATCATCGGCATGGCGCGGGAGAAGCGCGCCGCCGCATCGACGACGGCCTTATAGCCGGCGAGATTGGCCTGGCTGGACAGCACGTCCATGCTCTGGGCGCGCGAGATGCGCGGGATGAACTCCATCGAGAAGGCGTTGACGCCGGATTTGGCCAGCGCGTCGATCTCGGCGCCGCCGCCATAAGGGTCGAGCATGGCAGCCAGCACCGCGCCGGGCTTCATCGCAGCCAGTTCCGCGGCTGACGGACGGCGCACCTTAAGGACGATATCGGCATCCTTCAGCGCCGCCTCGGCGGTCGGCACGATGGTTGCCCCGGCATCGGCGAAGGCCTTGTCCGGAAAATGCGACGGCAGGCCGGCGCCCGCCTGAAATCTCACCTCGACGCCGAGGCCCTTGAACTTCTTCGCCGTTTCCGGCGACAGAGCAACACGCGTCTCGCCGCCGCTTTCAGCGGTAGCCGCTACCACGATCATATTTGACTCCGCGCCGCCGACCGACAGCCTGACTGGATTGAGGGCATTCTCAGACGAGGAAGATCCACATCAGGAAGAGGACGAGGACGACCCCGATCGTGCCGTACTTCACCAGCCCGGTGAACAAATCATAGGTGCGCTGATGCGCTGCGTAATCCATATTCTCATTGCCTTCAGACATATCGACTGTCATCAGAGCCTCCATTCGCCGACCGCGTGCAATTCGCGCCGGACTATAGCAAAGCTTCCGTCTACAGCAATCGCTCGTTCATGCGTCTTATAGGCCCGTTCAGTTTCGCAGGCGTATTTTGCGCCGCCCGGAGCGATCTCCCGGCGCCGCCCGTCCCCGATTTTGCTCGCGGAACCGGCCGGCTGGATTTGGTTTTGCCATACGGATTTGGTTTCATTGGGCGCAAATTTAGGCATTTGGGCGGAAAGGCGATGGGCATGAAAGGCGGGGTGAGCTTTGCGTGGGGGATTCTTGCACTGGGTTTTGGCCTCGCCGTCGGAGCGGGGGCGGGGCGGGCGCAGCAAACCGAGTTGCCGACGGACAAGGAGGGTCAGCGCCAATGCGACCGGGATCTGTGCGCGATCGTCAATGCGCCGTCCGCCTCGGGCGCGGGCCTGAAATGCGACCTCGCCGAAACCTGGTACAAGGAAGAGATCACCAAGGCGGTCAAGAAGGGCAAGATTAGCTGGCCGTTCGGCGACGCGCGCTGCTCCGCCAAGTTCGACGTCAGCCGTGCCCTGCTCGCCCCCGCCCTGACCGAGGCGAAATATACGCTGAAGGCGCCGCCGCAGCCGGTGCGCTGCGAGATCGACGCCGAGGGGGGCCGGCACGAGCTGAGAGCCAATATGGCGCCGGTGATTGAGTTCAAGGACGGTAAGGCGACCTCGGTTTCGCTCGGCCTGCAGGACATTGAGGGCACCGCGCTGGTGCGCAACGTCGTCTGGGCGGCGTGGAAGTTCGAATCGACCTTCGGCTATTTCCACAGTGATTTCATCAAGGGCGTGAACGAGTATGTCGGCGCTCACTGCCCGAAGATGAAATAGCGAGTGCCGTCGACCCGCCGCTGCTGCGGGGGATAGCAAAGCTGGGGTCTTTATTGGGTGGCTAGGACGCCGCCCCGACCAGCAGCAGCACGGCGCCGAGCGCCAGCATCGCAAGGCCGGGCCAGTTGGCGCTGAAGCCGAGGCCGCTGGCCGGCTGCTCCGGTTCCAGCGTATTGCCGGGCCGCGCCGGGCGAACGCGCCTCAGACGGCTGAACCGTCCTCCGAGGATGGGCTGAAGCGCCATGAACAGCACTCCGCAAAGGATCAACAGCGCGCCAAGCCATATGAGTGTCATGCTCGCCTCCGCTCGGGCCATCCAGACTATCGGAGTACGGATGTTTCGTCCAGGCGGAGGGTGTCGTGATTAGCAGGGGAGGTTGAGCGGCGGCAAAGCCCCCTCACCCACCCGCCTGACGGCGGGGGCCCTCTCCCTCAAGGGGAGAGGGCAAGAGGGACGAGCGGTGAAGCGATGCCCTCGATCTCGTTCGGCTTAGCCCTCTCCCCACGAGGGAGAGGGCGGACGCGAAGCGGCCGGGTGAGGGGGAGATGCTAGGCTCGGCCTAAATTACCCGCCTCAAACCAACCCCTCGAAATCCGGCGCGGGCAGGCCGCGGCGCAGGCTGGCGGCGCGCAGCGTGTTGGCGAGCAGGCAGGCGACCGTCATCGGCCCGACACCGCCCGGCACCGGCGTGATCGCCCCGGCCACCTGACGGGCCTCGGCGAAATTCACGTCGCCCACGAGCCGCGTCTTGCCCTCGCCCTTCTCCGGCGCGGCGATGCGGTTGATGCCGACGTCGATCACCGTCGCGCCCGGCTTGATCCAGTCGCCGCGAATCATCTCCGGCCGCCCGACCGCCGCCACCACCAGATCGGCGCGGCGGATGATGCCTGGCAGGTCGCGCGAGCGCGAATGCGCCATCGTCACCGTCGCGTTCTCGGCGAGCAGCAATTGCGCCACCGGCTTGCCGACCAGGATCGACCGCCCGACGACGACTGCATCGAGCCCGGTCAGAACCGGCACCACAGACTTTGCCAGGATGATGCAGCCGAGCGGCGTGCAGGGGACGAGGCCCGGCAGCCCCGAAGAGAGCTTCGCGACGTTCACCGGATGCAGCCCGTCCACATCCTTATCCGGGGAAATGCGCGCGATCACTTTCGAGGCGTCGATCTGTATGGGCAGCGGCAATTGCACCAGAATGCCGTCGACCTCGGGGTCGGCGTTCAGGCGGTCGACCAGCGCCAGCAATTCCGCCTCGCCGACCTCGGCGGGGAGGCGATGCTCATAGGAGCGCATGCCGGCTTCCTCGGTGGTGCGCACCTTGCTCGCCACATAGACCTGGCTTGCGGGATCGTCCCCGGCCAACACCACGGCAAGGCCGGGCGCCGCGCCGTTGGCCGTGCGGAAGGCGGCGGCGAGCTGCTCGACGCGATGGCGGAGCCGCGCGGCAATGGCTTTGCCGTCGATGATCGTTGCATCAGCCATGGTGTTCTCCAGATTTGAGGGCCGCCAGCTTCGCGGCGAGCCGGTCCATCAGCCCGCCGGTATCGCCGCGGACCAGGATTTGCTTCAGCCGCGATTTACCGCCGGTGACCAGTTCGGCCTTGCTTTTCGGCTGATCCAGCCAGTCGGCGATCAGCGCGACGAGGGCGGCATTGGCCTTGCCCTTCTCGGGCGCCGCCCGGACCCGCGCCTTGAGCATAGCGAGCCCGTCGTCCATGATCTCGACGCCGGTGACGGCATCGGAGCCCGCCTTCGGTGTCAGCCGCACCGCCAGGACGATCCCCTCCGCCGTGCGCCGGGCCGGCAGGGGATCGCCGGGCGCGCCGGTCACACGAAAGCGGGGATCAGCCAGCCGCCGATCACCACGTCACGCACGAAGATAAGCCCCAAGATGAGCACGACCGGCGAAATGTCCAGCCCGCCGAAATCGGGCAGCGCGCGGCGGATCGGGCGCAATGCCGGCTCGGTCAGCCGCTGCATCGAATCGGCGACCGTGTAGACGAACTGGTTGTGCCGGTTGATCACGTTGAAGGCGATGAGCCAGGATAGTATGGCGCTGATGATGATCACCCACATATAGAGTGTGATGACCATCCGGATGAAATCTAATAGCGGAATCATAGCGGGTGCCCTCTGCCGACGTCTTTGCGTGGTTTACCGCGCCCGCCTCTGAGCCGCAAGCCGTCACCCGAGCTGTTGGTAAGACACGTCGTGGTTTTTCCGCGCCTTTCACCCGTGACGGCCGCGGCGAAGCCGTCGCGTCCCTTGACGCCAGCATGGGGCGGATGTAAATGACATCTGCCGGTAAGGGGCCATAGCTCAGTTGGGAGAGCGCAGCAATCGCACTGCTGAGGTCGTCGGTTCGATTCCGACTGGCTCCACCATAATCTCTTTGCGGCACATTGCTGGCCTCGCTGACCACAGTGCGTGGAGCCGGCAAATACCATCCCACGAACCTGAATAAGCGGCCGTTTCGGTCGGTAGCAGGGCGCGGTTTCACCTCAAGACGCAATCCTTAGCAGCGGATTTGGGTGTATAAGTCGCGCCGCAGCTCCCCCTTTCGCCCAATAACCTGCATTCCCTCGAGCTTGAACAAGCTCGGAGATTGGCACGCCAATCGCCCCCTCAGAAGTCTTCCCTCACAAGCAGCCAGCCTGACCGATAGCGCAGGCGTATCAACACCATACCTTTCATCGCCTGACCCCCGTCGTACAATGCTCGAACCGCCGGAAAGCTTCGCCAGCGGTGCAGACATCGCACGCAGGTGAGGCGCCGGTGGTTTGCGCGCTGCCGCTTGAGAGCGTGTGTTCATTGACGATGCATTAGGAATTCAGATGCCGAATGTCGGTTCGACTCGCATGGCTAGGAGACGAGCATGACCGAAACCGTGACGGTTCATCCGCTTTTCGTGCGCCTGACCCATTGGATCAACGCGGTCGCCATCATCATCATGATCGGCAGCGGCTGGCACATCTTCAACAATGTGCCGCTCATCGACGGCTTTCATTTCCCGCGCTGGGCCGTGCTCGGCGGCGACCCCGAACTGACCTACAAGCTCAACAAGGACACCGGCTTCGGCAATGCGCTGTTGTGGCATTTCGCGGCGATGTGGGTGTTCTTCATCAACGGCACCGCCGCGCTGATCTACGGCTTCGCGACCGGCCGCCTGCGGCGCAACTGGCTGCCGATCCGCCCGCGCGACGTCGCGCATGATTTCCGCGAGGCGCTGCGCTTCCACCTCGCCCATGACGACCCGCGCATCTACAACGCCGTGCAGAAGCTGAGCTATGTCGGCGTGGTTCTGGCGGCCTTGCTGGTCTTCGCCTCGGGGCTAGCGATCTGGAAGCCGGTTCAATTTTCCTGGCTGACGGCGCTGTTTTACGATTTCCAGGGCGCGCGGCTGGCGCATTTCATCGGCATGAGCCTGATCGTGCTGTTTCTTCTGGTGCATGTCAGCCTGGCGCTCCTGGTGCCGAAGACGCTGGTCGCGATGACCAAGGGCTCGGTGCGGATCGCGACGCCCGACCGACCGTCCATGCAGCCGGGGGAGTGATCGGATGCCTCTCTACACGCCGAAGCGCTCGCCCCACCGGCCCGAAGGATTTGACGGCAAGGCGCTGATCGGGCCGCACCGGGATCTGCTGCACGACATCAACCGGCGCGGCGTCCTGCGCGGCGCCGTCAGCCTGGGCGCGCTGACCCTTTTGAGCGGCTGCGATATCAGCAACGAGCCGCATCTGCAATCGGTGCTGCGCGCCATCTCCGGCTGGAACGACCGCGTGCAGGCCTGGCTGCAGAACCCCAACAAGCTCGCGCCGACCTATACCGATGCCGATGTCGCGCGGCCGCCGCGCTTCAACGCCTTCTATACGATCGATCAGGTGAAGCCCGTCGATGCCGCGAGCTGGAAGCTGGAACTGGCCGGCCAGATCGCCGACAAGGCGCCTTGGACCAAGGACGCGCTCTATGCATTGCCGAGCGAGACGCAGATCACCCGGCATATCTGCGTCGAGGGCTGGGACTATATCGGCAAATGGTCGGGCGTGCCGCTGCGGCCGTTCCTGGAGCGCATCGGCGCCGATTTGAAGGCGCGCTATGTCGGCTTCCGGTGCTTCGACGGCTATTACGGCAGCATCGACATGGCGACCGCGCTGCATCCGCAAACCATCCTCGCCACCCATTATGACGGCCAGCCGGTCGAAAATCCCTACGGCTTCCCCATCCGCCTGAAGACGCCGCTGAAGCTGGGCTTCAAGCAGCCGAAATGGATCACCTCGATGGAAGTCACCAATGTCTATCCGGGCGGGTATTGGGAGGACGGCGGATATAATTGGTTCAGCGGGGTGTAGGAACGCTTCGCCGGTGCGTTATCCCCCGCTTATCCCGCCTCCGGCGCGAGCGGTGTCTCTCAGCCAAGCTTGCTGCCTTACCTGGGCATCGATGACCAGTTGAAAGCCCTTCTACCGGCCGATCGAAGGTGACGATGATGTCGAATGAGCGCCATGGCTTTTCCTGCGCCATCGCGGTGATGGCGAAGGCCTCGGAGCCGGGCCGCGCCAAGACGCGGCTCTGCCCGCCCTTGACGCCGGAAGAGGCCGCCGAATGCAATACCGCCTTTCTCAAGGACATCGCCGACAATCTGCTGGCCGCGGGCGGCACCGCGCCGATCAGCGGCTGCATGGCCTACGGACCGCCCGGGCAGGTCGCGTTCTTCGAGCGGCATTTGCCCGCCGGGATCGGCTTGCATGAGGTCTGGGAGCCCGGCTTCGGCCAGTGCCTTGCCAAGGCGATGGACGTCCAGTTCGCGGCCGGCCATGCCGCCGCCTGTGTGCTCAATTCCGACAGCCCGACCTTGCCGCCCTCGATCCTCGCCGAGGCCGCCAGCGCGCTGATGCAGCCCGGCGACCGGATCGTGCTCGGCGCTTCGACCGATGGCGGCTATTATCTGCTCGGCTGCAAGACCATGCATCCGCGCCTGTTCGAGGAGATCGCCTGGAGCACGGAGATCGTCGCCTGGCAAACGCTCGAGCGCGCGGCCGAAATCGGCGTCGAGGTCTACCGGCTGCCGGACTGGTACGATATCGACGATGCCGCCGCCTTGCGGCTGGCCGCCGCCGAGCTTCTGGATGGGCACCGCTTCCATCCGCGCCTCGCCTCGAGCGCGGCGCCGCATACGGCGGCCCTGCTCCGGCGGATGCGCGCCGAGGCGGATCTCGACCGCCGCCTGTCGCCCGGCCTGCGTGCCTCGGCATGAAGCGGCTCGGCGTGCCCTGGCCCATGGCCGCGCTCGGCGCCGCGCTTCTGGCGCTGACGCTGTACGGCGCGACCGGCCTCTACGCCCCCGAGCACGGGACCGTCATCCGCGCCGCGCTGCTGCAAGCGCCGTTTCTCGCCGCAGCCGCCATCCTGCTCTGGTTCTTCCGCGACCGGCTGCCAGGCCTTCAGTCGAAACGCACGCTGGTCTTCATTCTCGGGCTTGCGGCGATCATGCGCGCCGTCCTCGTCTTCGCCCCGCCGCACTCGACCGACATCTACCGCTATGTCTGGGACGGCCGCGTTCAGGCGGGCGGCATCAACCCCTATCGCTACATCCCCGCCGACCCGGCCCTCGCCCATCTGCGCGACGCGGACGCCATCTATCCGCACATCAACCGCCGCGACTACGCGCCGACCATCTATCCGCCCATGGCGCAACTGGTTTTCGCTGCCGCCGGGCAGATTCGGCAGAGCGTGACGATGATGAAACTCGTCATGCTCGGCTTCGAGGCGCTGGCGATCTGGGCGATCATCTTGCTGCTGCGGTCGCGCGGCCTGCCGCTGGCGCTCGTCGCGGTTTATGCGTGGCATCCGCTGGCGCTGTGGGAGATCGCGGGCAGCGGTCATGTCGACATCATCGCCGTGGCCTTCCTGCTGCTGGCCATGCTCGCGGCCGAACGCGGCAGCCGTTTCGCGGCGGGTGCGGCGCTCGCGGCGGGGGTGCTGGCGAAATACTTCCCGCTCGCCATCGCCCCGGCGATCTGGCGGCGCGGGGATTGGAAAATGCCGGCGGGCTTCGTCGCCGCGATGCTGGTCCTGTCGCTGCCCTATCTCGGCGCAGGCGGCAAAATGCTCGGCTTTCTCGGCGGCTATGCGGGTGAAGCCGGGCTGGCGACCGGCGAGGGCCTTCTACTCGCCGTCATTTTGAAGCAGGCCGGATTCGGCGACGGGTCGCTGCCGCTGTTCCTCATCTTCGGCGCGGCACTGCTCGGCGGCCTCGCCCTGCTGGCCGTCTTCCGCAAAGATCCGGACAGGCCCGGCCTGCCCGTCGCGCTCGCCCTTGCCACCGCCTTCACCGCGCTGCTGTCGCCGCCGCACGCCTGGTATTTCCTCTGGCTGATCCCCTTGCTCTGCTTCACGCCGTCGCTCGCCGTGCTCTACCTGACCCTGTCCGCTTCGGCGCTCTATTGGCTCGGCTGGCCGCCCAGCATCGCGGGGGCCGCCGTGGTCTACGCCCCGTTTCTCATCCTGCTCGTAATGGAAAATCTCAAAATTTTCTCGCCAAAGGAGGCGCGCCGTGGCCGTGCAATCGCCTGAACCCCTCGCTGTTCCGCTCGACCCGCGCCGCTATTTCGAGCGCATCGGCGACCAGCGCACGCCCGTCGCCGCGCAGGACCCGGTCTGCCTCTATCTGGAGACGACCAATCGCTGCAACCTGCTCTGCACCACCTGCCCGCGCACCTATGAGGAGCTGGAGCCGCCGTCCGACATGAGCTGGGAGCTGTTCACCAGCATCATCGACCAGTTCCCACGGATCGAGCGCGTTGTGCTGCACGGCGTCGGCGAGCCGATGATGGTGGCGGAACTGCCCGCCATGGTCCGCTACATCAAGGCGCGCGACGCCTACGCCCTGTTCAACACCAACGGCACCTTGATGCGCGAGAAGAAGAGCCGCGAGCTGATCGAGGCCGGGCTCGACGAAATGCGCATCTCGCTCGATGCCGCCGATGCCGAGACTTTTGCGCTGGTGCGCGGCCGTGATCTGTTCGACCGGATCGTGCGCAATGTGAAGGCTTTCGTCGCGCTGAAAAAGGAGATGGGGGCGGAAAGCCCTCGCCTGTCGCTCTGGCTGACGGGCCTGAAAGAGACGCTGGTGCAACTGCCCGACTTCATCCGACTCGCGCATGAGATTGGCGTGCCGGAGGTGCATCTGCAGCGCCTCGTCTATTTCGACGCCAACCCGGTCGGCCTTGCCCGCCCGGAAAGCTCCCTGTTCGAGCGCCGCGACGCCGAGGAAGGCGATTATCTGCTGGAAGCCGAGCGCGTCGCCGCCGAGCTTGGTGTGTTCTTCGATGCCTCGGGCGCGGCGGAGCCGGAGGCGAGCCTCACCCGCATGAGCGGGGAAACGCCCTGGTCGCTCTGCCGGCGGCCGTGGTCGCTGATGTATTTCACCGCGCATGGGCGGGCGCTGCCCTGCTGCATCGCGCCCTTCTCGATGCATGGCTATCAGAATTTCACCCTCGGCAACGCGAAGACGACGCCGCTCGCCGAGATCTGGAACGGCCCGGCCTACCAGGATTTTCGCGCCCAGTTGTTGAGCGATGCCCCGCCGAAAGCCTGCGCCGGCTGCGGCTGCCGCTGGAGCTTGTGATGAGCGCCCCTGCGAACGGTCACGTCTTCACCGGGGATGTTCGCCGCCCGGCAAGGACGGGCGTCGCGGTGGTGATCCCGGTCTGGAACGAGGAAGCATCCATCGGCGGCGTGATCGACCGCATTCCGCGCGCCGCCGTCGACGAGATCATCATCGGTGATGGCGGCTCGCGGGACCGCACCGTCGAGATCGCCGAAGCCAAGGGCGCGCGCGTCATCCATGCGGGACGGGGCTATGGCCGCGCCTGTTTCGAGGGCGCCAATGCGGCGGCGCCAGCCTCCGACATCATCGTTATCATGGACGGCGACGGCAGCGACTTCCCCGAGGAATTGCCTAAACTCGTCGCGCCGATCCGGGCCGGCGAACGGGATTTCGTCATCGCCTCTCGGGTGCGCGGCGCACGGCAGCCCGGCGCCATGGGCTGGCACCAGATCGCCGGCGGCCGGATGATCGGCGGCGCGATCGGTGCGCTCTACGGCGTCCACTACACCGACATGTGCGCCTTCCGCGCCATCCGCCGCGATGCGCTGGCGGCGCTCGACATGCGTGAAATGACCTATGGCTGGAACCTGGAAATGCAGATGAAGGCCGCGCGCTCCGGCCTGCGCATCCTGGAGATCCCCGTGCCCTACGGCGTCCGCACCGGCGGCCGCTCCAAGGTCGCCGGCTCGCTGCGCGGCACGCTGCGCGCCGGGCGGCAGATCCTCGCCACCTTCGCCCGCGTCGCCCTCAACCGCCGGGGCGGATGATCCAGTCGGAATGCCTGTCGTGTATCTGCCCTACCGACCGGGGTGCCAGCCATGTTGGCGGCGCGCCCACCGAGGCACGCTGTCTCGCTGACCGGCTTCGCGGCGCGTGGTCCAAAAGCGGCTTGCAGCAGCCTGCACTTCACAGTTTCTCAACGCAATATCACTGGAAGTTTCATTCCAGTGTCCGCACGTATTATGCATAAGTCAGACCTATCAGCCTGACCTTAAGTGGGGACTTATAGGGGCCGAAGAATGGAAATGCGCCAAATTCTGTACTTCCGCGCTTTGTGCGAGGAACTCAACTTTACGCGCGCCGCCCGTCGCTGCAAAGTTTCTCAACCTTCGCTGACACGGTCTATTCTGCTTCTGGAGCAAGAGTTCGGCGGACCTCTCTTCCACCGCGAGAGGTCGAACACTCATCTTTCTGAACTCGGGCAGATCGTAAAGCCGCATCTTGATCAGGTCTTCCACCAAGCCGGCATTGCCGCCGCGCAGGCGCGGGAATTCCGGGAACTGAAGCTGCGCTTGAAGCTGGGCGTGATGTGCACCATCGCCCCTGGCGATCTCGTCCAGCTCTTTTCGGCGGTGCGCGCGGAGAATCCGGGCATCCAGTTTGACGTTGTCGACGGCGTGGCCGAGGACATTTCCGCAGCCCTTCAGCGCGGCGAGCGGGAGGTCGCGATCTTGTCGACACCCAAGGAGCAGCGACAGCCCTTCCTGCATTACCTGCCGCTCTATAAAGAGCAATTCATGATCGGCGTGCATTCCGGACATTATCTGGCGGCCTATGCTGCCGTTCATCCCAAGGATCTTCAGGGCGTGCCGTATCTCTACCGCGTGCATTGCGAGTTCGCGGAACTGAAGCGGCGGACATTCAGCCAGCAGGGCGTCGACCATGATACCGTGTACCGCAGCGATCGCGACGACTGGATCTTGGCGATGGCGGCGGCCGGCATCGGCTATGCGTTCTTACCCCAGCATTGCCTGACGCACCCGCAGGTCGTGGCGCGGCCGCTGGTGAACCCCGAATTTTGGCGCGAAGTCTGCCTGGTGACCGTTCGGGGGCGCCCTCACTCGCCGGCAGTCGGCGCGCTCGTGCACGAAGCCATGCGGAGAAGATGGGCCGGTGATCGATCTCCCAGCGAAACGGTTTTAAGCGCGTCGTAAGCCGCGCGTAAAACATGCCGCTCCGTCGCCGCCCTACCGGGCCGGGCGCCTACAGGCACCTCGGCCTTAGCCCCGGCGCGGTCACCAACGGACGTCCCTGCCTCCCCTCGGCGGCGGCATGCGTGGAGGCTGGGGTTGCCGCGCACCATGCTGCCGGTGCCCTTGCGGCTTCGGCTGCTGGAAATGCTGCGGCGCGGGGAGGGCAAGCGGCGCCGGCCTGGATTGACGCGGGCGCGGCCGGATCTGCAACTCCTCTTCCTCCTCCCATTCGGCGTCGATCTCATCCAGCCCCACCCACAGCACATAGGCGCAGGCGAAGGCGAATAGATTGATGCCGAGATAGGTCGAGCCGGTCGGCACGTTGCGCGTGACCTGCTGAAACACCGTGCTCCAGCCGAGCGACCAGTAGAGGTCGATGTCGGGGCCGCTCGGCTTGCTCATGAACAGCAGCGTGAGGTTAATGCGGTCATCGAGCAGCATGACCAGACCCGAGCCGGTGATCACCAGCGCCGGCAGCAGCACGATGTGATGGGTGATCGACAGCAGAAAGCCGAGGCGCAGCCTCTGCAGCATCAGGATCGCGCCGGCAAGGCCAAGCAGTTGCGCCACGAGGAACAGGCCGACGAACATCGTGTTGCGGCCGACCGGCATATTTACAAGGATCCGAGGATCGACCCCCCACAGGTTGAACCCGGCACTCATAATCTGGATATACGCAATGATTTGGCAGATGATCAGAGCCACCCCGTCCCCCTCAGCCTCGTGGCTTGCGGCAGGACATTAGGGCTTAATCTTGGCGCGAAAGCGTCTTGGCGCACTGCGCGGCTGAAGAAAATTACGTAGTGTTAAGATGGGAGGCTGGCCTCCCATGCCTTTGATCGGGGTGAGCGATTTGGAGAGGGGCGCCGCGCCCAAGTCGGCGCAGGCAGCCCGCTTCCTTCAAGTCGGAATGCGTCGATGTTCGATCGCATCGCGCAGCTCGGTCAGGGCCGTCTTGAGCTCCTGGTCGGTCGTTTTTGCAATCTGCTGCGCCAGCCGCTGGTTGAGATCCGCCCTGTCCTGCTCGGCAAAGATCGGATGGTAGGACGGGAGCTCCGCGAGTGCGCCGCCGATGATCTTGAGCATGTCGGATTTGGAGTAGAGCTTGGTCTCCGCCATGCTTTGCACCAGCCCGATATAGATCTGACGGGCGTCGCTCTTGATCTGTTTCATATTGTCGACGTGGTACTGGTATCGCTTGTCCTTCTGAAGGTTTGCCAGATAGGGCTCGCTGATATCGAGCAACGTGCCCGCCGCTTTGGTCTCGTAGACCATCAGCCTAGCAAGCTCGGTGGCATAGGGTTTGCCCTTATGGGTTTCGTTCGAATAGAGCGTGACGAGCCGGTGGAGCGGCTGCAGGACCGGCTCCAGCTTCTGAAAGCGCAGGGTGATGGCGATTTCCTTGTTCAGCCCGACGCGAAGGGGAATGTTGTCGATGCTGACCATCCGCTCGAAAACCAGCTTCGTGCCCGCGCCCGATAAAGTCGGCAGCGCCAGGCCGCCCGTCTCGATCCGCTGCGCCAGGGCATCATAATGGGTGGAGTTCCACGCTTCGTCATCCGGGGGGTAGCTCACCCCGCTTTCCGCCTGGGCAGAGTAAATCGCTGAAAGCGCCCCCAAGAGCAGCCAAGCCGATGCCATAAGTATTTTGAGCAATTGTCCCATGAAAACTCCCTCTCCTAGGCGGACCGTTGCGCTCGCTGGAAGACACTATCGTCTCATCTATGTGGCAGGAGTCTGGTCGAGGCTGCCCTCCTGGGGCCGAAGCCAGGCAAAAATCGCCGACCGCGCCCGTCCAACAAAAGCCGCTTCCGTCTTGTAGAAGTCCTGTCGCGTCTCGATTAACTAGAGAAAGCGCGGCCAACCGATGCGCATCACAACCGCCCGCCTGATCGCCTGCCTCGCCGCCACCGGCTTGATGGCGGGCTGCGCCGGCTCTTCAGGTCCGAAGATCTCGGCCGTCGACAAGAGCTTCCTTGGAGGCATCGGCAGTTACGACCAGAACCACGACGGCGCCGTGACTTGCGATGAATGGCGCGTGGCGGCCGCCAACCTGTTCACGAAAGCCAATAAATCGGGCAGCGGGGCGCTGACCGAGGCCGAATACGGCAATCTGATATCGATCGACCGCACCTTCCAGGTGGCGACGTTCAAATATTACGACGTCAATGGCGACGGCAAGATCGACAAAAAGGAATTTGTCGACCGGCCCAATCCAGCGTTCAATTACGCGGACAAGGACAAGGATTGCCGGCTGACCGATCTCGAATTGCTCACGGCAAACAGTCTTTCGGCGCCGCCGCCGCAATCGCAGTCGGCCCATGCCCGCGTCACCGGCGCGCCCTCCGGAACGTCGGCCGCGCCGGGCGGCAGCCGGTATTGACTTGGCCGTTCCTGGTCACCGCCCACGCCAGCCTGCGGGTTACCTATATGAGCGGAGGCGGCCATCATGTCGAACCCCGCGAGGCAGATATGGACGCAAGATCGTCGCGGCTGATCCCCGATCGGATTGGCCTTACGCTTTCGCTGGTACTGTTTGGCGTGCCCGCACTCGTGCTCTGGCTTGCTACGGCTGTCGTGTTGCCGGCGCTCGTGGCGCGTGGATGGGAACCCCTCTCGGCATGGTTCCTCGCTGGAATGCTCGCCCTTGGACCTCTACTGGCCGCTGCCCTGGCGGGAGCTTGGACGGCGCTGCCCGACGCATCGTTTCCGGCGATCCTGCGGCATCTGCGCGTTCAGCGCCTCAGCGCCAAAGATTGGCGCGCCGCCGGACTTGCGCTTGCTGTCACCATTCCAGCCATGGGCGCATTGCAACTCTTCAATGCGCTCGTATGGCCGCGATTGCCGCCCCACCCGACTTTCATAACCGTACAGGCTCTTGAGCCGGGGCGTTACTATCTGTTCGCCCTGTGGTTGCCCTTCTTCGCCGTCAACATTGTCGGCGAGGAGCTTTGGTGGCGCGGGTTCGTTCAGCCCCGTCAGGAGCCCGTGTTCGGCGCCGGCACGTGGGCCGTCCAGGGCCTTCTTCACGGCGCCTTCCATTTCAGTTTCGGACCTGGCGTCATGTTTATTCTGTGGCCGGTCCTTTTCAGCATTCCTTGCGCCGTGCAACGCACTCGGAACACATCCGTCGGTATGCTGATTCACGCAGGCGTCAACGGGCCTGCTTTCCTAGCTGTTACCCTCGGCCTTTTCCCCGCCTGACCGCTGGCGTCGCCCCGCTTTCCGCCTGCGCGGAGTGAATCGCCGCGACCGCCGTCAAGAGCAGCGTCACCGGCGCGCCCTCCGGAACGTCGGCCGCGCCGGGCGGCAGCCGGTATTGACGGAGATGCTGGCGGTCGCATCGCATCCTTATTGCGGCTTGCCGTCCTCGCCCCCGCCGGCGCTCGAGAACCACAGGTCTTTATAGACCGCGACAGCGGTTTCATCGGGCGAACGATCGCGCGTCAGCCAAAGCGAACGCACCGCCCAGGCCTCCGCCGCGCTCGGCGTTTTGATGCGCTGATCTACATCCGATGCGCCGATGCAAGGTATGAACCACGCGGGCTTGAGCGGCGTTGCCGCATAGCCGTGTTCCGAGCGCGTCACGATCAGGGCAAGCCCGGTGCTTTGGTTGGCCTGCCAGGGGAAAATAATCCGCCCGCCCGGCCGCAAAGCGTCCAGCCATTTCGTCGGAAGCGCCACCACGCCGGCATTGACATAGATCAGATCGGCGCCGGGCAGCGGCAGCGCGGTCGCATCGCCGGTCACGACTGAAATGCCCACGAACGGCTCGAGATTTTCGCGCGCACGCTCGGCCAGGCTCTCCTCGATCTCGAACGCATGCACGTGGCCATTCGGGAGCACCAGCATGGAAAGAAGTGCGGTGTAATAGCCGGTTCCCGCCCCGACATGGATGATCGTCTCGCCCGCTTTCGGGGCCGACGCGCCGATCAGGGCGGCGTGCAGGAAGGGCTCGCCGTTGTTGATCCCCTTTTCAGCGTCGAGGGCGACGAGGACGTTCTGGTAAAGGTGGACGGGATCGGCGCTAGGCGTTTCAATGTACCGGCGGTTGACCATGATCCGCCAAGGCCCGGGGCCTAAGAAGACCTCGCGCGGCACCAGCTCGAAAATGCGCTCCAATCGCTCGTCGGCGGAATTGCTCGCCAGCGCCATCATCTTCGCGTGGAAGGCTTGAATCTCATTCAGGCTGGCATGGCGATTTCCGGTCACGACGTCACCCCCCGTCTTATGTCGTCGATCCGATTATGCCGGTTGGCGCCAATATTGCGGACCCTTGATTGCGATGCCCAAGGAAACTATATACCAATCCGGCGCCCAGCACGGGGGTTTGGCGGGCTCCCCGCGGTTCGCCGCCGCTTGACTTATATGCCATGTGCGGGAATGGGTGGAGCGGGTGATGGGAATCGAACCCACGTCTTGAGCTTGGAAGGCTCTTGCTCTACCATTGAGCTACACCCGCATGCGGCTCCAGTTTAGCCGGAAGGCTTTCATAGTTCAAATTGAGGCTGGCGGCAAGCGGGGGTCTGAAGCAGGAGCGACAAGGCAAAGCGGCTCAGGGGTAACATGCATCGGACTGGTGAAAATTTCACTAGGATGATGCCTGAAAGACAATGGCTGTTGTAATTTGGCTCTAGGCAGCCCATCTGGAGTGTGTTACTCAACCCCCCTTAGCGCCTTAACCGATATCAGTTTTCGCATCTCGCCAGCGATAATTATGAAAAATATGCTTCGCTGGCTGGTGCGTTGTGCTTTTGTCGAAGGGGCTTTGATATGGCTCCTTGAAGGAGTGTAGCTCAATCGGCTAGAGCACCGGTCTCCAAAACCGGGGGTTGGGGGTTCGAGTCCCTCCACTCCTGCCAGTGAGAGCGACTTGGCCGAACCGGGCTGCACCTGATCCGCGGCCAAGTGCTAGAGGTCCAGAAATTTCCGAAATGGCTAAGACCAACCCCTTCGAATTCATCCAGCAGGTTCGCGCGGAAACGGCAAAAGTGACGTGGCCGACCCGCAGCGAGACGATTGTCACGACGATTATGGTCGTGATTATGGCGATTATCGCCGCAATATTCTTTTTCCTGGCGGACCAGTTTGTAAGCTGGGGAGTGAGCCTGTTGCTCGGCCTCGGGCGGTAGACTTAACGCGTCGTTAAAGAAGAACGGGTAAAACCATGACGAAGCGTTGGTACATTGTTCACGCGCACTCCAATTTCGAGAAGAAGGTCGCCGAATCCATCAAGGAGCGCGCGACGACGGCCGGACTCGACACTCTGTTCGAGGAAGTTCTCGTGCCCATGGAAGAAGTCGTCGAAGTGCGGCGCGGGCGCAAGGTGAACGCCGAACGCAAGTTCTTTCCCGGCTATGTGCTGGTGAAAATGGACATGACGGATCAGGCCTACCACCTGATCAAGAACACGCCCAAGGTCACGGGCTTTCTGGGCGCGAACAACAAGCCCATGCCGATTGCCGAGTCCGAGGCGCTCCGCATTCTTCAGCAGGTGAAGGATGGCGTCGAGCGGCCGAAGCCGTCGGTCACGTTCGAAATTGGTGAGCAGGTGCGCGTCGCGGATGGGCCTTTCGCCTCGTTCAGCGGCCATGTCGAGGAAGTCGACGAGGAGCGCGCACGGCTCAAAGTCGCGGTTTCCATCTTCGGCCGGGCGACGCCCGTCGAATTGGAATATGGCCAGGTCGAGAAAGTCTGACCTGGCTTTTCGTGCGGGAGGATTGCGGGGACACGCCATAGCCCCGAAGGTCCGCACCGCAAACCCTAAACGGTAGAGAACCTTGTCGGTTCGAAAGGGAACAGATGGCAAAGAAAATCGCAGGATCGTTGAAACTTCATGTGAAGGCCGGCCAGGCCAATCCGTCGCCGCCGATCGGCCCGGCGCTCGGCCAGCGCGGCATCAACATCATGGAGTTCTGCAAGACGGTCAACGCCGCCACCAAGGACATGGAGCCGGGCTCGCCGGTCCCCGTGG
The DNA here is from genome assembly GCF_002198715.1 of Rhodomicrobium sp. R_RK_3. Classification (GTDB taxonomy): domain Bacteria; phylum Pseudomonadota; class Alphaproteobacteria; order Rhizobiales; family Rhodomicrobiaceae; genus R-RK-3. Next base: position 72,856 of record NZ_MWLK01000026.1, on the reverse strand, counting down.
TTATTACCTATTATCAGGACAAATCCTTTACGCTTCAGCTCAAGACGCCGCCAGCATCCTTCCTTCTGAAGAAGGCGGCCAAGATCGGCAGCGGCTCCAAGGAGCCGGGCAAGGGCGCCAATGTCGGCAAGGTCACCCAGGCGCAGATCCGGGAGATCGCCGAAATCAAGCTGAAGGATTTGAACGCGAATGATGTGGAGCAAGCGATGAAGATCATTGCGGGCTCTGCGCGTTCCATGGGAATAGCGGTTGAAGGGTGAGCGCCATGGCAACTATGGGTAAGCGACTGAAGGCCGCTCACGAAGGCGTCGACCGGCTGAAACTCTATGCAGTCGATGAGGCGGTGAAGCTCGTGAAGGAGCGCGCCAAGGCAAAATTCGACGAGACCGTTGAGATTGCTCTCAATCTCGGCGTCGACCCGCGCCACGCCGATCAAATGGTGCGCGGCGTGTGCAATCTGCCCAACGGAACCGGCCGTACGGTGCGCGTCGCGGTGTTCGCGAAAGGCGACAAGGCGGACGAGGGCCGCAAGGCCGGAGCTGACATTGTCGGGGCCGAGGATTTGATGGCTGAGATCCAGGCCGGCAACATCAACTTTGACAGATGCATTGCGACACCCGATATGATGCCTCTGGTCGGACGTCTCGGCAAGGTTCTGGGCCCGCGCGGCCTGATGCCGAACCCGAAAGTCGGAACGGTGACCATGGATGTCGCCGCTGCCGTCGAAGCCGCCAAAGGTGGCGCGGTCGAATTCCGCGTCGAGAAAGCCGGCATCATTCACGCCGGCATCGGCAAGGCGAGCTTCACCGAGCAGGCGCTTTTGGAGAATGTGCGCGCTTTCACCGATGCGGTGATGAAGGCCCGGCCGACGGGCGCCAAGGGCACCTATCTGAAGAATGTCGCCCTGAGCTCCACCATGGGGCTTGGCGTCAAGGTCGAGCCGGCGACGGTCACGGGAACGCATAATAACGCAGGCTGACGCATTTATTGCAAGTCCGCCGGGTTTTCCGGCGGACCATTTTCACCACCGGATGGCCGGTGGACAGTACCGCCGGACCGCCGGCGGAAAGTTTCAAGCGCAAATCGCGTTTGAGAGCGCGCATCCGATGCCTCGGCATCTGGTGCGCGTACCTGTCCAAGACTGCAGGCGCCTTCGGGCTTAATTTTGCCGGCAATAGACGGGGGAGAAAGCTGATTTCGCCAAGTTCCGTTTGGCGGATTACGGCTGTACGCCCTTGGGACAGGCCTAAGCCAAGTCGCTTAGCCCCTCACAGGGTGGCGGCGTAATCGAACGGGTGGAAGGGCTCACATCGGGCCGTTCCGCCAAATTTTGGAGAGACGCGGTGGATAGAGCCCAGAAAGAAGAGATGGTCGAAGACCTCGGCCAGATCTTTTCACAGTCCGGCTCTGTCGTCGTTGCACGATACACCGGACTTACGGTGGCCCAGATGACTGATCTCCGGACGCGCTTCGGCGCTGCCGGCGCGCAGTTCAAGGTCATCAAAAACCGCCTCGCCAAAATCGCGCTGGATAACACCGGTAATGGAACAGCGCGCAACATGTTCGTCGAGCCGACCGGCATCGCCTATTCGAGCGATCCGGTCGCCCCAGCAAAGATCGCGGCCGAATTTGCCAAGACAAATCAGAAGTTCGTCATCGTCGGCGGCCTTCTCGGCAACGTCACGCTGGGTGAAAACGAGGTCAAGGCGCTTGCCACGATCCCCTCGCTCAACGAATTGCGCGCGCAGCTCCTCGGTGTGCTCAACGCTCCTGCAACCAAGCTGGCACGGACGCTGAACGCGCCCGGCGTCGGCCTCGCGACCGTGCTTGACGCCTATGTGCGCAAGCAGGGCGAAGGCGAGCAGGCGGCGGCCTAGAAGCGCGATCGAAGCGAAAGCACAAACGGAACCTGAAGGTTAGAACAATGTCTGACAAAATCGAAAAGCTGTATGACGAACTGTCCAAGATGACGGTTCTGGAAGTCTCCGGGCTCATCAAGCGCCTCGAGGAAGGCTGGGGCGTTTCCGCCGCGGCTGCGATTCCGATGGGCGTGCCGATGGGCGGCGGCGCAGGCGCTGCCGCCGAAGCGGTCGAGGAGAAGACCGAGTTCGACGTCATCCTGACGAGCGCCGGCGCTCAGAAGATCAACGTCATCAAGGAAGTGCGCGCGATTACCAGCCTCGGCCTGAAGGAAGCCAAGGACCTGGTCGAAGCGGCTCCGAAGGCGATCAAGGAAGGTGTCTCCAAGGCCGAGGCCGAAGAGATCAAGAAGAAGGTCGAAGCCGCAGGCGCGACGGTCGACATCAAGTAGTTGTTTTGGGGGCGGCGGTCCTGTCCGGACCTCTGCCCCCTGGACAGTTAACGCGCGAAACGATCGACGGTTCTCCTCAAACGCTCAAAGGCAGCGCGTTTGCGGAGAGCCGTTTACGAGTGATATGAGGAGACGATATGGCGCAATCTTTCATCGGCCGCAAGCGGGTGCGCAAGGGCTTCGGCCGCATCGCTGAAGTGGCGGAGATGCCCAATCTGATCGAGGTGCAAAAGCAGTCCTACGACCAGTTTCTCATGGTCGATGAGCCGAAGGGCGGGAGGCCGGTGGAGGGCCTTCAGGCTGTCTTCAGCTCAGTGTTTCCTATATCAGATTTTTCGGGCCGTGCCCAGCTTGAGTTTGTCAGCTACGAGTTCGAGCAGCCGAAATATGATGTTGACGAGTGCCAGCAGCGGGGCATGACTTTTGCCGCGCCGCTGAAGGTTAAACTGCGTCTGATCACCTTCGACATCAACGAGGAAACCGGCGCCCGCTCCGTCCGCGACATCAAGGAGCAGGACGTCTATATGGGCGACATGCCCTTCATGACGATGAACGGCACCTTCGTCATCAACGGCACCGAGCGCGTCATCGTCTCGCAGATGCACCGCTCGCCGGGCGTCTTCTTCGACCATGACCGCGGCAAGACCCATTCCAGCGGCAAACTGTTGTTCGCGGCGCGCATCATTCCCTATCGCGGCTCCTGGCTCGATTTCGAATTCGACGCCAAGGACCTCGTCTATGTCCGTATCGACCGGCGCCGGAAGCTTCCCGCGACGTCGCTGCTCTATGCGCTGGGCTTCGACGACGAAGAGATCCTGAACCTCTTCTACGACCGCATCGACCTTGTCGGCGACAAGAAGAGCGGCGGCTGGAAGATGCCCTTCGTCGCCGAGCGGATGCGCGGCGTCAAGGCTTCGCACGACATCCTGAACGCCGCGACCGGCGAAGTCGTCGTCGAGGCCGGCACCAAGCTGTCCGCGCGCCAGGCCAGGAAGCTGGCCGAAGAAGGGCTGAAGACCATTCTGATCCCGGACGAGGCGATCTACGGCCGCTATCTGGCGGACGACATTGTCAACCTCGACACCGGCGAGATCTATGGCGAGGCCGGCGACGAGCTGGACAAGGAGCTGCTGGAGTCCCTGCGCGAGCATGGGCATTCCAAGCAGCTTTCGCTGCTCGACATCGACCATGTCACGACCGGCGGCTTCATCCGCAACACGCTGCACAACGACAAGAACAACAATCGCGGCGATGCGCTGCTCGACATCTACCGGGTGATGCGCCCGGGCGAGCCGCCGACCATCGAAGCGGCCGAGAACCTGTTCCAGGGCCTGTTCTTCGACTCCGAGCGCTACGACCTGTCCTCGGTCGGCCGCGTGAAGATGAACATCCGCCTGGAGCTGGAATGCCCGGACACCGTGCGCACGCTGCGCAAGGAAGACATCATCGCGGTCATCAAGACGCTGGTCGCCCTGCGCGACGGGCGCGGCGAGATCGACGACATCGACCATCTCGGCAATCGCCGGGTGCGCTCGGTCGGCGAGCTGATGGAGAATCAGTATCGCATCGGCCTTCTGCGCATGGAGCGCGCCATCAAGGAGCGCATGTCCTCGGTCGATATCGACACGGTGATGCCGCAGGATCTCATCAACGCCAAGCCGGCATCGGCGGCGGTGCGTGAGTTCTTCGGCTCCTCACAGCTTTCGCAGTTCATGGACCAGACCAACCCGCTCTCCGAGATCACGCATAAGCGGCGTCTCTCGGCGCTTGGGCCGGGCGGTCTGACCCGCGAGCGCGCAGGCTTCGAAGTCCGCGACGTGCATCCGACCCATTACGGCCGCATCTGCCCGATCGAGACGCCGGAAGGCCCCAATATCGGCCTCATCAACTCGCTGGCGACCTTTGCGCGCGTCAACAAATACGGCTTCATCGAAAGCCCGTACCGGCGCGTCAAGGACTCGAAGGTCACGGATGACGTCGTCTATCTGTCGGCAACCGAAGAGGCCCGCCATTACGTGGCGCAGGCCAATGCGGTGCTGTCGGATGACGGCCAGCTCACCGAGGATCTGGTGGTGTGCCGCCATGCCGGCGACGTGTTCCTGGAGCCGCCGGGCCGGGTCGATCTGATCGACGTGTCGCCGAAGCAGGTGGTTTCGGTCGCAGCCGCCCTGGTGCCGTTCCTGGAAAATGACGACGCCAACCGCGCTCTGATGGGCTCGAACATGCAGCGTCAGGCCGTGCCGCTGATCAAGGCGGAAGCGCCGCTGGTCGGCACCGGCATGGAATCGGTGGTGGCCCGCGACTCGGGCGCCGCGATCGCCGCGCGCCGTTCGGGCGTCATCGATCAGGTGGACGCCACCCGTATCGTCATCCGGGCGACTGACGAGACCGATCCGTCGAAATCGGGCGTCGATATCTACCGGCTGCGCAAGTTCCAGCGCTCGAACCAGAACACTTGCATCAACCAGCGTCCGCTGGTGCGGGTGGGCGACCGGGTGGAAGCCGGCGACATCATCGCCGACGGTCCCTCGACCGACATGGGCGATCTGGCGCTCGGCAAGAACGTGCTGGTCGCCTTTATGCCGTGGATGGGGTACAATTTCGAGGACTCCATACTTATATCCGAGCGTATCGTGTATGATGACGTCTTCACCTCGATCCATATCGAGGAGTTTGAGGTCACGGCTCGCGACACCAAGCTCGGGCCGGAGGAGATCACGCGCGATATTCCGAACGTCTCGGAAGAAGCGCTCAAAAATCTCGACGAGGCTGGCATCGTCTATATCGGCGCCGAGGTAAAGCCCGGCGACATTCTGGTAGGCAAGATCACGCCGAAGGGCGAAAGCCCGATGACGCCGGAGGAAAAGCTCCTGCGCGCCATCTTCGGCGAAAAAGCCTCCGACGTGCGCGACACGTCGCTGAAACTGCCTCCCGGCGTCACCGGGACGGTGGTGGAAGTGCGCGTGTTCAACCGGCATGGCGTCGAGAAGGACGAGCGCGCCATGGCGATCGAGCGCGAGGAGATCGAGCGTCTCGCCAAGGACCGCGACGACGAGCTGCAGATCCTCGACCGCAACGTCTATGGCCGTATGCGCGACATCCTGATGGACAAGGAAGTCGCCCGCGGGCCGAAGGGCATGCGCAAGGGCTCCTCGGTCACCACCGAGACGCTGAGCGACGTGCCGCGCAGCCAGTGGTGGGAAATCGCGCTGAAGGACGAAGGCGCGATGGCCGGCATCGAAGCCATCCGGCGGCAATATGACGACGCCAAGAAGCGGCTGGAGCAGCGCTTCGTCGACAAGATCGACAAGCTGAAGCGCGGCGACGAGTTGCCGCCCGGCGTGATGAAGATGGTCAAGGTGTTCGTCGCGGTGAAGCGCAAGCTGCAGCCGGGCGACAAGATGGCCGGACGTCACGGCAATAAGGGCGTCATCAGCCAGATCGTGCCGATCGAGGACATGCCTTATCTCGATGACGGCACGCCGGTCGACATCGTGCTGAACCCGCTCGGCGTGCCGAGCCGCATGAATGTCGGTCAGATCCTGGAGACCCATATGGGCTGGGCCTGCCGCGGTCTTGGCGCGATGATCGGCGAGGCTGTCGACAAGTACAAGGAGAGCCAGAAGGCCGGCGAGCTGAAGAAGCTGCTCGGCGAGGTCTACGGCAAGAACGAGACCATCGAGACGCTGGACGACGGCCAGCTCGTCGAGCTGTCGGAAAACCTGCGCCGCGGCGTTCCTGTCGCGACCCCGGTGTTCGACGGCGCGGGCGAGGCGGATATCGTCACCATGCTGAAGCAGGCCGGGCTCGACGCGTCGGGCCAGGTGACGCTGCATGACGGCCGCACCGGCGAGCCCTTCGATCGTAAGGTGACCGTCGGCTACAAATACCTGCTGAAGCTTCACCATCTGGTGGACGACAAGATCCACGCGCGCTCGATCGGACCCTACAGCCTCGTCACCCAGCAGCCGCTGGGCGGCAAGGCGCAGTTCGGCGGTCAGCGCTTCGGTGAAATGGAGGTGTGGGCGCTCGAAGCCTATGGCGCCGCCTATACCTTGCAGGAAATGCTGACGGTGAAGTCGGACGACGTGGCAGGCCGCACCAAGGTCTACGAAGCCATCGTGCGCGGCGACGACACCTTCGAGGCGGGCATTCCGGAGAGCTTCAACGTGCTCGTGAAGGAAATGCGCGCGCTTGGATTGAATGTCGAGCTGACGACGGTGGCGCCGCCGGAAGGCAAGCTGCCGAAACCATAATAGGCAAACGGGGAATGGCTGGCATGGCGATGCCGGCCATTCCGCTTACGCCGGCGGAGCTGCCGCCGGCCGATCTGACGGCGGAACGCGAGTGCCAAGGAATGTCGGCAGGTCTTTAGAAAACGCGTTGAGCACGGGAGCCGAGCCCGGCGATGCCGCGAAAGACACGAGCTGCCTCGAGCATCTCATTTAGGAGTGACGGATGAATCAAGAGATCACTAATCTCTTTGCCCCACAGGCCCAGACCCAGTCATTCGACCAGATTCGGATTTCCGTCGCAAGTCCGGAAAAGATCCTGTCCTGGTCCTATGGCGAAATCAAGAAGCCCGAAACCATCAACTACCGCACCTTCAAGCCGGAGCGGGATGGGCTTTTTTGCGCGCGCATTTTCGGTCCGATCAAGGACTATGAGTGCTTGTGCGGCAAATATAAGCGGATGAAGTACAAGGGCGTCATCTGCGAAAAATGCGGCGTGGAAGTGACCCTGACCAAGGTCCGCCGCGAGCGCATGGGCCATATCGAGCTGGCGGCTCCCGTCGCGCATATCTGGTTCCTGAAGTCGCTGCCGAGCCGCATCGGCCTGATGCTCGACATGACGCTCAAGGATCTTGAGCGGGTGCTCTATTTCGAGAGCTATATCGTCGTCGAGCCCGGCCTCACCCCGCTGAAGGAGAAGCAGCTCCTGTCCGAGGATGAGTTCCTCAAGGCGCAGGAGGAGTTCGGCGAGGACAGCTTCACCGCCGGCATCGGCGCCGAGGCCATCCGCGACCTTTTGATCGCCATGGACCTGGAGACGCTGCGCGACGAGATCCGCGTGGAGATCGCTCAGTCCACCACGGATCTGAAGCCGAAGAAGCTTGCGAAGCGCCTGAAGGTCATCGAGGCCTTCATCGAATCCGGCAACCGCCCGGAATGGATGATCCTCACCGTCGTCCCGGTTATTCCGCCGGAATTGCGCCCGCTCGTCCCGCTGGACGGCGGCCGCTTCGCCACGTCCGATCTGAACGACCTCTATCGCCGCGTCATCAACCGCAACAACCGTTTGAAGCGGCTGATGGAGCTGCGCGCGCCTGACATCATCGTGCGCAACGAAAAGCGCATGTTGCAGGAGTCGGTCGACGCCCTGTTCGACAACGGCCGCCGCGGCCGCGTCATCACCGGCGCCAATAAGCGCCCGCTGAAGTCGCTCGCCGACATGCTGAAGGGCAAGCAGGGCCGCTTCCGGCAGAACCTGCTCGGCAAGCGCGTCGACTATTCCGGCCGTTCGGTGATCGTGGTCGGCCCGGAGCTGAAGCTGCATCAATGCGGCCTGCCGAAGAAGATGGCGCTGGAGCTGTTCAAGCCGTTCATCTATTCGCGGCTGGACGCCAAGGGCTTCGCCGCCACCGTCAAGCAGGCCAAGAAACTGGTCGAGAAGGAGAAGCCGGAAGTCTGGGACATCCTGGACGAGGTCATCCGCGAGCATCCCGTGCTGCTCAACCGCGCGCCGACCCTGCATCGCCTGGGCATCCAGGCGTTCGAGCCGGTGCTGGTCGAGGGCAAGGCGATCCAGTTGCATCCGCTGGTCTGCGCGGCCTTCAACGCCGATTTCGACGGCGACCAGATGGCCGTTCACGTGCCGCTCTCGCTGGAAGCCCAGCTTGAGGCCCGCGTGCTGATGATGTCGACCAACAACATCCTGCACCCGGCCAACGGTGGCCCGATCATCGTGCCCTCGCAGGACATCGTGCTCGGCCTCTACTACCTGTCGCTGGCGCGTGACAACGAGCCGGGCGAAGGCAAGATCTTCGGCGGCGTCGCCGAGATCCAGCATGCGCTCGACAATGGCATCGTCACCCTGCACACCAAGGTGAAGGGCCGCTTCAAGAATATCGGCCCCGATGGCGAGCCGGTCACCCGCGTCTATGAGACGACGCCGGGCCGGATGCTGCTGGCTGAAGTGCTGCCGCAAAAGCCGGGCGTCGGTTTCGAGCTGGTCAACCAGCTCCTGACCAAGAAGACCATCGCCAAGCTGATCGACGCCGTCTACCGCGACTGCGGCCAGAAGGAGACGGTGATCTTCTGCGACCGCATCATGGCACTCGGCTTCAAGCACGCCTGCCGTGCCGGCATTTCCTTCGGCAAGGACGACATGGTGATCCCGCAGACCAAGGCGAAGATCATCGCCGACACCCAGGATCTCGTGCGCGATTACGAGCAGCAGTACAATGACGGCTTCATCACCCAGGGTGAGAAGTACAACAAGGTCGTGGACGCCTGGGCAAAATGCACCGACCGCGTCGCCAAGGAGATGATGGACCGGATTTCCTCCGTCCAGCTCGACAAGGAGACCGGCCGCGAGATGCCGATCAACTCGATCTACATGATGTCGCATTCGGGTGCTCGCGGCTCGCCTGCGCAGATGAAGCAGCTCGCCGGCATGCGCGGCCTGATGGCCAAGCCGTCGGGCGAAATCATCGAGACGCCGATCATCTCGAACTTCAAGGAAGGCTTGACCGTTCTCGAGTACTTCAACTCGACCCATGGTGCTCGCAAGGGCCTCGCCGACACGGCATTGAAGACGGCCAACTCCGGCTATCTGACGCGCCGCCTCGTCGACGTGGCGCAGGATTCGATCATCACCGAGCAGGATTGCGGCACCGACAAGGGCATCAAGATCACCGCGGTGATCGATGCCGGCGAGGTCGTCGTGGGCCTTGGCGACCGTGCGCTCGGCCGTACCGCGGCCGACGATATCGTCGCTCCGGCGACCGGCAAGGTCATCATCAAGTCGGGCCAGCTCATCGAGGAAAGCGAAGCCAAGGCGATCGAGGACGGGCAGGTGCAGGAAATCCGCATCCGCTCGGTGCTGACTTGCGAAACCCGCAACGGCGTCTGCGCCGCTTGCTACGGACGCGATCTGGCACGCGGCACCCGCGTCAATCTTGGCGAGGCTGTCGGCGTCATCGCCGCGCAGTCGATCGGCGAGCCTGGCACGCAGCTCACCATGCGCACCTTCCATATCGGTGGCACGGCGCAGGTGGTGGACTCGTCCTTCATCGAGACCAACTTCGCCGGCAAGATCAAGATCCGCAACCGCAGCGTCAATCGCGACGGCCAGGGACGGCTTGTGGCGATGACCCGCAACATGGCTGTGATCGTCACGGATGAGGACGGCAAGGAGCTTGCCACCTACAAGATCATCCAGGGCGCGCATATGAAGGTCGACGAGGGCGACACCATCAAGCGCGGCGCGCGCTTGGCGGAATGGGACCCTTACACCCGTCCGATCCTGAGCGAAGTGGATGGCATCGTCGATTTCGAGGATCTGACCGAGGGCCTGTCGGTCAACGAGCAGACCGAAGAAACGACCGGCATCACCCACCGCGTCATCATCGACTGGCGCGCGCATCCGAAGGGCTCGGTGCTGAAGCCGGCCCTGGTCGTCAAAGACAAGAAGGGCAAGCTGCATAAGCTCGCCCGTGGCGGTGAAGCACGCTACCTGCTTTCGGTCGAGGCCATTCTCTCGGTCGAGCCGGGGCAGGCGGTGAAGGCGGGCGACGTGCTGGCGCGTATTCCGCTGGAATCGGCCAAGACGCGCGACATCACCGGCGGTCTGCCGCGTGTTGCCGAGCTGTTCGAGGCTCGCCGTCCGAAGGATCACGCCATCATCGCCGAAATGTCCGGCACGGTGGAGTTCGGCCGCGACTACAAGAACAAGCGCCGCATCACCATCAACCCGGATGACGAGAGCCTGCAGGCCATCGAATATCTCATTCCGAAGGGCAAGCATCTCTCGGTGCAGGAAGGTGACCGCATCGAAAAGGGCGAGTTCATCATGGACGGCCATCCGGCGCCGCACGACATTCTGGCGATCAAGGGCGTGGAGGAGCTTGCCGCTTACCTCGTCAATGAAATCCAGGACGTCTACCGGCTGCAGGGCGTGACGATCAACGACAAGCATATCGAGGTGATCGTCGGGCAGATGCTGCAAAAGGTGGAGATCGAGGATCCGGGCGACACCGACCTGCTCAAGGGCGAGCAGATCGACCGGGTCGAGCTGGAGGACGCCAACGCCATCATCGAGAAGAATGGCGGGCGCCCGGCGAAGGGCAACCCGGTGCTGCTCGGCATCACCAAGGCGAGCCTGCAGACACGCAGCTTCATCTCCGCCGCCTCCTTCCAGGAGACGACCCGCGTGCTGACCGAGGCGGCGATCGCCGGCAAGGTCGATACGCTCGACGGCCTGAAGGAGAACGTCATCGTCGGCCGGCTGGTCCCGGCCGGCACGGGCGGCATGATCTCGCGCCTGAAGAAGATCGCCGCGCATCGCGACGAGCTGATCGTGGCCGAACGCGGCCGCGGCCAGGTGGACAAGCCCGGCGAGCCGGCGCTGCCTCCGGTGGCCGAGCGCCAGGGCGCGCAAGCTGCTGAATAGGCTGAGATATTGAATGAGAGCGCGCCGGGTTGTCCCCCGGCGCGTTTTTTTTGGCCATAATGTGGACGGAAAAACGCGGCTGGTTAACGGCTTGTAAAATTTTCCCGTCTAATTGCCGCTTATGCTTGGAAAATCCATAAATTTTGGCTATTTTGGTCACCTGCACTGCGCTGACGCTAGAAAGCCTCCCGCGCAGGCCGGTTGAGGGAAAAGCTGTCTTTCCGTCCCGAACGCACCGGTGACTTGCAGCTAGGGGCAGATGAGCTAAGACGACAAACGAAGCCGAAACATCCGAGTGCGTTTCGCGTATTCTGACGTGCAGCGCGTTCGAGGGATATTTGGCGTTTGTTTATTGGGAGTGTCATCGAATGTCGGGGGATAGACCCGTGAAGCGGCCTGGACTGTTTTTGGCCGCGATGCTGACCTTTTGTGGCGGCGGCTTTCTTGGGGGCGAGATTGCCCCGGCCCGCGCCGAAGAGACCGGCACACTGCGTTCCGAATTGATCCCTCAGAACGAGATATTGGTGCAAAACCAGGGTGCGGGCGACAGCTTGCCGGTCACCTACAATGTCCGGATCAGCAAGGAAACGGACCGCATCAAGCTCAAGGGCAGCATGTCCTCCGAGGAGGACTACAAGACCCTGATCGGCCTCGTAAAGGCCAGCTTCCCCTCCGCCGACCTGACCGACCGGGTCAAGGTGCGCGAGCAGGCCGCGGTCTCCGAAGTCAAGGTGGGCGGCTTGAGCTTTGCCTTGAAATTGCTCGGCTATCTCGAAAGCGGCCAAGCCTCCGTCGACAATAACGGCCTCGCCATCGAGGGCGCGGCAAGCAACGGCGCGGTGCTGAGCGAAGTCCGGGAATTCATCGAGCGCGACAAGCCGACCGGCGTCGCCCTTCGCAATATTCGCATCGCCCCTCCCGCCCGCGTCTGGGCGGCGACCATCAGCCCCGACGCCACCTTACGCATATCCGGTGTGATGCCGGATGAAAGCGGCAAGAACAAGATCGCCGCCGCAGCCCGCCGCGCTTTTTCCGAATGTGAGATCACCAACAACACAGCCGTTAACGCCAGCGTCCCGGACCGATGGACGAAGGCGGGCCTGCACGCGCTGAAACTGCTGCGGCTGTTGAACCGCGGCACCGTCGAAGTCACCGACCAGACCATCCAGCTCAAGGGCGACGCGCCGAGCGAAACCGCCCTCCAGTCCATAGACCTTCTCGCCAGCGAATTTCCCAGCGGTTTCGCCCTGAAGAGCGAAGTTACCGCGCCCATGCGCCCCGGCGTCGCCGCCATTCCTCCGGACGAGACTCTGCATTAAAGCGGACGGCCGGTCGCGAAACCGGCCGGAGAAGGCCAATGCAACTCAAGGCAAGCTGTCATTGCGGACGGACGCAGTTCGAGGTCAGCGAGGCGCCGGCCAGCGTGACGCGCTGCACCTGTTCCTATTGCGCCAAGAGCGGCGGCCTATGGGCTTATTACAAGCCGGAGCAATTCCGGCTCACGAGCCCCGCCGAGAATGTGGCGACCTATCTGTGGAACACCTTCACCGTCAAGCATCGCTTCTGCGCGACTTGCGGCTGCACGACCTACGGGGAATCGCCGGATTTCTCGAGCGGCGAGCCGGATTTCGACAATCCGAAAATTGGGGTCAATGCCCGGCTGTTCGATGATTTCGACCTCGACGCCGTACCGGTGCAGGTCATCGACTGCAGGAATCTTTGGTAAGCCCATCGCCGCTCAGAGCTTGACCGCGAGCACCTCCATGAATGCGCGCCGGTCCTTGCAGACATCATAGCGCGCCGGGCGGAAGCCGTGGTCCGCCAGCAGCGCGTAAAGCCGCTCGCGGGTGAAATTGTGGTGGTGCTCGATCTCGCCCCAATAGGGATCGCCCCCCGCGGCATCGAGGGCGCGCCAGACCGAAGTCGCCATGTTCGGCATCGCCAGGAACAATGCGCCGCCCGCCGCCAGCAGGCGATGCGCGGCGCCGAGGGCGGCACGCGGGTCGCGAAGGCGCGGGAACCCCTCGACCATCGAGATCGCGCCGAACCGGCCGGGCGCGTCGAGCGCTTCCAGCGGGCAGGCATAGGCTTCATAGCCCAGCGCCCTGAGCGCCTCGGCATTGTCGCGGCGCAGGTCGATGGCGGCGGGCCGGAACCCCCATTCCTCCGCCGCAAACATCAGCGCGCTGTCGCCCGCTCCGACATCGAGCCAATCGCCCAGCGGACCGGTCCTGGCCACCTTATCGACGATCCGGGCGCAGGATAGGCGCCGCGCCTCGATGTCCCGGCAGCCGGGTGGCGGCGGCACGACCTTCGCGGCGATCAGCTCCGAGGCCATCGGCGTGAAGGTCGCCTCGGTAAAGACGTGCCCGCAGGCTTCGCAGCGCAGCCACCGCAGGATCGGCGGCAGCATCGAATCATAGCGCGGGTGGCGGGTGCAATCGGCGGCCTTGAACAGCGGCGTCTCCCGGCCGTCGCAGAGCGGGCAGGCCTCGTAGCGGATGCGCATAGCGGGGCGCTCGGCGAGCGTCTCCTGCGCCGGCTGCGGCGGCAGCAAGACGGGCGGCTTAAAGCTGCGGGGCGCGGGCGCGGCATCGTCGACTTCGGCGACGCTGAAGGGGCGCGGCCCGTCCCCGTCATGCAGCTCCGCCATGTGCTCGAAGGCGGCTTCCAGGCCGCGCGTATAGCGCGCCGCGTCGAACAGGCGCGCGCCCTGCCGGTTCAGCCGCAGCCGGTCGCGGATGGCGGCCAGCCCATCCGGATCGCGCGCCAAAGCCAGCGCCATGGTCTCATATTGCTCGGGCCAATAGGTGATGAGCTCGGGACAGCCGACAGCCCGCAGCAGGCTGCCGCAGACGCGTCCGACAAAGCTCTCGCCCGCGCAGGTCAGCACCGGCAGGCCGGCCCAGATCGCGTCGCTCGCGGCCATGCGGGCATTCACCGGCAGCGTGTCGAGAAAGAGATCGGCATGGCGGTGGCGTGCAAGATGCTTGGGGAACTCCAATTTCGGCGCGAAGACCAGCCGGGCCGGGTCCAGGCCCATCGAGGCCGCCTTCGCGCGCAAAGATTCGCGCACCAGCGCATGGCTCTCCAGCAGCCACAGCACGCTTCCCGGCACGCCTTGCAGCAGCCGCACCCACAGCGCGAAATTTTCCTGCGAGATCTTATAGCTGGCATTGAAGCAGCAAAAGACGAAACCCTGCGCCGGCAGTCCGCATTCGGCGCGGGAGGGTCCGTCCCAGACGATCGGCCGTTTGGTGTCGCTCGGCTGATAGCAGCCGGGCAATTGGACGATCTTCTCATCGTAGAAAGGCTGCTGGTCCATCGGCAGGCTGAAATCGTCAGCGATGACATAATCGATGAAGCTTGCGCCCATCGGCCCGGGATAGCCGAGATAGCTGACCTGGATCGGCGCCGGGCGGCAGGCGAGGATTTCCGGACGCGCGCCCGGCAGATAGCCATTTAGGTCGACGAGAATGTCGATGCCGTCATGGCGGATGCGGCGGGCGGCGTCGGCATGGGCGAGCGGAGCGATGACGGCGAATTTGTCCACCCCCTCCATCAGGCGGCGGCGGGCGTCGCTGCCATCGTCGCGGCCGTAGCAATAGCCGAAAATCTCGAAACGCCGCCGGTCGTGCCGCTCGATCACCCCGGTGAGCAGGCTCGGCGCGGCATTGGCGCGGAAATCGGCCGAGAGATAGCCGATGCGCAGCCTGTCGCTGCCCGAGGCGCTGCGCAATGGCCGGTGCGAGGACGGCACGGCGGCGGCGCGCGTCAGGCCATTCGCCCAGGCGCGGGCGCTCAGCAGATGCGCCTCGGGGCCGCAATGCATGTTCAGCACCGGCAGCGGCGCGATGCGATGGCCCTGGCGGAAGGTTGAGGCGAGGATGACCTGTTCGGCGGCGGCGATGCCGTCCCAGTCGCAGGCCTGGCGTCGCAGCCGGTAATGCTCGGCAAGCGCTTGCGGCTGGCTCGGCGCGATGGCCAGCGCCTTGGCGGAGGCCGCGAGGGCGCCGTCGAGCTGGTCCTCGGCCGAGAGCGCGCCGGCGAGATTGACATAGGCGACGACCAGTGCCGGCTTGAACTCCAGCGCGCGCAGATAGGAGGCGGCGGCGTCGCGATACAAGCCCTTCTGAGCCAGCGCCACGCCCAGATTGGAATAAGCCTCCGCATAGTCCGGCTTCAGCCCGATGGCGGCCCGGCAGGCCTCCAGCGCCTCGCCATGGCGGCCCAGGTCGCTGAGCGCGACGCCGAGATTGTTTTGCGCCTCGGCATAATCGGGCCGCAACCCGATCGCCCTGCCATGGGCGCGGATGGCGTCATCGATCTGGCCGGCTTCGTGCAGCGCACAGCCGAGATCGGAATGCACCGGGCCGTAATCCGGCTTCAGCGCGATGGCGCGCCGGTAGGCGTCGATGGCCTCGGTATTGCTGCCCGCCGCGCGCAAGGCGTGGCCGAGCGCGATCAGCGCTTCGGCATGGCTCGGTACCAGCGTGACCGCCTGACGGCAGACGGCCAGCGCCTCGTCGGTCCGGCCGAGCATGACCAGCGCCGCGCCGAGGCTGGCATGCGCATCCGCCGAGCCCGGCGCTATGGCGACGGCCCGCCGGTAGCATTGCGCCGCGTCGCCGAATTTGCCCCGCGCCTTGAACACCGCGCCGAGATTGGCATAGGCCGGCAGAAAGCCGGGCTTGAGCGCGATGGCCCGCTCGCAAGCGGCCTGCGCCTCGGCCATCTCGCCGAGGTCCTTCAGGATCACCCCGAGATCGGAATAGGCTTCGGCAAGCCCCGGATGCACGGCGAGGCAGCGCCGCATCAGCCGCGCCGCGCGCTTCAATTCGCCCTGCTTATAGGCGATCAGCCCGAGCAGATGCAGGCTCCGCCAGCTCCCCGGCTCCAGGGGAACGATGCCCTCGATGACCGGGGTGGCCTCGTCCAACCCCTCAGCCTTGAGATAGCCGATCGCCTGAAGCTTACGGTTCGCCAGCGGCGGGGGACGCGACGGCGTTGCCGCCTCCTGCCGGTTCTTTAAGTCCATAAGCGCTCCGCTTCCTCTTTCCGGCCAGTTAGGCCGTGAAACGCCTGCGCGAAGCTGACTTCGGGGAGATGTGGAGCGGGCGGCCTGTATTTCCTGTTCGGCCCACGCGGATCCGGTGGGCGGCGCGGCATCCGAATCACCGCCTGCGGTGAAGAGGCGCAGCCATTAGGCGGGCGCTCCGGGCCTTTGCGAGCGTCCGACCGGCAAAACCGCCTTGGAATGGCTCGCGAATTGCGATTGCACGCGAGGCGCGTCCCTGCAAAACCTTTGCCCATTTGACGCGGGGCGGGCAAGCTGCTTAGATTCTCCTTGACTGTCAGCGCTTATATCAGGACCGAGCCATTGACCACGCGTCAGCGACCGACGGTGATGCAGCGCGCCAAGGATCTTCAGCTTGCCAAGGATCTGACGTCTTCCGCCTTCGGGGCGGCGGGCGAGGGGGCGAGCGTGAATGGTCTGAATGAGCGTTCGCGTGCCGTCTTCCGGATGATTATCGAGACTTACCTGTCGACCGGCGATCCCGTCGGCTCGCGCAATCTGAGCCGCAACCTGCCGATGACGCTGTCGCCGGCCTCGGTGCGCAACGTCATGGCCGACCTGGAAGCGCTCGGCCTGATCTACGCGCCGCATACCAGTGCCGGGCGCCTGCCGACCGAATCGGGCCTGCGCATGTTCGTCGACGGGCTGCTGGAGCTCGGCGACCTCGCCCATAATGAGCGAGCACATATCGAGGCGCAGATTTCTGGCCCGCGCGGCCTTAACGATTTGTTATCCGAGGCCAGCGAAATGCTGTCCGGCCTGTCGCGCTGCGCCGGCGTCGTGCTTACGGAGAAGCTCATTCAGCGCATCAAGCATATCGACTTCGTCAGCCTCGACGCGACGCGCGCCCTGATCGTACTGGTCGGCGAGGACGGCACCATCGAAAACCGGGTGCTGGCCTTGCCGCAAGGCCTGCCGTCCTCCGCCCTGGTCGAGGCGACCAATTACCTTACGTCGCGGCTGCGCGGGGCGACGCTCAGCGAGGCCAGAAAGCGAATCGAGGAAGAATTAACCGCAAAGAGGGCCGAACTTGACGAATTGACCGCGAAAGTGGTCCAGTCGGGCCTTGCGCAATGGTCCGGCGGCAAGGAGGATACCAAGAGCCTCATCGTGCGCGGCCAGTCGCATCTGCTCGACGATTTGAAGGCCGTCGAAGACCTGGAGCGCGTGCGGCTCCTGTTCGACGACCTGGAATCCAAAAAGGATATCATGCAATTGCTGACCCTGACGGAACAGGCGGACGGCGTGCGCATTTTCATCGGGTCAGAGAATCAATTGTTTTCGCTGTCCGGATCTTCGCTCATTGTGGCTCCGTTCAGCGATACGGAACATAAAATTGTCGGTGTTTTGGGGGTGATAGGGCCCACGCGCATGAACTACGCCCGGATTATCCCCATGGTTGATTACACGGCGAAGCTGGTTGGTCGCCTCCTGACTTGATTATTGCCAGCTTCTGGCCAATATCCGACGAAATTTGCTCCTGTGACGGAGCTCTTCCTAGAGAGGGTAGAACCGCAATGGAAGAAGACAAACGCGGCCCCGACGCATCCGGCGAGGACCCCTTGGGCGGTAGCGATGCGCAGGCCGATGCCGCTTCGCCGCAGGAGCAGGCGATCAGGCTCGCGGCCGAAATCGAGACGCTGAAAACCGAAAATGCCGAGCTGAAGGACAAATCGCTCCGCCTCATCGCCGAGATGGAGAATCTGCGCCGCCGCACCGAGCGCGACAAATCCGAATTCGCCAAATATGCGATCTCCGAATTCGCCCGCGACGTCGTCGGGGTCGGCGACAATATCCGCCGCGCCATCGAGGCGGTGCCGAAGGAAGCCGTGGTGTCGGATCCGGCACTCAGCAGCCTGATCGAGGGTGTCGAGGTGACCGAGCGCGAGCTGCTGAAGGTTCTCGAGCGGTTCCAGGTGAAGCGCTTCGACCCGATCGGCCAGCCCTTCAACCCGCATCTGCATGAGGCGATGACCAAGATCGAGGTGCCGAATGTTGCCGCCGACACGGTCGTGCAGGTGATCCATGCCGGCTACATGATCGACGAGCGCGTGCTGCGCCCGGCGGCCGTCATCGTCGCCAAGGGCAGCAGTAAGGGCAGCGAGACGCCCGGGCCGTCCGGCCCCGGCGCGCAGCAGGCCGCCGATGAACCCATCCCGCCCGGTGCAATGAAAGTGCCGAGCGACGTGGTGTCGTCGTCCGACACGCCGCCCCAGCAGCCGCGCGGCGGGCGGGCCGACGTCCACCAGAACGTGCTCGGCCGTGAGTTCCAGGGCCGCCGCCAGGCGGGCGGACCGGGCAATGACGAACGGGCCGCGCCCTACAGGCGTCAGCGCGGCGCCGGCGGCGAGCCTTTCGGCGAGGGTCGCCCGCAAGGGCTGAACAAGGCGTCCGCATTGCATAAGCCGGTCATCGGCCCGGGCAAGGAATAAGGCTCCGCCGGGGCCGTTTCCGGCTCTCTGGCAATTTTCTCTCACGGTGGATCCCCGCGTCGCGGGGACGGCACCTTCCCACCCTGCCCGCCGGGGTCGATCTTTTCCCACACATGGTGCATTGAATTCCACTGGCGGCCGTCGGGGAACGGCCAAAGCCGCGCCCTAATCGGCGTGACCGCTCAGCCCAGCTTAACCAAGTCGATAAATACCCTCCGGGCGCAGCCGCGAATGAAAGGATTTTCGTGGCCACCTGAGTCATGCCCGAGACGCAATCGGCCTTGCGCGCCCATCTGCCGACCATCCGCTCCCGGCTGATCCTTCTGGTGATGGCCTGCATCCTGCCGGCCTCCCTGATGATCGTCGGCATGATCGCCTATGGCAGCCATGAGGACCGCGTCACGCTGGCCCAGTCATCGCTGGGTACGGCGCGCGCCCTGATGTCGACGGTGGACCGGGATTTGGCTGGAGTGCAGGCCGGGCTGCTCGCCCTCGCCACCTCGCCCCATCTCGCATCGGACGATCTCGCCGCATTCTACGTGCAGGCGGAAGAGGTGCTGAAGACCCTGAAGGCCAACAACATCCTTTTGATCGATGCCAGCTTCCAGCAGCGCCTCAATACGCTCCGGCCATATGGCACCGAGTTGCCGACCATCCTCAATCCGCAATTGCGGAGTGTATTCTCGACCGGAGAGCCGATCATTACCGACCTCTATGTTGGGAGGGTCGCCAATCAATTCATCACCGCCATCGGCGTGCCCGTGCGGCAGGGTGGAACGATCCGATATATTCTCGGCGCCGGCATCCTGCCGGAACGCTTCGCCAGTCTCCTTGCCGAACAGCGCTTCGACCCGGATATTAGAGCTGCTATTTTCGACGGCACCGGCACCATCGTCGCCCGGACCCATGAGATGGACACGTTCATCGGAAGGAAGGGCAATCCCACCGTGGTCGCGCGGCTCGGAGAGGTCGCCGAAGACGCGGTGGATGCCATTTCGGTCGAGGGGATCCCCGTCCTCTCCGTATTCAGCCGTTCCTCGTTTTCGAATTGGTCGGTTACGATCGGCATTCCGAAGCAAATCCTCAATCAGGGACTTTGGCAGAAGCTGACCTGGCTCGTCATCGGCCTGGTGATCCTCCTGGCCGGCAGCCTGGCTCTGGCCTGGGAGATCGGTAGCCAAATTGCGGGGGCGATCCGCAAGCTGGCGGCGCCCGCTCTGGCGCTTGGCTCGGGAGTCGAGGTCACAGTCCCGCGCCTGGACCTTCGGGAGGCGGACGAGGTCGGCTGGGCGCTGACGCGAGCATCCGCGATGCTGATGGCCGCGCAGCACAAGGCCAGCCACGATCCTCTGACCGGCCTTGCCAACCGCACGCTGTTCAATGACATTCTGACCCACCAGTTGGCCATCTGCGTCCGCACGAACAGGTCGCTCTCCATCGTCAATATCGATCTCGACGGCTTCAAGCCCGTCAACGACGAGCACGGCCATGCCACGGGCGATGAAGTGCTGTCCATGGTCGCCGCACGCCTCAAACACGCCATTCGCGACTCCGACCTGGCGGCCCGGCTGGGCGGAGACGAGTTCGCGCTGATCCTGATCCACACGGGCCAAAGGGCCGCCGAGGGGATGGCAAGGAAATTGATCGAGGCGCTGTCGGTCCCCTATGAGATCGGGCCGGTGACGCTGGAGCTGTCGGCGAGCATCGGCATCGCTTCCTATCCGGATGCCGGCACCACCGGCGAGGCCTTGTCGCAGCACGCCGATCAGGCAATGTACACGGCCAAGGCGCTCGGCAAACGCCGCTATTGCACCTATGGCGGCGAATGCGGCAGGTGATCGATTAACCAGATCGGGAGATTCCCGCCGGCCCACCCCGCGAACGAAAGGATTTTGGTTGCCACATGGTGGGATGACCAAAGGCCTCGAAGCCATGGATGCCGTCGCGCCGGAGGAGGGAGACGATCTTCCGACCATCCGCTCCCGGCTGATCTGGCTCGTCCTGGCCTGCATCGTGCCGGCCGCCCTGCTGGTCGTGGGACTGATCTATTATTCCAGCCAGAAGGATCGCGCCGCCATCGTCGCGGTCTCGATCGACACCTCGCGCGCCATCATGTCGGCGGTCGACCGGGAATTGGTCGGGGTGCAGGCCGGCCTTGCCGCGCTCGCAACCTCGCCCTATCTGGCGTCGTCAGGCGATCTCGCTGCTTTTTACGCTCAGTCGGAAAATGTGCTGACCACGCTCCACGCGAAGAGCATCCTGCTCATCGATCCCAAATTTCAGCAGGTGCTCAATACCCTCCGCCCCTTCGGCAGCGCTTTGCCCTCAGAGGCCAATCATCCCGTCCTGGCGCGGATCTTCCATACCGGTGAGCCTGTCAGAACCGACTTGATGGATGACGCCATCGCGCAACGGCCCCTGATCGTGGTGGCCGTGCCGGTCCGCCGCGACGGCACGGTGATCTACGTTCTGGCCGCCACGGTTTGGCCGGAGGCGCTGGCCACGCTTTTGCACCACCAGGGGCTTTCGACCGAATGGATTGCCGCCATCTTGGACAGCACCGGCACGACCGTCGCCCGCACGCATCAAATGGGCCGCTTCCTCGGCAAAGAAGGATCGGAGGGCGTGTTAGACCGTTTGCGCGAGGCGCCGGACGGGGCGGTCGAATCGAGGTCGCTCGAGGGTATCCCGGTCGTTGCGGCCTTCAGCAGGTCGCCTATCTCGAACTGGGCGATTAGCATCGGCATTCCCACACAAGTGCTGAACCGGGCGCTTTGGGAGCCGCTGGAATGGCTCTTCCTCGGCACGGCGCTGCTGCTGCTCGCCAGCGTCGCGCTGGCCTGGGCGATCGGGCGCAGCATCGCCCACTCTGTCCATCGACTTGCGGCGCCCGCTCTGGCTCTCGGTTTGGGCGCCGAAGTCACCGTTCCACGTCTGCCGTTGAGAGAGGCCGACGAGGTCGGCCGGGCGCTGACGCGGGCCTCCGCCATGCTGATGGCCGCGCAGCACAGAGCCTGCCACGACGCGCTGACCGGGCTCGCCAACCGCGCTCATTTCGATGACGTTCTCGGCCGTCAATTGGCGTTTTCGGACCGGACCCAGACCCCGCTCTCTGTGCTGCTGATCGATCTGGACGCCTTCAAGCCGGTCAATGACGTGCATGGCCACGCTGCGGGCGATGCCGTGCTCTGCATTGTCGCCAACCGTCTCACATCGGCGATCCGGCAATCCGATCTCGCTGCGCGGCTCGGCGGCGACGAATTTGCGCTGATTCTGACCCCCGCCGGCGCCGGGGCTGCTCAGATCGTGGCGGCAAAACTGATCGAGAGCCTGTCTGCGCCCTACCGGGTCGAGCATATGACCCTTTACCTGTCGGCGTGCATCGGCATCGCCAGCTACCCGGAGGCGGGCGCGACCAGCATGGCGCTGACGCGGCGCGCGGACGAGGCCCTGTACAAGGCCAAGGCGACCGGCAAGCAGCGCTATTGCGTCAGCGGCGTGGTCGCGGCGAATGGCAGTCCGGCGGCCGTGCTGTGACGGCGCTGCCGCTCAGAGCTGTTTCTCGCGCGGCGCGGCGGCTTCGGCGTCATGGGCAAGGGCGGGTGCCTCGATCGCGGCGTAATCATGCTCCAGCTCGGCATAGCGGCGCATGCTGACGGGGATCAGCGCCAGATAGGTCAGGCAGCCGGCCGTGACGCTGAGATAAGGGTAAGTGACGAGCGTCGCGACCAGCACGACCGCGAGCGCCACCACCGGCGCGATATAGTCGGGGGCGATGCGGCGGCCGATCAGCTTGCCGGAAAAGGTGCGGATGCGGCTGACCATCAGCGCGCCGATGCAGATGGCGTAGACGCCGATCACCGGCATCGGCATCCAGGCTTTCGGCACGCCGAGCCCCTCCAGATAGAGCGGCAGCAGCACCAGGATCGCGCCCGCCGGCACCGGCACGCCGACGAAGAACGCGCTTTGCCAGATCGGCTTGCTCGGCTCGTCCAGCGCGACGTTGAAGCGGGCAAGGCGCAGCGCGGCGGCGATGGAAAACACCAGCACGACGATCCAGCCCAGGCTCTTGACGTCGCCGAAGCCCCAGAGATAGAGCAGCACGGAGGGCGCGACGCCGAAGCAGACGAAATCGGAGAGCGAATCGAGCTCGGCGCCGAATCGGGAGGAGGCTTTCAAGAGGCGCGCCATGCGCCCGTCGATGCCGTCGAGCACGGCGGCGAGCGCGATGGCGCCGAGCGCGGTTTCGAAGCGCCCTTCGATGGCCATGCGGATGGAGGTGAGCCCGACGCAAAGCCCGACCAGCGTCACCATGTTGGGGATCAGCGAGCGCAGCGGCACGCTCCGCTTGCGGGCGGCAAGGAAGGCGCGGCGGCCATTCATCATCCTGTGCGAGAAGCGGCGCTGCATGGGGCTATCGCTGAAGCTGGCGGGGTTGCGCCGCGAGGGCGAAGCGCGCGGACGAGGGGCGGGCGAAGTTCATGGCAATCCTGGGCAAAACCGTCTCGGGCGCTGAATTCGGCCTGTCTGCGATCATCGGCTACTCTAACCATTTCTCGCCTGAAAAGCCCACCAGTTCCTTGACCGCTTCCGGCGTAACATCCTCGGCGCGCAGGCTGCGCAGGCTCTTGTCACGGTGCGACTTGGACAATTTGCGGCCCGAATTGTCGACAATGAGGCGGTGATGCCAGTAAAGCGGCTCCGGCAGGCCGAGCAGCACCTGCAGCAGGCGGTGGATGTCAGTCGCCGCGATCAGGTCGAGGCCGCGCGTGACATGGGTGACGCCCTGCAGCGCATCATCCGTGACGACCGCGATATGATAGCTGGCGGGCACATCCTTGCGCGCCAGCACGATGTCGCCCCAGCGCTCCGGGTCGGCCCGGGTCGCCGCCTCCGCCCCGCGCGCGTCGAAGCTGCGATATGTCAGCGGACCGCCATGAATTTCCCGCGCAAGAGCGGCCGCCTTGCCCATGTCCAGCCGCAAGGCGTAAGCCTCGCCCGCCGCGATCCGGGCGGCGCTTTCCTCGTGCGACAGGTCGCGGTAGAGGCCGGGATAGACCGGCACGCCCTCCGGATCGCGCGGCGCGGCGGCGCCTCTGGCCTCGAAGGCCTGGGCGATGTCACGGCGCGTGGCGAAGCAAGGATAGATCAACCCGAGCGCCGTCAGCTTGCCGATGGCCTCGGAATAGAGGTCGAAATGCTCCGACTGGCGGCGCACCGGCCGCTCCCAATCGAGGCCGAGCCAGGCCAGATCGTCGAGGATCGCGGCTTCATAGTCAGGACGCGACCGCTCGCGGTCGATATCCTCGATGCGCAACAGGAAGCGCCCGCCATGGCGCGCCGCCATGGCATGGGTGAACAGCGCCGAGAAGGCGTGGCCGAGATGCAGAAAACCGTTCGGGCTCGGCGCGAAGCGGAAAACGGATCGGGCGCTCAGCATGGCTCCATCTTCACCCTTGAGGAAAATTCTGCAATATGCGGCTTACCGGATCATTCCGCAGCCGAGGAAACAGCCATGACCGCAAGCCTGCCAAAACTCGACGGCCCCCGCATCATGCCCGCTTCCGGCGGCGCGGCGAAGCAATTGGTGGTGTTCCTGCACGGCTATGGCGCGGACGGCCAGGACCTGATCGACCTCGGCCAGCACTGGCGCGGTCTCTTGCCCGACGCGGCTTTTGTCTCGCCGCACGCGCCCGAGCGGCTGCCCGGCGGCTACGGCGGCCGGCAATGGTTCCCGCTGACCATGCGCGACCCGCAGGAGCGCTGGCACGGCGTGCAGGCCGCCGGTCCGGCGCTCAATGCTTTTCTGGACGATGAACTGGCGGCGCTGGGCCTCGGCGACGAGGCGCTGGCGCTGGTCGGCTTCAGCCAGGGCACGATGATGGCCCTGCATGTCGGCTTGCGGCGGGCAAAGCCGATGGCCGGGATCGTCGGCTATTCGGGGATGCTGGTCGAGCCGGGCCGGCTGCGGGCGGACATCCGGGCGCGGCCGCCGGTGCTGCTCGTCCATGGCGACAGCGACGATGTGATCCCGGTCGCCGCGCTGCATCAGGCGCGCGCGGCGCTCGCTGGGGAAGGCGTCGCGGTGGAATGGCATGTGCGGCCGGGCCTGCCGCACGGCATCGACGGCGAGGCGCTGGAGTTCGGCGGCCAGTTTCTGGCCAACGCGTTCCGGAAGTGAGGCCGGGGCGGCCGGGCGCGGTCGGACCGCAGCCTCGGCGCGCGGCTCTCCGGTCCTCCGTCGTCCCGGACGCCGCAAAGCGGTGAGCCGGGACCAATCCCGCATCCGCAAGCGCAGCGGCAAGAGGAGAGGCGAGTTGGCCCCGGCTCTGACGGCCGGGGCGACGGATGAGAGATACGCGAGGAGGCGAGGGCACGCTCACAATCCGAGCGGACGTCGGCGTCGCATTCAGCCCGTCAGCTCCGCGATTGCGGCGCGCAATTCCGCGGCGTTCGTGACGATCCGGTCGGCGCCTAACGTGCGAATGTCGCGGCTGCCATAGCCGTGCGGGACCAGAATGACGGGGATGCCGGCCGCGCGGGCCGAACCGACATCGGCGCCGGAATCGCCGACCAGCACGGCGCGCGAAACCTCGCCCCCGGCGTCGCGGATGGCCAGCAGCAGGGGCTCGGCATCGGGCTTGATCCCGCGGCCGGGGACGTGGCCGACGACGGCGTGCATCCAGCGCGCGACATCCAGCGCATCAAGGATCTGCAAGACCAGATCCTCCGCCTTGTTGCTGCAGACGGCGATCCGCGCGCCCTCGCCATGCAGGCCGATCATGGTCTCGGCGACCCAGTTATGCAGCACCGTCCGGGGCGCGGGCGCGGCGCGGTAATGGGCCATCAGCCGGGCGAAAGCGGCCTCGGTCTCGGCCTCGTCCAATTCCAGTCCCGTCGCCAGCAACGCTTTGCGCAGCAGCGCGTCGAGGCCGCCGCCGACCATGCGCTCGGTCTCGGCAAGGCCGACATGGCGGCCGAGATCGTCCAGGGTCGCGTTCAGCGCGGCGGCGATGTCGGGCGAGGTGTGTGCAAGCGTGCCGTCGAGGTCGAAGACGACGGTGAGGGGCGGTTTCGGTGCGGGTTGCGCCATGGATGCCGGGGCCGATTTTGTGTGGCGTGATGCACTGGTCGTATTCCCCGCAAGGGCGGGAGGCCGGTATTCACTAACCGGAAATGCTCAGACTGCCTAACCACTTATGCGCGGCATGGGCGCGCGCGATCTGCTCAGAGGGCCTAAGTCTTTTGTCATCCCCGCGAAAGCGGGGATCCAATACGCCACAGCATCCGCGTTTAGGGCGCAGCCTCAGGCGAAGTTTGCCCTTTACTGGATACCCGCTTTCGCGGGGATGACAAAACCCGGTGTCTTTGCACCCGTGTGAGCGCCCCTTTAAAACGCCGCCGCGAAGGCATGTCCTGCGGGCCGGCCGAGGAAACTTCGATGCAGCGCCCGGATCGCGTCGATGAGCTGCGCGGGCGATGGCGTGGCGGCGGAGCGGTTCGGCTCGGCGAGGGCAGGCAGCGCCTCCACCACGCGGGCCGCGCCAGCGAAATTCTCGCCGCGCGAATAATGGCTTGGCGTAACCAGCGTCGCCAGACCCGCGCCGATGGCCGAGCGCAGACCGTTCTCCGAATCCTCGATGGCGAGGCAATTCTCGGGCGGCAATCCCAAACCGGCGAGGGTCGCCACGAACACGTCCGGCGCGGGCTTCTTGCGAGGCACGCTTTCGCCGGCGGCGATCACCTCGAACGCTCCGGCGCCGTCCGCGCCGAGCGTGCTTCGGAGCAGCGCATCGACATTCGGCCGGCTCGTCGTGGTGGCGATGGCGAGGCGAATATCGTCGGTCAGCGCGCCCTCGATCAGCTCGGCGACGCCCGGCCGCAGCTTGATCTGGCCGTCCGACATCATCTGCGCATAGATCGCCGTCTTGCAGCGGTGGAGGTCCGCGATCAACCTCTCGACCCCGATAACGCTCATGCCGAGCCCGCCCGTCATGTCGATATAGAAGGCCAGCCGCTCCTTGCCGCCCGTCACTTTCAGCAGGTCGCCATACAGAGCCTCGCTCCAATGCCAGTCGAGGCCGGCGTCGGCGAAGGCGCGGTTGAAGGCCGCGCGATGCACCTCCTCGGTTTCGGCGAGCGTGCCGTCGACGTCGAAAATGATGGCTTGGAGCATTCGGCCTCCCGGGCAACAGGCTTATTCCTTGCCGGCGTCGCTCGTGTCGGCGCCATTGGCGTTCTTCAGAACGCGGCTCGCCAGAATGTCCGGCGCGTCGATGATCGACAGCGTGTCGATGGCAATCGCGCCATCGCTGGCGAAAATGCGGTTGGCTTGCCGCAGCCGCGCCCGGTCGAGCGCATTGCGGATCGAGCGCGCATTGGCGAAGAGCGGCTGGCCCTTGCGCGCTTCGATATAGGCGATCAGTGCGTCGTGCCCATCCGGGCTCAATCTGTAATTCTGTTTGGCCAGCATAATTTCCGCAATACGTAGTAATTCGTCGTCTGAATAATCGGGAAAATCGATGTGGTGGGCGATGCGCGAGCGGAAGCCCGGGTTGGAGCGGAAGAACTTGTCCATGCGGTCGCCATAGCCGGCGAGGATGACGACCAGGTCTTCGCGCTGATTTTCCATGACCTGCAAGAGGATTTCGATGGCCTCCTGGCCGTAATCGCGCTCGTTTTCCTGGCGGTAGAGGTAATAGGCCTCGTCGATGAACAAGACGCCGCCCATCGCCTTTTTGAGGATTTCCTTGGTCTTCGGAGCCGTGTGCCCGATGTACTGGCCGACGAGATCGTCGCGCGTCACCGAGACCAGATGGCCTTTGCGGACATAGCCGAGCCGGTGCAGGATGTCGGCCATGCGCATGGCGACGGTGGTCTTGCCGGTGCCGGGATTGCCGGTGAAGCTCATATGCAAGGTCGGCGTCTCGACGGTCAGGCCCATGCGGCGGCGGACGCGGTCGACGAGCAGCAGCGCGGCGATTTCGCGGATGCGGGTCTTGACCGGCAGCAGGCCGACGAGTTCGCGGTCGAGCTGATCGAGGATGTCCGCGAGGCCGGTCTCGGCATATTCCTGGCGCAGATTGACGGATTGCGGCAGGGCCGGTTCGGGAAGACCGGCGGATTCCTTTGTAGACATGGCTTGCCTCGCTTCTTGAATGGGCAGGCAGGGCATTCGGCTTGCGGGGATTCAGTTTGTCTCCCGTCAACCTCGGACGAAATCCCCGCGAAGGCGGGGATCCAGTAGGCCGCAGTACGTACGGATAGGCAGAACGCCTATTCGAGTTTGTGAATACTGGATCCCCGCCTTCGCGGGGATTTCGAAGATTGGAATTTGCGGGGCGTTGTGTGCCCCGCACGGAGTCTCAGTACCGCTCCCCCTGCGGCTTGTTCACGGCGTAGGAGCGCGTCGTATAGGCGATTTTGCGGCCGGCGCGCTCCTGGCGCTCGAGCATGAAGCCCGGCTCGTTGGCGGGCCGGTCGACGATGAAGGACAGTTTGACCGACTCCCAGCCATGCGAGGAGTCGAAGGCCGACAGGCGGATATACATGCGCCCGCCATAGACCTTGCGGCATTCGGCCAGCTCCAGCATCACGGCGGCCGGGTCCTTGGTGTCGAACATCGGCAGGCCCCACATCTCCCAATAGGTGTTGCGGGGATGCGGGTCGTCGGTGAATTCCAGGTTCACGGCCCAGCCGTGGTCCATGCAGTACTGGATCTGCTTCTTGATCTGATCGTCCGTCAGGTCGGGCAGGAAGGAGAACGTGCCTTGGGTGACTCTCATCGTCGGGTTCCTTTTTTTGCCCTCCCCCTTGTGGGAGAGGGCGGGCGCCGAAGGCGACCGGGTGAGGGGTTTGGGACTATTCCGCAGCGGTGGCTGTCGGGATGAAGTCGGGCGTGTCGGTGGAGGCGTAGTCGAAGGTGATGTCCCCCCACAAATCGAGCGCCTGCTTCAACGGCGTGCAATGGCGCGCCGCCTCGATCAGGATCTGCGGCCCCTCGGCCAGATAGTCGCGGCCCTCGTTGCGGGCGAGGATCATCGCCTCCAGGGCGACGCGGTTGGCGGTCGCTCCGGCCTGGATGCCCATCGGATGGCCGATGGTGCCGCCGCCGAATTGCAGCACCACGTCCTCGCCAAGGTGATGCAAGAGCTGATGCATCTGCCCCGCGTGAATGCCGCCCGAGGCGACCGGCATCACCTTGTTCAGTGAGGCCCATTCCTGCTCGAAGAACAGGCCGTGCTGGAGGTTCACCTTGGTGTGCTCGTCGAGCAGCGTGTCGTAGAAGCCGCGGATCATCAGCGGGTCGCCTTCGAGCTTGCCGACCACGGTGCCGGCATGGATGTGGTCGACGCCCGCCATCCGCATCCATTTGCAGATGACGCGGAAATTCATGCCGTGGTTCTTCTGGCGCGAATAGGTCGAGTTGCCGGCGCGGTGCAGATGCAGGATGGTGTCGTTCTTGCGCGCCCATTTGGCCATGGACTGGATGGCGGTGTAGCCGATCACGAGGTCGATCATGATGATGACCGAGCCCAGCTCCTTGGCGAATTCGGCGCGCTCGTACATCTCCTCCATGGTGCCGGCGGTGACGTTGAGATAGTGGCCCTTGACCTCTCCGGTCGACGCCTGCGCGCGGTTGACTGCCTCCATGCAGTAGAGGAAGCGGTCGCGCCAGTGCATGAAGGGCTGCGAGTTGATGTTCTCATCGTCCTTGGTGAAGTCGAGGCCGCCCTTCAGCGCTTCGTAGACGACGCGGCCGTAATTGCGGCCGGACAGGCCGAGCTTGGGCTTGGTCGTCGCGCCGAGCAGCGGGCGGCCGAACTTGTCGAGGCGCTCGCGCTCGATGACCACGCCGGTCGCCGGTCCCTGGAAGGTTTTCAGATAGGCGACGGGGATGCGCATGTCCTCGAGGCGCAGCGCCTTGACGGCCTTGAAGCCGAAGACGTTGCCGATGATAGATGCGGTGAGGTTGGCGATCGAGCCAGGCTCGAACAGGTCCAGGTCATAGGCGATATAGGCAAAGTGCTGGCCCGGCGCATTCGGTACCGCATCGACGCGGTAGCATTTGGCGCGGTATTTTTCGCAAGCCGTCAGCCGATCGGTCCACACCACGGTCCAGGTCGCCGTCGAGGACTCGCCCGCGACGGCCGCCGAGGCCTCGATCGGGTCGACGCCGTCCTGCGGGGTGACGCGGAACAGCGCGATGATGTCGGTGTCCTTGGGCACGTAGTCGGGCTGCCAGTAGCCCATCTTCTTGTATTCCATCACGCCGGCTTTGTAGCGGTCCTTGCCGGTGACTTGCGTGTTGGTCATGTCCATCGGTTTTCTCCTTACCGGCCGATTGGCCGCTGACGTCTTGTTCTCAGTCGATGAGGCTGCGGGCGGCGGCAGCGATGCGCTCCGCGGTGATGCCGAAATGGCGGTAGAGGTCGGCCGCCGGGGCCGATGCGCCGAAGCCGGTCATGCCGATGAAGGGGCCGTGCCGGCCGAGCCACTGGTCCCAGCCCTGGCGCACGCCGGCCTCTATGCCGACGCAGGGCGCCGGACCGATGACCGCGTCCTGATAGGCGCGCGGCTGCTCGGCGAACAGCTCCCAGCAGGGCATGGAGACGACGGCCGCATTGATGCCGTCGGCGGCGAGGGCATCTGCGGCTTCGAGGGCGAGCGAGACTTCGGAGCCGGTCGCCAGCAGCGAGACGTGCAGCGGGCCTTCGGCTTCGCGCAGCACATAGGCGCCGCGATTGACCAGATTGCCGTCGCTCGGCGTCAGCCGCAGCGCCGGCAGCGCCTGCCGCGTCAGGCAGAGGATCGACGGGCGGGTTCGCTGCCCGAGTGCGATCTCCCAGCATTCGGCGGTCTCGATGGCGTCGGCGGGGCGGAAGACCAAG
The DNA here is from genome assembly GCF_002198715.1 of Rhodomicrobium sp. R_RK_3. GTDB lineage: Bacteria > Pseudomonadota > Alphaproteobacteria > Rhizobiales > Rhodomicrobiaceae > R-RK-3. The sequence goes on along the minus strand of NZ_MWLK01000026.1, from coordinate 42,472 downwards.
ACGTTCGGCATGGCGCGCAGGCCGGCGACATGCTCGACGGGCTGGTGCGTCGGGCCGTCTTCGCCGAGGCCAATGGAGTCATGCGTCATGACGTAGATGACGCGCTGCTGCATCAGCGCTGATAGCCGGATCGAGGCGCGGCAATAATCGGTGAACACCAGGAAGGTGCCGCCATAAGGGATGAGTCCGCCATGCAGGGCGATGCCGTTCATCGCCGCCGCCATGCCATGCTCGCGCACGCCGTAATGGATGTAGCTGCCGGAAAAATCCGTCGGCGTAACCGGGCGCTGCGGCTTCGCATGGGTGAGGTTCGAATGGGTCAGGTCCGCCGAGCCGCCGACGAGGTTAGGCATGGCGGGCGCAATCGCTTCGAGCACCTTCTGCGAGGCCTGCCGGGTCGCCAGTTTCGGCCTCTCGGCGAGCCATTGCGCCATCAGCGCGTCGAGCCGGCCGATTACGGCGACGGAGGCCACGCCGTCGAGATCCTCGGCGAAACGCTTGCGCAGGTCGGCGGGCTGCGCCTCGCGGATGACGTTCCACACTTTGCGCGCCTCAGCGCCGCGGATCGCCGTGCGCCGCCATGCGGTAAGGATCGGGCCGGGGATCTGGAACGGCGGATGGGGCCAGCCGAGCGCCGCCCGCGCCGCTTCGATCTCCGCCGCGCCGAGCGGCGCGCCATGCACGCCCTCGGTGCCCTGTTTGTTCGGCGCGCCATAGCCGATGATGGTCTTGCAGGCGATGAAGGACGGGCGGTCGCTGTCGCGCGCCCGGCCGATCGCCGCCGCGATCTCCTCCCGATCGTGCCCGTCCACCTGCTCGACATCCCAGCCGGCGGCGCGGAAACGCTGCAACTGGTTGGTCGAGGTCGCGAGCGACGTCGGCCCGTCGATGGAGATGGCGTTGTCGTCCCACAAGACGATCATCTTGGACAGACGCAGATGCCCGGCAAGGTCGATGGACTCATGGCTGATGCCCTCCATCAGGCAGCCGTCGCCGACGATGGCATAGGTGTGATGATCGGCGACGCCGTCGCCATAGCGGGCATTCAGCATCCGCTCGGCGATGGCCATGCCAACCGCATTGCCGAGCCCCTGGCCGAGCGGCCCGGTCGTGGTCTCGATTCCCGGGCAATGGCCATATTCGGGATGGCCCGCCGTCTTCGCGCCGAGCTGGCGGAAACGCTTCAGCTCATCGAGCGTCACGCCTTCATAGCCGGTCAGATAGAGCAGCGCGTATTGCAGCATCGACCCGTGCCCGGCCGAGAGCACGAAGCGGTCGCGGTCCGGCCATTCCGGCTCGGCGGGATCGAATTTCAGGAACTGGCGGAACAGCACCGTCGCCACATCGGCCATGCCCATCGGCATTCCCGGATGGCCGGACTTGGCTGCCTCGACCGCATCCATGGCGAGGGCGCGGATGGCGTTCGCCATATCCTTATGGGCGACCTCGGCGCCGGTCGCGCTCGTCATATGGTAGGGCATTTCAATGATCTCCCCCATTAGCCTGCCCTTCTTTTGCGCTCGACCAGCTTCATGATCATCGGCGTCAGGATGAGCTGCATGGCCAGATCCAGCTTGCCGCCGGGGATGACGATGGAATTGGCGCGCGACATGAAGCTGTCGGGCAGCATGGCGACGAGATAAGGGAAGTCGATGCCGCGCGGATTGCGGAAGCGGATGACCACCAGCGACTCGTCCAGCGTCGGAATCCAGCGCGCGATGAACGGGTTCGAGGTATCGACCGTCGGCACGCGCTGGAAGTTGATGTCGGTGTGGGTGAATTGCGGGCAGATATAGTTCACATAGTCTGGCATCCGCCGCAGGATAGTCTGGGTCACGGCCTCGGCCGAATGGCCGCGCGATTCCTTGTCCCGGTGGATTTTCTGGATCCATTCCAGATTGATGACCGGCACAACTCCGATCTTCAGATCGGCGTGGCGGGCGATGTCGACGCCCTTGGTCACCACCGCGCCATGCAGGCCCTCGTAGAATAGCAGATCCGTATTCGGCGGCATGTCGTGCCATTCGGTGAATGTGCCTGGCGGCGCGCCGTGCAGCTTGGACTCGCGCTCGTCATGGATGTAATAGCGCGTGCGCCCGCCGCCCGTTTCGGCATAGGTGCGGAAGGTCTCTTCCAGCGCCTCGAACAGATTGGCCTCGGGGCCGAAATGGCTGAAATGGGCATTGCCGTTTTCGGCCGCCTCAGCCATCGCCGCCCGCATCTGGGCCCGGTCATAGCTGTGAAAAGCATCACCTTCGATCATCGCCGCCTTGACGCCTTCACGGCGGAAGATCTGCTCGAACGTGTGCTTGACCGTCGAGGTGCCCGCGCCGGACGAACCGGTGACCGAAATGATGGGATGCTTCTGCGACACGATCAGTCCTCCAGTGCCTCAGGCACGCAACAAGCCGCGGCGGGCGAATAGGGGCGAGCGTTCGAAAGTCGAGTTGGGGTCGGCCTTGTAGCGGCCGATGCGGTCGATCTCGCCGGCCGAGCCGAAGATCAGCGGCGTGCGCTGATGCACGGCCTCCGGCACGATGTCGAGGATGCGGGTCTGGCCGTCGAAGGCCTTGCCGCCGGCCTGCTCGATCAGGAAGGCGATCGGATTGGCCTCGTAGACCAGCCGCAGCCGGCCCTTTTCGTAGCCCTTGCGGGCATCGGCCGGGTAGAGGAAGACGCCGCCGCGCGCCAGGATGCGGTGGCACTCGGCAACCAGCGAGGCGATCCAGCGCATGTTCACATCCGAGCCGCGCGGACCTTCGACCCCCGCCAGGCAGTCGTCGATATAGGAGCGCACCGCATCGCTCCAATGGCGGTAGTTGGAGGCGTTGATGGCGTATTCGTTGGTGTCGGGCGCGATCGCCAGCCGGTCGGCGGTGAAGCGGAATTGCCTGGCGTCGCGGTCGAGGGTGAAGAGCAGCGTGCCCTCGCCCATGGTCAGCACCAGCGCGCATTGCGGCCCGTAGATCACATAGCCGGCGGCGAGCTGGGCCGAACCGGGCTGGGCGAAGCTGGCCTGGCCGGCGGCGGGCAGCACCGAGAAGATCGTGCCGATGGAGACGTTGGTGTCGATGTTGGAGGAGCCGTCCAGCGGGTCGATGGCGATGGCGAGCAGCCCGTCCGATTGCAGCTCGAGCGGCTGGCGCAGTTCCTCGGAGGCGATCAGCGCAACCGGCGCATCGCGCAGCGAGGCGATGACGCGGTCATTGGCCCACACATCGAGCTTGGTCTGGCTGTCGCCATCTTCGTTGGCGCCGAGCTTTTCCCCGAGCTGGCCCTCGAGCGGCCCGCGGGCGATCCGCACGGCGATATCGGCGGACGCCTCGGCGACGGCGCGCACGGCGCTCGCGACGGCGGACTTGGCCGGATCGTTGCCGGACCAGTCGGATAGATAGGAAGTGAGTGTGGTGACACCACGCATGTTTTGGCCGCTCCCGATGGAAAAGCAAATCGGCCGGGCCCGTTTGGCCATCGGCCTCCGGGTCACTGTTTACGGTTAGCTTTGCAAAAAAGCTGCATTCAGTAAAATTATTAGTTCTATGCCTATAGCAAAGTTTTCCTTACTATACGCGATGCACGAGATCAGCCTCAGGCAACTGCGCATTGTCTCCGCCATCGCCAAAACCGGGAAAGTCATTGGCGCGGCAGAGATTCTTGGCGTCACGCCGCCCGCCGTCACCCTCCAGTTGAGACAGCTCGAAGCGGGGCTGGGCCTTGCGCTGTTCGAGCGTGCGCGCGAAGGCATGAGACTGACCGCCGCAGGCCAGCACATTTTGCAGAGCGCGGCGCGGATCGACGCCGAACTCGCGAGCTGCCTTGAAGGCTTCAAGGCCATGCGCGGGCTGAAGGGCGGCACCGTCGCCATCGGCGTCGTCAGCACGGCGAAATATTTCGCGCCCGCAGCCCTCGGCGCCTTCAAGCGCAAGCAGCCCGATGTTGAATTGAAGCTGTTCGTCGGCAATCGCGGCGACACCATCCGCGCCCTGGCCGACCTCGAGCTCGACCTCGCCATCATGGGCCGCCCGCCGGAACATCTCGACCTCCGCAGCGCGCTGATCGGTGAGCACCCGCACGTCATCATCGCCCGGCCGGATCATGCTTTGGCCAAGCGTCGGGGGTTATCGCTCGGCGATCTGGCGGACGAGACCTTCCTGATGCGCGAGCAGGGCTCGGGCACGCGGATGCTGATGGAGCGGATTTTCGCCGATGCGGGCAGGACGCCGCGCATGGGCATGGAGATTTCCTCGAACGAAACCATCAAGCAGGCGGTGATGGCCGGGCTCGGCATCGCCTTCATCTCCGGCCACACCATCGCGGCGGAGGTCGAGATCGAGCGGCTGGCGGTGCTGAACGTCGAGGGCCTGCCGGCGACGCGGCAATGGTGGGTGGTGCATCACGCCGACAAGCGGCTGATGCCCGCGCCGCTCGCGCTCTGGGCCTTCCTGCACGAAGAGGGCGGGCAGTATTTGCCTGTGCTGCCGATGGCGGCGGAGGGGTGAGTAGCGGGCCAATCCGCAGCCTGATTCCCTCTCCCTGGGGAGAGGGTTAGGGTGAGGGGTTGGTGCCTCACGGCTCGCTCACGAACCCCTCACCCGGCGCTTCGCGCCGACCTCTCCCAAGGGAGAGGTTGCGCTGCGGCAAGCGGACAGGGCTTTGTTTCCAACGCAGCGGTCAATGCTTGACCTCGTCCGCCTCCTCGATCTGCATCCGGCGGCCGCGATTGTCGAAGAAGGCGGATTTGTTCAGCTCCAGCCGATTGCCCTTGACGCGCTCCTCGGTGTCGAGCAGGCGCAGTTTTGCAAGCCGGTCGGAAATCGGGCCGGATGCGGGATCGCGCGAAACGAAGAACGCCACCGCGTCCCACCGCCCAGGCGCGCCCTTCAGCAAGCGGCGCATGGCCGCCCAGTCAACCTCGTCGCCGATGACATGCAGATAGGTCGATGCCACCGGCTCGACCGTGATGTCGCCGACCTCGAGCACCAGGATCAGCGCGGTAAACGGCCCGCGCGCGAATTCCTCGACGATCCAATCGTCAAAATCGGGAAGCATGGCGTGCTCCGCAAAGGCTGAAGGTTTGGCGGAAGAGAGTGGGAGTCGAACCCACGAAAGACCGCTCTAAACGGCCTCCACTGGCTTTGAAGGCCAGCCGCACCACCGGGAACGTATCTCTTCCAGTTCGCATCACGCCACCGCGCCGAAATAGCTGAGGCGGTCGGCGCGCACCCGGCGGCGATCGCCGCGCCGGATGGTAACGCCTTGTCTATCAAGAAATTCCAGGATCTGGATAGCCACTTTGCGGCCGCTGTCGATACGGTCGCGGAAGGCGGCGGCGGTGACTTCGCCATGCGGGTTGGCAGCGGCGATGTCGAAGGCGATCTGGATCATCTCGGCCACCGCCTCGCGCAGGAAGAAATGGTCGTGCGCCACTTCGATGACGCGGCCGAGCCGGACGAGACGGCGCATCAGATTGCGCATATCCTCCTCCTCGACGTCCAATTCGACGGCGAAGTCGCGCACGCGCGGCGGCTTGAAGCGGTTGGCCTGGATGACGGCATGGATGTGCCGCCACAGCCTTTCTTCCTCGGCGCTGAGGCTGACCTTGTGGCTCGGCAGGCGCAGCCACGGCCCGTCATCGACCACGCCGCCGATCTTGCGTTCCGCGCCCAGCACTTCGGCGAAGGCGTCCTTGGTCAGCTTGACCGGCATCATGTTGCGCAGCCGCTCGGCCTGCAGGCCGGGATGGTTGGGCGATTTCTCGTGATGGGAGGCGAGGGTGGCGATCAGCGCCTCGCGCGCGGCGATCCAATGGTCGCGGCCGAAGACGATGCCGCCGGCGATCACCGCGCCGAGCCGCTCGAACAGCGCGGCGGCTTCCTCGGGGCGCAGATTCTGGGCGAGCGCGAACGCGGCGCGCTCGAAGAAGCCGGGCGGCGCCGCGAGCAGGAGCCGCACTGCCTCGGCCGTGGCATTGTCGAGCGCTTGCAGCCGTTCCAGCCGGTCGGGTCGGCGGCGATGGCGGGTGGAGGCGAACGGGTCGATCACCACGCCGCCGCCGATGGTCGCCTGGGCTGAGGCGTCGCGCAGGATCAGGCGGTCATGGGCGAGCGCGCCGATGGGCTGGTCGAGGACGATCTGGGCGAGGGCCGACTCGCCCGGCGCGAGCGTGTCGCCCTCGAGCAGCGCGACGCGGCCCATGCCGTGCGCGGCGGCCAGATGCACATGCACCGGCGTCCAATGCTTGAGCGGCTTTTGCTCGCCGGCGAGATAGTCGAGGCGGACGTCGATGACCGAGGTCGGCGCGTGCAGCTCGGGCGACAGCACCCAGTCGCCGCGTGCGATGTCCTCCTTGCTCACGCGAGGCCCTGCGATGTTCAGCGCGCAGCGATCCCCGGCGACGGCGCGTTCGGCCGGCTGGTTCTGGGCGTGCAGGCTGCGCACGCGGGCCTCAAACCCCTTCGGCGAGACGGTCAGCCGGTCGCCGACGCGGATCTCGCCGGAGAACAGCGTGCCGGTGACGACGAGGCCCGCGCCTTGCAGGGTGAAGACGCGGTCGATGGCGAGGCGCGGATAGCCGCTGGCCGGGCGGCGCTCGCCGCTATGCATGGCGAGCAGGTCGCGCAAGCCTTCGATGCCCTCGCCGGTCAGGCTGGAGACGGGCAGGATCGGCGCGCCGGCCAGTTTCGTCGGCGCCAGCAGCGCCTGGATTTCGGCGATGCGGCGGGCGCGCAACTCGCCGTCGGCGAGGTCGGCCTTGGTCAGCGCGACGATGCCGGTCTCGATGCCGAGCAGATCGACGATCTGCAGATGCTCGACGGTCTGCGGCATGACGCCGTCATCGGCGGCGATGACGAGCATCACGAGGTCGATGCCGGTCGCGCCCGCCAGCATGTTATGCACGAAGCGCTCATGGCCGGGCACGTCGACGAAGCCGCCGATGGTGCCGTCCGGCAGCGGAAAATAGGCATAGCCGAGGTCGATGGTGATGCCGCGCTTCTTCTCCTCGGCCAGCCGGTCGGCATCGACGCCGGTGAGCGCCTTCACCAGCGCGGTCTTGCCATGGTCGATGTGACCCGCCGTGCCGATAATCATGGCGCGTCACCGGGCGGCGTATCGGCGAGGCGGGCGGCTTCGGCGCGCTCGGCTGGCGTGGCGGCGGCTTCGGCCTTGGCGATGAAGGCGTCGGCGACGTCGCTGCGGCCCTTGCGGGCGCGGTAGAGCCAGGTCAGCGCGGCGACGATGTCGCGCGGCACGCCACTGCCCATCAGATAGGCCGCGCCCAGCATGGCCTGCGCGTCATGCTGGCCGAGCGCCGCCGCCTTGCCCCACCACTCGGCGGCGGCCACCACGTCGCGCTCGACGCCGAGGGCGTTGTGATAGAGGTCGCCGAGGCGGGCCATTGCCTCGCGGCTGCCGGCATTGGCGGCTTGCAGGCCGTATTTCAGCGTGCGGGCATAATCCTGGGTGACGCCGCCGCCGACCAGATGCATCCAGCTCACCATGTCAGCGGCTTCCGGGTCGCCGAGATCGGCGGCGCGATTGTACCATTCGCCGGAAATGGCGTGGTCCTGGGGCACGCCGCGGCCCTCGAAATAGAGCAGCGCCAGATTGCGCATGGCGGTCGCCTGCCCGGCGCGGGCGGCGCGGGTGATGAGCATGGCGGCATGGGCCTCGTCGCGGGTGACGCCATCGCCTTCGAGATAGAGCGCACCCAGCGCATTGAGCGCGCGGGGCTCGCCCGCCTCGGCGAGCGGCACCCACAGGCCGAGCGCCTTGCGCGTGTCGCCGGCCTTGTGCGCGGCGAGGGCGGCTTCCAGCCTCTCCGGTACGCTCGGCGGCGGTGTGCGGAGTGGCGACAAGAGACGCCCGATCAATCCCATGGCTGCCCCCTAAACCGCGAGATCGGCGAATTGGGCGGCGAGGGCGGGCTCGTCATGGGCTTCGAGGCAGCGGAGGTCGAGCCAGAGGCGCCCATCGGCGATGCGGCCGATCACCGGCACGGGCAGGGCGCGCAGCTTCGCGGCGAGCGCTTCGAGCCGGGTGCCGGAGCCGCGCGCCTGTTTGGCGGCGAAAGTGATCGCAAAACTCGGCATCAGGTCGAGCGGCAGCGCGCCGGAGCCGATCTGGCTGTGGCAGGGCGCGATTTCGGCGGTGAGGCCGCCGGGCAGTCTGGCGGACAGCGCGGGCAGCAGGCGCTCGGCGGCGGCGCGGATGTCTTGCGCGGGGCGGGCGAGCAGGCGGATGGTCGGCAATTGCGCGCGCAGACGTTCCGGGTCGGCGTAGAGCTTCAGCGTCGCCTCGATGGCGGCGAGCCGGATCTTGTCGAGCCTGAGCGCGCGCTTCATCGGATGCTTGGCGATCTGGCGGACGAGGTCCTTGCGCCCGGCGATGAACCCGGCCTGCGGTCCGCCGAGCAGCTTGTCGCCGGAGAAGGTGACGATGTCGGCGCCCGCCTTGATCGAGGCGGCGGCGGTCGGCTCGTAGGGCAGGCCGTAGCGGCGCAGGTCGGTCAGCGTGCCGGAGCCGAGATCCTCGATAACCGGGATGCCGCGTTCGCGCCCGAGCGCCGCCAATTCGCTGATGGCGATGGATTTGGTAAACCCCTTGATGGCGTAGTTCGAGCAATGCACCTTCATGATGAGTCCGGTCTCCGGCCCGATGGCGCGCTCGTAATCGGCCAGATGGGTGCGGTTGGTGGTGCCGACCTCGACAAGGCGGCAGCCCGCGTCGCGCATGATGTCGGGAATGCGGAAGGAGCCGCCGATTTCAACCAGCTCGCCGCGCGAGACGATGACGTCCTTGCCGCGCGCGAGCGCCGCCAGCACCAGCAGCACGGCGGCGGCATTATTGTTGACGGCGGAGGCAGCCGCCGCGCCGGTCAATTCCGTTAACCACGCTTCGATATGGCGGTCGCGCTCGCCGCGCTGGCCGGCCTCCAGCTCATATTCGAGCGTCGTCGCCGCGCGCATCGCCTCGACCGCCGCTGCGATGGCGTCCTCGGCGATGAGGGCGCGGCCGAGATTGGTGTGCAGCACCGTGCCGGTGAGGTTGAAAACACGCCGCTGAGACTGCGCGAAGCGCCTGGCCAAATCCGTCCGCGCCGCCGCAGCGACCGACGCCTCGTCCGCCCCGACCCTGCCCTCGCGGATGGCGCCCGCAATCCCGCGCAGCGCCTCCACGACCGGCACACGGCCATATTCCGCCTCCAAAGCCGCGACGGATGCCCATTTCAGCATCGCATCGACGGAGGGCGGCACGGGGCGCTTGGCTCGCCCGTCTGGCACTGGGGCGTCCTCTTGGGGTGTGCCTAGATCACCGGCACGAAGGGGTTTGGCGCGTGACGTTTCCATCCGGCATTATTGACCATAAGGTCGAGCGAAAGCGTTGCTAGATCGTCGCAAAGCGCCTCGACGGCCATATTTTTTTGTTGATAGAAGATCTTCGAGTAGGTTCGGCAATCGTCGCAGCTCTCGCATTTGGCAACGCCATCGCCGCCTTCGATCTCCTGATATGCGACGTCCTTTTCCGTCCCGCAAGTGATGCAGGCGACGCGGACATAATGCCAACTCGTCGAACACAGTCCACAGCTTAGGAAACGGCGGCCGAAGGCGTGGTCGGCGACCACCACGCCCGCCACCGGCGGCGAGCCGCAGCAGGGGCACAGGCCGGGCGCGTCGAGCGGCTTGATCGCCTCCTTCGGGAGGAGGCTCGCGATGCGTGCGAATTCGACCTGCAGCGCGGCGACGGCGAAGATCGCCTCGCCCTGCCAATGCGGCGGGATCGCGCTTTCCAGATGCGCGCGGGCCAGATTGTCCAGATGTTCGTCGGGCGCCTCGCCGAGGCCCGCCAGCACGTCGATGGTTGCCTGGGGCAGGCCGTCGCGCGAAATATTGGCGGCGATGAAGCGCAGCGCGGCGCGATAGGTCGCGGTCGGCACCCAGCTATCGGTGGCGATCGGCGGCATGGCGTGTTCCCGCGCCCGGGCGATCGCCTCCGCCGAGGGCGGCACGACCTCGCCGGCGAGCAGGCTGGCGTCGGCCTGGGCGCTGAACACGCGGACCATCAGGCCGAGAAAGCCGGCGGCCGGATTGGCGGCTGCCAGGGTTTTCATGCGGGCGGCGCGTATTTCGAACAAGGCAGGATACCGCGGCAGACGAACAAATTCGTCTGCCGCGGCCTTACCTATGCTCAGATCCCCGAATTGGGGTGTCTGTCCACTCATTCAGCCGGTACTCGTTTCTCGTCCCTGACTTCCTGGCGCAGCCATTTGCGGTGATGTCGCCAGGACCAGCCGGCCGTGACGCTGCCGCGCATCATGGCCCGCACCGTGCCGCGCACCCAGACGGCCGCATAGGCATGGACGATCCACAACAGCACCGCCGCGACTGCCGCGCCGGCATGCACGACAACGGCCAGTCGCCGCTGGTCGATGTTGAAATCATTGGCGAAATAGACGTCCCAGATCACCACGCCGCTGGTGACGAGCGCGGCGATGGTGAAGGTCATGCCCCAGAAATACAGCTTCTGGCCGGCATTGTAGCGGCCGACTTCCGGCAGCCCGTCCTCCTCGTTGCGCAGCACCGCGCCGAACTTGCCCAGCCAGCGGAAATCATCGACCGTCGGGAAGTTGTAGCGGACGAAGCGCAGGAACAAACCGAGGAAGCTGATCACCAGCACGACGCCGATGAACGGATGCAGGATCCGTGTCATCTGGCCGCCGCCGAACAAATTCGTGAGGAAAAACAATGACGGATGGAACAAGGCGAAGCCGCTCAGCGCGAGCAGGATGAGCGATCCCGCCGTGATCCAATGGTTGATGCGCGCCCACGCCGTGTAGCGCGCAACGATGCTGTCGTCGTCATCACGAGACATCGCGACCTCCCGTCAGCGCCTTGGCGTGTTCCACATCCTCCTCCGTGACTTCATTCGGTCCGGCGGTAATATAGTGGATGAACGCGATGACACCGGCCAGCGCGATGCCCCCGAGCGACAGTGGCTTGAAGATGCCCTTCCACAAAGCCACAGTATCGGCGATCTGCGGCTTGTTCGGAAGACCCGCATAAAGCTGGGGCTGATCGTTGTGATGCAGAACATACATCACATGCGTGCCGCCGACACCTTCCGGATTGTAGAGCCCGGCATTGGCAAAGCCGCGCTCCTTCAGATCTTCGATGCGGCCTTGCGCATGTTCGATCATGTCTTCCTTGGAGCCGAAGTAGATCGCCTGGGTCGGGCAGGCCTTGGCGCAGGCCGGAGCCTGTCCGACGGCCACCCGGTCCGAGCACAACGTGCACTTGTAGGCCTTGCGGTCGACATTTGAAATGCGCGGGATGTTAAAGGGACATCCCTTCACGCAATATCCGCAGCCAATACAATTCTCCGAGACGAAATCGACGATACCGTTCTGATATTGCACGATCGCGCCCGGCGACGGACAGGCCTTCAGGCAGCCCGGATCGTCGCAGTGCATGCAGCCGTCCTTGCGGATCAGCCATTCCAGATTGCCGTCCGGATTGACCCATTCGGTGTAGCGCATCAGCGTCCAGGTATGCTCGGTCAGGTCGTGCGGGTTGTCGTAGACACCCACATTGACGCCGACCTCTTCCTTGAGGTTGTTCCACTCGAGGCAGGCGACCTGGCAGGCCTTGCAGCCGATGCATTTGGACACGTCGATGAGCTTGGCGACCTCCACGGCCGTGCCGCGCACGCTGGGCGGCGGCTCGGTCGTGGCGGAGCGGCGGCGAAGGTCGAGAGATTGGTATGTTGCCATGACTTATCTCCCTAGCCTTGCTGTTTCTTGGAGGACGACACGCTGGCGACGGCGGGTTCCGTCACCGGCGGCGTGGTCGGCTCGACATCGACCAGATACGCCTTGAATTCCGGCGTCTCCGAATTGGCGTCGCCGACCACCGGGCCGAGCACGTTGACGCCGTAGCCCTTCTTGGCCGCACCGGTGAAGCCCCAGTGGATCGGGATGCCGATGACGTGCTGGACCTTGCCGTCGACCTTCAGCGGCTGCAGCCGTTTCGTGACCACGGCCTTGGCTTTGACGAAGCCGCGGTTCGAGGAGACTTTCACCCAGCCGCCGATCTTGATGCCCTTCTCGGCGGCGAGCTGTTCGGACATCTCGACGAAAAATTCCGGCTGCATGACGGCGTTCGGCAAGACGTGCTTCGACCAATAATGGAAGTGCTCCGTCAGGCGATAGGTCGTCGCCACGATGGGGAATTTTTCGGCGCTGCCCAGGGCCTCCCGGTCGCCCTTGAACATGCGGGCCACCGGATTGCCCTTGATCGCCGGGCTCATCAGATTGGCGATCGGGGCTTCCATCGGCTCGTAATGCTCCGGGAACGGTCCCTCCCGCATGCCGGTGCGGGCGAACAGGCGGGCAACGCCCTCCTGCTGCATGATGAACGGGCCGACCGACTGCTCCGGCTTGATGGTCGGGCCGTAATCGGGCACGTCGAAACCGACCCAGCGGCTGCCATTCCACTGGATGAGCGGCTTTTGCGGCGCCCACGGCTTGCCCGCCACGTCGGCGGAAGCGCGGTTGTAAAGGATGCGCCGATTGGCCGGCCAGGCCCAGGTCCATTTCGGGGCCAGGCCGGTGCCGCCGGGATCGGTCGTATCCCGCCGTGCCATCTGATTGCCGGCATCGGTGAAGCAGCCGGAATAGATCCAGCAGCCGCAGGCGGTCTTGCCGTCGTCGGTGAGCTGGGCAAAGCCGTCGAGCTGTTTGCCCGCCGCCAGGATGATCTTGGTCGGATCGGCCGGGTCGGTGATGTCCTCGAGCACGCGCCCGTTCAGCTCCTTGGCCAGTTCCTCAGGCGTCGGAGCATGAGGCGTCTGGTAGTTCCAGGTGAGGTTCAGGATCGGATCGGGGAAGGCACCGCCTTCATTGACATACATCGTCTTCAGCCGGAGGAAGATCTCCGCCATGATGTCGATGTCGGTCTTGGTCTCGTAGGGCGGCTCCTGGCCCGGCCAGTGCCATTGCAGCCAGCGCGAGGAGTTGGTCAGCGACCCTTCGTCCTCGGCGAAGCTGGTGGTCGGCAGCTCGAACACTTCGGTCTGGATTTCCTCAGGCTTCGAATCGTTGAACTCGCCGTGGTTTTCCCAGAAACGGGCCGTTTCCGTTTGCAGCGGGTCCATCACCACCAGCCATTTCAGCTTGGCCAGCGCCTGAAGATTCTTGGCCTTGTTCGGGAACGACATCAGGGGATTGAAGCCCTGACAGATGTACCCGTTCATCTTGCCATTATACATCAGGTCGAAAGCGCGCAGGATGTCGTAGGTGACATCGAGCTTGGGCAGGTAATTATAGGCCCAGTCATTCTCCGCCGTCGCCGCCTTGCCGAAAATCGACTTCTGGAAGCTGACGAAGAACTTCTTGTAATTCTGCCAATAGCTGGTCTGACCGGGACGCAAGGGCTTGAAGCCGCGCGAACTCATATAGGTTGCGAGGTCAGGCTCCTTCTGCGTGGGCATGTTGAGATAGCCCGGCATCAGATGCGACATCAGCCCGACGTCGGTCAGCCCCTGGATGTTGGAGTGGCCGCGAAGCGCATTCATGCCGCCGCCGCGCACGCCGATATTGCCCAGCAAAAGCTGGACCATCGCCATGGTGCGGATGTTCTGGGCGCCCTTGGAATGCTGCGTCCAGCCCAGCGCGTACATCGAGGTCATCGCCTTGTCGGGCTTCGAGGTCGAAGCCATGTACTCGGCGACTTTCAGGAACTTCTCCTTGGGCGAGCCGCAGATGCGCTCGACCAGTTCCGGCGTGTAGCGGGAATAATGCTGCTTCATGAGCTGATAGACGCAGCGCGGATCCTGCAAGGTCATGTCGACCTTGGCGAACCCGTCCTCGCCGATCTCGTAGTCCCAGCTCGACTTGTCGTAGTCGCGCTTGACCTCGTCATAGCCCGTGAACAAGCCGTCCTTAAAGCCGAATTCCGGCTTCACGATATAGGCGGCATTTGTGAAGTTCAGCACATATTCCTTCTGAATCAAATCGTTGCTCAGAAGGTAATTGATGACGCCGCCGAGGAAGGCGATGTCGGTGCCGGGACGGATCGGGCAATAGTAATCGGCCACGGACGCGGAACGGGTGAAGCGGGGATCGACGACGATCAGCTTCGCCTTGTTATGCGCCTTGGCTTCCGTCACCCATTTGAAACCGCATGGGTGGGCTTCGGCGGCATTGCCGCCCATGATCACGATGACATCAGAATTCTTGATGTCCATCCAGGTATTTGTCATCGCACCGCGACCGAATGTTGGGCCCAAACTGGACACCGTCGGTCCGTGTCAAACACGCGCCTGGTTATCGAATACCACCATGCCGAGAGAGCGGACCGTCTTCCAGGTCATGAACGCCGTCTCGTTGGTCGTGGCCGAAGCGGCGAGCATGCCCGTCGTCAACCAGCGATTGACCGTCACGCCTTCAGGATTGGTCGCGACGAAATTCTTGTCGCGGTCTTCCTTCATCAGCTTGGTGATGCGGTCGAGCGCGAAATCCCAGGACACGCGCTCCCACTTATCCGAGCCGGGCTTCCGGTGCAGCGGATATTTCGTGCGCGTCTTGGAATGGACGAAATCCAGAAGACCCGCGCCTTTCGGGCACAGCGTGCCGCGATTGACCGGGTGATCGGGATCGCCTTCGATATGGATGACTTCCTGCTTGGCGTTCTTGGATTTGTCGCCGAGCGAATACATCAGGATGCCGCAGCTCACCGAGCAATAGGGGCATGTGTTGCGCGTCTCAGTTGTCCTGGCAAGCTTGAAGGGGCGAACCGCTTGAGCGAGCGCCTTCTGGTCTTCACCGAAGCCCAGCACGGCCATGCTCGAAGCGAGCGCCGCACCTCCACCAGCTTTCAGGAAACTACGCCGATCTAATTCCATCGCGGTTTCCTCTCCCATGGGAACAATGGCGGTAAGCCTCGTCCCACCCGAAAGCGCATCTGCATGCAGAAATGCGCTCGATTTCGCAGCCACTTATGAAATGGAATGCGATTTCATAATCTCACGCGATCGAAAGCCGCGTCAATAGCCGCCCTATCCGACTAAAGGCTGACGCGGCATAAGCGCCTGATGGAGAATGGGAATCCCCGGAGCACGCAGGCTTGATACCGGCTTTGCGATCTGTCAGAGTTTTTCGAGGCGTCTTGGGCTCGCCGCCATGGCTGGGCAGGGTGGCGCCGCGAGCGGACGATCAACCGAAAATCTTGCATGGATGACATTGCATGAGCCGGCTCCCCGACGCGGCGCCGATGAATGCGCTTTTGCCGGGATCGCCGGTATTGGCGGTGGATATCCGCCTTGGCAGGCCGGGTGGATCTTGCGCCGGAGCGCGGCGCGCCAGCGTTGTTAGCCGATGAAGCCGAAAACGCAATCTCCGGTCGTCAAGGACGTGGTGCTCATTGGCGCCGGCCATGCCCATGTGCAGGTGCTGAAGCGCTTCGGCATGAAGCCGATGCCTGGCGTCCGCCTGACGCTGATCACCCGCGAAGTGCATACGCCTTACTCCGGGATGCTGCCGGGGCTGATCGCGGGCCTCTATGATTTCGACCAGGCGCATATCGACACTGGGCCGCTCTGCCGCTTCGCGGGCGCGCGGCTCTATCAGAGCGCCGCCATCGGCATCGACCTGCCCTCCAAGATGGTCATCTGCGACAACCGCCCGCCGGTGCCTTACGACATCCTCTCGATCAATATCGGCTCGACGCCGAACACGGCGAGCGTCGCGGGCGCGGCGGACCATGCGGTCCCGGTGAAGCCGATCGACGGCTTCCTGGCGCGTTTCGAGGCGCTGCGCCAGCGCGTCCTCAAGGCGCGCGGCGAACGGCGCATCGCGCTGGTCGGCGGCGGCGCGGGCGGCGTCGAGCTGATGCTGTCGCTCGAGCGGCGGCTCCGGGGCGATCTGGCGGCGGCCGGGCACGACCCGGCGGCGGCGCGTTTCACCCTGGTCAGCGACCCGGAGGTGCTGCCGAATTTCCCCGAAAGCTTCGTTGCGCGCTTCGAGGCGATCTTCCAGGAGCGCGGCATCGAGATCGTCACCGGCAGCGCCGTCTGCCGCGTCGAGCGCGGCCTGATCCATTTCCAGAACGGCGGCAGCCGCGCCGCTGACGAAATCCTCTGGGTGACGCAGGCCCAGCCGCCGTCCTGGCTGAAGGCGACGCGGCTGCCGCTCGACGAGAAGGGGTTTCTGCGCGTCGATGCCCAGCTCCGGGCCGAGGGCGAGAGCGATGTGTTCGCCGCGGGTGACGTCATCGCCTTCCAGCCGCGCCCGCTGCCGAAATCCGGCGTCTATGCCGTGCGCGCCGGCCCGGTGCTGACGGAGAACATCCGGCGGCGGCTCAGCGGCGGGCAGCTCACCAGTTTCAAGCCGCAGCGCGAGGCGATGTATCTGGTCTCGACCGGCGAGCCCTACGCCATCGGCACCCGCAACGGGCTGGTCTTTGCGGGCGAATGGGTCTGGCGCTGGAAGGACCGCATCGACCGCCGCTTCATGGCGAAGTTCAACGAATTGCCGGAGATGGCCGAGCCGGAGGCGGCTGCCGCCTCGCCCGTCTCGGACGGGCGCGCGCTGGCGGAGATCGCGGCGGTGCCGATGCGCTGCGGCGGCTGCGGCGCGAAAGTGGGCGCCACGGTGCTGACGCGGGCGCTCGGCGGCATCCGGCCGTTCGCGCGGCCCGAAGTGCTGGCCGGGCTGAACGCGGCCGACGACGCGGCGGTGATCGACACCGGCGGCGAGCAGCTTTCGGTGCAGACGGTCGATTATTTCCGGGCCATGGTCGACGACCCCTATCTGTTCGGCCGCATCGCCGCCAATCACGCGCTCGGCGACATCTACGCCATGGGCGCGGTGCCCCAGACGGCGCTCGCCATCGCCACCCTCCCCTATGGCATCGAAGCCAAGGTCGAGGCGGACCTCGCCGCCATGATGGCCGGCGCCAACGAAACGCTGAGCGCGGCCGATTGCACGCTCGCCGGGGGGCACACCAGCGAAGGCGCGGAACTGGCGCTCGGTTTCGCGGTCACCGGCCTCGTGCCGCGCGATGCCGTCCTGCGCAAGGATGGCGCGCGGGTGGGCGACCGGCTGATCCTGACCAAGCCGCTCGGCACCGGCACCCTCTTCGCCGCCGACATGCGCGGCAAGGCCAAGGCGCGCTGGGTGATGAACGCCGTCGCCCATATGCTGCAATCGGGGCGCGCGGCGTCCGAGATTTTGGTCCGGCACGGCGCCCATGCGGCGACGGACAT
The DNA here is from genome assembly GCF_002198715.1 of Rhodomicrobium sp. R_RK_3. Taxonomy (GTDB): domain Bacteria; phylum Pseudomonadota; class Alphaproteobacteria; order Rhizobiales; family Rhodomicrobiaceae; genus R-RK-3. The sequence continues at coordinate 25,213 of NZ_MWLK01000026.1, read as the reverse complement.
CACCGGCTTCGGCCTGATCGGCCATCTGGTCGAAATGCTGAAGGCCGGCGGCGTCGGCGCGCGGCTGGACATGGGCGCGATCGCCGCGCTCGACGGCGCGGCGGAGACGCTGGCGGCGGGCATCGTCTCCTCGCTGCAGCCGGAGAATTTGCGCCTGCGCCGCGCCATCGCCGAGGGCGGCGCGCGCGACCATCCGCTGTTCCCGCTGCTGTTCGACCCGCAAACCGCCGGCGGCCTGCTCGCCGCCGTCCCCGCCGGGCAAGCCGAAGCCTGCCGCGCCGATCTCATCGCCGCCGGCTACGACCGCGCCGCCATCATCGGCACCGTGACCGAGGCCCCGCCCGGCGGCAAGCTGGTCGCGCTCGGCGAGGCGGACTGAGCGCCTAGTCCGCCGCGTCCGTCCTCGGCGGGCAGCGCCCGGGTTTCAGGTCGATCAGCGGCGTGCCGTCGAGGCAGTCCAGGCCGCGCACCAGCAGCGCCGATCCCTCCACCCCGGCGATGGCGACGCCGGAGACGCCGATCGGATTGGGCCGCACCGGCGAGCGCAGCGCGAAGGTGCCGCGCGTCGGTCCGTGGCCCGGGCTCTGGATCACCAGATCGCGCCGGGCCTCGTGCAGCCAGTAGAAAACCTCGATCCGCTCCAGTTCGGACACGCCCTCGAGCGCCGCCCCCCAAGGCTCGAAAATCTCGATGCGGCAGACCGGTCCCTCCGGATCGCCGCGCTTGGGACATTCCGCCCGCGTCGCCCACGGCGTGCGGATGCGGCCGATGAAAACCAATCCGGCATCGGTCGGCGCGGGGGCGGCGACGGCGACCTCGTTGGGCCGGATATCGCTCAGGCCGGGCATCTCACTCATCTGTCGTCCATCCTCTTGCAAATCCGGGCCCACGCTCACGGCGCGAGCACCTGCGCCAGCGCCTTCATATCGGCCGCCGACTGCGCCGCCGCGCTGGCCTCGATGCGGCGGTAGCGGGCGACGATCTCGCGGCCGAGATCGGTCAGCATGGCGCCGCCGCCGCCGCTGCCGCCCGTCTGCTTGACCACCAGCGGCGACACGAACACCGCGTTCAGCCCGTCGATCAGCAGCCAGGCGCGCCGGTAGGACATGCCCATCGCCTTGCCTGCCGCCGAGATCGAGCCGCGCTCCTCGATCAGCTCCAGCAATTGGATCTTGCCGGGCCCCAGAAACGCCCGCTCGCCGAATTTCACCCGCAGGAACAGCGTCGGCGCCTCGGCGCCCGCGGGCCGGTTCTGGGCGCGGCTCGCCTCCGGCGCGTCGGAGATGGTTTTCTTCGTCATGCCTCCGCCCGTCGCAGATTGCAGAAAATCGCCGCCATGTTGCACCTTGTGCCCTGCCGCGTCCATGGCTGCCGCAAATCCCGCCCGCTTGAAATGCCGCCACGGCCTCTTAGTTAATGGCGACCCTCAAGGGGAGTCCAATCATGAACATCATCAGACTCAATTTTGCCCGGCCCGCCGCCGTCGAATCCGGTGACACCGCCGAGCGTCCCGCCGCTGCCCCCCGCGCCGATGAAGACGCCGCGATGGACGCCTATTCGCGCGTCGTCACCGGCGTCGTCGAGCGCGTCGGCCCGGCGCTGGTCGGCATCAGGCGGCTGCGGTCGAAGAATGGCGAGGGGCCGCAGGGCGCCGAAGGCGGCGGCTCCGGCATCGTCATCACGCCGGACGGCTATGTGCTCACCAACCATCACGTAGTGATGGGCGCGCCCGCCGTCGAAGTGCTGCTCGCCGACGGCACCGTCGCCAAGGCCGAAATGGTCGGCTCCGATCCCGACACCGATCTGGCGCTCCTGCGCGTGCACCGGCACCAGCTCTCCTCGGTCGAACTCGGCGACAGCGCCGCGCTGCGCCAGGGCCAGTTGGTCGTCGCCATCGGCAATCCGTTCGGATTGCAGGCGAGCGTCACGGCGGGCGTCGTCAGCGCCCTGGCCCGCACGCTGCGCGCCAGCAACGGCCGCCTGATCGAAGACATCATCCAGACCGACGCCGCCCTCAATCCCGGCAATTCCGGCGGCGCGCTGCTCGACTCGGCGGGCCGCGTCATCGGCGTCAACACCGCCATCATCGCGGGCGCGCAGGGCACCGGCTTCGCCGTGCCGGTCAACACCGCCAAGCGCGTCATCCCGGAGCTTCTGCGCTATGGCCGGATCGAGCGCGGCTATCTCGGCATTGCCGGCCAGACGGTGCATTTCCCCCGCGCCGCCGCCGACCGCATGGGCCTGAAGACCGCCTCCGCCGTGCAGATCATCCAGGCCGTGCCGGGCGGACCGGCGGCGGCGGCGGGCATCATCCAGGGCGACGTCATCATCTCGATCAACGACCGCCCGGTGCCGAGCGTCGACGACATCTACAAGCTGCTCGACCGCCAGGCCATCGGCCAGGAGCTGAAGGTGAAACTGCTGCGGCGCGGCGAAATGATGGCCTTGACGCCCCGCGTCGCCGAACAGCCGGCGCGGAAATAGCGGGAGCGTGGCGAGGGGCTGACGCTTAGATGCGCGCAGCCCGCCACGATCCACAGCCGGACTCCTTCTCCCGATAGGAGAGGGTCAGGCAGCGACCGCCTCACGCGCCTAGTAGCACCGCGCCGCTCCCCGCCTCACCCGCTCTCGCGCATCAACGCGCAGAAGCGGTCGAGCGGGGCGGGGTCGCGCATCATGGTGACCGGGATGCTGAAATGGCCGCGGTCCCAGATGAAGCGGTTGGCGTCGGGGATGTGCCAGCGGTCGATGGCGTCGGCGCCGCTGGCATATGGGGTGACGCGGTCGCGCTTGCCGAGCACGGTGACGATGCGCTCCGGCGGCGTCACGGGGCCGCGCGACGGCGCCAGCAGCGCCAGATAATCCTCCAGCGGCTCGGGCCGCCAGCCTTTCGCCTCGACGATTTCGCGGCCGCCCCATATCCGCATCAGGTCGCCATGCCGGACGGCGTCCTGGATGGTGCCGCAATGGGCGATCAGCAAGAGTGCTTCGGGTTGCAGGCGGGCGGGCCAGTCGCGGGCGCGGTCGGCGGCGAGCTGGGCGGTCAATGCGCCAAGACTAGAGCCGCCGAAGGCCAGCGGGCCGGATGAGGTCTTGCGCGCCCAATCGGCCAGCACCGACCATTCGCGCACGGCGCCGGTCATCAGATCGAGACTGCCCATCGGGAATGTCGAGATCATGCGCTCGCCGCCATAATGACCGGGCGTCCGCCGCCGTCCGTGCCAGGGCGCTTCCGGCCGGATGACGCGGATGCCGCGCGCCCGCAGCGCGCCGACCTCGTCGATCAGCCCGCGCCAGTGGTCGAACTCGATGCAGATGCCATGGCCGAAGATCAGCGTCGGCGGATCGGTGACGCCGTCCGGCTCGTAGACGCGGGCATGGACGCGGTCGGCGAGGCGGCCGGAGGGGCTGTCGAAGCTGATCCAGAAATCGCGGCCCTTGGCGGTCGGGATGGCGCGGGTTCGCGTCAGCTCCGGCATCGGGTCGGGTGGGGCGAAATAGGGCGCCGGGTCGGCCAGCGCCGCGCCATAGACGGCATCGACTTCGGCGGGTGTCGGCGGGTCGAAATTGACGCGCGGCGTTGCCGGGGTGATCAGGAAGCGGAACTGGCGGCGCAAGCCATTGTGATCCTGCCGGGCGGCGAGCCGCGCCGTCTCCAGCGCCATGCATTCGGTCTCGCTGGCCGCGCCGCCGCCGGTGCCGATGCCGTCGAACAGGGCGCGGTGCCACGCCGCATCGACGGCCTCCGCGCGGACGCGGGCCTCTTCCAGCCGCGCCAGCAGCCGGACCAGCCGGTCGCGCTGGCCCGGGCGCGGCTCGGCGGGGACGGCCTCGTAAAAGCGCTCGGGCGAGCCCTCGGCGACGGTTCCGGCGGCCCACAGGCGCGACAGCGGGAAGAACCAGCGCCTGAGCGCCCAATGGGCGGCCGGATCGAGCCAGGGCCAGCCGCAGAGCCACCCCGCCGCCGCGCGCAGGGGATCGCCGGTGCGGCCATTGCCGCGTGGGGGCCGCTCGGGCGCCGGCATCTGCGGTTTCACGAATTCGCGTTCCGCCAAGCCGGACCGCCGCTTGCGCATGGTCATCATCTTGTCCTCGAAGGCTGGCCGCGCTGTCGGGCGCGCGGCAATGCGTTCGGCATTTGGTGGCCGCCCCAGGGCGGTGCTATCTTTCCCCAAAACAGCCGCCCGATCCAGTCCGCTTTGCCGCGCGGCCGGAAGACGAGCGCGCGCAAGGGGAGAACGGGCATGGGGAGCACGGTGACGCTGCCGCTCTGGCTGGCGGTACTGACGGCGGGCCTCGCGGTCTGGGCCATCCTCGACCGGCTGCTGATCCCGAGCCTGCGCTGGGCGCTGCGCCGCCGCGCCAACCGCGCCATCGAGGAGCTGAATTCCCGGCTGCATCTGCGCATCCGCCCGTTCAAATCGACCCGCCGCCAGGTGCTGGTCGACCGGCTGCTGTTCGACCCCGACATCATCGAGGCGATCGAGCAGCACGCCAGGGAAACCGGCATCCCGCGCAGCGTCGCCATGGACCAGGCCAGGCGTTATGCCCGCGAAATCGTGCCCTCCTTCAGCGCCTATACCTATTTCCGTGTCGGCACGCGGCTTGCCCGGCGGCTGTCGCAACTGCTCTACCGGGTGCGTGTCGGCTATACCGGCGATCTGCGCGAGGTCGATCCGGACGCTTCGGTGGTGTTCGTCATCAACCACCGCTCGAACATGGATTATGTGCTGGTGACTTACGTTGCGGCCAGCGCCTCGGCGATCAGCTATGCGGTCGGCGAATGGGCGCAGGTGTGGCCGCTGCGCGAGCTGATCCGCTCGATGGGCGCCTATTTCATCCGCCGCAATTCGCGCGATCCGCTCTACCGCCGCGTGCTCGCCCGCTATGTCGCGACGGCGACGCAGGCGGGCGTCGTGCAGGCGGTGTTTCCCGAAGGCGGCCTCAGTCTCGACGGGGCGCTGAAGGAGCCCAAGCTCGGGCTCATCAGCTATATGGTCGCCGGGTTCGATCCGCGGGGGCCGCGCGATGTGGTGTTCATTCCGGTCGGGGTGAATTACGACCGGGTGCTGGAGGACCGGCTGCTGACCGGCGCGGCGGCGCGGGCGGTGGGTGGCGGACGCGCGGCGTTCAAGATCAGCGGGCGCAAGCTCCTTGGCTTCATCGCCAACAGCTTTTGGCTGATGGCGCGCGGGCGCTGGTACCGCTACGGCTATGCCTGCGTCAGTTTCGGCAAGCCGATCTCGCTGCGCGCCTATCTCGCCGAGCGCCATGCCGATCTTCGCACCCTGACGCCGGAGGCGCGCGAGGCGGAGATCGCCGGACTCGGGCGTATGCTGATGCGGCAGCTCGGAAAGACCGTGCCCGCTCTGCCGGTGTCGCTCGTCGCGCTGGCGATGCGGGAGGAGCCGGAGCGGCGCCTGACGGCCTTCGAGCTGAAGGGCCGCGTCTACGACCTGATGCAGCGGCTCGAGGCCGAGGGCGCCTATATCCACATTCCGCGCCAAGACCGGGAATATGCCATCGATGTCGGCGTCCGGATGCTGCTGTTGCGGCGGCTGATCCTGGAGGAAGACGGTCTCTACCGCATCAACCCGGCCGAGACTGTGCTGATCGCCTATTACGCCAACGCCATCGCCCATCTCGCCGGAGCAAAACCGCCCGCCCCGCGCGAGATCGGGGCCGCCGCAGCGCCGGTTGCGGAGGCCATGGTTTAACGCGCACGGCTTGCTTCAGCCGCGCGGATCGCTATCTGTGTGCCATGCGCGCATTCGCCGACCTGCTCGACCACCTCTATTTCAGCCACAGCAACCTCGCCAAGGCCGCGCTGCTGCACGATTATTTCCGCCGCACCCCCGACCCGGACCGCGGCTGGGCAGTCGCCGCCATCGCGGGAGAGTTGCGCTTCGACCTGTTCAAGCGCGCCATCGTCCGCGACCTGATCGTCGAGCGCGCCGACCCGGTGCTGTTCGCCATGTCCTACGACTATGTCGGCGAAATGTCGGAGACCGTGGCCCATCTCTGGCCCGCGCCGCCAGCCGGCGCCGAGCCGCGCGAGCTGCCCCTGCTGCACGAGATCATCGCGGAATTCGGCCGGCTCAGCAAAGCCGAGATCCGCGTTTACCTCGCCTCCCTGCTCGACATCGCGACGCCCGCGCAGCGCTGGGCGCTGCTGAAGCTCGGCACGCAGGGCCTCCGCGTCGGCATCTCGGCCCGGTTCATGAAGCGCACCCTGGCCGATTATGGCGGCGTACCGCTCGCCGATGTGGAGGAGGTCTGGCACGGGCTCACGCCGCCCTATGCCGATCTGTTCGACTGGCTGGAAGGGCGCGCGCCAAAGCCCGACACCAGCGAGCAGGTGGTGTTCCATCCGGTGATGCTGTCCAACGCCATCGACGACGCCGATATCGGCCTCATCACGCCCGAGGAGTTTCAGGCCGAGTGGAAATATGACGGCATCCGCGTGCAACTCGTCAGCCTGCCGGCGGGCAAGGGGCTGTTCTCGCGCACCGGCGACGATGTCAGCGCCGCCTTCCCCGATCTGCTCGACGGCATCGACTTTCATGCCGTGCTGGATGGGGAACTCGTCATCCGCAAAGACGGCGAAGTCGCCTCCTTCAACGATTTGCAGCAGCGCCTCAACCGCAAGACGCCCAGCGCCAAGCTGATTGCCGACGCGCCCGCCCATCTCGTGCTCTACGACGCGCTGCGGATCGAGGATCTCGACCTGCGCGCCCTGCCGCTCACCGAGCGCCGCGCCCATCTTGACCGCTGGTATATCGAGACGCAGCCGCGCGCCATGGACCTGGCCCAGCCGCTCCCTTTCGACGGTCCCGAAGCGCTGACAGCTTTGCGCGCCGCCGCGCCGGAACTCGGCGGCGTCTTCGTCGAGGGGCTGATGCTGAAGCGCAAATCCGGCCCCTATGTCGCCGCGCGTCCGCAAGGCCAGTGGTACAAGTGGAAGCGCGACCCGAAGCTCGTCGACGCTGTGCTGATGTATGCGCAGCGCGGCAGCGGCAAGCGCTCGAGTTTTTATTCGGACTACACGTTCGGCCTCTGGCGCAACGAGGAATTGCTGCCGGTAGGCAAGGCCTATTTCGGCTTCACCGACGAGGAACTGCGCCTGCTCGACCGCTGGGTCCGCAACAATACGGTCAACCGTTTCGGGCCGGTGCGGGAGGTCGAGAAGGCGCTGGTCTTCGAGGTCGCCTTCGACAGCGTGCACGCCTCGACGCGCCATAAATCCGGCGTCGCCATGCGTTTCCCGCGCATCAACCGCATCCGCTGGGACAAGCCGGCCGACGAAGCGGACAGGCTGGAGACTCTCGAAAAGCTGATCGGCTGAGACGGGCGAAGGCTTGCGGCCGCCGCCGCCGCGTTCTAGCCTCTCGGCAACGAAAACCCGGGAGGTCCGATGCTCAAGATCTATGGCCGCGCCAATTCCATCAATGTGCGCAAGGTGTTGTGGGCCGCCGACGAAATCGGCATCCCGTTCGAGCAGGAGGACGACTGGGGGCGCGGCTTCAAGCCGCTGACCAATCCGGCCTTCCTCGCCATCAACGCGCTGGCCCTCATCCCGGTGATCGATGATGACGGCTTCATCCTCAGCGAATCCAACACCATCGCCCGCTATCTGGCCGCCAAGCACGGCCGCACCGACCTGCTCCCCGCCGACCCGAGGGGCCGCGCCGAAGTCGAGCGCTGGATGGACTGGCAGGTCAGCGATCTGTCCGACCGGGCGCGCGGGGCGGTGATGTCGATTATCTTCAAGGCGCCGCTGCCGGGCGGCGAGGAGGTCATCCGCGCCTCGCTTCAAACCTGGCCGGAGGCGATCGGCATGATCGAGGCGCAGCTCACGCGCACGGGCGGCTATATCGCGGGCGCCAATTTCACGCTCGCCGACGTGGCGATCGGCCTATCAGTCAACCGCTGGATGGCGACGCCGTTCGAGGGCAAGCCGGAATTCCCCGCCGTGGCCGCCTATTACGAGCGCCTCAGCGAGCGCCCGGCCTATCTGGCGCATGGCCGGAACGGCAAGCCGTAAAGCGGCATCGGTTTAGGCGGAAATAACGGCCGTCCGCAAACACCCGGGCGGCCGTCAGGCCGGACCGGGAGCCGTTCGCGGATCAGGCGTCAGCGCGCCGGCATCATGTCGGATTTGCTGGATTCGACCACATTATGCATGCCGCGCGTGACCTCGGGCTCGCCGGGCTTTTTCTCGGGCGCGGCCTGCGGTTCCTCGGCATTGAGCGTCGCCGCCGTCTGCTGCTGCTGCTGCTGTTGCGCGACGACCGGCCGGGGGGGGAACGGCGCGGTCACGGCGCCGGCCAGCGAGACGCCGCTCGCCTCATTGCCGCCGCCACGGGGCGCGGGCTGGGCGGGCGCGGTCCATGCCGACGCTGCCGGCTGCGCCGGGATCGCCGCCGTCGGCTGCGACGCGGCGGCGCGCTGCGGTGCGCCTGCCGCCGTCTGAGGCTTCGGCGCGGGCGTCGCGGCGGGCGCGTAGGAGGCGAGGCGGCTCGCTTGCGTCGTTACCGGCGAGGAGGCCGGCGCGTTGCTGGCCATGACCTGGTTGGCGAACGGATTGAACGGCTCGATCGGCGCGCGGCGATAGGCCGGGCAATCGGCGGACGGATCGGGCACGCCCTCGAAGCCGATGAAATTGGCGTTGACCAGATAGTTGCGCGAGCAGACCGAGACCTTCGGCGGAATGCGCGAAATTTCGAAATCGTCATAGCCGGTCTTCAGCGTCCGCCAGAAGCTGATCCACTTGCTCTCGCGGTGGCGCTTCATGTTCTCGTCGGTCATGCGGAACGGGAAGGCATGGACCTGGAACTTGGTCTGGCCGCCGGCGAAGGATTCGCGGGCAAGCGCGTAAATCTCCTCGATCAGCGCGTCGGTCATGGCGTAGCAGCCGGCGGACCGGCAATCGCCATGCACCATCAGCGCGCTGCCGGTGCGGCCATTGGCTTTGTCATAGGCGTTCGGGAAACCCATGTTCCAGGCCAGATGGAACTGGCTGTTCGGGTTCATCTGGCCCGGCGTGATGGTGTAGAAGCCCTCGGGCGACTGCTTGTCGCCGGTCGCGACCTTCGGTCCGAGTTCGCCGGAGAAGGTGCAGATCGGGTAGGTCTTGAACAGGTAGAAGCGCTTGTCCGGCTTTTCCTTCCAGATCTCGAGCTGCGACTCTTCCTTGAAGATGCGCACGAAGATCGGCGACTCCTGCGTCATGCCGCTTTTGGCGAGCAAAGCCTGTGTCTCGGGAGAGAGCTGCTTCAAGGCCGGCAAGACATCGGTGCTGCCACCGAAAGGACACCCGCCGAGCAAGACAGCGGTCGCAGCAAGCAACGCAAACCGAATAACGATTTTCACGGACATGTCATGTGCCCCTTGCACGCGCCGAGAAGATCGACTCATCGTGTTTAAATTAAGTTAACTACGACCCATAACAGGACGCTGACGGCTGATTCGCAAGCGGTATCATAAACCTGGGAAAAAACGGCGGCTTTTTGACCAGCTTGGCGATTTCGGCTCGCGCGCGACGTTATGTGTCAGCAGTGCGCTCAACCTTAAGAGGCTTTAAACGCCCTCCGGCTAGTGTCTTCGACCCGCCGAGGGCTGGCGGGCGGGCGGGCTGCCTTGAAAGCGGGATCTGGAAGCACCGCACTTGCAACGGCGGTTCGCCGGGTACGGGAGGTGCCTCGAGGTCGGCTCGCGCTGCCGCGCTCCCACCCATGTCTATCTAAGGCAATCCCCTTTAGCCCCACACCTTTTGTCGTCGCCGCGAAGGCTTGGATGACAAGAAAAAGGCGATTGTCCGTTTGACAAACCCATCGACTCATTGCTGACTCCCGTCAGGCAACGAAAGATGGAGTCCGTCATGGGCATTCGGTACGAAAACTTAGACGATATCACTCGGGCCTCTATGGTTCTTGAGATCCAAAATGATATTGAGCAAGGCACGCTCTACCTAAGCAACTACCTGACCGATATCGGGAAGGCAGATTGGCCGAACCTTCTTAAAGAGGCCGCGCAGCTTCACGATGATGACTGGCTTGCTCAACACCTTCGCCTTGACGGACGTCTATTGCGTCAAGTTCAGCGAAGAAAGCCGAAAGGCGGCTTTACGATGGCTGACGTGCCCGTCACCGCGAACACTACTATGGCGGAAGGCGAGTTCAACAGGTTCTATATCCGGGCTATCTGTGTCCGTGCCATTGAGGCCGGGCATGACAATGTCTTGATCTATCGTGGACGACACTCGGCTGATCCGCGCTCGGAATCCGAGATGCTGGTTGGCAATCCTATCCTAGCGACGGGCTTGCTCAACGACCTGAGAGAGAAACCGGGCGTAGATGCTGCTCTCGGTCTGGCGAAGCCAAACTCCGGGTTGAGCGTCAAATTGATGTCATGAAAACGTCAGGTGGCTCTTTTCGTCCAGCCGATACGATCTGGACCCGTCCTCATCTTCGAGAATGAAAAGTTCGGCGTCTCCTGCAATGCCTAATCCGTATCGATGAGAGAGCTCTGCAAGTTCCTGAAGATAGGCCTGCAGTACGGCTTCCGTTGCGTCCGGCACTTCTGCCTCCATCCGATTAACATCCCATCTTGGCAAAATGCATTTTTTGCCAATGGGTTCCGGGCACGAAAATCCCCGGCTGAATGACCGGGGTTGAAAGGGGACGCCGATAACGAGGTTCAGCGACTCTTTGCTTTGGTTGGCCTTGCCATCTTGGCTCCGCCGCTACCCTTACTAGCTCGGTTTGGTTTCTCGTCCTTCCGCGGCGGTGGCGAGGACGCTACGCGCTTCATCAACTCGTCAACGGCTTCTTCGCTGTTGTCGCAGCCTAGCTCGCGAGCAGCCCTTACGAACCGTTCATGCTGATTATGCGGCTTGTGTTGAGACATGCCTTACAACCTTATCTATCGCTCCGGAGCGTCCTTCGTCCCAGACAGCCAGTTCCAGATCACTATTAAGAGCACGCGACTGAGTTCTTTTGTTGATGCGAACCGGATTAGTGTCTTCGTAAATCAGAAATGGAATTACGTTTTCAACTTTGTTTAACTCAAGCTCCTTCGAGAAAAGGATTGCTTCTAAAGCTTTTTGTTCGTTCGAAACCGCAAAAATTGCAGCAACACGCCCTGATTTGTGCCGCACAACGACGTCCGCTTTGTAGTCACGTAGCGCCCCGACCGGCACTTCATTTTTTTCGACCTGCGCATCGTCTCCCAGACGATCACGCAAAGCAAGAAATACATCATCCTTGAACGTATTTCGAACCGTATCGCGGTTTAACATCTGAAGATCTTGAATGCGATTCAGGAACGATAAAAACTGTGGAACCAGTTTTGCCACTTCAGATTCTTCGCACCATTCAGTGTGAAACAGAATACTATTTTGGTTAAATAGAATATTGTGCTGTTTTAGCAATGAATCCAACTGCTCTAGTCTCGTATCAGACGAGAAATCTACACCAATTCCCTCCAGCTCAGCGATTGTTGCACCATCATCCTCAAGGCGGACACGCCCGCCTTCAGATCTGACGTAGAAAACCAGATTGTCGCCGGACACCCAGCGAAAAGGCGACTTCACAGCGTAACCGAGCGGCACCACTCGAACCGAGAAACCTTCACACAATGCATGGCATATCTGCTCTTTCAGGGTCATATGAGCTCGCCTTGAGCAACAAAACGATACCTGCTAGCGGCAATGGTCAAGGCGTTTGCCCGTGTAACATTGAAGGTGATCTCACATTCGTCCCGCGCAAATGTCGGCCAGGAAACCATTTTTTGAGTGTCTCTCCAGACGCCCGGATAGGTTTGCAACGCCTCACCTTTTACATAATGGCAATGCCAGCCTTTGTGAGACGTGTGTAGCTCGTGATGACATAAGATAGCGCTGTCGCCACTTAGATCTATCGCCAATATTGAGGCGAAATATTCTGTTTGCTCGTTAAGCTTGATCAGCACTCGAAAGGCGTGCCCAAGGGCACGGAACGTAACGACCCGCCAGCACCAGTTTTGACCTAAGCTTATCCCTCCCTTGGCTCTTGAGAGAGGAAAAAACCGTTTTGCAATTTTCCCTGACTGCCAGCCGGTAATAATTACATCGGTTTTTTGAGCGCGGATTATGTCGCCCAGCTTCACGCAAGCCACCCTTACGCCTATGTAGTTAAAGCTTAGGCTACTTCTTCATCAGGCCGTCGATAGGTAAGTCTCTTACCCTGAACGCCCTGCATAGCCCTAATCAATCGTGTAGAGTCATCGCAGCCGCGTGATGCTCTGTTATTGTACCTAAACTCAAATTCAGCCAAATATCTATGCAAATGCTTTTCAGCGCAATGCTGATAAACGCCCTTCATGCCGCGCTTGAAGATGCTGAAATAGCCTTCCAGCGTGTTGGTGTGAATCTCGCCACGGACGTTTTCGCCCTTGCCATGGCTGACCACGCCATGCTCTGCAAACTCGTTGCGCAGGTGAACGTACTGACCGGCTTCGTCCGTCATCACGCGAGCTTCGCGGGCGATGTTGGCCTTGAGGATCGGAACTAGCGTCTTAGCCTTCACATCGTCAACGTGAAGGGTGCGAACTTCGCCGCCGCGCTCTACCAAGGCTAGCACGGCGTGCTTGTGAGCATAGCCACGGCCTTCTTCTCGCCCTTCGACTTGACGCCCTTCTTCTCGCCGATGAAGGTCTCATAAGCCTCTACAATGCCGCCAGCGCCGCCCATCGGGGCCATGGCACCGGAGCGCATGGCCTCGCGCAAACGGTGAGCCATGAACCAAGCCGCCTCATAGGTAATTTCCAGCGTGCGGTGAAGCTGGTGCGAGCTGATGCCCTTCTTCGAGCTGCAAAGAAGGTGAGCAGCCTGGAACCACTTGTGCAGCGGAATGTGGCTCGACTCAAACACGGTGCCGACCCGAACCGTAAACTGCTTGCGGCACTTGCTGCACTTTTTCAAGCCGTGACGGACAACGCCTTCCGGGTTCTTCTTGCTCGGCTTGCTGCGGACACCCTTGAGAGCGTAAATGCGATCTGTGTTGCTGCAATGGGGGCAGACAGGGCCATTGGCCCAAAGCAGAGCCTCAAGGCGCACAAACGCTGCTTCTTCATCATGAAAATGAGGCTTATTAAGAACAGACATAACCAGAATCCCCTAACTCATTGACATCAATGTAATGTCACACTGGGTTTGTCAACCGTATAATTGCCAAGAAAAACGGACGTGCATGCGTAAAAGCGGGATAATTTGGCCGGCGGGAAAGCGCCGAGCCTTCCGCAGCCCCCCCCCCGGATCTGCATCGCGACGATCCGAAATTCGGAGTTTGATAGCAACGGCCGGGCTGCGGCATAGTCCGACATGGCCCATCTTCGGCGAACGATCCGATCACCCGAAAGGATAATCGCCATGGCAACCCTATTGGACATGGACACCGACACCCGCTGGACCGCCGTCCAGCAGCGCGACAAGAGCTTCGACGGCCGCTTCGTCTACGCCGTGGTCACGACCGGCGTGTTCTGCCGCCCGAGCTGCGCCGCAAGGCTGCCGCGCGTCGAAAATGTTCGCTTCTTCGCCGATAATGACGCGGCCGCCAAAGCCGGGTTCCGCGCCTGCAAGCGCTGCAAGCCGACAGGGGCATCGCTCGCCGACCGCCAGGCCCAGGCCGTCGAACAAGCCTGCCGGCTGATCGAGGCGGCGGAGGACCGCATCGACTTCGCGGCCATCGCGGCCGAAGTCGGCATCAGCCGCTATCATTTCCACCGGCTGTTCAAGGACATTGCCGGCCTTACCCCAGGCGCCTACGCCAAGGCCACCCGCGCCCGGCGCGCGCTCGGCGAAATGGCCGATGGCGCCAGCGTCACCGAGGCGATCTATGCCGCCGGCTACAGCTCGCCGAGCCGCTTCTATGAAGGCGTCGCGCCGCAGCTCGGCGTCAGGCCGGGGAGCTTCGCCAAGGGCGGCGCCGGCGAGACCATCCGCTTCGGCGTCGGCGAGTGTTCGCTCGGCAGCATTCTGGTGGCGGCGACGGCCAAGGGCCTCTGCGCCATCCAGTTCGGCGACGACCCGCAAGCGCTGATCGACGATTTGCAGCGGATCTTCCCTAGGGCCGACTTGGTCGGGGCGGACGCGGCGTTCGAACGCTGGATGGCCGAAGTGGTCGGCTTCGTCGATGCGCCCGCGCGCGGGTTGAGCCTGCCGCTCGATGTGCGCGGCACCGCCTTCCAGCAGAAAGTGTGGCAGGCGCTTAGCGAAATCCCGGCGGGCAGCACCGCCACCTATGCCGAGATCGCCGCGAGGATCGGCGCGCCGGGCGCGGTGCGCGCGGTCGCCAATGCCTGCGCCGGCAACAAACTGGCGGTGGTCATTCCCTGCCACCGCGTCGTGCGGACCGGCGGAGCGCTGTCGGGCTATCGCTGGGGCGTCGAGCGCAAGGCGGCATTGATCGCGCGCGAGGCGGCGGCATGAGCCAGCTTGCCACGAAACAGGAGGTTGCCGCGGCGCCCGCCGCAATCGCCGGCCGCATCGCGGGCCTCGACTGGTCCGCCATCGGCGCCGAACTCGATCTGCATGGCGCGGCGACCACCGGGCCGCTGCTCACACCCGAGGATTGCGCCGCGCTGCTCGCCCGCTATGACGAGCCCGCGCTCTATCGCAGCCGCATCATCATGGCGCGGCATGGGTTTGGACGCGGCGAATATCAATATTACGCCGCGCCGCTGCCCGATCTTATCGGCTCGGCGCGGACGGCGCTCTACCCGCCGCTCGCCGCCATTGCCAATGGCTGGAACGAACGGCTCGGCGTCGCAACCCGCTTTCCGGCGAGCCACGCCGCCTTCCTCGCGCGCTGCCATGCGGCGGGGCAGACGAGGCCGACGCCGCTGATACTGAAATACGAGGCGGGCGATTATAATTGCCTGCATCAGGATGTTTATGGAGAGCACGTCTTCCCATTGCAGATCGCCATTCTGCTCTCGGCGCCGGGGCGAGATTTCTCGGGCGGTGAATTCGTGCTGACCGAGCAGCGCCCGCGCATGCAGAGCCGCGCCGAAGTGGTGACGCTCGGCCAGGGCGAGGGCGTAATCTTTCCGGTGCATCATCGTCCGGTTGCGGGCGCGCGCGGGGTCTATCGCACAAATATGCGCCATGGCGTCAGCCGTCTGCGGTCTGGACGCCGGTTCACGCTCGGAATCATCTTCCACGATGCGGCGTGATGCTGGCGGAGATGAATGCAATACAAAAGGTAAGATATTGGGATCTATGCAAAATGGCATGGTGCCTATGCAAAACCCCTCATTGTGCGCTGCGGTAGGAACAATCATCTTCGGCCTATCGACAGAAGGCTATTCTTCCTCCTCCCATAAGCCTTCCTCCTTTTTACGCCAGCGGTTCGCCGCTGGCGTTTTTTATCGCGCCTCCGACAGGAATGGCTTGCCGACGCCGAAGACCGCGCCTTGCGGATCGAGGAGGATGGCGAAGCGGCCGGTATTGGGGACGTTGAAGGGCTCCTCCAGTACGCTGCCGCCGAGTTCCCGCGCCTGCCGGGCGGATTCATCGACATCATTGACGGTAATGAACGGCATCCAGACCGGCGAGCGCGCCTGATGCGCCTCGGGCAGCCCGCGCATGCTGCCGATCTGGGTAAAACCCATCATCCAGATCGTGTGCGGCGGCCCGCTTTTCTCCGGCTCCGGGACGGCGCGGTCCTCAAGCCCGTCGGGATTGAACGACTGCCAGCCGAAAAGCTGCGAATAAAAGGCCGACGCGCCCTCGGCGTCGTTGGTCAGAAGCTCGTTCCACAGGAAGGTCCCCGGCGCCCGCATCTGCTCGTCCCCGCTACGCATTTTCCCCTGAAGGCATCCTAATGCCTCGCATCGGCGCAATCCAGACGGCAAATGGGTGCAAGGCCCGCCGGCCCGCGCGAAGGGCCTCGGCGGCGGGCGGGAGGCGCGGGACGCTAGAGCTTGACGAGTTCGAGCTTTGCCCGGTCGAAGACGCGCAGCACGCGGCAAAGCTCATGGCCGCGCTTTAGGATCAGCCCGGTGGCGGCGATGACGCTATAGGCGCCCTGCTTGCGCGCGAGTTTCGGGTTCTTCTCGATGCGGTAGAGCGGGGCCTCGGCGGTGCGGCGGAAAACGGAAAACACCGCGCGGTCGCGCAGCATGTCGATGGCGTAATCGCGCCATTCGCCTTCCGCGACCTGCCGGCCGTAAACCGAAAGCAGTTGGTTCAATTCGGCGCGGTTGAAGCTGATATAATGCGGCCGCCCGTGGGTGAGCGCCAAGCCCGGCTGGACAAATCCCTCTCCAGCAGGGCGAAAAACTATGGGTTCGATATCGCTCATCGCGCCTCCCGATCTTTCCAGATTCCGTATCATCAAGGCGGTCCGTGGAAAGATCAAGTCCTAGATGGCCGCTTCATCCCAAGAAAAAACCCCTTATGCGCCCGCGCCTTGCGCGCCGCACCGCACAATTTCCAGGAAGTGCGGAAGGCCACGCTCTGGTTGAGCAGCGGCGCAACAACAATCACGAAAGTGCCCCAGTTTGCCCTTCGCGGTGCCTTATTGATCATTAAAATGTAGACAGTTGCCTCAACGCCCCGGTCGCATTTGTCCCGAGGCATCGGTACAAGCCCCCGCCCCCCGGGGACTTTCCTCTGGTCGGGGCTTGAGGCAACGGTGTTCCCCAAAAGTGTGATCCTCAGGCGAGCCTTACAGGGCTCGCCTTTTTCTTTGGCCGGGCCTCAGCCGGCCTCGGCGACCGTCATCACCGTGCGGATGCCGATGATGGCGCGGCAGCGCGCGGCGAGCGTTTCCGAAGCCGCCGCCGTGAGGCCGAAAAAGCGCAGCTCGATCGACATCTCCTCGCCGGCGCCCTGCTCCGTCGAGGCATGCACGCGGTAGGGCACCAGCCCCAGCTTGGTGAAGGGGATCAGCACGCGTGGCAGGAGGTCGTAAGCGCTTTCGCCGGTGAGGAAAAAATAGGTTTTGGCCGCGGCCTCGGGAGGCGTGGCGGTCAGGCTGGCCGCTTGGGCAAGCGGCGCTGTCGACGCAGACATTTGGCAATCCTTGCGAGATCGGAATCGAATGAGAGAACGGAGCTCCCGGCGCCCTCAGGCTACCGGGCCGCTAATTCGATGTCCGCCGATGATGCAAGGGGCATAGGTCATGGCGGCAAGATACTCCAGACGGCTTTTGGCCGCAAGGCGCGGGAACATCCTCAACACCTTGCCAGTTGCTTTTGGGAGAGCTGGGAGGATTTTCATATGAGAGTGGTATTTTTGCACAATAGAGTTCCGCGCAGTCCCGCGCGCGGCAGCATCGCCCGGATCGCGGGGCTTGCCTACGGCGTCGCCGCCTTCGTCGCGACCTTCGCCTTCTTCACCCATTACGTCCTGTTCCTTGGAAATTTACCGAAACTCTCCGCGCCATGGCTCGCGACCACCGTGGACACTGGCCCGACCCTGCCCCCCTTCGCGGCGGCATTGGTGGATCTTGCCCTCGTTGCTCTCTTCGGGTTGCAGCATTCGCTGATGGCGCGGCCGGGCTTCAAGGCCTGGTGGACGCGCACCGTGCCGAAGGGGCTGGAGCGCTCGACCTATGTCATGGCCGCGAGCGCCGTCGGCTTCATCATGATGCTGTTCTGGCAGCCGATCCCGATCGTGCTGTGGGAAGCGCCGCTGCCGGCCGCGACCGCGCTCTGGGTGGCGTTCGGCCTCGGCTGGCTGCTGCTGCTTGCCTCGGGCATCAGCTTCAACATTTTCGAGCTGCTCGGCCTGCGTCAGGCCTGGGCCTGGTCCCAGAACAGGCCGGCGCCCGAGCTGAGCCTGAAGACCAACTGGCTGTATGACTCGATGCGCCACCCGATGTATGTCGGCTTCCTGCTCGGCGTCTGGATGACGCCGCACATGACGGTCGGCCACGCGCTGATGGCGGCGGGCTTCACGCTCTATATCCTGGTCGCCATGCGCTATGAGGAGCGCGACCTCAGCCGGAATTTCGGGCCGGCCTACGAGTCCTGGCGGCAGGGGCGGGCGCAACAGCCAGCCGGTCGGCCTCGCCCCTGAACGGGCGGGACAAAACCGAGGCGATGGCTTCGTCCACATCGGCCTCGCCGGCCAGGATGGCGCGCACGGCCTCGCAGATCGGCAGCTCGATGCCAAGCGTCTTGGCGCGGGCGACGGCGGCGGCGGCGGAATGCGCGCCTTCGCTCACCGATTTGCGGGCGCCGAGCACGTCATTCGGCGACTTGCCCTCGCCGAGCGCCTTGCCGAGCGACATGTTGCGCGACTGTTCGCTGGAGCAGGTGAGGATGAGGTCGCCGAGGCCGGAGAGGCCCATCAGCGTTTCGGGCTTGGCGCCCATCGCCGTGCCGAAGCGCATCAGCTCGGCAAAGCCCCGTGTGATGAGGCCGGCCTGCGCATTGCTGCCGAGGCCGCGCCCGGCGACGATGCCGGCGGCGATGGCGAGCACGTTCTTCACCGCGCCGCCGAGCTGCGCGCCGAGCATGTCGTCCGACCAGTAGAGCCGCAGCGAGCGCGCGCCGAGCGCATTGGCGACGCGCAGGCCGACGACCTCCTGCGGCGTGGCGAGGGTCAGCGCGGCGGGCATGCCGCGGGCGATTTCGCTGGCAAAGCTCGGGCCGGCGAGGACGCCCGGCAGCGCTTCCGGCAGCGCCTCGGCGACGACGTCGGACATCAGCTTGCCGGTGTCCTCCTCAAAACCCTTGGTGCAGATGATGACCGGCTTCTGAGTGACGTGGCGGGCGAATTCATCGGCGACGCTGCGGAAGAACTGGCTCGGCACCACCATCAGCAAAAGGTCGGCGGCGGCGACTTCGGCGACCTTCGCCGTGGCGCGGATCTCGCGGTCGAGCGCGACGCCGGACAGATAGATGTGGTTGGAATGCTCGTGATTGATCTCGTCGACCGTCTCGCGCTCATAGGCCCACAGCACCACGTCGCGCCCGGCCCGTCTTGCCGCGATCGCCAGCGCCGTTCCCCAGGCGCCCGCACCGATGATGCCCACACTTTGATAGTCAGCCATTCCGTTCACCAAATTCCTTCTCTCACGCGGCTCCAAGAGCCGCCCAAATCCAAACGTTCGTGCCGCGCACTCCCCCTCACCCACCCGCCTGGCGGCGGAAGCCTCTCCCGCAAGGGGAGAGGGCGAAGAACGAACGCCGCTTTTTTAGCCCTCTCCCCTCGCGAAGAAGGCGACCGGGTGAGGGGGCGCGGCAAGCGCGGCCCACGCCATGATACCTACGCCTTTACACCCGCGCCGATGGCTTTGGGTGCATCGCCGTCCAGCGGCCAGCGCGCCCGGGCCGAAAAATCCGCCTCGAAGGGCAATCCGTGCGCCAGTCTCTCGGCGCCGGCCCAGGCGATCATGGCGGCATTGTCGCCGCAAAGCGCGATCGGTGGCACATGCAAGCTGAACCCAGCCTGAGCGGCGACGCCCGCCATCGCCGCGCGCAGCCGCATATTCGCCGCGACCCCGCCGGCCGCAACCAGACGCAGCGGCGCGCCTTCGGGTGTCTGCTTTATATAGATTGCCATGGCGGTGGTTATCCGGTCGATTACCGATTGGGCTATGGCCTCTTCGAAGGACGCGCATAAATCACGGATGTCCTGCTCGCGCAAGGGCTCCAGCCGCTTGGCCTCGAGGCGCAGCGCCGTTTTCAGCCCGGAGAAGGAGAAATGCGGCTCGGGGCGTCCGAGCATCGGGCGCGGCAGCGCGAAACGGCGGGGATCGCCGCCCACGGCCCAGCGCTCCACTTCGGGGCCGCCGGGAAAGCCGAGGCCCAGGAGCTTGGCCGTCTTGTCGAACGCCTCGCCGAGCGCATCGTCGAGCGTCGTGCCGAGCCGCCGGTAGTCGCCGACACCGTTGACGGCCAGAAGCTGCGTATGCCCGCCCGACACCAGCAGCAGCAAATAGGGCGGCGCGACGCCCTCCGTCAGCCCGACCGTCAGGGCATGGCCTTCGAGATGGTTGACCGGGATCACCGGCAGCTTGTGCACCAGCCCGATCGCCTTCGCCGTCACCGCGCCGACCAAGAGGCCGCCGATCAGCCCCGGACCGGCCGTCACGGCAATGGCGGACAGGTCGGCAAAGCCAAGCCCCGCCTCGCGCATCGCCGCCGCGATCATGCCGTCCAGCGCCTCGACATGGGCGCGCGCTGCGATCTCCGGCACCACGCCGCCATATTCGGCATGCTCGCGCAATTGCGAGCGCACCAGATTGACGCGAATGGCGCCCGAACCGTCCGCATGCCGCTCGATCACCGCCACGCCGGTCTCGTCGCAACTGGTCTCGATGCCCAGGACGGTCAGCGGGCTGTTGGAGCTTTTCATTTTGCGTGGCTTAAAACTGGAGGGCATTGTAAATCTGGCGGAGCAAATCCCGCGCCGCGGTCATAGTTGCCGCCACTTCATGGGGACAATAAGCCCACAATCACGCGCGGCCAAGGATAAGTCATGCAAAGCGAACCGAAAACGCAAGCCCTCATCCGCATCGGCACTCGGGGCAGCAAGCTTGCGCTGGCCCAAGCCTACCAGCTTCGGGACCGGCTGATCGACGCCCATAACCTTACGCCCGACGATTTCGACATCGTCATCATCAAGACCAGCGGCGACATGATTACGGAAAAGCCGCTGTCCGAATTTGGCGGCAAGGGGCTTTTCACCAAGGAAATCGAGGAAGCGCTGAGCGCCTCCGAGATCGACCTTGCCGTGCATTCCATGAAGGACATGCCGACCAAGCTGCCCGACGGGCTGGAGATCTCCTGCTTCCTGCCGCGCGAAGACGTCCGCGATGCTTTCATCAGCCCGAAGGCGGCCAGCCTCTCCGCCCTCGCCAAGGGCGCGGTGCTCGGCACGTCATCGCTGCGCCGCCATGCGCAGGTGAAGCGGCTGCGCCCGGACCTCAAGATCATCAACTATCGCGGCAATGTCGACACGCGGCTGCGCAAGCTCGACGAGAACGTCGCCGACGCCACCCTGCTCGCCTATGCGGGCCTGCGCCGGCTCGGCCTCGAGGACCGCGTCACCGCGCTGATCGAAACCGACGAGATGCTGCCGGCGGTCGCGCAGGGCGCTATCGGCGTCGAGACCCGCATCGGCGACGAGACCATGCTGCGCTATCTGGCCCCGCTGCATGACGGCGAAACCAGCCTCTGCGTCGAGGCCGAGCGCGCCTTCCTCGCCGAGCTCGACGGCTCCTGCCGCACGCCCATCGCGGGCCTCGCGACGCTGGATGGCGGAACGTTGCGCTTCCGCGGCCAGATCCTCCTGCCCGACGGCAGCCGCTCCTACCAGACCGAGCGCGAGGGCGCGGCCGGCGACGGCGCCGAAATGGGCGTCGATGCCGCGCGCGAATTGCTGCAGGCGGCCGGACCGGATTTCCTGCGCAAGGTCGCCTGATGCGCATCATCGTCACGCGGTCCGGCGAGGATGCCGAGCTGCAGGCCGCGCGGCTCGCGGCGCTCGGCCATCAGCCGGTGATCCATCCGCTGCTGCAGATCGACTATCCGGCGCTGCCGCCGATTGCGCTGGACGGCGTGCAGGCGCTCATCCTGACCAGCCGCAACGCGCTGCGCGGCCTGAGCCGGAATGCGGCGTTCGAGGCGGCGAAAAGTCTGCCCGCGTATTGCGTCGGCGAGGGCACGGCCGACGGCGCACGCGAACACGGCTTTGCCCACACCGTCACCGGCGAGGGCACCGCCAAGGATCTGGTGCCGCTGATCGCCCAGTCCTTGCGGCCGCAAGCCGGGCCGCTGCTCTATCTCACCGGTGCCCATCTCGCCTTCGATCTCGAAGCCCCGCTCGCCCAGCTCGGCTTCGCCGTGACGCGTCTCATCGTCTATGAATCCCGCGAGCCCGGTGAGGCCGCCGCGGCACGTTTCGCCGGCGATCTGCGCAGCGGCGTCGACGGCGTGATTTTGATGTCACCGCGCGGTGCGGCGAATTTTATAAGGATTGTTAAGGGGTTTGACCTAGAGCGGGAAGTCCGGGCAATAAGATGTTATTGTTACTCGGATGCGATTGCGGGCGCTCTTAGTAAAATCAACGGGTTGACGGTTGCCGTTTCCCGTCGTCCAACGGAAGCCGAATTGATGCAGCTAATCGGCCCGGTCGCAGCCTAATTGCGGATCTCGCCGATACCAAGGAAGCGCTTGGCAAACGTTAACATTTGCCATCCTATGGTGGCGCGCGAGGATCGGGCCCCGTGGCATTGGGGGCCTGCGGGGAGTATGAGGCCATGACAGGCAATAACGGACCGGAAAGGGACGATCCGGTGAACGCAGGCAACGAGCGGCGTCCGCACGCCACGCTCGACCTGCAAGCGGAGGAAATTCCGGCCAGGGACAATCCCAGCGCGGACGCGGCCGAGACGGCGGGCGGCGCTCAAGCCGCCAGCCTGGACGAGACGCCGGGCGATCCAGAGGCCGCGAGCCCGCTCGAAGCGGCAAGCGCGGACGAGGCTCCGGACGCTGCCGAAGCGGCTGGTGCCAGCGAGACGGCGAGCGCCCCCGAGCCGGCCGCGCCGCGCGCAGAGCGGCCGGATTATCTCCGGCATGACGCACCGGCCGAGGACCTGCCGCCGCATCCTGCCGAGACCGGCGGCCATGCTTTCGCCAGCCATATGGCCTCGGGCGCGCTCGGCGCGCTGCTGGCGCTGATCGTCGCCTATTTCGCCTTCGCCGCCAACAATGCCCCGGCGCCCTTCACCGCCGACGACGCGCAGATGCTGCGCGCCCGCCTTGCCGCCATCGAGGGCCGGCTGAATGACACTGCGGCCCGCACCGAGCAGCTCAGCTCCGGCAGCCAGACCAACGGCCTGAAGAACGACCTCGCCGCCCTCAACGAACGCATCGGCCGCATCGAAGGGCGCCCTGCGGCCGCCCCGGGCATCTCGCCCGACGCCGTGCAGGATTCCGTCCAGCATTCGCTCGATCCGCTGAACGCCCGCATCGCCGAACTCGAAGCGCGGCTCGGCAGCGTCGTCAAGGCGCAAAGCGAAGTGCAGACCAACGGCAAGGCCACCGCCCTCGCCGTCGCGCTCTATAATCTGCGCCGCGCCGCCGACGAGGGCCGCCCCTTCGCCGCCGAATTGCAGTCCGTCGCCGACATGACGCCGGTGCCGCTCGACCTCAGCACGCTGGAGTCGCGCCGCGACGAAGGCGTGCGCAGCCTCGAACAGCTCCAATCCGCCTTCAACGCCTCCGCCAACGCCGCCATCGACGCCGAAAACCAGCCCGCCGACGATTCCTTCGCCAGCAGCCTCTGGTCGAAGGCCAAATCCTTCATCCGCGTCCGCCGCAAGGGCGACGTGCCCGGCGACGACACCCGCGCCATCCTCGCCCGCATCGAGCACCGGCTCGCAACCGGCGACCTGCCCTCGGCGATCGAAGAATCGGGCCGGCTGCAAGGTCCCGCGGCGACCGCGATGGTGCGCTGGCTCGGCGAGCTGAAAGCCAAGCAGGCGACCGACGAGGCCCTGGCGCGCGTCGAGGCAAGACTACTCACCGCGCTTGGCGGCGAAGAGCAAGCCAAAAGGGGTGGCTGATGATTCGGGCGCTGATCTATCTGCTTCTGCTCGCCGCGCTGGCCTTCGGTCTCGCCTGGTTCGCCGACCGTCCGGGCGAATTGTCGATCAACTGGCTCAGCTATCAGATCGACGTGCCGCTGTTCTGGGTGGCGGTCGCCTCGATCATCGGCATCGGCCTGATGCTGTTCGTGTTCAACTTCTTCGGCCGGGTGCTCTCCGGTCCGAGCCGCCTGCGCCGCCATATGAAGCGCCGCCGCATCGCGCGCGGCTACACCGCGCTGCGCAAGGGCATCTTCGCCGTCGGCGCGGGTGACGAGGCGACCGCCGCGCGCTACGCCATCGAGGCCCGCCGCGCGCTGCCGAAGGAGCCGCTGACCGAATTGCTGCGCGCCCAGTCCGCCCAGCTCAGCGGCGACCGGCGCACCGCCCAGCGCATTTTCGAGGCGATGGCGGATCACGCCGAGACCCGCCTGCTCGGGTTGCGCGGCCTGTTCCTCGAAGCCAGCCGCGAAGGCCAGATGGAGGCCGCCCGGCAATTCGCCTCGCGCGCCATGACGCTCAACCCGGCCCTGCCCTGGCCGGTCCATGCGCTGTTCGACATGCAATGCCGCTCGCGCAACTGGCAGGGCGCGCTGGAGACGCTGAGCGTCGCCCGCAACAACCGCCATCTCGACCGACGGACGCTCGATCGGCGCCGCGCCGTGCTGCTGACCGCCCAGGCCCAGGATCTGGAGCCGACGGACGCCAGCCGCGCCGCCGAGCTGGCCATGGAGGCCCACCGCATCGCGCCGGATTTCGTGCCGGCCGCCGTCATCGCGGGCCGCATCATGGCGGGACAGGGCAATGCCTATAAGGCCGCCCGCGTGCTCGCGCGCACCTGGCAATATACGCCGCACCCGGACCTCGCCCTCGGCTACGCCTATGCCCGCCCCGGCGATTCCCCGCGCGACCGCCTCGGCCGCATCAAGTCGCTGATCGTGCTGACGCCGGATCATCCGGAAGCCCGCGTCGCGCTGGCCTCGGCCGCCGTCGATGCGCGCGAATGGGAAGAGGCCCGCGAGGCGCTGCAACCGCTCCTGGCCAAGAACCCGACCGCCCGCGTCTGCGCCCTGATGGCTCGCATCGAGGGCGGCGAGAAGCGCGATGCCGGCCGCGTCCGCGAATGGCTGGCCCGCGCCGTGCGTGCGCCGCGCGACGCCGCCTGGATCGCCGATGGCGTCGCCTCGGCCGAATGGCAGCCGATCTCGCCGGTCACCGGCGCGCTGGACGCCTTCGAATGGCGCGTGCCGCCGGACCAGTCCAAGCTCGGCCAGTCCGACGCGCTGTTCGAGGAAGTCTCGGCGCTCGGCATCGAGCTGGAGGCCGTTGCGCGGAAGCTATCCGACGCCAGTCCCGGACGCGGCGATGCGCCCGCCTCCACGCCCGGTGAGCCGCTGACCATCACCGTCACCGCCGAGGATCGCGGCCCCAAACCGGCCGCCGCCGCACCGGTTGAGAAGAAGCCCGAGCCGAAGCCGGCGCCCGCGCCGGAGAAGCCTGCGAGCTCCGCCTTTATTCGCGACGCCGCGCCCGCCCCCGCGCCGGCGCCGGTCAAGGCTGCGCCCGCCGTCGCCCCTGCCGAACCGCTTGTCCGCGTCAACCCGTCCCCTGCCGCCGTGGTGCCGGCC